>NZ_JAUETT010000002.1:0-1286016 GCF_032484835.1 Bradyrhizobium sp. SZCCHNS1022 | reverse complement strand
CAACCGGGAATCCAACGAGCTGTCTCTACCCGCCGCCACTATGACAGTGACACCCGGTCAGATACAGGAATCCATTTCGCGTCATGTTGCGCGGAACGAGCGCGTTCCGCGCGCCCCGGAATGACCAGTGGATGGACCTGCGCTCTACGGAATGACAAGCCGTAGCTCTACAAATTGATGATCCCGTGCCGCGCGGCGTGGGCGACCGCATCGGTGCGGCCGGTGGCGTCGAGCTTGTCCAACAACGAGCCGACGTGGAATTTGGCCGTGTGCACGGAGATGCCGAGCGCGCGGGCGATCTCCTTGTTCGAAGCTCCTTCGGCGAGCAGGGCCAGCACGTCGCGTTCGCGCGCGGTGAGCTGAAAACTGTCGGCGGTACCGTCCTCGGCAGGCTGCGGCGCGACCACGACGACATCGGCAGGCTCGCCCGGCGCCGCCAGGCGCAGGCCGCCGACTTTTCCGAGCAGCGCCGCAAGCCGGTCCGCAAGATCGGGATCGTCGAGATTGATCGCGATGACGATCGGCGGCCTCGTCTCCTCCGTCACGCGGCCGGCCTCTCGCCGATGGTGAGCGCAAAGCGGACCGGCTCGCCGCCGCGCAGGCCCGCCACGTCGACCACGGCACCGACACTGTCGGGGCCAAGTTCGCGCATCAAGGCCCGCATGCTGCTGAAGGACTGATTGTTGAGCGCGGTGAGCACATCGCCCTGGCGCAGGCCGGCGGCCGCCGCCGGGCCGTTCTTGTCGATGCTCATCACCATCGCGCCGATGCCGTCATCGAGCTTCACCGGCTGCAGGCCGACGCCGAGATAGCCGCGCGCGATCCGGCCGTGGGTTTCGAGCCTGCCGGCAACGTGTTCGATCGTGGCCGCAGGGATCACCAGCGTCCGGCGCGGACCCAGCACCGCCATGCCGATGGCCCTGCCATCGGCGCTGAGGACCAAGCCGCCCTCCTGACTGCGGCGCAGGCGGGTGCCGAGCTCGATACGCGCGCTGATCTCGCCGCCGCGCAGGCTGCGCCAGGCGCCGGCCGATTTCGAGACCATCGCGAGCGCCGCGGTTGGCGCACCATCATCAGTTGCGACGACCACCGCAAGCGAGGCAAGCGGCGGCACCGCGTTCTTGAGTCCTGCGGGCGTGAGCGTGCCGGGAAGGCCCGCAGCCTCGAAGCGGAGCAGGGCGACGTCGGTGGTGTGATCGCGGCCCGCGATAGTCGCCGGTCGCGTGCTGCCGTCGGCAAACACCAGCGTAATCTCGCCCTCGTCGGCCAGTGCCTCCTCGGCGGTGACCACAAGGCCGGGCTTCCAGACGAAGCCGGTCGCACGGGAGCGGTGGGAGTGGACGGACACGACCGCGCCAGCGGCTTGTACGACGATGGCGTTGAGGGCTGACGACAGCGAGGTGAGGGCGGACAGATCGGACACGGGCAGATTGGACATGGGCGGCTCCAAACAGGGGTGATCCCAAATGTGGAGCGTCATCCGCGGTTTCGTAACTGCCCGGGTGGGCAGGACCTCAAATCGCTGTGCGGGCCTTGGCCAGGGGGAAGGCGAGATCTCCGTGCTTGGAGGTCTTCAGCCCCAGTCCCACCAGCGCTTCGGCAAAGCGCACTGCCGCGGCGACGCCGTCGATCACGGGAATACCGAGCTCGCCGGACAGCTCCTGCGCAAGATCCGCCATCCCGGCGCAGCCCAACACGATCGCGCCGATGCCGTCGTTATCAAGCGCATCGCGGCATTCGTCGAGCAGAATGCCGCGGACATTGGCCTCCGGCTTGTCGAGATCGAGCACCGCCACATCGACGGCGCGAACCTTGCGGCAACTATGCTCCATGCCGTAGTTGCGCACCAGATGTTCGGCGATGATCTTGGTGCGCGACAGCGTGGTGACGATGCTGAAGCGGGTGGCGACGAAGCTCGCGGCGTGCATGGCCGCCTCCGCAATGCCGAGCACGGGTGCGGCGGAGAGCTCGCGCGCGGCGAGCAGGCCAGGATCGCCGAAGCAGGCGATGACATGGGCGTCGCAGCCGGCCGCATCGCCCTCGGCCACTTCCTTCAACATGCCGATGGTCGCCAGGGCCTCGTCGTAATGTCCCTCGATCGAAGCGGCGCCGAAACGCGCAGTCCGGCCGACGACGCGCGTCGTCGGGCTCGCGCTCGTCTGCGCAGCCTTCGCGATCAGCGCGGTCATCGATTCCGTCATGTTGGGATTGATGATGTTGATCGTGGTCTGGCGTGTGGACGGGCTCATATTTCGTCTTTCGTGAGGTCGCAGTTGCCGTGATCTAACCAAGTTCCGGCGCCAGGGTCGAGTCGGCCGCGCGAGGAGACGGAACGCGCAGACGTGAACGGGATTGGCCTTGTGTCGGCGGGCGCCGCGACCACCTTCTCGTGAGCGATCCCTGGTGTCATCCATGCTGCGTCTTTGCCTGATCCTGCTGCTGCTGGTCCCCGCGATGGCTTCCGCACAGCGGCGCGCTCGCCAGATCAATCCGGTGCCGTTTGCCCACACGCCCTGCAGCGTGCTCGACGAAGGGCCGTGCACGCCGTCCTATTGCGGCGTCTATGGGCCGTGGCCGTGCATACCGGAAATGGACTATCCGTACGGGGAGAATCTGCAGCTCACGGTGCAGAGCGTGCCTGCAAAGGATCAGGCGGCAAAGTATCAGAAGCCCGACCACGATCTCGATAATATCGGCGATCTGTTCGCAGCGCTCAGGTCCTGCTGGACGCCGCCGGCGGCGGATGCCGCGCGCGAGGGCATGCAGATGACGGTGCGCTTCAGCTTCAAGCGCGACGGCGAGATGATCGGCTCACCGCGGCTGACCTACGCGACGTCAGGTGTCTCGGCCGATACGCGCGATACCTATCTGAAGGCGATCAACAGTTCGCTCCAGTCGTGCCTGCCGCTCAAGTTCTCATCCAATCTGGGCGGCGCGCTCGCCGGGCGTCCCATCGCGATCCGCTACGTCGATAATCGCGACCTCGGGAAGACGTCGTCGGAGAAACAGTGACTTGAAGTGCGGACTGCTGCCGACACATTGCGATGCGACCACCAAAAATGATACGGGGGTCTGACTGACGCCAGCACGCAAGAGGGGGATCGATCGTGGGACTTCTGGTGATGGTGGTGGGGCTGGTGCTATTTCTTGGCGCCCATGTGTTCACGGCGCAGCGCGGGGCGCGGGCGCGGTTGATCGCGTCCATGGGCGAAGGGACCTACAAGATCGTCTATTCGCTGGTGGCGCTGGCCGGCCTCGCCTTGATCGTCTGGGGCTTTGCGCATTATCGCGCCGACGAGTTCCAGGCCGTATGGAATCCTCCGAAATTTCTGAAGCATCTCAACATCGCCTTGATGCTGCCGGCGGTGATCCTGGTCGTCGCAGCCTATGTCCGCGGCCGCATCTATAGGGCCGTCAAGCATCCGATGCTGGCAGGCGTGAAGCTATGGGCATTCGGCCATCTGCTCGCCAATGGCGATCTCGGCGGCATCGTTCTGTTCGGTTCGATCCTGGCCTGGGCGGTGTACGATCGCATCTCGCTGAAGCGCCGTGCCGATCCGGGCGCCCCGCCGATTCCTGTCGGCGGCATCGGCAACGATCTGATCGCGGTAGTGGTCGGGATCGTCGCCTATCTGGCGCTAGCCTTCGCCTTCCACCCGGTCGTGCTCGGCATTCCCGTGATGGGGAGCTGACGATGTCGGTCCAATCCACGACCCGGCGCAAGACGGCTCCCGACATCCGGGCCCGCAAGGGCGGCGAGCCGATCGTGATGCTGACCTCCTACCACGCCCACACTGCGGCGGTGGTCGATCGGCATTGTGATGTGATCCTGGTGGGGGATTCGCTCGGCAACGTCATGCATGGCTTCGAGACCACCGTGCCGGTCACGCTCGACATGATGATCCTGCAGGGGAGCGCCGTCATGCGCGGTTCACGCCAGGCGCTGGTCGTGGTGGACATGCCGTTCGGCTCGTATGAGGCCGGTAAAGAGCAGGCGTTCCATTCGGCGGCGCGGATCATGAAGGAGACGCAGTGCGGCGCGGTCAAGCTCGAAGGCGGCGTGCGGATGGCCGAGACGGTGCGGTTTCTCACCGAGCGCGGGATTCCGGTGATGGGGCATATCGGTCTGACACCGCAATCGATCAACACCCTCGGAAGTTTTAAGGCCCAGGGGCGCGAGGCGGACAGCTGGGCCCCGATCGAGAACGATGCGCGCGCAATCGCCGAGGCCGGCGCCTTCTCGATGGTGATCGAGGCGGTCGCCGAGCCGCTGGCGCGCAAGATCACGCAAGACGTCGCTATTCCAACCATCGGTATCGGCGCCAGCGCAGCTTGCGACGGTCAGGTGCTGGTGCTGGAGGACATGCTCGGATTGTCGCCGAAAGTGCCGAAATTCGTTCGCCGCTACGGTAATCTCGGACCCGCCATCGAGGAGGCCGTGGCGGCCTATGCGGCGGATGTCCGCTCGCGCGCCTTTCCGGCCGCCGAACATGTCTACGACATGAAGACCAAGACCTGAGAACCGAGCCCGTTCCACGCGAGGGGATCAGAAGGCAGTTGCGCGAAGCGGTGAGGGCATGATAGCCGCGTTCCGGCGGGAGCGACGCAAAACCGGTATTAAGCTCTTGATTCCGCAAGGCCGGCCTTGCCTCCGCCATATCGGCGCGGTATCGGCGCCACATATCGGGGGCTGGGTGCTCGCCGGCACGTTAATACCGCACGCGAAACACCTCACAGCGGTTATCATGGGACATCGCTAAGTGTCTGAATTTTTTGATGAAGTAAGCGAAGAGGTCCGCCGCGAGCAGCTCAAGCAGCTGTGGGACCGGTATTCGATTTTCATCATTGCGGTGGCGCTCCTGGTCGTCGCCGGCGTCGGCGGCTGGCGCGCTTACCAATATCTCGAGGGGCAGAAGGCCGCCGATGCGGGCGCCGCCTTCAACAAGGCCGTGGAACTTTCTGACCAGAACAAGCACGCCGAGGCGGAAAAGGCGTTCGCCGATCTGGCCGGCAGGGCGCCGTCCGGCTATCGCATGCTGGCCCGTTTCCGCGAGGCTGCCGAGGCCGCGACACGTGACAAGCAGGCGGCGGCCAAGCTCTACGACGAATTGGCGGCCGACCGCAGCATCGGCGGCGAGCAGCAGGCGCTGGCGCGGCTTCGCGCCGCCGGCCTGCTCGTCGATACGGCAAGCTATCAGGACATGAAGCTGCGCCTGGAAGGCGACACCGGGGCTGGCGCACCGTTCCGGCACGCCGCGCGGGAGCTGTTGGCCCTCTCCGCATGGCGCGGCAATGATGCGGCTGCGGCCCGGCAATGGCTGGACATGATCGCGCTCGATGGCGAGACGCCGCCGGCGCTGCGCTCGCGCGCGGAGGCGCTGCAGGCCTTGTTGCCGCCCGTGGCCAAGAGCTGACGACGCCCGACGGCAGGACTTTACGTTTGAACGGGGGACCGACCATGCGCCGCCACCAACGCTTGATTGCCGCCACCATCCTGTTCGCGTTCTCCAGCGTGCTGGGCGGCTGTGCGAGCGGCGGCAGTTTCGACCCGAGCGATCTGCTCGATTTTCTCGACACCAAGAAGAAGCTGCCCGGCGACCGCAAGCCGGTGTTTCCGGAGGGCGTGCCCGGGCTCGAGCAGGGCGTGCCGAAGGAGCTCTACAAGGGCGAGGTCGAAAAGCAGCAGACCGAGGAGCAGCAGCAGGCGGCTCAGCCTGTGCAGCCTCCGCCGGCCGAGGAGCCTAAGGCGAAGAAGGGCAAGAAAGCCAGGCACACCGCTGCCGCGCCGGTCGACCAGCCGCCGCAGGATGGCGAGGCCGCTGCGGTCGAGGAGGGCGCCGCAGGCGTGCCGCCCGCGCCGAAGCCCAAGAAGATCGCCCGCCGCCGCACCACGGCACCGCCCCAGGACGATACAACGGCCGCCCAGCCGCAGCAGCAATCAGGCACGTCCGGTTCATTCCCGGCGCCGATGCCGAGCGGCTCCTTCAGCCGTTAATCCTTTGACCGACTGTTCCGGCGCGTCATTCCAGTCGCTGGCCGATTGAGCTAGAGCTTTCGGCGTAAAGCGCACCAGGGGCGCATTGGATCATCATGTTCACGATTGCCATCATCGGCCGGCCCAATGTCGGCAAATCCACTCTGTTCAACCGCCTGGTCGGACAGAAGCTGGCGCTGGTCGACGACCTGCCGGGGGTGACCCGCGACCGCCGCGAAGGTGAGGCCCGTCTCGGCGACCTCGCCTTCACGGTGATCGACACCGCGGGACTGGACGAGGGTGCCAAGGGCTCGCTGACCGCGCGGATGCAGGAGCAGACGGAGACCGCGATCGAGCTTGCCGACGCTCTGTTCTTCGTGATCGACGCCCGCGTCGGCCTGACCCCGACCGACCGCGCCTTCGCCGATTTCGCCCGCCGCGCCAACAAGCCGGTGCTGCTGCTCGCCAACAAGAGCGAGGGCAAGCACGGCGAAGCCGGCGCGATGGAGTCCTATGCGCTCGGCCTCGGCGATCCCATCCAGATCTCGGCGGAGCATGGCGAAGGCATGGGCGAGCTCTATGACGCCGTGAGCCAGCTCGTGCCTCCTGCGTCTGATGAGGACGAGCACGAGGAGACCGACGAGGAGCGCGCGCAGCGGCCGATCCGGGTCGCCATCGTCGGCCGTCCCAACGCCGGCAAGTCCACCCTGATCAATCATCTGCTCGGCGAGGAGCGGCTGCTCACCAGTCCCGAGGCCGGCACCACGCGCGATTCCATCGCCGTCGAGATCGACTGGAAGGGCCGCGGCTTCCGCATCTACGACACGGCCGGACTGAGGCGCCGTGCGCGGATCGAGGAAAAGCTGGAGAAGCTGTCGGTAGCGGACGCGCTGCGCGCGGTGCGCTTTGCCGAGGTGGTGGTCCTGATGATGGACGCGCAGAACCGCTTCGAGGAGCAGGATTTGCGCATCGCCGATCTGATCGAGCGCGAGGGCCGCGCGCTGGTGATTGCGGTCAACAAATGGGACCTGATGGACGGCAAGCCCGGCCAGATCTCGGCGCTGCGCGCCGATGCCGATCATTGGCTGCCGCAGGTCGCAGGCGCTCCGATCGTTGCAGTCTCCGGCCTGATGGGTGAGGGCATCGACCGGCTGATGGAGGCGATCGTCCGCGCCTATGCGGTCTGGAACAAGCGCGTGCCGACCTCGGCGCTCAATCGCTGGTTCGAGCAGGCGATCGCGGCCAGTCCACCGCCGGCGGTCTCGGGCCGGCGGCTGAAGCTCAACTACATCACGCAGACCAAGGCGCGGCCGCCGAGCTTCGTGCTGTTCTGCTCGCGGGCGGACGCGATCCCGCAATCCTATCTGCGCTACCTCACCAATTCGCTGCGCGACACGTTCGATCTGCCTGGCACCCCGGTTCGCATCACCTTGCGCGAGAAGGCCAATCCGTTTGCGCACAAGCGCAAGCGACCCTCGTAAAGCGCGCTCGGCTCTTTAAGCACGAGCAGCTCGAGCGCACACAGCCGTAAGACCCTGGCCCGTGATCTGACGCCGCCCCCTCGCTGTCGTCCGAGGATCTGCGGCATAACAATTCAACTTTTGATTGAATTTTGAGTCTTGCGTCTCGCCGAAAATAGGTCAATTATACTGACATAAACTCTCAAAGCTCCTCGGGGTGGAATCATGTCCAGCTGGCAACCGATCTACGCGCGCCGCGCCGAGCGCATGAAGGCATCGGAAATTCGTGAGCTGCTCAAGCTGCTCGAACGACCTGGGGTGATTTCCTTCGCCGGCGGGATTCCCGATCCCGCACTGTTTCCTGCAGCAGCGGCGACGCAAGCCTATGGCGAGGTTCTCGCCGACCAGGCCGGCGCATCGGCGGCGCTGCAATATTCGGTCAGCGAGGGCTACGCTCCGCTTCGCGAATGGATTGCCGGTCACATGGCTGGGCGCGGCGTCCCAGCGTCGGCCGACAACATCCTCATCACGTCGGGTTCGCAACAGGCGCTGGACTTCCTCGGCAAGCTGCTGCTCACCCCCGGCGATACGGCGCTGGTCACCGCTCCGACCTATCTCGGCGCGCTACAGGCTTTCTCGGCCTACGAGCCGCGCTACGACGTGATCCGCCCGCACGCCTCCAACCGGACGCCGGCGTCCTATGCCGACGAGGCCGCGAAAGCGACGTCGGGCGCGCGCGTCAAGTTTGCCTATGTCGTGCCCGACTTCGCCAACCCCACCGGAGATACGCTCTCGCTGGCCGCGCGCGGCGACATCCTGGACCTGGCCGCCGAGCTCGACGTGCCGGTGCTCGAAGACAGCGCCTATTCGGCGCTGCGGCTCGAAGGGGACGAGCTCCCGGCGCTGCAGGCCATCGATGCCGGCCGCAGCGGCTCGCTGGACCGCTCGCGGGTGATCTATCTCGGGACGTTCTCGAAGACCGTCGCGCCCGGCCTCCGCGTCGGTTGGGTTTGCGCATCGCGCGCTATCATCGGCCGTCTCGTGCTCATCAAGCAGGCGAGCGACCTGAACGTATCGGCCATCAATCAGATGGTGATGCACAGGCTGGTCGAAGGCGGCCGGCACGCCGAGTTGATCGCGACGGCGCGCGCGCATTACCGGCGCAAGCGCGACGCCATGCTGGGATCACTCGAGGCCGAGATGCCGTCGGGCGTGAGCTGGACCAGGCCGGAGGGCGGCCTGTTCGTGTGGGCGACCTTGCCGGAATCCATGTCCGGTGCGGCGTTATTGGAGCGGGCCGTCGAGGAGGCCAAGGTGGCGTTCGTCCCGGGTGCGGCTTTCTTTCACGACGGCAGCGGAGCGAACACGATCCGGCTGTCCTATTCGCTGCCGCAGGAACCGACGATCGCGGAGGGCATCGGCCGGCTCGCGGCCCTGCTGCGCTGATGGCGAGAGGTGACACCAGCGATCAGGGGATGATCAGGCGGGCCGCTCAAGGCTTCGGCTGATAGCCGTCGGTCAACGTGTTCAGGAAGGCGATGATGTCGGCTTCGTCCTGCGCGGTTATCGCTGGACTCTCCCCCGCTTTGCGGTCGAACGGCGGATCGGTCACGTCGACATTGGCTCGGTACTTCGCGGGTAGGTCGTCGTATTTCTGCACGGTGCCATCGGCCGCGCGCGGATAGACCTTCTCAGGATTGGTGTCGCGGAAATTATAGAAATCGAGCACCTGCTGCAGAGTACGGAAGACGCCGTTGTGGAAGAATGCGCGGCGGGTCGCCGCGTTGCGCAAGGTCGGGGTCTGGAACATGCCGCAATATTGCGTCTGGTCGGCGATGTCGGTGCGCTGCGGACCGCAGGCGCCCAAATCAAAATGGCTTGGATCATGGTTGTCGGCCAGCGCTGCATTGCGCGGCGCGCCGAGTGCCTCGTACTGATGGTCGGTGAAGAGAGGAGGCAGCCCGTCGCGGGTAGGGCTGGAAGGATGGCAGCCGGCGCAATTGGCCTTGTCGGGATCGTTGAACAATTGCAGGCCGCGCAGTTCGCTCGCGCTCAGCTGCGCCTTGCCCTCCAGCCAGTAGTCGAACTTGCTGCTGTAGGGATGAAAGCTCGGCTCTTCGAGCTGATAGCGGGCGACAGCGAACATCGCCTCCGAGACCAGCAGTCGGGGATTGTTGAAGATGTTGGCGCCGAACAGGCCGATGAAGCTCTCCACATAGGGCGCGTGGCGCAGCTTGCCGGCGACGGTTTCGATGCTGCCACCGTCCATCTCGCGCCGGTCGAGCAGGGGAAACAGCGCCTGATCCTGCAGCGTGTCAGCGCGTCCGTCCCAGAACAGGCCGCCTTGCGGCACGATGTTCGCCGCCGAAGCTGCACTCTGCGTCGCGATCTTCTTCGCGCGCGGGGCTTGTTGTGCGATCGCAGCCATCTGCGCCAGGTCGACGAGGTTCTCGTCGTCGCCCTTATCGGGGCCGATGCTGAAATTCGGCTGACGCTCGAGATAGGTCAGCGATGGGACCGCGCGCGCGCCTTGTTGCGACAGGGTCGAGCCGCCGAGCATGACCGGCTCGTCAGTAGGTGGGCCATAAGCGTGATCCGCACTGTGACAGGACGCGCATGACAGCGCCCCCGACGACGACAACGAGGCGTCGTTGAAGATCTGCCGGCCGAGCTGCGCCATCGCGGAGAGCGGGGCAGTGTGCGGACGGACGAGGTGGATCGGGTTCGGATTGGCTCCAGGAACTCCCTGCGCCTCGAGCGCGGAGACAGCGCCGGCCATGCAGAGCAGGCCGGCGCCGAGGAGCCACGACATGTGAACGTTCATATGTCTGTTCTGATCGCTTAGAGCATGATCCGGAGAAGTGGAAACCGGTTTTCCCTCGCGACAAACGCCATAGGCGTTTGCGCGGAGATCATGCTCAATCAAAGAGATGAGATCATGATGCGGTTCGTTCTAATCGCATCATGATCTAGTGGTGATGGCCTTCGGGCACGCTCACGATGACGGTGCCCGCAGTCGGATCGAGAAACAGTTTGTTCGCCTCATCGTCGTGATCATGTTCGAAGTCGAACAGGTCCATGATCGATCCGGCGCTGGCGTCGAACGAGCCGCGGCCCAGGCGCTGGCCGTGCAACCAGTTGTCCTCGATGAAGCGCACCACGGAAGCCTGCGAGATGCGCGTGTGGCTGACGTAGTTCTGCTTGGCGTAGGGCGAGATCACGATGAACGGAACCCGCGTGCCCGGACCGCAGCGGCCGTTGACGGGCGTGCCGTTGAGGCCCTTGGGCTGAGGCTGGGTGGCAGCACCGGTGCCGCACAGGCCGGCGCCGTTGACCTGATCGGCGCTGGAGTCGTAGGAGGCGCTGGTCGGCGTCGCATAGGCGTGGTCGTACCAGCCGTCGGAGTCGTCATAGGTCACGATGACCGCGGTCTCCTTCCAGTCCGGACGCTGCTGCAGGAAGTTGATCAGCTCGACGTTGCCGGCCTGCTCGTCGAGCGGGTCGGAATTGCCGGGATGACCGTCCTGATAGGCCGGCATCTTGATGTAGGAAACGGCGGGGAAATTGCCGGCCGAGACCGCGGCGTAGAAGTCCTCGAGGTCATAGGCGTGATTGGCCGGATCGACGGTTTTGCCGTCGGCCTTGTACGTGTGTCCAATTGCGCTAAGCGAGCTCGGCCGCGCATGGGTCGGGTTAGCCGTCGACTTGTAATACTGGAACCAGGCGTGGTGGGGGATATAGTCGGTGATGGTGCTGGCCACGTTGCTCGAATAGGTGCTGCGCGCGCAGCCGGTCGTGCCGTTGGTGTTGGTCAGAGAGAGGTTGAAGCCGCCCATGAAGCTGCCCCAGCTGATCTTCGCATCGTTGAGCAGGTCGCCGATGTTCTGTCCCGACATCAAGACCGTGCTCGTCGTGCTCGAGCAGGAATCATAGGCGGGATCGGTGTCGCCGATCAGCGTCAGGCCGCCCTGGCCGTCTGCGATCGATGATGACGAGCCGACGATGTTCTGCGCACCGTTGGTCTGACCGGAGATCACGTTGATCGCGCCGGGCGTCGACGGGCCGTAGGTGTCAGTATAGGCGGCGTCGTTCATCGCGAAGTTCTGAGCGTAATTCCAGAATGCCGTGACGGTGTTGCCGTCGAAATAGCCCATCACCTGGCCGTTGGTGCCGAAGGCACCGGCACCGCCGGCGGTGCCGCGGCCCGTGAATTTCGGGAACAGGTCAGCCTTGCCGTTGTCGTAGGCCTGCTGCTCGGGCGTGTAGGCGTGGTTCTGGGAACGGGTGTTGGCCTGGGTGCGGTCGAGGCGGAACGGGTCTGTCGCGCCGGTGCCGTTGGCCGTGTTGGTCGAGTTCGGGTTGTTGACCAGGAGATTGGCGTTGGCGAGGTTGTTCACCTTCGGCGTATGCGGCTTGGCCTTGAAGGGAATTTCTCCGGCCGGATTGCCGGCGTTCGGATAGGTCGCGAAATAATGGTCGAAGGAACGGTTCTCGTTGAAGATGATCACGAGATGCTTGATCGGTGTCGCGGTGTCTCCGTCATGTGCATGCTGATGGCCCCGTTCGTCCTGATCCGCGGAGACAGGAGCGGTGCATGCAATCGTGATGGCGAGCGCAGAAACTGCGACCGTGGAAAGAAGTCTGATTTTCATTCGGCTGGCCCAAAAAGAACGTGTGCTGTCGCGCTGCGGCATTTAGTCGCGGTAGGTGACAGCGATGTGTCGTTCTCGTGAGCGCGCGCGCCTCCACGGCACCGGTCAGTAACTATCTCTTGATCACAGGCGCTTCTCCTTCGCATGACTCTCAGCGATCGCGCTGCGGATGCGTGATGCGCGAGGAGAAACAGCGGCGAGGTTCGCAACACGCGAACCTCGCCGATGGCTCAAAAGTTTCCGGTCCGACACAGGCGAAACATACAGAAATTATGCGCCGTCATTTCTTCACCAGCGGACAGTCACTTGCTTCCAGCGGCTTGGCGGCATCTTCCGGCGCAATCGTTGCTATCAGCTTGTAGTAGTCCCAAGGGTACTTCGATTCCTCGGGCTTCTTGACCTCGAACAGATAGGCCGGGATCAGGCGGCGGCCATCGGCGCGCAGCGGGCCCTTGCCGAACAGCGGATCGTCGGTCGGGATCTCCTTCATCTTGGCGACCACCTTGGCGCCGTCATGCGGATTGCCGCCAAGCGCCTCCAACGCCTTCAGGTAATGCAGCACGGCGGCGTAATTGCCGGCGACCGTCATCGAGGGCATCGTATGCTTGGGCGACGCCTCCATGAAGCGCTTCGACCAGGCGCGGGTCTTGTCGTTCAGGTCCCAATAGAAGGACTCGGTAAAGGTGAGGCCCTGCGCGACTTTGAGGCCGAGTGCATGCACGTCGGTGACGAACAGCAGCAGCGCCGCGAGCCTCTGGCCGCCCTGGACGATGCCGAATTCGGCAGCCTGCTTGATCGCATTGGTGGTGTCGCCGCCGGCATTGGCGAGCCCGACGACCTTGGCCTTCGACGACTGCGCCTGCAGCAGGAAGGAGGAGAAGTCGGACGAGTTGATCGGATGCTTGACGCTGCCGAGCACCTTGCCGCCGTTCGCCGTGACGACTGCGGTGGTGTCGCGCTCCAGTGCCGCACCGAAGGCGTAATCCGCAGTGAGGAAGAACCAGGTATCGCCGCCGGCTTTGGTCAGCGCCTTGCCGGTGCCGTTGGCGAGCATGTAGGTGTCGTAGGTGAAGGAGACGGTGTTGGCGTTGCAAGCCTTGCCGGTGAGGTCTGCGGTTGCGGCGCCGGAATTGAGCAGGATCGCGTTCTTCTCCTTGACCAGATTGGAGACGGCGAGCGCGACGCCGGAGTTCGGCGTATCGGCGATGGCGTCGACCTTCTGGCTGTCGATCCACTGCCTTGCGATGTTGACGCCGACATCAGGCTTGTTCTGGTGGTCGCCGCTTATGACCTCGATGGTCCAGCCCTTGGCCTTGAGGCCGGAATCCTCCACTGCCATGTTGACTGCGGCCACCGAATTGGGACCGCCGATATCGGCGTAGAGGCTCGACATGTCGTTGAGCACGCCGATCTTGACGGTCTTGTCGTCGGCGGAAGCGTGACCAGCAAAGCCGAGCGTGGTGGCTGCGAGCAGCATCGCGAGCCGCCGCGCATAGGTCGTCGTCATTGTATCCTCCCTGGTGTTGTGTCCAGCGCGGCCCTCTTGAGCGGGGCTTTTGCTGATCTTCGTTCGATAGCTCCTCTTGCGTGCGGCAGCAATGCGCAAAAAGGCGCGGGGCCGCGTCCACGATCCGGCTCCTGCATTTTTAGGTTTATCGGAGCGCGTCCGAGGTCAATCTGAATTTCTGGATGCGTTTTCCGGTGTCCACCTCGGCGGTATAAACGTTGCCGAGCTTGTCCACGGCCATCGCGTGCACCCAGTGAAACTGGCCTGCGCTGCGGCCGTTATGACCGAAGCTGCCGACCACGTTGCCGTTATTGCGATCGATGATGCGGATCTCGTTGTTCTCGCCATCGGCCGAGAGCAAGTAGCTCTGCTTCGGATCGGGCCAGATCGCGAGGTCCCACACCGCGCCGTTGCCGAGCGTGTTCTTCTCGAAGAACCATTCCTTGACGAAGGTGCCGTCCTTCTTGAACACCTGGATACGGTCATTGATGCGGTCGCAGACATAGACCAGCCCGTCACCCGCGATCTTCACGCAATGGACGGGGTTGCCGAACTGCTGCGCGACCGGCGCTTTCGGATCGTAGGGCGGCTGCTTGGCGTCGTCAGGCACGTGGCCATAGGCGCCCCAGTGCCGCTTGTAGGTCAGTGTCGTCGCGTCGAACACGATCACCCGGCGATTGCCGTAGCCGTCGGCGATGTAGATTTCGTTGGCATCCTTGTCGATCGCGGTCTCAGCCGGCTTGCCGAGTTGCGTCGTGTCATTGGAGCCCTTGCTCGGCGCGATGCTGCCAATCTGCCCGACATATTTCCCGTCGAGGGTGAATTTCAGGATCGCGTTGTCGTTGTCTGCATTGCCGCCGATCCAGACGAAGCCGCGCTCGTCGACCTCGATGCCGTGCTCGCGCCCGACCCATTCGTAGCCGTCGCCCGGACCGCCCCAGGCGCGGAGCAGATTGCCGTCGACATCGAATTCGAGCACGGCCGGCGCCGGGATGCAGCATCTGGAGCGGGGCGGCGTCAGCGTCGCGCCTTTCTCGTCGTCTGTCAGCGAGCGCGGCCGATGGATCATCCAGATATGGCCCTGCCAGTCGACGGTGATGCCGCCGACCTGGCCGATGATCCAGTTGTTGGGGAGCTGCTTGGGCCAGGACGGGTCGACGGCGAAGGTCGGAATCTCGCCGGCCCCGGCAAAACGCGGAAGCAGGATGAGGAAGGCTGCAACCACCAGCGGAACGAACCGGGCGACAATGCTCGCGAGTTCGCGCAAGGCGCGCGTCATGGCATCCTCCCTGTGAGCTGTGGTCAGCTGCTTGTTGATTGCAGTCAATCGCGGGCGGTGAGCGGAGCCAATCGCGGCGCCCGTCCAGGGCGGGCCTTGCGCAGGCCGGGATCTGTCGAGTTGGCGCGCACCGCGGGACGGTCCGCGAGGCCGGTCATTTCTTCTTCAGCAGACCCAGGGGGCCACAGGCCCGGCGCTTGCTGCTTCCCGCGGGAGGTCGCATCGGCGTCGCCGGCGGCCTCAGGAAGCGGTTGAGCATGATCCGCAAATGCTCCGTGCTTTTCTTGATGTCGACGGTGGGATTGCGGATCGGCAGCGCGCGGGCGCCGTCGACCACGGCAGAGAGAATGTTGGCGGCGGCTTCGGGATCGAGCGCAGGATCGACCTCACCGCGGCGCTGCGCCTTGATGAGGAAATCGACAAGCAGGGCGCGTATCGCGCGCGCATGTTCTTGGACGATGCGTGCGAACGACGGATTCCGGCAGGCTTCCGCCAGCGCCTCGGCACTCAGGACCTGGGCTTCAGGCCGATGGATGCTGGTGTCCTCGATCTCTCTCAGCAACGCCTCGACGATGTCGGGAGATGCCAGGATCAATTCGACGCGCGAGGCCGCATGGGCGAGGTCACTCTGCACCAGAGCCTCGACGATGGCCTCCTTGCTGGGGAAGTAATGGTAGAGGTGCCCCGGGCTCATCTTGGCTTCGGCGCAGATGTCGGTCGTGCTTGCACCATGGAATCCGTTCCTGACGAAGCAGCGCAGCGCCGCCTGGATGATCTCCTGGCGCCGCTGTTCGTGTTTGACCGGGTCGACCTTCCTCATGGCGCCGTCCGCTGCTCAGCCCTGGAAACATAAAGAAACACTTCCGTGTCCTCTAATCTAGAGAATTTGATCTAACTTTAGTGGACGTGGGCGGGAAGTTGTGGAACATTATTAGAGTAGTTTATCTAGGAATGAGCGGCCAAGGTATCCAGGGGTATGATGCGTCTCGACCTGATGTCGCGGGGCTTTCCTGCGTTGGCCACGCCCAGGGGGGCGATAGGCGCGACCGCGCCCGGGCGAGAGGTATCGTTCCGCAGCCGCGCGGCGCAACTGTTTCGGATCGCCGGGGCGATCCTGGCGTCCGCCCAGCTCGCGGCCTGCGCCGCGCTCATGCCCCGCACTGCGCCGCCGGAGATGGCTTCCGGCCACCTCGATCCGGTCGGCTTCCGAGACGTCCGGTATTGGGGCGATGAGGCGACGCCGGCATTTGCCGACACGTTCGTGCAACGCGCCTCCGCGAATGCCCTGGCGTCGCGGCAGCTCAACTTCCTCGCGATCTCCGGCGGCGCGGAGAATGGCGCGTTCGGCGCGGGCCTTCTGGTCGGCTGGAGCGAGTCCGGTAAGAGGCCGTTGTTCGACATGGTGACCGGGGTGAGCTCGGGTGCGCTGATTGCGCCGTTCGTGTTTCTCGGCCGCGAGCGCGACGACAAGCTGCGCGAGATCTTCACCACCTATGGCCGGAAGGACATCTTCACGGTCAACGTCTCCGGACTGCTGCAGGGAGCGGCACTGGCCGACAATGCGCCGCTCTCGAACCTGATCGAGAAATATGTCGATCGCGACTTCCTGCGCGATGTCGCCCGCGAGAGTAGCAAGGGGCGTGTCCTGCTGATCGGGACGACCGACCTCGATGCCCAGCGGCCGGTGCTGTGGGATATGGGCCGAATCGCTGCGGTCGATACGCCCGAGGCGATCGCGCTGTTTCGCCAGGTGCTGCTGGCCTCGGCTACCGTGCCCGGTGCGTTCGCACCGGTGCGCATCAAGGTTCGCATCGGCGACAAGGATTATGACGAGCTTCATGTCGATGGCGGCGTCACCCGGCAGGTCTTCATCGGCCCGTCGATCCAGCGCCTGATTGCGAGCCAGCGGGCCGGGCGCGCATCGCGCGGCGCGCGGCTGTTCGTCATTCGCAACGCTCGCATCGACCCGCAATGGGAGAACGTCGGTGCCGACATGCTCTCGGTCACGCAGCGCTCGCTGTCCACCCTGATCAAGAACCAGGGCATCGGAGATCTTTACCGCATCTACTCCATCACCAAATTCAACGGCGTTGATTTCAATCTCGCCAGCATCCCGGACGATTTTACGGTGCAGGCAGATGGACCGTTCGACCGGGCCTATATGGGCGCGCTGTTCGATCGCGGTTACCAGATGGGCAGACGCGGCTATCCCTGGACGAAGAGCCCGCCCGGGCTGCCAGGGGCGGGGCGCACGCTCGGTATCGCGGAGCTTCATCCGGCCGATGTGGGAGCAGCGGTGCGATGATCGTCCGCATCGAGATGTCGCGGATTGAAGCGGCGGCGGTCGGACGCCGCGCGCGTGCAGCGGCGGCCTGGCTGATCGCCGCACTGTCGCTTGCCGGCTGCGCGTCCTCGGGCGTGATGCCGTCGGAGGCCGAGCGGTTCGGCAATACTTACAACTATCTTCCCGTGAACGACGTGCCCCGTGACGAACAGCGTCCGGTGTTGACGTGGGAGGAGCAGGAGAAACTGCGCAAGGAGCTGGTGGCGGCGCGCGATCATCAGACGCCGGCCAACGCCAAGCAGGACAGGAAGTAGCCATGCGCGGCCTCCCGCTGATGCCCCTGCGCGTTCGGATCATGTGCACTCCTGGCAAGGCAAGCTTCAACGGCCTCGCCGAATGGAGACCATGATGACTGCTCTGACTCTGTCGCAGCCTGATGAGAGGCGGTGGCGTTTACAGCCATCGGTGGCGTGGACGGATCGACGTCATGGGCGACGGCGATCAGCATCGGCTGTGTGATCCCGGCGGCAACATCATGGCGTTGACCGCCGATGCGTGACTCCGAGATGATCCCAGCAGCCGGCGGTGTGCCGGACTCCGTCGCCAAGCCGCGTCGCTCCAAGCGAGCCAATCCGGCCAAGGTGCGCAAGGCCGCGCGGCATCCCGACCGTCCGGGGACCGAATGCCAGGCCATGCCCGGCGCCTACGTCCCCGTTGTCGATCGCAATCGATGCGAGGCTAAAGGCGATTGTGTCGAGGTCTGTCCCTACGACGTATTCGACGTTACGGCGATCGAGCCGGCCGACTTCCGCGCGCTGTCCTTCGTCGGCCGCCTGCGCGTTCGGGTTCACGGCATGAAGACGGCCTATACGCCGCGCAGCGACCGCTGCCTGGCCTGCGGCCTGTGCGTCGTTGCCTGCCCGGAGCGCGCGATCAGCCTCGTCAAGGTCGCGGCCGGCGAGGACGAGGACGCCAAGTAGCCGTCGAAGTTGCCGCCCTGCAACCGCTCAGGCCGGCGGCTGGAAGTTCTTCAGCGTGCGGCTCTTGTAGTCGTAGAGCTTGCCGGTCTCGGTCCAGCTTGGCAGGCACATCGGCACGATGAATTCGGCGACCTGCTCGGGCGTGTCGAGCGTGTCAGGATCTTCGCCGGGAAACACCGTAGCGCGCATGCGGGTGCGGATCGGTCCCGGGCTGAACAGATTGACGCGCAGCGGCGTGCGCTCGGTCTCGTGAGCCCACACCCGCGCCAAGGTCTCCAGCGCGGCCTTGCTGGCGGCGTAAGGGCCGAGATAGGCCGATGCCTTGTGCGCGGCACCGGAGGTCACGAAGAGGGCGCGGCCGGCGTCGGAGACCTTCAAGAGCGGCTCCATGCAGCGGATCAGCTGGAAATTGGCGGTCGCATTGACCGCGACCGCATCGTTCCAGGCCTTCAGGTCGATATGACCGAGCGGCGAGGAGGGGCCGGGCACGCCGGCATTGCCGACGAGAATATCGAGCTTGCCGTGGCGCTCGTGCAGCGCCGCGCCGAGCCGCGCGATGCCGTCGGTGTCGGTCATGCTCATCGGCACCAGCGTGGCGCCGTTGCCGGTCTCCTTCCGGATCTCGTCGTCGAGCTCCTCGAGCCCGCCTTGGGTGCGCGCGACGGCGACGATATGCGCGCCGGCGCGGGCCAGCGCGCGTGCGGTGGCATAGCCGATGCCGCGCGAGGCGCCGGTGACGAGGGCGATACGGGAGGCGAGGGGGAGGGACATGGCTGTTTCCGCGTCTTGGTTGGCGCGGTTTTACAGACGTGACCGGCTAGGACAAGCCCATAGGCATAACGGCCGTCATTCCGGGGCGATGCGAAGCATCGAACCCGGAATCCCGATCGTAATGGGCACGGATAAAAAAGCTCGAGATCCCGGGTTCACGGCCTGCGGCCTCGCCCCGGGATGACGCTGCGCGTCAGCTCGCCTCAGCCAGCAGCGACAGCTGCCGCGGCTGCGGCTCCACCAGGGCCTGGTCGGTGAGGTGGGTCGGATAGCTGCCGGTGAAGCAGTGGTCGGAGAATTTCGGGCTGGCCGGGTCGCGCGCGGGCTCGCCCATGGCGCGGTACATGCCGTCGATCGACAGGAAGGCGAGCGAGTCGGCGCCGATCAGCTCGCGCATCTCCTCCAGCGAATGAGTCGCAGCGAGCAGGCCACCGCGGTCCGGCAGGTCGATGCCGTAATAGTCGGGATAGAGGATCGGCGGCGAGGCCAGGCGGAAATGCACTTCCGTCGCGCCTGCGTCGCGCATCATGCGCACGATCTTCTTCGAGGTGGTGCCGCGCACCAGCGAGTCGTCGATCAGGATGATGCGCTTGCCCGCGATCGCGGCCTTGTTGGCCGAGTGCTTCATGCGCACGCCGGATTCGCGGATGCTCTGGGTCGGCTGGATGAAGGTGCGGCCGACATAATGGTTGCGGATGATGCCGAGCTCGAACGGCACGCCGGAATGCTGGCTGTAGCCGAGCGCGGCCGGCACGCCGGAATCCGGCACCGGCACCACGACGTCGACATCGACATGGCTTTCGCGGGCAAGCTGGGCGCCGAACGCCTTGCGCACCTCGTAGACGGAGCGGCCGCCGACGATGGAATCGGGGCGAGCGAAATAGATGTATTCGAACACGCAGGGCCGCGCCGGTTTCGGCGGGAACGGCTTGTGGCTGTGCATGCCTTGCTCGTCGAAGATCACGACTTCGCCGGGCTCGACGTCGCGGATGTAGCGCGCGCCGATCATGTCGAGCGCGCAGGTCTCGGAGGCCAGGATCGGGCAGCCCTCGAGCTCGCCATAGACCAGCGGGCGGATGCCGAGCGGATCGCGCGCGCCGATCAGCTTCTTGTTGGTCATGCAGACCAGCGAATAGGCGCCCTCGATGGCGCGCAGCGCCTCGATGAAGCGGTCGATGAAATTGGTGCGGCGGGAATGCGCGACCAGATGCAGGATCACCTCGGTGTCCGTGGTCGACTGCATGATGGCGCCGGCGCGCACCAGCTCGCGGCGTAAGGTCAGGCCGTTGGTGAGGTTGCCGTTGTGGCCGACCGCAAAGCCGCCGGCGTTGAGCTCGGCGAACAGCGGCTGCACGTTGCGCAGGATGGTGGCGCCGGTCGTGGCATAGCGCACATGGCCGATCGCGACATTGCCGGGCAGGCGCTCGATCACCTCGCGGCGGGAGAAGGTATCGCCGACCAAGCCGAGCCGTCGTTCGCTGTGGAAGCGGGAGCCGTCATAGGAGACGATGCCGGCGGCCTCCTGGCCGCGATGCTGAAGCGCGTGCAGGCCGAGCGCGGTGATCGCGGCGGAGTCGTCGTGCCCATAAATGCCGAACACGCCGCACTCCTCGCGCAGCGTGTCTCCATCTAGGTCGGGGTCTCGTAGGTAGGGGGGAGGTCCAAAGTCCAGATCCGCTTGTTGGGCTTCGCCGGAAGAATCGTGGTTCTGGTCCATCGCGCCTCTCTTCTGGGTCTCGTTCACATGCCGCCTTGCTAGGCGAGGCCTCGGCCTCACTTGGCCGCGGGCTTCTCGATCAGCTTTTTCAAGCTGTCGCGGGCAGGCTTTGAGTACCCATCACCGCCTGCTGCTGGCGGCTCGGTGTCAGTCTGGTCGTCTTCCGGCTTGTTCTTCTTGAATTTCTTTAAAATGGTGTTCTCGGGGTCGTCAGGCAAGAGCGACATCAGCCAATCCCCGGTTCCCTGCAGGACGACGCGGGATTTTGCACCGGTGACCCAATCGGGCCGCTGCTTTTCCGGCACCAGCCAGCTGAAGAACAGGAATGCGACCACCACGATCAGAAGGCCGCGGCCCAGTCCGAACAGGAATCCGAGCGTGCGGTCGAGCGCACCGATTCGCGAATCCAGGATCATGTCGGAGATGCGGACCGTGATGATCGACACCACGATCAGGGTACCGATGAAGGTACCGGCGACCACGACCACGCTCGCGACCGTGTCGTTGTTGAAATAGGTCTTCGCGGTCGGCAGCAGCTTCGAGAATGAATAAAGCGTTACCAGCGCGGCGGCGCCCCAGGCCGCGATCGACAGCACCTCGCGCATGAAGCCGCGGACCATCGCGAGCAGTCCCGAAATCAGCATGACGCCGAGCAGGATGAGATCGAGGATCGTTATCGGCATCGGCTGGTCAGGTCCGCTTCACTGGTCAAAGGTCGTCTTCCGAATCGGCGGCATGGCCATGCTCTCTTGGGAGAGCGGGCGGTTCCCCGACAAGGCCGCAAGGTGGCACGATCCTGTGGGTAGCCCCGGTTGCGGGGTTGTATAGCGGCGAGTCACGGGAACGTCACGATGCGGCTAGCCGTCCTGGCGGCGGAATCTCGCTGGTGTGGCATTTTTTTCCGTAAGCTTACGGCCATTCTCCTGCCTCGCGCCGTCCGGTTGGCCTCGCGGCACGCCGCGCGCGGCGATTTCGGCGACCAGGGACGTCAACCCGCCAACGGTGTTGAGACTAAGGCCGGCATCGCCACCGATCTCGCCTCGCGCCTGTTCGGGCAGCACCACCCGGCCGAAGCCGAGCTTGGCAGCTTCCTTCAGACGCGCCGAGGTCTGTGCCACCGGTCGCACCGCGCCGGACAGCGAGATCTCACCGAAATAGACCGCATCCGGCGGCAAGGGCGCATTGACCAGCGAAGAGACCAGCGCAGCGGCCGCGGCGAGATCCGCGGCGGGCTCATGGATGCGCAAGCCGCCGGCGACATTGAGATAGACGTCATGGCCGGACAGCTTGACCCCGCAATGGGCCTCCAGCACCGCCAGCACCATCGACAGCCGGCTCGGGTCCCAGCCGACCACGGCCCGGCGCGGCGTGCCGAGCGAGGTCGGCGCCACCAGCGCCTGCATCTCGACCAGCACCGGACGGGTGCCTTCGATGCCGGCAAACACGGCGGTGCCGGGGCTGCCGAGATCGCGCTCGGACAGAAACAGCTCCGAGGGGTTGGTAACCTCGCGCAAGCCTAGACCGGTCATCTCGAACACGCCGATCTCGTCGGTCGGGCCGAAGCGGTTCTTCACCGCGCGCAGGATCCGGAACTGCTGCGAGCCTTCACCTTCGAACGACAGCACTGCGTCAACCATGTGCTCGACCACGCGGGGGCCGGCGATCTGGCCGTCCTTGGTGACGTGGCCGACCAGGATGATCGCCGCGCCCGACTTCTTGGCGAAGCGGATCAGGGCCTGTGCGGAGGCGCGGACCTGGGTCACGGTGCCGGGCGCGGACTCCACCGTGTCCGTCCACATGGTCTGGATCGAGTCGATCACGATCAGCCGCGGCACCGTGCCTTCGGACAGCGTGGAGATGATATCCTCGACCGAGGTCTCGGAGGCGAGCTGCACCGGCGCGTCCGCCAGCCCCAAGCGCTCCGCACGCAGGCGTACCTGCGCCACCGCCTCTTCGCCGGAGATGTAGACCGCACGGTGGCCGGCGCGGGCCAGCATGGAGGTCGCCTGTGTCAAAAGCGTCGATTTGCCGATGCCGGGATCGCCGCCGACCAGCAGCACCGAGCCGCGCACGAACCCGCCGCCGGTGACGCGATCGAGCTCGGTCATGCCGGAGGAGAGGCGGGGAGCGTCCAGGCTCTTGCCGGATAGGCTTTCGAGCTGAAAGTGCCGGCCCTTGCGCTTGGAGCGCAGCGAGACCGGCGCCGAGGTCGCCCCGCTGGTGTCCTCTTCGGCCAGCGTGTTCCACTCGCCGCAGGCCTCGCATTTGCCTTGCCAGCGCGAATAGGCCGCGCCGCAGTTCTGGCAGACAAAGGACAGTGCGTTCTTGGCCATGAAGGGAAGGGAATCGTTAGCGGGAGGATCGGGACCACGTCTTAGCATAATTGGGTGCCGCGGCCGGGCTATTCCAGCAGCTTCTGCGGCGCGCAGCGGCGATGTGCGGCGCGGCTCGTCTTCCCGTAGCGCCACGCCCATCGAGAAATCGAAGGTTGTGAGCTGCGTCACACTCGCCAAGCCGGATTTGCGCCAGATTAGGTTTCCGTGAACGGACCTCGGTTGGCGGCAATCGGCGGCCACCTGTTGCGCGCTGCTTGCCAAGACGCGGAGAGCGCAGTCATGGCCCATGCACATCTCTCTTCCCCCAAGCTTTCTTCCCCCAAGGCGCAGTCGCGCATGACGACGCGGGGATTGCTGGCGATCCTTGCCGCCGCGGCCACGACCGTGTTGGCCGCCATCGGAGCGGTGAACAGCGCGCTTCCCGCGGTCTCGAATGTCGGCGAGGCCGTGCTCAAGACGCTGAACATTCCGGCCTGCCTGTCTTACGCCGATGTCTATGCCGGCACCCAAAGCAGTTTCAGGAAACAAGGGCAGATCTGGCGCGAATACCCGCGCAACTCGGCGGCGTTCAGCTACGAGTTCAAGGAGATCAGGCGCACGCGCGATGAGATCCTGCTGTTGAACGCGACGCCGCGGCCCGACGTTCCGGATGCGGCAAGCCTCGTCGTCCATCTGCCGGTGTGTGGCGGCACCGCGGTCCTGACCGAGGGATTGCCCGAGCGGTCGACCAATCTGGAGCAGGTCTGGCCCGACAGCCGAAGTGCGTGATGCTGGCGCCGGATACCGGACCGGGCACCGGGCGCGGCGGTGTCGCGTGGGCTTCAGACCGGTGCGATCGGCATGGTTAATGGCAAGTGCCAAGGGTTGCGAAAAAGCCTGCCTCTGAACGTGCCGGCTGTTAGAGTTTCAGGCCCATGCTGTCACGTCAGTTCCTCGGACTTTGGAGCCGCACACGATGGACGATAATCCTTCTGGCGCGCCGGACAGCAGCGCACCCCTCACGGACAGCTTTCCCTGGTTTGCGGGGGCGCTGCTCGCGATGGAGGCGGCTGAGGTGATCCGACTGCGGCTCGAGAAATTCGCGCGCTGCGACGCCGATACCGGCGAAGAGGCCGAGCTGATGGTGACCGAGAAGATCGTCGCTGCGCTGGAAGCCACCGCAGAGCTGATGGCCGGCGCGAGCCCCGCTGTGGTCGTCGACCGCTACCGCGAGCATGTCGCCGCCAACGCCAAGCGGCTGACTGCGTGATCTGTGCCCTGCGCGCCTCCTCGGATGCCGCCGTGGCCGATCAGTTGAACTACTTCCCCTCCCGCCAGTCGCGCGGCCGCACGCCGAAGCGATGCTTGAAGCGGCGCGTGAAATGGGAGAGGTCGGCAAAGCCCCAGTCGAAAGCGATGCTGCCGATGTCGCGACGGGTGTGAGCGGGGTCGCGCAGCTCCGCCGCGACGCCGTCGAGACGTCGCTCCATCACGAATTCGGAGAAGCTTGTGCCGGCCCGCGCGAGCAGCTTGTGCACATAGCGTTCGCTGATCCCGACCGAAGTGGCAATGCTGGCGACGGTCAGGCGCGGCTCGCGCAGCCGCTCATGGATGGCGCGGCGCAATGCCAGCGCGGTCGCGTCCGCGAAGGAGCTTGCTTCGCGCGCGTTGCCACGGCTGCGGCGCGCCAGAGCCAATGCGACGAGATCGAGCAGCACGCCGAACAGAGCCGCCGCGTCCGCCGGCGGCATGCGCAGGGCATTGGCGTTCAAGGATCGCGCGCTCTCCACGATCAGTGTCCCGAGCGCAGGATCGTCGGACACACGCGTCGGCGGGACGGATCCCGACGGCCCCAACCGATCGTTTAGGGCCTCGGCGGGGACCTTGAACGAGGCGACGCCGAGGACCGGTCCGCGATCATGGATCAGCGTGAACGGCCGGTCGCTGTCGAAGATGCCGACCTGCCCGGAGGAGAGGCTGAGCTCGTGACTGTCCTGCAGGATGCGGCAGCGGCCCGCGAGCTTGAGATTCAGGTAGAAGCAGCGCCGGCTGGACGCGGCGATGTCGGATGGCAGCCGCCGCACGGTATGCTCGGGAAAGGTGACCCGGTTTACGGCACCGTCGCCGAACTGAACATTCTCGACACGCGCCGGGAAGGCGGCTCCCTTCGGCCACTCCGGCGTGAGATTCATGAAAGCTTGGCAGATCGCCTCGCGGTAGAATGAGAACTGCTCGGCCGGCCTGACCGCCTCGGTATTCCAGCTCCGCTGTAGCGCCTGCACATCCGGCACCAGTTCGCTCCCAAGCCAATTGGGTTCAGTTCCAGCCAAGCGCGGCATCCGCCGCTGCGCCACACTGGCTGCTCAGCTGTCAAATATCCTGCAAAGGAAACCGACCATGTCAATCTACGTCCTGGTCCACGGCGCCTGGCACACGGGTGCAGAGTTTGAGCCGGTTGCGGCGCATATTCGTGCTGCGGGCCACACCGTGCATCTGCCAACCATCAGGGGTAATCGGCCCGGCGACCCGAAGACGATCTGCCTCGACGAGGCGATCCAATCCATCGTCGATGACCTCGCCGAGAAGGACCTCAACGAGATCATTCTGATGGGCCATTCCTATGGCGGTATGATCATCACCGGGGTCGCCGATCGCGTGCCGGCGCGAATCCGCAGGCTGGTCTACTGGAACGCTTTCGTTCCCAATGACGGCGAGTCACTCAACGACATGGTGCCGCCGCATTATGTTGCGCTGTTCGACGCGATCAGCGCCGAGCGCGGCGACGGCTCTGTGGTTCTGCCGTTTCCGGTCTGGCGCGAGGCCTTCATCAACGACGCCGATCTCGCGACTGCCACCCGCGCCTATGAGGTGCTCAATCCGCATCCGAACAAGACCTTCACGGACAAGATCGGACTGCGCACCAACCCGGCAGAGATGAGCATCGCCAAGTCCTACATCAACTGCACAGAGGATACCGCGCTGCCACACAGCCTGCCATGGCATCCGCGGCTATCGAGCAAGCTTGGGCTATTCCGACTGGTGCAAGTCCCCGGCAGTCACGAGCTTTGCTTCTCCGATCCGGCGCGGCTCGCGCAGGCGATCATGGACGCCGGACGGGACTAGAGCACGATCCGGAAAAGTGGAAACCGGTTTTCCCTCGCGACAAACGCCATAGGCGTTTGTGCGGCGATCATGCGCAATCAAACAGATGAGATCATGATGCGATTCTTCCTAATCGCATCATGATCTCAGCGCTACTTCAGCACGACCCATGCCGGCGCGTGATCGCTGGCGCCGTCTTCGCCACGCACCGCGCGGTCCACGCCGGCCTTGAGCAGGCGTGGCACAAGCTGCGGGCTCAAGAGCAGATGATCGAGACGCAGGCCGGCATCGCGCGGCCAGCGGTTGCGCTTGTAGTCCCAGAACGTGAACATCGGCTTGTCCGGATAGAGCTCGCGGATCGCATCGCACCAGCCCTGATCCACCAGCGCCTTGAACGCAGCGCGGCTCTTGGGCTGGATCAGCGCATCCTTGTCCCAGGATTTGGTCGGATAGATATCGAGCGGCGTCGGCGCGACATTGTAGTCGCCGGCCAGCACCACCGGCAGCTCGCTCTTGATGAGCTTGGCCGCGTGCCTGTGCAGACGCTTGAACCAGGCGAGCTTATAGTCGAATTTCGGACCGGGCTGCGGATTGCCGTTCGGCAGGTAGAGACAGCCGATGACGATGCCGCGCACCGCGGATTCGATATAGCGCGCATCGGTGTCCTTGGGGGTGCCGGGCAGGGCGGTGCGGGTCAGCACCGGCTCGGTCTTGCGCGCAAGGATGGCAACGCCGTTCCAGGTCTTCTGCCCGTGCCACACCGCTCGGTAGCCGGCCTTCTCGATCGCCTCGATCGGAAACGCCTCCTGAGTGCATTTGAGCTCTTGCAGGCAGACCACATCGGGCTTGGCGGTGCGGAGCCAGCGCAGCAAGTTGGGGAGCCGTCGCCCGATGTTGTTGATGTTGAAGGTGGCGATCTTCATGATGACGGGAGCAACGCAGCGGGCACCGGAAGGATTTTCATGTCAAAGCTCGGATACGGCGTTTTGGTCACTGCCCTGGTCGGCCTGTCGCAGGCCGCTGTCGCCCAGGCTCTGACCGAAGAGCAGAGGACGGCGTGCAAGGCAGACTACGAGAAATACTGCGCGACCGTCACCCCCGGCGGCGGCCGCATCATCGCCTGCTTGAACAAGCAGTACGCCCAGCTCGCTGACGGCTGCAAGAAGGTGCTCGACGCCAACAAGAAATAGCGCGGCGCGTCGGCGATGCCTGATCCGCTATGCCGTGGTGAGGCAGCGAGAGCGCAGCAGAGCGATCGCATCGGATTGGAGGCGGGGACTCTGGCGGGCCGACTGATGCGGCACGAGCGGTTCCACGCAAGGAACGAGCCGATAGCATTGAAAGCCGAGAGCTCTGCGGATGACGCTTCTCAGCAACAATGTCCACAAACTTTGCGCGCTCCCACCATTGTTAATTTGCGCGAGCCGCACGATTCAGGCGTCCTGGCAGCCGGTTCTGTGGGTGGGAGGACGACGTGCGATCGGCGCGGGGGCGCTGATTTTGGCGATGAGTTCGCAGGTGCAGGCGGCCAGCGAGCCGGGGCTCGTACAACGGATATCCTGTTCGGAGGTGCGATACTACGTCGAGAAATATACGGCGGCAGTCGCCGAAATGTACGCGCGTAGTCACGGTGCAACCGAGGCCCAGATCGATCGCGCGCGCCGATGTCTGGCGGGGAGCATCTACCGAAGGGCGGAGCGTTGGCGGACTTACACCGAGTAAGCTGTGCCGAGTGACAGCCTCAAGTTCTAAAATCGGATCAGGAGCGCGGTTGGCGGCTATATCCTTTATCAGCTTCTAGGAGGCGGCCGCCCGCCGTTCAAACCCCAAACCGTCCAAAACCAGAAACCCGCTCAACCCCAGGGGTTGAGCGGGCGTAACGCCTTCCAGTACATCCGTGGAAAGGCGCTGCTTTTTTATGCCAGCGAAAGATTGTCCGCGCTGACCTTACCGCGCATCCGATCGGACTTGATCTCGAAGGTCAGCTTCTGGCCCTCGGCCAGCCCGGAAAGCCCGGCGCGTTCGACCGCGCTGATGTGCACGAACACATCATTGCCGCCGTCGTTCGGCTGGATAAACCCGAAGCCCTTTTGGCCGTTGAACCACTTCACAGTACCCGTTGTCATTCTTTTCTCCAAAGCGCACACGCGCGTTCGTCGTGCGGTTATCGCGCGAACAAATTCAATTTCGACGATGTCTTTGGGAAAGGAGCCCGCGGGCGCATTCAACAAGGCACAGCGGCTGATCGAATAAATCTAATATATAGACGCATAACCGCATTGCAAGCAGGGACCGCAAATATAGTTATCATCGAGCGCTTCAAGCCCGTTGGATCGCGTTGCAGAAGGACTTGTTGCAGCGAGATTTGGGGGATCGACATCACGGTTTGCCCGGATCCTTGCTCGACGGTAACCACTCGAGCAATTCCAGCGCCGTCTCGATCTGCTCGAGTTGACGTTCGATTTCCTCGCGGTCGGGCTGTGCTGTGGCACTCTCAAGCTGCTCGAGCAGCTTCTGCCTTCGCATGAGCAGGTTTGCCACGGCTGACATGTCCGGCAACAGAGGCGGGCGCTACGAAGTTCCTAATTCCCGACGCGGACCCGCTTTTGCAAGTCATGGCTGGCTGGAGAATCGTCCGGCCAGCGCGGAAAGCCGACGATCATTCTGAAGCGGACCTGGTCGGACGACCCATGCCGAAGATAATAGCGTTGGTCGAGGCCGGCGCGGGGGCTCAATCCGGGAGAACTGAGAAGTCCTTGGACCTCTGATGTTCCGTGGCTTCAGAAAATCCCTCGGCTTCAAGACCACGCTTCAGCAATTCCCGGATCGCTGACGCTCTGCTCGGCATCCGCTTGGCAAAACGCCACGTATCGACAGCCCGAAGCTCCATCGCCGACAGCATGATTTGGAGGCGTTCGCCTCTGCTAAGCTGACCCATCCCCGATGATCCTCATCAGTAAGGCGTAAGATGCGTCACTTACTAACTAAGCGCATGAGGTACATTAACATAGGTTGGGTCACAATCCGCCGAATGTGGCGAAGTTGCTATTAAGTTGTTGAGCTAATTATTGTTTTGTTGATTTTGACTCTCCCGGCGCGCACGTTCCAAAAGATTGGACCGAGAGATGCGATGGTGAATCCGGCGCAGCCAAGGCCCAGAACGAATGGGCTTTTGAGGGAGCGTCATGGGAATTGAGCGCAGCTACTCACCCGAACATTTTCGCAAACGAGCCGAACAGTTCCGGGCCAAGGCGGAGAGCTCAGGTCAGGGCGAAACCAGAGACGCGCTGTTGAAGGCCGCAATGCGGTTCGATGAGCTTGCGCGTCGCGCCGAGAACGTCCGCAGCTTTGAGGACCTGGAAGAGTAGTCTTCTGGTCCGGATCAAACCTCGACGTACTCCGGAACGATCGTGAACGGGGCTCGTTGACTTGGCTCTTTGGCCAGGAAGATCCAACCGCATGAGAATGACGACCGTCACGTGGGCGCTGGGGACGGTGGTGGTGCTCAGTGCTGCAGCCGCCGCCAGCCCGCGAGTTGAGGCGCGAGTTGAGGTTCGACCTGCGCTGCACAGGCCGGTTTGGCGGCACAGGCTGGTCATCGTGCCCGTGGTGAGGCGAGATCCTTACTGGATTCCCGACTACAACATCGTTCCCCGTTATCGCTATCGTCCGGAGGACGACCGCGTCGACACCAGCCCCTACGCACCGCCCGTCGCGCCGGGCGATGTGGAGCCCGGCGGATTTGGCATCGGGCAGTAACGCTGATTTGGCAGAATGAGGAAGGTAGATTTGCAGCATATGTTGTAGCGCTGACGGCGATTAGATGCGTCGATAGTCGGGAAACAAGGCTCGTCCGCGATGCAATCCCAAAGGGCACCGTGGAGATCCCGTGTCCAAAGTGGACCTTGTGGCGTCTCAGCCGGATCGGCGAGCAGCCGGGCTGCCTTCACTTCGAACAGCCGGCGCTACCGCGTTCCTGCATCACCTCCGCCAAGTGGACTGCGGCCAGCATGGATCCAGGCATGCCCCACATCAGCTCCGAATTGGAGGTCCAGTATTCGCTTCCGCGCCCGCATGCACCAGATCGGCGAGGCTCGATGTGGGAGCAATGCGCATGGCGAGAAGTGCGGCGCTCACGTCCGCAAACAGCAGAGAGCCGTGTTTCGCATCATCGGTCGGCGAATTGCTTTGGAAGTGGGCAATCGCCCGCTCGAGGAGCTTGGGCATGACGGGACGAAATCCTCGGTGATGCCGGTCGCGCCAATCCGACATGCTGGCTTCCGCGGCAACTGACATCTGGCGCTGCCGTCAAACTACGCGGGCTCACTTTGCGATCGACGTCCGAATGCGCTATCCACTTCGAGGTGGGGTAGGAAGGGCATGGGCATGATGGGCTCTGTCGCTTGCGCCGGTTCCCGCCCGAAGGTTCGAACGGGAGCGGAAGGATTGGCATGAAACTTTCGCAGATCGATGTCGGCGGCGCAGAACTTCAGGTCGCAGAGACGGGCCACGGCCGCGCTGTCCTGTTCTGTCACGGCTTTCCCGCCATCTGGTCGGTATGGCGCTCACAGATGCTCGCATCGGCAGATGCCGGGTGGCGGGCGATCGCGCCCGACATGCGAGGCTATGGTGGCAGCAGCGCTCCAGCAAGTGCTGAGGCCTACACGCCGTTCGACACGGTCGGCGACCTCGTCGGCCTTCTGGACCGGCTGGAGATACCCTCGGCCGTGGTCGTCGGGCATGACTTTGGAGCCAATGTGGCGTGGAACGCCGCGATGATGCGTCCGGATCGCTTTTCGGCAGTGTTCGGCTTGAGCGCTCCATTCCGATCGCTTCGCGGCCCGAGCTTTCTTGAACAACTCCGACTTGCCGGAAAACACGACTTCTACATGTTCGCGCAGATGCGTCCTGAGGCTGAGGACGCATGGGCAGATGCGGCGACCACGATTCCGGGTGTTTACTATTGGACATCGGGCCAAGCACCTGATGAGACCCGCTGGGATCCCTTCGATCGAGCGAGAGGGTTGCTTCGGCGAGCGCCCGAACCGCTCCGGACGATCGATCCGACATACATCGCGGAGGCAATCAGCGCGTTCTCTCGAACAGGATTCCGAGGCGGTCTAAACTATTACCGTGCGATCGATCCGTTCTTTGCCCGCGCCCGTGCATTCGCGGGGGCCACGATTCGGCAGCCTTCCTACTTCCTGACCGGCTCAAAGGACGGTCTCAATCGCGTTTCGCAGCCAAGCGAGACCGCTCTCCGGGCTTCTCTCTCTGACCTGCGTGGTTTTCAGATGCTCGAAGGAGTTGGCCATTGGCCTCAACTCGAAGCCGAGGAACAGGTGAACGAGGCGCTGCTCTCTTTCCTGGCCGGGTTGTAGTTGTTCACCGCAGGGAGGGGGCGTTCCGCTTCAGGCAGCGAGCAGGTGCCTCGCATGAGTTGGCGATATGCGGGTCCTTCGCAGCTATGAGTGCATCCTTGCGCCGCCACGGCCCCGGATATCGCTGCGGCAAGTGATATTGGCGTGGCCGGCAACCCGGACATCGCTTCGCTCCTCCGGGCTAGGTCTGCTGTTCTGATCGGAGCGCTATCTTCGATTCCGTCATTGGAAAGCGTTCGATAAGACTTCGGCGGTGCGGTTAGCCAACCCCGCGAGCCCAAGCTTCCTTTTGATCGATTTCCGGCTGAAGGGACTCCAGCGCGGCTGCTTGCCAATGCCGCCTCAGTTCACCGAACGGCAGCGCGTCCGTCTCGTAGGCAATGCCAACGAGGGGCAGCAGATCGGCATCCCTTTCGTCATGTCGCGTGGTCGTCCAGACCGCCAGGATTTCCCGTTCGCCTTTGATGTAAGACAGCTTGGCGGCCAGCATGTCCTGCTCAAAAAGGTGCGCGCCAAAACACGAAGTTCGCGAGCGTTTTCAACATGACTCGGCCTGTCCAGATCTCCAGCGAAAAATATTCTTGTTTCGCAATTTCAGAAATCGTGGTTCTCTACCGGCAACCCGCCTCATGCAGAGGGGCGTACGCGTCGTCACGATACGTAGAGGCGGGCTGTGATGGACGCTTCGGGACCGTCAGACGAACGGTCTTCGAGGCGTACGGTCAAGTCGCGCGGTCCTGATACTCCGACGCTAGTATCAAGTTCGCGACGAGGCTCTGTCTCGCGCGGATGACGGTGGCCAGAAAGCCCGGCGCACCGGGGAGAACGCGAAGCAGCCGTTAAAACCGTCGCGCAGGGAAGGCCGGGATGTCTCGGCCGATCCTGTGGTGACTGCCGCCTGCTTTTTTTGTTGCAGGCGGGCCATGGGAGCGGCGAGCTCCCGGCCTTCCCTGCGCCCTCGCATTTGAAGAGGGTCATGAAGGATACATCCCTCGGGCGTCAGGCGCCGCGAGATCGCGCAGCTATGCCCGGTGACGATGACAGGATGAATGGCAGCTTCAATCGGCAGGAGGACGTGATGTTCTCACGCGCTCTGTGCCGCAGCCGGCTCACCCTTGTAGACGCGCGTATAGCGCTTGCCGAGGCTGGTCAACACCTCATAGCCGATGGTGCCGAAATGATGCGCGAGTTCGTCGACCGTGATGCCCTCGCCGAGCAGGGTGGCCATATGGCCGCGCTTGACGGTTTTCGGCGGCACATCGGTGATGTCGGCCGCGATCAGATCCATCGAGATGCGCCCGGCGATCGGGCAGCGCTTGCCGGCGATGATCACGTCGGCGCCGCGGGTGCCGTCGTTGGAGCCGGCGGCGCGGAAATAGCCGTCGGCATAACCCGCCGAGATCACCGCAATCCTGGTCGGGCGGCGCGCGGTCCAGGTGCCGCCGTAGCCGACGGTGTCGCCGCGCTCGAGTTCGCGGAGCTGAACGATGCGGGCCTTGATGTCCGCGACCGGCTGCATCGGGTTGTCGGCTTCGGGGGTCGGGTTGACGCCATAAAGCGCAGCGCCCGGCCGCACCAGATCGAACTGGAACTGTGCGCCGAGGAACGTGCCGGACGAATTGGCGAGCGAAGCCGGCACGCCGGTGAATTCACTGGCGATCTCACGGAAGGCAGCGAGCTGGCGTGCGTTGATGGGCGCCTGGAGCTGTTCGGCGGAGACGAGATGGCTCATCACCAGAGTGATGCCGTGGTCGCCGGCTCGGATCCGCGGCACGATGCTCTGCGCCTCGCCGATGGTGAGACCAAGCCGGTTCATGCCGGTGTCGATGTGGATGGCGGCGCCGCCGTTCCAGCCGGTGCGGCGGCAGAACATGTCCCACTCGGCGAGCTCATGAAGGTCGCCGATCACCGGCCGGCAATTGTATTTTGCGTACTCGTCGCCGGTGTTCTGGAAGAAGCCGTTGAGCACATAGAGCGCGGCCGCGTCGGGCAGCGCAGCGCGGGCAGCACGCGCCTCCGACAAAGTGGCGACGAAGAAGGTCTTGCAGCCGGCGGCGGCAAGCGCGCGTGCCACTGGCGCCGTGCCGCAACCATAGGCATCGGCCTTGATCAGGCCGGCGCATTCCGCGGGCACCGCGGTCTTCTCCAGCTTGCGCCAGTTCGCCGCCAGCGCATCGAGGCCGACGGTCAAAACGCCGGTGGCGCTGGGCGGCACGTGATCCGGTTCGAGCGCCGGCGCGTCCACGTCGCCAGCCGGTTTCGGGCTTGGAACTGTCATGGAGGGCTTTTACGCGCCGCAGCGTTCCCGTTCAACCGCGCAAGGTTAGTAATCGTGGCTGGGTGCCATGCCGTCATGAGCGAGGTCACCGAACCGCGTGACCGAGGCGTCGAAGTGCAATTCGACCGTGCCGGTGGGACCGTGACGTTGCTTGCCGATGATGACCTCGGCCTTGCCGAGAGCCAATTCCATTTCGGTCTGCCACTTGGCGTGTTCCTCGGTCCCCGGGCGCGGCTCCTTGGCGGCGAGATAATATTCTCCGCGGTAGACGAACAGCACGACGTCGGCGTCCTGCTCGATCGAGCCGGATTCACGCAGGTCGGAAAGTTGCGGGCGCTTGTCGTCGCGGTTCTCGACCTGGCGCGAGAGCTGCGACAGCGCGATGATGGGGACGTTGAGCTCCTTGGCCAGCGCCTTCAGGCTGGTGGTGATCTCGGTGATCTCCTGCACGCGGTTGTCATTGCCGCGCTTGCCGGAGCCGCTCAAGAGCTGGATGTAGTCGATGACCAGCAGGTCGAGCCCCTTCTGCCGCTTCAGCCGCCGCGCCCGGGCCATCACCTGCGAAATGGAGATGCCGCCGGTCTCGTCGACATAGAAGGGCAGGGACTGCAGCTCGATCGAACATTCCCGCAGTTTTTCGAAGTCGGCTTCGGTGATACCACCGCGGCGGATCAGGCTCGACGGGATGCCGCTGCGTTCGGCGACGATACGGGTGGCGAGCTGCTCGCCGCTCATTTCGCAGGAGAAGAACCCGACCACGCCGCCATTCACGGCCTTCATGGAGCCGTCGGGCTGCAGCTCGCCGCGATAGGCCTGCGCCACGTTGTAGGCGATGTTGGTGGCGAGCGAGGTCTTGCCCATGCCGGGACGGCCGGCCAGGATGATCAGGTCGGAGTGCTGCAGGCCGCCCATCTTGGCGTCGAGATCGCGCAGGCCGGTCGAGATGCCGGACAGCTTGCCGTCGCGCTGAAAGGCCTTGGCAGCCATGTCGATGGCGACGGTCAGCGCCTGGGAAAATTTCTGGAAGCCGCCATCGTAGCGGCCGGATTCCGCGAGCTCGTACAGCCTGCGCTCGGCATCCTCGATCTGGGTGCGGGGTGTGAAATCGACCGGCGCATCATAGGCGACGTTGACCATGTCCTCGCCGATGCCGATCAGGTCGCGGCGCAGCGACAGGTCGTAGATGGTGCGCCCATAATCCTGGGCGTTGATGATGGTGGTGGCTTCCGCCGCGAGCCGTGCCAGATACTGGCCGACCGTCATGCCGCCGATGTCGACATCCGCGGGCAGAAAGGTCTTGAGCGTCACGGGCGTGGCGATCTTGCCCATCCGGATCAGGCTGGAGGCCGTCTCGAAGATGGTCTGGTGAATCGGCTCGAAGAAATGCTTCGGCTCGAGGAAGTCGGAGACGCGGTAGAACGCGTCGTTGTTGACCAGGATGGCGCCCAGGAGACCCTGCTCCGCTTCGATATTGTGCGGTGCGCTTCGATAGGCTGGCGCCGAAGCGTCGGGAGACAGTTTCAGAACGTTCGAATCAGTGGCGGCCATGACAGCGTGTTTAACAGCTTTCGAGGGGAGGCGATAAAGCGCCCGTCCTCACCGAAGCGAAAGCGAAAGCTCGCCGATATTCACCGCCGGGTAATAGCAGTGGATGAATCCGGCTTCGCCGGATGCCAAGCTTGACCGGAGGAGGCCGAGGTAAGTTCCGCGCAATGCAGGAGCCGTCACGAGTTTGGGAATTGGTCCCGCCGATCTGAACCGGGAACGTTTCGCCCCGACCAAAGTTTGAAAGGTTTCGTTAACCTCGTGGCGGATCGTTCGGCCGGCTCAGACAAGCAGGAGATAGAGCAACGCGACGAGGGAAGCGCCCACGCCGGCTGCGATCAGCGCGTAATCGGTGCTGAAGTCGGTCTGGGGGTCCAGCATGGCCTGGTGCGTGTTCCGCGTCATTCCGCTGGCTTTACGGAAAGGCGCCGGCATTCTCTGTGAGCCAGTTCACACGGACCGGTATTTCTTTGGGAGCAGGGCGTTCCCGCGGGCAGGAGGCGGCAGATGAAGCGCCGATTTCGGAACTGGCGGTCGGAGCGGCAGAGCCGGAGCTGGCTGGCCCTGCTGGTGCGCACCTTCGATGACGTCGCGGAGTCCCGTGCCTCGGCCCAACCGGTCCCGACGCCGGAGGCGCTGCGGGCGCAACTGCTGCGCCCGCCGGCGGCGGCCCGGCTCGGCCGCGGTTCACTGCATCGGATTTTGGGCGGAACGAGCCCGCGAACTGCCGCACGCGGGACTTCCGGCGGGACGGTGTGACTATTCGCCGGCCATCTTGAGCACGGGGCGGCTGCCGCGCTCCCGCGCGCGCAAGCGGGCCTCTTCATGCGGGATGTAATCGCGGGTCATCGGCACGACGTCCTGCCGCTTCGTGAGCTGGATCTGGAAGTTCATCATGTTCTGCTTGCGAAAGGCCATTTCCGATGCGGCCAGGTAAAATTCCCACATCCGCGCGAACCGCTCGTCGTAGAGCTGCACCGCTTCTTCGCGCCGCGCCATGAAACGCTCCCGCCACGCCTTCAGCGTTTCGGCATAATGCAGGCGGAGGATTTCGATGTCGCAGACCAGGAGCCCCGCGCGCTCGATCGCCGGCAGCACCTCCGACAATGCCGGGATATAGCCGCCGGGGAAAATGTATTTCGCGATCCACGGATTGGTGGCATCCGGTCCTTCGGAGCGGCCGATCGAATGCAGCACCATGACGCCATCGTCGGAGAGCAATTCGGCGCAGCGGCGGAAATAGGTCTCGTAGAAATCGACCCCGACATGTTCGAACATGCCGACCGAAGCGATGCGGTCGAACGGGCCGGGCACGTCGCGATAGTCCTGCAGGATGAAGCGGGCCCGGTCGCTCAGACTCTTCTCGGCCGCGCGGGCATTGGCCACCTGGACCTGCTCGGTCGACAGCGTCACACCGGTGACTTCGACGCCGGCAGTCTCCGCAAGGTACAGGCCGAGCCCGCCCCAGCCGCAGCCGATGTCGAGCACCCGGTCGCCCTTGTCGAGCAAGAGCTTCGCGGCGAGATGGCGCTTCTTGGCGAGCTGCGCGTCGTCGAGCGTCGTGTCCGGCGTCTCGAAATAGGCGCAGGAATATTGCTTATCGGCGTCGAGAAACAGCGAGTACAGCCGCCCGTCGAGATCGTAGTGATGCGCGACATTGGTACGGGAGCGGCCACGGAAGTTGAACTGCCCGAAGTGCCGGGTCAGATAGCGCAAGCACCACTGCAGTTTGGCCCAGCGCGGCAGCACGTCGGGCTGGTCCATCACGATCGCAAGCAGGTCGGCAATCGAGCCGCGCTCCATGACGAAGCTGCCGTCCATGTATATCTCGCCCAGCGCGAGCTCCGGGTTGGTGATCAACCTGCGTTGGGCTTGCCGGGTCAGAAACCGCGCCGCCACGGAGGCTTCTGCGGCATCGCCGCAGCGGAATCTGACGCCGTCCGCGGTCGTGAACTCGACCGAACCACGGCGGATGAAGCCCCTCAAGAGGCTACGCAACAAACGGTCCATCTACACCACCCAACGAGCTATCCCGTGAGATGCTGACTTTCCCGGCCGTCGCACTCGACGCGTTGGGAACCGATTGGTTCCCTTTCAACAGATTTTTATGATAGTAAGCTCCCAGTTCGGACGGTACTGCGTTGCAGACAAAGCGGATATTCCAAAAGTGACATTCGCCCGTACCGCATCTGCGCGCTTTCCTTCGCACGATATTGCGCTAAAAGGTGACGCCGCAAGCGCCGATGCGGCGCTCCGCGCTTATCGCTCCTCACGGCACGCGCATGTGAGGGATGAGGGATCGCCGGCAAAGACATGAATTTGAGGCGGTTTCGGATTTGATCTTCGCCATGATGGTGAGCGAAAGCACGGGCGCGACTATTCCCTTGAACGATCGCGAGGCGCGCGGTCGGGACCGCAGCTGGAGAACGAGAATGGTGGGCCGGGCGCTGGGTTTGGGCGCGGTGATGCTTACGCTCTGCATGGCAGGGCCGATACAGGCGCAGGAAAATCTCGAGGCTGGCAAGAGCCCGTCGCAGATCTTCGCCGGAACTTGCGTGGCTTGCCATAAGAGTCCGCGGGGCCTCGTGAAGAGCACTGCACCGGGATCGTTGCCGGGCTTCCTTCGTCAGCACTACACGACGAGTCCCGAGATGGCCGGCGTGCTCGCCAACTACCTGCTGTCGAACGGGGCAACCGACGCCCGCTACATGGGCAAAGGCAAGGACGGCAAGGAAGCAAAGCCGGATCCGAAACCGGAGTCTCGTTCGGAGACGGGACCGGGCGGCCCCGAACAAGCGCAACCTTCGCGGCGCGGGCGCCGACACCATCCGGCCGCCGCGTCGGAGGTGCGTGAAGCTGCTCCGGAATCCGAGGGAGCGGCTTCGCAAAACGAGCCGGCGCCGCGCAGCGGCCACCGCAAGCGCATGTCGCGGCATGGGGCTGCGACGCAGGCGGGGACCGATGCCGACGGTCAGCAGCCTGCGGCCGAACATCCCGCGGTCGAGGGCCGCAGGTCCGTCACCAAGCGGAAACACGGCAAGCCGTCCGGCGACGACGCTTCAAAGCCCGATGCATCGGCCGGGCAGCCGTCCGACGCTGCGCTGGAAGCTCCGAAGACGGAGCCGTCGCGGACTGAGAATACGGGGTCAGTGGATCGTGTGGAGACGCCGAAGGTTGAGGCGCCCGCGACCGAGAGCTCGAAGACAAGGGAGTCAGCCGTGCAGCCGGCCGATCCGGTGCCGCCGGCCGCTGCGCCGACGGTCACACAATCGATCCCGACTGCACCGCCGCCATCGAGCGCAGCGAGCGATCCGGCCGTCCCGTCATCGCCGGCCTCGCATTGAGGGCGTGGCCGTTGTCAGGCAAATATTAGCGATTACGCAGAACGTAAAAGAGCCCGGCCGTCGAGGCCGGGCTCTTGCTTTGACACGCTTTGAGAAAACTATGACGCGGACTCGCCAGCCGGGACAACATCCTCTTGCTGGGCTTCCGGATCGAAGAACTCGCCGGCGGCCGCTAGCGCTTCGGCCGCTGCATCGAGATCCTCCTGGCGCGTCGAGATGTCTTCACCGCGCTTGATCCGCTCGGCTTCGTCGGCGCTGCGAGCCACGATCACGGTGATCGATGCCTCGACTTCCGGGTGAACAGCGATCGTCACCTTCTGCAGACCGATCGCCTTGATCGGAGCGTCGAGCCAGACCTGCGGGCGGCTGACGGTGATGCCATCCGCGTCAAGCGCCACAACGATGTCGCGCACGGAGACCGAGCCGAACAGCTGGCCGGCTTCGGAGGCCTGGCGGATGATGATGATGTCGCGCCCGTCAATCTTCTCGGCGACTTTGCTCGCTTCCGACTTGGCCTTGATGTTGTTGGCCTCAAGCTCGGCCTTCATGCCCTCATACTTGGCTTTGTTCTCGGCCGTCGCACGAAGCGCCTTCTTGCGCTTCAAGAGGAAGTTGCGGGCAAAGCCGTCCTTCACCTTTACGATCTCGCCCATCTGGCCGAGCTTGGCGACGCGTTCCAACAAAATGACGTCCATCGGTATTCTCCTTGTCGTACTGTTCAGGTTCGAGGGTTGAAGTTAGGGGACTGGCAAAGGTGGCGGCCGGCGCTGCCAAAATCGCTGGCGTAGCCCAAATGCAAGATCGGCGAGGCCGAGCACGGCTAATGCGCAAAACAATATCGGCCAGATCGGTGTGAAGATGAGCGCGTAGATCAGGCCGAGCCAGAGCGGACGGGCGCTCCAGGTGAGCGACAGCGTATGGAGCACTGCAAGACCGGTCAGCGCATAGGCCGCCAGGAGCACCGACGTGACGATCGTTGCGATGATCGCGACCAGACCTCCGACAAAACTGAAGCCGATCGCCGCAAACAGTGCAGCGACCGTCAGCGGCGGCAAGGCGACGCTGCGGAGGTCGGGCCAGGGACGACGGAGCAGGCCGGAGGTCGCGGCGATCTTGGCGGCCAGCCATAGGTTCACGGTCAAAGTCGCCGTGGCAAAGATAGCGGCAAAGGCCGGCGCGACCTTGATCAGCGCATCGATCCATTGATCGGCATCTGCCGATATCGGCGAATCCGCCGCGCTTGCGACGCGCGAGAGCGCCCGGTGCAAGGTGCCGGTGATTGTCGCGGCGTCGCTGCCGAGTGTGAGCAGGGCGGCAAAAGTCGTCAGTGAAGCAACCCCGGCGATCCAAAGCAGGATGCGCTCGATCGGGTACCATTGAAAGGCGGCTGCAGCGTCTGCCGGCTGAAGTGGCGCCCCAGGGGCATGGTTGTCGGCCGGACGTCCGAGCAGGGCAAGATGGCCGAGCCACCACGCCGGCAACGCCACCGCGATGGAAAAAGCAATGCAGTAGGAGAAGCTGACCGCTGCGCCGAGGCAAGTCGCGGCCGCAATGCCGCCAATCGCGGCGTAAAGCGGGCCCCAGGCGATCGCCGCAACCATCAGGGGCAGCGGAGCCAGGCAATAGAGCACGAGCGAGATCAGCGCGCCCGAAATGATCGAGGCGAACATCAAGGCCGACGCAGCGCCGGCCGCAAGCGCAATGGCGAACAGTCCAATCATCAGCTGTCCCGCTCCTTTCGAGCGGTTAGAGGTCAGCTTGACCCCAACCATCGGCGACCGGACGATCCGGAAGCCTTATGAGCAAGTGAGATGCAGTCGGCAGCCTACGCGGCCGCCGACTGCAGACGTCTTAGCGAATGACGTAAGGCAGCAGACCGAGGAAGCGGGCGCGCTTGATCGCGCGCGCAAGCTCACGCTGCTTCTTGGCCGATACCGCGGTAATCCGGCTCGGCACGATCTTGCCGCGCTCGGACACATAACGCATCAGGAGCTTGGAATCCTTGTAATCGATCTTCGGCGCGTTGGGACCCGAGAACGGGCAGGTCTTGCGACGGCGGAAGAAGGGGCGACGTGCAGGAGCTTCAGCCATTGTTCTTACTCCTCGTCCGGAGTTTCTTCGTCACGGGGCCGGCGCGGGCCGCGATCGCCGCGGAAACCGCCACCATCGCGATCGCCGCGGAAGCCTCCGCCGTCACGATCGCCACGGAAACCGCCGCCACGGTCATCGCGCTCGCGATCGCGGTCAGCCTTGCGCATCATGGCCGACGGGCCTTCCTCGAGCTCTTCGACGCGGACGCTCAGATAGCGGAGGACGTCCTCGCTGATGCGCTCCTGGCGCTCGATCTCGGCGATCGCCGCTGACGGTGCGTCGATGTTGAGCAGGACGAAATGAGCCTTGCGGTTCTTGTTGATGCGGTAGGTGAGCGAGCGAACGCCCCAGTTCTCGGTCTTGGTGACCTTGCCGCCGAGTCCCTCGACGATGCCGGTCATTTGGGTCGTCAGTTCTTCCACCTGTTGGGTGCTCGCGTCCTGACGCGCGAGAAAGACATGCTCGTAAAGCGGCATGGATGTCCTTTCCAAGTTGGCGCGGAGCCCGGCGTCAAGCCCTTCGAGCCCTTCATGGAAAGGACTCGTAGACGTCAGCTCAGAAGGCGGAAACACGGGACGACGGGCCGACTGGCCCTGCCACATCAAAGTCGCCTGATCGAGGTGATTTTGCTGAGACCGTCCGTTCAGCTCCCGGCTCGGGACCCACGGATGGCGCGCTTATACCCATTTTCGGCCCGATGGCAAGGGAATCCTGCCTGATTCGGTGGGGGGAGAGCGGCTGAAACGTGACATGCGCTTGACATCCGCGCCTCCGGCGGTGTCTTTCCGGCCAAAGTCAGCGGATTCCAAATTTAGCGGATTCTAGGGATTTCGGAACGTTTCGAGGAGCGGCCGATGACGGCAGCATTTACTTTTCCGGGGCAGGGCTCTCAGTCGGTTGGCATGGGCAAGGCCCTTGCCGACAATTTCCCGGTGGCGCGTGCCCTGTTCGACGAAGTCGATGCCGCGCTGGGCGAGAAGCTGACTGCGATCATCTGGGATGGGCCGGCTGAGACCCTGCAATTGACGGAGAATGCGCAGCCGGCGTTGATGGCCGTGTCGCTCGCGGCATTGCGCGTCTTGGAAACGGAGGCGGGTTTTTCCGTTGGCCGGGATGCGGCGTTCGTTGCTGGGCATTCGCTCGGCGAATATTCGGCGCTGGCTGCGGCGGGCAGCCTGACGGTTGCCGACACGGCCCGGCTGTTGCGGACCCGCGGGTTGGCCATGCAGAAGGCGGTACCCGTCGGGGTGGGGGCGATGGCCGCGCTTTTGGGGTTGGAGTATGAAGTCGCCGTGGCCGTGGCCGCGGAGGCGGCGCAAGGCGAGGTCTGCCAAGCCGCCAATGATAACGGTGCGGGCCAGGTCGTGGTGTCCGGCAATAAGGCCGCCGTCGACCGTGCGGTGGAGATTGCCCGCGCCAGGGGAGCCAAACGCGCAATGCTCCTGCCGGTGTCCGCGCCGTTCCACTGCAAGTTGATGCAGCCGGCCGCCGAGGTCATGGCCGAAGCTCTTTCCAAGGTGACGATCCACAAGCCGGTTTCGCCGCTGGTTTCCAACGTCCTGGCGTCGCCCATCAGCGATCCCGACGAGATCCGGAGGCGCTTGGTCGAGCAAGTGACGGGGACGGTGCGCTGGCGCGAGTCGATCGCCTATATGTCCGCCCAGGGCGTCACCCGGTTCTTCGAGATCGGAGCCGGGAAGGTGCTGAGCGGCTTGGTCAAGCGTATTGCAGATGGGGCGGTTGGAATTGCCGTTGGGGGACCTGCCGACATCGCGACTGCGAAAGATGCTTTGATCGCCGCGACGGCGGCGTAAGTGCGGCCGCAACTGACGCGGCGTTGAGGAGAGTTGGATGTTCGATTTGAGTGGCAGGACCGCGCTGGTCACTGGGGCAACCGGGGGCATCGGAAACGCGATCGCCAAGGCGCTGCATGCGCAGGGCGCCACGGTTGCGATTTCCGGTACGCGGCGCGAGGTGCTGGAAACGCTGGCTGTCGAGCTCCGTGAGCGTGTTCATGTGCTGCCCTGCAACCTTTCGGACACTGCCGAGGTCGAGGCACTGGTCCCGGCTGCCGAGCAGGCCATGGGGCAGCTCGATATCCTGGTGGCCAATGCCGGCATCACCCGCGACAACCTGTTCGTCCAACTCCGTGACGAAGACTGGGACGAGGTCATCAAGGTCAATCTGACTGCAACCTTTCGCCTGGCGCGCGCCGCCACCAAGCTGATGATGCGCAAGCGATTTGGCCGAATTATCGCGATCACCTCGATCGTGGGGGTGACCGGCAATCCCGGGCAGGGCAACTACAGCGCCTCCAAGGCGGGAATCATTGGCATGATCAAGACGCTCGGGGCCGAATACGCCAAGCGCGGCGTGACCGCCAACTGCATCGCCCCAGGCTTCATCAAGACGCCCATGACGGACGCGCTCAACGAGAAGCAGCGGGAAGCCATCCTGACCAAGGTTCCGGCCGCACGTCTCGGTACGCCCGAGGATATTGCTGCAGCTGCGGTCTATCTCGCCTCGAACGAGGGCGGCTACGTGACGGGGCAGACCATCCACGTCAATGGCGGAATGGCAATGATCTGAGCCGCCGGGCATCTGGATGGTCCCTGGGACGAATGCGGCGAAAAGACGTCCCAGGCCGTGCTGATAATGAAGGTTTTGTGGGTATGATAACCGAACCGCCAACGGAGGGACAAAGAACGCCATTGCAGGATTTCCAAACCCTGTATATTGGCGGGGCGAAGCTTGCCGTCGTTCGCCGGGCCTTCCGTCGGCTGGTGCGACCGATCTGAGGTCCCTCTGCGGGACCATCAATCGGAGGTGCACTGGATTTATGGAGTTTGTGGTGGTCCCGCTTCCGAAGTCTTGGTCCGCAGGGGTCGGCGGATTTCGGAAAGGGGCTCACTGCGGGGCACATCTGTTTTGCGCGATCGCGAAGGAAGTTTACCAGCCGGGATGACGCCATCATCCGGGGGTCGGATCTTAAGGGAACAAGCACGAGGTTTGGACGATGAGTGAGATTGGCGAGCGGGTAAAGAAGATCGTGGTCGAGCACCTCGGTGTTGAGCCCGACAAAGTGGTCGACAACGCGAGCTTCATTGACGATCTCGGCGCTGACAGCCTCGATACGGTCGAGCTTGTGATGGCTTTCGAAGAAGAATTCGGCTGCGAGATTCCGGACGACGCGGCGGAGACCATCCTGACCGTCGGCGACGCCACGAAGTTTCTGGAAAAGAACGCCAAGAGCTGACGCCTCGGCGATCTCAAGCGAAACCGGCCGGACCGTTGCATGCGGCCGACCGGTTTCTTGCTATTGGCGGGCTGCGCGATCCGGAAGCGGCGCAATTTCCGTTACGTGATGCACAGCAAACAACAGCCTGACGCGCGCTTTCGATCAATTGGACGCGGTCGCGCCTCAGGCCCGGTCTGGAGAAAACAAAGATGAGGCGGGTTGTCGTTACGGGCCTCGGCATGGTGTCGCCACTCGGCTGCGGTGTTGAAACGACCTGGAAACGCATCCTCGAAGGCAGGAGCGGTGCCCGCAGGATCGAGACGTTCGACGTGTCCGATCTGCCCAGCAAGATTGCTTGCGTGGTGCCGCGGGGTGACGGCAGCGATGGCACGTTCAATCCCGACCAGTGGATGGAGCCCAAGGACCAGCGCAAGGTCGACGATTTCATCATCTTCGCGATGGCTGCGGCGCGCCAGGCGCTCGACGACGCCAACTGGCATCCGGCGACCGAAGAGGACCGCTGTGCTACCGGCACCATGATTGGCGCCGGCATCGGTGGACTGACGGGCATCGCCGAAACGGCAATTCTTTTGAAGGAACGCGGCCCGCGCAAGGTCTCGCCGTTCTTCATCCCCGGGCGCCTGATCAATCTTGCCTCCGGCTATGTCTCGATCGAGCACGGCCTGAAGGGGCCGAATCACGCCGTGGTCACGGCATGTTCGACCGGTGCGCACGCGATCGGCGACGCCAGCCGTCTGATCGCACTCGGCGATGCGGACGTGATGGTCGCGGGCGGCACTGAATCGCCGATCAGCAGGATCGGTATCGCGGGCTTCTGCGCTGCGCGCGCACTGTCGACCGCGTTCAACGATACTCCAGAGCGAGCGTCGCGGCCCTATGACAAGGATCGTGACGGCTTCGTCATGGGCGAGGGGGCCGGCATCGTGGTGCTCGAGGAATACGAGCATGCCAAGGCGCGGGGGGCACGGATCTACGCAGAGGTGACGGGATACGGCCTCTCTGGCGATGCCTATCACATCACTTCGCCGGCGCCCGACGGTGACGGCGGCTTCCGCAGCATGAGTGCGGCGATGAAACGGGCCGGCATCACCGCTGCCGATATCGACTATATCAACGCCCACGGCACCTCGACCCAGGTTGGTGACGAGATCGAGCTCGGTGCGGTGGAGCGATTGCTGGGCAACGCGGCCTCGAAGGTTACGATGTCCTCGACCAAATCCTCGATCGGCCATTTGCTCGGTGCGGCCGGGGCCGTCGAAGCGATCTTCAGCATTCTGGCGATTCGGGATAATATCGCGCCGCCGACCATCAATCTCGAGAACCCGTCGGTGCAGACAGCGATCGATCTCGTGCCGCAGGCCCCACGCAAGCGCGAGATCAACATCGTGCTGTCGAACTCGTTCGGATTTGGAGGCACCAACGCCTCTCTGATCCTGCGACGGGTCGTCAACTAAGTCGATGCGCGGCTAGGTCGATGCGCGGCGCAACCACCGTTTCGCCGTATTCGACAACGAATCGTTAGGTGGGCGTAGAGTTCGGGTCGCTTGCGTGAGGAATCGCAAGCCACGACTAGTGTTTCGATTCCGAGGTTCGCATCTTATCGCGGTTAGATTCGTTTGCGACATCGGAACCGTAGAGCGCTAGCAGAACCACCTGAATCGAGTGCGGCTTAGGATTTGAAGTTCCGATGAAGAACGCGCTGAGAAACCGGTCGGAACTTCAAATTCGCCGCACTTGGCGACAGGACTGAAGGTTGCATCGATGAGTGAACGGCCGCCCATCTCGCCCCGCAGTCCGCGCGCCGCGCTCGAGCCGGAGCAGGTTCCGCCACCGCCGCGGCGTTCGGATCGGGCGCGCAATCCGTTTGTGGTCGTCGGCAACGCCATCATTACTCTGCTGTTGTTCACGATGATCGGAGCCGGCGCCGTCTACTACTACGGCCGGCAGATCATCGAAGCGCCCGGTCCGCTGCAGGAAGACAAGATCGTCAACATCCCCGCGCGTGCCGGCAAGCGCGACATCGCCGACGTGCTGACGCGTGAGGGCGTCATCGACGTCAATCCCTGGGTGTTCATCGGCAGCGTATTTGCGCTCAAGGCGAGCTCGGACCTGAAGCCGGGCGAATACGCCTTCCAGAAGAACGCATCGTTGCGCGACGTGATCGGGGTGATCGTCGAAGGCAAGGTGGTGCAGCATTCGGTCACGATTCCCGAGGGGCTGACCTCGGAGCAGATCGTGGCCCGGTTGTCCGATAGCGACATCTTTTCCGGCGGCGTGCGCGAAATTCCGCGCGAGGGAACTCTGCTGCCGGAGACCTACAAATTTCCGCGCGGCACCAGCCGCGATCAGGTGATCCAGCGCATGCAGCAGGCGCAGAAGCGCGTTCTTGCCGAGATCTGGGAGCGCCGCAGCCCCGACCTTCCGATCAAGACGCCGGAGCAATTGGTCACCTTGGCCTCGATCGTCGAGAAGGAGACCGGCAAGCCGGACGAGCGCAGCCGTGTCGCTGCGGTGTTCGTCAATCGATTGAAGCAGAGGATCAAGCTGCAGTCGGATCCGACCATCATCTACGGTCTTGTTGGGGGCAAAGGCACGTTAGGACGACCGATCAAGCGCAGCGAGATCACGCAGCCGTCGCCTTACAACACCTATGTGATCGAGGGCCTGCCGCCCGGGCCGATCTCCAATCCAGGGCGTGCCTCGCTCGAAGCCGCCGCCAATCCTGCGCGCACGCGCGACCTTTATTTCGTCGCCGACGGCAGCGGGGGCCACGCCTTCACCGAGACCTACGACCTGCACCAGAAGAACGTCGCCCGGCTGCGGGCGATGGAGAAGCAGACCCAGAACGACACGGTCGAGCCGGAAGACGCGCCACCGGCCAACGCCAATGCGGCTGCGACGGAGCCGACCGCGAGCGCCCCCGCTCCAAAGCCGGCTGCCAGGAAGCCGGCGTCGCGCACGGGCGGGGCTGGTGCACGACAAGGGGCGGTTCAACCGGCGGCGCCTGCGGTTCCGCAGTAGCCTTGCACCCACCATTCGCAGCTGCAGAACCGGACTTAACATTTCGGCAAAAGGCCTTAAGGTTCGCGCAACTTTTATGCGGCGAATCTGCCGCCACCTGATCTGCCGGAGAAATTGATCAAATGGGGCTGTCGAGCATGACCGGCTTTGCCCGAAGTCACGGGGCGAGCGGACCTTACGCGTTCGAGTGGGAGTTGAAGTCGGTCAACGCCAAGGGGCTGGATGTGCGGTTGCGGTTGCCGCAGGGCTGGGACGACGTCGAGGCCTTCGCCCGCAAGCGGGTCGCCGAGGTGCTGTCGCGCGGAACGATTTACGCCAATCTGACCGTCAAGCGCGCCGATGCCGGCTCGACCGTGCGGGTCAACGAGGATGTGCTCGCCTCCATCGTCAAGGTCGCAAGCTCGCTTGCCGGCAAGCTGGATGCGGTGGCGCCCAGTATCGACGGGCTGCTTGCGATCAAGGGTGTGATCGAGGTGGTCGAGCCGGAGAGCGACGAGGCCGAGGACAAGGCTGCACGGGATGCGGCGATTGCCGCGTTCGACGCGGCGCTGAGGAATCTGGTCGAGATGCGACGCCGCGAAGGCGAAACGCTCGGGCAGATCCTGAACCAGCGGGTCGCCGAGATCGAGGCGCTGGCGCAGAAGGCCGAAGCATCGCCAGGCCGCAAGCCGGAGGCCGTGAAGGCTCGGCTCGCCGAACAGGTTGCGGCGCTGCTGGAAACCTCCGACCGGTTCGATGCCGACCGCCTTGCCCAGGAAGCCCTGCTGATCGCCGCGAAGGCCGATGTGCGCGAGGAACTCGATCGCATCGCCTCGCACGTCGCGCAGGCGCGCGAGATGCTCAAGAAGGGGGGCGCTGTCGGCCGCAGGCTCGATTTCCTCTCCCAGGAATTCCATCGCGAGGTCAACACCTGCTGTTCGAAATCGAACGATATCGAACTGACCAATACGGGCCTCGAGATGAAGACGGTGGTCGAGCAATTCCGCGAGCAGGTTCAGAATTTGGAGTGACGGATGACGGCTCACGGCGGCAGCTTCGATGGAGTGGAGCGGCGCGGGCTGATGTTCGTGCTGTCGTCTCCGTCCGGCGCCGGCAAAACCACGCTGTCGCGCCTGTTGATCGAGCGCATGCCGGGGCTGCAGATGTCGGTGTCGGCGACGACACGCGCGAAACGACCTGGTGAGGTCGATGGCCGCGACTATCTGTTCGTCGACTTGGCCCGCTTCGACGACATGGTGAAGCGCGACGAACTCCTCGAATGGGCGACTGTGTTCGGCAACTGCTATGGCACGCCGCGCGCGCCAGTCGAGGCGGCGCTGTCGGTCGGACAGGATGTGTTATTCGACATCGACTGGCAGGGCACCCAGCAGCTGCGCGAGAAGGCGCGCGCCGACGTCGTCAGCGTCTTCATCCTGCCGCCCTCAGCCGCCGATCTTGAAAAGCGCCTGCACACCCGCGCCCAGGATTCCCACGAGGTGATCCGTGCCCGCATGAGCCGCGCCAGCGACGAGATGAGTCACTGGGCCGAGTACGATTACATCGTGATCAATCACGACATCGACGAGGCATTTGCAGAGGTTCAATCGATCCTCAAAGCCGAACGGTTGAAGCGCGAGCGTCGCGTCGGACTCACCACATTCGTTCGCAAGCTGCAGCGCCAGCTGGATTTCTGACGCGCGAGTCTGGCGCAGGTTTACCCGTGGCGTGCAAGCCGCGCCAAGATGTCCTGGATGCCGTCGAGGGACTGGTCCTGTTTCACGTCTCGGGTGCGGGGACGCAATGCTTGCGGGCGCGGGATGAAGTCGAGCGGAGGCAACGCTGCGTCATCGTCATTGGACGCTGTGATCGGAATGCGCTGCCATGGCGGCAACTCGTCGGAGCGCGATTGAGCGGCGGCGGCCGCGAACTCGGCGGCCGGCGGGCGATCTTCAGGCGGAGCGAAACGCGATTCGAGGAGATCTATCAGTTCGGCGGCTGGGTCGGTGTCTTCCAGCGCCGCTTGCTGGCCGCCGCCAGATGCGACGTGAAGGTTTGCGGGAGGTGTCGCTGCAGCGGGCCGCACCGCTGATGCGCCGGCGGATTCCAGCAGGTTTTCAATTTCAGCGGCGCGATCGAGGATGGTCGGCGCTGCGCTCGGGCGCGCTGCGGACGGATCCGCCTCGTAAGCTGCGGGATTGGCCGGTTTGACGGCACGAGATCCTAGCAGATGTTCCAGCTCCTCGACCGTATCAGGATGGATGACCCGCCGATCGAGCGCGACAGCTGCAGAACTGCCGGGCGTCATCGGATCGAAGGCTCGGACGGCGGACTGTCCACCGCGGGAGTCTAGATTGTCCTCGATCGCCGCAGCATGATCGGGGGCGTTCGCCGGAGCCAGGCCGGAGCCGGTCACCTCATGGGCCCGAGCGGTTGCCGGCAAGTCGGCCGGCGTTGTCGCTGATTTGACCGCGCGGGTTTCGAGCAGTTCTGCAAGTCCGCTTCTGTTGTCGATGGTCGTTGAGGCCTGCGCCATCTCGACGGGCGCCGATGCGTGCGCAACGACGCGCGGCGCGGCTGCCCTCACGGGTTTCTTCTTGCCGCCTGTGGGCCGGCTAGCGACATGGGCAGGCTTTGCCTTTGTACGCATTTTGCTGCGCGCGCGGCGTGTCCTGGCGATCGCCATCTGCCAGTTCGCATTGCGCCGTCGCCGTTGTCCAATCCTGCCCAAGCGATAAAGGCCGCTCGCCATCAGGCCCGAGATCGACAGGGCGCCGACCACGACCAGCAGCAGCATGGGAATTGGCGCGACGGGCTTTGACGGCTTGGCCGGGGGGATCGTAGCCGCCTCCGGCTGCGGTGCGCCGGCGTTCGTGTCCGGATCGAGCGCGGCATCGTCGCCGGTGAGCGTGGCCGCTGCCGGTCCGGGGTCGGGCATGGCAGCGTCGAGCAGCTGCGACTGAGCCGCAGGCGATGGCATGGCCGCCATGGCATCGGCCGGGCTTTCGAGGCCCGCTCGTTCGGTTGTCGTGGCGGGCGCCGAGATCGCGGTCTTCTGCGCCGTTCCGGCATCGTCATCGTTGCGCAGACGCATCGGCGCGTCGGTGGATGCCGCGGAAGAGCTGCGCGGTGCGGCCGTATCCGTTCGGCGCGGCCCGGCCTTCGGCGGCGCCGGCTGAGCGAAGTCCCAGGCGGACGGCTGCTGCGCCTGCTTGACGACCGGCGTCCCGTTCGACGCCCGCTCTTTCAGATACCAGCAGCGCTGGTTCTTGGCGCGGTCGAAGCGGTAATACCAGTGCTGGCCGTCAGGCTTGTCGCCGGTGGGTTCGGGGAGGCAGTCGTCGGCCGCAACGGCGAGGGTGGCGCAAGCCAGCGAGATCAGAAGGGCGCTACCAGCGATCGCGGGAATGATGGCGAATGCAAATCGTGCAGTTCGTTTTGCCATTCATCACTCCGGATACGCGATCGAACGCTGCGTTCTCGGAGAGAAGTTGGGTCGCAATGAGCCGCAAATCCGGATTAATTCCGGCTCGGTGTTTTCAATTGTGGATGCGGCATTTTTCCCACATCGCGACGTGAGAATGGTGCGGTTTGGGCATCATTTCGAGCGCAGATCTGTGACCTGTGAGATCACAGGCCGCATCCTTCGCCTCCTCGTTTTGATCACAGCTACCAGCAACCTTGGCTAGCTGCTCAGACGTTGCGAGATGCTGCTGCGCCGCAGAGCCGAACCTCCGCTTGGCGGAGGTGGATGCGCGGTCGTCAGTTCTTGAGCAGCACACGTCCCACCACTTGGCCGGCGCGCAGCGCGTCGATCCATGTCTGCACGTCGCTCATCGGCTCTTCCCGCATCGGCGGCGGCTTGATCTTGCCGGCGCGCGCAAGCGCCATCAGTTCGTGGCTCTCGGCGAGGGTGCCGACCATGAAGCCCTCGATGGTCATCCGCTTGTAGACCCATTGCACCATCGGCAGGGTGAATTGTCCGCCCATCAGGCCGGAGACCACGATCTTGCCGCCCCGCGCCAGGACGGAGACTGCGAATGCCATCGACTTCTCGTTGCCGGCGAAATCGACCACCTCATCGAAGCCGCCGTCGGTCTCCTTCAGGATGCGCCTTGCGACCTCCGGCTCGGCCGGATCATAGGCGACCGCCGCGCCGTTCTGCAGCGCGGTTTCGCGCGCGGCCGCGCTGAGATCGGCAACCGAGATCGGCTGCTTGAACATAGCCTGTGCGAACGACAGGCCCATCATGCCGACGCCGCCGAGGCCGATCAGCAGCAGATTGCGCTGCCGCGGGCGGTCGACCAGCCGCTTCAGCGCGCCGTAGGCGGTGACGCCGGAGCACATCAAGGTCGCGGCCTGGTTGACCGGAAGCGGGTCGTATTCGAGCAGGTATTTGGCGTCCGGCACCAAGACGTGGGTGGCGAAGCCGCCGTCGATCGAAACACCGAGAAACCGCTGCCTGGTGCAGAGATTCTCGTCGCCATTGGCGCAGTCGCGGCATTGGCCGCAGCCGATCCATGGAAAGACGGCGCGCTTGGCGCCGAGCAGCTCCCGCGGGGCGTCGGGACCCACTTCCTCGACGATCCCCGCGATCTCGTGCCCAAGCGTGAACGGCAGGGTCATGCCACGCGTCGTGTCCAGCCGCTTGCCGCCGCCGAGATCGGCATAGCCGTCCTGGATGTGCAGGTCGGAATGACAGAGGCCACAGCGCTCGACGCGGACCAGGACCTCGCGTCCCTGCGGCTTCGGGGTTTCGACGATGGTTTCGCAAAGCGGCGCGTCAAACTTGACCAGCGACTGCCGGCGCATCAATGCCATCGGTTTTCTCCCTTGAATTGATTGGATTTGATCAGCTGTTTTCGGCCCGAATATTCGTCAATTCGCGCGCCATGGCAACAAAGCCTGATACCGGAATGGTCTCCGCGCGGCGGGTCGGGTCGACACCGGCTGCGGCAGCAAGCCGCGCCGGATCGGCAGGCAATGACTTCAAACTTTGCCGCAGCATCTTGCGACGCTGGCCGAACGCGGCCGCCGCGACCTGCTCGAGCGCGCGGCGCTCGCACGGTTCGGGCACGGGGCGCGGCACGAGGCGCACGACGGAGGAGGTGACTTTCGGTTGCGGCACGAAGGCCGATGGCGAGATATCGAACAGGATCTTGGTTTCGCAGCGCCAGTTCGCGAGCACGCCGAGTCGTCCATAGGCTTCCTCGTTCTCGCGCGCGACAATGCGTTCGGCAACCTCGCGCTGAAACATCAGCACCATCGTCTCGTACCAGGGCGGCCAGGGTTCGACCGAGAGCCAGCCGATGAGGAGATTGGTCGCGATGTTGTAGGGCAGGTTGGCCACGATCTTGGCCTTGCTCGTGCCAAGATAGGGCTTCGGATCGAAGGTCCGCGCATCGGTGCAGACGATCTCGAGCCGGCCGGGATAGCGCTCGGCGATCATCTCCAGCGCCGGAATCGCGCGCTCGTCGTGCTCTATGGCGATCACATGCCGCGCGCCGAGCGCGAGCAGGGCGCGGGTCAGGCCGCCCGGTCCGGGGCCGATTTCGACCACGGTGGCCTCGTCGAGCGGTCCTGCTGCGCGCGCGATCCGCGCGGTCAGGTTGAGGTCGAGCAGGAAGTTCTGGCCCAGCGACTTGCGCGCCGAAAGCGAAAGCTCGCGAATGACCTCGCGCAAAGGCGGGAGATCATCGATCGCGCTCATGAGACGGCGGCGGCCATGCGCGCGGCAAGCTTGATCGCTGCGATCAGGCTGTCAGGGTTCGCGCTGCCGGTGCCTGCGATGGCAAAGGCCGTGCCGTGATCGGGCGAGGTGCGGATGAAGGGCAGGCCCAAGGTAACATTGACGCCCTCGTCGAAAGCCAGCGTCTTGATCGGGATCAGCGCCTGGTCGTGATACATGCAGATCGCACAGTCATAGGTCTTGCGTGCGGCCTCATGAAACATCGTGTCTGCCGGCAGTGGTCCTTGCACATCGAGCCCGGCGTTGCGCAACGTGGCGATCGCAGGCGCGATGATCTCATCGTCCTCGGTGCCGAGCGTGCCGTCCTCCCCGGCATGCGGGTTGAGCCCGGAGATCGCAAGGCGCGGCCGCGTGACGCCGAAATAACGGCGCAGGCTTGCCGCCACGATACGCGCCGTCGAGGTGATCAGAGGGCTCGAGAGCTGCTCGATCGCATCGCGCAGCGCCACATGGATCGTGACGGGCACCACCGCCAGCATGGGCGACCACAGCATCATCACCGGCTGCGGAACCTTGCCGTCCACGGCGGCGAGTTCGGCGAGGAATTCCGTATGTCCGGGATGGCGGAAACCGGCGCGGTAGAGCACGGCCTTGGCGATCGGATTCGTGACCACGGCACTGGCGCGACCCGCCGTGACGTCGCCGGCGGCGGCGCGGATCGAGGCGATCGCAGATGCGGCGCTGGACTGGTCCGGGCGGCCGGGAAGGGCAGTGGTGGCCACCCCGGTGTGCACCACAGGCAGCGCCTCGGCGAAAGCGCCAGCGGCGGCTTCCGGCGTCGTTGCTGCGATCGGAACGGCGAGCCCAAGCAGGTTGGCACGCTGCGCCAGAAAATCCGGATCGCCCAGAACATAGAAGGGCGGAAGCTGAAGCTCCTTGCGGCGTATCCAGGCCTTGAGGGTGATGTCGGGACCGATGCCGGCGGGTTCACCCAATGTCAGCGCGAGCGGCCTGACCATCAGCGATATTCGATCATGGCCGCTTTGCGGACTTCCTGCAGATAGGCCTTCGACGTCGCCTCATATTTCTCCGTGTACATCTTCTCGCGCATCTCGCGCCGCTTCGGCGTGTCGACGGTCGTCGGGTTGCGCGCGCACAGGGCGACCATTTCGACGCCCTGCTTGGTCACTTCCGGCGGGGTCAGATGACCGATCGGCGTGTCGTCGAGCAATTTGCGCAAGTTGGGCGGAATGTCGGCCGAGGTCTTGACCACGATTTCCTTGATCGCCGCGTTCTGCATGGAGCGGAAATAGGAATTGGCCTCCTGGCAGGTCTGCACGCGGGCGCGCAGGGCTTCCGCATCCTTCTGGCGTGCCTCGAACGTACTCTGCGGTGCCCCCTTCGGCACGATCAAAACCACCGGCTGCATCTTGTATTCGAAGGCCTGTCCCTGCTGCTCGGCGTCGCCGCCGGCAGCGGCCACCGCCGCTGCAACGTCCTTCTCGCCGACCTGCAGCCGCTCCTTGTAGCGTCCGCGCACCAGGCTGGTCCAAACGATTTCGGCCTTGATGCGCGCTTTCAGGGTCTCCGGCCGGATCCCCTGGCTCTCCAGCGACTTCGCCAGCTGATCGGGCGTTAGCCGCATCCGCGAGCCCATATTGGCGAAAGACTGGTCGATGTCGGACGAGGAGGGTTCGACGCCGAACTTCTTGCCTTCCTTGATCTTCACCCTTTCGTCGATCAGCTCGTTCAGCACGTCCTGGCGGCTCTGCTGCTTGTGCGTGCTCAGGAAGTTGAGCTTCGTGCGCTGCTCGATGTCGTAATCGGTGATCGGGTCGCCATTGACCATGACGACGATGCTTTGGGCGCGGGCCTCGAACGGGCCGCAGGTGAGACAGGCCGCGGCGATGCAGCCCGCCGCAACAAACCGAACGAGAGAGAGAGAAATCGTCATGACCAAGCTTCGCTGTTCGCAACGGATTCAAACGTGAAGCGGCGCATCTTCGATCCGCGACCGAACTCCCCCTCCGAAACACCGCTCCGCGCTGTTAGAAGCCAACGGACGTATTGGCAAGTGTCCGCAGGCCGATCGTCAGCATGTATGTGTGATTGAGCGTCGGGGCTGCGGTTCCCGCCGTGTAATTGTAGGACGTTACATAGCTCGCGGCCAGCGTGAAGCAATCGTCCACATAGCCTGCGCCGACGGCATATTGATTGATCTTGTTGGCTTGCAGGTCCCATCGGGCGGCGCCAGTAGCCACCCAATTCGACGTGATCTTGACCGAGCCGCTGCCGAGGATGCCTTCGCGCCGGGTCAGATAGCCGATATCGGGCTGGGCGGCATAATCGCCATAGGTCACGCCGACCGACCAGCGATCGAAATTGGCCCTGGCTTCGGCCTCGAAGCGCTGAATGGTCGCGGTCTGCTGGTCGAAGCGCGAGCGGACGCTGAACGTATAGGTCCGGTTGGGCGAATAATCGACGCTCGCGACATAGTCCGAGGCCGCGCGTTGCAGGCCGGAATCGACGCCGGTGTTGGTGACGTCCCGCACCGCGAAGGAGTTCAGCCCGAACAGCTGGTAGGACTGCCCGAACACCGCCTTGACGGTTCCGCCGCGGTCGAACTGGGTGGTGGCCTGGACGCCGACATTGGCGCGGCCGCCGCCTTCAACGCGGTCATAACCGGAGAATTTGTCCACCGCGAACAGGTTCGAAGTGTCGAACACCATGCTCTGGGCGTCTTCGTTCGGCAGCTTGCCGGCATAGGTCTCGTTGGGGCGGACGATGACCTGCGCGATCGGCTCGATCGTGGTGGTTCCCCACGGCTGCACGTTGATGAACGGATAGCGATATTCGAGGCCGACGGTCGGCATCACCCGCAACGCCTGGGTGTCTCCGGTCGGCAGGAAGTTCGACACGCCGGGCTGGTTCGAAATGCTCGCATTGATCGCATCCGCACGCAGGATCGCGAACGGTGTCCAGATCTGGCCGATCGAGTCGGTATAGGAGCGGCGCCACTGCGCCTCGCCGGTGAGGCGGGTATAGGTGCCGGGAACGCCGCGCAGCAGACATTGCGACGGCAGGCGCGCCAGCGGATCGGCCGAGGCGACCGCGCAGAGGCCGGTGGTGCTGGCCGTCGTGTTCACCGGATCGAACGCGGCGGTCTGCCGCGACAGGTTGACGAAATTGGTCTTGTAGCTGACCTCGCCACCCAGGATCGGATAGTTGAACACGTTCTGGTAGTCGATCACGGGATAGACGACCGGCACGGTCTGCTGGTTTCCTGAGAAGCTCAGGAAGTACATCGTGCGCGCGTCGAAGAAGCTGCGGTTGCCGACCCCGGTCAGATAGAGCTGCGAGATCGCTTCCGTCGGCAGGCTCATGAACGAGGTGTAGGGATCCTTGAACTGCGACAGCCGGTAATCCGACATGAAGAAATAGTCGGACAGCGCGACGCCGTCCCAGCCGAACGCCCATTTGTCGTTCAGCGCGAATTGGCCATGGGTCTCCACGCCGCCGCGGAACTGGCGGTCACCGGGCTGACCGGCCAGGGCGTTCCGATCGAGCTGGTCTATGCCATACAGCTTGACCTGGTAGGCGCCATTGTTCAGCCGCTGGCGGAACTCAGCCTGCAGCAGAACGCCCTGCTTGGAGGTGATGCGCGGGGTGAAGGTCGCGTCGTAGTCGGGCGCGATCGCCCAATAATACGGGATCTCGACGCCGAAGCCGAAAGCTGTCGACGAGGAAAAGCCCGGCATCAGGAAGCCGCTCTTGCGCTTCACCGTCGGGTCCGGGGTCGAGAAGTACGGCATATACGCCATCGGAACGCCGAAGAATTCGAGCTGGGCGTTCTCGAAATAGAGCATCTTCTCGTTCTGATCATGGATGATCCGGGCACCCTTGACCTGCCAGAGCGGGGGCTTCTTCGGATCGTCCTTACAGGGCGCGCATGCCGTGTACACACCGTTCTGGAACACGGTGTAATTGCCGCTGGAGCGGTCGGCCCGCGTTGCCGCCATCCGCGTCTGATCCTCGGTCTCGACGCGGAGCGAATCGACGAAGCCGTCGCGATAATCATCCGAGAGGTCGAGGCTGTTGGCGTAGGTGATCTTACCCTCGGAGTCGGTCATGCGGATGTTGCCTTCCGCATGCAGGCGCTTGGTCTTCTGGTCGTAGATCACCCGATCGGCTTCGACGGATGTGCCGTTATAGAACAGCTGCACGTTGCCGACCGCCGACACCCGCGAGTTGTTGTAGTCGTAGTCGACCTCGGTCGCCTGCACCAGCATCTGGTTGTCGTTCGCCACCCGCGGCGGAGCCGGTTTCGGGGGGCGCGGATTGTAGGTGAAGCCCTGAGCCGAGGCGGGCGCGGCGGAGACCAGGTCGAGCGCGGCGGCAACGACCAGGGTCAACGCAAAGGCGAGCAGAGGTCCGAGGACAACGGACGAGAAAATGGACACGACAACAGACGCGCGCGCGCACGCGCAGCGCGCAACGGCTTGCTGCCGGGCTGCGGCAAGAGCTGATTGTCGGACGGCGACGAACGGCACTAACCGTCCTCCTGGTAGAGCAAGGCCAAAAATCCGGTGAGGCCGCCGACGAACACGGGCAGCCACGCCGCAGCGATCGGATGCATCAACTCAGCCTTGCTCAAATCTTCAGTTACTTTCGACAGCACATAGAGCAGAAAGCCGGCGCCCACGCCACTCAAAACCATTTTTTGAACGCCACCCATCCGGAAGAACCTGAGTGACACGGACGCAGCCAACATCACCATCGCAGCCAGCAAAAATGGCTGCGCGATAAGCTTATGATACTGCAGCCGATAGCCCGCGGTCGCGAAGCCTGAGCTTTCCGACGAACGGATGTAGCTCGGCAGTTGCCAAAACGACACAGTTTCGGGGGTGGAAAAGCTGTCGCGGACCTGGGCCGGCGTCAGAGTTGTCGGCAAAATGAAGGTCGGCTGATCGACCGGGGGCTCATCGAGCGAGAATCGGCGCACCGATCGGAACAGCCAGTGGCCTTCCTCGAGCGTCGCCTCTCTCGCTTCGATTCGTTCTTTGAACTGGTTGTCCGTATCGAACCGGAAGAGCGTGAGCCCGGTCAGTCGTGCGCCCTGCTGCTCGCTGCGCGCGGCGTTGATGATGACCTGGCCGTCACTGTTGATCTGGTTGAGCCAGAAGCCGGAGGCATCTTGGACGCCGCCGGCCGGCGCGGAGCCGAGCAGTTCCGCTTCCATCCGCTTGGACAACTCCCGCAAGTTGGCGGAGACCGGGTTGTAGACGGCGGTGGCGAGGATCCCGAGCAGGATCGAGCTGACCAGGGCCGGGGCGATGAATTGCCAGGCGGAGACGCCGGCGGCGCGCGCCACCACCAGTTCGAGCCGCCGCGACAGCGCCAGATAGCAGGTCATGGCGCCGATCAGGACGCAGAACGGCATCATCTTCTCGAGCAGCTGCGGCACGCGAAACAGCGACGTCTCCGCGACCATGATCGCCGAGGCCGAGGCAATGCCGGAGGTTCTGCGCACCATCTCGATGTAATCGACCAGCACGAGCAGCACGAAAATGCTCGCGAACACGCCGATGGCTGAAACCAGAAACCGGCCGGCGAAATAGCGCCCAAGCGTGTTGGTGACCATGCTCATGCGGTGGCCGGCCTTCCGAACAGCCGCGCGATGCGCGCATTGGACCTGTTGATCGCCTCCATCAGGGCCGGCGGCGGCTCGACCACCACGCCGCCAACGATGATCCAGACCGAGAGGCCGATGACGCCGAACAGCATGAGATACTGGACCAGTGCGGCAACCGGGGTCTTGACCGTCATCACCGAGCAGGCGAAGCCGGCCATGCGCACCCCGAACACGGTGAGAATTGCGCCGCCCATCGAGAAGTTGCGGCTCTGACGGGTGGTGCGTGGGGCCCCCAGAAACGCGAAGGTCAGGGCGGCGAAGGCGAAGGGATAGAGCGGCGCCAGGAAACGGTCGTGCAGTTCCTGCCGGAACTGTCCCGGGATCTGCTTGTAGATCGGGTCGTTCTCGTCCGGCTCCAACAATTCCCACAGATAGCGCTCGCGAATGCCGAGCGCGACATCGTGGCCTTGGCTGGAGAATTTCGACATGTCGAAGGCGTAGCGAGCGAACGCCACCAGCGCCGGCTCACGCTTGCCGATCTCGAATCGCTCGAGATTGCCGTCCTCGAGCACCAGGAACGAGCCGTCGCCGTTCTTCACGACAGTGCCGCGGTCGGCGATGATCGTGTTGCGCTCCTTGGGATCGCGCCGGTCGTCGATCATGATCCCGGCAAGCTCGCCCCCCGGCTTGCGTTCGCGGATGCGAATCGTCAGCCCCTGATCGAGCTGCTTGAAGCTGCCGGGCTGCAGAATGTTGGTGAGCACGTCGGCCGTGATCTCGGCGTCCCATTGCTTGATCCGGCGCAGGCCATCGGGCGCCATATAGGCGGCGATGAAGGTCACCAGCACCGCCACGACACAGGTAGCGTAGACGAATGGGCGGAATAGCCGGAATGGCGACATGCCGGCCGCGTTCATCACGATGATCTCTGAATCGGTCGCGAGCTTGTTCAGCGTGTGCGAGATCGAGATCATCACCGCGATCGGCGAAATCACCCCAATCAAGGACGGGATCACCAGACCCGTGATGCCCAGGAAGGTCAGGATCGTCTGGCCCTGGCTCGTCATCAGGTCGATACCGCGCAACGCCTGCGTAATCCAGATCACGCCCGTGAGGCTGATCAAGACCACCGCAAACGACGCCAGGGTCGTGCGGAAAATATACCTGTCGATCGACCCCATCCTGACCCGCACAACCCGCTCGCCGCCCCCCGACGAGCACCTGCAAACTACCCCGAAAGCGGCTCCGAGCCTAACGGGTTGAACACTTTCCCGAAGGCCAAGATTCTCACTACCATCCCTTTGATCTGTCAACAAAATGGCTGTGCCATGGCGCCGTTATAATACGGTTAAAATTTAACTGTTGTGGCGCGCTGGCCACGCGGCGCTTGGCAGCGGAGGCAACGGCGGGCCATAGTGTTGCGACGTCGCGTTCCGAAACGCCGCCAATCGTGCCTTGCCCCTCGATTGGGGGACGGATAAGGCGTCCGGCGGCTCATGATTATTGGAGGATTGCTTGATGTCCGACGCCGTCAAGGTCGGCTTCGTTCCATTGTCGACCGCGTTGCGCGGTATCGTGGTGGCGTTCTGTGACGACTCGTTGCGAATCGGTCCCGCCACCGCGAAGGCGCTCGGCGCCGCGCCCGAGTTGATCAAGCGCGCTGCGAGCGCCGGACAGTTCAAAGGCAAGGACGGGTCTGCCCTCGACCTGCTCGCACCCGATGGAATCAAGATTCAGCGCTTGATCGTGATCGGTACCGGGAAGGCCAAGGATGGCGCCAAGGACGGCAAGGACAAAGGCCCCAAGGACAAAGAGCCAAAGGAAAAGGATTTCCTGAAGTATGGCGGGGCCTTGGCGGGAAAGCTCAATGTAAAGAGCGAACCGGTGACCGTGCTTGCCGAGCTCCCCGAGGGGGCCATGACGCCGGATCAGATCGGCGCGCTCGCAGCCGGGATCCGGCTGCGGGCCTATCGTTTCGACCGGTACAAGACCAAGAAGAAGGACGATGACGGCGGGCTGCCCGCGAGCATTTCGATCGCCGTGGCCGACCCCGCGGCCGCCAAGAAGGCGTTCGCTCCACGGTCGCACATTACCGATGGCGTGATCATCGCCCGCGACCTCGTCAACGAGCCGCCCAACGTGCTCTATCCCGAAGAATTCGCCAAGCGGGCGGGGGCGTTGCGTAAACTCGGCGTGACCGTCGATGTCCTCGACGTGTCTGCGATGAAGAAGCTCGGCATGGGGGCGCTGCTCGGCGTCGCCCAGGGCTCGGCCCGGCCGGGTCGCACCGTCGTGATGCGTTACAACGGCGGCAAGCGCGGCGATCAACCGGTCGCCTTCGTCGGCAAGGGGGTCTGCTTCGATACCGGTGGCATCTCGATCAAGCCCTCCGGCAGCATGGAGGACATGAAGGGCGATATGGGCGGCGCGGCCTGTGTCGTCGGCCTGATGCATGCGCTCGCTGCGCGCAAGGCCAAGGTGAACGTCGTCGGTGCCATCGGCCTTGTGGAAAACATGCCCGACGGCAACGCGCAGCGCCCGGGCGACATCGTGACATCCATGTCGGGCCAGACCATCGAGATCATCAACACCGACGCCGAAGGGCGCCTCGTGCTCGCCGACGTGCTCTGGTACGTCGCGACCAAGTTCAAGCCGAAATTCATGATCGATCTGGCCACCTTGACCGGCGCGATCATGGTTGCGCTCGGCACCGAGCACGCCGGCCTGTTCTCCAACAATGACGAACTCGCGGAACGTTTGACCAAGGCCGGGCAGGAGACCGACGAGAAGGTGTGGCGGATGCCGCTCGGGCCCGAATACGACAAGCTGATCGATTCGCAGTTCGCCGACATGAAGAACACCGGCTCGCGCCATGGCGGCTCGATCACGGCCGCGCAGTTTCTGCAGCGCTTCGTCGGCGACACGCCCTGGGCGCATCTCGACATCGCGGGGACCGCGATGGGGGCGCCGAAATCGGAGATCAACCAGAGCTGGGGCTCCGGTTACGGCGTCCGTCTGCTGGATCGGCTGGTGGCCGATTTCTACGAGGCCAAACGATAGGGCGCGCGATGACCGAAGTCCTGTTCTACCACCTGCAAAACATGTCTTTGGAAAGCGTGTTGCCGCCCTTGCTTGAGAAATCGCTCGAGCGGGGCTGGCGGGTGGTGGTGCAGGCGACGTCGCCGGAGCGGACCGATGCGCTCGATGCCCATCTGTGGACCTATCGTGACGATTCGTTTCTGCCGCACGCAACCTGGCGGGTGGCCGACGTGGCCGAGCAACCGGTGGTGCTGTCGATGGAAGAGGGCAATCCGAACGGCGCGACGGTGCGTTTCCTTGTGGACAACGCGCCGCTGCCGGCGGATGCGCATAGCTATGAACGGATGGTCCTGGTGTTCAATGGTGACGATCCGGATGGGCTGGCAAACGCTCGCGCGGCGTGGACCGACTGCAAGGCTCGCGGATTCGAAGTCACCTATTGGCAGACCGACGAGCGGGGACGCTGGCAACGGCGCCAATAGCTACCCCATGCGGTTGATGATAATTTGCCGTTTTGTCGGCAGGGCGTTGGTATAGCCACGAACGTGCCGCAAAGTGGTGGTGGGACAACGGGTTAAATCGCTACTCGGTGGTAATTCGGCGGGGTTTATGGTGCGAGATCACACCCGAAGACTGACGCACATCTTGGTGTTCCTTGCGCTCGCGCCGGTCGTGTCCGGCTGCTCGGGCGCGTCCGATCTGCTTTCAAAGGACGCCGAGTGGTTCTCGCGGCCGAGCCGCTTGTTCATCCGCAACATCTCGATCGATTCGCCGCCGCTCACTCCTGACAAGCCGGTCACGGCCGACGACCTCGTCAGCGCGGAAGGTGGCTGTCCCGGGATGGCCCCTGCGGTCGCTCCTGCCGATGCCAATGCATCGACCGATGCCGCCGGCGGTCCGCCGCAGACCGCCGGCAGTGTCGCGCTTGGTCACACCGAATGCGACGTGGTGCGCGGCATCGGCGCGCCCGACAGCGTCAACATCTCCGGCGCGGGTGATGCGCGGGTTGCGACGGTGACGTGGCTGCATGGTGGGCGCGCCGGCATCTACACCTTCACCGGCGGCCGGTTGAGCTCGGTCGAGAAGGCCCCGGATGCCGGTCCGCCGCCGAAGGTTGTCAAACCGAAGGGCAAGAAGAAGCACGCGGCGACCTGAACGACCTCCGCGAATATTTGTATCGGGCAGGACCGAAATTGCCTTGAGAGGTTCAGGCCACGGACCTCTTTCGCGCTGCTTCGAGCGGATATTTTTTGAACGGAAACAGTCGGCTCTCCGCTAGCCCGCCGCTGCATCCTCATAGGCGCTGCTCGCCAGCAGCCATTGCTCTTCGGCGCGCTGCAGCGCTTCGGTCGCGTTGGCGCGCGCCTTCGACAATTGTGCCGCCTGTTTCGGATCACGGCTGAAAATATCAGGCATCGCCAGCGCCGTGTCGATCTTGGCGATGATGTCGGTAATGCGCGCGATCTCCGCTTCGGCCGCGGAGATCTTCTGCTTCAGTGCGCTCCGCCTGTTGTCGCCGCGTGGCCGCTCCGCCTTCTCGGCCGTCTGAGCACGTTCGTTCCCGCGCGCCGGCGCGCCGCTCCGCGTCGACAGCACCATGCGCCGGTATTCATCGAGATCGCCATCGTAGGTCTTCACGGTGTGATCGGCCACCACCCAAAGCCGATCGGCACAGGCCTCGATCAGATAGCGATCGTGCGAGACCATGATCACCGCGCCCGGGAATTCATTGATCGCCTCCGCGAGCGCGGCGCGGCTGTCGATGTCGAGATGGTTGGTCGGTTCGTCCAGGATGATCATGTTGGGACCGAAGAAGGTCGCGAGGCCCAGGAGCAGCCGCGCCTTCTCGCCACCCGACAGGCTCTTCACCAGGGTATCGGCCGCCTTGCCCGAAAAGCCGATCGCGCCTGCACGTGCCCGGATTTTCGATTCCGGCGCGTCCGGCATCAGCTTGCGCACATGACTGTAGGGCGAGCCGGCCTCATCGAGCTCATCGAGCTGATGCTGGGCGAAATAGGCGATGGAGAGCTTGTCGGCACGGGTGACCTTGCCGGAGAACGGCGCCAGCCGGCCGGCCAGCAGCTTCACCAGCGTGGACTTGCCGTTGCCGTTGGCGCCGAGCAGCGCGACACGGTCGTCATTGTCGATGCGCAAGGTGACGCGGTTGAGTACGGGCTGTGCAGGGTCATAGCCCACTGAGGCATTGTCGACGGCGATGATCGGCGGTGACAGCAACTTCTCCGGTGCGGGGAAGGTGATCTCGCGCACGTCCTGGGTGACGAGTGCGGCGATCGGCTTCATCCGCTCCAGCATCTTGACGCGGGATTGCGCCTGGCGCGCCTTCGAGGCCTTGGCCTTGAAGCGGTCGACGAAGGCCTGCAGGCGGGCGCGCTCCGCCTCCTGGCGCTTCACCGCCTTGGCGTCGAGCATCTCGCGTGTGGCGCGTTGCTCCTCGAACGAGGAGTAGCTGCCGCGATAAAGCGTCAATTTCCCGCGGTCGAGATGCAGGATCTGGTCGACCGAGGTTTCCAAAAGGTCGCGGTCGTGGCTGATCACGATCACGGTGCGCGGATAATGCGCAAGATGATCCTCCAGCCACAACGTACCTTCCAGGTCGAGATAGTTGGTCGGCTCGTCCAGCAGCAGGAGGTCGGGTGCGGCGAACAGGGTCGCAGCCAGCGCCACTCGCATGCGCCAGCCGCCGGAGAATTCGGCGCAGGCGCGGGCTTGGTCCTCGGTCGAGAAACCAAGGCCGCTCAGGATTGCGGCGGCGCGCGCCGGGGCCGAATGGGCATCGATATCCGTAAGCCGCGTCTGGATGTCCGCGATCCTGTGCGGATCGGTCGCGGTTTCGGCTTCGCGCAGCAGGGCGTCGCGTTCCAGATCGGCCTTGAGTACGACCTCGATCAGGCTTTCGGGGCCGTTCGGCGCCTCTTGCGCCAGGCTGCCCACCCGCCAGCGGGGCGGCAGGCTGATCGCGCCGCTTTCGAGCGCGAGTTCGCCGCGGATCGCCCTGAACAGTGTCGATTTTCCGGTGCCATTGCGGCCGACGAGGCCGACGCGGGCGCCGGGTACGATCTGCACCGAGCTGCTGTCGATGAGAAGCCGTCCGGCGAGCCGGATCGAGATGTCGGTGATGGAAAGCATGCGGGCGTTGTCACCGCAGCCGGCACCAAACGCAACCGCTTTGTGATCACGGCCTGCGATATGACCGATTGTGACCTCCGCGCCATACCGGGCTCACTCTGCCCGTCCCATGTCGCGATCCTGCTTTCCCAGTTCGTCGATCAGGCGCTGGAGCTGGCGGGGCAGGCGGCTATCCGGCGGCAGGCTGCGCTGCAGCCGTTCCCCCACGGCGTCGCAGATCGATCGGCTGGTCTTGCGATCCATCGCCTCGCTGAAATCGGTGGTACAGCCGGTCATGGCAGAGTTCCAGAAGCGTGTTCAATATGATGCCGTACCAAGTCATGGCGGGGAGATTGGTTTCCGCTCCCGCTGAGATTGCAGGGGATTTTAGTAAACAAGGAATGAAAAAAAGCCCCGGCGGGGGCTCGCCGGGGCTTCTCAAGATCGGCGCTGCGGGGGACCGGAGAGCTGCGCCGATACTCGCTTAATAGCAGCGGTTGATAAGGCGCCAGCGCGGCCCCCAGGGGGTCGGGACCAGGCGGCGAACGTAGCACCCACCATAGCCGTAGCTGTAATAGGGGCCACCGACGAAGACGCGCGGACCGTACCAGGGGCGGTGCCAGCCATAGCCATGCCATCCGCCATACCAGCCGCCGTGCCAATGAGCCGAGGCCGCCGTCGGGGCGAGGGCGGCTGCGCCCAAAGACACTGCGGCGACCGCCATGAGGGAGAGTTTGCGCAACATGATCGTCTCCTGGGTTACGGCGCTGATGGCGCCACACTGAACGACGCGTGAGGCTGGGAGATGGCGCTCCTGACGAGACAGCTCGCCACCGCCTGATGAAGAGGATCTTACGTCCGAGAAGGTGAATGCTGGTGGCACACGCCCTTCAGACTGGGTTCAGGATTGTGAAATTGTTGTAACCGCTACGCTGCTTCTCCCAGCGTCATTCCGGGCGATGCGACAGCATCGAACCCGGAATGACGAGATTCCGGGTTCGGCCCTGACGGGCTGCCCCGGACTGACGGCGCACTTTTGACGTGTCGGACTAATCCGTCCTGCTCGCTTGCGGTCGCCCGATCACGCCGATATAAGCCCGCAACCCACAAAACCTGCTCTTCTTGAGGACGATATCATGGCGATTGAACGCACCTTTTCGATCATTAAGCCCGACGCGACCGAGCGCAATCTGACCGGCGCGATCAACGCGCTGATCGAGAAGGCCGGCCTTCGGATCGTTGCCCAGAAGCGCATTCGCATGAGCCGCGAACAGGCCGAGACCTTCTATGCCGTGCACAAGGCGCGCCCGTTCTTCGGCGAACTGGTCGACTTCATGATCTCGGGTCCGGTCGTCGTTCAGGTCCTGGAAGGCGAGGGCGCGATCCAGAAGTACCGCGACGTGATGGGCGCTACCGATCCCGCCAAGGCTGCGGACGGCACGATCCGCAAGCTGCATGCGAAGTCGATCGGCGAGAACTCGGTGCACGGCTCGGATGCACCGGAAACCGCCGCGGTCGAAATCGCTCAGTTCTTCTCCGGCAACGCAATCGTCGGTTGAGCGCGGGGCGCGGAGCCCGAATGGCCTCCGCGCCGTGATCGCCGTCCTGCTCCGATGGGCGGCAGCGAAGGGGTAGGCCGTGAATTGGCTGTCGCAGGTCACTGATCCCGCCGGTCTCGGCCACGTCTTGGCGCAATTCCAGAACAGCGTTCAGACCGCCGGCTTCTGGCTGGCGCTCGGCAAGATCATCTGGATCAATATCCTGCTGTCCGGCGACAATGCGCTGGTGATCGCGCTGGCCTGCCGCGGCCTTCATGGCCGCCATCGTTTCTGGGGCATGGTCGCCGGCTCGGGGATCGCGGTCGCGCTGCGCATCGCCTTTACCGGAATCGTGGCGACGCTGATGGCGTTGCCCTATTTGAAGCTGATCGGCGGGCTGGCGCTACTCGTGATCGCGGCCAAGCTCGTGGTGCCCGAAGACGAAGACGACGAGATCGCTGCGGGTACCACGCTGTGGCACGCGATCCGGATCGTGGCGCTCGCCGACGTCGTCATGAGCCTGGACAATGTCATTGCAGTCGCGGCCGCCGCCAATGGCGATGCCTCGCTGTTGATCCTCGGCCTTGCCATGAGCATTCCGCTGATCATCGCCGGTGCTGCGCTGATCATGCTGGTGCTCGACCGTTTCCCGCTCCTGGTCTGGCTCGGCGCGATGCTGCTCGGTTGGGTGGCCGGCGAGGTGATCGCGACCGATCCGGCGATCGAGCCGCTTCTGCACTACCTGCTGGATGGCACGGTGATCATGAATGTCGAAGCTGCTTCGACGCTATTCGCCGGCAAGACTCATTTCGGCATCCATCTCGATGTGATGGAGACGGTGGTCTCGACCTTGGCAGCGCTCGTCGTCCTCATCGCGGGCTCGATCTGGCGCGGCCGCACCTTGCAGCGGCAGGCCAAGGAGGAGTTGCTGCAAGCCGCGCCTGCGCGAGGCATCGATCTGCCCTGATGGCAGGACGAGAGCGGCCACGCTTTCCGGTGACGGGATAACAAGATGAAGGCCGCTTGCCGGAGCGAGCGGCCTTCGCTGTATGTCGGTCGCTTCGATCAGGCCGGGCGTGCGCCGGTGTGAATGATCGAGCCGACGTGCTGGCCGCGTAGCGCAGCGCTAAGTCGGCCCGGCACCAGCCCGTTCACGATCTGCACGCGTGCGATATGGCGCGCGGAGGTCATCACCTCGAGCAGCGTCCGATCGAAGGGCAGGGTGCCCTCGAGCTTCGCAAGTTCAGCGGCGCTGGTCTCGGCCAACAGCTCCGCCTTCGCGCCGCCGGGTCCGTTCGGATCGCTGCTGTAGACCCCATCCACGTCCTCCACGATCGTGAGCCCGGCTGCACCGAGCGCGTCCGCGATCAGGAAGGCGCCGGTATCGGCGCGGTGCGAGGGGATGCGCGAGGTCGGGAATTCGTGATGATGATAGGGCGGAAACGCGCTGCCGATGACGGCACGTGCGGCAGCGAGGTGGATGGCGAGCTGGTTCGCGATCGTAGGATGCTCGATGTAGGAGACGCCCTCCGGAGCCAGCAGGCTTGCCAGGATGTGGCCGTTCTGGCCGGCCTCGCTGGCCGCGAGCGGGGCCAGTGAACCCACAGGCAAACCGAGGTCGAGACCCACGCCGTAGAGATGGCGGGCGCGGATGCCGGCACCGGTCAGGATCAGCATCCTGTGCTCGGGCAGCAGCTTCCGGAGTTCGTCCACGAGCGGCAGGATCGCCTCGGCGCCGCGATCCATGATCGAGCGGCCGCCGATCTTGACGACCTGGAGCCAGGGTAGAAGCGGGATCGGGCGCCGGCCGGCAACGGGGCGGGTGAGCTTGTCGTCGAGCAGGGTCTGGCGCGCGAGCGGCGAGGCGACGTGCTTGATGGTGTTGGTGGTGTCGTCCATGGCAGTCGGCCTTTCAGCTCGCAGTAATGATGGTGCCGACGTGCTCGCCGGCGAGCGCGCGGGTGAGATTGCCGGGGACGAGGCCGTTGACGACCTGAACCTGGTGGACATGGCGGGCCTGCTCGAGCAGGTCGAGCATCGGGAATTCGAGCACGGAATCGGCGAGCCCCTTGGCCTTCATCTCCGCCACCGTGATCTTCGGAATGAAGGTGGCCTTCTTCTCGGTCTTCGGGTTCGCGGTGTAGAGGCCGTTTTCGTCCTTCACGTAGATCATGGCCTTGCAGCCGAACTGCTCGGCGACCAGGAAGCAGCCGGCATCGGTGCGGTAGGGCGGGATGACGCCCTCAGGCGCAGGGCGCATCCAGAGGCCGTAAGGCGGCATGCCGCTGAAGACGACCGCGTTCACTTCGGCGAGATAGAGCGGCACCGCCGAAAGCCCGGCGCCATCGACTGCGGAGATGCCGTGCTTGGCCAAGAGCTGCCCGAGCATCACCGCGTTCTGGTCGGCAACGGAGGCGCCGAGCTGCGACAGCACGCCCGCCGGCAGATTGAGCCCTGCCGCGATCGAGTAGAGGTGCCGCGCCCGTGTGCCGGCGCCGGTCCCGATCAAGAGCTTATGGCTGTGACGAGCGGCGACGATCTCGTCGACGAGCGGGTAGACGGCAGCGCGGCCGCGGTCGATCACGCTCTGTCCACCGATCTTGATCACGGTGGCGTCGGGGAGGATTCGGAAATCGGCTGCCTTCTCCGTCGCCGCGATAAGCTGCGTGTCGGTGAGCGAGCGCTGCATCAGCAGTGCCTCGAGCTCTGCTGTCGTCGTTGCCATAAGACGTCCTTTCATTCTTCAATGCGCGAATGCGGGTCTTCGGCGAGCCGTAGCGGGCCGAAGACCACCCTTCTCTGCGCGTTTCCTGGATCGCTCTGCCTGTTTGTTGAGCAGATAAGACGGTACGGTGGGTACCTGGTGCCAACGGCTTTCTGCGAGCTCTGTTCGGCTCCGTGTCGGAACGGCGGCGAAAAATGATCCGTTAGCAGTCCGGCGTCAACGGTGATCGCCGAATATCTTTGATAATCAATAAGCTATATCTGATCCTATACAGGATGCGGAGTAGGCCGAACGGAACGGCTGCGATGAACGGCAAAACGCGTCTACGACAGCATCATGAATTGGCGGCGCAGATTGCCGGCCATGCTCTCATTTGAAGACTTCGCAAACGGTGGGAGCCCGTTGCTGGATTGGGACCGCATGGCGCCTCGAGACCCCGTGCCACCAGCCATCGAGTGCATCGCGATCGCAGCGAAGCTTGACGCTCATGCCCTCCGCAAACTTGATCCAGTCCGTGAAGCGGTGGCGAGGAACGGCGATCACCACGGGGATGTCGGCATCAATAGCCCGTTCGATGAGGTAGCGGAGGCCCCGGCCTGCGCACTCTTCTCGACCGAAGCGGTTGATGATCAGGATGTCGGCGCCGTCGTCGAGCGCACGCGCCACTCGAGCCCCCGCGTTCAGCAGACGGCTCACTTTCAGCCGGCGACCGGGAGAACGAGATCCAACATCCTGCAACAGCGCAAGCTCCGAGCCGTCGTGCAGAAGCATTGCCGAAATGTTGGGGACATCCACGTAATGGCGTCCGATCTGTACCAGACCGACCGCACGGAAGCCGTTTGCATTCGAGCTTGCGGCAAATTCGCGCAGCACCGAGTCCGGGTCTTCGCCGGGATCGAAGACCAAGGCAGCAAGATCGCACTGGGCATCGAACATCGCGCGGCTCCCTCTTGAGGATTGCGGCAACGGTTGTTTGAGGGGCTGCGGCTTGCCGCAGCCCCTATGATTGGCTCAAGCCGTCGCCGCCGGTCCGTTGATGATCTGCAACTGCGTGAACTCGGCCAAGCCTTCTTCGGCGAATTCGGTGCCGATCCCTGACTGCTTGGCGCCCCCGAATGGAATGTTCGGCGCCATGTCGAGATGCTTGTTGATCCAGACCGTCCCGGCCTCGATTCGGCCTGCAATGTCGTGCGCACGCGCGGGATTGGACGACCAGACCGAAGCGCCCAGGCCGTAGCTCGAGGCATTGGCGCGACGGATCACATCATCGTTGTCGGAATATTTGATCACGGGGAGCACCGGACCGAACTGCTCCTCGTCGACAAGCTTCGAGCCTTCCTTGATGTCGCGCACGATGGTCGGCTCGATGAAATATCCCGGGCGGTCCATGGCCGCGCCGCCGGCGATGACTTTGCCGTTCTTATGCGCATCCTCGAGAAACGCCTTGACCTTCTCGTACTGCATCTTGTTCTGCAGCGGCCCGAGCTTCGTCCCTTGCTTGGCGCCGTCATCGACCACGGTATTCTTGGCGATCGTCACCAGCTCGTTGCAGACGTCGTCATAGACGCTCTCATGCACGTAGAGTCGCTTGATGGCGAGGCAGACCTGGCCCGAGTTCTGGAAAGCGCCTTCGAAGATGCCTGGCGCGACCGTCTTCGGATCGACATCGTCGAGCACGATGCCGGCATCGTTGCCGCCAAGCTCCAGCGTGATCCGTTTCAACGTCTGGGATGCGCTCGCCATCACCTTCTGGCCTGTCGCGGTCGAGCCGGTGAAGGAGATCTTGCGGATATCGGGATGCCTGGTCATGTGGTCGCCAAGGTCGTTGGCGTCGGCGATGACGTTGAGGACGCCCGGCGGGAGCACATCTTTGACAAGCTCGGCAAAACGCAACGTCGAGAGCGGGGTCGTGGGGGCCGGCTTCACCACCAGCGTGTTGCCGGCAAGCAGGGCCGACGGCAGCTTGAAGCTGAGGATCAGAAGCGGGTAGTTCCAGGGGATGATCGCGCCGACGACGCCGAGCGGACGGCGATAGGCTTCGACGCGGCGTTCGCCGGAATTCTCGATCACCCGCATCGGCAGATCGAGCGAGCTGAGATAGCGGAAGAAGGCCGCCATGCCGAAGACTTCGCCGGTGGCGTCGGTCAGCGGCTTGCCCTGTTCACTGGTCAGGATGCGAGCAAGCTCGCTCGCGTTGGCTTCGACGATATCGGCCATCTTGCCGATGAGACGGCGTCGCTCCTCGATCGGGGTTGCAGCCCAGGCCGGGTAGGCGGCATTGGCGGCTGCGACTGCTTGGTCGAGCTGCTCCTTGGAGGCGCGCGGACATTGCGCCAGCACCTCCTCGGTTGCCGGGTTGAGAACAGGCATGATCAGATCGCCGGGAACCATTCGTCCGTCGATCAAAAGGCTATAGTCAGTCATAGGCATTGCACTCCCTGTCGAACGGGCCGTCTCGGCCTCGTTATATTCATGTATATATCACGATAGGATGAGGCGAGCCACCGCGATGAGCGGCGGCGACAGACGGAGCTTCGTGCTGGCCGGCGATGGGTGCGTTGAAATATAACAAAGAATTGAATCGGCGGCACGTAGTCGCGATGGATCCGGCATTTGTGGCGGAGTTAAGCTGGAAAGCGTCGCATCTTTCGTGATTCTGTGTCGTTTCGAGCCTGCGAGGGCGAGGGCGAGGGATGGAGATCGGCTGCGGACCTGAGAGCCAAGCGCGGTTCGACCGCCGTAACAGGGTAATCAGTGCCGTCCGATGCAGAGATTTCCTCCTTGACAGCCGTCAATACATGCCGGCTTCTCGGCAGAAGACCTGGAAAGCCGCAATTTGCCTACGGAGGAGTATGCGGCTGCCGATGCTATCGGCTTTCTCTGCGATCGAAAAACTATAAAGCTGGACTTTTAGCGTGACCAACTTCGAAGCACTCGTTGCCGGCTGGTTCGATATTGCGCCGGGAGCCGTGCGGATGATCACGGACGGGGTCAACAAGAATCTGCGCGTTGTGAGCGAACATGATGATTTGTTTGTTCGATTCTCGCCCGCCACTTTGCATAGTCGCGATGAGCTTGAAAGCGAAGCTGCCTTGATAGCGAGTTTGCGCAAGCATGACGTGCCATGCCATGAGCTCGCCGATATTGATGGAGTCTCGGTTCTTGGCCCCGAAACGGTCAATGGCATCGAGTACAATGTCTTGCTGAGCCGAACGATCCCCGGATGTGCGCTCACGACGACTGCGCAAGACGCTCGCGCTTTCGGGCAATCGCTGGCTCAGCTGCACCGTGCACCGATCGAGGGGCTGGCGCGCACACTGGCCATCAACGTCAACGGCGGGGACGACATTGACCCGGCCGTACGGGTAGTGTTTCGAGATCTGACCGATTTGGTCGACCAGTTGGCCGACGAGTCCGCCGCATTGTTTGGCATCTGCCACGGTGACGCCTGGCTGGGCAACGCAATCAACAGTGATGGGAAAGCGGTGCTTTTTGACTTCGAATTTTCAGGTCGTGGGCCGCTTGCATACGATATCGCGACATTCATCTGGGCGCTGCGTGCGGAAGGCAATGAAGATGAGGCTGCCATCTTTGCGAGCTTCGTAGAGGGGTACCGGTACGAATATGACCTGAATTTCAGTGAAGACGATATGAAGCTGAATTTGCTGCGCAAAGAGATCAATAACATCAGATTTCTTTGTCAGAACATCACCATGTCACGCGACGTTAAGCTTGCCACAGCCAAGTTCGCCCGTGAGACGTTCGACTTTGTCTTGAGCGGCGACCTTTCCCGATTTGCCTGGGCATGAGAACGAACCGCTCCCGGCCATGCTCCGATCTTGACGGGTTATGGAGGTCTATTGCCCCTCGACCTATCGAGCAGGCATCGTGTCGTTGTCCGCAGGGCTGGAGGCCACGGTTTCGACTTGGCGATGGCTTCACGCCTCGACCCTCGGAAGGCGGAAGCTCTCGATCGGCGCGATCTGATGCAGCCATTGGCCGAAGACCCGTTCGGCTTGCGCGAGAAGGCCGGCACGGTGGCGCTGTGTTTGCGCGCGCAGATCCGTCACCGCGATATTGGCGGCAGCAAGTTCGACGGCATGGCCGACGTACCATTCTTCGAGTTGTCGCGGATCGGCTTCAAGGTGGAATTGCAGGGCGAGCGCATGTTGGCCGTAAGCGAACGCCTGATTTTCATAATTTTCGTTGAACGCGAGCCGTACGGCCTCTGGCGGTAGCTCGAAGGTGTCGCCGTGCCAGTGTAGAACGACGGCGCTGCCGTCCTGCAGTCCCTTCAGGCACGACAATGCGCCTTGCTTGGTCAGTTCGACCTTGCCCCAGCCGATCTCCTTGACCGGGCCCTTGTGCACGCGGGCCCCGAGCGCGCGCGCCATGATCTGGCTGCCGAGGCAAATGCCGAGCGTCGGAAGGTTCCGCTTCAATCTGTGTTCCACGAGCGCGATCTCGTCGGTCAGGAACGGATAGCTCTCCGTCTCGTAGACCCCGATCGGTCCGCCCAGCACGATCATGAGGTCGGCATCCCTGATCGAGGCATGTGTCAGGTCTTCGACCGTGGCCTCACAGAAGGAGACATCCCAGCCGTTGCGCTCCATGATCGGCGCGAGCAGGCCAAGATCCTCGAATGCAACATGACGAAGGGCCACCGCGGAGCGACGAGAATGGATCATCAGGAGATTCGCTCCTCGGTACGGCGCTGCTGTACGTCTGCTTGACGGCTTACGTTGTATGAACGTGAATATAACGCGGAGAAGCGCGCTCCGTCCAGTCCGCTCCCGGTGGGGCAGGGCTATGCCCCGGTGTCGACGCGGTCGAGAAACTCGCGCACGGTATGGACCGACCCGGTCTCGGCGGGCTGATAACCGGGCAGTGCGGCGATCGCCTCGTGGAATTCGCGGCCTTTCATCAGCTCGATCACGCGGCGCATCGGCTCGGTGTCGAGGAAGGACTGGCGGCAGACGAAGAAATAATCCTCGGTCAGGACGCGGATGAAATCGAGCCCGAACTGCCGGGCGGCGGCCTCGACGCCGAAGCACGCGTCCGCCATGCCGCTTGCGACATAGGCGGCCACGGCGGCGTGGGTAAACTCGATCTGCTGCGCGCCGTTGATGCGGGTCTCGTCAAGTCCATGTGATGCCAGCAACTGGTCGAACAGCAGCCGCGTTCCGGAATCGTGGTCGCGATTGACGAAGCGGGCCCTGCCATCCGCGAGGTCGGGGAGCGCGCGGATGTCGAGCGGATTGCCGCGCTTGACCATCAATCCCATCTCGCGGGTCACGAAGCTGATGACGCGGTCGTGCCTCGGATCGAGCCATTCCCGGCAGGCCTGGATCCCTTGTGCGCGCAGCTCGCCGCGCGGCAGGTGGAGGCCCGACAGGTCGCAGGCCCCTTGAGCTAGCGAGGCCAGGGAATATTGGCTGCTGACATAGCGCAGGTCGACGCCGATGCCGGGCTCGCGGTCGAGCAGTTCTCGCAGCTTGGCCACGGCAAAGCCATGGCTGGCATGCACGCGGATTACCGAGGGACGCTGCTGCAGGAATGGCTTGATCTCGGTCGCCAGCTCCTGCGCGAGGTTCTCCAATTGCGGACCGAGCCTCGCCTGCATCCGTTCGCCCGCCCAGACCAGCTTCTCGCCGAAAGCGGTCAGTCTCGATCCCTTGCCACGACGCGTCTCGACCAGCGGCACGCCAAAGAAATCGGACCATTGCTCGATCAGATTCCACACATGCCGATAGGAGAGATGCGCGTCATTGGCGGCGCTGGTGATCTTGCCGGTCTTCCCGATCTCGCTGAGAACGCCGAGCATCACGACGATGCTCTGCGGACTCTCCTCCTTGTGAAACCGCCAGACGGGCTCAATCGTAATCCGCAGCATTGCCGAGCCCCTGTTATGAAGGCGAGTTCATATGTTCCGGCCGCCATAGGCAGAACATATCATATTTACGATCTCATATTTCTTCCTACCTTGGCATACAAGATACGGAGGGAATATGATGTCGACTGCATATGATTACGACCGGGAATCGAGCGCTGCGGCTTATCTTGCAAGGCCGCTTCAGCTGTTGATCGATGGGCGCCACGTGCCGTCATTGTCCGGGCGGACGTTCAAATCGCTCAATCCGGCGACCGAGGAGGTCATTGCGACGATCGCCGAGGGCAACGCGGCGGACGTCGATCGCGCCGTGGCGGCTGCACGGCGGGCCTTCGAGGGACCGTGGCGCACGATGAGGGCTGCCGAGCGCGGCAACATCCTGCTCAGATGGGCGCAGCTGCTCCGCGACCATGCCGATGAGATCGTCGAGCTGGAGAGCCTCGATGCCGGCAAGCCGATCGCGGCGATCCTGCGTCAGGACCTTCCTGCTGCGCTCGACACTCTGACGTATTATGCGGGCTGGGCCGACAAGATCAGCGGCGACGTCATCTCCACGCGCGACGATGCGCTGACCTACACCGTGCGCGAACCCGTCGGTGTGGTGGCTGCGATCGTGCCGTGGAATTTCCCGCTCATGATCGGCATGTGGAAGCTCGCGCCGGCGCTGGCCTGCGGCTGCACCGTCGTGATGAAGCCGGCGGAGCTGACGTCGCTATCGGCACTGCGGATTGGTGAGCTCGCGCTGGAGGCGGGCCTGCCGTCCGGCGTGCTCAACATCGTCACCGGGCCCGGCCGCACCGTGGGCGAAGCCCTGGTCAATCATCCCGATGTCGACAAGGTGACTTTCACCGGATCGCCCGGCGTCGGCCGCGGCATCATGAAGGGCGCCGCCGGCAACTTCAAACGTGTCTCGCTTGAGCTCGGCGGGAAATCGGCCAACGTCATCTTCGACGATGCCGACCTGGACGCGGCGTCGAAGGCGGCCGCCAGCGGCATTTTCTTCAACACCGGGCAGGTCTGCTCGGCCGGATCGCGCGTGCTCGCGCAGGAAGGCGTCTATGACGAGGTGGTCGCGCGGCTGGCGGCGCGGGCGAACGCCTTGCGGATCGGCGATCCGCTCGATCGCGCCACCTCGCTCGGCCCGGTGATCTCCGAACGTCAGATGCAGACGATCCTCGATTATGTCGACATCGGACAGAAGGAAGGCGCTTCGCTGGTGACAGGTGGCGAGCGTGCCGCCGGCCGTGGCTATTTCATCAGTCCCGCCGTGTTTGCCGGCGTCACGCATGAGATGCGGATCTCGCAGGAGGAAATCTTCGGTCCCGTCGTCAGCGTCATCAAGTTCACGGACGAGGCGGATGCGCTCAGGATCGCAAACGGCACCGCTTACAGCCTGGCGGCTGGCGTCTGGAGCCGTGACATGGGCCGGGTGCAACGGTTTGCCAAGCGGGTCCGGGCGGGCACGGTGTGGATCAACACCTATGGCTACACCGACGTACGGCTGCCGTGGGGCGGCGATCGCGATTCCGGGCTCGGTCGGGAGCATGGGACAGCGGCGCTGGAGAATTTCACCGAGCCAAAATCCATCTGGATGAACCTGAACGTCTGATCGTTCCTTGATCGCCTTCCAGTTAGAGCCTGCCTCGTCGGGGGTAGTCTGCAGAAGCGGAGTGCGTCGATCGCTCGTCTTGTCGTGGTCGACGCGGATCGGCGCGCTCTGCAGATCTGGAATCAGAGTCAGCCGTTGAAAATGACACGGCGGAAACGATACAGCGCAAGTCCGAAGAAGACGCCGCCGATCACCGCTGTGATCAGAATCTCCGGCCAGACGATCGAGGCGTCCGCGCCGCGGTATAGCACGTCCTGCGAGAAGATCACGAAATGCGGTGTCGGGCTGATGAACTTCATCAGATATTGCAGCCACACCGGCATGCTTTCGAGCGGGGTCGTGCTGCCCGACAGCAGCACCATCACCAGCAGGACCGGGATCGACAGCAAGCCGAACTGTGCCATGGTCGAGGCCACCGTTCCAAGCGCGATCCCGAGCGCCGCAACGGTGAACACGTAGAAGCAGGCTCCGCCCAGGAAGAGCAGCCGCGATCCGGAGACCGGCACCTGCAACCACCATTCGACGACGATCGCCAGCGACAGAGCGGCCGAGGCGACGATGACGATGCCGTTGGCCAGGATCTTGGAGAGCATGATCTCGGATGGAACCACCGGCATCACCAGAAGATGCTCGACCGTGCCTTGCTCGCGTTCGCGAATGAGCGCGGCGCCGCTGAGCATGACCGTGATCATGGTGAGGTTGCTGATGACCTGCATGACCGCGGTGAACCAGCTCGATTTCAGGTTCGGATTGAACTTGACCTCCGTCACCGTCTTGAGCAGCGCGCCGAAATTCGCTTCGCGCCCCGTGACGAACTGCGTCACGTAGTCGGTGATGACATTCTGGATATAAGTCATGCCGTTGAACGCCTGGGCCGCCGCCGTGGCATCGACGTCGATCTGGACCGAGGGCTGCCGACCGGCGAGGATATCGGCCTGGAATCGTGGCGGGATCTCGATCACGAAAATAACGCGCTGCGAGTTCATCGCTGCATCGATCTCGCTCGCATTGAGCGCGATCGCGGGCTTGAAGGTCGGTGGGGTGAGGCCGTCGGCGATCCGGCGCGACAGATCGGAATGGTCTTCGTCGACGATGCCGACCGAAAGATTTTTCGCTTCCGTGGAGGCGCCGGTGGCGGCGGCGTAGATCGCGATCGTGAAGGCGTAGGCGACAAGCAACAGCATGACCGGGTCGGAGCGAAAGCTGCGAAGCTCCTTGATCGTCAATCGGTAGATGTTGGCCAGGTGCAGCCGCAGCCTGGCCAGCCGGCTCGTTCGAGCCCGCTGCACCAGTGTCGGCGGTCGCCGTGAGGCCTCTGTTTCGCCTGCCGACATCTCAGTTCTCCTGTTTCTGCAGCAGGATGTGAGCCGCGCCGAAGAAGCCGACTGCGAACATCACGAGGATCAGCATGTTGAAGCCGAGATCGGAATAGCTGAGACCTTTGGTGAAGGTGCCGACACTTATCGGCTGAAACCAGGCGGCCGGAAAGATCAGCCCGATCAGGCGCCCCTGGCCGGTGAGGGATGAGACCGGGACGAGCAGACCCGAGAAATTCACGACCGGGATGATGGCGAGGATCGTGGTCGCGAACACCGCTGCGACCTGGGTCCGGGTGAAACTCGAGATGAATTGTCCGAAGCCGCAGGTCGCGAAGACATAAAGCAGGGATCCGAGAGCGAGGGCGCCGAACGATCCTTTGACCGGCACGTGGAACACGATCCGCGCCATCAGCACCAACAGGACGAAGGTCAGCATCCCGACGATCACGTAGGGAAATTGCTTGCCCATCAGGAATTCGAATTTGCTGACGGGCGTCGAGCGGAAATTGGCGATCGAGCCGGTTTCCTTTTCGCGGACGACACCGATGGTCGCCATGACCGCCGGGATCAAGACCAGCATGATCACGACGACGCTCGGAACCATGCTGAAGACGCTTTTGAACGCCTGATTGTAGCGGAAGCGATTTTCGATGTGCACGCTTCCGAGATACGGGCTGGAGAGGGCGTTGGGACCGAGGCGCTCGGTCGCGAGTTCCTGCGCGTAGCGAAGCAGCAGGCCGTTGACATAGCCCTTCGCGGTCTCGCCCCGAAAGGGCATGGCGCCGTCGATCCAGAAGGCAGCCTCGGGCGCGCGCAGGGCGGCCAAATCGCGGCCGAAGCCGGATGGGATCTCGACGACGACGGCGAGTTCGCCGCTCCGCATGCGCTGGTCCAGCTCGGCCGACGAACTGACCGGAGGCTGTTCGGAGAAGTAATGTGAACCGGAGAAGCTTTCGAGCAGCCGGCGGCTTTCCGGCGTCTGGTCCTGGTCGAAGGCTGCATATTTCAGGTTCTCGACATCGAAGGTGATGCCGAAGCCCATGGCGAGCATCAGAACGAGCGGACCGACGAAAGCAAAGGCGAGCCGGATCGGATCTCGGATCAGCTCCATCGTTTCGCGCCGCGCATAGGCCCACATCCGTCCCGCGTCAAATCGCTTGACCCTGGCCGGTTGCCCTGGCCTGGGGGCAGGCGAACTTGCATCAGCGTGTGCTTGCGGCGTCGGCGCGATGTTGCTCTCCTCGCCTTCGGCGGCTTCCTCGAGGTAGGAGATGAAAGCATCTTCCAGCGAGTCCTTGCCACGCGCCTTGGTCAGCTCCTTCGGCGCGCCAACCGCAAGCACCCGCCCTTGATGCATCAGCGAAATACGGTCGCAGCGTTCGGCCTCGTTCATGAAGTGGGTCGAGAGAAAGATGGTGACGCCATCGTTGCGGGAGAGGTCGATCAGCGTGCGCCAGAACGCGTCGCGCGCCACCGGATCGACGCCCGACGTCGGCTCATCGAGAATCAGCATCGCCGGACGATGCAGGACCGCCACCGCAAGCTGCAGTCGCTGCTTGACGCCGAGTGGCAGGCTTTCCGGCTTGGCGTCCACCACATCCGCGAGTTCATAGCGCTCCAGCAGCTCCTTGAGCCTGCCGTCGATCTCGTTCGACGGCAGGTGGTAGAGGTGCGCATGGAGCTCGAGGTTTTGCCGGACGGTCAGCTCGCTGTAGAGCGAGAATGCCTGCGACATGTAACCGACATTATGCCGCGCTTCCATGTCGTCAGCCGCCATCGGCTTGCCGAACAATTTGGCCGAGCCCTCGGTGACCGGCAGCAGGCCGGTCATCATCTTCATCGTCGTGGTCTTGCCGCAGCCATTCGAGCCCAGAAAGCCGAAGATCTCGCCGCGCCCGATGCGAAAGTTCACGTGGTCGACCGCGACGAAATCGTCGAACCGGCGCGTCAAATCTATAGCTTCGATGGCTGGGGTCAGGTCGTCGCTTTCGCTGCGCGGTCGGACGATGACCTCCAGATGCTGCGCGCGCTTTTCCGGCGGCAGCAGGGCAATGAAGGCATCGTCGAGCGTGGTCTTGTCGGCCTTGGCGAGGATCTCCTTCGGCGTACCGTGCGCGATGACCTTGCCCTCATCCATCGCGGCGAGCCAATCGAACCGGCTGGCCTCGTCCATGTAGGCCGTGGCGACGATCACGCTCATTTGCGGGCGCCGCAGCCGGATCGAGTCGATCAGCTCCCAGAACCGCCGGCGCGACAAGGGATCCACGCCGGTGGTGGGCTCGTCGAGGATCAGCAGGTCCGGGTCATGCATCAACGAGCAGCACAGGCTCGCCTTCTGCTTCATGCCACCGGAGAGCTTGCCGCATGGCCGGTCGGCGAAGGGTTCGAGGCCGGTCGCTTTCAGCAGTTCGTCGATGCGCGCGCGGCGCTCGGCGGCGCCTTGGCCGAACAGGCGGCCGAAGAAGTCGATATTGTCGAACACGCTGAGTGTCGGATAGAGATTGCGGCCCAGGCCCTGCGGCATATAGGCGATGCGGCCGTAACTCGCGCGGCGGTGGTCTTCATTGGCCATGTCGCCGCCGAGCGCCATGACCTTGCCGGTTTGAATCTTGCGCACGCCGGCGATGAGGGCGAGCAGGGTGGATTTGCCGACGCCGTCGGGCCCGATCAGGCCGGCCATGCAACGGGCGGGAATGTCGAGGCTCAGCTCATCGAGCGCAAACGTCTTGCCGTAGCGATGCGTGACGTGGGCGACCTTGGCGACAATGGTCTCGGTCATTGCGGCAGCTTGACCTCGAGCTCGCTCGGCCAGACGATCTTGGGGTCGGTACGCACGAAGCCGAGCCCGCGCACGCCGGTCTTGACCGACTTGTGATACTTGTCCAACACGTTCCGATCGATCTGGAGCTTGACGCGGAACATCAGCTTCTCGCGTTCCTCGCTCGTCTCGACGCTTTTGGGCGTGAACTGGGCGTCGCTCGCGACGAAGCTGATGCTTGCGGGAATCACGTATTCCGGAATCGGATCGGCGATGACGCGCGCCTGATCGCCGATGGTCAGCCGGCCGGCCTGGGCCGCCGGCAGATAGATCGTCATATAGACGTCGTTGAGATCGAGAATGGTGAGGACGCGCTGGCCGGAGGCGATCACCTCGCCGGCGCGTGCCAGGCGGTATTGCACGCGTCCGCTGCGTGGCGAGACGAGCGTCATGTCGACCAGCATCGATTGGTAGCGGTCGACGTCGGCCTCGGCGGCCTTGATCGATGACTCCGCCTGATCGCGCTGGGCATTGGCGGCCAGATATGCGGCTTCGGCAGCTTCGAACCTGTTGCGCCGCGTATCCACCACCTGCTGGGCGATATTGCCGCTTTGCAGCAGGGACTTGCCGCGGTCGTAATCGGTCCTGGCGAATGACAGGTCGCTCTCGCGCTGCGCGATCAGCGCAATCGCTTCCGCCAGTGCCTGCTTGGCCCTGAGCACCTGCGCCTGGGCAGCACGGAGCAGAGCCTCGGTCTCCGGTGATGCGATGGTGGCGACCACTTGGCCGGCCGTGACCTCATCGCCTTCGTCGACCGTCAGCGTCGCGAGGCGGCCCGGGTATTTCGCGGCCACGTCCACCTGCGTCGCTTCGATGCGGCCATTGGTCTTGACGATGCCGTCAGGCATATCGCGGCCATGCAGCCGGTTGATCAGTGTCTCCACCGCCTTCCGCGCATCTTCGATCGGTTTGGGCGAGAACGCGTCGGCGCGAGCTGTCGCGATCAGGGCCGTTCCGTCCCAACCCTGCAGCAGCGATGTTGCAACTGACAGCATGAGGCAAACTGGAATCGCTCGGCTGCACAATAAAAGAGCATTCCGTCGTGGAAGCATGATCGATCCTTGTCGTACCGCGCGGATGCGGCGAGCACGTGCCCGCCGGCACTTTGAACTCCAAGGACGATGACAGATGGGCGCAGCCGGTTGTTGATTTCAGTCAACGGGGGACGGCGCGCCAGCAAATAGGATGTTCGGCGTCTGGCGCCCTGCGACACGACCCGGCGCTTGCCGATATGAGCCTTGCGGGGATTCCCGCCGCGTGCCTCGAATGGAGAACGCAGTGACCCAGTCCATCGCCGATGCGAGCGCTCTTCGACTTTTGAGGCCACCGAGAGTGCTCGAACGACTATCGAGCCAGATCGGGGAAGCGGCGCCGACAGCGTTGAGTCGGTTGCAGGAGCACCAGCGCGTCTGGCAGCAGTCCGTTCCACCGAACGATCTCACCGACTATATTCGTGATGCCTGGGAGCGATCGGTCCTGTTCTTGGACATCTTGCGCCAGCGCGGTAACCAGCACGAGGAGATGCTGGCGCATGAGGTGAGTTCGGTCCTGATCTACGACAGCGAACTGGTGATGCGCGGTGATGAGTTGCCGAGGCCGGTCAATTATGGGCTCGTGCGCGTGATTCCGCCCGAGGGCGTCGAGAGCGATGACCGCAAGCGCCCGGTTATCGTGATCGATCCGCGGGCCGGGCAGGGGCCGGGGATCGGCGGCTTCAAGCAGATCAGCGAGATTGGCGAGGCGTTCAAGGCCGGTCATCCGGTCTATTTCGTAGGCTTTACGGCACAGCCGGTGCCGGGGCAGCAGATCGAAGACGTTGCGCGTGCGTTCGTCACCTTCGTCGAGAAGGTTGCGGAGCTTCATCCCGATGCACTTGGCAAGCCGTTCGTGTTCGGCAATTGCCAAGCGGGCTGGCACGCGATGATGGCGGCCTGCATGCGCCCCGACGTGGTCGGGCCGATGGTGATTGCGGGCGCGCCGCTGTCGTTCTGGGCGGGAGTCCATGGCGAGAATGCCATGCGCTATCTCGGCGGCTGGTATGGCGGGAGCTGGCTCGACCGCATGATCAGCGACATGGGCAACGGCATCTTCGATGCGGCCTGGCTGGTCGCCAATTTCGACAATCTCAACCCGGCGAATACGCTGTGGACGAAGCAATACACGGTCTGGGCCGATCCGGAGAAGGAGGCGGAGCGCTATCTGAAGTTCGAGAAATGGTGGGGTGATTTCGTCGTGCTGCGCGGCGAGGAAATGCAGTGGATGGTCGACAATCTCTTCATCGGCAACAAGTTCTCGACCGGTCAGATCGTCACCAGCGACGGCATCCGCCTCGATATCCGCGAGGTGAAGAGCCCGATCGTCTGCTTCTGTTCGCACGGGGACAATATCACGCCGCCGCAGCAGGCACTGGACTGGATTCTCGACAATTACCAAAGCGTCGACGAGATCCGGGAATTCGGTCAGCGGATTTTCTACACGATCGACGCGAAGGCGGGCCATTTGGCGATTTTCGTCGGCACCAGCGTTGCTGCGAAGGACCATGCCGAGTTCATCAACAACATGGAGCTGATCGACACCATGCCGCCCGGTCTCTACGAGATCGTGATCACCGATGCTGCCGAGGGCGGCTACGATCTGTCGATCGAGACGCGTGGGCTCGATGATATCCGCGCGCTGGGTTGCAACACGCTGCAGGACGAGCGTGAATTCGCCGCAGCCGCGCGGGTCTCGGAGATCAATAACGCCCTCTATCAGACCTTTGTGCAGCCTTGGATCAGGATGGTCAGCGGTCCGCAGGTCGCGCGCGCGGTTTTGGATTTCAATCCGCTGCGACTTGGTTACTCGGCCTTCTCGGACAAGAATCCGATGATGCGGATCGTCGCGCCGCTCGCCGAGTCCGCCAGGGCGGAACGCACCGCCATCTCCGCCGACAATCCGTTTCTCGCCATGCAGCGGCAATTCTCGAAGGCCATGGTGGACGCGCTCGATCTCTTCCGTGCACTGCGCGATGAACATGTCGAACGCAGCTTTCATGCCGTCTATGGCTCGCCGCTGGTCCAGGCTGCCTGTGGTGTTTCTCAGGACGATGGTCCGCCGCGGCCCCGGCCGGGGCTGTCGCCTTTCGTTCTTGCGGCTGCGGAGGCCGAGAAGCAACGCTTGCGGGACAGGATCGCAAAGGGAAGCGTGGTCGATGCCGTCGCCCGCATGCTGGTCTATATCGGCCGGGCACAGCGTCGGATCGATAAGAGGACCTTCGCTTCCTTGCGCCAATTGCTGCTCGCGCACCCGGAGGTGCCGCCAGCGGAGTTCAAGGCTGCGCTGCGTGAGCAATGGGCGATCCTGGCCGTCGATGAGCGCGCCGCGATCGATGCCTTGCCAGGGTTGTTGCCGCCGCCGGGGTCCGAGGGACGGCGCGCCTGTCTCGATGTGCTGGAGGCCTGCGTCGCTGCGGCCGGCAAGCTGAATGCCGACGGGCAGCAGCGATTGAACAGGTTGCGACGCATGCTGGTGGCCGGAGGCGGCAACGCCGAAGGGACAAGCTGAAGGACGCGACGGCGAAGCCGCCGCGGATTGACCTTGCAGCACGCGGAACGAGGATTCCGCCCGCCGTCGCGGCCATGTTCCCCACCGGCATCTCCGCTGGGCTGCCCGCTGTTCCGGGAGGTGCGCACCGGCACTGTGGCAGGCGTGCAGGCATCGTGCAGGCCTATTGTGTGCCCCTCGTAAGGGACGTCCCGTCCGTCCGGACACTGGAATTGGAGCCGTCCCGGCGGAATTGGGGAGTTGCAGCGGAACCGTAGGACTGTTGCTCAGTTAACACGCGTAGGTTGCTCCCTGATGGAGGCAATGATGGATAGATTGAACGCAAAGCTGTGCGACGTCGCCAACCTGATCCTTGGCGCAATCCTCCTGTTCTCACCCTGGATCTTCGGCTTTGAGGCCGGACACCTGTCCCAGAATGCAGTCATCTCCGGCATCGTGATCGCAGTCCTGGCGATTGCCGCCCTCGCCGCTTTTGCGGTCTGGGAAGAGTGGCTCAACCTCATCGTCGGCTTGTGGGTTCTGGTTTCCCCGTGGGTACTCGGATTCGAAGGGAACCGGACAGCCATGGCGGTCCATGTGGTCATCGGTGCGCTGGTGGCGATCCTCGCGGCGGTGGAAATCTGGATGACCCAGACGCCGTCGCGGATTACGACGAGCCGCTGAACGCGGTCGCAGGACCGCTCTCATCGTGACGTTGGCGCGGCCGCGAATGGCCGGATCAACGTCGGCGCAACGGACATTGCGGTGGCGACGGTACGTCGCCGGCGTGCAGCGTGCGCGCTGACCGTGTCACGTTTCATCAGCCGGCGCGTGAACGTTTGGCCAGGCGCCGGGCGGTATCGGCCGCCTTGTGTGCCGCGGGTCGCGTGCGGACATTCGTGAGACGATGTTTGACCGTTGGGAGGCGATCATGACTAACACTGTCAATGACGCTCTCACCGAGGCGCTTGACTCTCTCAAAACGGGTGGGTCGTCCGAAAATACAGCTTGGTCTGGAGCGGTCGGAGCGAAGCCCCCCGGATCGTGATCTGGAAGGCCGCCGATACGTCCGACGAAGAGCTCCGTCACTCCGTGGCGGAGTCGCTGGCCGGTTTGGCGGCCGAATCTCAGATCAGCGTGGAGCACGACTGATAGGCACGATGCCTGTGTGGATCCACGCACCTCTTACCTCGGTCTGGCACGCCACCTCCGCCGGTCCGCACCAGAGCTGCAGTAGGACCGATTGAATCCGCCGATGCAACACCGGCGCGCGCCCGAGCGCGCCTTGTAGATCGGCCACTGACAACCTGCCTGCCGTCGCGTTGACACCACTGGACCGGCGCACTACAACACACGCAAAATGCGAATGTATAATTCTTGGCAACTATTTACCTCGGGCAATTCCTTTAGCCTTTTGTTTTGAATAATTTCCACTCCAAAATTCCGAGCCGGCCATGCCCATCCGTCAGATTCCCCGCACGGACCTGCAATATTGCCTGATCATCTTCGATGAGAGCGGACGGGAGCGGCCTGAACCCGACGGCACGCTTCTGAGCGATGTGGTGTTGAAGCGCGTCAAGGACCCGGCCGCTCAGATCACCGACGTGTTCATGATGAGCCACGGCTGGATGGGCGATGTCCCCGCCGCGATCGATCAATACGACAAATGGCTTGGCGCGGTGGCTGCGCATCAAGCGGATCGCACCGCCGTTTTGGCGCAACGCCCGGGCTTTCAGCCGCTGATCATCGGCCTGCACTGGCCGAGTCTTCCGTTCGGGGACGAGACGATCCAGGGCGGCGCAGGCATGCTTCTGGGGGAGGGCGAGCCCGGCGCATCGATCGAGGCGCTGACCGAGTTCTACGCCACCCGCATCGCGGACACGCCAGCCGCGCGCGACGCGATCCGCTCGATCCTGCAAGCCTCCCGCGCCGACCTCGGCGCAACAACGCTGCCGCCAGCCCTCGGCGACGCCTATACGACTGTTTTCGCGGAGTCCGGACTGGTGACCGGCGACGCGAGCGCCGCTCCGGGCTCCGACCAGGTGGCCTTCGATCCTGCCGCCATCGTCGCCGAGGCGCACGCCGAGGCTGCGGAGCTCAACGCCGAAACGGCCGCGGGCCTGCTCGGCGTCGGAGAGAGCTTGCGCGATGCTCTGCTGGCGCCGCTCCGCGTGCTGTCGTTCTGGAAGATGAAGGACCGCGCACGCGCGTTTGGCGAAGGCGGCGCCCACGCATTCCTGGAGCAGCTGCAGCTCGCCGCACCGGCGGCGCGCGTCCACCTGATGGGGCATAGTTTCGGCTGTATCGTGGTCTCGGCGGCAGTCGCCGGACCGCCCGGTGCGGGTGCGCTGTCCCGTCCGGTTGACTCGCTGTTCCTGGTGCAGGGCGCGCTGTCGCTCTGGTCGTTCGCCGACGCCGTTCCTGCCGCGCAGAATGCGCCGGGTTATTTCCGCCGGATCATGCAGAACGATCTGGTGCGCGGCCCGATCGTGACGACGCGCTCAGAACATGACAGGGCGGTCGGATTCTTCTATCCGCTCGGCGCGCGGGCGCGGAACCAACTCGTGCTGGATATGGAATATCCGGCCTATGGCGGCCTCGGCACGTTCGGGATGAGAGGCACCAAGGCGGCCCTGACGACGGATCGGCCGGTCCAATCGCCAGCTTTCGCCTACAATTTCGAGGGGGGACGCGTCTACAATATCGAGGCGAGCCGGATCATCAAGAATGGTGGCGGTCTCTCCGGCGCGCATAGCGATATCGCGCATCTGGAGGTCGCGCATCTGTTCTGGGCGGCGGTGCTCGCTGGACAGACGGTGTCCTCGCAGACGCATGCGGGCGGAGGAGGGCTGCTCGGTCTCGAGCACGCGCAGGGCCAGCAGCAACAGCAGCAGCAACAACAGCAGCAAGAAGGGGGGTCTGAAGGCCGCTTCTGGCCAGGGCCGGCGGAGCAGGTGCAGGTGGCGGCACCCAGGCCGCTAGAGCCCGAGCATTTCACGCGCGGAGGAGGCATCTTCAAGAATTTCACGGCCAGTCCGGCCGAGATCAAGGGCATCCAAGACATCCTCGAATCCACAAGCGGCAGCTTCTCCATCGAGAACGACGTCGGCGCTCCCGCGACGACGGAGGAGGTCAAGGCCGCTCCTCCGGGCCAGCAGCGCTGGGTCAATGCCGGTTTCGAAGATCTCGACGCACCGCTGCAGCCCGGGCAATGGTACAGCTTCGCCTTCGACGTCGACATTGTACCGCGCGATGCGTCTGCGGTGCCGTTGGCCGAGCAGCAACTGTTTCCGGAAGGCACCAAGGAGGTGGTGCTCACCATCAAGCTCGACAGCCCGGACTTCGAGATCCCCGCCGATCAGCAGAGCAAGCGGCTCACGCTGCCGCGACAAGGGAAGTCCCGCAAGGCGCGGTTCGACATTTTGCCCCGGCATCTCGGCCCCTCGGCGCTGAAGGCGACGATTCACAAGGACGGCAACTTCGTCCAGCAGATCGACCTGACCATCAATGTCGGCCAGAGCGTATCGCCGCCGAAGATCAAGGATGCCCATGGCCGGCCCTATGCGTCCGCCAACGTGCTGAAGCCGCGCGACGTCGGGCTGTCGATCACCCCGACAGTCGGTGGCTACGAGTGCCTAGTCTGGAAACCGGTCGGAGGCCGCGCGCGGCTGCCGCTTTCGGCGGACTATCTCGCCAAGGCGATCGAGACGGCGCGGCAAGAGCTGATGAAGGTGGTGACCTACACGAACGCCGCTGGAACTCCGGTATTCCAGACCGGGATCGATATCCCCGCGGCCGATCGCGACGCGGCGCTGAAGATCATGGCACGTGCCGGCGCGGCGTTGTTCCAGAAGCTGTTCTACGGCCCGGGCGCTGGAGAAGACTCCAAAGTCGTCGGCAACTTCCTGCGCAGCCTGGTGAGCGATCGAAAACGGCAGCTGACGCTGCAGGTGATGGCCGATGCGACCTCGATCCCCTGGGGGCTGCTCTATGTGGGCGATGTTGCCACCGGCGCGCAACTCGACTGGGATAATTTCATCGGCATGCGCCACGTCATCGAGCAGATTCCGATGCAGGTCACGCCGCTCGTGTTCGATTGCCTGATTCCCAGCGATCAGCCGGAGCTCAGCGTCAGCATCAACATGAACGACGATATCGACAGGCAGATGCACGCCGATTTCGTCGCGCAGCAGCATCGGTTCTGGGACAGCGCAAGAACAGAGCGCGGCAGCGTGCGGGTGACACCGCGCACCACGAGCGCCGAACTCGTCCACGCGCTCGCGAACGAGAACACGGACGACCAGATCCTTTATTTCTACTGTCACGCCCAGTCGACTGGGCTCAATGACCCTGGCGGCCCCGACAGCTCTTGCCTCGTGCTCACCGATGATAAGCGGATCACGTTGGGTGATCTGAATCTCGACGCTCCCACGAGCAAGCTGCTTCGCGGCAAGCCGCTGGTGTTCATCAATGCCTGTGAATCCGCGGAGTTGTCGCCGGCGTTCTACGATGGCTTCGTGCCCTATTTCATGGCGAAGGGGGCACGCGGCGTCATTGGTACCGAGTGCAAAACGCCGGCGCTGTTTGCGACGGCCTGGGCAAAGCGCTTCTTCGAGCGCTTCCTCGACGGCGAGCCGCTCGGCGAAGTCTTCCTCGGGCTCAGGCAGGAGTTTCTCAAGCAGCACGGCAACCCGCTCGGCCTGCTCTATGCCGTGCATTGCGACGGCGATACCCAGATCGCGCCGGCGCTGCCGCGGTCAAGCTCCAGCCCGCCGCAGTCCGTCCCTGAAACGGCCTGATCCTTCACGGGCGAAGCGCCCTGCGAGTAGCCTTTGCGTCGGTCGGATCGGCTTAGGAATCGAGATCGAGGTTCCGATGAGCGCCCCTGGCGATGCGAAGCATCGTCCTGCTCGAGACGAGGAGCGCAGTTGTCCGAAGAATTGCGGGACATCTGAAACTGCGAGCTTGATCTGCGCCGAAACACGAATTTCGCCAGCGAATTCAACGCGACTCGGCCTGTCCAGTCCCGTTGCGAAAAAGATTTTGATTTCGCTTTTTCGGAAATTATGGTTGTCTGTCGATATCCCGCCTCACCACGGAGGGGCGTTGCGCGCGATCGTCACGACACGCGAGGCGGGGAGGCGGTGGCCGCAAAACATCGGAAGCATTCTCTGAGTGCGGACGAACGGTGTTTTTCGGACGTGAAGTCGCGTGGTCCTGATACCCCGACGCTGGTATCCCGCGCAAAGCGCGCGAGCGCTTTGTCGCGCACGGTGGCCAGAAAGCCCGGTGCACCGAGGAGAGCGCGTATAAGCGTTAAGACCATCGCGCAGGGAATGCCGGTGACCGGCTGTACCTGTGGTGACTGCCGCCTGCTTTCTTTGTTGCAGGCGGGCCATGGGTTGCGGCCAGCACCCGGCATTCCCTGCGCCCTTCGTTTCAGGAGGGACGAACTAACAGGCGGGACTCGGGCGCGAATGCGTTGCGAGAAGGATTTTGTACGTCTCGTTTGTATGGCTCGGTCGTCATGGCCCGCGAAGGCGGGCAATCCAGTACACCGCGGCTTCTCTGCTTGAACATGGGCATTTCTGGATACCGGATCGCCCGGTCAAGCCGGGCGAAGACAGCGGAGCGCGTGGGAGCGGGGAACCAACGAGCCGGCGAATGGGACCGAAGCTAAATCCCGAGCGCATCGAGCGCCGCGGCGACATCGTCGGACGAACGCACCTGCACCGCCTGCAGACCACGCGCCCGCGCACCTTCGACGTTCTCCGCGAGATCATCGAAGAACACGATGCGCCTGGCCGGCACGCCGATCGCCTGCACCACGTGGTCGAACGCTTCCGGATCGGGCTTGCGCAGGCCGATCGACGACGACAGGAAGATCTCGCGGAAATGGCTCAGCAGCTCGGCATAGCGCGGCGAGAAATGCTCCACATGCGGCCGGTTGGTGTTGGAGAACACATAGAGCGGCAGCTTCGCGGAGGCGCGCACGAGCAGCGGCGCGATGCCCGGTACCTCGCCGACGAAGATCGCGTTCCAGCCCTCCAGAAACTGCGCATCGGTGATGGAAATGCCGAGCAGGTCGCGCAGATTGGCGAAGAACGCGGCGTCGCTGACCTGCCCGCGCTCGTGATGATGATAGGTCTCGTCATGCACGAAGCGCGCAACGATCTGGTCCGGTGCGCAGCCGGCATGGCCCGCCCAGCAGGCCATCGCCTTGGCGAAATCGATATCGATCAGGACGCGGCCGAGATCGAACAGCAGCGCATCGGCGCCGTCTGGGGAGAGGTGGGGCAGGGGCATGATGGGCGCTATCGACCTCTCGATCGTTCCGTCGGCTCTGTGCGATCCCTAATAGCGATACGGCTCGATATCGACCAGCGGAAAGGCGCTCAACACGCTCGGAGGGTTGGCGGCGGTGGCCGGATGGAGATAGGAGCCGTCGAGCTCGGCAAAGGAGGTGACGCCGAGCAGGCCGAGGGTGCGGATCACCTCGTCTTCCAGAAGCTCCAGCATCCGTTCGATGCCGGCCTCGCCCGCGGCTGCCAGCGCCCAGCATTGCAGGCGCCCGATGCCGACCAGGTCGGCGCCGGAGGCGATCGCCTTGACGATGTCGCTGCCCCGGCAGAAGCCTCCATCGACGATGATTTTCGCGCGGCCCTTCACGGCCTGCACTACTTCCGGCAGCACATGCATGGCGCCGCGGCCGTGGTCGAGCTGCCGGCCGCCATGGTTGGAGACATAGATCCAGTCGACGCCGTGGTCGACCGCGATGGCGGCATCCTCGGCGGTCGCGATGCCCTTGATGATCAGCGGGATCCGGAACTTGTCCTTGATCAGCTTCACGGTGTGCCAGCTGAGCGCCTTCTGATGCTCGCCGCCGGTGGCGCGCAGCCGGCTCTCGCGGACGTAGCGTTTGGCGATGTCGCGTTCGCGCCGGCTATAATGGGCGGTGTCGACTGTCAGGCAGAATGCCGTGTAGTGGCTTGCGATCGCACGGCTGACATAGTCCTCCACGAAGGCATCGTCGCCGCGCACATAGAGTTGGAAGATGCGCAACGCATCCGGCGCCGCCTCGGCGACCTTCTCGAGCCCGGGCTCGGATACCGAACTGAGCATGTGCGCCGCGCCGAAGCGTCCGGCCCCGCGCGCCACGCTCGCCGCACCCTGGGGATCGAAGATCTCGAGCGCGCCGACCGGCGCCAGCACGACGGGCAGGCGGAGCCGGCGACCGAACACCTCGGCCGCCGCATCGACGCGCGAGACGTCACGCAGTACGCGCGGCCGGAACGCGATCTCGTCGAGGGCCATGCGATTTCGCCGCAACGTGGTCTCGGTCTCGGCGCCGCCGACGATATAGTCCCAGGCATTCTGGTTCAGTTGGGCCCTGGCCTTGCGAATGAACTCGTGCAGGTTCTGGAACGTCTCCTCGCTGGCGCCGAGCTCGATGTTCCTCCATCCGGTCCCGACCGGGCTCTGTTCATTCATGGCGTTCCCTCGACGATCGTTGTTCTTATTCACCGGCTATCCCGTCTCGCCCGCCGGCGCCATCCCCAATCGCAAAGCCCCGGGAACGGCCGAATCAGCCGCCCATTCCCGACAGGTCAGGCAGATGTGATTGCGGCGCGCAGCGGAATTCTTGATAATTGGAGTCGACTATGGAAGCTACCTTGAACATAGGCGGCGAATCTCCATCTCCGGGGTGCGGCCGTGGCCGATGCCATCTCGCCCCCCGGCATTTTGGGTCACGGGGATTTCGACGGCGCGGCACGGGCCTTGAAGAAACCAGAAATCTGTTGTGAGCTTTCGGTTTCGATCAGGCTGGCGCTCGGTTCTTGAGGGGCGTATCTCATTCATCGGGGCACCCAACGAGCTCGGGAAGCAGAAAGCACATGCGGAAGAATTGGTTGTTCCTGGCGGGTTCGCTGACTGGCGTCTGCCTTACTTTGCTCGTAACGGGCCCCGAGGGCGAGCATCTGATTGCACGCGCCAGGGCGGCCGCCGGTGTTGGCGACACCTATTCGCAGCTCAACCTGTTCGGCGCCGTCTTCGAGCGCGTCCGGGCCGACTATGTCGAGAGGCCAAGTGACGAGGCGCTGATCGAGGGGGCCATCAATGGCATGGTCACCTCGCTCGATCCGCATTCGCGCTACATGAACGACAAGGCTTGGCGCGAAATGCAGGAGACCACCTCCGGCGAGTTCGGAGGGCTCGGCATCGAGGTCACGATGGAGGACGGCCTGGTCAAGGTCGTCGCGCCGATCGACGACACACCCGCCGCCAAGGCCGGCATTCTTTCGGGTGACCTCATCGCCAAGATCGATGGCGAAGCCGTCCAGGGCCTGACCCTGGAGCAGGCGGTCGCGAAGATGAAGGGCGCAGCCGACACCAAGACCAAGCTCACTATCCTGCGCAAGGGCAAGGACGCGCCGTTCGACGTCGCGATCACCCGCGAGGTCATTCGCGTGCGTCCGGTGCGTTATCACACCGACGGCGGCGACATCGGCTATATCCGCATCACCTCGTTCAACGAGCAGACCACCGACGGCCTACGCAAGGCGATCGCCAGCATCTCCAAGGACATTCCGCAGGACAAGCTCGCCGGCTATGTGGTCGATCTCCGCAACAATCCCGGTGGACTGTTGGACCAGGCCGTGTCGGTGTCGAGCACCTTCCTGCCCCGGGGCGAGGTGGTTTCGACTCGCGGCCGCAATCCGGAGGAAACTCAGCGCTTCACTGCGCGGGGTGGCGATCTGGCCAAGGGCAAGCCGCTGGTCGTGTTGATCAATGGCGGCTCGGCGTCGGCTTCCGAGATCGTGGCGGGCGCGCTGCACGATCATCAGCGGGCCACCCTGATCGGGACGCGGTCGTTCGGCAAAGGCTCGGTGCAGACCATCATCCCGCTCGGTGCCGGCAATGGTGCGCTGGCGCTGACCACGGCGCGTTATTACACGCCGTCAGGCCGCTCGATCCAGGCGCAGGGCATCGCGCCGGACGTCGAGGTGAAACAGGACGTGCCTGATGACCTGAAGGATCGGGCCGACATTAAGGGCGAGGCCTCGATGCGCGGTCACCTGTCGGGTGACGGCAATGAGCAGACCGGGTCGCAGTCCTACGTGCCGCCGGACGAGAAGGACGACAAGGCGCTGCACGCAGCCTACAATCTGCTGCGCGGCGGCACCGTCAATGCCGATGTCCATGCCAAGAACGCGGTGCCGAATTAATAAACGGATGCTTCACGTTCATACCCCGACGGGGCGGCCTTGGAGGGCCGTCCCGTCGCGGTTCCAACCAACGTGTACGGCGTTGATAGTCAGGTTTGTGTCTGACTGTTTCGATCATCCATTGACTTTCGCACCGCCGCAAGCGGCTGGCGCCGAGATTTGAAAGACAAGGTTTGAATTGTTGCTGCGCAGTCGGTTCAAATTGTAGCGGTATTTAGGGATTGTTCCCGCTCAGGCCCGGAGCGTCACTCAGCGCTCGCGAACCGGCGCTGGGTCTGCGGTTGGGCCCGCAGCTGTGCGGGGTGATAGGAGGCAAACAGTTTGCGCAGTTCGACGGCGGTCTTGGCCGCACTGAACAAATAGCCCTGCATCTCCGAACAGCCGAGTGCACGCAGCGCCTGCCGTTGTGCATCGGTTTCGACTCCTTCCGCGGTCGTCGTCATCGCCCGAACGGCGGCGATGTTGACGACGGCCTGCACGATGCACGCCGATCCGTGAGAATCGCTCACGTCGCTGACGAAGCTGCGATCGATCTTGATCTTGTCGAACGGGAAACGCTGCAGATAGCTCAACGACGAATATCCAGTGCCGAAATCGTCGAGCGCGATCCGCACGCCGACGGCCCGGAGCTGATGCAGAATTGCCAGTGCCGCTTCGTCGTCGCGGATCAGCACGGCCTCGGTGATTTCGATCTCCAGCCGATGCGGCGGCAGCCCGGAAGTCGCGAGCGCATTGGCGATCTTCAGTGCGAGGGTGCCGCTCTTGAACTGCACGGGAGAGACGTTGACGGCGAGCCTGATGTCGTCGGGCCAGGTGGCAGCCTCGGTGCAGGCGACGTCGAGCACCCATTCGCCGAGCTGGTTGATCAGTCCGGTGTCCTCGGCGATCGGGATGAACTCGCCCGGCGAGATCGCCCCCCGATCCGGGTGTTTCCACCGCACCAGGGCTTCGCAGCCGGTAATCCGATCGTTCGCGAGGCTCAGGCAGGGCTGGTAATGGACCTCCAGCGCGCCGTCGGCAATCGCCTGGCGCAGATCCACCTCAAGCTGGTGGCGGGCCTTGACCTGCGCATCCATCTCGGGCTCGAAGAAGCGATAGGTGCGGCGGCCGGCGGCCTTCGCAGCATACATCGCGAGATCGGCATTCTTCAGGATCTCGTCGAGCTCGGTACCGTGCTCGGGCACGAGCGCCACGCCGATCGAGGCATCGGCCGTCAGCTGATGACCCAGGCAGTCGCGCGGCGCCCGGATGGCCTCCAGCACGGTCTCGACCAGCCGAACCACGTTCTCCGGCCCAGCGATTGCGGTCTGCACGATCGCAAACTCGTCACCGCCGAGGCGGGCGACGAGCCCGGCTTCGCCGACCGCTCGCTCGAGACTCGCCGCGACCGATTTCAGCAGTTCGTCGCCGATCAGGTGGCCAAGCGAGTCGTTGATGCCCTTGAATTCGTCGATGTCTATGTAGTGCAGCGCGAGTTGTTGTCCTGGTGCGAGCGTAGCCAACTCCTGCTTCAAACGTTCATGGAAGAGGGCGCGGTTCGGCAGGTCGGTCAATGCGTCGTAATGGGCGAGATGCGTAATCTGCCGCTCGGCGCGGCGCCGCTCGGTGATGTCCTCATGAGTCGAAAGCCAGCCACCGCCGGCGAGCTGCTCGTCGACGATCTGAATCGAGCGTGCGTCGGGTGTTTCGATGACCTTGATCTTTTTGCGTCCGATATCGCGCAGCACCGCGGTCGCGTATGCCGTTTCATCGCCGGCGAGCGAGCCGGCGGCCTTGCGGTGCGCGATCAGCTCGCGAAAGCTGCATCCGGGCTTCACGATGTCACGGGAGAGGCCGTACATGTCGATATAGCGCTGATTGCATATGACGAGACGCTCATTGGCATCGAACATCAGCAGCCCCTGCGTCATGTTGTTGACGGCCTTGTCAAGCCGCAGCTTCTCCAGGGTCAATCGCTGCTGCGAGGTCTGGTGGTCGCAAAGGAGCCTTCGCACCACGATGTAGAGCATGGCCGCGATCAGCAGGACCGATGTCGTGCCCACCGCGATCAGGAACCGCATTTGTTCGTGCCAATCGACGAGCGCCGAAGACACGGTCGTCGTGGCCGTCACGATCAACGGGTAGCTCGTTAAGCGATGCGCCGCGCCGATCCTGTGCACGCTATCGACGGGACTGTCAAAAATTGCCGTCGTATTGCCGTCACCAGCGAGGATCTGGCGGAAGATCGGCGTCTCGCGATAGTTCTGGCCGATCACACCATTGTGGCGGGGATAGCGTGCGAGCAGCGTGCCGTCGCGGTGCATCATCGAGATCGACCCTTCAGGGCCTAGTGCAACCGATGCAAAGAACCGCTCGATATTGATCGGCTCGAGGCCACGCGCGATGACGCCGAGAAATTCGCCTTTGGCTCCCGTCACCTTCATCGCGACGATGGTGGTAACGATACCGGTGATGCGGCTGACGGCAGGCTCGATCAGGATCTGCGGCGAGGTCGGATCGGTACGGAAGCGCGTGAAGTAGCTCCGGTCTGCAACGTTCACGGACGAGAGGGGCCAGGACGCGGTGGAATTGATCAGTTCCCCCTCGGCATCGAAGATGTTCAGGCTGCCGACGTAGGACAAAGCGCTGACCTTGGCCACGATCATCGCGTGAACTTCGGCGCTTCCCATCCGCTCGTTGAAGAGCGCGCGCGTGGTCAGCCGATTGTCGCGAACGTAGCCGGCGAGGTCGCGCTCGACAGCGACGAGGTCGTCGAGCTGCTGGTCGAAGTGGCGCGCGAGCAGAAGCACGGTGTTCTGCAGCTCGCGCCTCGCGCCGTTCAACGCACGTTGGCGGAAGCTGTCGGCCATGATGGTCGTGCCGATCGCGATGGCAACGATCAGCATCAACCCACCCGCAATGAGCCACAGGATCGGGCCGCTACGGCCTGTGGAAGCCCGTGCTCCTAGCGCTGAACTGATCTTCGTCGTCATCGGTCCTGAACGTCTCGCGCGGCGTCGCCTGGACAGATTGTCCCGGGACGCTCCCCCTTCACCCACCACGGTTCCAGTTCACCATGGATGTGAGGTTAGGAAGTTCGGTTAACCGATGCTTAATTTGATTGGATGCTCTTAGATCCTACGCGCGATAATGGCCGGACTTGCCGCCGATCTTCTCGACCAGATGGATGCCCTCGATCCGCACGCCGCGTTCGGCGGCTTTGATCATGTCGTAAATGGTGAGGCAGGCGACCGAGACGGCGGTCAGCGCTTCCATCTCGACTCCAGTCGGCCCGGTAACCTTGACGGTTGCCTGAACCTTGCAACCGGGCAGCTGCGCATCCGGAGTGATGTCGACCGTGACCTTCGACAGCATCAGCGGATGGCAGAGCGGGATCAGCTCCGAAGTTCGCTTGGCGGCCATGATGCCTGCAATGCGAGCAGTGCCGAGCACATCGCCCTTCTTGGCGTTGCCGGACACGATCAACTCCAAGGTCGCATGGCTCATGACGACACGGCCTTCAGCGACCGCGATTCGCTCGGTTGCCGGCTTCTCCGACACGTCCACCATGCGCGCTTCGCCGCGCTGGTCGATATGGGTCAGGGCAGGGCTCTTGGAGGGATCGTCTGCCATGGAGCCTAGCCCGCGGCGCTCGCCGCGTGGTCATCGCGCGCGAGCAGGGCACGAGTGGCTGCCGTCACATCGGCCTGCCGCATCAGACTTTCGCCCACGAGGAAGGTGCGGATGCCAACACGTTCGAGGCGAGCCAGATCGGCCGGCGTGAAGATCCCGCTCTCGCCGACCAGCAGGCGCTCCTTCGGCACCAGCGGCGCGAGCGCTTCGGATGTCGCAAGGCTGGTTTCGAAGGTCCGCAGATTGCGATTGTTGATGCCGATCATCGGCGACCGGAGCTTGAGCGCGCGATCGAGCTCCGCCTGATCGTGAATCTCGAGCAGCACGTCCATGCCGTAGGCAAGCGCGGTTGCCTCGATCTCGCGCGCCGCTTCGTCATCGAGCGCAGCCATGATGATCAGGATGCAGTCGGCGCCATGAGCGCGGGCTTCGACCACCTGATAGGGCTCGAACATGAAATCCTTGCGCAGGACGGGCAGCGATGTTGCCGCGCGCGCCGCCACCATGAAATCGAGGTGGCCTTGGAACGATGGTGCATCGGTCAGAACGGACAGGCAGGCGGCGCCGCCGGCCTCATAGGCCTTGGCGAGCGCTGGCGGATCGAAATCGGCGCGGATCAGCCCCTTCGACGGTGAGGCCTTCTTCACCTCAGCGATCAGAGCATAATCGCCGGCTGTGTGCTTCCTGCGGATGGCCTGAACGAAGCCGCGTGGCGGCGTAGCCGCACGGGCAAGGGAGTCGAGCTCAGACAGCGGATGCACACGCTTCGCCGCCGCAATCTCCTCGCGCTTATAGGCCTCGATCTTTTTCAGGATGTCGGACATCTCGCGCCACGCCTTACATTTCGAGCTTGATCCGGAAAAGCGGAAACCGGTCTTCCGAAAAGATCACGCTCAATCAAAGAGATGAGATCATGATGGGGTTCTTTCTAATCGCATCATGATCTGGTCTTAATCTAGCTATTGGACACGGCGATCAGCTGTTTCAGCCGCGCCGCTGCTGCGCCGCTGTCGAGCGACTCCTTGCCGATCGCAACGCCTTCCTTCAGCGTCTTAGCACGGCCGGCGACGACCAGCGCCGCTGCGGCATTCAAAAGAGCGACATCGCGATAGGGGCTCGGCATGCCGTCCAGTACGCTCTGCAACGCGACGGCATTGGCCGCCGCGTCGCCGCCCTTCAGGCCATCGCCGCCGCAACGATCGAGCTCGGCCTCTTCGGGCGAGACTTCGAAGGTGCGGATATTGCCATTCTCCAGCGCGGCGACAAAGGTCGGGCCGGTGAGGGTGATCTCGTCCAGGCCATCGGAACCGTGAACCACCCAGGCCGCTTCCGAGCCCAGATTTTTCAGGACCTGCGCCAGCGGTTCTACCCATTGCCGCGAAAACACGCCGACCATCTGCCGCTTGACGCCAGCCGGATTGGACAACGGGCCGAGCAGGTTGAAGATGGTGCGGGTAGCGAGCTCCACGCGGGTGGGGCCGACGTTCTTCATCGCCGGGTGATGCGCAGGGGCGAACATGAAGCCGATGCCGGCCTCGCGCACGCAGCGGCCGACCTCCTCGGGCTTCAGATCGATCTTGACCCCGAGCGAGGCCAACACATCGGCGGCGCCCGAACGAGAGGAGAGCGCGCGGTTGCCGTGCTTGGCCACCGGCAAGCCGGCGCCCGCGACGATGAAGGAGGCGCAGGTCGAGACGTTCACCGAGCCGGAGCCGTCACCGCCGGTGCCGACGATGTCGATCGCATTGGACGGCGCGTCGACGCGAAGCATCTTGGCGCGCATCACGCTGACCGCGCCGGTGATCTCGTCGACGGTCTCGCCGCGGACCCGCAGCGCCATCAGCAGCGCCCCCATCTGCGACGGCGTGGCTTCGCCGGACATCATGCTGTCGAAGGCGGCGGCCGCCTCCGCGCGGGACAGGGTCGCGCCGGTCGCAACCTTGCCAATGATCGACTTGAGATCGTTCATCGCGTGCCTTCAGACGGGGTTATTGGTTGTTGCCGCCGACCACCTGTGCAACGGCGGCCTCGTTGATCGTGGTGCCGATATCCTTCTCGAGCTTTGCGACGTAGGCCGTCGTCTGCTCCTCGTTCAAGGCCCGCTGCAACGTATCCTTCAGCTTCTTGACGTCGTTCGACGCCAGATCGATCGGAGGGACGGTGACATCGGTGACGCGAAACACGATCCACCGGCTGCCGCCATTGGCGTCGGTCTGTCCGGCGGTATCCTTGCCGGTCCGGAAAACTGCAGTGACCGCGCCGGCGGGCACGCCCGGCAGCGTGGCATCGCGCCTGAAATTGCTGGCGGTCTCGACCTTCACGCCGAGCGCGGTCGCCTCGTCGGCGAGCTTGCCGCCGTCATTGAGCTTCTTGACCAGCTCGGATGCTTTGGTTCGCAGCTTGGCCGCAACCTCGTCATCGTGCCAGCGCGCCTCGACCTGGCCCTTCACCTCGTCGAGCGTGCGGTCGCGGGGTGGGGTGATGCCGAGCACTTCGTACCAGACATAACCGCCGCGGAAGGAGATCGGCTCGTTGTCGATCCCGACATCGCTGTTGAAGGACTGGGCGACGACGTCGAGCCCGAGAGGAATGTTGGGAGCAGGCTGGCCGTTGGGCTGGCGCCCCGAGCGATCAACCGCGTCGATCGTCACAGGCGTGAGACCGAGCTTTTTCGCGGCCTCCGCCACGCTGGCGCCGCCGCCGCGCTCATCCTCCATCTTGTCGCGCAAGGTTGCGACTTGCGAACGGGCGCGTTCGGCCGCGATCTCTTTCTTGATCTCGCTCGCGAGGCTCTCGTAGCTCGGCTGCTCGCCGGGCTGGATGGCGCTGACCTTCACCAAGGCCACGTTGAATGCGCCCTTGATCGGCTCGCTGACCTCGCCGGTCGGCAGCGAGAAGGCGGCGTCGGCAATGGCAGGATCGAGAATGGCCGATTTCGCCACCAGGCCGAGGTCGAGATCCGCCGGGTTGAGATTGCGCTCCTTGGCGAGTTCGTCGAACGTCACTACGCCCGAGGCGATGCGGGCGCGCGCGGCCTGCGCCTCCTCCATGGTCGGGAAGGTCATCTGCTGGACCTCGCGCTTCTCAGGGGTGCCGAGCAGGCTGCGCCGCTGCTCGAACGCTTTTCGGGCGTCCTCGTCCGACACGTCAGTCCATTTGCCGATCTCCTCCGGCGTGTCCAGCACGAAGGAAATTTTGCGGTATTCGGGCGCGCGGAACTGCGCCTTGTGCTCGTCGAAATACGCCGCCAGCGCTTCGGGCGAGGGGGGATCGATGGTGCCGGCCTGCGTCTGATCGAGCTTGATGTATTCCATCGAGCGCTGCTCGTTCTGATAGCGGCTCAGGGCGTCGACCATCGTGTTCGGGGTCTCGAGCCCCGACGAGATCGTGCCCGCGATCTGGTGGCGCAGCGATACCCGGCGCTGGTCGGCAAGATAGCGCTGCTCGGTGAAGCCGGCATTGCGGATGATGGCCTGGAAGCGTTGCGGGTCGAAGGCACCGTTGGGGCCCTTGAAGGTCGGATCGGCGAAGATCACCCGCATGGTCTCGGCATCGGATTGGCCAAGGCCGAGCCGGCGTGCCTCCTCGTCCAGGGCAGCTTCAGCGAGGGTCTGCTGCAGCACGCTGCGGTCGAGGCCGAAGGCGCGCGCCTGGTCCATGGTCAGCGGCCGGCCGAACTGGCGGCCGATCTGCTGCAAGCGGTCGGTGTAGATCTGCCGGAACTCGTTAATGGAGATTTCGGTGTGTCCGACCGTCGCGACCGTCGATTGCCCGAAGCCGCGGAAGATATCGGCGATGCCCCAGATGCCGAAACTGACGATCAATACGCCCATGACCACCGCCATGATGGTCTTGCCGAGCCAGTTTGATGAGGCCTTGCGTAATCCTCGAAGCATGGGTCCAATCTGTCTGCAGGAAGGAAGCGACGGCTCTTAAAGGAGATTTCCGCAAAAGCCCGTCACCGAATTGAAAAGGCTTATAAAGAGGGCTGCACCCGGTCGCAACCTCGGCTCCGCGGTGGAATCAGGCGGACAGGGCGTCCTCTCTGGCGTTGATCGTTGCGCTCTGCTAGCGCATCCGGATCACCGCTCCAAGTCACAAACGCCCGCTGGAATCTTGCCATGACCGACCGCATCCGGCCGCTGATCGCCGGCAACTGGAAAATGAACGGCCTGAAGGCCTCGATCGCCGAATTCGATGCCATGCTGGCCGGGGCCCCCGACGTCGCTGCGAAGGCCGATCTCCTGGTCTGCCCGCCGGCGACCCTCTTGGCGGGCTTCGCGGACAAGGCACGTGGGACGAAGGCCTTCTCGGTCGGCGCGCAGGATTGCCATCCGGCGGTCTCCGGCGCCCACACCGGCGACATTTCCGCGGAGATGCTGGCTGATGCGGGGGCCGCGGCCATCATCGTCGGCCATTCCGAGCGTCGGGCCGATCATGCCGAGAGCGACGACGTCGTCCACCGGAAAGTCGAGGCGGTCTGGCGGGCGGGTCTGACCGCTATCGCCTGCATCGGCGAGACCCTGCACCAGCGAGACGCTGGCGAGACGCTGGATATCCTGCGCGGGCAGCTCAACCTGTCCCTGCCGGACGGCTCCCGCGCCGACAATATGGTCGTCGCTTACGAGCCGGTCTGGGCGATCGGCACCGGGCTGACACCGACTGCGGCCGATGTCGAACAGATTCATGGGTTTATCCGGCGATTGCTGACCGAACGCTTCAAGGCCGAGGGGGCGCGGATGCGAATCCTGTATGGCGGGTCGGTGAAGCCTTCGAATGCCGCCGAGCTGCTCGCGGTCGCCAATGTCAACGGTGCGCTGATCGGCGGAGCCAGCCTGAAGGCGGTCGACTTCCTGGCAATCGCGAAGGCCTGCTAAACCGCTGTGGCGATCTTTTTCCAGTAGATCTTGGTGCCGGTCAGGCCGCCATGCGGCTTGAAGGCGTAATCCGGAATGACGCCGCTGAGCTGAAAGCCGAGCCCCTCATAAAGCTGCGAAGCGCCGCCATCGACAGCGGTATCGAGCACCAGCAAGGTTCGGCCGTACGCGCAGGCCAATTGTTCGGCTGCGCGTAGCAGGGCCGTTGCGATCCCGCGATTGCGGTGGCTGAGCCGCGTCATCATCTTGGCGATTTCAGCACGGTGCGGCTGGTTCGGAGGCAGGTCGAGCTGCAACGTTACCGTGCCAACCAGGTCCTCTCGATCGAAGGCGCCGAGGATGATTCGTTCGCCGCGAGTGGCCGCGGCGAGTGACTTCCGCCAGAATTCCTCCGCGATCTGGACCGGGAGCGGATGCAGGAAGCTCACCGAGCCGCCGCTTGCGACGGTTTCGACCAGGAGTTCGCCCAACGCCGCCCGGATCTCGGGCGTATCCGACAACGGCTCGATTTTGATCCGCAACATAGCTCAGCTCCGCGCGAGCGCGACGACGTAGACGCAGGGGGCATCGGTCTCGTTGGCGAACACCGTCTCGGCGGGCTGGCCGAAGCCGAGACAGTCGCCCGGGCCGAGTTCATGTCGCTCGCCGCCCTCGGTGATCACGAGGTTGCCGCGCTGCACCCAGAGCAGCTGGCGGATGTGGGCATAAGACGAGGCCGGGAGAGTCACGCTCTGCCCCGCAGGCATCTCGACCTCCACCAGTTCGACCGGATGGTCAGGGCGGCTGAAGACCTGCTTGCGGACGTAGCCACTTTCAGGATCCTGCCAGACCGGCTGCTCGCTCGCCCTGGAGACGCGCTCGCCATGTTGCTCAGCGCGGAGCATCAGGCCGGCCAAGGTCAGGTCGAAGGCGCTGGCGAGCCGGACCAACACGGTCGCGGTGGGGCTGACCTCGGCGCGTTCGATCTTGCTGATGGTGGCCTTGGAGACACCAGAGCGCTCGGCGAGCTCGGCCAGGGACCAGCCGCGGGTGTCACGTTCGAGCTGGAGCCGGCGGGCGAGACGCCGGCTGAGATCGTCTATAATATGATCCATTTGTCTATTCTAATAGACGACGGTAAGGTAGTTCGCAAGTGGCTCCCGTAGCCATTCGGCGCTTGCGATGAGCGCGGACGCGATTATCTGCGGGGTAGAAATGCCGGTTTCGATCGTGTAACACCGCGCAAATTTCCGAAGAACCCGCAAAGCCCTTGCGACCCGGCCTCCGGCCCGGTTGCAACCTGGGGCTTGCGACTGAAGGTCATTATGCAGACTGTCGTCATCGTCGTTCACCTCATGATCGTCTCCGTTCTGATTGGCGCGGTGCTGCTGCAGAAGTCCGAAGGCGGTGGCCTGGGCATGGGTGGTGGCGCCGGATTCATGTCGAGCCGGGGCACCGCGAATCTGCTGACGCGGACCACGGCGGTGCTGGCGGCCGGCTTCTTCCTTACCAGCCTGCTGCTGTCCTGGCTGGCGGGCCTTGATCGCAAGCCGGCCTCGATCCTCAACAACGTCCCGGGCCAGACGCAGCCGGCAGGCGGTGCAACGCCGGTCGCGCCGGCCGGTGGCGGGCTGTTGGATCAACTGAAGAAGGCGGACGAGCAGCAGCAGAACCAGGCTCCGGCAGCGCCGCAGGCTCCGCAATCGCAATAATGCGGGGCCGCCATGCAGAAGCCGGCTGGCTTTCTGTCTGTGAATTTCTGAATTAACCGACTGAAAAGATTTCAGTTTTCCTGTAACCCACAGGCCCGCGAGCCACTTGCGGGCTTTGTGCGATTCGTTTTGGCGAATCGCGTCAGCGGCATTAAAGGTAAAGTCCCATGGCGCGGTATATCTTCATCACCGGCGGCGTGGTCTCCTCGCTCGGCAAGGGTCTGGCGTCAGCCGCACTCGGTGCGCTTCTGCAGGCGCGCGGCTACAAGGTCCGCCTTCGCAAGCTCGACCCCTATCTCAACCTCGATCCCGGCACGATGTCGCCGTACCAGCACGGCGAAGTGTTCGTGACCGATGACGGTGCCGAGACCGATCTCGATCTCGGCCATTACGAGCGCTTCACCGGACGTCCAGCAACCAAGCAGGACAACATCACCACGGGCCGCATCTATCAGGACATCCTGACCAAGGAACGGCGCGGCGATTATCTCGGTGCAACGATCCAGGTCGTCCCGCACGTCACCAACGCGATCAAGGAATTCATCGTCTCCGACAATGATCCGTTCGATTTCGTTCTGGTCGAGATCGGCGGCACGGTGGGCGACATCGAAGGCCTGCCATTCTTCGAGGCGATTCGGCAGCTCAAGAACGATCTGCCGCGCGAGCACGCGATCTACATCCACCTGACGCTGCTGCCCTATATCCCGAGCGCAGGCGAATTGAAGACCAAGCCGACCCAGCACTCGGTGAAGGAGCTGCGCTCGATCGGCATCCAGCCGGACATCCTGTTGTGCCGGACCGATCGCGAGATTCCGAAGGAGGAGCGGCGCAAGCTCGGACTGTTCTGCAACGTGCGCGAAAGCGCCGTGATCGAGGCCCGCGACGTCGACAACATCTATGCCGTGCCCGAGGCTTATCATGCGGCTGGCCTCGACGACGAGGTGCTGGCCGCGTTCGGCATTGCGCCCAAGATCCCGCCGGCGCTGGCCAGCTGGCACACCATCAACGAGCGCATCCGCAATCCGGAAGGCGACGTGACGATCGCGATCGTCGGCAAATACACCGGCATGAAGGACGCCTATAAATCGCTGATCGAGGCCTTGTCGCATGGCGGCATCGCCAACAAGGTCCGCGTCAAGCTCGACTGGATCGAGAGCGAGGTGTTCGAGAACGAAGATCCTGCGCCGTTCCTGGAGCACGTCAACGGCATCCTGGTGCCCGGCGGATTCGGCCAGCGCGGCGCCGAAGGCAAGATCCGCGCGGCACAGTTCGCCAGGGAGCGCGACGTGCCGTATTTCGGCATCTGCTTCGGCATGCAGATGGCGGTGATCGAGGCGGCGCGGAATCTGGTTGGGATTGCCGAAGCGAACTCGACCGAATTCGGCCCGACGCCGGAGCCGCTGGTCGGCCTGATGACCGAATGGCTGCGCGGCAACGAGCTCGAGAAGCGTTCCAAGAGCGGCGATCTCGGCGGCACCATGCGGCTCGGCGCTTATCCTGCGGTGCTGAAGCGGGGCAGTCGGGTCTCGGAGGTCTATGGCGGCGCCACGGAGATCTCCGAGCGCCATCGCCACCGTTACGAAGTCAACACCGCCTACAAGGATCGGCTCGAGCAGCATGGCTTGAAATTCTCCGGCCTCTCGCCGGACGGCGTGTTGCCGGAGATCGTCGAATATGAGGACCACCCCTGGTTCATCGGCGTGCAGTTCCACCCGGAGCTGAAGTCGCGGCCCTTCGAGCCGCATCCGCTGTTTGCGTCCTTCGTTCGGGCCGCGATGGTGCAGTCGCGCCTGGTGTGATGCTGCCTTTGACGGTGGCCGCGATTGTTGCGACAAGGCTCCCTGATCAAAGAACGACCGATTAGGGAGGAACCGATGATCTACGAAAGCCGCATCTATCACTGCATTCCCGGCCGCTTGCCGGCGCTGCTGAAGCGCTTCGAGACCGTCACGCTCAAGCTGTTCGAGAAGCATGGCATCCGTCCGGTCGGCTTTTTCACCACTTTGATCGGCGAATCCAACCAGGAGCTGACCTACTTCCTGGCTTGGGAATCGCTTGCGGAGCGCGAAACCCGTTGGACGGCGTTCGCGACCGATCCGGAGTGGCTCGCGGCGCGTGCGAAGAGCGAAGAGGACGGCCAGATCGTCGCCAATATTACCAGCCAGCTTTTGACGCCGACGGCGTTTTCGGCGATGCGGTAGCGCCGCGGCGGGCGCAGCGTCCGAGCTGCGCAACCCAGCCATTCGGTCGCGATTGCCGGTTGATCCCGGCCGCGCCATTGCGCCATGGTCGGACGCAACGAGGATGATCTCTTGAACTCAACCACACCAGCCGCGGCCGTCGTCACTGCCGGCTCCGTCAGTTTCGGCAATGCGTTGCCGCTCGCCGTCATCGCGGGGCCGTGCCAGCTCGAAAGCCGCAACCACGCGCTGGAAGTGGCCTCGGCCCTGAAGGAGATCGCGGCGCGGCTCAAGATCGGGCTCGTCTATAAGACCTCGTTCGACAAGGCGAATCGCACCAGCGCGTCGGCCGCACGCGGCTTGGGGTTATCGGAGTCGCTGCCGATCTTTGCCGAGATCCGCTCCTCGCTGGGCCTGCCGGTGCTCACCGATGTGCATGAGCCGGCGCAATGCGCCGAGGTGGCGCAGGCTGTCGACGTGCTGCAGATTCCGGCCTTCTTGTGCCGGCAGACCGACCTGCTGCTTGCGGCGGCCGCGACCGGCAAGGTCGTTAACGTCAAGAAGGGCCAGTTCCTCGCGCCCTGGGACATGGCCAATGTGGTGGCCAAGATCACGAGCGCGGGCAATCGCAATGTACTGGTGACCGAGCGTGGCGTGTCGTTCGGCTACAATACGCTGGTCTCGGACATGCGCTCGTTGCCGATCATGGCGCGTACCACCGGTGCGCCGGTCATCTTCGATGCGACCCACTCGGTGCAGCAGCCGGGCGGGAAGGGCACCTCCTCCGGCGGCGAACGCGAATTCGTGCCTGTACTGGCGCGCGCCGCGGTCGCGGTTGGAGTCGCCGGCGTGTTCATCGAAACCCATCCCGATCCCGATCACGCTCCTTCGGACGGCCCCAACATGGTCCCGCTCTCGGAGTTCGAGGGATTGCTGCGCACCCTGATGGCATTCGACGCGCTTGCCAAAGGGCAGGGGCGTTGATGCATCAGACCGTCGCCCGGCCGTCGGAACAGCGCTTCCCGCCAGCGATCAACATCATTGCTTTGGCCGGCTTCTCGGCGGCGCTCTCGACCAGGGCGCTCGATCCGGTGCTGCCGCACGTGGCCGACGATTTCGCCATCAGCATCGCCACGGCCGCAGGCCTCGCTGCCGGCTATGCCTTGATCTATGCGCTGGTCCAACCCTTGATCGGTGCGGCCGCCGATATGTTCGGCAAGGCGCGGTTGATGACGCTCTGCCTGGCGCTGCTTGGCGTTGCAAGCATCCTCGGCGCGCTCGCGAATTCGTTCGGCGCCCTGTTCGCAACCCGCATTCTCGCTGGCATCGCCTCCGGAGGCGTGTTTCCGGTCGCGCTCGGCCTGACGAGCGATCTGGTCGCGCCTGCCAAGCGCCAGGTCGCGATTGGCCGTACCTTGGCAGGGTCGATGGCCGGCAATCTGCTCGGCGCCACCGCGTCCGGCGTTATCGGCGATTTCATCGGCTGGCGCGGCGTGCTCGCGACGCTCGGCGTGCTCGGACTGATCGCTGCCATCGCGGTCTTCGCCGGTTTTCGCGGGGCGAGCCTGACGCATGCGCCGACGACCGACTTCGCAGCGCTCAGGAAGGGTTATCGCACAATCTTCAGCAATCCGAACACGCGCTACTGCTTTTCCGCGGTCTTCATCGAAGGCTGCTGCGTGTTCGGGCTGTTTCCATTCATCGCGGCCTTCCTGTTCGATCTCGGCGAGAAGTCGCTCTCGATCGCCGGCATCGTGATCGCGGGCTTTGCCGTCGGAGGGCTGTTCTACACCTTCACGGTGTCGCAATTCCTGCCGCGGCTCGGCGTCAAGGGCATGATGATCGCGGGGGCCGCTCTCGTCGGCCTGCAACTGATCGCGATCGCCTTTGGTCCGGGCTGGAAGGTGCAGTTTGCCAGCATGCTGCTGATGGGCTGGGGCTTCTACATGATCCACGGCTGTCTTCAGGTTTTCGCCAGCGAACTGTCTATCGAGGCGCGCGCGACCGCGATGTCGCTGCACTCGTTCTCCTTCTTTATGGGCCAGACCGTCGGTCCCATCGCCTATGGCTTCGGCGTCGTCCATGCCGGCAAGCTGCCGAGCCTGATGGCTGCGGCCGGCATCATGATCGCCCTCGGCTTTGTCTGCGCCGCGCTGATCCGGCAGCGGCCGCCGGCGGATGCTGTGACCTAGCCCCGCCCGCGATAGGGCGCCACGCCCTGGTCGGGCACCCACAGTCCCTTCGGCAGCTTGCCCGTCTGCCAGAACACGTCGATCGGAATGCCGCCGCGCGGATACCAGTAGCCGCCGATGCGCAAGAATTTCGGTTTGATCTCGGCCGCGATCCGCTTGCCGATCGCAACCGTGCAGTCCTCGTGGAAGGCGCCATGGTTGCGGAAGCTCGCCAGATAGAGCTTCAGCGATTTCGATTCCAGCAGCCATGGACCCGGCGCGTAGTCGATCACCAGATGCGCGAAATCCGGTTGGCCCGTGACCGGGCAGAGCGAAGTGAACTCCGGTACCGTGAAGCGGGTCAGATAGTCGGTGTCCTTCTGCGGATTGGGCACCCGGTCGAGCCGGGCGGCCTCGGGGCGATCCGGCCACGCAACCGCTTGTCCCAGCTGAAGTGGGGCTGAAGCCTCGGATTTGTCGGGTTTTTTCGCCATGGGGGTCTCCGTTCCACCCTCCCATAGCCAATCGCGGCAAGCCCGTCACGGGTGCTTGCTTCATTCTCCTTGGCCTTTTCGCACCCGCGGCCTTGCGCTAGAAGCGGCGCCGAACGGTTGACCCAAGAAACACATGAGGAACCCATGACCGCCATCGTCGACATCATCGGCCGCGAAATTCTCGACAGCCGCGGCAATCCCACGGTCGAGGTCGACGTCGTGCTGGAGGACGGCTCGGTGGGCCGGGCCGCGGTGCCGTCGGGGGCGTCCACGGGCGCCCATGAGGCGGTCGAGCTGCGCGATGGCGACAAGGACCGCTATCTCGGCAAGGGCGTGCAGCAGGCGGTCGAGGCCGTCAATGGCGAGATCTATGAAGCGCTCAGCGACATGGCGGTGCAGGACCAGGTCTCCATCGACCAGATCCTGATCGAGCTCGACGGCACCCCGAACAAGAGCCGGCTCGGCGCCAATGCCATTCTGGGCGTCTCGCTCGCCTGCGCCAAGGCGGCGTCGATCTCCTATGACATGCCGCTCTATCGCTATGTCGGCGGCGTCAATGCGCGCACGCTGCCGGTACCGATGATGAACATCCTCAATGGCGGCGTGCACGCCGACAATCCGATCGACTTCCAGGAATTCATGATCATGCCGGTCGGCGCGCCGACCTTCGCCGAGGCGCTGCGCTGCGGCTCCGAGATCTTCCACACGCTGCGCGGCGAGTTGAAGAAGGCCGGTCACAACACCAATGTCGGCGACGAGGGCGGCTTCGCGCCGAACATCCCGTCGGCGGACGCCGCGCTCGACTTCGTCATGAGCGCGATCGGCAAGGCCGGCTACACCGCAGGCGAGGACGTGATGCTGGCGCTCGACTGCGCCGCGACCGAGTTCTTCAAGGACGGCACATACGTCTATGGCGGCGAGAACAAGACCCGCTCCCGCTCCGAGCAGGCGAAATATCTGGCTGATCTCGTTGCGCGCTACCCGATCGTCTCGATCGAGGACGGCATGTCCGAAGACGACATGGACGGCTGGAAGGAGTTGACCGACCTGGTCGGCGGCAAGTGCCAGCTCGTCGGCGACGACCTGTTCGTCACCAATGTGGACCGTCTGTCCGATGGCATCAAAGCGGGCCGCGCCAACTCGATCCTGATCAAGGTCAACCAGATCGGCACGCTGACCGAGACGCTCGCCGCGGTCGAGATGGCCTACAAGGCCGGCTACACCGCGGTGATGTCGCACCGCTCCGGTGAGACCGAGGACTCCACCATCGCCGATCTCGCGGTCGCTACCAATTGCGGGCAGATCAAGACCGGCTCGCTGGCGCGCTCCGACCGCACCGCGAAGTACAACCAGCTCCTGCGCATCGAGGAGGAGCTGGACTCCCAGGCGAAGTATGCGGGCAGGGCGGCGCTGAAGGCGCTGGTCTGATCAACCCCGCACCCCGCTGGGCTCATGGTTCGAGACGCGCGGCGTTGCCGCGCCCTCACTATGAGCGGCGAGAATCTCGCGGCGGGCAAAATCCCCATCCTGAGGAGGCCGCCGCAGGCGGCCGTCTCGAAGGATGGCAACGACAAAGATTGCAGGCCCAGCTCGTTTCCATAGCTGGGTGCGAGCGGCAAGGGAGGACGGCATGACTGATGCGACGCATGGTCTGCAACTGCGCACATTGATCAAGGCGAGCGGCGAGCTCGAAATCTCGTTGCTCGACGTGCCGACTCCCGAACCCGGGCCCGACGAGGTCGTGGTGCGGGTCGAGGCGGCGCCGATCAATCCGTCCGACCTCGGGCTTTTGGTTGGAGCCGCCGATCTGTCGACCATGCAGGCGTCCGGCAGCAAGGAGCATCCGGTGATCACGGCGAAGGTGCCGGAAGCCGGCATGCGGGCAATGTCCGGCCGCGTCGGCGAGTCGATGCCGGTCGGCAATGAGGGCGCCGGTGTCGTCATCAAGACCGGCTCGTCCGATGCGGCCAAGGCACTGATGGGCCGGACGGTCGCGATGATCGGCGGCGCGATGTATGCGCAATATCGCTGCTTGAAGGTCGCGGAATGTTTGGCGCTGCCGGAGGGCACGACGGCGGCGGAAGGCGCCTCCTGCTTCGTCAATCCGCTCACCGCGCTCGGCATGACCGAGACCATGAAGCGGGAAGGGCACACCGCGCTGGTCCACACCGCGGCTGCCTCCAACCTCGGGCAGATGTTGAACAGGATCTGCCTCAAGGACGGCATTCCGCTGGTCAATATCGTGCGCAGCGCCGGGCAGGCGGAGATCCTGCGGAAGATCGGCGCCAAATATATCGTCGACTCCACTGCGCCGGATTTTATGGAATCCTTGATCAACGCGTTGGTCGAGACCGGCGCGACGATCGCCTTCGATGCCATTGGCGGCGGCAAGCTGGCCGGCCAGATCCTCACTGGCATGGAGGCCGCGATCAACAAGTCGGGCAAACGCGCCTACAGCCGCTACGGTTCGAGCGTGCACAAGCAGGTCTATATCTACGGCGCCCTCGATACGCGCCCGACCGAGATCGCGCGCTCCTTCGGCATGGCCTGGAGCGTCGGGGGCTGGCTGCTATTCCCGTTCCTGATGAAGATCGGTCAGGCCGACGGGCAGCGGCTGCGCCAGCGTGTCCTCGACGAATTGAAGACGACGTTCGCGAGCCACTACACCAAGGTGGTCTCGTTGACCGAGGCGCTCGATCCCGCCAACCTCGCGGTCTACGCCAAACGGGCAACTGGCGAAAAATTCCTTATCGACCCGAACAAAGATAAGTGACGTAAGGTCGCGCCCGGCGGCCGCTGCCGCCCTTGCCTTCTCGCCGCGGCCGGAGAAAATCCGCTCGCGAATGGATGCGGCGTGCGCCGCAAAACTGCTGAGGGGAGAAATTCGCCATGACCGATCTGAGCCGCCGTCAAGTTCTGGCCGCTGCCGCTGCTGTGGGAGCCGCAAGCGCGTTGTCGCCGCTCGGACTATCAATTGCGCGGGCAGCGGTGCCGGCGGCCGGCGCCCAGGCACCGGGCTTCTATCGCTACAAGGTTGGAGACTACGAGTGCACGTCGATCAATGACGGCGCGCGCACATTCCCGATGCCCGACAAGTTCGTCACCAATCTGCCGAAGGAGGAGGCCCTCGCGGCAGCCGACGAGGCCTACATGCCGAAGGGCATGGTGACGGTGCCGTTCAATCCGCAGCTGATCAATACCGGATCCAAGCTGGTGCTGATCGACACCGGCAATGGCGTCGCCAATCTCGAGGCCAGCAAAGGCGCGGTCGGCCGCACCTTGCAGAACCTCGCCGCCGCCGGCGTCGATCCCAAGAGCATCGACATCGTGGTGCTGTCCCATATGCATGGCGATCATATCAACGGCATCAGGCTCGCGGACGGCGCGTTGGCCTTCCCGAACGCCGAGCTCAAGGTGCCCGCCAAGGAATGGGAGTTCTGGGCGAGCGACGACAACGCCGCCAAGGCGCAGTCGGACCTGATGAAGGGCAACTTTGCAAACTTCAAGAAGGTGTTCGCGAGGCTCGAGGGCAAGGTCACCAAGTATGATTGGGACAAGGAGGTCGCCCCCGGCATCACCGCGATCGGGACCCCCGGTCACACGCCGGGCCATACGTCATTCGCCGTCGCCTCGGGCAACGCCAAGGTTCTCATTCAGTCCGACGTCACCAACATTCCGGAGTTCTTCCTGCGTAACCCGGATTGGCACGTGATGTATGACACCGATGCCGAACTGGCGCAGGCGACGCGGCACAAATTCTACGACATGGCCGCAGCGGAGAAGGCAACGGTGATCGGCTTCCACTTCCAGTTTCCGTCGGTCGGCCACGTCGAGAAGAACGGCAGCACATACCGGTTGATCCCGGCGCCCTGGAATCCGGTGATCTGACCATCCGGCCCTTCAACCTCGCAGGTCGCCGGAACGGCGGCCTGCCTGCTTTTGCAGCGTCGCGGCATCTTTTGTTCTGGGCAGCGCGAGTCTATCTATCTCGCTTCGCAAATTGACCCGGACTGTGAATGTCGATTGATCCTTTGCCCGCGCGCGCCGACCGATCCAACTGGCGCACGGCGCCGTACAGCCGCCAGGCATTCCGCAACATCCGCGCCATCCTTCCCGTCGCCGATATCGAAAGTGCCCCGGGCAGTGCGTGGCCGTTGCCGGCGCGCCCGCGAGAGTTCGACGACTTCAGTTTGAAGCTGCCGAATGGATCGCGCCTCGATCTCGCGGGCTTTCTCAAGACCACCGCCACGGACGGGCTCGTCGTGCTGCATGACGGCCGCATCGTCTTCGAATTCTACGATGGCGGCCTGGATCGCGAGACGCCGCACATCCTGATGTCCGCGACCAAGTCGATCACGGGCCTGATGGCCGGCATCTTAGTGGGGCGCGGCGAACTCGACGTGAACGCGGAGGTGACGACCTACATCCCCGAAGTTGCCGCGACGGCCTATCGCGGTGCGACCATTCGCGAACTCCTGGACATGCGCGCGGGCGTCGTGCTGGACGCTGCAGGGTTGCAAGCCTATGCCGATGCGAGCGGCTGGGAGCCGGTGGCGCCCGGCGCGACGGCCGACTTGCACGGCTTCTACGCAACGATGCGGGCGCAGGCGAAACCGCATGGCGGCCCGTTCAGCTATGTATCGGCCAATACCGATCTGCTCGGCTGGGTGATCGAACGCGCTACGGGGCGCAGCTTTGCCAATCTGGTCGGCACGCTGCTGTGGAAGCCGATGGGCGCCAGCGGAGAGACTTACATCACCGTGGATGCCAAAGGCGCGCCGCGCTGCACCGGCGGCTTCTGCGCGACGCTGCGCGACTTTGCCCGCCTCGGCCAGCTCGTACTCGCAAATGGCCATCGCGATTCCAACCAGATCATTCCGGAGCGTTGGATCGAGGACATCAGGCACGGCGGCGATGCCGAGGCCTGGCGCGAGGGACAGTGGCGCGACAGCTTCGCGGCGATCAGCAGGAACATGCATTACCGCAGCGGCTGGTACGTCATCGACGACGCGCCGCAGCTGCTGTTCGCCATGGGCATCCACGGCCAGAACCTGTTCGTCGATACCGTCAACAACATAGTCATTGCGAAGGTCTCGTCCTGGGCGCAACCGGTCGAGCCGCAGGCGATCTGGCTGACCCACAAGGCAGTCGCTGAATTCACGCGCTGCATCGGGGAGGATGCGGGCCGGTAGCGATCGTTTCGCGGCAGCCCATGATGCGGCGCGAGCGAGCACTTGTGCGGACCGCAGGCGAAGTTGATTTTGATCAAGGCTCTTGGCGAAGCCAAGCGCAAATTCCACCTCACGTTGTGAGTAACGGGATGGGGTGGTCCATGCGCGTTTGTATCCTCGCCTTTGCGCTTGTGATTGCGGTGTTCGCATCGACCTCCTCGGCGCGGGCCGGCTGCTGGCCGAGCGAGAATTTCCCGATCGTCTGCTTTCTGGATACCCAAGGCATCGGCTGCGTTCAGTACCACGCGCTGACGAGTGCCAAAGCCGTTCAATATCCCCAGCCGCGCTATTCGATCTATGAGTTCGAGACCACGCATTGGTGGAAAGGCGGCAAGGAGATGGCCTGTCCGCCGAACAAAACAGTCAAGCTCACCGGCGTGTGGGATCGCGAGACGGGGAAGGCGGAGGAGACGGTCTCCAACGGCTGGTCAAGCTGGTCACAGAACGCCACTTGCACCAACAATCCCTGGACCGGGCAGGGGCCGTCCGGCGTGCCGCTTTGCTCATTCCCGACCAACGATCCCAATGCGGGGCTTCCCGCCACATCCGCCATGCTGACCGCTGCGCAGAAAGACAACCTGCTCCACATCCAGGAGCCGCTGCATACGCGTTGCCAGCTGCTGTCTCCATCGGAGTTCGGCGCGACTTCGCTCGCCAAGCCTTCGATCGTCGAGGTGATCGTTGCACATCACGAGTTCCAGACCATCCAATGGCATCTGTTGTTCCTGGATCATGGCGATCTCGGACCGTGGCACGAGGTTGCCCCGCCGAAGCCGAAGGCGGTGATGATTTGGCAGGGCACCAGATATTCCGAGCGCCGCATCGCCACGTCACGGCGGAAGTTCTGGCTCAACAAGCCGGGTCATTGGAAGGTCGTTGCCATTCCAACCTTGCAGACCGCACAAATGAGCGCGACGATGGTAAGCTTGGAATGTCCAGGAGCGGACTTCGACGTGCAATGACGTGTCGACGGCGCCAGTTGCCCCCATGCGGTGTGGCACGAACATGATGATGTCGGTCGCGACCATCGGGAAACGCTGAGTTTCTAAAAACTCATGCTTCATGCACTTGCATGATTTTCTCATGAGAGTTAAGTCGCCCGACCTCTTTTGGCTCGAAAGGACGCCTGATGCCTGGCCCGTATTCTATCGTTGCGCTCGTCGGCAGTCTCCGCAAGGAGAGCTTCACGCTCAAGATCGCCAATGCCATGGCCAAGCTGGCGCCGGCGAGCCTCTCGGTCGCCGTGACCACGCTGCATGATCTGTCCTTCTTCAACCAGGATATCGAGGCCAATCCGCCGGCGGATTGGCTGAGGCTGCGCGAGAAGCTGCAGCACTCGAATGGCGTCCTCATCCTGACGCCGGAGTACAACCGCTCCATTCCCGGCGTCCTGAAAAACGCCATCGACATCGCTTCGCGCCCCTATGGCAAGAGCTCATTCCTGGGCAAGCCGATCGGCATCGTCTCGAATTCGCCCGGACCGCTCGGCGGCGTATCGGCAGCCAAGCATTTGCAGACCATCATGCCCGGCATCTCTGGCCCGATCATGGGGCAGCCGGAAATCTATCTGAACGGCGTCGGTGACGCGTTCGATGACCAGGGCGAGTTGACCAAGGACTCGCTGAAGGTGGTGCTGCAGCAATATCTTGAAGCGTTTGCCGCGTTCGTGGAGAAGCAGAACAGGTGAGACGGCAGCTTGCTCAGATTGTCACAGCGCTCGCGGCGTGATCGCGACAACCTCGCCCCGCAAGCGGCAGGGTATCGATAGGAAAAAACTCGGCCGACGATCTCTCTCGCGGTCGTCCTTCGAGACGCTCGCCTCCGGCGAGCTCCTCAGGACGAGGGTTTGTTTTGCGGCAAATGACAGACCCTCATGGTGAGGAGCGCCGCTTGCGGCGCGTCTCGAACCATGAGGCCCGGTCGGGTTCGGCTGCTTGCGATGGTCCTGCCTTAAGGCTGCCTTAACCAAGTCGCCGCATCCTGCGGCCCATGGTCTCCCGCGCGCGTCTTAAATCATTCCTGACCGGGCTCGCCCTGTACACGATGGCGGCGGCCATCATCGGCTATTTCGGCATCAACGCCTATACCGGGCGCTACGGCCTGACCGCCCGCCAGGAACTCGACCAGGAGATCATCGCGCTGACCTCGGAGCTGGTGCGGCTGAAGCAAGAGCGCGCCGACAGCCAGAAGCGGGTGTCGCTGTTGCGCGCCGACCGTATCGATCCCGACATGCTCGATGAACGGGCACGCTTTCAGCTCGATTATGCCAACCCACACGATCTGGTCAGGATCAATCATCCGCGGTAATCTCGTCTTCCGGCCCGACGCCGCAGCCGAGGAGAGCTCAGGTACGGGCGCGTGACGTCCCGGTCTGTCTGTCGGTTTCCAAGTTTGACGCAGATCAAACGGAGCCGGGCCGGCTGCCTTAGCAGTGGTTCTGGGAGGAGCGCCAAACGCGATGAATAAGCGCGAGCTCGTGCAGCATGCAACGCTGGTTGAGGCCGCCATCGCCTCCGGCCACGCGGCGAAATCTGCCGTCGTAGCGTCCTGGAGCCGCTCGTCCCGATTCCATCAGCTCGATCCCGCCGGCACCCGGCCGCCGCTCCGGCTGACCGAGGCCGAGCTTGCGCGGATTCGTGAGAGGGCCGCGCCGCTGCTGCAGGCTGCCCGGCCGATCATGGACCGGCTGTATCAGGCGGTCGGGGCGACAGGCTGCTCCGTCCTGCTGGCCGCCGAGGATGGCGTTCCGGTCGATCGCCGTGGTGCCGCGGCCGACGATGCCACCTTCGAATCCTGGGGGCTTTGGACCGGTGCGGTCTGGAGCGAGGCGCACGAAGGCACCAACGGCATCGGCACGTGTCTCGTTGAAAAGCGGCCGTTGACGATCGACCGCGATCAGCACTTCTTCACGCGCAACACTTTGCTGAGCTGCACGGCCTCACCGATCTACGATCATGACGCCAAGCTGGTCGGTGTGCTCGACGTCTCTTCCTGCCGCGCCGATCGCACCGAAGCCTTTGCGGATCTGATCACGCTGGCCGTCGGTGAAGCGGCCCGCCGCATTGAAGCCGAGATGTTCAGGGCCGCTTTTCCGAAGGCGAGGATGGTCCTTGTGCCTGCGCCGGACGGCCATGGTGGCGGGCTGCTTGCGGTCGATGCCGATGACCTCGTGGTTGGCGCCACGCGCTCCGCCCGCTCGTCCCTGGGACTTGCGCCGGACCGGACCTTTCAGCCGATGCCGGCGGCCGACCTCCTGAGCGGGCCAGGGGCAGCACTGGAGCAGTTCGGCGATGTCGAGCGCGGGGTGCTGCAACGCGCGCTGCTGCGGGCGCAAGGCAACGTCTCGGCCGCGGCCAAGGCGCTCGGCGTCAGCAGAGCCACGCTCCACCGCAAGCTGAAGCGCTTCGGCCTCAACGGGCACTGACCGGCCTCTCACCGTTCTTGGGCCTGCAAGGGCGCGCGACGCAGGATGTGGCTGCGCCCGCGTGCAACCGGCGCTTCGCTCATCGTGCGCGGAGCAAACTGTCGCAGATCTGCGACAGTTCCGGGGAGCGAGCCTTGGCGCCCCGGCTGACAGGTCGGCCCTCTCACGACATCGTTCGCCACGTCGCAGCCACGCGAACCGCCCCTGCAAATCGCCGATCTCAAGCCGCTTTGCCGGGCCAAGCGCAGCGACGAACGATGCAACAAAACATTGGGAGTAACACGCCATGAACAAGCCGGAATTCCTGACTGCAACCACGTCGCCCTTCGCCGAGCGTTATGACAATTTCATCGGCGGCAAATGGGTCGCGCCGTATTCGGGCAAATATTTCGACAACGTCTCGCCGGTGACCGGCCAGGTCGTCTGCAAGATCGCGCGCTCGGACGCCCAGGACATCGAAGCCGCGCTCGATGCCGCCCATGCCGCAAAGGATGCGTGGGGACGGGCCAGCGTCGTCGAACGCGCTATCGTCCTCAACCGTATCGCCGATCGCATGGAGGCCAATCTCGAACGCCTCGCGGTGGCCGAGACCTGGGACAACGGCAAGCCGATCCGCGAGACCCGCGCCGCCGACCTGCCGCTCGCAATCGATCACTTCCGCTACTTTGCCGGTGTCGTGCGCGGCCAGGAAGGCACGCTTGCCGAGATCGATCACGATACCGTCGCTTATCACTTCCACGAACCGCTGGGCGTGGTCGGACAGATCATTCCTTGGAATTTCCCGCTCCTGATGGCGTGCTGGAAGCTCGCGCCGGCGCTCGCGGCCGGCAACTGCGTGGTGCTGAAGCCGGCCGAGCAGACGCCGGCTTCGATCATGGTCTGGATCGAGCTGATCGCCGATCTGCTGCCGCCTGGCGTCCTCAACATCGTCAACGGCTTCGGCCTGGAAGCCGGCAAGCCGTTGGCGTCGAGCCCGCGGATCGCCAAGATCGCCTTCACCGGCGAGACCACGACGGGCCGGCTGATCATGCAATATGCCAGCCAGAACCTCATTCCGGTGACGCTCGAGCTGGGCGGCAAGTCGCCCAACATCTTCTTCAAGGACGTTGCGGCCGAGGACGACGACTTCTTCGACAAGGCGATCGAAGGTTTCGTGATGTTCGCGCTCAACCAGGGCGAGGTCTGCACCTGCCCGAGCCGCGCGCTGGTGCATGAAGACATCTTCGACAAGTTCATGGCGCGCGCGCTTGAGCGCGTTGCCGCCATCAGGCAGGACGATCCGCGCAATCCGGCGACCATGATCGGAGCGCAGGCCTCGAACGAACAGCTCGAAAAGATCCTCTCCTACATCGAGATCGGCAAGCAGGAGGGGGCAAAGCTGCTCGCCGGCGGCAAGCGCGCAGAGCTCGGCGGCGATCTCGCCGGCGGCTTCTACGTCCAGCCCACCGTGTTCCAGGGCAACAACAGGATGCGCATCTTCCAGGAAGAGATCTTCGGGCCGGTCGTGTCGGTCACAACCTTCAAGACCGATGACGAGGCGCTGGCGATCGCCAACGATACTCTCTATGGCCTGGGCGCCGGAGTCTGGAGCCGCGATGCCAACCGCTGCTACCGGTTTGGCCGGGCGATCCAGGCCGGCCGGGTCTGGACCAACTGTTATCACGCCTATCCGGCGCATGCCGCGTTCGGCGGCTACAAGCAGTCCGGCATCGGGCGCGAGACGCACAAGATGATGCTCGACCATTACCAGCAGACCAAGAACCTCCTGGTCAGCTACAGCCCGAAGAAGCTGGGCTTCTTCTAGAGCATGGTCCGGAAGGCTGGAAACCGGTTTTCCGAAAAGATCATGTTCAATCAAAGAGATGAGATCCTGATGCGATTCTTTCTAATCTCATCATGATCTAAGGACCCGACTTTCTCTCCCTGACTGGACCCCGGCGGTATCGCGCGATGAGCGCGGTGCCGCCGATTTTTGTGGTGAATGGGCTTTGACCGACGCCGGACATCCTTTCCGGGAGGTGCGCAGCCGGCAGCGCTATAGAGTGGTGGCCTGCCGCGCTCTTGAGCAATTCAATATCGCCAGCGGCCGTAAGTCTTTGCAAAACTTTCATCTGCGCTGCACTGCGGCATAGCAAAACTTTTGCCGTGCGACGGCAATCCTTCCACCCCGGTTTGAGTTGGGATAGAGAGGGCCGTTCAATCTTCCCCCTTTGAAGCCGGAATCGCTATGGCCGCACCTGCCGCACCCAAGAAAAGCGCTGCAAAAGACGTAAACGCGGAAAAGGGAAGCGGGCCGCCGCCGGAATTTACCAGAGAGCAGGAACTGACCGCGCTGCGCGACATGCTGCTGATCCGCCGCTTCGAGGAGAAGGCAGGTCAGCTCTACGGCATGGGTGCGATCGGCGGCTTCTGCCATCTCTATATTGGCCAGGAGGCGGTCGTCGTCGGCATGCAGATGGCGCTCAAGCAGGGCGATCAGGTCATTACCGGCTACCGCGATCACGGTCACATGCTGGCGACCGGCATGGACGCCAGGGGCGTCATGGCCGAGCTGACCGGCCGCCGCGGTGGGTACTCCAAGGGCAAGGGCGGCTCGATGCACATGTTCAGCATCGAGAAGCATTTCTACGGTGGCCACGGCATCGTCGGCGCGCAGGTCTCGCTGGGTACGGGCTTGGCTCTCGCCAATCGCTACCGGGGCAACGACTCGGTGTCGATCGCCTATTTCGGAGACGGCGCGGCCAACCAGGGCCAGGTCTATGAGAGCTTCAACATGGCCGAGCTCTGGAAGCTGCCGGTCGTCTATGTGATCGAGAACAACCGCTATGCCATGGGCACCGCGGTGACCCGCGCCTCTGCGCAGACCGACTTCTCCAAGCGCGGCATCTCCTTCAACATTCCTGGCGAGCAGGTCGACGGCATGGACGTGCGCGCGGTCAAGGCCGCCGGCGAAAAGGCGGTGGCGTGGTGCCGCGAAGGCAAGGGCCCGTACATTCTGGAAATGCAGACCTACCGCTATCGCGGCCACTCGATGTCGGACCCGGCCAAGTACCGCACCCGCGAGGAGGTCGAGCAGGTGCGCCACGACCACGATCCGATCGAACAGGTGCGCAATCGCCTGCTCGCGGCGAAGGTCAGCGAGCAGGATTTGAAGGCGATCGACGCGGATGTGCGCAAGATCGTCAACGAGGCCGCCGATTTCGCGCAAGCCGATCCCGAGCCCGATCCGTCCGAGCTCTACACCGACGTTTATCGCTAAGCGCAGACGCTGTTTTTCCGGAGCTGATATGCCTATTCAAGTTTTGATGCCTGCGCTGTCGCCGACGATGGAGAAGGGCAACCTCGCCAAATGGCTGAAAAAGGAAGGCGAGCAGATCAAGTCGGGTGACGTGATCGCCGAGATCGAGACCGACAAGGCGACCATGGAGGTCGAGGCGACCGATGAGGGCACGCTCGGCAAGATCCTGATCCCCGAGGGCACCGCTGATGTCGCCGTGAATACGCCGATCGCAACCATCCTCGCTGATGGCGAGAGCGTTGCCGATCTCGGCAAGGCGGCAGCGCCGGCACCCGAGATGAAGGCCGCGCAGTCCGCGCCGCCGGCCGCCGAGACGACCGGCGCAATGCCGGCCTCGCCGGCGCCGACCGGTGTGGCAGCGCCACAGAGCGTCGCCGAGCCCGACCCCGAAGTGCCGGCGGGCACCGAGATGGTGACCATGACCATCCGCGAGGCGCTGCGCGACGCGATGGCCGAGGAAATGCGCCGCGACGCCGACGTCTTCATCATGGGCGAGGAGGTCGCGGAATATCAGGGCGCCTACAAGGTGACGCAGGGCCTTCTGCAGGAGTTCGGCGCCCGGCGCGTGATGGATACGCCGATCACCGAGCATGGCTTTGCGGGCGCCGGAGTCGGCGCCGCGATGGCGGGCCTGAAGCCGATCGTCGAGTTCATGACTTTCAACTTCGCCATGCAGGCGATGGACCAGATCATCAATTCCGCCGCCAAGACGCTCTATATGTCCGGCGGCCAGATGGGCTGCTCCATCGTGTTCCGTGGACCCAATGGTGCCGCGGCGCGCGTCGCCGCCCAGCACAGCCAGGATTACTCGTCCTGGTACTCGCACGTTCCGGGCCTGAAAGTGATCGCTCCCTATTCGGCCGCCGACGCCAAGGGGCTCTTGAAAGCTGCGATCCGCGATCCCAACCCGGTGATCTTCCTCGAGAACGAGGTGCTCTACGGCCACTCCGGCGAGGTGCCAAAGCTCGACGACTACGTGATCCCGATCGGCAAAGCGCGGATCGCACGCGCCGGCAAGGACGTCACCATCATCTCCTGGTCGAACGGCATGACCTATGCGCTCAAGGCGGCCGAGGAACTCGCCAAGGAGGGCATCGAGGCCGAGGTGATCGACCTGCGCACGCTGCGCCCGATGGATACCGAAACCATCGTCGCCTCGGTCAAGAAGACCGGCCGCGCGGTGACGGTGGAAGAGGGCTGGCAGCAGAGCGGCGTCGGCGCCGAGATCGCCGCGCGCATCATGGAGCACGCTTTCGACTATCTCGATGCGCCAGTGATGCGCGTCTCCGGCAAGGACGTGCCGATGCCTTATGCGGCCAACCTGGAGAAGCTGGCACTGCCCTCGGCCGCTGAGGTCGTGCAGGCCGCGAAATCCGTCTGCTACCGCTAAGCGCCGAGGAGACACCATGGCCGGCCCCAAGGAGCAGCCGCTGCCGCCCGACGTCATCGGCCGCGAGGACGCCACCGAAGTGTTGCGCGCCTTCGTGCTCGACGGTGGCCTCTCGATCGCGTTCCAGCGCGCCTTCGAGGAGCCGGACGTTTGGGGGCTGTTGCTGGTCGATGTGGCCCGCCATGCTGCGCGCGCCTATGCGCGCGAGACCGAAATGTCCGAAGACGAAGCGCTCTCGCGCATCGTCGAAATGTTCGAAGCCGAGCTGGCTCGGCCGACCGATATGGGCACCACCACCCCAAGGTCGAAACAAGGTCACTGATCATGCCGATCAATATTCTGATGCCCGCTTTGTCGCCGACGATGGAGAAGGGCAATCTCGCCAAATGGCTCAAGAAGGAAGGCGACAAGGTCAAGAGCGGCGACGTCATCGCCGAGATCGAGACCGACAAGGCGACCATGGAGGTCGAGGCCGTCGATGAAGGCACGCTGGCCAAGATCCTGGTGCCGGAAGGCACGCAGGACGTCGCCGTCAACGACGTGATCGCGGTGCTCGCCGGCGACGGCGAGGATGTGAAGGCCGCCGGCAGCGCGGCACCTGCCAAAGCGCCGCAGGCCGAGAAGGCACCTTCAGCTGAAGCGCCGAAGCCGGTCGCTGCACCGGCTCCGGCCGCGGCGCCGGCGGCTGCAGCGAAGCCGGCCGCGGCTCCCGCACCGCAGGCTGTGGCGCCTGCGCCGCAGATGAACGGCCACGAGCGCGTGTTCTCTTCGCCGCTCGCGCGTCGCCTCGCCAAGGATGCCGGCATCGATCTGTCGCGCATTTCCGGCACCGGTCCGCATGGCCGCGTCATCGCGCGCGACGTCGAAGAGGCCAAGGCGGGCCGTGGCCTGAAGGCTCCGGCCGCCGCGCCTGCGGCTGGTCCCGCGCTCGCCCCGTCGATGTCGGACAAGCAGATCCTGGCCCTGTTCGAGCCGGGTTCATACGACATCGTGCCGCATGACAATATGCGCCGGACCATCGCGCAGCGCCTGACCGCGGCGGTGCAGACCATTCCGCACTTCTATCTCACGATCGATTGCGACATCGGCAAGCTCCTGGCCGCGCGCGAGGAGATCAATGCGGCTGCGCCAAAGGACAAGGAGAAGAAGCCGCTCTACAAGCTCTCGGTGAACGACTTCGTCATCAAGGCGATGGCGGTCGCGCTGCAGAAAATTCCGGACTGTAACGTGAGCTGGACCGAAGGCGGCATGGTCAAGCACAAGCATTCCGACATCGGCGTCGCGGTGGCGATGCCCGGCGGCCTGATCACGCCGATCATCCGCAAGGCCGAGACCAAGACGCTGTCGGCGATCTCGGGCGAGATGAAGGATTTCGCTGCGCGTGCGCGAGCACGCAAGCTGAAGCCGGAGGAATATCAGGGCGGCACCACGGCGGTGTCGAACCTCGGCATGTACGGCATCAATCATTTCACCGCGGTCATCAATCCTCCGCACGCGACGATCCTCGCGGTCGGCACGTCAGAGGAGAGGCCTGTCGTTCGCGATGGCAAGATCGAGGTCGCGAGCATGATGAGCGTGACGCTGTCCTGCGATCACCGCGCCATCGACGGCGCGCTCGGCGCTGAACTGATCGGCGCTTTCAAGCAGCTGATCGAGAATCCCGTGATGATGATGGTGTGACGTGCCATCATCGCGAACGCAGCGCAGCGTTGTAGGGTGGGCAAAGGCGCTTTGCGCCGTGCCCACCATCCAACAAGCTCGCCGTTTGACGGTGGGCACGCTTCGCTTTGCCCACCCTACAAATCCAAGCTGAGATCGGAACCGTTATGGCCGACACGAACTTTGACGTCATCATCATCGGCTCCGGCCCCGGCGGCTATGTGGCCGCGATCCGCGCTGCCCAGCTCGGCCTCAAGACCGCGATCATCGAGAAATCCTACCTCGGCGGTATCTGCCTGAACTGGGGCTGCATCCCGACCAAGGCGCTGCTGCGCTCGGCCGAGATCTATCACTACATGCAGCACGCCAAGGATTACGGGCTGTCCGCCGACAACATCAAATATGATCCGAAGGCGGTGGTCGCTCGCTCGCGCGGCGTCTCGAAGCGGCTGAACGACGGCGTCGGTTTCCTGATGAAGAAGAACAAGGTCTCGGTGATCTGGGGCCGCGCCACGATCGACGCGCCCGGCAAGATAACAGTGACCAAATCGGACGTCGAAGCGCCGAAGGGTGCGCTCGGCGAGGGCACCTATCAGGCCAAGCACATCATCGTCGCGACCGGCGCGCGGCCGCGCGTGCTGCCGGGGCTCGAGCCGGACAAGAAGCTGATCTGGACCTATTTCGAGGCGATGGTGCCGGAGAAGATGCCGAAGTCGCTGCTGGTGATCGGCTCCGGCGCGATCGGCATCGAATTCGCATCCTTCTTCCACACCATGGGCTCCGACGTCACCGTGGTCGAGGTGCTGCCGCAGATCCTCCCGGTCGAGGATGCGGAGATTGCGGGCCTGGCGCGCAAGCGCTTCGAGAAACAGGGCATCAAGATCCTCACCGGCGCCGGCGTGAAGAAGCTGGAGAAGAAGGCCGACAGCGTGGTGGCGACCATCGAGGAGGCCCCAGGCAAGCTGCAGACGGTCGAGTTCGAGCGCGTGATCTCGGCGGTCGGCGTGGTCGGCAACATCGAGAATCTCGGGCTCGAGAAGCTCGGGGTGAAGACCGAGCGCGGCTGCATCGTGATCGATGGCTATGGCAAGACCAACGTACCCGGCATCTACGCCATCGGCGACGTCGCGGGTCCCCCGATGCTCGCGCACAAGGCCGAGCATGAGGGCGTGATCTGCGTCGAAGCCATCAAGGGCCTGCATCCGCATCCGATGGACAAGCTCATGATTCCGGGCTGTACCTATTGCAATCCGCAAGTCGCTTCCGTCGGCCTGACCGAAGCGAAGGCGAAAGAGCAGGGGCGCGAGATCCGCGTCGGCCGCTTCCCGTTCGTCGGCAACGGCAAGGCGATTGCACTCGGAGAAGACCAGGGCCTGGTCAAGGTGATCTTCGACAAGAAGACCGGCCAGCTGCTCGGCGCGCATATGATCGGCGCCGAGGTCACCGAGCTGATCCAGGGTTATGTCGTCGCGATGAATCTGGAGACGACCGAGGAAGAGCTGATGCACACGGTGTTCCCGCATCCGACCCTGTCGGAGATGATGAAGGAAGCCGTGCTCGACGCTTACGGGCGCGTGCTGAACATCTGAATGACAGTCATTGCGAGCGAAGCGAAGCAATCCAGACATGCGTCTGCAGAATCGGTCTGGATCGCTTCGTCGCTCGCGCTCCTCGCAATGACGCGCAACGAATTGCGATCGACGCAGGAAAGAAACAGGCCGTGCAATCCAGCGACAACCTCACCATCGAGCGCCCGACTTTCGTCACCCATCTCGAATGCGCGATGGAAGGCGACCACTATCCGGCGGATCAGGTCCATAATCTCTCCAAGGCCGGCAAGCCCCTGCTGGTGCGCTATGATCTTGCCGGCGTCAAAAAGTCGTTGAGCAAGGAGGCGCTCGGCCAGCGTCCCGCGGACCTGTGGCGCTATCGCGAACTGCTGCCTGTGCGCAAATGCCGGGACATCGTCAGCCTCGGCGAGGTCATGACCCCGCTGATCAACCTGCCGAAGCTCTCGGCCAAGCTCGGCGGCGGCGAGATCATCGTGAAGGACGAGGGGCGGTTGCCGACCGGCTCGTTCAAGGCGCGCGGGCTGGTCATGGCGGTGTCGATGGGCAAGGCGCTCGGCATCAAGCACATGGCGATGCCGACCAACGGTAACGCCGGTGCGGCGCTCGCGGCTTATGCGACCCGCTGCGGCATCAAGACCACCATCTTCTGCCCGGCGGATACGCCGGAGGTGAATGTCAGCGAGATCGAGCTGCAGGGCGCGACCGTCTACCGCGTCAACGGCCTGATCGACGACTGCGGCAAGATCGTCGGCGAGGGCAAGGCCAAGGTCGGCTGGTTCGATACCTCCACCTTGAAGGAGCCGTACCGGATCGAGGGCAAGAAGACGATGGGGCTCGAGCTCGCCGAGCAGCTCGGCTGGGACGTGCCCGATGTGATCTTCTATCCGACCGGCGGCGGCACCGGCCTGATCGGCATGTGGAAGGCGTTCGACGAATTGGAGAAGATCGGCTTCATCGGCAGCAAGCGCCCGCGCATGGTCGCGGTGCAGGCCTCGGGCTGCGCGCCGATGGTGCGTGCCTTTGAAGCAGGTGTCGAGCATGCGACGCGCTGGGAAGATGCGCATACGATCGCGTCGGGCATCCGGGTGCCGCAGGCGGTCGGAGATTTTCTGATCCTCCGCGCCGTTCGCGAGAGCAAAGGCTTCGCCATCGCGGTCGATGACGAGAAGATTTCGTCTGCGCTCACTGAAGTGGCGCGCGAGGAGGGGCTGCTCTTGTGTCCGGAAGGAGCTGCGACCTATGCGGCCTACAAGCAGAGTCTTGCCGACGGGCGCGTCACAAAAAATGACCGCGTGATGCTGTTCAATTGCGCGACAGGGCTTAAATATCCGCTGCCGCCGGTTGCCCGCACGCTCGATCGTCACCAGCCGATCGACTACGCGCAATTCTAAGTAACGATCAGCACCGCGGCCTCGGCATGATCCGGACAAGCGCGTAGAGCTTTTCCGCGAAGATCATGCTCCAGGAGGGAGGACGTGATGCGACGCTTGCTTTGTGCTGTCCTGTTCGCGCTATCGGCCTTGGCCGCGCCCGCTCGCGCCGATGACTACCCTTCGCGTCCGATCACCGTGATCGTGCCGTTCGCGGCCGGCGGCCCGTCGGACGCAATGATGCGGATCCTGGGTGAGCACATGAAGCGGACGCTCGGCCAGGCCGTGCTGATCGAGAACGTGACCGGCGCCGGCGGTTCGATCGGTGTCGGCCGCGCGGTACGCTCGGCGCCGGACGGCTACACGGTCAGCTTCGGCCATCTCGGCACCCACGTCGCCAACGGCGCGGTCTACAAGCTCGGTTATGACCTCGTGGCCGATCTCGAGCCCGTGGTGCTGTTGCCGAGCAACCCGATGATCATCGTCAGCAAGACCGCGGTGCCGGCGAAATCGCTGGCCGAACTGCTGGCCTGGCTCAAATCGCGTCCCGAGCCGGCCACCGCCGGCACGGCCGGCAACGGCTCCGGCAGCCATATCGCCGGGCTCTATTTCGAACAGGCCACCGGCATCAAGCTGCAATTCGTGCCCTATCGCGGGACCGGACCCGCGCTGAACGATCTCGTCGCCGGTCAGATCGATCTCATCGTCGACCAGACCTCGAACTCGATCAATCAGGTGCGCGCCGGCACGATCCGGGCCTATGCCGTGACCGATGACAAGCGCGTCGAGAGCGCGCCGGAGATTCCGACCACCGACGAAACGGGGCTGCCGGGCTTTCATATGACGCTGTGGTCGGGCCTGTGGGTGCCGAAGCGGACGCCCCGCGACGTCATTGCCAAGCTCAATGCCGCCGCCGTGGCCGCGTTGAACGACCCGGAGGTGCAGAAGCAGCTCAAGAATTTGGGACTGCAGATGACGCCGCCGGATCAACTGACGCCGGAGGCGCTGGGTGCGCAGCAGCGCGCCGAGATCGGCAAATGGTGGCCGATGATCAAGGCGGCCGGCGTCTCTACGGAGTAGGTAGGCGCGTTCATCAGTCCTTTGCGCGGTAGGCTTGCGGGATCACGAACACCTCGTCGGCGCGTCCATAGCCGCCGTCGGGCACCTCCTCGATCAGCACCATGGCGTGAGGCCGCGCCGCCTCGCTGAAATAGTCGACGAACATGGAGGTCACGCGATGCACGATCTCCTCCTTCTGCGCCTTGGAAAGCGCGGCTTGTGGCACCTTGATGTTCGCAAATGGCATGTCCAGCTCCGTATCGGTCCTGTCTCGGTGCGAGATCGATAGCTGGGCTGTCGGGGCAGATCATCCCAGGCAACTTGACATGACTTGTCGGGCCAAGCGAACAATCGCGCATGGATCGGTTCGATGCGATGCGCCTGTTCGTCCGGCTGGTGGAGCGCCGGAGCTTCACGGCGGCGGCCGCCGACCTCGGCGTGCCCCGCTCGACGGCGAGTGAAACGCTGCAACAGCTCGAGGCTCGTCTCGGCGCACGGCTGCTGGAGCGGAGCACCCGGCATGTCACGCCGACCCTGGACGGCGAGGAATATTATCGGCGCTGCGTTGCCATCCTGGCCGAATTGGAGGAGGCGGAGGTCGCGTTGCGCGAAGCTCAGCCCCGCGGGCTGTTGCGGATCGATGCGCATCCGCACCTCACGCGCACCTTCCTGCTGCCGCATCTGCCGGACTTCCTGGCGCGCTATCCGCTCCTCGATCTGCGGATCGGGCAGGGCGATCGCCTGGTCGATCTGCTGCGAGAGGGCGTCGATTGCGTGATCCGCGCCGGCGAGCCGGAGGATAGCGGGATGATTCTCCGTCGGCTCGGCATGATCGAGGAGATCACCGTCGCAAGCCCGGCCTATCTCGCCAAGCACGGCATGCCGGCGACGCCCGACGAGCTCGATGGCCACCAGATGGTCGGCTTCATCTCGTCGCGGACCGGAGAGGTGCTGCCGCTCGAGTTCTGCGCCGGCGGGACGGTCCGGCAGGTGACGCTGCCGAGCCGCGTCACGGTCAACAATTCCGACACCTCGGCCGACCTCGCCAAGCTCGGGCTGGGCCTGGTCCAGGCGCCGCGCTACCGCTTTGCGGACGATCTCGCCGAAGGCGCGCTGGTCGAGATCCTGACCGATTACCCGCCGTCGCCGACCCCGCTCTCGGCGCTGTATCCGCAGAATCGCCAGCTGACCTTGCGCCTGCGGGTGTTCCTGGACTGGGTCTCCGGGATCCTCGCTCAGGCCCCGCTTGGCCGTAGGGGCTGAATCCGCGCGTCACACGGGCCGAGGTGGTTGGCCGTCAAGGTATTATATAACCGAAAATGGTTGCGTGCCGGCCACGAACGTTGCGAGATCGCAACAGATTGCGAGCGTCATGTTGCAATCTCAGGCCCTCCACGACTGCGCCGCTTTTTGGCCACACCCCTTCGTGAAATATTGCTTTCAGTGAGTGACCGGCGCGTGAGGGAGAGGAAATCCATTTCAGGGAAACGGGTTTTCTTGTCTCGCATTGGTGTCGGCGAAAGCCAGATTCGCGATGGACGCCAAGACCGACATCAAGCGCAGGTTGCCCAGCCGTCACGTGACGGAAGGTCCTGAACGCGCGCCCCATCGGTCCTACCTCTATGCGATGGGCCTCACCACGGCCCAGATCCACCAGCCCTTCGTCGGCGTCGCCTCCTGCTGGAACGAGGCTGCCCCCTGCAACATCGCCCTGATGCGGCAGGCACAGGCGGTGAAGAAGGGCGTCGCGCATGCCGGCGGCACGCCGCGCGAGTTCTGCACCATCACCGTGACCGACGGCATCGCGATGGGCCACGATGGCATGCGCTCCTCGCTGCCGTCCCGTGAGTGCATTGCCGATTCGGTCGAGCTCACCATCCGCGGCCATTCCTATGACGCGCTGGTCGGGCTGGCCGGCTGCGACAAATCGCTGCCCGGCATGATGATGGCGATGGTGCGGCTGAATGTGCCCTCGATCTTCATCTATGGCGGCTCGATCCTGCCCGGCAATTTCCGCGGCCAGCAGGTCACCGTGCAGGACATGTTCGAGGCGGTCGGCAAGCACTCGGTGGGGGCGATGTCGGACGCCGACCTCGACGAACTCGAGCGCGTCGCCTGTCCGTCGGCGGGAGCCTGCGGCGCCCAGTTCACGGCCAACACGATGGCGACCGTCTCCGAGGCGATCGGCCTTGCGCTGCCATATTCCGCTGGCGCTCCAGCACCTTATGAGATCCGCGACGCCTTCTGCATGACCGCCGGCGAGCAGGTGATGGAGCTGATCGCCGCCAACATCCGGCCGCGCGATATCGTCACCCGCAAGTCGCTGGAGAACGCTGCGGCCGTGGTCGCGGCGTCCGGCGGCTCGACGAATGCTGCGTTGCATCTACCAGCGATCGCGCATGAAGCCGGCCTCAAATTCGATTTGTTTGATGTAGCTCAAGTCTTCAAAAAGACACCATATATCGCGGATTTGAAGCCGGGCGGCCGCTATGTCGCCAAAGACCTGTTCGAAGCTGGTGGCATTCCGCTTCTGATGAAGACGTTGCTCGATCATGGCTATTTGCATGGCGACTGCCTCACAGTCACCGGCCGGACGATCGCCGAAAACCTCAAAGGCGTGAAATGGAATCCGCACCAGGATGTGGTGAGGCCGGCTGATCAGCCGATCACTGCGACCGGAGGTGTCGTCGGTCTGAAAGGCAATCTCGCGCCGGAGGGCGCGATCGTGAAAGTCGCGGGTATGTCGAATTTGAAATTCACTGGGCCGGCCCGCTGCTTCGACCGGGAAGAGGACGCCTTCGAGGCGGTTCAGAAGCGCACCTACAAGGAAGGCGAAGTCATCGTCATCCGCTATGAGGGACCGCGCGGTGGCCCGGGCATGCGAGAGATGCTGCAGACCACGGCGGCGCTGACCGGCCAGGGCATGGGCGGTAAGATCGCGCTTATCACCGACGGCCGGTTCTCAGGTGCGACCCGCGGCTTCTGCATCGGGCATATCGGGCCGGAAGCCGCGGTCGGCGGCCCGATCGCACTGATCGAGGACGGCGACATCATCGAGATCGACGCAATCGCCGGTCGGCTTAACGTAAATTTGACCGACGCCGAGCTTGCGGAACGCAAAACCAAATGGCAGCCGCGCGCGACGAATCATATGTCGGGCGTGCTTTGGAAATATGCCCAGCAGGTTGGGCCAGCAGTGGCGGGGGCCGTCACCCACCCCGGTAGTGCGCAAGAGACATATTGCTATGCGGACATCTGACCGTATCATTTTTGCATTGATGTTGGGCGTCGCCCCGTTGGCGCTGGCGCAGCCGTCATTTGCATTCGACGGTGCACCGGTCAATCAGGAGCCGACCATCCCTGTAGCCACGGTTCCGTCCGCCGCCGGTGCGGCGGCGTTGCGGAAGGCGGTACCGCAGACCGCCGCGACCGCGGCGCCGCAGCCGACCTCGCTGACGGCGCTGCAATATGCGGCGGACGAGGGTCATCCGATTGCGCAGTGGAAGCTCGGGCGCATGTACGCTGCCGGCGACGGCGTCGCGCAGGACGATCTGCGTGCATTTGACTATTTCAGCCGGATCGCCAATGCCCATGCCGAGGATAGTCCGTCGGCGCCGCAGGCGCAGATCGTGGCGAACGCCTTCGTTGCGCTCGGCCGGTATTATCTGAGCGGCATCCCGAACTCGAAGGTCAAGCCAGACACGGACCGGGCGCGGGAGATGTTCTCCTATGCTGCGTCCTATTTCGGCAATGCCGACGCTCAATATGATCTGGCGCGGCTGTATCTGAAGACCTCGGACGCTTCGCGGGACGACTTCCGCTACGGCGCGCGCTGGCTCGGTCTGGCGGCCCAGAAGGGCCAGCACCAGGCCCAGGCGCTGCTCGGCCAGATGCTGTTCAACGGCGATCGGCTGCCGCGCCAGCCCGCGCGCGGGCTGATGTTCCTGACCCTGGCGCGGGAAGGGGCAGGCGCCGACGAGGCTTGGATCAAGGAGAGCTATAACCGCGCCTTTGCGCAGGCCTCCGATGATGACCGCGCCATGGCGCTGCAGATGCTCGAGCACTGGGTTCAGGGCAAGCGGGACTGACGGGGAATGCAGCGAGTCCCCGACTGAAGAGGGGACGCGATGATCATCCGAGATGCGACGCCCGCCGATGGGCATGAGGCCTGCGCCGTGTTGCGCGCCTCGATCGCGCAGCTCTGCAGCGCCGATCACCGCAATGACGCGGATATTCTGAGCCGCTGGCTGGCCAACAAGACCTCCGAGAATGTCGCCACCTGGGCCGACAATGACGGCCGCTCCCTGCTGGTCGCGATCCGAGACAGAGCCATCGTCGCGGTGGGCGGTGTCCGGGATAGCGGCGAGATCCCCCTGAACTATGTCGCTCCGCAGGCGCGCTTCTCCGGCGTCAGTTCCGCGCTGCTGGCCGCGCTCGAGGCCCGTGCGGCCGAGCGCGGCGCCCGGCGTGTGACGTTGCTCAGCACCGAGACCGCGCATCGATTCTATCTCGCGCGTGGCTATGTCGACGACGGACCCGTTGTCGGCAAGTTCGGCACGGCGGCGTCGTATCCGATGTTCAAGGTGCTTTCTGTCGCGCCGCGTTAGATCATGATGCGATTGGAAAGAATCGCATCATGATCTCATCTCTCTGATTGAGCATGATCTCCGCGCAAACGCCTATGGCGTTTGTCGCGAGGGAAAACCGGTTTCCAGTTTTCCGGACCGTGCTCTAGCCGAACTGCCGTGCCACGATCCGTCCGACTTCGGCATGAACTGCGTTGCGCTTGTCGTCGGACGCGTTATCGGTCTCGGTCAAATAGCTGGTCAGGATCAGCGGCGCGCGGCCCGGCGGCCAGATCACCGCGATGTCGTTGCTGCTGCCATGCCCGCCGGAGCCGGTCTTGTCGCCGATGCGCCAGTTGCTCGGGAGCCCTGCGCGCAGCCTGGACGCGCCGGTCTTGCAGCCGACCATCCAGCCGATCAGCAGCTCGCGCGAGGCGGGCGAGAGCGCTTCGCCCGTGGTGAGCTTCGCCAGCGTTCGCGCCATCGCAGCCGGCGTTGTCGTATCCCTGACATCGCCGGGCGTGGCCTCGTTGAGATCGGGCTCGATGCGATCGAGACGCGTGAGCGAGTCGCCGAGGGACTGCGCATGATGCGTCAGAGCGGGCGGGCCGCCGAACGAGGCCAGCAGGAGGTTGGCGGCCGTGTTGTCGCTGAGCGTGACGGCGGCCTCGCACAGCTCGGCGACCGTCATTCCGGAATCGAGATGCGTCTTGGTGACCGGGGCGTAGGACAAGATGTCGGCCTGGGCGAAGCGGATGCGACGCGCGAGCTGCTCGGCGCCCGCGTCGACCCTGGCGAGGATCGCTGCGGCGGCCAGCACCTTGAAGGTGCTGCACATCGGAAAGCGCTCGTCGAGGCGATGGCCTGCAAGCTCGCCGCTTGCCGTGTCCAGCAGTGCGACGCCGAGTCGGCCGCCACTATCGGCTTCGAGCTTGGTGAGCGCGGCGTCGACGCCGGCGAGATCGCGCGCCCGCGCGCGCGGCGTGAGACTGACAGCGAGGAGTGGAGAGAGGGCAAGCGGAAGGAGGTCGCGTCTGCTGATCATGATGAGTGATCCTCGGGGGAAGGTTGAAAGCCTTACGCCGCTTCGAGATCGAAATCCGCCCAGATCGGCACGTGATCGGATGGCTTCTCCCAGGCCCGCACATAGCTGTCGATGCCGACCTCGACCAGCCGGTCACCGGCCTGCGGCGACAGCAGCAGGTGATCGATTCGCAGGCCCTGATTCTTCTGCCAGGCCCCGGCCTGGTAGTCCCAGAAGGTGTACTGGCCCGGCGCATCGGTGACCGCGCGCAGTGCGTCGGTGAGGCCGAGGCCCAGCAGGGCCTGAAAGCTCTCGCGGGTCTCCGGGCGGAACAGCGCATCGGTGACCCAGGCGTCCGGATTGTGAACGTCGACCGCCTGCGGAATCACGTTGAAGTCGCCGGCGAGCACCAGCGGCTCCTCGGTCTTCAGCCGTTCACAGGCATAATCGCGCAGGCGCGACATCCACTTCAGCTTGTAAGGATATTTCTCGGTATTGGCCGGATTGCCGTTGGGCAGATAGAGGCAGGCGATCCGGACCACGCCCTGCTTCAGGCTGACCACGCCCTCGATGAAGCGCGCATGCACGTCCTCGTCGTCCCCGGCAAGCCCCGACTTGGTCTCGTCGAACGGCAGCTTCGAGAGCAGCGCCACGCCGTTGAAGGTCTTTTGTCCGTGCGTCACCACATTGTAGCCCAGCGCCTCGATCTCGAGTCGCGGGAAGGCATCGTCGGTGCATTTGATCTCCTGCAGGCAGACGATGTCGGGCGAGCACTCCTTCAGCCAGGTCATGAGATGTTCGATCCGTTGCCGGACCGAATTGACGTTCCAGGTGGCGATGCGCATGGCGGAGTTCCGAAGGGGATGAGGCGGACCATGTGGTTAGACCAAGCCAAGGCGGTCTCGGTCAAGCCCGCTCGATGGCCTGTCCGTTCACGCGAACTTCATCACGGGTTCACACGCCGCCACTAGTTAGCGCTGCCATGCCGATGCGGCATGATTGACCGATTTGATTGTGAAGGATTCTCGATGAAGTTTTCTCTTACGTTGATGCGCTCAACCGCGCTGGCCTTTTCGGCACTGGCGATCGGTGCCACAGAGTTCGCGCCGGCTCATGCGGCCAGCGAGCGCCTGCAATTGGAGTGGCACGTGCCGGGGCATGAGCACGAGGATCATGGTGCCACGAAGCAGTGGAAGCTTGTCGAAGAGAAGCAGTTCTTTCTGCAGAATCCGCCGAACTCCTTCACCGGCCTGTATCGGTCGCAAGGCATGGCGACGGACGGCCGTCGCTGGTTCTTCTCCTGGCAATACGGCCTGGAGATCGCCGACCGCAAATTCAACTCGCTTCAACGCAACTCGTCATTCCAGTTGCCTGCCAACCTCGTGCCGGGGATTCCGGCAAACCTGCTCGCTCAGGGGTTGGATCACATCGGAGACATCGATTACAGCGACGGCGTGATCTATGCGTCGCTCGACACCACCCGCGGCTATACCAACGGCCATGTCGCGCTCTTCAACGCACGCGATCTGAGCTACACCGGGATCGTCTATGAGCTGACGGGCGCGCCGAGCAATCCGAAGAAGGATGTCGCGAGCTGGGTCGCCGTCGACGCCAAGCACCAGCGGGGCTATGGCAAGGAGTGGCAGAGCGGAAACACCATCAACGTCTACAATCTGCAGGACTGGAAGTTCATCGGCACCATCACGATGGACATGGCTCTGGAAAACATTCAGGGCGCGAAAGTCCACGGCGACTGGCTCTATATGTCTTCGAACAACACGACGCAGTCGGTGTACCGCGCCAATCTGCACAACGGCCATGTCGAAGAGCTGTTTCGTCTTCCGACGCCGGCCGGCGATCGCGAGGTCGAGGGTATCGCGTTGCAGGAAGGGCGTGACGGCGACCTGGAGATCTATGTCGAAATGGTCGTCGATCCGGACCGCTCCGGACAGAATCTCGCCAACCCCAATCTGCACGTCTCGCTGTTCCACTATCGCGAAGCAGATCGGCCGTCCTACGAAGTCGGCGAGAACCGTTAGCGCTGGCGCCTTCGTTCTTCGGCGGACAGGTCGCTTGCGCTCGCAATGACGGTGAGACGATCTGCCGGACCCGTTCACCTCGGGTCCGGCTACGCTCGCTGCATGACGGGCAGTTCATGCATGAAGCGCATGCACATATTGCCCGTCGTGCCAGCATGTCGCACACACACCCGGTTGCCATGTCGGGCAAATCAGAACGATGATCTCGCGCATCCCGCCTCATGCGAAAGGGGCGTACGCGTCGTCACGATACGTAGAGGCGGGCTGCGATGGACGTGAAGGCTTGCGCAGGACGAGCGCAGGCTGGCACGGACGGTCAAAGTCGTATGGTCCTGGCATCCCGACGCTGATGCCCCGCGCAACGCGTCTTACGCGTTGTCGCGGACGCGACGAAGCTTCGCTTCGCGCGGATATGGTGGCCAAAAAGCCCGGCGCACCAGGGAGAGTACGAAGCAGCCGTTAAAACCGTCGCGCGGGGAAGGCCGGGATGTCTCGGCCGAACCTGTGGTGACTGCCGCCTGCTTTCTTTTCTGCAGGCGGGCCATGGGGGCGGCGAGCTCCCGGCCTTCCCCGCGCCCTCTCGTTACCGAGGGCCACGTCTGATGCAGACCCCGGACGCGCTTGCGCTGCGGGACACGCCGCGGCTTGCCTGCTGAACGCACCAGATCCCGGTTGCGCTGCCGCCACATGCCCCACGAGGCCCGGCCGGAAGGCCGAGGTCTACTGATCGGCGGGGATTACACGGAGAAGCTGGTGCCGCAGCCGCAGGAGGCGGTGGCATTGGGATTGTTGAGGCGGAAGGAGGCGCCCATCAGGTCGTCGACGAAGTCGAGTTCCGAGCCGGCCAGGAACGGCACCGAGGCCGGATCGACCAGGACGATCGCTTGGTCGCGCTGGATCACCAGGTCGTCATCGGCCTTGCTGCGGTCGATATCGAACTTGTACTGGAAGCCGGAGCAGCCGCCGCCTTCGACCGAGATGCGTAGCATGGCTCCGTTATCCTCCTTCTTGAGGATTTCCCCGATCCGGCGGGCGGCACGCTCGCTGATGGTGACGGCGGCAGTCATGGCAAAGGATCTCCTGGAGCACTCGTCATGCCCAATTCATTTGGTATCGGGCACGCCCCATAGTTAAGTGCATCGAACGCTGGAATCAAACCTTCGGAGGTCGAATCAGCCGTGTCGGTCGGAATGGCTGCCCCCCGCGCTCCCTATTCCTGCGATCCCGATCGCAGTCGGGGCAGGCTTGTCGCAGAGCCGCCGTCGCGGACCCGGAGTGCTTTCCGGCGGGATTGCGACCGGGTCATCCATTCGTCCGCCTTCCGCCGGCTCAAGCACAAGACCCAGGTCTTCGTTTTCCACGAGGGCGATCATTATCGCACGCGACTGACCCATTCTTTGGAAGTCGCCCAGATCGCCCGGGCGCTCGCCCGCCAGCTCGGGCTCGACGAGGACCTGACCGAGACGCTGGCGTTGGCGCACGATCTTGGCCATCCGCCGTTCGGGCACGCCGGCGAGCGGGCGCTCAACCAATGCCTGCAGGCCCATGGCGGCTTCGATCATAATGCGCAGGCTTTGCGCGTGATCACCTCGCTCGAGCAGCGCTATCCCGAGTTCGACGGCCTGAACCTGACCTGGGAGTCGTTGGAGGGTGTCGTCAAGCATAACGGTCCGCTCCAGGAGCCCATTCCGATCGGGATCGCCGAGTTCAATGCGGGCTTCGATCTGGAGCTGTGGAGCTTCGCTTCGCTGGAGGCGCAGGTTGCTGCGCTGGCCGACGATATCGCCTATGACGCCCATGACATCGACGACGGCTTGCGTGCCGGGCTGTTCGTGGTCGACGACCTCAAAGAGATTCCGCTGATTGCCGCCATGATCGACGCGATCGACCGGCATTATCCGGGTCTCGACGATATCAGGCGCGGTGCGGAGCTGGTGCGCGACCTGATCTCCTTCCTGATTGCAGATGTGGCGGCGGAAGCCCAGGCAAGGCTCGACCGCGTCAAGCCGATGTCGGCCCATGATGTCCGCCGGCACGGCGCGCCCCTGGTCGCGTTTTCTGCCGAGGCGGCCGCGGCCGAGAAGAGCATCAAGGGCTTCCTGTGGCACCACATGTACCGGCACGAGCGGGTGATGCGGGTGATGCGCGAGGCCGAACGGATCGTGGTCGACCTGTTCGAACGATACCGCAAGGATCCGGCGGCCTTGCCGCCCGAATGGCGCGATGGCCGTGACGGGGAGGGGGAGTGCGCCCGCCGCATCGGCAATTTCATCGCCGGCATGACCGACCGTTTTGCGCTCACCGAGCATGTCAGGCTTTTTGACTCGACCCCGGATTTACGTTAGGCGGCGCCCATGGTCGACAAAGCTCAAAACCTGCATCTTTTCGCCGACGTGCTGGCGCGCGTGCATGCGATCTGCGCCGCGCTCGCCAAGGACGGCAATTGGCCCGAGGGCATCGATTTTGCGCGCGTGGTGGTCGAGCCGCCGCGCGATGCCAGCCATGGCGACATGGCGACCAACGCGGCGATGGTGCTGGCGAAAGAAGCCAAGGCCAAGCCGCGCGATCTGGCCGAGCAGATCGCAGCAAAGCTGCGCGATGATCCGTTGGTGGCCAAGGTCGAGATCGCCGGTCCCGGCTTCATCAATCTGACCTTGCAACCCACTGTCTGGGCGGAAGAGCTCCGCACCGTCTTACGCGAGGTTGGCGACTTCGGCCGGGTCGCCTCGGTCCCGGGCGCAGCGAGGGTCAACGTCGAATACGTCTCGGCCAATCCGACGGGCCCGATGCATGTCGGTCATTGCCGTGGCGCCGTGTTCGGCGACGCGCTCTGCAGTCTTTTGCAATTCGCCGGTCACGACGTCACGCGGGAATACTACATCAACGATGCCGGAGCCCAGGTCGACGTGCTCGCGCGCTCGACCTTCCTCAGATATCGCGAGGCCTTGGGTGAGGACATCGGCTCGATTCCGGAAGGACTCTATCCCGGCGACTATCTGAAGCCTGTGGGCCAGGCGCTGGCCGCGGAATATGGCGACAAGCTGAAGGCGATGCCGGAGGCGCAGTGGCTGGGAATCGTGCGCGACAAGTCGATCGCGATGATGATGGACGCGATCAAGGAAGATCTCGCCGCGCTCAACATCCGCCACGACGTCTTCTTTTCCGAACGCTCGCTGATCGCCTCAGGCAACAACAAGGTTGCCGAGACCATCGATTTCCTGCGCCAGCGCGGTGACGTCTACGAAGGGCGATTGCCGCCGCCGAAGGGCGCGCCGGTGGAGGATTGGGAAGATCGCGAACAGCTTCTGTTTCGCGCCACCGCCTACGGCGATGACGTCGATCGTCCCTTGATCAAGTCCGATGGCACCTACACTTACTTCGCTTCCGACATCGCCAATCACCGCAACAAGTTCGAGCGCGGCTTTGCCGATCTGATCGACGTATTCGGTGCTGATCATGGCGGCTACATCAAGCGCATGCAGGCCGCGGTGAAGGCGGTCACGGCCGGGCAGGCGACGCTGGACGTCAAGATCGTCCAGCTCGTCAAGCTCTTGCGCAATGGCGAGCCGGTGAAGATGTCGAAGCGTTCCGGCGATTTCGTGACGTTGCGCGAGGTCGTCGATGAAGTCGGCCGCGACGCAGTCCGCTTCATGATGCTCTACCGGAAGAACGATGCAGTGCTCGACTTCGACCTCGCCAAGGTGATCGAGCAGTCCAAGGACAATCCGGTATTCTATGTGCAGTATGGTCACGCGCGCGGGCATTCGATCTTCCGCAATGCCCGGGCGGAGGTGATTCCGGAGCTGCCCGAGGAGCCTTTGGCGCGCGCTGCTTTCCTGGCGGAAGCGAGGCTCGAGCTGCTCGCTGACCCCGGCGAGATCGGCATTTTAAAGCGCTTGGCGCTATTTCCTCGCCTGATCGAAGGCGCGGCCGCGGCCCATGAGCCGCACCGGATCGCTTTCTATCTGTATGAACTTGCAAGTGAATTCCATGCGCAGTACACTCGCGGAAACAGCTTGCCCTATTTACGCTTCAGTTACCGTGATGATGCAGTGATAACCAAGGCGCGATTAGCCATGGTTCAGGGCGTTGTCTCGGTGCTGGGCTCGGGACTAGCTATATTGGGCGTCCATGCTCCCGAGGCCATGAAGTAGCCCGGGTCGGCGGATGCAGTTTGTGTTGGGGGCCTCGATCCGGCAAGGTCCGCCTTAGTACGCATTTGCGGTTCTCCCGCGGGGACGCTTTATTCGATGGCTGATCGGTACCAGGATAGACCCTTTCCCGCTGATGGTTTTGGTCGGGGTGGCGGGTCCGCGCAACCGGAGAGTGATCCGCTTGCCGAGCTCGCTCGCCTGATCGGGCAGAACGACCCGTTCGCTGCTCAGACCACGCGCAATGTTCCTTCCGGCGCACCGCGCGCAGCCGCGCCGCGCCCGTCAACGCCGCTGCCGCCGGTCGAGCCGGTTGCCGAGCCCGCACCGTCAGCTGGGCCGCCATCCTGGATCCAGCGCGCCAACCGGCAGGAAATCCCGCGAAATCAGCAGCGGGAGGCCCCAGCCACCGCGCGCGATCCGTTCGCGGAACTCGTGCGCGAGCCGCAGCGGCCTGCTGCCGGATATCCTGCGGCGGGGGGCTATCAGGATCCCAACGCCCTTTCGCGGGATTTTCCCGAACAGGATTTCGAAGCCCAGGAGTTTGCGACGCGGCAGAGTGCGGCGCGGCCGGAGGCTCCCCAATCCTATCCGCGGGATGATTTTGCCGATGACCTCGCCAAGCTGAACTTTGGCGCCACCGACCCGCATCGCGGCTTTGGCACCGATCCCGGCCTTCATCATGAGGCGGCGTTCGACGAACCGGAGCCGGATCCGTCTCGCTACGACGACGCGCTGTTCGGGCCGGCCGGGCATGAAGCCCAGGATTTTCACGGCGAGCAGGAATTCCACGAGGATCACTACGCCTACCAGGACGGCTACGACGAGGCCGACGAGGAGGAGGAGCCGAAGCGCCGCGGCGGTGGGATGACCACTGTGTTTGCGATCCTTGCGCTTGGCGTTCTCGGCACCGGTGGCGCGTTCGGTTATAAGACCTACTTCTCGACCACCCGGAGTGGCGAGGCTCCGATCATCAAGGCGGACAACAGCCCGACCAAGATCATGGCCTCGCCGGCAGACTCGACGCCCAAGGTTCCCGATCGGTTGATCGGAGATGGCGGCGAGAAGCTGGTGTCGCGCGAGGAAACCCCGGTCGATGTGAATTCCAGGTCCGTCGGCCCTCGGGTGGTCTTCCCGCAGCTCAATCAGAATGCCAATCCGCCGCCTCCGTCGAGCGTTTCGACCGCTGGCATGCCGCCCGCGGCTGGCGGCAACAACGGCATCTTGCCGAACAGCGACCCGCGGCCGATCAGCACGCTGCGCATCAGCGGCAATTCGGCCGGTACGACGTCGGCCGATGCCAGCGGCGGGGATGCCGCAGTCGCGGCAGCGCCTCCTCCTGCAACAAAGCCGGCGACCAAGCCGACGCGCAATTCGCCCGCCAATGCGAATGCATCCGTCAACAACGCGCCGCTCTCGCTGAACCCGCAATCGGCAGCTCCGGCGCCGTCGAGCCGCGTCGCAGCCGTCGCGCCGACCGAATCGGCGCCGGCTGCGAGCAGGAGCGGCGGCGGTTATCTCGTCTCGATTTCGTCGCAGGTCAGCGAAGAGGATGCGCTGTCGTCCTACAAGGTGACGCAGAGCAAGTATTCCTCGGTGCTGGGAAGCTATTCACCGATCATCAGGCGCGTGGATATGCCTGACAAGAGCGTGCGATACCGTGCCGCTGTCGGGCCGTTTGCGACGCGCGAGGAAGCCAACCAGATGTGCGGAACGTTGAAAACTGCCGGCGGACAGTGTTTCGCGTTTAGTAACCACTAACCCTGGCTTGACCGGTCTCGGGGCGAGGTCTAATCGGCCCCGATGACCATACGGGCCTTCATTACCGGCGTTTCCGGACCTGAGCTCAGCCCCGCCGAGCGGGCCTTCATCCGCGACGCTGCGCCCTGGGGTTTCATCCTGTTCAAGCGCAATGTGCAGTCGCCGGCTCAAGTGACTGCACTTGTTGATGAACTCCGGGATGCCGCAGGCCGCGCCGATGCCCCTGTGCTGATCGACCAGGAGGGCGGGCGGGTGCAGCGGCTTGGGCCGCCACACTGGCCGGTCTATCCGGCAGGCGCCGCGTTCGGTCGGCTCTATGACATTGATTCGGCGCTTGGCCTTGAGGCTGCCCGGCTCAGCGCCCGCCTCATCGCCGATGACCTCGGGCGGCTTGGGATCAGCGTGGATTGCCTGCCCTTGGCCGACGTTCCCGTCTCCGGCGCCGATGCCGTGATCGGCGACCGGGCCTACGGTGAAACGGCGGACAAGGTCGCGGCCATTGCCCGTGCCGTCACCGAGGGACTGGAGCAGGGTGGCATTCTGCCCGTGCTCAAGCACATCCCCGGTCATGGCCGCGCCACGGCCGACACCCATTTCCGGTTGCCGACGGTGGACACCCCCGAATCCGAGCTCGATGCCACCGATTTCGCCGCGTTCCGGCCGTTGGCCGACCTGCCGATGGCCATGACTGCACATGTTGTGTTTAGCGCCATCGATCCCGCCCATCCGGCCACGACTTCTGCGACAATCATCGAACGGGTGATTCGCAGTCGGATCGGGTTCCAGGGTTTGTTAATGAGTGATGACGTGTCCATGAACGCATTGGCGGGCTCGATCGCCGAGCGCACACGCGCGATCATCGCGGCCGGCTGCGACATCGTTCTGCATTGTAACGGCAAGCTCGATGAGATGCAGGCGGTCGCGGCCGAGACGCCGGCATTGTCGGGAGCGGCCCTGGTGCGCGTCGATCGGGCGCTCGCCTCGCGCAAGCCCGCGGGTGCCTTCGATCGCATCGCCGCGCGCACCGAGCTCGACACATTGATCAACCGGCTGGGATCAGCGAACGCATGACCGCGGAAATCCTGTCTTTCGAAACCGGCCGGCCTGCCGAGCTGTCCGAGAGCGAGCCGGCATTGGTGGTCGATGTCGAGGGCTACGAAGGCCCGCTCGACCTCTTGCTGGCGCTGGCGCGGCAGCAGAAGGTCGACCTCGCCAAGATCTCGATCCTGGCGCTGGCGGACCAATATCTGCAGTTCATCGAGGCTGCGCGGAAAATCCGGCTGGAACTTGCCGCTGATTATCTCGTCATGGCGGCCTGGCTCGCCTTCCTGAAGTCGCGGCTATTGTTGCCGGAGCCGCCTGCCGCCGAGGGGCCCAGCGCGGAGGAAATGGCGACTGCGCTCGCGAACCGGCTGCGCCGGCTGGAGGCGATCCGAGAGGCGGCGAACCGGCTGATGAACCGGCCGCAGTTCCAGCGCGACGTGTTTCCCCGCGGCAATCCTGAGCCGATCGCGGAAGTCCGTCGTCCGAAGTACTCGGCAACATTGTTCGATCTATTGTCGGCCTACGCCACACAGCGTCAGCAGCGCGTGTTGACATCGGTGCATCTGGCCAAGCGAACGGTGTGGTCGCTCGCAGAAGCGCGCGCCTCTCTGGAGCGTCTGGTCGGTATGACCGAGGTCTCGGAAGACTGGGGCTGCCTGGACGATTACCTCTTGAGCTACGTGGTCGAGCCGGCCCAACGCGCCACCATTTTCGCTTCGAGCTTCGCGGCCGCGCTGGAACTGGTGCGGGAAGGGCAGCTCGAACTGAACCAGAGGCAGGCGTTTGCGCCGCTGTATTTTCGCAAGCGTCCGCCCCAACCACCCGGTGCCATGAGCGCGCCGGATTTGACGGTTGAGTAACGAAGAAGGAGACCGTGCGATGGCAATCTTGGCGGAAGTACGCATGGAAGAGCCGGAAGACATCGCCGCCGAGCCGCAGGTGCGGCCGGAAGAATTGCGCATTCTCGAAGCCCTGCTTTTTGCATCGGCCGAGCCGCTCGATCAGGCTACGCTCGCCAAGCGCATGCCGGAAGGCGTCGATGTGAAGGCGGCGCTGGCGCAGCTCCAGGAGGAATACGCCACCCGCGGCGTGAACCTCGTGCGCGTGGCCAACAAATGGACGTTCCGGACTGCAGGCGATCTCGCCTGGCTGATGACCCGCGAGAGCACCGAAACCCGCAAGCTGTCGCGGGCGGCGATCGAGGTGCTCGCCATCGTTGCCTATCACCAGCCGGTCACGCGCGCCGAGATCGAAGAAATCCGCGGCGTCGTTACCTCGAAGGGGACCCTCGACGTGCTGCTCGAAACCGGCTGGATCAAGCCGCGTGGTCGCCGCAAGTCTCCGGGCCGTCCGCTCACCTTCGGGACCACCGATGCATTCCTTACGCAGTTCAGCCTTGAGGCGCTCGGCGACCTGCCGGGTCTCGAGGAGCTGAAAGGTACGGGGCTCTTGGATTCACGGCTACCGACCGGCTTCACGGTTCCGACGCCATCGGACGACCCGACCTTGCGCGAGGACGAGGAGCCGTTGGAGCCGGGGGATCTCGATCTGGCGCTGGCGCCTGCGGTCGAACCGGAGGCGATCCACGAGGATACAGAAGCTTCCAACGAAGCCGAGCAACCGGACGTTCAAGACGCGGCAGCCGATGACGCCGCGGACGTGCGTTCCGAAAGCGATGCCCCGGAACCCGGCAACCCGCAGAGTGGTGAGCCGGACGAAACCTCGGACTAGCTGGACCGAGGTCCCATTAACACTCGCATTATTGCGTAGTGCTGGCCGTCATTTGCCGGAGCTTAAGTGCTTGTTTTTGGGGCTTGTCACGCCTACCTTCCGCTCAAGATCGGGCTTGAAGCGTCAAGTCTTCATCTAGTCTTCCGTGTTTATGTTGCTGTTTTGCGGCCGGATGCTAGAAGCGAGGCGGCGCGGTCAGGTCCATGACCAAGCGTGGATTTGGCATCGCGCTCGAGCGGCGATCGCCGGTCTTCCGCGCTGATGTTTGGAGGGTTGCAGGATGGGTTCGCTTAGCATTTGGCATTGGATCGTGGTGATCGCGGTCGTCCTGCTGTTGTTCGGGCGCGGCAAGATTTCCGACCTGATGGGCGATGTCGCGCAGGGCATCAAAGCCTTCAAGAAGGGTATGCAGGACGACGACAAGGCACCGGAGAAGGCCGAGCCGGTCAAGTCGATCGATCACGGCAGCACGCCGACCGCAACCCGCACCGATGTCGGCAGCAAGGCTGTTTGACAACGTTGTGACAGACGTAGACGGCGCCGGATTCGACGGGCAGGGACCGGATCATACGGGGCTCGGCGGCACGGGATTGGCAGGCGACGTCTCGTAGGCGGATTGTTTCATGTTCGATATCGGCTGGAGTGAGCTGCTCGTCATCGGGGTCGTCGCGCTGATCGCGATTGGCCCGAAAGAGCTTCCCGGTGTCCTGCGCATGGTCGGGCAGTGGATGGGCAAGGCTCGTCGGATGGCAGCCGAATTCCAGGGCCAGTTTCAGGAGGCGATGCGCGAGGCCGAAATGGCCGACCTCAAGAAGAGTTTCGACGAGGTTCGCGAGGCCGCGAGCGGCTTCAGTCCGACCGGGGTGATCAGCTCGCTTCAGCGCGATGTCGACAAGGCGCTGGATATCGAAGGTATCGACAAGCCGGTGGATACTCCCGCCGCGTCGAACGAGGCCGTCGCATCGGCAGCCGAGGCGCCGGCAGTGCCGACCACACCGGAGCCGCCGCACCCCGAAACGTTTGTCGAGGCGGAGGCGCACCCAGTGTCGAGCGAGCCGTTGGCCATCGTCCGCGAGATCAAGTCCGAGCCGAGCTCGGAGATCCAGCCTGAGACGATCGGGACAAAGGAAGCGGATCGGTTCAAGGACGCCAAAGCGTCATGACCGCTGAAGATATCGAAGCCAGCAAGGCTCCTTTGATGGATCACTTGATCGAGCTGCGCGCGCGGCTGATCAAGGCATTGCTCGGATTTGGGTTGGCCTTCATCTTCTGCTTTTTCTTCGCCAAGCAGATCTACAACATCCTGGTTCTGCCGTTCGTTTGGGTCGCCGGGCCGGAGAACAGCAAGTTCATCTACACACAACTGCTCGAATATTTCATCACCCAGCTGAAGCTCGCGCTGTTCGGCGCAGGCTTCATCTCGTTCCCGATCGTTGCAACGCAGATCTACAAGTTCGTCGCTCCCGGCCTCTACCGGCACGAGCGCCACGCCTTCCTGCCTTACCTCGTAGCCACGCCTGTGTTTTTCGTGCTCGGGGCCGCACTGGTCTATTTCGTGGTGTTGCCGATGCTGGTTCGCTTCTCGCTCGGCATGCAGCAGATGGGCGGCCCGGACACCGCGCAGATCGCGTTGCTGCCGAAGGTCGGCGAATACCTGTCCCTGATGATGTCGTTGGTGTTCGCCTTTGGCATCGCCTTCCAGCTCCCAGTCATCCTCACCCTGTTGGGGCGGGTCGGCATCGTCACCTCGCAGATGTTGCGCGAGAAGCGCCGCTATTTCATCGTGGTCGCCTTCATTATTGCAGCCGTGCTGACCCCCCCTGATGTGCTGAGCCAGGCCTCGCTCGCGATTCCGCTGCTGGCGCTCTACGAGGGCGCGATCATTGCCGTGCGCTTCGTCGAGAAACAGGCCGCCGCAGGCCGATCCGGCAGCAGTGCGTCGCCTCCGGCCGATCCGGCCGAGTAGCGCTGGGCGGCCTGCCGGCCTTGGCTGTTCCCATCAGGCCATAATCGGGGTACTGAAGCCGCCCGCGCGGCCGAGGGCGACTCGACCGTAATTCTTCGTTCCCAGGACCGAACGATCATGCACGACATCAGATCGATCCGTGACAATCCGCAAGGCTTTGACGCCGCGTTGAGCCGCCGTGGCTTGGCGCCTTTGTCGGCGCATCTGCTTGTGATCGACGAACGGAGGCGTACAGCGATCCTGGCATCCGAGCAGGCGCAGGCGCGGCGTAACGCTGCTTCGAAAGAGATCGGCGAGGCGAAGAAGGCCAAGGACGAGGCGCGTGCGAGCGCGCTGATGGAGGAGGTCGCCAAGCTCAAGACCAGCATGCCGGAGCTCGAAGCGGCGGCCAAGCAGGCCGACGAAGATCTGGCGCGCGAACTTGCCGCGATTCCCAATCTGCCGCTCGACGAAGTGCCGGAGGGCAAGGACGAGCACGCCAACGTGCAGCGCCATGTCTTTGGTGCCAAGCGCAATTATGCCTTCACGCCGAAGCCGCATGACGATCTCGGCGACGATCTCGGCTATATGGATTTCGAGACCGCGGCGAAGCTGTCGGGCGCGCGCTTTGTCGTGTTGAAGAAGGGGCTGGCGCGGCTCGAGCGCGCGATCGGCCAGTTCATGCTCGACCTGCATACCAACGAGCATGGCTACACCGAAATCAATCCGCCGCTTCTGGTCCGTAACGAGGTGATGTTCGGGACGGGGCAATTGCCGAAATTCGAGGACGACCAGTTCTGGGCGATCAAGGGCGAACTGCTGGCGTCGCCCGATGAACGGCTCAAGACCGATCGTCTCGGTCTGATTCCGACTGCCGAGGTCGCGCTCACCAATCTGGTCCGCGAGTCGATCTTGGATGAGAAGGAGCTGCCGATGCGGCTCACCGCGCTGACGCCGTGCTTCCGTGCCGAAGCAGGCGCCGCCGGCCGCGATACCCGCGGCATGATCCGGCAGCACCAGTTCAGCAAGGTCGAGCTGGTCTCGATCACGACGCCGGAGACCAGCAAGGACGAGCATGAGCGCATGCTGGCCTGCGCCGAGGAGGTGCTGCGGCAGCTCGACCTGCATTACCGGGTGATGACGCTGTGCACCGGCGACATGGGATTTTCCTCGCAGAAGACCTACGACATCGAAGTCTGGATGCCGGGGCAGGGCGATGGCGGCGCTTTCCGGGAGATCTCGAGCTGCTCGGTATGCGGCGACTTCCAGGCCCGCCGCATGGATGCGCGTTATCGGGCTGCCGACGGCAAGCCGCGCTTCGTCCATACGCTCAACGGCTCAGGGACGGCTGTCGGCCGGGCGCTGATCGCAGTCATGGAGACCTATCAGCAGGAGGACGGCTCGATCGCCGTGCCTGAGGTGCTGCAGCCCTATATGGGCGGCCTGAAGGTGGTTGCGGCCGAGCGATAGAGACCGGCGGAATATTGCGGTCTTTCCGCTCCAGAGCGGTTGCGCTGCCGCCGCCCGCCGATATCCTCCCTCTGCACCAAGCAGCCGCTTTGCAGAGCCGCGATCGATGCCCCTGCACCGGGATATCTATTGGGTTGGGAGGCAATGGGCCGTCACCGGCCACGGCATCCAGGCCGTGGACCAGCGGTTGAAGGGCGCTTTCGACGTCGATCTCTCTCGGATCTGGCGCGACGATCTGCAGGATGGTTTGCGCGGGCTCGCCTGGTTCAACGAGGCCGACTTCGAAAAGGCGTTGGCCTCGGCGCGTGCGCGTTTTCCCAAGCTGGCGCAGGAAGCGCGCGAAGGGGCGGCCACAAGCGAGCCTGTGATGTCGGCGACCGCGCCAAATGCGCGACTCCAGTTGCGCACCCAGGGGCAGCTCGCGAAGTTCGTACCGCAATGGCGGATCAGGCGTTAACCGGATGCAACGTCCGACTCCGCATTTGCGGAGCGGATTCGCTGGATTTTTCTGGATCGCGGCGGGTTTGCCTCGGGTGCCGGCAGGGGATATGACACCTGTAACCTGATCTCGACTTCGCTTAGAGGTGGCCGGCAGCATGCGCATTCTTTGCACCAATGACGACGGCATCCATGCCCCCGGTCTGAAGGTCATCGAGGAGATCGCGCGCGCTCTGTCCGACGATGTCTGGGTGGTGGCGCCCGAACTGGATCAATCCGGGGTCTCTCATTCGTTGTCGCTGAACGATCCGTTGCGGTTGCGCGAGGTGGGACCCCGGCACTTCGCGGTGCGCGGGACGCCGACCGATTGCGTCATCATGGGCGCTCGTCACATCCTCGGGCCGAAGCTGCCGGATGTGGTGCTTTCGGGCGTCAACAAGGGGCGGAACGTCGCCGAAGACGTGGTCTATTCCGGCACCGTGGCCGGTGCCCTCGAAGGCACCATCCTCGGCCTGCCATCCTTTGCACTCTCGCAGGAGTTCTCGCTTGAGACCCGGAACAAGCCGGTTTGGGATACGGCGCGCAAATTCGGACCTCAGATCATACGCAAGGTGCTCGAAGCGGGCGTCCCGAAGAACACGGTGGTCAATGTCAATTTTCCTGCCCGGACGCCGGAAGAAGTCCATGGCATCCGCGTGACCCGTCAGGGCAAGCGGAATCTCGGATTTCTTAACGTGGAAGAGCGCCGCGACGGGCGCGGCAATCCGTATTTCTGGATCGGCTTTGAGCGCTCGGCCGTGCTCGATGCGCCGGAGCAGGGAACGGACCTGGAGGCTCTTGCGGCGGGGTACGTATCAGTCACGCCGCTGCGGCTCGACCGTACCGACGAGGCCTTCTCTGGCGCGCTGAGCGGGATTCTCGGCTAGTTGGGCCTGCGCTTATGACGATGTCGCGCCACGCAGGACATTGTCGATCGCCTTGCTGAGCGTTTCCAACTGGAACGGCTTCTGCAGGGCGGGGCGGTCGCGATATTCCTCCGGAAGCCCAGCCGAGCCATAACCCGTGGCAAAGATGAACGGGCGATTTCGCGCCTTGATCACGTCGGCAACGGGGGAAATCACCTTGCCGTTGACGTTGACGTCGAGGATGGCGACATCGAAATAGGTGCTCTCGGCGAGCCGCATGGCCTCGCCGATCTCGCCGGCCTCTGCGACGACGGTGTAGCCGAGCTCTTCGAGCATGTCGGCGACCATCATCCTGATCATGACTTCATCTTCAACCAGAAACACGGAGCCGCGTGGTGGCCGCGGTGCAGTCATGAATTTCAGTCCTCGCCTTTACCGAGAACGACGTTCGCAAATTACCGCAAACGGCGCAACGTCAACAGCGTTGTCCCCAGGCGGATCGTCCCAGGTCTGGTCACTCTGGCCGTGGCAGGTTCTACGCTCCCAACGACGAACTCTCCGGCTTGTTCCGGCAGCGGAACACGTTTTTGTGTCAGGACGGCCGGAGGTGGGAGCCTGATGCGGAAAACCGCTGCTCCGTCGCCAAGATGATGCTTGTATAGGTCGGTATGCAACGAGATGGCGCGATGGCTCCGAAAGCTCCTCCGGAAAAGATGATGTTTCAGCTGACCATGCGTCGGCGGGGGATCAGCGATCAATCCGTGCTGCGGGCGATGGAGGAGGTGCCACGGCACGAGTTCGTCGGGCCCGCGGACCGGGCCGACGCTTATCGCGATAGCGCGCTCGCGATTGCGTGTGGCCAGACCATCAGCCAACCCTTCGTCGTGGCCTATATGACCGAGCAGCTGAAGCTGCAGAAAACAAGCCGCGTGCTCGAGATCGGGACCGGGTCGGGATACCAGGCCGCCATCCTGTCGCGCTTGGCGGGGCAGGTGTTGTCCATCGAGCGCTTCCGAACCCTCGCCGATGCGGCACGGGAGCGGCTCGAGAAGCTCTCCTGCTTTAACGTCGAGGTCATGTTGGGGGATGGATTTTCCGTCCCGCCCGGCGCCGGGCAGTTCGACCGCATCATCGTGACGGCCGCGATGGAGGATGTCCCGCAAAGCCTGCTCGACCGACTCGAGCCCGACGGTATCCTGATCGCGCCGGTGGGGCCGAATCACGGCGTCCAAACTCTCGTGCGCGTCACCCGCACGGGTGAAAATTTCGCGCGAAAGGAGCTCGTCGACGTGCGATTTGTGCCGGCAATTCCGGGAATTGCACGTGAACTCTAAAGACGCGGATTAGCTGGCGCGACAACACCTTATCGGCAGCTTAAGCGGTTATTTACCGCGGGCGTGTTTACTCAAATTCGTAGTTTGTTGCGTACGAGTGAGTAACCATGCTTGTGATTATCGAGTTGCTTCGCTCGCGCCGCCTTCCGCAGGTCACGGCGCTGGCGGTCATGTCGTTCGGCTTTGCCGGCTGCAGCGCCGATATGTCGACACGGCTATCGCAAAGCCAAAACTCATTCTCCAATCCGTTTGCATCCGAGGCAACCGGGTCGGTGCAGGCGCCCGCTCCGGTCGAGCGGCGCCCCGCCGCGCAATACAATCCTCCGGCGCCGGCCGCCTATTCATCCTCGGCGCTGCCGCCGCCCGTTGCCGCGCCGCAGACCTATCCGTCGGGCGGAGGCTCGGGCGGGGTGTCTGCGGGCGGGCGAGGCGTGGCGTCGTATGCGCCGCCGGCGCCCGTCTATGCCGCGGCTCCGGCTCCGGCTCCGGCTCCAGCGCAAACCTACGCTGCCCCGCGCCAGCCGCATCTTGAAACGACCGGCACGGTGCCGCCGCGTTCGGTCGCAGCGGTTCGGCCCGCCGGCGGCACCAAGATCATTGTCGGTACCAGCGATACGCTCGAGATCCTGGCGCGCCGCTATCACGTGACGCCGGCAGAGATTCTCGCTGCCAACGGTTACAAGGGGCCGCGCGTGCTCTCGCCGGGGCAGCAGCTCATCATTCCAAATCCTGCCGCCGTGGCCGCGGCGCCGGCAACGATGGCGGCGCCAGTCGCCGCTGCACCCAGGTCGGTTGCCGTGGCGGCTCCAGTCGCCGCGCCGAGCGTGCACTTCGTCAATCGGGGCGACACGCTGGCCAGCATCGCGCATCACAATCATATCTCCGTCGCCGAACTTGCGCGCGCCAACGGTTTGACGCCGACCTCGCCCTTGAAGCTGGGAGCCAAGCTGACCATCCCCGGAAAGACGGTGGCTGTAGCTACGCCCGCAGCTCCGGTCGCAGCCGTACCCCAGGCGGCTGCGACCGTGCCGACGCCGGCGCCGACGACCAGGGTCGCCACGGCGGGTCCCGTGCAGACCGCGCGGCTTGCCCAAGCCAATCCAGCCCCGGAGAAGGAAGTCGAGCCGGCCAAGCCGGCTGAGACCACCAGTGCGCTGCCGACCTTCCGTTGGCCCGCCCGCGGCAAGGTGATCACCAGCTACGGCGCCAAGACCAACGGCAAGGCCAACGACGGCATCAACATCGCGGTCCCCGAGGGCACGCCGGTGAAGGCCGCCGAAGACGGTGTGGTCGCTTATGCCGGCAACGAACTGAAGGGTTACGGCAATCTGGTCCTGGTGCGGCATTCCAACGGCTATGTCACCGCATATGCCCATGCGAGTGAGCTGATGGTGAAGCGCGGCGATACGATCAAGCGCGGCCAGGTCATTGCCAAGTCGGGTCAATCGGGCGAAGTGGGGTCGCCGCAGCTCCATTTCGAGATCCGCAAGGGATCGACGCCGGTTGACCCGCTGCAATTCCTGAATGGAGCATGACGCACGGCGCCGCTGGTTAAAGCGGGCGATCCGGTGCTCCGTGACGGTCCATGCGTGATCCGGTACGCCGCCGCATACCGGCTTCCCCGCCTTCGCGGGAGATGACTGCGGCTTGGCTAGCTCACTCCGCTGTCAGCCTGACGCCGCGCCGTCCGGCCAGGTCCTGGATGAACTGCCAGGCAACGCGGCCGGAGCGCGAGCCGCGCGTGGTGGCCCATTCCAGCGCCTCGTGCTCCAGCTCCTGCTCGTCGACCTTGATGCCGAAATGGCTGCAATAGCCGTTCACCATGGCCAGATATTCGTCCTGGCTGCAGCGGTGGAACCCGAGCCATAGCCCGAATCGATCGGACAGCGAGACCTTCTCCTCGACGGCCTCGCCCGGATTGATCGCGGTGGATCGCTCGTTCTCGATCATCTCGCGCGCCAGCAGATGGCGGCGGTTGGAGGTGGCGTAGAGGATCACGTTCTCCGGCCGCCCCTCGATGCCGCCCTCCAGGACCGCCTTCAACGACTTGTAGGAGGCATCGTTGCCGTCGAAGGAGAGGTCATCGCAGAACACGATGAAGCGGAACGAGGACGCGCGGAGGATGTCCATCAGGGCGGGCAGGCTCTCGATATCCTCACGGTGAATCTCGATGAGCTTCAGCCGATCGGTGCCCTTGCGATCCAGATTGATGGTGGCGTGCGCGGCCTTCACCAGCGATGATTTGCCCATGCCTCGCGCGCCCCAGAGCAGCGCATTGTTGGCAGGCAGGCCGTCGGCGAAGCGCTCGGTGTTCTCGATCAGGATGTCGCGCATCCGGTCGACGCCCTTCAGCAGATCGATCTCGACGCGGCTGACCCGCGGCACCGTGCCGAGCCGTCCGTTCGGATGCCAGACGAAGGCATCGGCGTCCTCGAACGAGGGGAGCCTGTTCGCAGGCGGCGCCGATGCGGCGAGGTGCGCCGCAATGGCCTCCAGCGCAACGGCAATGCGCTGGGGTGTGTCGTCCGCCGACGTGCCGAGGCGTTTTGCCGCGACTTTCAGTTGCTTTTGCAATGCGGATTTGGCGGGCTTTCGGGAGCGGGCTTTGACGGCTTTTTTTGACATGCTGCAAGTTCCTGACCGTGCAGCCATATCGACCCGGGGCGGCGGTCGCAAGCTTGCCTAAATGAAAGGCTGGTCCACGTTGCAATTGGGACTAAGGCCGCTATATTCCGCGCGAATTTCCTGCCTGTCCGGCCCGCCGCCCGGCGGCTCGCCGGCGATTCCCGTCTCCCGACGAGACGGACCTCACGAGGACCAAAGCGCATGCTGATCACTCCTGCCTATGCCCAGGCCGCGGCCGCCGGCGACACCAACAGCATGCTGATGTCGCTGCTGCCCTTCGCGCTGATCTTCGTGATCATGTACTTCCTGATCCTGCGGCCGCAGCAGAAGAAGGTCAAAGAGCACGCCGACCTCGTCAAGAACGTCCGCCGGGGCGACACGATCGTCACCCAGGGCGGCTTGGTCGGCAAGGTCACCAAGGTCATCGACGATGACCAGGTCGAGTTCGAGATCGCCGACGGCGTCCGCGTGCGGCAGATGCGGCAGATGATCACCGGTGTCCGCACCAAGGGCGAGCCGGCCAAGGAGAAGGCCGACGCGAAGGACGAGAAGGCGGCGAGTTGAATTTGTCCTTACGGATTCGTGGCGCGTCGGTGTCGCGCCGAACGGTCGCTCTGATCTGACGGATCACGCAAATGCTTTATTTCACGCGGTGGAAGGCGCTGGGCATCATCCTCACGGCGCTCGTGGTGTGCCTGTGCGCCGTCCCCAATTTCTTCCCTGAGGCGACCGTCAAGAGCTGGCCGCTCTGGGCGCAGCGGCACCTTGTGCTGGGCCTCGATTTGCAGGGCGGCTCGTACCTGCTGCTCGAGGTCGATTCCAACTACATCAAAAAGGAGCGGCTCGACTCCGTCCGCGATGACGCGCGCCGCACGCTGCGCGATGCCAAGATCGGCTATACGGGCCTTGCCACACGCGGCGATGTCGTCGAGGTCAAGATCAGCAAGGAGACCGAGGTTCCGACCGCGCTGTCCAAGCTGCGCGAGCTGTCGCAGCCGCTCGGCGGCTTGCTTGGCTCCAATGGTCAGCGTTCGCTGGAGGTCTCCGACGCCGGGGGTGGACTGATCCGGCTGACCATTCCTCAGGCGGCGATCACCGATCGCATCCGCCAGACCATCGACCAGGAAATCCAGATCGTCGAGAAGCGTGTCAATGAGCTGGGCACCGTCGAGCCCGTCATTCAACGGCAGGGCACCGATCGCATCCTGGTCCAGGTGCCCGGCCTGCAGGACCCGACCCAGCTGAAGGAGCTGCTTGGTAAGACGGCCAAGATGGAATTCCGCATGGTCGATACGTCGGTCCCGGTGGACCAGGCGCTGCAGGGCAGGGTACCGGCGGATGACGAGGTGCTGCAGAGCGCGTCGGCACCCAACCAGCCTTATGTGATCAAGAAGCAGGTGCTCGTCTCCGGCGGCGATCTCAGCGACGCACAGACCGGCTTCGACCAGCGCACCAGCGAGCCGATCGTCACCTTCCGCTTCAATTCGGCGGGCTCGCGCAAATTCGCGCAAGCGACCACTGAAAATGTCGGGCAGCCGTTTGCGATCGTGCTCGACAACAAGGTGATCTCAGCGCCGGTGATCCGCGAGCCGATCACTGGCGGCTCCGGCCAGATCTCCGGGAATTTCACCGTCCAGTCCGCCAACGAACTTGCGATCCTCTTGCGTGCCGGCGCGCTGCCGGCGCCACTTACCGTGATCGAGGAACGCACGGTCGGTCCGGGCCTTGGTCAGGATTCGATCGCCAAGGGCGAGCTCGCGGCCTATGTCGGCTCGATCCTGGTCGTCGTCTTCATGCTGCTGACCTACCGGTTGTTCGGCCTGTTCGCCAACATCGCGGTGGCCGTGAACGTGGCGATGATCTTCGGCGTGCTGTCGTTCCTGAACGCCACGTTGACCTTGCCCGGTATCGCCGGCATCGTGCTGACGGTCGGCATCGCGGTCGACTCCAACGTGCTCATCTATGAGCGCATCCGCGAGGAGCTGCGCGGCGGCCGCAACGCCATCTCGGCGATCGACGCCGGCTTCAAGCGCGCGCTGTCGACCATCCTCGACTCCAACATCACCACCTTCATCGCCGCCGCCGTGCTGTTCTACATCGGCACCGGGCCGGTGCGCGGCTTCGCCGTGACGCTCGGCATCGGCATCATCACCACGGTCTTCACCGCCTTTACCCTGACCCGCCTGATCGTGGCGTGGTGGGTGCGGTGGAAGCGGCCGCAAAGCGTGCCCATTTAGGAGCTGCCGTGACACACTGGATTCTTCTCGGGCTTGGCATCCTGATCGTGGTGCTGGCGGTGGTCAGCGCACTTGGCGTGCTGCCGTCGCTGCGCATCGTGCCCGACAACACGCATTTCGATTTCACCCAGTTCCGGCGGATCAGCTTCCCGATCTCGGCGGTGCTGTCGATCATGGCGATCACGCTGTTCTTCACCCACGGCCTGAACCTGGGCATCGACTTCAAGGGCGGTACCTTGCTGGAGGTCCGCTCCAAGTCGGGACCTGCCGATCTCGCCACCATGCGTGCGACGCTCGGCAAGCTTGGCCTCGGCGAGGTGCAGCTGCAGCAGTTCGGCGGTCCTGAAGAGGTCCTGATCCGCGTCGCCGAGCAGCCCGGTGGCGACACCGCGCAGCAGGAGGCCGCCAACAAGGTGAAGGCCGCGTTGGGCGATGCGGTCGATTATCGCCGCGTCGAGGTGGTGGGACCGCGCGTCTCGGGCGAATTCCTGGCCTACGGCATGCTCGGCCTGATGCTGGCGATCGTCTCCATCCTGATCTACCTCTGGTTCCGGTTCGAATGGCAATTCGCGCTCGGCGCCATGATCGCCAACGTCCACGACATCGTGCTGACGATCGGCTTCATGTCGATCAGCCAGGTCGATTTCGACCTCACCAGTATCGCGGCGCTTCTGACGATCCTCGGCTACTCGCTCAACGATACCGTCGTGATCTACGACCGTATCCGTGAGATGTTGCGCCGTTACAAGAAGATGCCGATGCCGCAGCTGCTCAACGAATCGATCAACTCGACGCTGTCGCGCTCGATCATCACCCACGTCACCGTGACGCTTGCGCTGCTCGCGCTGCTTCTGTTCGGCGGCCAGGCCATCCACAGCTTCACCGCGGTGATGATGTTCGGCGTCGTGCTGGTCGGCACCTACACCTCGATCTTCATCGCCTCGCCCATCCTGATCTATCTTGGCGTGCACTCGGTCCGCGCCGAGGCGCAGGAGGACAAGCCCGCGCCGAAGAAGAAGTCGCCCTGATCCGGAATCCCTCGGATCATATCCGAGGGCCGCAAGTTAGGTCGGGCATGGCCAATCCCAACGACACCCCGCATTTTCCACGATCGGCGCCGATTGACGGCTACGGCAAGGGCGGTTTCGTCTTTGCCGGCATGTCGCATCGCGGCTCGCTGCTGTGCCTGCCGGATTCGATCTGGGCCTGGGACGTGACGCAGCCCGGCCAGATCGATCGCTATTCGCTCAAACGTGTTTTCGATGCGGCCAATACCATCGACACGTTGATCGTCGGCACCGGAACCGAGGTCTGGATCCCGCCGAATGACCTGCGCGCGGCTTTGCGTGCGCTGCGGGTTGTGCTCGATCCCATGCAAACCGGTCCTGCGATCCGCACCTATAACATCATGATCGGTGAGCGGCGACGGGTCGCCGCCGCGCTGATTGCCGTTCCATGAGTGGAACGGTCGATGGCGACGGTGCCGCGGCGTTCTGCGCTGCGCTGGTGCGCGAGCATGACTTTGATCGCTATGCGGCAACGCTGTTCGTCGCGCCAGATCTGCGGCGCGCGCTGCTGGCGCTCTACGCTTTCGACGTCGAGATCTCCCGCATCAGGGATGTCGTATCCCAGCCTCTGCCTGGCGAAATTCGCCTGCAGTGGTGGAGCGACGCCCTCACAGGCGAGGAGCATGGCGGCGTAGAGGGCAATCCGGTCGCGGCCGAGCTGCGATCGGTGGTGCGCGCGTTTTCATTGCCGCTCGATCCCCTGACACGATTGATCGACGAGCATCAGTTCGATCTCTACAACGATCCAATGCCAACCATGGCGGCGCTCGACGGCTATCTCAGCGACACGCATGCGGCGCTGTTCGCCTTGGCGGCAAGGATTACGGCTCCGCCGTCGTCCGAGATCGACCATCTCGTGCGTCACGCTGGGCTTGCACAGGGAATTCTGCAGCTGCTGGCATCATTGCCCCGAGATGCTGCTCACCGGCAACTCTTCATTCCCCTCGATCTTCTGCAGCGTCACGGCAGCAACCTCGAGGAGGTCTTCACGGGTCAGCTGACGCCCGCACTTCGCGCGGCGCTGGGCGATTTGCTCGCGGAGGCACGGCAGCATCTGGACATGGCCCTGGCGTTGCTTGCTGAGGCGCCGCGCGAGACTCGTCCAGTATTCCTGCCGCTGGCGCTCCTGCGCCGCGACCTTGCACGCGCTTCGCGTCCAGATAACGATCCGTTCCGCCCCCAAGCACGCTCGCACCTGTCGGCCTTGTGGACGTTATGGCGCGCTTCGAAGTCGGGGCTCTTCCGCGGCCGCTGAAGCTGGATCAAGCCGGTCCAATCGAGCTCCAGATCTCGGCACTATGCAGCAGCCGCTGCGGCGGCGGGATCGCGACATCGGCGCGATGGATCGTGCAGCGAGCATCCCAGACCAGAAGATCGCCTTGCCGACCGACATGGCTCCAAGCGAATTCCGGGCGGACCGCGAAATCCCAGAGCTCGTCGAGCAACGCATCCGATTCGGCAAGCTCCAGGCCAACCAGATAGGCATGGCGTCGCGAGCCGAGCGCGAGCAGGGACCGCCCGGTATCGGGATGGATGTTTACCAACGGTTGCACGGTGCCGCTGGTCGCGGACTGAATGGACCCGACCGGCCAGAGCGGGGGACCCTCGTCTGCGGTGAGGAGTTGTCTCGCTTTAAGATGCGCAATCCGGCTTCTGAGCCGAGGCGGAAGTGCGTCATAGGCGGCATACAGACTGTAGAACGTGGCAGCTTTGCCGAGGGTTGCCCCAAAGGGCGTGTAGATGACGGCCGCATTTCCGAAGCGCCGGCTGAGCGCTGTGCGTTCATGATCGGATAGAGTCTGGCCGCGAACGAGCAGTACCTGATGTTTCAGCAGCGCCCGCATGAAGCCGGCAAAGGCCCAATCATCGAACGACCGCAGATCGACGTCGCGGACTTCGGCGCCGAGCGCTCTTGCGGTCGGGATGACCTCGATCAAGCTGCCTGACACCTTCTGCGCGACGTTGCGTCCGAGATTCACGCGCGATCTCCCTCGTTTTACTCAGTGAGGGAAATCAAAACACGGTAATTTGTCGGGCTTGTTTCGGCGGCGCGGCATTTCGCGGGAGGACTGCGCCGAGATCTGCAAATTGTCGGCGCAGTTCGGCGACATGAGTCAAAAGTTGGACGCGGATTAACGCAACCTTGCGTTAAGACGGCTTACGCTGGGCGTGCCGTTCCTTTGATCTGGGTCCGATGCATGATCCGCCTGGAATTGTCGTCGAACGGATCGCGCCGGTGCATGGTGCAGCGGTTGTCCCAGATGACGAGGTCACCGACCTGCCAGACATGCTCCCAGGAAAAATCGGGGCGCGCGGCATAGGTCCAGAGTTCGTCGAGCAGTGCCTCGGACTGCGAAAGCTCCAGACCAACCAGGTAGGCGTTGCGACGGCGACCAAGATAGAGCATTCGCCGGCCTGTATCGGGATGGATGCAGACCAGAGGATGAACCGCGCCGGGCGAGGTGCGCGGATCGTCCGTTGGCGTCACACCTTGACGTACGAAGCCGCCGCTGTTGTAGGTGCCGTCGTGCTTGATCTTCAGGTCCGCGATGCGGCGCTTCAACTCGTCCGGCAAGGCGTCGTAGATCGCATACATGCTGCAAAACGAAGTGTTGCCGCCGACTGGCGGGATCTCCAGGGCATAGAGTGCGCTCGCGATCGGCGGCATGTCGAGATAGGACATATCGGTGTGCCAGACCGCCTCGCCCGAGCCCAGGCTGCCGATCGCCTCGCCATTCTGCTTGACGTTGGAGACGATGTAGATTTCCGGCAGTCCCTCGACGAAGCGGCGACCATTCTCCTGCACTGGTGCCCAGTCGAGTTCGCCGAAGCGGCGGCTGAAGGCGATCAGATCCTGGTCTGATAAGGTCTGACCGCGCACGAGCAGCACGGAGTGCGCGTGGAAAGCGTGCAGGAAGGCGGCGAACGTCCGGTCGTCGAGGCGCTTGAGGTCGATATTTCTGACCTCCGCGCCGAGTGCCCGCCCGGTCGGAACGATCGTGAGCGACGCAGATTCATCTGCGCGAGGGGTATCGATGTCCATGACCGGATCCTCCGTTAAGAGCTTTGGATCCACCATAGCAGATTTTGCCGATCGGATGCGTCCGGTAAGCAGGGTGTTGCACGTCCTTCCTGTCCCGCGACGGTTATGATCCGTCGCCGAGAGAGTTCGCTTCGATGAAGCGCGACGGCAACCTCGTTGCGATTAGGCCGGCAGGTGAAGCCTCAGCCGTCCGATCAGTGGGATGGCTGCTGAAGGTCAGCCTCGAAATTGAAGCGATCGCGCAGGTTCTTCCGGGAGTCCAGGATGTCCTTTAGAAACGCGCGGTCGGTCTCGCTTGTCATCATCGGCTCGATCAGGTCGAGCTGGTTCATGGCGACGAGCTGCAGGATTTCGGTGCGCGGCTTGCCGCTCGCGTCCCGCGGCAACGCCTGCACGACCTGGATATGTTCCGGCGGTTTCGGTCCCTTCGCGGCCGCAAGTTCGCTCTGCAGCTGAGCCTCGAGCGAACTCCGGTCGGCTTCGACAAAGGCGTAAAGGCCGACCCCTGTACGGCGATCTGCAAAGGCCACGATCGCGGCGTCGCGGACATCGGAGTTCTTGCGGATCAGCTCCATCAAGACCGGAGCATCATTGACCAGACGGCGGCCACCGCCCTCGCGATCGGTGAAGTTGAAGATGCCGCGGGTAATCCCCCGATACACTTTCTTGCCGGTCATCAGCCAGATCCGGGCAAACGCTGACTTGCGCGCCAGGATCTTGCGTTCCTTCGGGGTCAAAGCCTCCGGCGCGTAGGTGCGCTTGTGCTTGAGCATGTGCCGCAGGTCTTCATAGGCGGCGATCCGAAAGAGACGGCTGCGCGTCGAGAAGCACGCCGCGAGCTGAAAATCGGTGACGTAACAGCGGCCGTCGCGGCTCACCAGCCAGTTCTGTTCCTTGGCGAGATCGTTATGCGTGATGCCCGCGCGATGCAGCCGGTGCAGCGCCTGCTTGGCCGAGCGGAAATAGGCGACATTGCCGCGCGGCTTGGCAAGATGCAGTGCGACGCCGTCGATGAAACCTCGCACCAGTGCACGGTTTCCGGCCCACAAGAGACCAGGACCAACATCGAGGTCCTTCGCCAATGTCAGTGCCTTGCGTTCCCTGGCGAACAGATGCCGCGCCAGCAGGAACGACCACCATGGCACTTCGTCGAGCCGGCGCAGTACGGCGTCGACCTCGCCGTCGTCCGTGCGAAAACGGCCACGCTCGACCGTCGAAAACACATCGCGCTTGAGCAAAACGCCATCGCTCCAGCGCGACGACAGCACCCTGGCGTCGTCCTTCGGCAAACTCATCGGAAACTCACGCAGCGGCTGCGATATGAAGATGGTCCGCGATCCAGCGGTCGAGATCGGCGAGGGCCCGGGCGCTGAGCGCCTGTTTTTTGGCAATCGTCTTCTCGTTGCCGCGCAGGCGCGTGCCGTCAGGCTTTTTGGTCGGCGCGCTCGCGAGCGGCGGGAATAGCCCAAAGTTGATGTTCATCGGCTGGAACGAGCGCGGGCCGGCATCGACGGTCTCGATGTGGCCCCCAGTGATATGGCCGAGCAGCGCGCCAAGCGCCGTGGTCGGCGGGGGCGGAGCAAGCTGCTGGCCACATGCATCGGCCGCGGCATAGAGGCCCGCGATCAAGCCGACGCTGGCCGATTCGACATAGCCTTCGCAGCCGGTCATTTGACCGGCAAAGCGCAGCCGTGGTTGTGCGCGAAGGCGCAACTGCTCGTCGAGCAGCTTCGGCGAGTTCAAGAACGTGTTGCGGTGCAGGCCGCCGAGCCGCGCGAACTCGGCGTTCTCAAGGCCTGGGATGGTCCGAAACACCCGCTGTTGTGCGCCATACTTCAGCTTGGTCTGGAAGCCGACCATGTTGTAGAGCGTGCCGAGTTTGTTATCCTGGCGCAGCTGTACAATCGCATAGGGCTTGACGGTTGGGTTGCGCGGATTTGTTAAGCCGACCGGCTTCATCGGGCCGTGACGCAGCGTCTCGTGGCCGCGCTCCGCCATCACCTCAACGGGCAGGCAGCCGTCGAAATAGGGAGTCTTGGTCTCCCATTCCTTGAAATCGGTCTTCTCGCCCGCGAGCAGCGCGGCCACGAACGAATCGTACTGCTCCTTCGTCAGGGGACAATTGATGTAGTCCGCGCCTGTGCCGCCGGGACCGACCTTGTCGTAGCGCGACTGAAACCAGGCCACCGACATGTCGATCGTTTCCTTGTGGACGATCGGCGCGATCGCATCGAAGAAGGCAAGCGCGTCCTCACCGGTCAGAGCCCGGATCGCTTCGGCGAGGGGCTCGGAGGTGAGGGGGCCGGTCGCGACGATGACATTGTCCCAATCCGCCGGTGGCAGGCTGGCGATCTCTCCGCGCCAAAGCTCGATTCGGGGATGTTCCTGCAGCGCCTTGGTCACCGCAGCGGAAAAGCCATCCCGGTCGACCGCCAGTGCGCCACCGGCCGGCACTTGGTTGGCATCGGCGGCGCGCATGATCAAGGAACCGAGTTTGCGCATCTCCGCATGCAAGAGGCCGACGGCGTTGTTTGCGGCGTCATCGGAGCGGAAGGAATTGGAGCACACGAGCTCGGCCGGCGAGGCGGTTCGGTGCGCTTCGGTCATCCGATCCGGGCGCATCTCGTGTAGAATCACACTGACGCCCGCTTCGGCGAGTTGCCAAGCAGCTTCAGAGCCGGCGAGGCCTGCGCCGACGACGTGGACGGGTTCGCGAAGTGATTTGGCGGTCATGGGCGGACAGGTAGCGCGTTTCCTGCTGGAGGGAAATGCGCCATGAGACGTCGATCACGCGGATCGATCGGAACTCCGGCCTCGGCCTCCCAAACGACAACGCCCGCCAGAAGGCGGGCGCTGTCCGTCAAGACGTCGGAACAGGCTATCAGCCGTTGTAGTGACCGGCGGCGACGCGCGGAATGTCAGCGCGGTCGAGACCGATGTCCGCGAGCTCGCGATCGCTAAGCTGCGACAGTTCGGCAACGTTGCGCTGATACTCCCGGAACGCCTGGATCATGCGAATGAGCGAGAGCAACATGAGAATCTCCTTGTATTCACGATTCAGCTTTTGGTCAGAGCCGTATCGTTGAAATAAATATAGATAGGATTGCTGCGATGCAGAAGCGCAAATGGTGCGCTGCAGCTAAACGATCAATGCATAGCTTTGGTAAGGGACCATTAGGGGATCGTGAAATCTCATAAATTAAAGTAACTTCAACACGTTGACGGTCTATCGAGCGAATCGGCCGGGTCACCCCAGGGGCAGACGGTCGGGCTCATCGCATTTTCTTGCGTAGGCTCTCCCGTATGAGTGAATTATAGTTCACTTCGCTGATGCATCGAGAGCCATGGACGAGATGCGAGCGGGCTCGGTCATCGGATTTTTCTGAGCCGACCTCCACGGAGCCTGAACTGTTGTCGGGCTTCATTACAGGCCTGTCATCGAAATACTTGGTCCTGCATGCGCCCTTGCGGCCGGCGCGCATCACATTTTCCTCGCGGCGAATTCATTGGGAGGCGGAACTCGTTATGCGACAAAATGTCGCATGGCCCGGCAATGGCGTCGGGGCCGGTCAATAACTGGGGAAATCGCATGAAGATGAAGCTCGTGGGCTCAGCCGTGTTGGTCGCTTCGCTGAGCGCAGTGCTGCCTGCGCAGGCCGCGAAGGTGGGCGGCGGTTGCAGCGGCGCAAATCTCGAGAAGACGGAAACGGCGATCGAGGCCATGGCCGATGGCGACAGCAAATACACGGCCGAAAAGGAAGTCGCTTTGGCGCAGGATGCGTTGCTCAACGGCAAGATGGGAGTTTGCGCCGTGCACCTGTCGAAGGCCGCGCAGGCCGGTTTGGCGAAATAAACGTAGCCGTTTCACTTAAGATATTCGGCCGATCGCCATGGCGATCGGCCTTTCTTATTTCCTAGCCGCCTATGGCGCGTGCGAGAGTTGAGTGGCGAACGCGGCGATGGTGCGGGCATAGACGTCGCTCTTATTCCACTGCTGCAGAACCGCGAAATTAGGACCGCCGGGTTCCCAATCCTTGCCGCGCTGCCAGCCATGGCCTTTGAGATAGTTCGCTGTCGAGGCGAGGACATCAGGCGCGCTGCGCATGAGGTCGCGCCGACCATTGCCGTCGAAATCGACTGCAAATTTGAGCCAGGAGGAGGGCATGAACTGGGTCTGCCCGATCTCGCCGGCCCACGCGCCGCGCATCTCAGTCGGTGACAGATCGCCGCGCTCCACGATGCGCAGAGCGTCCATCAGCTCGGCGCGGAACTCGTCAGCCCGGCGGCAATCGTAAGCCAAGGTCGCCAACGCGCGGATGGTCGGGAACTTGCCGATGTTGACGCCGAAATCGGTCTCCAAGCCCCAGATTGCCACCAGGACCTCGCCCGGCACGCCATAGGCCTCCTCGATTCGCGACAGCACCGAGCCATATTGCTTCAGCATATTGGAGCCGCGCATCAGCCGCGGCGGGATCATACGGCCCGAGAACTCCTCGAAGCTTTGCGTGAACACCTTCTGCGAATGATCGCGCGTCAGCACGCTTTGATCGAGCGTCACCCCGTTCAGGCCCGCGGTGACGGCAGCTTGCGAGATGCCTTTTGCCGTAGCCTCCGTCTTGAAGTAGGCGAGCCACGCATCGAAGCTGCCACTGCCACAGGCCGCCGCTGCGCGTGCCGAGCCGAAGGGGGTGAACGCGAATGCCGCGCACAGGGCGACGGCGGGGAAAAAGCGAAAAGCGGACATCGAACGCACCTGGGATGAAATCATTTCAACCGGTATCACGCGGGTCGCCATGTTGGGCGTAACCGCGGCCAGACCATGGCCACCCCATCACGTTGCCGTATGGGACAGGCTGACCTGTCGGCGCAATCATATAAGGATTGCTTAACGCGCCGATAGCGACGCGCGTGGAATGCGGTCTTGAGCAAAGCGAGGCCGCCGCCGACCTCCTCGGCGGCGTAGATCTTGTCAGGGTTCATGGTGTCCTAGACGCCATCGTCCGACCGCCATGGGAACAAGTTGGCAGGGAAATCCGCGGCCGGCTTGCGCCGCGGGGGAGACGGCGGCGCCAGTCGTTCCGCGTTCGGGTCGACCGCGATTACCTCACGATAGAGGTGCCAGGTCGCGTGACCGAGCAGGGGGATCACCACCGCAAGTCCGAGGAAGAATGGGATCGTGCCGATGACCAGAAGTGCGGCCACGACGAGTCCCCAAGCCGCGACCGCAAACGGGTTCTTGGCGGTGACCCGGAGCGAGGTGACCATTGCTTCCAGCGCGCCCGCACGGCGATCCAGCATCAGGGGGAAGGACACGACGGTGATGCAGAGCGTCAGCAGCGCAAATAGAAAGCCGGTGCCGCAGCCGACCGCGATCAGCCACCAGCCTTGCTCGGTGGTGAGGACGCGGCGGACGAAATCGCCAAAGCCGGTCGCCCCGCCATAGCCGAACACGGCAATATAGATCGTCTGCGCTATGGCCACCCAGGTGACGAACAGTGCCAATAGCAGCGTGCCCAATCCGAGCATCGCGCCGAACGAAGGTGAGCGCAGCACCTCGAAGGCATCCCAGGCCGAGCTCACCATCCCGCTTTCGCGTCGGCTGCTCAGTTCGTAGAGTCCGACCGCGGCGAACGGGCCGAGCAGGGCGAAGCCCGCGGCGAGCGGAAACAGCAGCGGAACCACCGAATAGCCGAACGCCGCGCGTGCGAGGATCAAGCCAAGCACAGGATAGATCGCGCACAGCATCAGCGCGTGGCTTGGCATCGCCTTGAAGTCGTCCCAGCCGAGCCGCAGCGCACGCCACAGGTTGGAAAGATCGATAGTCCGGATGGTCAGCTCGGAAGCGACCGCGTCGCCTGGCCGAGCGCGTGATGCGACATTGCCGTGGTAAGTCGCCATGGTCGTTCGCTCCCTTCATCCTGCCTTGCATGTTGCCGGAAGAGGCAGGCACGCCGGTTTCGGAAGGCTCGCGATCTGGCCAGGCGCGACGAAGCGACGGATGGCCACTCGCGAACTGAAGTCAGAAGCATACTCGAAATCATCATCCTCCGCGCTCACGGCTCGGTGACGGTGGATTATATCGCGTTGCACACAACGATGCGTCATTTCGCCGTCATTCCGCCTTGGGTAAGCTTCAACATTGGCCGCGCTGCAGGCGTTTGCCGGCGGCGTGGCGGCGGTGGGCACCGTTTCGTCGTCACGCAACAAAAGGCAGCCGATCAAGTTCTTCACACAAAGTCGAAATCCATTAGGAGCCATTGATGAGCGTCTTTGGAAAAATCATGAGCGCGATTTTCGGCCATCATGCCGAGGCCGCGCCGGCTGGCGGAGCAGCACCGACGCCAGGCTCTACGCCGGCTTCGTCGGCCGCGCCCGCTGCGCCAAGTTCCGCGCCAGCTGCCGCGCCGCAAAGCGTCGATGTCGCGGCCATTGTCGACAAGGCTGCCGCTGCCAAGCATGAGAAGCTGGAATGGCGGACATCGATCGTCGACCTGATGAAGGCCCTCGATATCGATTCGAGCCTCGCCGCCCGTAAGGAGCTGGCCAAGGAGCTCGGCTACACCGGCGACACCAACGATTCGGCAAGCATGAATGTCTGGCTGCACAAGCAGGTGATGGCAAAGCTTGCGGCCAATGGCGGCAAGCTGCCGCCGGAGATCAAGCACTAGGTCTCGTCTCGCTCGTCGAGTGGAACCCTGAAGGGCCCGCCTCGGTGCGGGCCTTTTTGTTGTGGCTGGATTAGCGAATTGTTGTGGCTGGATTAGCGAACATCCGGGTCTCTCCCGGTCGTCGGGTTCGTTGTAGCGCCTGAGGTACGTCTACGGAACCGTTCAGGCCGCGAGATCGCGGTATTCGGGATGCCGGCGCAGATAGACAGCGACGAAGCTGCAGCCTGCGATCACCTTCCGTCCCTCGGCACGGATCAGCTCCAGTGCGCCCTTGACCAGGTCAGAAGCAATGCCGCGTCCGCGCAACGCGAGCGGCGTCTCGGTATGGGTGATGATGACGGCCTGCGGCGTCAGCCGGTAATTGGCGAACGCGATCTTGCCCTCGACCTCGAGTTCGAAGCGGCTTTGTTCTCTGTTGTCGCGCACCGGCATTTGCATCTCTCGCATCACTGATGCCTTTATGTAAGCAGGCTGCTTGGGCCTGCAACATCAGCTCTTCAGCGAGTCCGCGAGCATGGCGCGGACCGACCATGGCTGGCCATCGACCGTGCCTTTGATGTCGTCGATCTTCCATTTGTCCCCCTCGCGCACGAAGTCATAGCGGATGATCTGGTCGGCTTGGTTCTTGCGCTCGGTGCGGTGGCCCGTGAACGATACGGCGAGGGTCGCCTTATCGGCCTCCATCTTCTCCTGCGTGACCTTGAACGAGGCGACGTCCGGATCCTGCGAGTTGGTGACGGGATCGAAGTCGACAGGCCCCACATCGCCCTTCGGCGTATGGGCATCGGCCTTGGCCCAGAGTGCGATTAGCGCCTTCGACAGGAATTTCGCTTTTGCTGCTTTGCTATCGATGATGAAGCCGCCGCCCTCATCTCCCTTGCCGCGGGCCGCGCGGGTGTAGATCGCGGTGAGAATCGCGACGGGATCGTTGGCCATGGGCGCCTGCGCCAACACAGGCGAGGCGAGGAGCGCAGTTGTGGCGGCGAGAACGATACGGCGGTTGAGCATGGCTGTCCTTAATCAAAATACCGCGCGTGCCCCGATGTTGCAGGCAGCGCCCAAGGTTCGTTGTCATGGTTTGTCGTGCAGCACGCCTTTCCGTTCGATGTCGCGGAACGGATCGGTGACATTGTCTTGCTGAGCTTGCAGGCGATTGCAGGAAGGAGATAAACAGAGGGTAAAGAGCGGCGCGGCCGCCACGTCGTTATCCCACGAGGAAATGCCCATGAAGTCTGAGCTCTTCGACATCGTCGCAACGGAACGTCCATGAGCAGCGGCGCGGCGATGGAATTCGCGCCGAACGGCGGGCTGCTTCGGATGTCGCGCCGGGTCATGAATCTCGCGCACATCGTGACGCAAAACGGCCGCAGGCTCGGCGATCGCATCGGCTTCGTGTGGGGGGAGCGATCGTGGACGTGGCGCGAAATCGACGAGATGGTCTCGGCGCTCGCCGCTGCGCTCGCTCAGCGGGGCATCGTCAAGGGTGACCGCATCCTCGTGCATTCGAAGAATTGCGACGAGATGTTCGTCTCGATGTTCGCGGCGTTCCGGCTCGGCGCGGTCTGGGTGCCGACCAATTTCCGCCTGATGCCCGATGAGGTCGCTTATCTCGCCAGCGCCTCGGGTGCGAAAGCCTTCCTTTGTCATGGCGACTTTCCCGGCCACGCAGCGGCCGTGACCGGTCCTGCCTTCACTTGGCGCGTCGGCGAGGCCGGCACGTTCGGCGAGCGCGCGGTGGGCGAGGCGATGAAGGCGCATGCGGGGGTGAGAATTGAGAATGCCGCGGTGGAACACGACGATCCCTGCTGGTTCTTCTTCACCTCGGGGACCACGGGCCGCTCGAAAGCCGCGGTGCTGACGCACGGCCAGATGGCCTTCGTGATCACCAATCATCTCGCCGATCTCACACCGGGCACGACGGCCGATGATGCCTCGCTCGTGGTCGCACCGCTGTCGCATGGCGCCGGCGTGCACCAGCTGATGCAGAGCGCGCGCGGCGCCAAGACGGTGCTGCTGCCGAGCGAGAAGTTCGACATCGCGGAGGCCTTCCGGCTGATCGAGACGCATCGCGTCAGCAATCTCTTCACCGTGCCGACGATCCTGAAGATGATGGTCGAGCATCCCGCCGTCGATCAGTTCGATCATTCCTCGCTGCGTCACGTGATCTATGCGGGTGCGCCGATGTATCGCGAGGACCAGAAGCGGGCGCTGAGCAAGCTCGGCAAGGTCATCGTGCAATATTTCGGGCTCGGCGAAGTCACCGGCAACATCACCGTGCTGCCGGCGCCGCTGCATGAGGAGGAGGATGGGCCCGAGGCGCGGATCGGGACCTGCGGCTATGAGCGCACCGGCATGCAGGTGTCGATCCAGGATGACGCAGGACGCGAACTGAAGCCGGGCGAGACCGGCGAGATTTGCGTGATCGGGCCGGCGGTGTTCGCGGGCTACTACGACAATCCCGAAGCCAACGCGAAGGCGTTTCGCAACGGCTGGTTCCGAACCGGCGATCTCGGCCACATGGACGCGCAGGGCTTCGTCTACATCACCGGCCGCGCCTCCGACATGTACATCTCCGGCGGCTCCAACATCTATCCGCGCGAGGTCGAGGAAAAGATCCTGACCCATCCGGATATCGGCGAAGTCGCCGTGCTCGGCGTGCCCGATCCGGTCTGGGGCGAGGTCGGTATTGCCGTGTGCGTGGCCCGCGAGGGCATCACGGCTCCATCCGAAGCCGACATGGCCGGCTATCTCGCCACCAAGCTGCCGCGCTACAAGATGCCGAAACGGTTCTTCTTCTGGGATGCCTTGCCGAAATCCGGCTATGGCAAGGTGCCGAAGCGCCTGGTACGGGACGAATTGGTCGCGCGCGGGCTGCTTGACTTGACAACGAGGCAGGGCTGAAGCGCGATGCGTCAGGTTCGTCAACCCGGGCCGCCGGTCGCGGAGCGCATCCAGTGGGTTGCAGCGCGCGGCCGTGCGTTCAGTTTCACGGTCCCAACCGGTCTGTCGCTGCTGGAAGCGGTGCGGCAGGGATTTGCCGCCTACGGCTTTGCGGGTGGTGTCGCCAATATCGCCAGCGGCGCACTCGGTCCGTTGGCCTATGTGATGCCCGCGCTCTCGCAAACGCCGGAGCATGCGGCGTTTTACAGCGAGACGTACCGGCCGTCTGGGATCACACGGCTCTCGACGGCGACGATGACGCTGGGGATCCGTGACGATGCGCCGTTCTTCCACTGCCATGCGCTGTGGACGGAAGAGGACGGCCGCAAGGGCGGCGGGCATATCCTCCCTGAGGAGACGATCGTGGCTGAGCCGTTCGTGGTCGACGCCTTCGGCCTGGACCGCGCGGTCTTCATCGCCGAAGCTGATCCGGAGACCAACTTCAAGCTGTTCGGGCCGGTCCAAGTCGCGCCGAGCGATGCGGAGACGACCTGCCGCGCGTTCGCGCTGCGGCTGCGGCCCAACCAGGATTTTGCGGTCAGCCTGGAAGAGTTCTGCCGCGCCCATGACATCAACAGCGCTCGCATCTGCGGCGGGGTCGGCTCCACCATCGGCGCGCGCTTTGCCGACCGCAGCGCGGTCGAGGCGTTCGCAACCGAACTGACCGTAACCTCCGGTGCGATCGTCCCCGGCGAGAGCGGAAAACCAGAGGCCACCCTCGAGGTCGCGCTGGTCGACTACACCGGTGCGTTGTCCCAAGGCCGGCTGCTCCGCGGCGACAATCCAGTGCTAATGACGATGGAACTGGTACTGCAGGTTTTGGAGTAGGACCTCCGCGTTAGTTCTTGTTTTGTTCCATTGAAGGTGCCATTGTGCCTTACATTTTTCGGAGGTTGCGGGGACTGCGGCATGGCCAGGAAGCAACGTGAGATCAGGCTGCCCGCGCCGTACCTGAAACGGCTCTGGCTCGATCCGTCCCGCATTCCCGATCGCACCGCCTATCCGTTCTGCCTGCCGTTCCTGCAGGACGATTTCGAGCTTCGCTTTTCGCATGCGATCACGATCATCGTCGGCGAGAACGGCACCGGCAAATCGACGCTGCTCGAAGGCATCGCGGCGCTCGCCGGCTATGACGAGGCCGGCGGCGGCAAGGGTTATCGCCCCGTCGATCATTCCGAAGCGATTGAGATCATGGGCGGCGAACTGTCGACGGCGTTGCGGGCAAGCTGGCTGCCGAAGATCACCAAGGGCTGGTTCTTTCGCGCCGAGACCTTCTTCTCCGTCGCGAGATATCTGGATGCGGTCGGATATGGGCCGGATTTTCTGTCGCACTCCCACGGCGAAGGATTCCTGCGCTTTTTCGAAGAGCGCTGTCAGCGGCAGGGCATCTACATTTTCGACGAGCCGGAATCGGCGCTGTCGCCGAGCCGGCAGATGGAATTTCTCAAACTGATGCGGCGTATGGACGAGGCCGGCTACTGCCAGGTGGTGATGGCGACGCATTCGCCGATCCTCATGGCCTATCCCAACGCCACACTGCTGCGCCTGACCAAATACGGGTTGGTGCCGGTGCGCGTGCAGGACACCGATCATTTCAAGGCGATGCGCGAATTCTGCGACGATCCGCAAGGCTTCGTGGAGGCGGTGTTCGCGGAGTGAGGTTGCGACGCCATGCATTGGAATTGCCGTGTCGAGAGGAGCTTGCTCAGTTCGCCGTCATTGCGAGCGAAGCAATCGAGGACCATACGACGGCTCTGGATCGCTTCGTCGCTTTGCTGCTCGCGATGACGGAGACATACGACCAGTCCTTCCCGCGGCGTATCACGCCCGGGTTTTGCATCGGCGTTCGCTCCCCTCGAAAGAAGAGGGAGCAGGGAAGGCCGGGCATCGACTGATACCCGCGGCCCCCGTGCGTGAAGAAGTGCACGGGGCAGGAACCACAGGCTCAGCCGGATCGCTCCGGCCTTCCCTGCGCGATGGTTTGAGCGGCTGCTCCGAGCTCTCCCCGGGGACCGGCTTTCTTGCCCCCGTCTCCGCGTGATGCGAAGCATCATCGCGTCGCGACAACGCTGACGCGTTGCGCGGGCGTCAGCACCGGGACGCCAGGACCACACGGCTTGACCGTGCGCATCGGGATTGTTCGTCGGCATGAGATCAGTCACGCTGCAATCCGATGCGCCCCATCGCAGCCCGCACTCGACGTTCGTGACGATCGCGAAGCGTCCCTCATGTGAGGCGGGATGACATGAGTATGCATGAATTCTGAAAAAACGAAAGTGAAATATTTTCGCGGCAGGACCGCACAAGGGCGATCGCTCTGGACGACTTCGCGAAATCAGGTTTTCGGCGCAGATCGTTTTCGCTATCGAAGACGTCGCGAAGCGGCGATTTGCGCGTCCACGCGCCTGACGGGCAAACCACCCCGTCGCGGAAAGAGTCGTACATTTGAATAAGAACGGACGAGCAAGCATGCTGGATCAGAGCCGCCGCGACCAGTTGGAGCACATCCTGCTTGCGCTCGACGATCGGGCGATGGTGCTCGAAGAGCTCGACGGTTTCATCGCCGGCTTGCTGGTCTGTCCCGAGCCGGTTCCGATCGGCGAATGGTTCGCGGTTGCTTTCGGCATGACCGGGGGGCCCACGTCGGTATTCGACACGATCGACCAGGCCAATCGGGTTCTCGGCCTGGTCACGAACTATTACGACGATGTCGCGCTTACCCTTGCGCGACAGCCGGAAAGTTATCGGCCGCTGTTTCCCATCGATGAGCGCAATGGCGACGTGTCGTGGGAATTGTGGATGGAAGGCTTCGCGGCGGCCATGGATCTGCGTCGCGGCGCGTGGACGAAGCTTCTCGATGTCGGGGGCGAAGTAACCGCAGCCACGGCGGGCCTGTTCATGTTGGCCGATATCGCCCGCGAGAACCGCCATGAGCTGCCGGAGGATGAGGTCGCGCGCTTGACGCGGCAAGCGCCGAGGCTGATCCCGCAATGGATCGTGGCCTTATATAGGCATCGCCTGAACAAGCCCGAACCGGTACGCAGCCTTGCCGATCAGCCCGCCCCGTTCGTCCCTGGGCGGAAGATCGGCCGCAATGAGCCATGCCCCTGCGGTTCCGGCAAGAAATACAAGCGCTGCTGCGGCGCGAATTGAACCGCACTGCGGTCACCGGGCCGTGCCGAGATGATTGCGGTCCGTGACTTTTTTGTTGCGGCGCCGATATCGCCTGTAAGATGATGGCAGGACGCGCTCGGCGCGGCGTAACAAGAACGATCGAGGAAGCGATATGAGGGTAACAATGGCCAGGGCCGTCGCGGTGCTGGCGGCAGTTGCGGTGGCCACGACGGCGTTGACGGCAGCGTGGGCGCACGGCCCCACCCGGCGCAAGGTCCAGGAGCACGTGGAGATCAACGCCCCGCCGGCCAAAGTGTGGGCCGTGATCGGCAATTTCCAGGACATGAGCTGGCTTGGCCCCGTCGCTAAGACCGAAGGCGAGAAGGGCAACGAGATCGGCGCGACGCGACGCCTCACGCTCAAAACCGGCGCCACGATCGAGGAGGAACTCTACAAATACGACGCCGAGAAGATGAGCTATTCCTACCGGATCACCGCTGTCGATGTGAAGGTGCTGCCGGTGACCAATTATTCGTCCACCATCACGGTGTCGCCGAGCGCCGACGGCAAGGGCAGCCTGGTCGAATGGGCCGGTGCCTTCTATCGCGGATATCCCAACAACGATCCGCCGCCGGAGCTGAGCGACGAGGCGGCGATCAAGGCGGTCACCGACCTCTATCATGATGGCCTCGACGGACTGAAGAAGAAGGTCGAGAGCGGAAGCTGACCGGTGCGGGCTCTGCTGATCGCGGTCTGCCTCGTGCTCTCTGGCGCGGTGCAGGCGGAGGAAGCGTTCGTCACCAATCAGCTCAGCGATGACCTCACCGTGGTCGATCTCGCGACGTTGCGGCCGTTGGCCACGATTCCGATCGGCGGCAAGCCGGCCGGGGTCGCGGTGGCGCGCGACGGCCGATTTGCCTACGTGACCAGTCCCGACGACAAGGCTGTCAGCATCGTCGATGCGGCGGCACGGCAGGTGACGGGGCGGATCGAGGTCGGCGGCGGACCTCTCGGAGTTGCGGTCGCGCCGGACGGTGCCAAGGTCTATGTCGCGGACTGGTACGCGGCGGCGATCCGTGTCGTCGATCCCAAAGCCCGAGCCGTGGTCGCGAGCATCGCAGTCGGCGCCTCGCCCTCGGGGCTCGCGCTCACGCCGGACGGCAAGCTGCTGCTGTCAGCGGACCGCGACGATGACAGCGTCTCCGTCGTCGACACCGCGACGCGCGAGCGCAAGGCTGTGATCAAGGTCGGCACACGGCCGTTCGGCGTCACCATCGATGCCGAGGGCCGGCGTGCCTACACCGCGAATGTCGGCTCCAACGATGTCTCGGTGATCGACCTTGCTGATAACAGCGAGGTCGGGCGGGTGAAGGTCGGGCTAAGGCCCTATGCGGTCGCGCTCGCGCAAGGCAAAGCCTTCGTCACCGACCAGTACGACGGGACCGTCAGCGTGTTCGACCTGGCGAGCCTTAAGCCGCTCAAGCGCATCACCGTCGGCGACTATCCGGAGGGAATCGCGGCAACGGGTGACGGCCAGCGCATCATCGTTGCGAACTGGGAAAGCAACACGCTCAGCATCATCGATGCCGTTGAGCTGAAAGTAGTGAGCGAGGTCAAGGTGGGTGACGGCCCGCGCGCGTTCGGGGCGTTTCTGCGGCGGTGAGGGCGCCGCGCAAGCGTACTTGGCACAGTCCCGTAGGGTGCGCAAAGCGAAGCGTGCCGCCTATCTTCGCCACGGCAAGCATGGTGGGCACGGCGCTCTTTGAAGTCCGACAACCGCCACCGCAATCTCCTCCATGTGCTCGAACACCACATCAGGCCGGTGCGCGATCAGCGCTGGTCGCGCCGCATAGCCCCAGGTGACCGCGCCGCAGGTAATGCCGGCGGCGCGCGCGGCCTCGATGTCGCGGATCTCGTCTCCGATCGAAATCGCCTGCGCCGGTTCGAGCCGGGCGCGCCTCAGCACGCGGCGAAATTTCTGTGCCTTGCCGAAGACCGATGCAGAGCAATCGAAATCGGCAAACAGCGCGGCCAGCGGCCCGAGCTTCTGTCGCGCGTTGGCTTCCGTATCGGAGGAGACCAGCGCGAGAGTGACACCGTTGGCCACGAGCGCGCCGAGCATGGTGTCGACGCCATCGAACAACGGAATGGTCGCGGCAGCAGCAGTCTTCAGCTTGCGCATGTGGCGCGCGATCAGCGGCAGCTTCCACATCGGCACCTCGAGGAAGTCCAGGATCTCGCGGGTCGAGGCGTGCCGCAGCGTCTCCACGTCCTCTTCTTGCACGCGGCGGAAACGATAGTGGTCGGCAACCAGGTTCACGGTGCGCGCGAACCAAGGGAAGCTGTCGACCAGCGTGCCGTCGAGATCGAAGATGGCGAGGGAATAGGGCATCAAGGGCAGGCGAGACTCTCGTTGGACAGCTACGTTACTCTTTCGCGCGTGACAAGCCGAAGAATGGTCAGCTCCCAGCGATCCGATCGCGCCTTCGTCGCCGCCACACCTGCACTGTTGCTGCGAAGGCGCGCGTGCGCGGGGACCCATAATCCCGGAGCTCTCGTTGGACGTGAGATGTCGCTGCAACACAGCGGCGGCGGTGATCATAGGTCCCTGTGTCTGGAAAGTCGGCTCAAGGCCGGGACGACAGTTCGCATGCGGCAGGCAATGAGGGTCTGATCGCTGTCCCATGTTGCGAAAGTAAGATCATCATCACGGCCCATCACCTTCGCTCACGTCTTTTGTGCGGTGGCAGACGGAACGCTCCCGCGGTGCAGCGGTTGACCTGTCACACAGCCAAAGGAGCATTCACATGCTACGCAAGACACAATTTGCCGCAGTGGCGGCCGCAACCCTGATCGCCGGAACCGCCGGCGCGTTCGCGCAGGGCTATGCCCATTATGACTCGATGGCCTGGGTTCCCGGTCCTGGCTATGCCGCCGGCCCGGCTGACAGCTATGACGCCGTCCCGCCGCGGCCGACCTATTACCGGAGCTATGGCTGGAACGGCTACGGCACCTACGGTAACGGCACGAACCACCCGACTCCGGGCTCGACCCAGGGCGACGTCGGCCCCCAGGGCAACAACAACGGCACGGTGACGGGCGTCTATCGCTACCAGCCTTGGTGACATCAGTCGGAGCCAATAGTGCTCAACGAAACCCGCCGCCCGCGATCGAGCGGCGGTTCTTTGACAGAACTTGTCTCGCTCGCGTAGTCGCTCGCGGTCAGGGCCGACTTGGACGTTGAACGCCTGATTAAGAATCTGCATCGAGCAGGTCGCGGCCAGCTTCAACGGGGCTAAGCTGCGGTGGCCTTCCTTCCCAAAGGGATAAGGTCCAAGAGCCTAGATTCGGTAGAGCGTCCAGTCGCAAATCCAGCCTGCATCTCTGGCATAGCCCAGACCTTCTTCGCGGCCCCTAAGAGGTCGTTCATTACTGGCTGCTTATTCGCAATGTGATAGCCTACGCCAAGCGCGAAGAGTTCGAATGCGGAAAGCAGGAAGGAACCCGTAAAATCTTTCTTGGAAGTTTCCCACCGTCGGAATAGCTGCTGACCTGCGTTCGCGGCGATCAGATCAAATGTCGCCTCAAAAATCTTCTTCAGCTTATTTTTATTCGCTTGGCTACTCATCGCAACATTCACCATCGCGTCATCTAGTACCTTGGGAAGGTCGCGCAACGTCGCATTATTGAGCTTATCAGATGGCCAATTGTGAAGCACCAAGAACCTTGTAACCAGTTCAAGGTCAAATCTCTCTTCGATCAAGCGCTCACTGAGTGAGACACAATCGGTGAAGCTCGGATATTGCGCCATCTCTTCGATTTGGGTGAAAAACTCTGGTGAGACGGCAACGAGTAAGGAGGACCGTAGCTCCGCCGGCGTTAAGGGGGTTCCGTAGCTATTTAGTCGGTGAAACAAGTCATACTTTGCTTGAGGAGAGGAATCTCTCTTTATGATTTTTATGTCGATCTTGGACCGCTTGATGTCTAAGCGTTGAGCTTCCGATAATGATTGGGCAGAAACTTTAGTCTGCCAGACCTTTCCTTCGAGTGCTGGCAAATAGGTCGTGCCCTCCATCACTAGCGTCTTGTACGGCTTGCCTTCCTGATCGATCAATTCTCCTTGTAATTGAAGGATGGTCGAAACTCTCTGCAGTCCGTCTACTAATTCCCACTTACCGTCCTCCGTCTGCGCAACAAAAATAGAAGGCAGTGGAATCCCGAGCAATATGCTCTCCACTAGTCGCGATTTCTGGAGAGTAGACCAACGAAAAAGGCGCTGAAACTCTGGTCGTATTATCAACTCTCCATTGCGGTACAAGCTGGTGAGCTCGCCAATGCTCATCGGATAGCCATCTGAGGAGATGGATCGTCTTGCTTCAGCGATCTGCGTTTCGAGCGCTCTATCGTTGGGCATTACTACGATCTCCATCCTTCAGTTCGGCTTAACTCAACCGCCAAGGCGGGTAACTCAGGAAAGACCATTGTTTCACGGAATCCGATGGTAGCTAGATCTTGCGACAGGCGTGACTTGTCGCCTTGAATTGTCAATTTCCATAGAAGTCCTTCGGTTTCCGCCGCGAACAATTCTAGTGGGCGAACGTCATTTCCCCAAACCATGAATGTTCCTCGTTGGGCAACAATCCGGCTCGAATTGTGTGTTCCGAAGATCGCGACAGGCGATTTGTTTCTACGCTTCGTAGTTTCAGGACGGTAAGATTCGATCTCCTCGTCTGAGGTGGTAAGGACGTGGATGGAATCGCCGTATTCAGAGAGGACCGGCATGGCTCTATTCCATGCGATTGGATCCACGCACCAAATGGCAGGTGGATGATCCGCTTCTGCTGTGGAGGATGCGGCAAGTGCGAAATGTGCCGCAACGAATAGATTTTCGCTCCAATCTAAGAGTCTCGTCGGAACTCCATAATGCTGCATGGCGAATAGATGCTCCCAATCGCTTTGAGGGTAGCCCGCAGGCCAGTAAGCCATGCTCCTTTGACGGAATCTCGTCAGCAGTCTTCGTTCCCGTTCAAAAACCTGATCAGAACTTCGCCCTTCTCTCATGATTTTCGGCAACAAAGAGTGGTTGCTGTTAGCGATGCCTCGGAACCACAAGAAGGAGTCCGGGCTAAGCTGCTCAGCGATGCCTAGCGTTTCTGTTAGCAATCCGGCGAGGCCTTCGACTTCTTTATGAATTACGGGCATCCTCACTCCGCCGCTTCGCTGGCACTGCCGCTGCGCTTCTTCGGCTTCGATGACTTTTCCAGCACCGGCTTCAGGAACTGCCCGGTGTAGCTGCGCGGCGCCTTGACGATGTCCTCCGGCGGACCCCAGGCGACGATCTCGCCGCCGCCGTCGCCGCCTTCGGGGCCGAGATCGATCACCCAGTCCGCCGTCTTGATGACTTCGAGATTGTGCTCGATCACCACCACCGTGTTGCCCTGCGCGACCAGCTCGTGCAGCACCTCCAAGAGCTTTTTGACGTCGTGGAAGTGCAGGCCCGTGGTCGGCTCGTCCAGGATGTAGAGCGTGCGGCCGGTCGCGCGCTTCGACAATTCCTTGGCGAGCTTGACGCGCTGCGCCTCGCCGCCGGACAGCGTGGTGGCTTGCTGTCCCACATGGATGTAGTCGAGCCCGACGCGGTGCAGCGTCTTGAAGGTCTCGCGCACGCGGGGCACCGCCTTGAAGAACTCGGCGGCTTCCTCGACCGTCATGTCGAGCACATCGGCGATCGACTTGCCCTTGAACAGCACATCGAGCGTCTCGCGGTTGTAGCGCTTGCCCTTGCAGACGTCGCAGGTGACGTAGACGTCGGGCAGGAAGTGCATCTCGATCTTGATGACGCCGTCGCCCTGGCAGGCCTCGCAGCGGCCGCCCTTGACGTTGAAGGAAAAGCGGCCGGGCTCGTAGCCGCGCGCCTTCGCTTCCGGCAGGCCGGCGAACCATTCGCGGATCGGCGTGAAGGCGCCGGTATAGGTCGCAGGGTTCGAGCGCGGGGTGCGGCCGATCGGCGACTGGTCGATGTCGATGATCTTGTCGATATGCTCCAGCCCCTCGATGCGATCGTGCGGCGCGGCCGCCTCGTTGGCGCCGTTGAGCTTGCGGGCGATTGCCTTGTAGAGCGTGTCGATCAGCAGGGTCGACTTGCCGCCGCCGGAGACGCCGGTGATGCAGGTGAACAGCCCGAGCGGAATCTCGGCCGAGACGTTCTTGAGGTTATTGCCGCGCGCGTTCACCACCTTGATGGTGCGGCGATGGTTCGGCGGGCGCCGCTCCGGCACCGCGACCTCGAGCTCGCCGGTGAGATATTTGCCGGTCAGCGATTTCGGGTTGCGCATGATCTCGGCGGGCGTGCCCTGGGCGATGATGTGGCCGCCATGCATGCCGGCGCCGGGCCCGATGTCGAGCACGTAATCGGCAAGGCGAATGGCGTCCTCGTCATGCTCGACCACGATCACGGTGTTGCCGAGGTCGCGCAGGCGCTTCAAGGTGTCGAGCAAGCGGGCATTGTCGCGCTGGTGCAGGCCGATCGAGGGCTCGTCGAGCACGTAGAGCACCCCGGTCAGGCCCGAGCCGATCTGCGAGGCCAGGCGGATGCGCTGGCTCTCGCCGCCGGAGAGGGTGCCGGAGGAGCGCGACAGCGTCAGATAATTGAGGCCGACGTCGAGCAGGAAGGTCAGACGCTCGCGGATCTCCTTCAGGATGCGTGCGGCGATCTCGCTTTGCTGCGCATTCAGGCTCTCCGGAACGTCGGCGAACCATTCGCCGGCAGCCTTGACGCTGAGATTGCTGATCTCGCCGATGTGCTTGCCGGCGACCTTGACGCACAGCGCCTCGGGCTTGAGCCGGTAGCCGTTGCAGGCGGCGCAGGGCACGTCGTTGAAATATTTGCCGAGCTCTTCGCGCGCCCATTCGCTCTCGGTCTCGCGGAAGCGGCGCTCGATATTGGTGATGACGCCCTCGAACGGCTTCTTGGTGTCGTAGGAGCGGACGCCGTCCTCATAGGTGAACTTGATCTCGTCGTCGCCGGAGCCGTGGAGCAGGGCGTTCTGCACCTTCTTCGGCAGGTCCTTCCACTTGGTGTCGAGCGTGAACTTGTAGAATTTGCCGAGCGCGGTCAGCGTCTGCAGGTAATAGGGCGACGACGACTTGGCCCAGGGCGCGATGGCGCCCTTGCGCAAGGTGATATCCTTGTCGGGGATGACGAGATCGGCATCGACATGCTGCTCGACGCCGAGGCCGCCGCATTCCGGGCAGGCGCCATAGGGATTGTTGAAGGAGAACAGCCGCGGCTCGATCTCGGGAATCGTGAAGCCGGAGACGGGGCAGGCGAACTTCTCCGAGAACAGGATGCGCTCGGGCCCGCTCTTGTCGTGGATTTTGGCGGTCTTCTTCTTCTCCTCGGCCGGCGCCGAGGCGGGGGCATCCGCGAACTCGATCACCGCCAGCCCTTCGGCCAGCTTCAGCGCGGTCTCGAAGCTCTCGGCGAGCCGCTGGCCGATGTCGGAGCGCACGACGATGCGGTCGACCACGACGTCGATGTCGTGCGGAAACTTCTTGTCGAGCGTGGGCGCCTCGGCCAGCTCATGGAACGCGCCGTCGATCTTGACGCGCTGAAAGCCCTTCTTGAGATATTCGGCGAGCTCCTTCTTGTACTCGCCCTTGCGTCCGCGCACGACCGGCGCCAGCAGATAGAGCCGGGTGCCCTCGGGCAGCGCCAGCACGCGGTCGACCATCTGCGACACGGTCTGGCTCTCGATCGGCAGCCCCGTGGCGGGCGAGTAGGGCACGCCGACGCGCGCCCACAACAGTCGCATGTAGTCGTAGATCTCGGTGACGGTGCCGACGGTGGAGCGCGGGTTCTTCGAGGTCGTTTTCTGCTCGATCGAGATCGCCGGCGACAGGCCGTCGATCTGGTCGACGTCCGGCTTCTGCATCATCTCCAGGAACTGGCGCGCATAGGCCGAGAGCGATTCGACGTAACGGCGCTGGCCCTCGGCATAGATGGTGTCGAAGGCGAGCGAGGATTTGCCCGAGCCGGACAGGCCGGTGAACACGACCAGCTTGTCGCGCGGGATCTCGACGTCGATGTTCTTCAGATTGTGCTCGCGCGCGCCACGAATGGTGATGGCGCGGAGGCTGGACGGGTTGCCTTGCTGACGCTGCTTGGCCTTAAGCACTTCATCCATTGCGATTCGTCCCACGGCGCGGCTTCCGGCGCCATCGTTGCGGCGCGCAGACCCGCACGCCTCAGGTTCAGGCGCGCTCCGCCGGGAACCGGCCATCGGACGCCAAAGGAGAAGGTAGACCTGGAACGTAGGAAGAACGGCGGTGGATTTCCAGTGCCGTCCGCGAATCATCAACAATGCGCTGGCGGAATGGCAGTCCGTGGCAGCAGCGCCAATCGAGCCACCTGGCACAGACAGGCGAACTCGCAAAGAAAAAGCCTCCGCTCGCGGGAGCGGAGGCTTCGACCGTGGCCCGTAAAGGCCAGCGATTCTTAGAAGTGGTAGTTGATGCCGACCTGCACCGAGTGCAGGTTGAGGTCGCCGGACGGAACACCGAAGTAGGTCTCGCCGCCGAAGCTCTTGTAGAGGTACTCGGCCTTGACCGACCACTTCGGAGCGAACAGAACTTCGACACCAGCGCCGACGGTCCAGCCGCTCAGGAACTTGGATTCGGACGCGGTCGCACCGAGGGTGGTGAGCGAGAGCTTGTTGTTCGCCCAGGCGTAGCCGCCGGTGCCGTACAGCAGCACGGTGTTGAAGGCGTAGCCGATACGGCCGCGGACGGTGCCGGTGCTGTCGATCTTGTCGGTGAGAGTCAGGCCGAGCCCGCTAACCGATGCGTTGATGTCAGCCCAAGCCGCGTCGGTCTCGAGACCATAAACCAGGCTGCCAGCCTGCCAGTTGTAGCCCAAGGTACCGCCAGCGAAGCCGCCCTTGATCGACGGGCTGCCGCTGTTCTCAGAGGCATAGCCGCCCATGCCGCCCAGATAGAAGCCGGCCCAGGTCGGCAGCGGCGCCATCACCGGAGCCTTGGTGTAGGTGCGCGCGGCCAGGTCAGCGGCGACGGCAGGGGCCATTCCCAGCGCGGCAAAGGCCACAGTCGTCAGCAGAATTTTCTTCATAATTTTCAGTCCCATTCTTCCTCGTCGCTCCCGCCATAGGTGTGACAGGAACGTACCCGTTCAGATTGACGGAACCGCTATAACCGAGGTCTGCTCGAAAAACCGTCACTTCCGGGCCACAGTCGTGTCCAAAGCACGCCATTGGGAGCAAAAACCGGAAAGGCTTTGCAGCTCAGCCACATCTTCTGCAGGGGGCCGAAACGGCCGCCGCCCGGCCGACGAAAAAGGCCGGCGTGACGCCGGCCTCTGAATTCGACCTGCTGCGCGATCGATCAGTAGCGGGTCAGCGCCGGGCCGCCGAAGCGGTAGTTGACGCGCACGGTCGCCATGTCCACGTCCTGCTTGATCGTGTCGGTGCGGGCATTGGCGACGGCGGTGGCCGGGAAGCTGACGTTGCGGCTGCCCATGAACAGGTGATCGTACTCGAGCGCCACCGACCAGTTCGGGGCGAAGCCATACTCAAGGCCGGTGCCGACGGTGCCGCCCCAGCGTGTTTCGCTCGCCGAATCGATCTCCGCACCGGTCAAGGTGGCCAGCCCGCGATACTTGTTGTGGGTGACGGCAGCGCCGCCCTTCACGTACCAGAGCACGTTGCCCCAGGCGTAGCCGACCTGACCGGTGAACAGGCCGATCGCATCGGTCTTGGTCTGGTTGGTGACGCCCGCGGCCAGCGCTGCCGTACTGACATTGGAGGACTTCAGGTCCGTCCAGTCGCCCTGTGCTTCGAGGCCGAACACCCAGCTCGCGGCCTGCCAGCGATAGCCGATCTGTCCGCCGACCACGCCGCTGGTGGCGTTGTGGCAGCCCTCAGGTTGTGTGACCGCCAGCGGCACGCCGGCAACGTTGTTCAGCGTCCAGCAATTATGGCTCCAATCGGCGCCACCGTTCGCGCCGATATAGAAGCCGGCCCAGGTCGGCAGCGGCGTCACGTAGGCCGGCGGAGCCTTGGTGTAAGAGCGCGCAGCCAGGTCAGCGGCGAAAGCAGGCGCGATCCCGACGGCCGCGAAGCTCGCAGTCAGAAACAGCATTTTCTTCATTGTCGTCTCCAGTCCCATTGATCCTCTTCCGGACCCCACAGTCCGGTCCCACCCAAGTGGCTGGAGCAGAATTCTAACGAAGTCGCCTTTCAAAGCTGTCACCGCCGTGCTGCATCGAGCGGAAGCTGCTGATCGTGCTTAAGGATTGGTAAGCGTTTCGCGCACCGGCGAAACGCTACGGCGCACCGGGGTCGAACTACGGCAAACAAGTTTGTTGTTCGTCAGCTCGATCGCGGCCGATCCTGGCGATTGAGAGCAGGGCAGCTACTTGTCAGTGCTTCGCGACGACCGGACCGCCCCAGCGGTAGTTCACGCGCAACGTCGCGAGGTCCGCGTCCTGGCTCACCGTCTCGCCGCGCGAGGCCGCACCAGCGGGAACGCCGGAGAAATTGAGCGCGCGGTTGCCCATGAAGATGTGGTCGTATTCCGCGGCGACCGACCAGTTCGGCGCAAAGCCGACCTCGATGCCGGTGCCGACGGTGCCACCCCAACGGGTCTCGGCGGCGCGATCGAACACGGTGCCCGCAACTGTCGCCAAGCCGTTGTATTTGTCGCCGACCACGGCCGCGCCGCCCTTCACGTACCACAGCGTGTTGTTCCAGGCGTAACCGACTTGGCCGGTGAACAGGCCGACGGAGTCGATCTTGGTCTGATTGGTGGTCGCTGCCAAGGCCTGGCTGGCATTGCTGCCCTTGAGATCGGCCCAGTTGCCCTGCGCTTCGAGGCCGAAGACGAAGGCGCCGTTCTGCCAGCGGTAACCGATCTGGCCACCGGCGAGAGCACCAGTGGCGTTGTGACAGCCCTCTGAGGTCCCTGTTGCCGTGTTCGTCCAGCAGGTGTGGGCAGAGCCGCCCCCGGCGTTCAGGCCGACATAGAACCCGCCCCAATCATAGATGGCGGCGAGCATGGCAGGCGCTTTGGTGTAGGTGCGCGCGGGCAGATCGGCTGCGATCGCCGGCGCCGCCCCCAGCGCCAGCAACGTTGCCGCCCCCAGCAACATTCCCCACATCGCAGTCCCCAAGTCCCGTCCGACGCCCGCACGCACACCAACACCCCCCGCCGCTGGGGTCTATAGCCGTTTTCCCTGTCAGTGGCCGTCACCGAAATGCCACAACGACTAGCCAAGTTCCACAGCTGTCGCGTCAAGCCGGTAGCAAACAAAAGGCCGGCGCGAGGCCGGCCTTCCGGAATTGGTATTTGCCGCGCAATCAGTACGCAATCAGTACTTGGCGATGACCGGTCCGTTGAAGTGCCAGATGATACCGGCCTTGACGGTGTGAACCGTATCCTTCCACTCGGAACGATTGGTCGGAACAGGCGAGTACTGGATCGTGCTTTTGCCGAAATCGATGAAATTGTATTCGAGCTTGGCCGACCAGTTCGGGGCGAACATGTATTCGCCACCGGCGCCGACGGTCCATCCCCAACGCCAGTCGTTCTGAGAGAAGGAGTTGGCCGCACCGCCATTGAGGGCTGCGTCGTAGCGATGCTGGAGGTCGCCGACAGCCGCGCCGCCGCTGATGAAGAGCAGCCACGGGCCGTTCGCCCAGCCAGCGCGGCCCTTGATGTCGCCGAAGCTGCGCAGCTTGGTGAAGTAAGTGTCGCCGAGACCTGCATTGACCACACCCGAGCGGCCGCTGATGTCGGACCAGTGGTAGTCGCCCTCGATGCCGATCAGGTAGTTCCCGAACTGCCAATTGTAACCGGCTACGCCACCGACGAAGCCGCCGGACGTGTTGTAGCTCTGGGTGCCCACGAAGATTGCCGTGTTCGGCGCGCCGAAGAAGGTCTCTTTGCTGCGACCCCAGCCGCCGCCGCCTTGGACACCGATGTAGAATCCGGCCCAAGTGGGCGGAAGCGGTGCGGCGATAGGTGGCGCCTTGGTGTAGGGCCGGGCGGCCAGGTCGGCGGCGCTGGCCGACGTCACCAGTCCAAGAGCAATCAGGCTAACAGCACCAAGCAAAAACTTTTTCATTGCATACCCTTTCAAATTTGCGCGCTTCGTTACGTGCGCTCGGAAGCGCGGGTGTTCGTGTTGGCCGCACTCGCGTTCCGATTGAATATACGACGATTCAACCCATGATGCTGTGTCCGAAAGGCAACAATGGCGCCCAATCAGCGGCGAAAGCCGGGCCATTCGCGTACCACGGCATCTTGGTCCAGGCTTCAACCGATCTTGGATGGCGCCAGTCATCGGCGGGGCGACGCGACCCCAGCAATATTCCACGCATCGCGCAGTTCCCAGCCAAGGGGGCGTCGAACCAAACCGGCAACCAACAAAAAGGCCGGCGCGAAGCCGGCCTTTCCGAGAAGAGGATTTGCGCGTTTAGTAGCGGGCAATGATCGGGCCGCCGAAGCGATAGTTCAGCCGAACCAGGCCGATATCGGCATCCTGTTTGATGCGATCGCTGGCAGAAAACGCGCCAGCCGGCGTGACCGAGTCGACGGTATGCCGGCCAAGGAAGAGGTGGTCATATTCGACGCCCACCGACCAATTCGGAGCAAAGCCGTATTCAAGGCCGACGCCGATGGTTCCACCCCAGCGGGTGTTGTCAGCGGAGTCGACGAGGGTGCCCACAACGTTGAAGGTCCTGAACCTGTCTCCGACAACCGCGACGCCGCCCTTCCCATAGACCAGAACATTGTTCCAGGCGTAGCCGACCTGGCCGGTGATCAGGCCGAATGCGTTGATCTTGGACTGATCGGTGAGGCCTGCGGCAACAAGCGCGGTGCCGCCCAGCAGATTGACGTTGCTGCCACGGAAGTTGGCCCAGTTGCCCTGGCCTTCGACGCCGAACACCCAGCTCGCCATCTGCCAGCGATAGCCGATCTGGCCGCCGGCCGTCGCACCGGTCGCGTCGTGGCAACCCTCGTCCAACGGTGTCGCCAGCGTACCGAAGCCTGCGGTGGAAACCAGATCCCAGCACTTATGGCTCGAACCGCCGCCGGCGTTGATGCCGATGTAGAAGCCGCTCCAGTCATAAAGCACCGGCGCAACCGGAGGTGGGGCTTTGGTGTATGGACGTGCAGCGAGGTCGGCGGCACTTGCAGGCGTGACCAGTCCCAGGGCGATCAAGCTCACGGCACCAAGTAAAATCTTTCTCATCAGAAGTTCTCCCGCATTGCGCGCTTTCATTTGGGTCCCCCGGAAAGCGCCAACTAACAAATCTGTCCGACCGCCGAGGCGGCTTGTCATTGCTTGTGCAGGATACGCGATTCAACTCAAAATGCTGTCGCTAAAAAGCCACACCCTGGTCGCGAAATGGGAGTTCTGATGGCATCATAAGTTAATGAAAGTGCTTAAGTATCTGGGATGCCATGGAACTTTATTCCGGTTCCCGGCGGGAATTTGGTCAAATTTCGCCTCAAACGGGAACTCTACGCATGGTTGTGGGAATAGGATTCGAACAAAGCTGGAACGTGGCGCGACGGCTTGCTATATGTGGATAATCAAGGAGAAGGCGGGTCGCCGGCGCGACAAGCGTATAGGGTCCGCCGACTGAGGAAGGACCCCAGCCGCCGCATGCCGATCGGCCGGTGGGCACCGGTCCAGGAATTCGAGCCGCGGGAGAGTGTGATGGCGGGAAGTGTGAATAAAGTGATTCTGGTGGGCAATCTCGGCAAGGATCCCGAGATTCGGCGCACCCAGGACGGGCGGCCGATTGCCAATCTCAGCATCGCGACCTCGGAGACATGGCGCGACAAGGCGACAGGTGAGCGCAAGGAAAAGACCGAGTGGCACCGCGTCGTCATCTTCAACGAGGGGCTTTGCAAAGTTGCCGAGCAGTATCTGAAGAAGGGCGCGAAGGTTTACATCGAGGGCGCGCTGCAGACCCGCAAATGGACCGATCAGAGCGGCGTCGAGAAGTACTCCACCGAGGTGGTGCTGCAGGGGTTCAACTCGACGCTGACGATGCTGGATGGCCGGGGCGGCGGTGGCGGCGGCAGCTTTGCCGACGAGCCAGGCGGCGATTTCGGCATCGGTGGGCCGTCATCCGCACCAGCGCCGCGCCGGCCGGTTCCGGCCGGTGGCCGCAACAGCGACATGGACGACGACATTCCGTTCTGATCGCCGGCGGGGCGCGTTGAGAAACGCGGGTCTGGCGCCGCATTTTCCTCGACCGACGAGCGCCTTAAGTCACTGGAAAAACGAACAGAAAAAGCCGCCCCTTCCGTGCGGGGAGGGGTGGTTTGCGGGGCTGCGATGCGCTATATGATTCGCATCGATTTCCGCGTGCAAAACTGACCGGATCCCCAATTGTCCGACACTGAAGATGAGAAGCCCGGCGAGCCGGGCGGACCTTCCGACATTCGCCCCGTCTCCATCCTCGACGAGATGAAACGCTCCTACCTCGATTACGCGATGAGCGTGATCGTGGCGCGTGCGCTGCCTGACGCGCGTGACGGGTTGAAGCCGGTGCACCGCCGCATCCTGTACTCGATGTACGAGCAGGGGCACACGCCGGACAAGAAATACGTGAAGTCCGCCCGCGTGGTCGGCGACGTCATCGGTAAATATCACCCGCATGGCGACCAGTCGATTTACGACGCCATGGTCCGCATGGCGCAGGACTTCTCCATGCGCGTGCCGCTGATCGACGGCCAGGGCAATTTCGGCTCGGTCGACGGTGATCCGCCGGCAGCCTATCGATACACGGAAGCGCGGCTGGCGAAGTCGGCGATCCCGCTGCTCGACGACATCGACAAGAACACGGTCGACTTCGTTCCGAACTACGACAACTCTGACAAGGAGCCGTCGGTCCTTCCGGCCAAGTTTCCGAACCTGCTGGTCAACGGCGCCGGCGGCATCGCGGTCGGCATGGCGACCAACATCCCGCCGCACAATCTCGGCGAGGTGATCGACGCCTGCGTGGCGCTGATCGACAATCCCGCGCTCACGATCGACGAACTGATCAACATCATCCCGGGCCCGGACTTCCCGACCGGCGGCATCATTCTCGGACGCGCCGGCATCCGCTCCGCTTACCATCTCGGCCGCGGCTCGATCGTGATGCGGGGCAAGGTGACGATCGACACGATCCGCAAGGATCGCGAGGCGATCATCATCTCGGAGATCCCCTATCAGATCAACAAGGCCACGATGGTGGAGCGCATCGCCGATTTGGTGCGCGAGAAGAAGATCGAAGGCGTCGCCGATCTGCGCGACGAGTCCGATCGCGAGGGCTACCGCGTGGTGGTCGAGTTGAAGCGCGATGCGGTACCCGACGTGGTGCTGAACCAGCTCTACAAGTTCACGCCGCTGCAGACGAGTTTCGCCGCCAACATGCTCGCGCTCGATGGCGGCCGACCGCAGACGATGAACCTGAAGGATTTCCTGACGCTGTTCATCGCCTTCCGCGAACAGGTGGTGACGCGGCGGACCAAATATCTGCTCGGCAAGGCCCGCGACCGCGCCCATATCCTGGTCGGTCTTGCGGTTGCGGTGGCCAATATCGACGAGGTCATCCGGGTCATCAGGACGTCGCCCGATCCCGCCACGGCGCGCGACGCGCTGATGTCGCGCGACTGGCCGGCGCGCGACGTCGAGTCCATCATCACCTTGATCGACGATCCGCGCCATCGGCTTGCCGACGACGGCACGATCCGGCTGTCGCTGGAGCAGGCCAAGGCGATCCTCGACCTGCGCCTGCAGCGGCTGACGGCGCTCGGCCGCGAGGAGATTTCGGACGAACTCGACAAGCTGAAGATCGAGATCAACGACTATCTCGATATCCTGCGCTCGCGCGCCCGTGTCCAGGGCATCATCAAGACCGAACTCGCGGCCGTTAAGACCGAGTTCGGCACGCCGCGCAGGACCGTCATCATCGAGCAGGAAGGTGAGGTCGAAGACGAGGACCTGATCCAGCGCGAGGACATGGTGGTGACGGTATCGCACGCCGGCTACGCCAAGCGCGTGCCGCTGTCGGCCTATCGCGCCCAGCGCCGCGGCGGTAAAGGCCGCGCGGGCATGCAGACCCGCGAGGAGGATTTCGTCAGCCGACTGTTCGTGGCCTCGACCCATACGCCGGTCCTGTTCTTCTCCTCGCGCGGCCAGGTCTACAAGGAGAAGGTCTGGCGGCTGCCGGTCGCCGCCCCCAACGGGCGCGGCAAGGCGCTGATCAACATCCTGCCGCTGGAGCAGGGCGAACGCATCACCACCATCATGCCGCTGCCGGAGGACGAATCCTCCTGGGCCAATCTCGACGTGATGTTCGCCACGACGGGCGGCAATGTCCGCCGCAACAAGCTGTCGGATTTCGTCGAGGTCCGCCGTTCCGGCATGATCGCGATGAAACTCGACGAGGGCGAAGAGATCGTCGATGTCCAGATCTGCACCGAGCGCGACGACGTGCTGCTGACCGCCGCCGGCGGTCAGTGCATCCGCTTCCCGGTCAATGACGTCCGCGTCTTCACCGGGCGCACCTCGATGGGCGTGCGCGGCATTGCGCTGCCATCGGCCGACAAGGTCATCTCGCTGTCCATCCTGCGCCACATGGAGGTCGACTCCGAGGAGCGTGCCGCTTACCTGCGCCGCGCCAATGCCGTGCGCCGCGGCGGGGCCGATGAGGAGACGGGGATCGATACCGAGGAGGCAGCAGCCGGCTCGACCGTCGAACTCGGCGAGCAGCGCTATGTCGAGATGTCGGCGGCGGAGCAGTTCGTGCTGACAATCAGCGAGAACGGTTATGGCAAGCGGACCTCGTCGTTCGAGTACCGCACCACCGGTCGCGGCGGAAAGGGCATCGTCGCGATGTCCGTCAATGAACGCAATGGCAAGCTCGTTGCCTCGTTCCCGGTCGAGGACGCCGACCAGATCATGCTGGTGACCGACAAGGGCCAGTTGATCCGCTGCCCGGTCGAGGACATCCGGATTGCCGGCCGCTCGACGCAGGGCGTGATCGTGTTCAACACCGCCGACGACGAGAAGGTGGTCTCGGTCGAGCACATCGGCGAGGAGTCGGAGAACGGCGCCGGCGGAAACGGCCACAGCGACCAGGGAAACGGGGATCAGGCGAATAGCGAGTAGCCGAATGGTGAACAGGGAGGGCGAGCAGGATCGAGCCTATTCGCTACTCCCCATTCGCTATTCGCAGATGTTCGCTGCAGCTTGTTTCACTGCGGCTTGTCGACCGCCACGACCCGTGCGTCGTTAACCACTGCCTTCGTTCCCGCGGTGCGTAGGCACGCCGCCTCGAAATTCGGCCAGGCTTGCTCCGAGCAGCCGCGACCGATCGGGCGGATGTCGAGGCGGTCGCTTTTGGCGAGCGGCTGCGGCACGCTGGCTTCGACCTTCGGGGCGAAACCGGGCAGAATGGTCAGGGCAGCAGCCACGAACGCGGCCACCGCGATGGCAGAAAGCGCTTTGATCACGACGATCCCCTGTCGAGGGCCGTTCTGGCCCTTGTTGTGGAGGTTGAATACAAAGCGCGGGTTTCTAGTCTCCTTCGCAAAAGCCTGAAAATGGTTTCATCCCGTTAGGATTTGTTTCTTGGCGCCGCGGCGGGCGAAACAAAGGGCGGCTTGCCGGTCGTTTGCAGCGGGTATAGGAGGGGCCTATGCCGCGCATTGCCCTTTATCCCGGATCTTTCGATCCCGTCACCAACGGCCATCTGGACGTGGTCCGGCAGGCCGTCCACCTCTGCGACCAACTCGTCGTCGCGGTCGGAGTCCACTCCAGCAAGAAGCCGCTGTTCTCCACCGAGGAGCGGCTTGCCATGGTGCGGGAGGCGTTCGGCCCCGTTGCGGCACAGGCATCCTGCGGCTTCGATGCCACCACCTATGACAATCTTACGGTGACGGCGGCGCAAAAAGCCGGAGCGATCCTGATGATCCGCGGCCTGCGCGACGGCACCGATCTGGATTACGAGATGCAACTCGCAGGCATGAACCAAGTCATGGCGCCGGGAATCCAGACCGTGTTCGTTCCGGCCTCCGTCGCCGTCCGTCCGATCACCGCCACACTGGTTCGTCAAATCGCTGCCATGGGCGGCGATGTATCGTCTTTCGTGCCGCCATCCGTCGCGAGCAGCCTCGCCGCCAAATTTCGCTGATACGGCACGTCGCGCGCAATCACCGACTTCCGTCCTCCACCCTCCGGAGTTTTCATGATCCGAGCTATCGCCGTTATCTTCGCCCTCGTCTTTGCCGTTCCGGCCTTGGCGCAGTCGCTGCCCGCAGGGCTCGACAAGCAGAACGCGCTCGTCATCGACACCACCAAGGGCCGCATCGTCATCAAGCTGCGCACCGACCTCGCCCCGCAGCACGCCGAACGATTGAAGACGCTGGCGCGCGAAGGGTTCTACAACAACGTGCCGTTCCACCGCGTCATGGACGGCTTCATGGCGCAGACCGGTGACGGTCAGAACTTCAACGGCACCGGCGGCTCGAAATACCCGAACCTGAAGCAGGAATTCTCGAACGTGCCGTTCAAGCGTGGCACGGTCGGCATGGCCCGGCGCGGCGACAGCGTCGATTCCGCCAATTCGCAGTTCTTCATCTGCTTCGGCGATGCGTCGTTCCTCAATGGCCAATACACCGTCGTCGGCGAGGTCGTGCAGGGCATGGACGTGGTCGACAAGTTGAAGAAGGCGCCGTCCGGCTCGTCTTCGGGCAGCGTCACCGATCCCGATAAGATGGTGAAGGTCCAGGTCGCAGCGGACATGAAATGACTTCGAGTGACTTGGCGCGCGGCGCCCGCGGGTTGAGCGGTGCCGCAGTCCGGCCTGCGCCGGTGCGGGACCACACCGGTTGCAGCGCGCTTAACGAAATCTTTGCCAAGCGGCCCGGCTCTTGGTACGCCGACCGACAATGCCATTTATCGAGATATGGGCCAGTGCGATTGCACGCCCGCGGGCATTTAAGTTCCCCCTTCGAACGAGTTCCCGTATCCCGTCGAACTCAAACCATTGAGAGACAAGCATGGCTGTCACCGAAAACACCTTGATCCTTGAGACCACCCAGGGCCCCGTGACCATCGAGATGCGCCCGGATCTGGCACCCAACCACGTGGCGCGGATCAAGGAGCTGGTGCGGGAAGGTTTCTATGACGGGATCGTGTTCCATCGCGTCATCGACGGCTTCATGGCTCAGACCGGCTGCCCGCAAGGCACCGGCACCGGCGGCTCCGGCAAGAAGCTGAAGGCCGAATTCAATGCGGAGCCCCACGTGCGCGGCACGGCCTCGATGGCCCGCGCGGCCAGCCCCGATTCCGGCGACAGCCAATTCTTCATCTGCTTCGACGACGCCCGCTTCCTGGACAAGCAGTACACGGTCTGGGGCAAGGTCACCGAGGGCATGGAGAACGTCGACAAGATCAAGCGCGGCGAGCCGGTGCAGAACCCGGACAAGATCGTCAAGGCGTACATGGCCGCAGACGCGCAGTAATGGATCGATCCTCATGGTGAGGAACGTGCGCCGCACGCGTCTCGAACCATGAGGCCCCAGACATCCCGGCCTCATCCTTCGAGACGCCCGCCGGCGGCGGGCTCCTCTGGATGAGGGTCGGCTTGGTGCCGAGCCAACGATGCGCACCGAACTGTTCGACTTCCATCTTCCGCCCGAAAACATCGCCCTGCGGCCGGCGAGCCCGCGGGACTCTGCGCGCATGCTGGTGGTGCAGGGTGATGGCGTGCTGCGCGATCGGCTCATTAGCGATCTGCCGGACTGGCTCGAGCCCGGTGACCAGCTGGTCGTCAACGACACCAAGGTGATCGCAGCGCAACTGTCAGGCCGCCGGATCGGGCGCGAGACCGAGCCGAAGATCGAGGCCACGCTGATCAAACGGCTCGATGGCTCGCGCTGGCAGGCACTGGTGCGGCCGGCCAAAAAGCTCGCACCGGGCGATACGATTCGGTTCGGCAATGAGGGCAGGGTGTGCCTGCTGGGGCACCTGGACGCGTCCGTCGAGGCCAAAGGCGCCGAAGGCGAGGTAACGCTGTCGTTCTCCTTCCATGGCCCGACGCTGGACCAGGCGATCGCGGACCTCGGCCGGCCGCCGCTGCCGCCCTACATCGCCGGCAAGCGCGCCGCCGATGAACGTGACGCCGACGACTATCAGACCATGTTCGCGGCGAAGGAGGGGGCCGTCGCCGCGCCGACAGCTGGCCTGCATTTCACGCCGGCGCTGGAAGAGCGTTTGCGCGCCCGCGGAGTCGGGCTGCAGCGGGTCACGCTGCATGTCGGGGCCGGCACCTTCCTGCCCGTGAAGGTCGAGGACACCGAAGGCCATAAAATGCATGCGGAGTGGGGCAGCGTGTCGGAAGCGACCGCTGCAGCACTGAACGAGGCGCGCGCGCAAGGCGGCCGCATCGTGGCCGTCGGCACGACCTCGCTGCGGCTGTTGGAAAGCGCGGCCAGAGGCGATGGCACGATCGCAGCCTTCGAAGGCGAAACCTCGATCTTCATCACGCCGGGCTACCGCTTCCGCGCCGTCGACATCCTGCTCACCAATTTCCACCTGCCGCGCTCGACGCTGTTCATGCTGGTCTCGGCCTTTTCGGGGCTCGACGAGATGAAAGCGGCCTACGCACATGCGATTGCGAGCGGCTACCGCTTCTATTCCTACGGCGATGCGTGCCTGCTGTTCCGCCGCGGTGAAGAAGATGTGCGGAGTCCGTAGGTATCGCCCCAGACGTTGGCTCGTCATTGCGAGCGAAGCGAAGCAATCCAGTCGTGCCGCGGGATAAGAACTGGATTGCTTCGTCGCTTTCGGCTTCTCGCAATGACGCGCGGGTGTCGTTACGCCATCACGCGTTCCGGCAGCAGCTCCGCGATCTGCACCGCGTTCAGCGCCGCGCCCTTCAAGAGCTGATCCGCCGAGACGAACATCGCGATCGAATGCCCGGTCGGATCGGAGAGGTCCTTCCTGATCCGGCCGACCAGCACGTCATCCTGGCCGGAGGCGTCGACAGGCATCGGGAAGTAGTTCTTGGCGCGATCGTCGACGATGCGCACGCCGGGTGCGGTGGCAAGAATGCGCCGGACGTCGTCTTCCGAGATCGGCTTCTCGCATTCGATGGTGATGGCTTCGCAATGGGCGCGCAGCACCGGCACGCGTACGCAGGTGACGCCGATCGCGATGGCCTCATCCTCGAAGATCTTCCGGGTCTCGTTGATGACCTTGGTCTCTTCGTCGTTGTAGCCGGTCTCCGCATCGATCGCCGTGTTGTGGCTGAACAGGTTGAATGCGTAGGGATGCGGCATCACCTTCGGGGCATAGACCTGCCCGTTGAGATTGGCGCGGGTCGACTGCACGAGCTCGTCCATGGCGGCCGCACCGGCGCCGCTGGCGGCCTGGTAGGTCGAGATGATGACGCGCTTGATCCGGTTCTTCTGATGGATCGGCCACAGCGGCACCAGCGCGGTGATGGCGGCGCAATTCGGATTGGCGATGATCCCCTTGTGGTCCCGAATGCGGCCCGCGTTGATCTCCGGGATCACCAGCGGCACGTTCGGGTCCATGCGGAAGGCTGAGGAATTGTCGACCACCACGGCGCCTGAGCGCACCGCGATCGGTGCGAACTTCCTGGAGATGCCGCCGCCGGCCGAGAACAGCGCGATATCGACGCCCTCGAACGAGCGCTCGTTGAGCTCCTCGATGGTGACCGTCTGGCCGCGGAAATTCAGGGTCTGTCCGGCCGAGCGGGCGCTCGCCAGCGCCTTCAGCTTGCCGACGCGGAAGTTGCGGCGGTCCATGGTGGCGATGAATTCGGCGCCGACAGCGCCGGTCACGCCGACAATGGCAACAACGGGGTCGTTCTTCACGTCTCTGTCTCCAGTTGGAATTTAGGCAATAAAAAAGCCCCGGACCTTCATCAGGCGGGGCTTCGGTTCGAAGATGTCGCGGTTAGGTTCGTCTACGCGCGCACGCCTCCCGAGGCCCAGCTGGGCTTGGTGGTTTTCGTCGTGCGTTTGGTCGCGGTGAACATGGCGCAGGACCATAGTGGCGGCGGGAACCGCCGTCAACGGACTTTGTGACCGGAATTGGGCTCGACCAGGTTGAAACCGGCTCCGCGCTGACGCAATAAACCCGTCATGAGCCTCCCAGAAGACACCAGCCTTCCCAATCATTTCGAGCTGCTTGCGACTGACGGCGCTGCGCGTACCGGCCGCCTCACCACGCCGCATGGCGTGGTGCGCACGCCTGCCTTCATGCCGGTCGGCACGGCGGGTGCCATGAAGGGGATTCATTGGCGCGAGGTCCGCGACGCGGGCGCCGACATCGTGCTGGGCAACACCTACCACCTGATGCTGCGTCCGGGCGCGGAGCGGATCGCGGCGCTCGGAGGCCTGCAGCGTTTCACCGGCTGGGGCGGGCCGATGCTGACCGATTCCGGCGGCTTCCAGGTGATGTCGCTATCCGAGCTCCGCAAGCTGACGGAAAACGCCGTTACGTTTCGCTCCCATATCGACGGCACCAAGATCGAGCTGTCGCCGGAGCGCGCCATCGAGGTGCAGCGCCTGCTCGGCTCCGACATCGCGATGCAGCTCGACGAGTGCGTGCGGTTGCCGGCCGGGCGCGACGACATCGAACGCGCGATGCAGCTGTCGCTGCGCTGGGCCGCACGCTGCCGCCGCGCCTTCGAGACCGCGCCGGCCGGATACATGCTGTTCGGTATCGTGCAGGGCGGCGACGTCCCAAGCTTGCGGGAGACGAGCGCACGCGGCCTGGTCGAGATCGGTTTCCACGGCTATGCGATCGGCGGCCTCGCGGTCGGTGAGCCGCAGGCGGTGATGCTCGCGATGATCGAAGCCACGGCGCCGGTGCTGCCCGCCGACCGGCCGCGCTATCTGATGGGCGTCGGCACGCCGGATGACTTGCTGGAGTCGGTCAAGCGCGGCATCGACATGTTCGACTGCGTGCTGCCGACCCGCAACGGACGGCACGGCGTCGCGTTCACCCGTTTCGGGCCGGTGAATCTGCGCAATGCGCGCCACGCCGACGACCCGCGTCCCCTCGATGAGGAGAGCCCGTGGCCGGCGGCGCGCAGCTATTCGCGCGCATATCTGCATCATCTGGTCAAGGCGGGCGAGACGCTCGGTGCGATGCTTCTGTCGGAGATCAACATCGCCTACTATCAGCAACTGATGGCCGGCATGCGCGGTGCGATCGCCGCCGGCACTTTCGCTCAGTTCTATGCTGAGACGCGCGCAAACTGGTCACGCGGTGATATCGCCGCGCGATGACACTCCCAGCTGATGGAAGCCGGCTCAGGACGACAGGGCAGCGCAGGCGAACCGCTTGTGGACGACGTGCTTGGTCACAAAGCCGTAACCGCAGGTGTCGCAGGTCCAGAGATAGCTGATCGCGTTATCGGCAAGATAGGCAGACGCTTCGGCCGCAATCATGGAATCTGCACAGACCGGACATGTCGGAAGATCGCTGCCGCGCGGATTTGGCCTCGGCGTGCTGGTCGACATGAGTTCAGCAAGTGCTGACATGGTGACCTCCGTTGCGATCTTAGAGCGGGGATCTCAAGCGTTGCGATCTCTCAAAGGTGGAGACGTCGAGCGTGGGATCGCGTTCTTGCGACCGATCAGCGCGTCAGCGCCCGACATCGTGGTTACTATACACTCAGATGTTTGACCTTGTCGCAACACAAATACGTTGTTTTTGCGTAATTTAGCCGCGACAAGTTGTGCGCCGCAGCGGCTCTCATGTCGCAGAAACGTGCTTGCGCAGTGCAACACCCTGTCCAATGATGCGTTACGAAAACTTAACCTGTCGCGCCTGCGCGCAAGGAGTGTCTCAATGGATGCGTCACCTGCTGCCGAAAACACGCCGCGTCCGGGCCGAGGACGCGTGTTCGAATCGATTGTCGACGCGATCGGAAACACGCCGATTGTGCGGCTGCGAAGGCTGCCGGAGCAGCACGGCGTCAATGCAACGATCCTTGCCAAGCTGGAATACTTCAATCCAGCCGCGAGCGTGAAGGATCGCATCGGCGCGGCGATGATTATCGCGATGGAGAAGGCGGGCATCATCAACAAGGACACCGTGCTGATCGAACCGACCTCGGGAAATACCGGAATTGCGCTGGCTTTCGTCGCGGCCTCGCGCGGCTACCGGCTCAAGCTCGTGATGCCGGAATCGATGTCGATCGAGCGGCGCAAGATGCTCGCCTTCCTCGGTGCAGAGCTGGTGCTGACGCCGGCGGCGCAGGGCATGAAGGGCGCGATCGCGACCGCCGAGGAGCTATTGAGAACCACTCCGAATTCGGCGATGCCGCAGCAGTTCAAGAACCTCGCCAATCCCGAGATCCACCGCCGCACCACCGCCGAGGAGATCTGGAACGACACCGGCGGCAATATCGACGTCTTCGTCGCGGGCGTCGGCACCGGCGGTACGATCACCGGCGTCGGGCAGGTGCTCAAGCCGCGCAAGCCGTCGTTGAAGGTGGTGGCCGTCGAGCCGGAGGAGAGCCCGGTGCTGTCAGGCGGGATGCATTCGCCGCATAAGATCCAAGGCATCGGCGCCGGCTTCGTCCCGGACATTCTCGATCGCTCCGTGATTGATGAGATCGTCAAGATCAACAGCACGACGGCGATCGAGACCTCTCGTGCACTGGCCCGCAACGAAGGCATCCCCGGCGGCATCTCCTCGGGCGCGGCGATCGCCGCGGCACTTGCGATCGGCAAGCGGCCGGAGAGCGCGGGCAAGACCATTCTTGCGATCGTGCCGTCCTTCTCCGAACGCTATTTGTCGACTGCGCTTTTCGAAGGAATGTGAATGATGGCGAACCAACCGCGACGTCCACGCACGCTCGCCGACGCCCGCACGGAAGCGGAGGCCGCGTTCAAGAAGGTCACGACCAAACCCGTCGAGGCACCGCCGAAAAAGGCGGCGATCCCCGGCGTCAAGGAGCAGGTGACCTTGCGGATCGACCAGGACGTGCTCGAGCATTTCCAGGCCGGAGGCCCCGGCTGGCAGGACCGCATCAACGACGCGCTGCGCAAGGCCGCAGGCCTGTAAGGGCAAAGATTAGCCGCTCAGCAGGTCCGCGCTCTTGCATACCAGTTGCGACTACCTGCGCAGTGCGCCGCCGAGGACGCCGCCCATCATGCCGCCGATGAAGGCCGCACCGGCGGCGTTGCCAGCATTGTCCGGCGGCGGGTTGCGGTACACCGGCGCGGCGCTCGGCGGCGGGGCGCTGCCGGCTGCGACATTGCCGCTGGGCCTGGCACGGCGAGGCTTGGCTGCGGGGTCGCTCATCGAAGCCGTTGCCGGGGCGGGCTGCGGCTCGGCGAGCAGCGCCTTGTGTTGCAGCCTGGTCAGATAGCCTGTCGAAGGATAACCGCGTGCCGCCTGCCAGCGCTTGACGACCCCTCGGGTCTCGTCATCGAAGATGCCGGTCATCTTGGTGTCGAAGCCAAGGCCGGTCAGACGGCGCTGCACGTCGCGCCGCTTGCTCTTGTCGAGACCGATCTGATCCTCGCTGACCTGGCTGCCTTCCTCGGTGAACACGGCGAGATCGACCCCCTTGGCGACGTTCCGCGTGGCATTGTTCGCGGAGCCGCTTTCGATCGAGGCGATGCGAGCGAGTGCCAGCGTCTTGAACTGGCCGTTGGGATAGGTCGAGAGGTAGGCGTTGAGCTCTTCCGGCCTGTTGGAGTCCTTCACCGAGCGCCAGAACTCGAGCTCGGCCTCGGCATTGGCCGAAGAGGCGGCATTGGCCGGAACATTGCCCGGGATGGCAGCCGCGCTCGTTGCCGGCGTTGCAGCGGGATTGAGATAAACCGCGCCGATCAGATTGGTATGGCCCCAGGGCAATTGGCCCTTGCTGGTCTCCTCGTTGACCTGGGCGCGCACCTCCGTCATCGCCTGCTGGATTTCGACGCCTGGCTGGGCGATGTGGGCGATCAGGGCGCGGGTGAACGGGCTGTTGGCGCCGGCCTCGCCGTCGAGCGCGGTCTGGCCGGGGCCGGTGGCGAATGCGATCAAGGTGCCTTCACCCGATTTCATTTCGGCAAGGCCCGTCTGGACCGCGACGCTGCGGGTCGGCGAGTTCGACTTGATCTTGGCAGCGAACGGATTGTCGCGGCAGGCGTCGAGGAAGACCAGCTTGACCTTGGCATCGCCCATCGTCTGATCGAGCGTCACGTCGATGTTGATGGCGGAGCCGAGCTTCACGTCCATCTCGGATTTCAGGTCGGCATCGACCGGCAGCAGGTAGTTGGTGCCGGAGATCGCAATGCCGTGCCCGGCATAATAAAACACCGCGATATCGGCGCCCTGTGCCTTCCGGCCGAAGTCGAGCAGCTTTTCGGTCATCTTGTCGCGGGTGAGATTGGTGCCCTCGACCACGTCGAAACCGACATTGCGCAGGGTTGCGGCCATGGCCTTCGCATCGACCGGAGGGTTCGGCAGCGGCGCGACGTTCGTGTAGGCGCCATTGCCGACCACGAAGGCGACGCGGCGATCCGCCTTGGCGGCTTCCGCCGTCAGCACCATGCAAAGCAGCGACAGACCGATGGTGAGACAACGCATCAGGACATCCCCCAGGAGAAGCGAAGTGATCACTGCGACATTAGTCGCGGCGGACGCGAAAAGGTCTCGTCGCCGATGCCAAAAAAATCGATCGAGACTTGATTTTTGCACAGCTGTTGCGCGGAAATCCACGTTTCCGGGGACGCGGCTATGTGATCGGATCACACGCGGGAGCCGCAATGAGGGATGTTCGCGCGACCTCAGCTCCGCGCGCGCACGGCGACCGGCTGTGCCGGCCGCAAGTTGAGCAGGTTGCCGCCGAGGATCAGCGCCGCCCCCAGCAAGGTAAAGGCATCAAGCTGTTCGGCATAGAGCAGCCAGCCGGCGGCCGCGGTCAGCGGTACGCGCAGGAAGTCCATGGGGACCACGATGGTGGCATCCGCATAGAGCATCGCGCGCGCCATGCAGAGGTGCGAGAAGGTGCCGCAGATCGCGATCACGACGATCCAGCCCCAGATCGTGGCCGAGGGCGAGGTCCAGAGCGCCAGCGTCGGCACCAGGCCCGCCGCGGCCTGGATCGAGAGCATCCAGAAGATGATGGACACGGTCGGCTCGGTGCGGGTGAGGGACTTCACCAACACGATCGAGATGCCGAACCCCATCGCGGCACCAAGTGCGATCAATTGGCCGGGGTTGATGGCACCCGCATCGGGACGAACGATCACGAGCACCCCGATCAGGCCGAGCATGATGGCGGAAAGCTTGTAGATCGTGAGCCGCTCGCCAAGAAAGCTCGCCGCGAGCAACGCAGTCCAGATCGGCATGGTGAACTCGATCGCGACGACCTGACCGATCGGGATCAAGGTAAGCGCGAAGAACCAGCCGAGTTGAGCGACGTAATGCACGAGATTGCGGGCGATGTGCTGGGGCAACCGCCTGGTCCGCAAGGTGGCGGGACCGCCGCCCAGCCAGACCAACGGCGACAGCATCACAAGGCCGAGCAGGCAGCGCAGCTCCATCAGCTCGAACACATTGAGCTCGCGCAGCGCTTCACGGCCGGCCACGGCCATCACCAGCATGAAGCTGAGCCAGCCCGTCATCCATGAGGCGGCCATCATCTTGGAAGCAGGTCGGTGCATGGGCGGGAAGGGAAGGTGACTGCCTGTAACAAGGGCAGGGCTGTATCGCCTCCCAGGTACAGCTTGCAAACGAAATCGGCAGATGTGCCGCAATCAGGCGGGCAATGGAACTGGCAGTGGCGTAACAAAAGCATGGAATGCGGACGTGTTCCGTCCTAAAGCGGGCGCTCCGAGCAGGCCAAAAGACTATCCAGAAGAGACAATCACGACATGTCCGACCGTCCCACCTCCGCCGATTTTCTCACGGCGTTCGCGACCGGCTGGCCCGAGAAGGAGCCGCATCTAATGGTGTTGTCGCTGACCACGCACAAGGGCGTGCAGGACTTCGCCATGACCAAGGAGCAGGCGCTCTTGATTGCGAAGACGATCAAGCAGACCGCGGCGCAGCTGGCCACGCCAAAGGCGGGGACGCCGCTCCGCGGCTAGGCTCGCTCAGCGCGACAACGAGATATTGGCGCCGCGGAACTGGCTGTCGGCGCGGATCGAGACCGACTGCCGGTTGCCGCGCGTTGCGAGCGTGATATTGGCGTTGAAGCCGGCAGCGCTGGCGGCTAGCTGGAAGTTGCCGCCGCCGCCACGGCCCTGGAGCATGCCATTGATGCCGCGGCTCGATTCGCTCCAGCTGCCGGAGATCGCAGAGCCCTGTGCCACGACGTTGGCGGAGAGATTGAACTTATAGGCGTCGCTCGCGCAGGTCAGCGACAAGTTCAAACGCGGACCAGATACGGCGTAGCTGGCGCGGCAGCGGATCCGCTCCGTCGAGCCGTCCTCGAGCGCCACCGTGCCGCTGCCATGCCAATTGCCGGCCATTCCAGTGAAGGGGCCGGGGTCGGCGTGACTGGGAGCGCTGAGACCGCTCGCACCAAAAAAGACGGCGGCTGTCATGAGCCGCCGAACCGTCTTCAAACTCGAAAAACGCGTGTTACAGCCGCGACGCCTGCCAGCGTCCGCTGCACGGAATGCCCGCTGAAGCGCCATTCCACTTACCCGAACCGGAATTGCCATTGAGCTGACCATTTGCGTATGCCCCGTTGATCGAGACCTTAACCAGGCCTTCCCGCCCAATCGAACCAGAGACGTTGGCACCCGGCGCCGAAATTCTACCGTCAGCGACGGTCAGGGTCGAGCTTGCGGAGGGCTCACAGCTGCCGCTATTGGTCACAATTGTAACCTGCCATTGTCCATCATAGGGGGATTGGGCAAAAGCAGGGGCCGCAGCACTGCCGGCCAAGATGGTCGCCACCAAAGCCATTCCGATGCGATCAAGACGCATGAATCAGTTCCTCAAATGTGAGTGATGGCTTCAGCTTATTTGGAAAAATTGTGACGAAAGTTTGCCGCAGTGCGGCGGTAAAAATTTCACGAATAATATCAATATGATAAAGGTTAATCGTCTTATCGGGCCAGCGGCATCCGAGCCAAGCTCAGGGCCGCAATTGGCGCGTCCCTACTTGAATACCGCGCTGGGCTTTGCGTGGGAAGCCAGATTCCGGGCGGACGCATGCGCAAACTGCGCGTGCGCCAATCGCCTTCGACGTGCTGCCTTCAAGACGGCGTGAGGCTCGGGGCCTTGGTGGCGAACTGCTCATCCTGCGGCTTGGCGGGGATGGAGCCATGCGCCTTGGCGTAATCGATGACTTGGCCGAGCAGCTTCAATCCGAGCGGGGCAAGCGCGCGCTCCCACAATTCGCGGGCCGTCTCGCCCTTCTTGACGAAGCACCAGTCCTGGGCGGCAATGGCGCCTGCATCCATGCGCTCGGCGAGGTGATAGATCGTTCCGCCCGCGACCGGGTCGCCCTCCTTGATCGTCCATTCGACCGCGGCCTTGCCGCGGTGACGGGGGAGGAGCGAGGGATGGTAGCCGATGCCGCCGAGCTTGGCAGCGGCCACGGCCGCTTGCGCGACGCGGGCATGGCTATGCGCCGTGACGATCAACTCGGTCCCCGGCGCGATTTCTTCCGGAGTGACGAGGTGCGGATCGGCCTGGACGACGACTTCGATGCCGGCGGCGCGGGCTGCGGCGGCCAAGCGGTCCTCGCCATCATGCACGACCACGCGCGCGATCTCGACGTCCTTGTCCCGCAACATGTTCAGTGTGGCCACACCGAAATGGCGGGAGCCGACGAGGGTGATACGCATGATGGATTTGTCTTCCGAGGTTGAATTTCGACGGGGCAGGCCAAGGACGGATGACGGCGGGGCTAGAGGAGTGGATCGGACCTCGCGCCCTGCCGGCGCAATATCCAGGCCCGTACCAAATCCAAAGCCCCACGACCGTCAACGAGATAGCTCGCTCGGTCAAATCAATCCTGGACCCGCTCGTCAAGCAGCTCGTGCTTTTTCATCACAGGTCCGCGCTGCCGGTTGCAGGCCGAAGCAAATCGAACGGCCGAGAAGGCGGCGCGAGCGGAAATGGCTCACCGGAGCAGGTGCGGGCGGCCGGCAGATCGCGGAGACGTGGAGAATTGGGATGCGCAGCTTGGGCGTCGAATCGTCCAGTCGCTTTCCTGATTTCTTAGAACAATTCGTTAAATTATTGAGGGTAGTATCAAATCGCCGCGACCGCCGCGCGGCCAAATAGCCGGGTGCCGCCCTGTCACCTGTTCCCTGGGGCCTGCGCGCCCGGTTATTTGCCGCTCGCCAATCCTACTATTTCAGCGCGGTCTGCCGCCCGGTCTATAGACCGAGCGCCTCGCGCAGCGGCCCAAGGAACTTCTCGTATCGCTTCCAGCTTCCAACCGAGCGGCGGTAGAGCGGCTCACGCACCTGCATCAGGCTCGCGGTGCGCACCGCGCGCTGGGTGCTGTGGAAATCGCGGCAGGCGTCTTCCCATTCCAGGCCGCAATGGGTCAGCACGCCGCGCGACGTGACCTCGAGATCGTCGACCAGGTCCTCATATTGGACGTCCATCAAGACGCCGGGCGGAAGCACCTTGTGCCAATGCGCCATCACGGCCTCGTAACCCCGGTAGTAACGGCCGAGCTCGGTCAGATCGTAAGCGAAGGGCTGGCTGCCGGTGAACAGCAGCGAGTAGCAGGAGACGCAGGTGTCGAGCGGATCGCGCCTGACATGGATGATCTTGGCGTTCGGAAGCGCGGCATGGATCAGGCCGACGAACATGAAATTGAGCGGCATCTTGTCGACGATGCGCTCGGCTTCCGGCGCGAGCGCCCGTACCCGCGCGGTGTACTGCTGCCCGAGCTCCGTCATCTGCTCCGGGGCGAGCAGAGTGATGAGTTCGGGATAGGCCGGGAGGACGCGCTGGCGCTTGGCGCATTCGCCGATCAGGTCCTTGAAGGTCTCGAGTTCGCCGGCCCCGAACACCTTGGAATGGCTGGCCAGCACCTGTTCCATCAGCGTGGTGCCGGAGCGCGGCATGCCGACGATGAAGATCGGCGACCAGGAGGCGTCGCCGTGCCCTGCGGTCGACCGGAAGAATTCCGGCGTGAACTTGGTGGCGATATTGGCCATCGCCGCCAGCCGCTGGCCTTCATCATAGTCGAAGGTTTTTCGCTTCAGCGCATTGCCCTTCTGGAGATGGGCGAATGCGGCGTCATGGTCCTTCAGATCGGCCAGTGCCTTGCCCATCGCGAAATGGGCGGCAATCTGCTTTTCCTGGTCGAGCAGATCGACGCGGCCGAGCAGGCGGTGCAGGCCGGGCAGGCGGCGGTCGTCCGGCTTGAACTTCGCCATGTTCGCGAGGTTCAGGTGGATCGGAGCCTCATCCGGCGACAGTTCAAGCGCGCGTTCGAAGGCCGCAGTCGCTTCGTCGAATCGGCCGAGTGCCTGATAGGCCACGCCGAGATTGTTGTAGGATCCGAAGCGATCCGGTTTGATCTTGAGGGCGAGCAGGTTCTGCTCGATCGACTCCTCGAGGCGGTTGAGCTCGAGCAGCGCGTTGCCGAGATTGCCATAGGCATCGGCATATTCCGGCCTGCTCGCGATGGCCTTCTTGTAATGCTCGATGCCGCGCTCGGGATGACCTTGCCGCAACAGGACATTGGCGATGTTGTTGTGGGTCTCGGCGTGATGCGGGCTATAGTCGAGAACCTTCAGGTAGCATTTCGCCGCCTCGATGTCCTTGCCTTCGGCATAGTGCAGGTTGCCTAGCGCGAAATGCGCGTCGAGGTGCTGGGGCTTCAGGGCAATCGCCCGCTTCAGCATCGCCATGGCTTCGTCGCTCTTGCCCTGGCTCTGCAGCGTCATCGCATAGGCGTAGAGGATGCCAGGATGATCGGGCGCGAGTGCCAGCGCCTTGAGATAGTAGCCGACCGCAGCCTCGAACCGGCCAGCCGAGGCTTCGACCGCCCCGAGGCTGCCATGCGCCTCGGCGGAGCGCTCATCGATGGATGCCGCCTGGAGAAAATGACGCCTGGCCTCGTCCAGACGATTGGCCTGCGTGCAGATCGTTCCGAGGCCGACCAGGGCGCCGAAATGATCCGGCTGACTCGCCAGGATGAAGCCGAACAGTTTCTCGGCATCCTCGTGGTCGCCGCGTTGCTGCAGCTTCTTCGCGACGGTGAACGCTCGTTCGGCCTCCGCCTTCAACGCACCCTGCCGGGCGACGAGATCGATCGGGCGCGCGCGGTTGGGCTCGGCGATAACAGGCGCAACGACATTGCTCGGCGCGGGACGAGTGGCCTCTTCTTGCGTGACCGCGGCAGTGTCGGTGGGCGCGATGCTCGGACCGAGCGTGTCGAACAACGGCTTGAGCCGATCGCCGTAGAGTCGCCAACGGCCGACCGAACCGGTGAAAAGCGGCTGCCGGACTTGGACCAGGCTCGCGGTGTTCACCGGCCGCTCGGTCTGATGGAACGAAAGACATCGGGCGTCCCAGTCAAGGCCGCAATGCGCTACGATGCGGCGTGCCTCGGTCTCGAGGTCACGCACCACGTCTTCGTAGGTGACTTCCAGCATGACGCCGGCCGGCAGCACCGCGCGCCAATGATCCATGAGCGCATCATAGGCCCGATAATAGCGTCCGAGTTCAGCGAGGTCATACGCAAAGGGCTGCGGCTCGGCGAACAGGATCGAATAGCAGGAGAGGCAGGTGTCGATCGGATTACGCTTGACGTGAATGATCTTCGCACCCGGCAGCGCGAGATGGATCAGACCCGCGAACAGAAAGTTCGAAGGCATCTTGTCGACAATGCGCTCGGCTGCCGCATCCAGACCGGCGAAACGTGCCAGATAGGCCTTGCCAAGCTCGCGCAGATCGCCATCGGACATTCTTGCAAGCATTTCCGGATATTCGCCGCGCGTGCGATCGGCGAACAGCTCCGTACTGGCGGCAAAATAATTGACTTCCCCGGCACCCTCTGCCGCAGGATGGCTGGCCAGGATCTGTTCGATCAGGCTCGTGCCTGAGCGCGGCATGCCGATGATGAAGACTGGCCGATTTGAGGGCTCGCCCGTTCCCGACCGGGCCTCGATGACGTCTCCGTTGAAGACGCTGCGGATGCGCTCCAACTGCTGAAGGGCTTGGTTCTCGTCATAGCGGATGCGTCGGCGCTCGAGGCGGTTGGCCGTGTGGAAATGAAAGAGTGACCGCTCTGCGTCCTTGATATCGGCGTAGGCCCGGCCCAGCGTGAAGTGCAGCACGATGCGCTCATGCTCAGCCAGCGTCTCCTCGCGCCGCGCCAGATCCTGTAGAGAGGGCCAACGCGGGTCGTCGGCCATAAATCGCTTGATCGCCGCGTAGTTGAGATGGATGCCGGCATTTTGCGGCGCGATCCTGAGGGCAGTCTCATAGGCCGATGCGGCCTCGTCCAGCCGGCCGGCGATCATCAACACGCTGGCGAGATGATTGAGCGTCTTGGTATCCCGCGGCGCGTGCGCAAGGGCTGCCTGGTAGCTGGCCACGGCATCGTCGAAACGGTTCATCGCCCGCATGGCGTCACCGCGATTGCGATAGGCATCGGCATAGCCGGGCTGCTGGCGGATCGCCTCGTCATAATGTGCAATGGCCTCACGATGCGTCCCGCGCGACTGCAGCGCGTTGGCCAGATTGTTGTACGCCTCGGGAAAGATGGGGCGTTCGGAAATGGCGCGCTCGTAGTGGAAGACGGCGGCGGGCCAGCTGTTCGTCTCCAGATAGAGATTGCCGAGATTGAAATGAGCGTCCGCCGATTGAGGGCTCAGCGCGAGCGCCTGTTGAAAACTGCGGATCGCGGCGTCGAGCTGCGCGGTCGCGTGATAGCAGCCGCCGAGATTGAGCAGCAGGGCCGGCGCCTGAGGGTCGATCGAAAGCGCGCGCTGGTAGTGTGTAATCGCATCGTGATGACGGTCGAGCCGCCGACAGGCATCTCCAAGTCCGGCGAAGCCCGCCGCAAGATTCGGCCTGAGCGCGATTGCGGTCTGGTGACAGGAAATCGCGCGTTCGAGTTGTCCGAGCTGTTGGTAGCAGAGTCCAAGGCTATTGTGCGCATCGGCATGGCGGTCATCGATCGCAATGGCGCGTTCGAAGTGCGACGCCGCATTGGCGGCGTCGCCGAGATTGGCATACGCCTTGCCGACCATCAGATGTGCGTCGGCGGATTGGTCGGCGAGATCGGCGGCCTGGCCCAGCAGCCGGCGAGCCTCGTCCGTATCGCCGCGCTGAAGGCGGATCATTGCGAGGCTGCAGAGTGTTCGGACGTGGCGCGGCTGCACGGCAAGAAGCTGGCGAAATGCCTGCTCCGCCGCCTGCAAGGTGCTTTCCTCGGTGCCCGGACTGATGGAGGGGGAATGGGTAGGCGACGTCGAAATCAGACGTGGACGGAAAGCTACGGCTTGGTCGGTCATGAGAATGATTTGCCACGAGGTTGGACGCAGCCGTTGTCCGCACAGAATTAAGCGAAACGGAGGCTTGAGCTGAGCTTCACTGTGGCGGAGCCATAGAACCGTTCACCGCCGGGAGGTGGTCGCGATGTAAAAAAGCCGGCGCAGAACTTGCGTTCTGCACCGGCTGGTGTCGATCAATGATCGCCGGACGTCAGCCCCACACGTGGGCCATAACGTGATGGTGAGACATGTCGGCCTGCTGGGCCGCCGCCACTTCGTGGTGCTCGTGGCTGCTATGATCGTGGTGGTCATGGTGACCGCCGCAATGGCTGGCGCAGCCACCGTTATTGCCGCCCGTTGTGCCGCCGCCGGTCGAACCACCCGTGCCCGTGCCACCACCGGTGGTTCCGCCTCCAGTGGAGCCACCTGCGCCGGTCCCGCCGCCTGCAGGTGTTCCGCCGCCCGCCCCGGTGCCGCCTCCGGCCGGAGGCGTCGTGGCCGTACCGCCGGTGCCATTGGCGATGTTCGGGTTCGCCGTAACCGGGATGGCGCCCTGGGCCGTGCCGTGGATCGAGGTGGCTGCTGACACGGTGGTCGCCGTGCCGACATAGGTCCCGCCATTGACCGGAATGTTGTTGCCGGAGACGTCCATGGCGTCGGCGGCAAAACCCTGACCGGCGGCGGCGAGCATCGCCTTGTCGGCCGCGAGTGCCGCGCCGGTGTCGCCATTGAGGATACCCTGCAAGCCCTTCACCGAGGCTGCTGTATCGGCCTCGAGCGTACCGCTGAGCAGCTCGTTGTCGAAGCGGCCCTGGAATACTGCGCCCTGTGCCGCGTCGAAATTGGCGCCGAACTGCTGATAGTTCTGAATCTGTGTGATCAAGGTCTGGCTGGCCTGCGCGCCGCCGGTCGCGATCTTCTGCAAGGTCGCGTTGATGGTATTGGCCTCGGCCAGGAAGGCGGCCCAGAAATTGGTCTGTGCCTGGTTGTCCTGGAATTTGGTCACGGTGCCGGTGAGCCCGCCCGGATCCTCGGCAAAGCCGCCGGCATGGCCTGCGTTACCATTGCCGCCGGCCGCGATGTTCAAGTTGGCGTCGTTCTGGATGATGTCGATGCTGTCGAGCAGATTGTCGGCGGTGCCGCGCAGCGCAGCCTGGCTGCCATTCGCCTCCGCGGCAGCGTAGTTCTTGAGCTCGAGATTGACCTGGCCCAGCACCGTCTGCAGGTGAATCGTGGTCAGCGCGGCGGCAATCGAGGTTTCGCCTTTCTCGATCTGCGCCAGTTGGGTCTTGTTGTTGAGGATGGTGGTGAGGCCCTGCGACACCGCGGTGAGGTCGGTCGTGATTTCCTGCAGGTTGCCGGAATTGATGCCGCCGGAGGCCAGTTCGACGATTTTGTTGAAGACGACGCCGACGTCCTTGAGGCTGTTGCCGGCTGTCGCCGCGGCAAGGCTCGCCGGATCGTCGGCCCCTGCAGGCGAAGCTTGGAAGGCGACGTCGGTCGCGCCGGTGTTGGCCAAGTACGTCACATTGTTGAGCGCGGTCGTGAGGTGCGCGTCGTTGTGGATCTCCTGCAGGATCTCCTGCTGCACAGCATGAATGGTTTGATTGGCCGCGGCCGCGGTCGTGGCGTTGGTGATCTGCCCCGCCGCGTTGAGCAAGATCCCGAGCTGGGCCTCGACATTGGTGAGGACGGCGGTATCGGTGGCGTTGAGCGCGAAGGTCTTGCCACCGAGCGTGACCTGGCCGGGATTGGCCAGCATCGCGGCGATGTCGGTCTGCACTGCAGTGATGTCAGCTTGATAGCTGCTGAGGAAAGTGGGCGAGTTGCCGCTGCCGGCGAGACTGAACAGGCCGAGCGAGTCACGGACCGCGTCGTTGAAGACGACGCCGGCCTGCACCAAGTCGGTCGAGTGCTGCAGAGCGGATGCGCGCACCAGCAGGTTCGATGTGCCATTGGCGAGCGCGGTCGGACTGAAGTTGATAGGCGTCGGGGTGCCGCCTCCACCGCCGCCGGCCGGAGGCGTCGTCACCGTGCCGCCGGTGCCATTGGCGATGTTCGGGTTTGCCGTGACGGGGATGGTGCCCTGAGCCAGGCCGTGCACCGATGTCGCGGTCGAGACCGTGGTCGCCGAGCCGACATAGGTCGCGCCGCCGATCGCGATGTTGTTGCCGGAGACGTCCATGGCGTCGGCCGCGAAGCCTTGGCCTGCGGCGGCGAGCATCGCCTTGTCGGCGGCAAGCGCCGCGCCGGTGTCGCCATTGAGGATGCCCTGCAGGCCCTTCACCGCGGCTGCGGTATCGGCCTCGAGCGTACCGCTGAGCAGCTCATTGTCGAAGCGGCCCTGGAATACTGCGCCCTGTGCTGCGTCGAATTTGGCGCCGAACTGCTGATAGTTCTGAATCTGTGTGATCAGGGTCTGGCTGGCCTGTGCGCCGCCGGTCGCGATCTTCTGCAAGGTCGCGTTGATGGTGTTGGCCTCGGCCAGGAAGGCGGCCCAGAAATTGGTCTGCGCCTGGTTGTCCTGGAATTTGGTCACGGTGCCGGTGAGTCCGCCTGGATCCTCGGCAAAGCCGCCGGCATGGCCTGCGTTACCATTGCCGCCGGCGGCGGTGTTCAGGTTGGCGTCGTTCTGGATGATGTCGATGCTGTCGAGCAGATTGTCGGCGGTGCCGCGCAGCGCAGCCTGGCTGCCATTCGCCTCCGCGGCAGCGTAGTTCTTGAGCTCGAGATTGACCTGGCCCAGCACCGTCTGCAGGTGAATCGTGGTCAGCGCGGCGGCAATCGAGGTTTCGCCTTTCTCGATCTGCGCCAGTTGGGTCTTGTTGTTGAGGATGGTGGTGAGGCCCTGCGACACCGCGGTGAGGTCGGTCGTGATCTCCTGCAGGTTGCCGGAATTGATGCCGCCGGAGGCCAGATCGACCACCTTGTTGAACACGACGCCGACGTCCTTGAGGCTGTTGCCGGCTGTCGCCGCGGCGAGGCTGGCCGGATCGTCGGCCCCCGCAGGCGAATTCTGGAACGCGACGTCCATGCCGCCGGTATTGGCGAGGAACGGCACATTGTTGAGCGCGCCGGAGAGATGAGCGTCGTTGTTGATTTCCTGCAGGATCTCCTGCTGAACCGCATGGATCGTCTGATTTGCGGCGGCCACCGTCGCCGCATTGGTGGTCTGTTGTGCAGCAGTGATCAGCGTTCCCAACTGGGCCTGCACGTTGGTGAGAACCGCAGTGTCGGTGGCGTTGAGCGCGAAGGTCTGGCCGCCGAGCGTGATCTGGCCGGGATTGGCCAACATGGCGGCGATGTCGTTCTGCACCGCATGGATGTCGGTCGTGTAGACGCCGAGGAATGGGTTTTGGTTGCCGCTGCCGGCTTGAGTGAACAAGCCCAATGAGGCGCGGGCCGCGTCGTTGAAGACGACGCCGGCCTGCACAAGGTCGGTCGAGAGGTTGAGCGCGGACGCGCGTACCAGCAAATTCGACGTTCCGTTCGCCAGCGCGGTTGGGTTGAAGGTATTATTCGCCATTATGAATCTCCCCGAGTTCACGCCGGCTCGTGCCTGGTCCTGGTACGTGTGACAGGCAGCCGAAGTGAGTAGAACGAACGCCCCGCAGCCGGCTCGACAGGACTAGGTGTCCCGCGTGCCAGGTGCGAATTATTCGCTCTATTGGGGCCAAAAGAAGCGTGGCGAAGTTCGCAACTATGTTGTTGTTCGGGCGGTTTCCGATTGTTGCCGTTCAGCGACGGATTGTTGCCAAGTCGTTGATCTCGTAGGTGTCATCCGAAGCACAGTCTGGGTCGATTCGACGGGCGTTGCATGTTGCAGCCCAGATGTCGCCCCGATTTTTCACTTGGTCTCGAGGAGGCCAGTGCAGAACGTCATTCTGCACTGGCCGCTCGCTCTCTGATCGTACTCGGAGGTGAGTAGCGGATCAGCCCCACATATGGACCATTGCGTGGTGATGCGCGGCGCTGGTGGCATGACTAGTAGCCGTGTTCGCTGAAGCGGCCGCCGTGTGGCTGTGGTGGGAATGGTGGCTGTGATGGCTCGCCGCTGTCCCATGATTGGCCGCCGTCGTACCGCCGCCCGTCGAGGTCGTAGTCCCGCCGCCAGCGGCCGTCGTGCCGCCGCCGGCTGACGTGGTGCCGCCAGCGGCCGCTCCACCGGCGCCTGCCGCACCACCTGCTGCGGCAGGCGTTCCTCCGGCCCCAGCCGCCGTCGTACCGGCTGCCGCCGTGCCGCCGGTGCCGTTGGCGATGTTGGGAGTCGCGGTCACCGGGATGGTGCCGTGGGCGAGGCCATGGACCGAGGTTGCCGCCGAGACTGTGGTCGCGGTGCCGACATAGGTCGCACCGCCGACCGCGATGTTGTTGCCGGAGACGTCCATGGCGTCGGCAGCAAAACCCTGGCCGGCTGCTGCGACCATCGCCTTGTCAGCCGCAAGCGCAGCTCCGGTGTCGCCGTTGAGGATGCCCTGCAGCCCCTTCAACGCGTTCGCCGTATCGGCCTCGAGCGTGCCGCTGAGCAGCTCATTGTCGAAGCGGGCCTGGAAGACCGCACCCTGCGCGGCGTCGAAGGCGGCGCCGAAGTGCTGATAGTTCTGGATCTGGGTGACCAGGGTCTGGCTGGCCTGCGCGCCGCCGGTCGCGATCTTCTGCAAGGTCGCGTTGATGGTGTTGGCTTCGGCCAGGAAGGCAGCCCAGAAATTGGTCTGCACCTGGTTGTCCTGGAACTTGGTCACGGTGCCGGTCAGTCCGCCCGGATCCTCGGCGAACCCTCCAGCATGACCTGCTGTTCCATTGCCTCCAGCTGCGGTGTTTAAATTCGCATCGTTCTGAATGATGTCGATAATGTCGAGCAGGTTGTCGGCGGTGCCGCGAAGTGCCGTCTGATTGCCGGCGGCGGCAGCGCCGTCATAGTTGTTCAGTTGCAGGTTGATCTGTCCGAGCGCCGTCTGGAGATGGATCGTGGTCAGCGCAGCCGCGTTGGCGGTCTCGCCTTTTTCGATCTGGGCCAGCATGGTCTTGTTGTTGAGGATGTTGGTGAGGCCCTGCGACACCGCGGTGAAATCGTTGGTGATCTCCTGCAGGTTGCCTGCATTGATGCCGCCAGCCGCCGCCGCTTCCGCCGCGTTGAACACCGCGCCGACCGCCTTGAGGCTCGTGCCCGCCGTCGCCGCAGCCAGCGAGGCGGGATCGTCGGCGCCTGCGGGAACGTTCTGGAACGCAACGTCGGTGGCCCCGGTCGTGGCCATGAACGTCACCTTGTTCAGCGCAGCCGACAGGTGCGCGTCGTTGTTGATCTCGCCGAGGATCTGGCTCTGCACGGCGTGGATGGTCTGCTCGGCGGTCGCCAAGGTCGCGGCATTGGTGATGCCTGCCGCCGCCGTAATCAGCGAGCCCAGCTGGGCCTGGACATTGGTGAGAACCGCAGTGTCCGTGGTGTTGAGCGTAAAGGTCTGGCCGCCGAGCGTGACCTGGCCAGGATTGGCCAGCATCGCAGCGATGTCGTTCTGCACCGCGTGGATGTCGGTCGTGTAGCTGCCGAGGAACGGATTCTGGTTGCCGCTCCCGGCCAGGCTGAACAGGCCCTGCGAAATGCGGACAGCATCGTTGAAGACGACACCTGCCTGCACCAGGTCGGTGGACTGGTTGAGCGCGTCTGCGCGCACCAGCAGGTTCGACGTGCCGTTCGCCAGCGCGGTCGGATTGAACGTATTATTTGCCATTGATCATCTCCTCGAGTGGTCTCGCTCTTGGACCGACAGGCGGCAGCATGTGTCAGACTGTCGCAATACCGCGTCAAACTGTCGCGGATGAACTAATTGCCGCAATGGGGCCGAAACAAGCAGGGAGCGGTCCGCAATTATGATGTTGTTCGGGCAGATTGGGACCGTCGTGGCCGAAGGGCCGCCGTGACGTCACAATGATGTTCAGGCCGGATCGCGTTGCGGCGAGCTTTGCGCGGCGTGCGCCACCAGGACATCGGCCAATCGCGCCTGGCTCCAGGCCAGATCGCGCTGCAGGTCGGGGTGGTGCGGCGCCGAAGCCATGAGGTGCTGGACCAGACCGAGGCTGCGCCGGTACTGATCAGCCGCGCCCGCATGATCGCCCAAGGCGGTCAGCACCGCCGCAATTCGATTCCAGCTCACCGCCTGGTCGCGCAGGAGAGGAATGTTATCCGGCTCGGCTGTGGCGAGGCGCTGCATGATCGTGGCGGCTGCCTGATAGTCGCGCAGCGCGGACGCGTGATCGCGTTTTCCGGCCGCGTGGTCACCGGCACGGACATGGCTTGCGGCCAAATCACGGAGCGCTCCGGCGCGGGGCGTGATGCCCACCGCCATGCCTCCGCGATGAACCCCGATCGGGGCCGGCGCGGGCAGGGCGCGCACCGCAAGCGCCTCGTCGATCCGCGGCGCGAGGGCTCCGGCTGTGCCGTGACCGAAGCCCGGAATCCGCGCCAGCGCCGCCTTGACCTGATCCGCGGTGATCAGGCGCGTGCACTCGAACTGACGCGGCGTATCCCGGTGACGCGGGCACCACAGGAAGTCGCCATGGTCGAAACGGTGGCGTACGTCGTTCCAGCAGCTGTTGCAGGCGTGATAGTTGATAACGCGATAGGGCGTGGCGAATTCGTTGACCGGATGGGTGAAGCCGCTGATCATCACGACCGGCGTACCCGCCGCCCACGCAAGCCAAGACAGCCCGCTGGACAGGCCGATGAAGGCCGCGGCGTGCTTGAGCCAGCGCGCGCGCTCCTGCAACGGCCGGTCGCCGGTCTCGTCCGCGGCGCCCTCGGGAATTTCGGTCCATACCATGCCGCGGCCGTGCCTCGGCTTCTGGTCGATGCAGACGACGCGGTAGCCGAGCGCCTTGATGTAGTCGACGATCTCGGGCCAGCCGTGAGGATTATTCCAATATTTGCATTGCGTCGTGGCCTGCACACCGATGCAGACATAGGGATCGGCGATCGGCCGTCCGGCGTCTGCAAGCGCGATGCGCGGCGGCTGCTCGGCGGGATCGACACCGAGAATATAGGCGGCGGTCCGGTGCAGTCCGACCTGGCGAAAGTCTGAAGGTTGATACGCCTGCTCATGGTCATCGAAGAACAGCGCGACGCTGTAGGTCGCGTAGAAGCGCGCTGGCTCGACGTCGACGTGAGAGACGAAGCGGACGTCAGGATAGGCGCCGCGGAAAAGAGGAATCAGCGGTTCGCCAAGGGCGCAGGTGAGCCGGCACCGATGCAGCTCCTTGAACCTCATCGCATAGGAAAGCCAGCCGATGATGTCGCCGATCGTGCCGACCGGAAACTGGATGAGGACGTCGCGATCAGCTGCATGGTAGTCGTGGCAGAGCACCGGTTCGTTGCCGCTCCAGACCTCGAGCCGGAAACGGACGAAGTAGCGCTTGGCGCTGTTGACATGGCCCGATCGCAGCTCGACTTCGTACAGCAGGTTGCCGGTGTCGAGATCACTCAGGCGAACGCGCCAGGGCCGGCCGGTCTCGGGCAGCATGACGCGGCAGCCATCGTTGAAATCATAGCGCAGACCCATCGGCCCGAGCTGAGTCGGTAACGTCGACGGTCGCGGCAGCCGACGGCTTCCGGCGGGGTTTTCGACTTGGTGCGTGGTCGAAGCATGTATCGGCGTTGCACCGGCGTGGCGCAAGGGCATGTCGGTTGCGCCAGACGGCGCTGGGGCGGAACTCGATGCCGTCCTGAGGCTCACGGCCCGGGCGCGCCTATTCCTCGACGAAGGCGCGACGCCACTGCTCCATGATGGGCCTCATCAGATAGCTCAGCATCGTGCGCTTGCCGGTCTGCAGGAAGACTTCGGTCTGCATGCCCGGGATCAACTGCGCACTGCCCAGGCGATGCCGCTCGTCCTCCGACAAGACGACCCGGACCGTGTAGAAGGTTGAGTTGCTGCGCTGATCCGTCGTGGTGTCCGGCGAGACGAACGAGACCTGTCCTGTGACCTGGGGCGTCGTGCGCTGGTTGAACGCCGAAAATCGAACGAAGGCGTCCTGACCTGTGTGCACATGGTCGATGTCCTTCGGCTGGACATGGGCTTCGACCTGGAGCTCATCGGAATCGGGAACGACTTCCATGATGGTTTCGCCCGCCTTGATCACGCCGCCGATCGTGTGGATCGAGAGCTGGTGGACGGTGCCCGAGTTCGGCGCTCGGATTTCGATTCGATCGAGCTGGTCGCGCGCGGCCACGCTTTTTTCGATCAGTTCGCCTTCCTTGGCCTGCGTCTCGCCAAGGTCCTTCACCACTTCGGTGCGGAAGTCCTGATCAGTCTTGACGATCTGCAGCTCCGCTTCGTTGATCTTCGATCGGGTCTCGGCGATAGCCGAGGTGAGCTGGCCGCGTTCGCCGTCGATCCGTGCTGCCTCGCGCTGCAGCGTCGTGAGCCTGGTCAACGGCACCAGCCGCTTGTCGTAGAGATCCTGCACCCCGGCCAATTCGCCGTTGATCAGCTCGATCTGCTTGCTCTTGGAGTCCGACTGGGCTTCCATGCCGGTGATCTCTTGATTGAGCTGAGCAATCCGTCCCTGAAGCAGGTCCTTTTGACTTTGCCGCGTGCTGAGACGCGCCTTGAATAGCGCATTCTCGGAGGCGATCACGCTGCGGACATTGGCGTCATCCGTATGAGAGGTCAGCTCCGGCGGATATTCCGGCTGCTCCAATCCGTCGCGTTCGGCGACGAGGCGGGCGATCTTGGCCCGCTGCTCGTTCAATTGTTTCGCGATCGCCTGCTGATTGGCCTGCACCTGCGTCGCGTCCAGCCGCACCAGGAGATCGCCGGCTGCGACATGCTTGCCGTTCTCCACCTTGATGCTCGCAACGATGCCGCCGGTCGGGTGCTGGATCGCTTTGACGTCGGACTGCACGACCAGATTGCCGGGCACAACGACGGCGCCGGCGAGCGGCACCATCGTCAGCCAGCCGCCTCCGAGCGCGCCGGCCACGAGCAGAACCCTCAGTCCGGTACGCAGCTCGTTCTCGAACATATGGCCGACGCGGGGGATCAGCGATTCGTCGGAGCCATCATCGAGCTGGGCCGCAGTGCCTTGACTGGCGATGAAAGTGACGCCTGTGGTGAGCGCCAGACTCGCGGTCCCGACCAGCCGGCCGACCCGCGTCTGCGGTTCGATTAAGGCCGGCACCAGCGCGCCTGCAGGCGGACGTCGGCTGGATTCCGGTGCAAGCTCGATGGTCGGGGCGGTTGCCCTCAAATTCATCGGCAGCGAACCGTCATCCCGCAGGACCGAACGCGGCCGCGACGGAGGCGATATTTCGGGCTCCCGCATCCAGGCTGGCCGCTGCTCGCGCATCGCTTCGGGATGACGCTGCGGGGCACGGGCCGGGCTCAATCCGAACAGCGACAGCGAGATATCGAAGGCCCGCCCCACCTTGCCCTTCTTTCGCTTTGCGAGGCGCTGTGCCGGCTTCTTGCGGCCGCCTCCGGCCGGCGGTGGTCTTCGACCTTTTTTGCTGTCATCGCGGGGAGCGCGCCGACCACGCGGATCGGCCGGCTCTTCGTCGTCGAATGCGCCTCGCAGGCGCTGTAGCTCCAGGATCAGGGCATCGCCCTGGGGACCGACCGTCCGGCTCTGCGGCATGCCGCGCCAATTGGGGTCGTTCTCATCGTACGGACGGAGGTCGTTGACATGTTTCATGCGGGAGCGCCTTCCGCGGTTGCCGCGCGACGAATGGCTCTTGCGTTCGGTGTGGGAGCCGCCTTCGCGACCGCCGGCGGAGCTTGAGCGGGCTTAGCTCCGGCGATGCGGGCGAAGATCTCCTGGCAGGGACCGAAGGCAATGGATTTGCCTTCGTAAAGCACCATCGCCATGTTCAGCACGTTGAGCGCGCTCGGCCGGTGCGAGATCACGATGACGATCGACTGCTTCTGGCGCATGATCGCAATTGCGCGGCTCAGGGCATTTTCGCCGTCGGCGTCCAGGTTCGCATTCGGCTCGTCGAGCACGATCAGGAAGGGGTCGCCGAACACCGCTCGGGCAAGCCCGATGCGCTGACGCTGCCCGGCAGACAACGACATGCCGCCCTGACCGATTCGGGTCGAATAACCTTCGGGCAGCCGCAGGATGATCTCGTGTACGCCGGCGATCTGAGCCGCATGCAGGATCGCATCGGAGCTCGCATCGTCGTCGAAGCGGCAGATATTGTCCGCCACGGTGCCGTCGAACAATGCGACGTCCTGCGGCAGATAGCCCACGTGGCGGCCGAGATCCTCGTTGCTCCATTGATCGAGCGCGGCGCCGTCGAGGCGCACCACGCCGTGCTGTGCGGGCCAGATTCCGACCAGCGCTTTCGACAGCGAGGTCTTACCCGATGCGCTCGCGCCAAGCAGGGCAAGTCCGGTGCCGGCCTTGATCGAGAACGAGATGTTCGAGACGATCGGTCGGTCCTGGCCGGGCGCCGTGACCGCAAGTTCCTGCACTGCGAGCTCGCGGCAGGGTCTTGGCAGCGCTACCGGCGGAGCCGGGGGTTTGGCAGTCGCCTTGCAGATGTCGCGCAGCCGAAGGATGCCCTGGCGCGCGGCGACCAGTTGCTTCCAGCTGCCGAGCGCGACTTCGACCGGGGCCAGCGCACGCCCCATCAGGATCGAGGAGGCCATCATGACGCCGCCCGAGGCCTGCTCGGACACGACGAGAGCAGCGCCAATGCCGAGCATGCCGGATTGCAGGATGAAGCGGAGCACCTTCGCGGCGGAGCCGAGATTGGCATATACGTCGCTGGAGCGGATGTTCTCTTTCAGGTAGCGCTCGTTGACGTCGGTCCAACGGGCCGAGAATCGCTGCATCATGCCCAGCGCGCGGATCACCTCGGCGTTGCGCTGCATCGCATCCGCCAGCACCTGACGCGCTGCGCTGGTCTCGCTCGCCGATTTGCTGGCGCGGCGCGACAGCCGCTCGGTCACGACCGTCATCGAGATGATGGCCGCGGTGCCGATCATGGCCGTGACGCCGATCAGCGGATGAAACATGAACAGTCCGATCAGGAAGATCGGAATCCAGGGCATGTCGAGAAACGCGGTCGGTCCCATGCTCGACATGAAGGCACGCAACTGATCGAGATCGCGTAGCGGCTGCTGCATCAGCATCGGCTTGGTGCCGCGCAAAGGCAGGGTTGCGAGCGCATGATGGATCGCATCCTGCAGGCCGGCATCGAACATTGTCGCCACCCGGCACAGCATGCGCGCACGCAGCGCGTCGAAATAGCCTTGGATCACGTAAGCGGTCAGAATCATGACCGACAGGCCGGCCAGCGTCGCCAGATTCTTGCTTGGGATGACGCGGTCATAGACCTGCATCATATAAACGGAGCCGGAGAGCATCAGGATGTTGATGACGCCGCTGAATACGCCGATGCCTGCCATCCGCCGTGCGGCTTGCCGCAGCCCGCGCGTCACGGGATCATCTCCCGCCGCAAGAAGGTCCGTTAAGCCTGCCGTCACTCGTGTTCGCGGACGGTCTTGAGCGACACTCATTCGGTCGCGCCCTCTCCACATGTCGTCGGGATAATGATCGATCAGGCTTTGGTGACAGCCGATGCAGACGATTTTCCGGCAACAATGGGACGAGGGGAGATTTCTGTTGGAAAAACGAATGCGCGTCGGTCCTAAAAACGTAGTCGGGACGACGACAACAACGCAGTGCAAAAAAATTTCAGACGATGCGAGAGAAATTTGGCAGCGACAAATTTCGAAGGTCGCACAGAGAGTTCGGCCGTGCTCGCCGTGCGGCCGAACCGACGGCGTCATAGTTTCGTCCGTCTATCACCTTGCTTCTGCACGCATTGGTCGCTGTGCGGGCCGAATGACGCCATGAAGCCAAATAAATCTTCGTGAAATGCAATGGACGCGCCGATCACTTCTTGGTTTTCGGTATCCGGGGATAGAAGCAGATCATGAGCATGACGATGAGGACGAAGCGGAGTGGGGTGCAATCCGACTGAGACGCTCGGAAAACTATATCTACGCCGTCCGCCGCGGCACCGGCTCGCTCGTGCCGTGTCGGAACGATGTAGACGGGGAATACGCTAAGGGGAAGCGTATCGGTGCGACGCCGTACTGCGACGCCGTTCGCACCATTGTTGATAGACCCGAACACCGACGCATGACGGTGAACGAATGCGCCGTCAGGGGCTGTCCGGTCGTTACGAGGCGATGTCCTCGCGACGGCAGAGTAGAAAGCTCGCTTGCCAGAACAGGCATCTGGGGGACGAATTGCTGAACGATATGATGATCGACCGGATCGGTGCGGAGCTCGACGCATACGGATGTTCGAAGCGCGGCTACGCGCGTCGCGTTCGTCTGCGGAGCAGGAGCGATGGCGCTCGACGCCCGGCCGGTTCTGCAATCTGCATGTGCGCGGGTCCGCGAGGAGACGGCCGCGCATGAGGGTCCGCAAGACAGACTACGGAACGATCATCCTGCACTGGCTGCTGGTCGGGGCAACCGTGGTCGATTTCACCACCGGGCTGCGCATGGCCACAGAAGCGCCAAGTCACGCCTGGATCTCCGAGCATCTGGATTGGGCCTTGCCACGCCAACATACCTGGACGTGGCACATGCCGGCCGGCGTGATGCTTGCGAGCGTGGCGATCGCCTACATGATCTATATCGCCAAATCCGGCCTCGGCCGGCGTGTGGCCGTCGACAAGATGCGGATCAAGGGCCTGATGGGCCGAAGGCCAGCGCGTCTTGGCTCCATCAGCGTGTTCCTGCATTGGGTGCTGTTCATCACCATGGCCGCATTGATCGTGACCGGCGGCTTGTTGTTCTTCGGTATCGAGTCGGGATACGTGACCATGATGATTCACTGGTATGCGACTTGGGTCGTGCCTGCGTTCATTCTCCTGCACATCCTCGTTCACTACGGCATCGGCGGGGCATCACAGTTGTACCGGGTATTCCGGCCACAGGCGCTGCCGCCGCCGCCGCCGCGTCTCGACCCGGTTGAGTTGCTGACCATGCTGGTCGAGCAATCCGAGCGACTCGAGGAAAGCGAGGCCCCGATCAAGGCCTCTCCGGCGGCTCCGGCCATGAGATCGGCCCGCGAACAGATGCCCGCAAGTCGTTCGGAGGATTTGGTTCGCGGCCGCGTGGACGCGCGCAATGGCGCGGTGCGTCCGCGGTCGGCGGCGCCGCCGACGAGTGGCGGCAGGGGCAACGTCAAGGGCAATACGAAGGGCAATGCACGGCGGCGCAATCCGACCTTCCAGGCGAATCCGTTCGTGGTCGCTGCGGCGGTCGCGATTTTTGCGGGGTGGGCGATGGTCGCCGCCGACTACTATGCCGAAGATACGGTCACGGTTCACCGGATCGAGAACGCGGATGCGCCGACGCTCGACGGCGATACCTCGGACCGGGTCTGGCGCAATATCCAGCCGCACATGGTCACCACCAACCAGGGCGACAATTTCGACGGCACCGGCGAGTCCAAGGTCTGGATCAAGGCCGCGCATGACGACAGCTGGGTCTATTTCCTCGTGATCTGGGAGGATCCGACCCGTTCGCTGAAGCAGCTGCCGCTGATCAAGCGCGCCGATGGTTGGCATCTGCTGCACAACGGCTATGAGAAGGGCGACGAGAACGACTACAACGAGGACAAGTTCTCGCTCTTGTTCACGACATTGCCGATCACGCTTGCGGCTGACCGCACCTTCCACATGAGCTCACAGCCGATGCCGGACAAGCCGGCAACGCTGTCCGGACGTGGCATCCACTATACGCCCGCGCCGAACCTCTATGCTGATGCGTGGGAGTGGAAGGCGACGAGCGGCGGTCCGACGGGTTGGATGGATGACGATCATTTCGGTCCGCCGGCCGAACCGACTCCAGAGCAGGTCAAGGGTCTCGCGCCCTACAAGGGGGGCTTCGGCGCGGACCCTGGCAACGCCAACTATTCCGACAACTTCGTCATCGATCGCGACGCAGAGATGCTCGGCAATCGTGGTGTCAGGCCGAAGCGGCTGCCGAAGGACGTTACTGCGATGAAGGCCACCATGGGCGAGATCAATCTCGATCCCAACATCGGCGAGAGCGATGGGGCGCGATGGTTCATGACGGAGGCCGAATCGGTGCCTTATACGATGGAAGCCGACGCCCAGATACCGGTCGGCACCGTCGTGCCCGGCGTCATCATCAATGGCGACTTTTCCGGGGACCGGGCGGACATTCGCTGTGCTGCACGTTGGGCATCGGGCCACTGGACGCTCGAAATTGCCCGCAAAATGGACACACACAGCAAGTACGACGTTCCGATCAAGAACGGCGTGTTTATGCGAGTCGCTGCGTTCGATCACACCCAGATCCGACATACGCGGCAGATCCGGCCAATGCGACTAGAGGTGGAGTGATGGGGAAGATTTGCAAGGTTCAGTTCAACAAGGAGACATTCTACGCCAATGTGGGCGATCTCCTGCTTGACAGCGCGATCTCCAGCGGCGTCGAACTTCCCCATGATTGCCGCAGCGGCATCTGCGGCTCCTGCAAGGTACGCGTCGTCGACGGCAAGCTGTTCGGGGGCACCGAAGGCGACATGGCGCATGCCTGCCAGGCCCGTGTCGTGTCAGACCTCAAGATCGTGACCGAACCGGTGCCGGACACCGTGACGATGTCGACCGAAGTCGGCGATCTCGTCCGGCTCGCGCCTGACGTCATGGGTGTGACGCTAGATCTGCCGAAGCCGCTGCGCCATTTCCCCGGGCAGTACGTCAAGGTGCAGTTCCGCGGCTACCCAGCGCGCTGCTACAGCCCGACCTTTCCGATGGCCGGCGCGCCCGACAATCACCTGCTTTATCTGCACATCCGCAAGCTCAAGGACGGTCTGGTCTCGTCGGCGCTGGGACGTGACATCCAGCCCGGCCATCGGGTCAAGCTGATCGGACCGCTCGGGACCGCGTTCTTCCGCCCGAAGCATCGTGGCCGCATCGTGCTGGTCGCCAGCGGCACCGGGTTCGCGCCGATGTGGTCCATTGCGGTGGCGGCCATCACCGAGAATCCGAAGCGCGATATGGTGTTCATCGTGACGGCGCGCACCCTGCAATCCTTCTACATGCACCAGGCGCTGTGCCGGCTCGCGCGCTTCCCCAACGTCAAGATCATCCCGATCGTCTCCGAACCGCAGAACATCTCGCCGGCACTGCGCACCGGCCGGCCGACCGAGCACATGCCGGACCTGACGCCGAACGACGTGGTCTATACTTGTGGCGCGCCAGCGATGACCGATGCGGTGGCGAAAATCGCCCGCGCTGCGGGCGCGCGCTGCCATTGCGATCCGTTCGTCTCGTCGGCGCAGCCGTCCGAGCAAGGAGGCAATCTCATGGGCCGCCTTGCCGGTTGGCTGGACAGCCAGCGCGGCCGCCCCTCGATGTTGCAGGCAGCGGAATAAGGCAAAGGATTGGGCGGCGACGGCGGTTTGACGCCGTCAGCCGGCCACGAATGCGAGCAGCGTGCCATTGGCCGCAGCAGGCGGGACGCAGATGGCTATGCCGCTATGGACGCCGCTTGACCCCAGCGCCGCTTCGGTCAAGGCCAGATCGCTCGATCCGATCACCAGGCCAGCACCGCCATGCTCTGGCAATCCAGCCAGCGAGACGGCCGGATAGCGGCTCGCCAATTGATCCCTGGTCAGAAAAGCAAAGTCCGCTCGGCTCCCGCCGGACGCCACCGTGACCACACCGTCGGTGTCGGCACGTCCTTCGCGGTCGATCAGGCGTGACAGATGCGCAGCGTCTCGGGCCGGCGCCGGCGTTACGATCAGCACCTGCTTCAGGCACCTGGCTGCGTTGGCGTGCCGCATCAACTCTGGGATCCAGACGGTCTCGCGGGTCTTATGCTGGCACGCGAAGATGCGCAGGCCGCCGGGCGCTTCCGTCAGCGGCCAATGAAAGACGCGGAATTTCGCGGCCGAGAGGCTGCCGTCGGGCATCGGCACCGGACGCTCGAAATCGGTCGGGCCGATCGGCTCAAAGCCGCGGGCCCTGATCTCCTCGGCTCCCTCAGCCGCATCGACCGCAGTGAAGGCGATCCGCTCGATGCCTTCGCCGCGCCGCGCCAGGAAGTTTCGCGTCGCCACGTTGTGATCGGTTTCTGTCAAGACCCCGAGCAACTCGATATAATCGGGGTCGAGCATGATCGTGTAATTGCCCGTGCCCATCTTGGCGCTGTGAGCGCCGCGCGGAGAGAGCGTGAAGCCGAGCCGCCGCCAGCACTCCGCTGCCGCGTCCAGTCCTGTGACCGCGACGACGGCATGATCTATACCGATGATGTTCTTGAGGGCCACGTGTTGCTCTCCCGAGCTTCCGACTGTCACGGTCAGATAGGCTGATCTGACGTGGCGGGCAATAGGCGCGGCCAGCTTGGTGCTGAATGATCCTCGATCCCGTTCGCATTGTGCGGGACTGGAAAGTTCATCCGATCGGAAAGCGTAGCACAAATGCGACGCCTTGCTCGGTCGGTTCGAGTGCAATCGTGCCGCGATGGCTGGTCATGATGGCGCGCACGATCGCGAGACCCTTGCCGGTGCCGCCGCTATCGCGGCGCGTGGTGAAGAAGGCGTCGAAAATCCGGTCGCGGTTCTGCGGCGAGATCGGCTCACCGTCATTGCTGACGTTGAGCACGAGCATGTCCCCGTCACGGTGCGCCTCCAGCAAGATGTTACGAGCCTGATGGCGACAAGCGTTGTCGGCGAGATGCGACAGCGCGATCAAAGCAGTCTCCGCCGACATCGCAATCACGGATTCGAATGAGCCCCGCATCGTGATGTTCGGCGCACTGAAGCGCTCGCGCAATTTGCTGATCACCGACACCAGATCCACACGCTCGTGCTGCGGGGTGATTTCGGCGCGAGCGAGCTCGCGCAGGCGCTGGGTCATGGCCTCCAGCCGCTCGGCATCGCCGAGAATGTTGCCCAGGAATTTCTCCTGCTCGATGCGGGTCAGAGGGTTGGAAAGGGTACCCAGCGAATCCAGCAGCAATTCGGCTGCTCCTTTTATCGAGGTCAGCGGTGATTTCAGCTCGTGGGTCAGGTGGGCGGAGAAGCTCGCGATGTGATCGGAGCGTCGCGCCAGCTGCTCGGCCATCGCGAAGAACTGCCTCGATAGCTCGGCGAAATCGCGCGTGCCGTAGTGAGCAAGCGGACGGAAACCCTCGGGGTCGCCGCGACCGATTCGTCCGGCGCGCTCGATCAGCTCATGCATCGGATGGGTGATCGTGCGCGCCACGATGAAGCCGATCAACAATGTCGTCAGCGCGACAGCGGAGCCAGCCGCGATGAACTTGCCGCGCTCCTGATACAGGTGCTCGAAGATGTTGCGCGGCGTGCGCGAGGTGTAGATGACGCCGGCCACGTGGTTATCGACGATGATCGGCATCGCAGAGAAGACGTGGACGCCGACGCCGCGGCTCAGCGAATAGATCGGCGGCGGCGCCTTGTCGGGCTTGCGAATGCGCAGCGCGGCCTTGTATTGCCCCTCCAATGCGGTCGCGACTTCCTCGATATGGGCCAGCGACTGGCCGACCTCATCGCGGCCCGCAATCACCACCCCATGCGGATCGAGAATGCGGAAGCCGGCCAGCGTGACCTTCTGAGTCTCCAGCAGGATCGGCATCAGCCGGGCGCCGATCGCGACATAGGCGGGATCGGCGGGGTGGGCGGCCGGACGCGCATCCGGTCGCCGCACGAACAGGTCGTCGGCGGCCAGATCGAGCAGTGGCCGGATCGGCGTAACCGCATCTGGGGGATCGGGACGCAAGTCAGGCGGAATCTCCGCGCCGAGCGGAATTCCGGCGCCGAGCCGCGCAGTCACTTCCTCGGCGTAGAGCGCGGCGAGAACACGGCTTTGGGCGATCAACTCGGCCTGGGTCTGGCGTATCAGCTGGTTGTCGTAGATACGGAAGAAGAACAGGCCGACCAAGGGCAGGGTGGCGACGAGCGCTAGCACTCCGAAGACGATCTGGCGCAGCGAGGGCCGCCACTTGCGGCGGGGTGCGATCATGCCGGGCCGCCGCAGCGGCCGAGCCGGAAGCCGACCCCATGGACCGTCTCGATCACATCGTCGCATTCGGCAGCTGCAAGCTTGGCTCTGATGTTGCGGATATGGCTGTCGATGGTCCGGTCGGAGACCTGAATATTCATCTGATAGGCCGTCGCCATGATCTGCTCGCGGCTGAATACGACGGTTGGACGGCTCAGGAACGCCCGCAGAATGCCGAACTCGAGCGCAGTCAGGCGCAGTGGCATCTCACCGAAATGCGCGGCGTGCTGCGCTGGGTCGAGGCGAAGCCTGCCATGATGCAGTTCGACCGGATCCGCGCGGTCAAGTCTACGCGACGTTGCCCGCCGCAAGATCACATTGACGCGCGCGACCAGTTCGCGCGGGCTGAATGGCTTGGTGACGTAGTCGTCGCCGCCGATCTCGAGTCCTAAGATGCGGTCGATCTCCTCGTCGCGCGCCGACAGGAACAAGATCGGCAGGTCTGAGTTGCGGCGAATTCGCCGGCAAACTTCGAGCCCGTCGAACTCGGGCATGCCGACGTCGAGTACGATCAGATCGGGCCGGTCGCGCTCGAAGCGGGCGAGGGCCGCCTTGCCGTCGGCTGCCTCGGTTACGTCCATGCCGGCCTTGCTGAGCGCAACCCGGATCACCTCGCGGATATGCGGGTCGTCGTCGACGACGAGAATACGATGGGTCATGGTAGTCTGCGTGCAAACAAAATCAGCTCGGCGGAGACGGTACCGGATGAGTGTTGAGATAATGCTGCAGGCGCCAGCCGCGGAAGCTCCAGGTTCGCCAGGATGCCATGTCGCTGGCCTGTGCCTGCAGCAGCCGGTCGCGATACGCCGAAAGATGGGATTCGGATAGGTGGGATGCGATGGCCCGATCGATGGCAGGGAGCGCCTGGGGACCGAGGCTCGCGAGATAAGATACATCGGGCATCACTCCCTTGCCGCCCGCGTCCCGGCTGTGGGTCACATTGTAGCCGGCAATGATGGCATCGAAATTGGTCAGCGCGCATACATAGAGAGTCGCGGCCACGGCCAGCAGGTTCATCTGGAGGAGCCAGCGATGAGAGCGATTCATCGTGATCCGCAGGGTGATCAAGATCAGGCCGAGAGCGACGAGACCCATCCAGAGTAGGGCCGCGATGCGCCAATAGGTCAAGAGGTAGCTGTCGACATAGAGCTTGAGCCGCAGCATCGAGGATATGACGAGCAGCAGGTTTTGGCTGACCCAGAGATAGAGCAGGACGCGCGCCAAGAGCGATTGCGGCTTGGTGTCGTTCGGACGGATCGCGAGGACGACGAAGGCTGCGGCGAGCAAAGCCGTGAAGACCAGCGGATAGGCGCCGCGATGTGCATAGCTTGCATAGGTCAGCCCGTCGGGCAGCTGTACTCCTCCCCAGAGATAGACGAGATCAGTTGCGCTCTGGACGGCGAACAGCAGGTTGAACAGGAGCAGCGAGTGCAACACGGTGCCCGGTCCCAGGAGAGCGGCCTGCGCCGTCGCGATCGATCCCTGTGATGCTGCCGCAGCGGGCGCGAAGCCGGTAGGGCGCGCCGCCTTCGGGCGCCATCGGAGATGGATGAAGGGCCAGATCAGCGACAGCATCGCAAGCCAGAACAGTACGTGGATCTGATCGAAATCCGCAGCCACTCTGTGAGGCCTCAGCATGTCCACCCATTGCTCTATCAACGGGTTGGCCTCTGCGAAGAGAGCCAGAAACACCAGCCCGAATGCAACGGGTACGCACCATCCGAGAATGGAGCGGGATAACCCGGGGGCACGCATGGCCGCCAAGATATCTGGGCCAAGTCTGAACGGGCCAATCAGCAGGAACTGACGGAACGCCGTGAGCGGCGCCCTCGAGCCGACGATCGCCGGATTGGTCCATAGTGCGATACTGCTGATCGTCCCAAGCAACAGGAACAGGAACGAGAGCGTGCTCAGCTGCTCGACGGCGGGCAACACGCTCGCAACGAAGATGATGCTCGCCGCGACTGCGCGCTTTCGATCGAGCTGGGCCCGGTTGGTAATGAGCGAGGCCGCGACCAGTGCGATCGTAAAGACGGTCAACGACAGTCCGATCCGTTGATCATAGAACAGTGCATCGGCGAGTGCGGCGAGGCCAATGGCGATCGTGAACTTGAGCGCAAAATTCTGTTGCGGTGTATTCTCCACGGCCGGCGCGGCAAAACCTGTCATCTGTGGTCCTCGCATGAGTCATCGTTCGGCCAGCTGTCGGCTGGCGAGATGAACCTTGACGCGGGATGGTGCAGCGACCGGGGAGGGGTTTTGCAGGCATTCAGGATTGTTTTGCAGATTTCGTGCAGGCACCCGTTCTCGACTGGTGCGTGCGCGAAGGCGCTGCTAGGCGAGCAACAGGTCCAACGACAAACCGATTTACGCGATGATCAAACGTCTCCGCATCGTGGCGCTCTGGCCGCTGGCGCTGCTTCTGGTCGTCATTGCCGCAAACAGCAACGAACCCTATCTGGTCCATCTTCGTGGCGCGGGCCAAGTGGTCCTGCTGGTTGTGAGCGCCGGCGTTCCCATTCTGCTGCTCCGGTGCGGTGCATGGCGCGAGGGCAGGGTCGCGAGCCGGATTCTGCTGCTGCTCTGGTGTATGCCGCTCATAGCCTTCGTCGCTGCGCAGACGTCATTTGCCTGGCGCAAATACGAGGTGCTGACGAGTGATGCTGCGGTCGCGCGGCTGCTCGGCGCGCATTTCGTGGTCGGCTATGCCGCGCCGGAGGAAGCCGCGGTGCTGGCCGAGCGAGGACTGATTGGCGGCGTCTATGTGACCCGTCACAACGCAAGCGGGCGGACGGCTGCCGAACTGAAGGCCGAGATCGCGGCGCTGCAGGCGAGGCGCGCCGGCGCAGGCTTGCCGCGCCTCATCGTGACTGCTGATCAGGAGGGCGGTATCGTTGCGCACCTGTCGCCGCCATTGCCGCACGAGGACGCGCTGTCCTCGCTCGCCGATCTCGCGCCGGAGCGGCGCCGCCGTGAGGCCGAGGCGGTCGGCCGCCGCCAAGGCGCTGCGCTGGCGGATGTCGGCGTCACGCTCAACCTGGCCCCGGTGCTCGATCTTCGTCCGGACCGGCAGCATATTCGTTTCGACTTCAACACCCTGATCGGCCAGCGCGCGATCGCCAGTGATCCCGCCGTCGTCAGCGAGATCGCGACCAGCTACATCCACGGGCTTGCGGCCAGCGGGGTTGGTGCTGCCGTGAAGCATTTCCCGGGCCTTGGGCGGGTGACGGCCGATACACACCATTTTGCAGCACAGCTGCAGACGCCGGTTGCTGAGCTCGCGGCTTCGGATTGGCGCCCGTTCCGCGAGGTTCTCAAGGAGACGCAAGCCGTGCTGATGGTCGGCCACGTCAAGCTCGAGGCCCTCGACCCGAAGCGGCCGGCGTCGCATTCGAAGGCGGTGCTCGATGGTCTGATCCGGCAGAGCTGGAACTATAACGGTATCATCATCACCGACGATCTCGTCATGGGCGCCATCTATGGCGGCGACGTCTGCAAGGCCGTGGTCGAAGCGCTGAACGGCGGGGCCGACCTCTTGCTCGTCGCTTATGACGGCGCGCAATTCTACCGCATCTTCGGCTGCGCGCGACGGGCGCTCGAACAGGGACAGCTCGATTTCGCCGCGTTGGCGCGCAGCGAAGAGCGGCTGCGACGCCGGCACCTCAGCGAAGCGGATTAGCGTTGCCCGTTGCCGGTCCAATCGCGCCAGGACACGCGCGACAGGCTGCGCAGATCTGTGCCGAGCGGCCGTCGGGTCTGGCGTTCGTGCTGGGCGAGCACCTGTTCGGATTCACGGATTTTGGCTTGAAGGTCCGAAAACTGCCGCTTGGCCCGTTCGAGCGCCTTGGCATCCGAGCTCTCACCGATCGTGAAGCGTGCGGTTTCGATCTGCCTCAACGCCGCACGATTCTTCTTGAGCTGTGCGCGATGCCAGGCGATCCTGCTGTCACTGTCCGCAACCATGCTGAACTCCTCGGTCGTTCCAAGAGTAAACAACGCAGCGGTGATTCGCGACATTTTCGCCCCTCATCGAGCGCTCCGATCAAGGACGTTCATCTCGCCGGGCTCGACAGATACACGGGAAACTGGGATGGCCCTGCCGGCTGTGCCGGACCGAATCGCCAACGCGAGCGCGTGATGTGGAGTCGGCCGATCCTCCAGGAACATCCATCTGGCCGCCTCGCTTGGATCGGACGGCTGAAAGGTGATCGCGGTCGGCGCGAAAGCAAACGAGAAGCTGTCGAGTGCGCGCGACAGACCCTCGCCGGTCGCCTTGATCAGCGCCTCCTTCAACGTCCAGAGACGGAAGAAGATCATCGCCCGGTCCGCGGCGGGAGCAGCCCGCATGAGGGCAACTTCGCTTGCGCTGAAATAGCGCTCGGCGATGTCGAGGCTGGCGTGCTTGGGCGCAATCCGTTCCACGTCCACCCCGATCTCGGCGTCATAGCCGACGGCGCAGGCGACAAATCCCCTGGTGTGCGACAGATTGAACTTGAGGCTCCCATATCCGAGCCCCGGCGCGATGCGCGGCTTGCCAAATTGCTCGCTCGCGAACTGCCAAGCCTCCGGCGCCAACGGAGCCGCGTGGCTCAGCGCCTGCCGGAGCAGCCAATGCGCGGCGAGGTAGATCTCACGGTCGGCGTCGAAGTAGAACCGGTCGGCGCGCGCCAGCTCCTGCGCGTTCAGGCAAGCGCGCCAATGGGCCAGCAGTGCTGGCGGAGCAGCATCGACTTCCATCAGCCAGAGGCGGATCTCATTGCATTTGGCGGTCATGCGTTCTGCCTGATCAGCGCGGGGCTCGGACGAAAATCAGGCATCAGGGTGACCGTCAATTTTGGACCGCGGAGCATTGCGTCATTTGTCGATGCCGGCTTGCTCACGCAACCGATCGATCAACTCCGATGCTTTCGCCTTGGTCAGTTGCTTCCCACTCGGGTCTGGCGCGTGCGCCTGCTCGCTTTGAGTTTTCATATAGGGCGCCTGGGCGCCGGTCATTGGGTCGCGCCCTGAAACCCAATCGTCAGGGTCTTTCTTCATATTGTCAGCCATATAGTTCTCTAATTGTATCAGGGCCCGAACGGCTCCGACGACCGATTGTTCCCGATATGTTCTTGCGTCGATATACTCGCTATACAGAGACGCCGCCGATACGGACAGTTACGGATCGCGCGACTCTTTGAAACCTGGAAGACTACTATCCACTTTTGATCAGGAGGAAGTGCGAAGTAGAAATGGCGAAGGCATCCAAGCTCGTTGCGGTCAGACGCGGCAAGGTTCTCCTGGTTCGGCGGCGAGTCGACGGTCTGTGGATGTTTCCCGGCGGCCGCAAGCGACCTCGCGAGACGGACAAGGCCTGTCTCAAGCGCGAGATCAAGGAGGAGCTGCCCAAGCTCAAGCTTGGCCGTCTCAGGCTCTGGAAGGAGGTCACGGCCAAGAACAAGCGGTCCGGGCGGAGGATGAGCGATGCCATCTTCATCGCCAAGTATGCCAAGGGCCGGCTCGAGATCGGTGATACCAGGGAGCTCGATCGCGCCGAATGGCAAAAGCCGCGTGGCGTCCGCCTGACCCCGACTTCGCGCTACATCTGCGACCGTCTGTTTCCGAAGCGGGACAATTAGATTAGTAGCGCCGGTGATTGGAAGGCTTGCAAGCCGCAGCAGGATCAGACCTGATGGGCCCGCTTGGAGACCTGGCCCGGCGAGGAAAGGCCGGAGATCGATGGCGACAGAACCGGGCGCGTCGGGCGTTTGGAGCGATACCAGCACTGAAAATTGAAGACCGAACCGACCACCAGCAGCGGCGCGGCCGCGATCAAGGCGAAGAACGGCGAGAGCGGTTTCGGCGTGATCATTTCGAGCACCATCTCGGACGCCATCCAGACGGTCGCGAACACCACGGCGAAGTCGAGCGCCGGGATCCGCAGCCAGTACAGCACAGCCGTGACGAAAATGGCCGGCGCCAGGGCCGGGCCGATCATATAGACGTTCAGCTCGGGCGGCGTCAGGGCATCGAGGAGCATCGAGGCCAGGAGCCACAGGCTGACGAACATCACTACGGCGTCGACATGTCTCACGCGCCACCTCCGCTGTGACAATTGGGCGCATGAATTTGTCAGGCTTGTGACCCCCGCCGTCAAGTGTCCGCGTGCCGCTTGCGGCTATGGTGCCCGATTTGTCAGCATCCGAGGCGCAAATTGGCCTCCGCTCCGGAACATCTGGGCCCGACCGGCGTTGAGAGTTCATGTCAGACAAGACCCCAATCCGTCCGCCACGGATCCTGACGCCCGAAGAACGCCGCGCCCGCGATGCGGCGCGCAGGGCCGATGCCGAGCAGGCCATGCGCGAACATCAGGAGGCCCAACGGGCGTTTAATGCCAACCGCGAGCGGCTCAGGGCCGAACGCTTGGCGCGCGAGGCACAGAAGGTGGAGTAGCCCGTCACCGTCGGCCGGTCAGCGGCTTCGCATCACGTTGGCCATGCGCAGGAAGGCCTGGTCGAGCAGCGCGCGCATCTCTGCCGGCAGTTCGCAATCAGCCATCGCAGCCCGCATGCACATCATCCATTCGTCGCGCTCGGCCTCACCGATCGGATAAGGCCGATGCGCCGACATGATGCAACGGTGCGGGGTCCGATCGAAATAGAGCGGGGGACCGCCGAGCCAGCCGCTCAAGAATTCGAACAGCATCTGCTTGATCGGGCCGAGGTCCTCGCCATGCATGGCGCGGATTCGGCCGGCGTCGGGACTGCTGTCCATGATCTCGTAAAAACGATTGGCCAGCCGCCGCACGACGGCCTCGCCGCCGATCAGTTCATAGGGCGTGGCTTCGGGAATTGCGGCATTGCTGGTCGCGTCGGTCGCTGTCATCACGTCTCTTCCCGGTCGGTCCAGATCGGACCCAATAGGCCGCAGGCGGATGATGCGTTGATCTGCATCAATCCGTGCCAACTCATCGCAACCGGCGATATTGACGTGGCTTTCAGCGGGCCAGGGCAGGCGTGCATCCGAGGCGTCTCATTCAATTGCAGGCAAACAAAACCGCTCTCGCGGCGCCGTCGGCGTCCGAGGTGAATCCATGAAACCTTCCGTCCGAGACGGAGGGCGCAGGGAATGCCGGGTGAAGGCCTCACCCATGGCCCGCCTGCAACAAGAAAAGCAGGCGGCAGTCACCACAGGATCAGCCGGATCAGCCGGCATTCCCTGCGCGATGGCTTTACGGCTTATACGTGATCTCCCTGGTGCACCGGGCTTTCTGGCCACCATGCGCGACAACGCACCGAGGCGCGTTGCGCGGGACACCAGCGTCGGGGTGTCAGGACCACACGATTTCGCCGTCCGCTGCTGCGTCAGTCGTCTTGCGCAGATGCGCCTGACGCAACACCGTCCATCGCAGCCCGCCTCTACGTATCGTGACGACGCGTACGCCCCTCGCGCGAGGCGGGATGCGCAGATGAAAACATGATTTCTGAAAAAGCGAAAGAGAAATATTTGACGCTGAGGACGCAATTGGCGCGACCGCGTTGATACGGTTGTCGAAATAAGTCTTCCCGCGCAACGCCGATGAGGCCCGCGACGGAGGAGTTACGATCTCAAGATTTCGAAACGCGCCTGTCGGGCAAACCACCTGCGGCGCCCCAGGCCCCATCGGGCGTCGTAGCTTGAGGCGTGCCCGCCGAGATGACCGGCAGCTACGCCTTCCATAGGTACATACGTAGCGGCGGTCATGCGATCCGCCCGTCTTACCCGCATGTACACGTCGTCGTTCATAACGCGCCAGCGTGCCGATCATCGCCGCGTTTCAAACGGCTGTCGAACTACCTCCAGGTGCTTGATTGATTGTTCTTTGTTTGTTCTAATTCATTCCTCTGAGACGGAGGTCGACATGCAAGGCCGATGGTTCGATGACGAAACGAATCCCCCGCCATTTCTGAAAGCCCTCAACGAGGTGCGGCGCCAGGCCGGGCGAGAAGGGTGGTGCTACCACCACGTCCAGGCGATCATTGTCGCGATCGACCAGTATGCCGAGGCCGCGACAGGAAATCGCGAGTACTTCTGGAATAAGCCGCATTCAATCGGTGGCAGCCGCAAGCGCGGCGATGTGCCTTAGCGGACGTGATATCCGTTCCACTCGCGGTGCTCGTTGTCGACAAACATCTTGCTTCGGCAATCGCACGCAGCGGCTCACTATGTCTGTCGCGCTTGGTCGTGTAGCAAGACCGTCGGGCGCGATAAGCGGTTTCCTGGTAGGAAGGATCATCGTTCCTGCGGCTCGGGCGCGTGATGATCGCTCCGAAAATTCTGCCTTCCTTGCTGATGGCCGCAGGCTCCGGGTTGCTGGCCTGACGCAAAGACCATCCTGGATGCCTTGATAATGTCGCAGCTGCGCCGCGCAGGAGAATTTTGCGCGACTAACTGCTGGTCCTTGGTTTCGCGCTGATCGCGATCTCGGGCTCGATGCGCGCGATCAACCGCCGCCGAAATTGGAGGGGTCGAGATTTCGGTTCTGCTCGGGAGGGATCGGCTGATAGCCGGGAAACTTGTACCACCCAGGTGGGATCGCGCCTGGAATCGCGCCGCTCGGGACCGGACGCGCGACGGTATGATGGCGTGCCCGGGCGTGATGTGCCGGCGCGGCCTCAGCAGGCTCGATCAGGCCGATCAAAGGACCCAAAGCAAAAAACAATGCAAATGCCCGATACATCGAACCGGCTCCGGACGATAGCTTCGGCTCCAATGTAGGAACATCGCCGCGGTGCTCCAATCCTCAAGGGGACGTCATAACCCGTCACATCGTCGCGAATGGGAGTTGTCGACCCGTGCTCAAGGCAGCATCAGAGCGGGCTGCGAGTTCAACGCTCGAAAGCCGCCCGTGTCCTGACATCGCGCGGACGGCGACAGACCTGCCATGCAACATGTGGAGGATAGCTGCAGTGTCGCTCATCATCTTGGTTCAGGACGCATTAATCGGCGTCTGGCAAGGTCCCGTTCGATAGAACACGGAAGCGAAGCGAATGTTGAAAGACGGCGACTATGCCGCTTGGTTCAAGACGCCTGCCGGTGAGGGAACCGGCACTGTGCATCTCGATACCGGCAGGATCTCGGGTCGCGACAGCATCCTGACCTATGCCGGATCCTATGAGACCGACGGCGAACGCTTCACCGCGGTCATCCGAACCAAGCGCCATACGCCGGGCCATCGAACCGTGTTCGGTGTTGATGACCTGACCCTGCGGCTCACCGGACACTGCAAGGACACACTGGCTGTCTGCACCGGCGCGGCGGACGAAGTGCCCGGCATGCCCTTCGAGGCGACGCTGATGCGATCGCAGGGCGAGGAGCCCGAGCTGCGGCGGGAGTGGGCCCCCGTCAAATTCGATCCCGACCGGCTGCCGAAACCACCCTCAAGGTAGCAAGATCGGCTCGATTGCGCCGGACCTTGTCTCGCGTCTGATCTCGCCACACTGCCCCCATGAGCGCCGAGCCGGCACGGCGATCGGTCGCATCGACGAGAGCGCAGCGGAGCTGCTGGCGTCGCCATTACGTTCACCCCTGCAATCGTTCTCCTGACGCCATGTGATGGGGCCAACTCGTCCCGACGTCGCAACGGTATGGTGAAGTTTGGGTTAGCCTTTGCACGGGTTCTTAACGCGCCCGAGCTATTTTTGACGATGGGGGCATATTCAGGATCGGGGTGGGGCCGTGGATTGGCTGCTTTGGGTGCCGCTCGGGCTGACTGTCATGTTGGCCTGGTGCAGTTGGTCGATTGGACGTTCCTATTACGAGAGGGGACGCATCCAAGGGATGCGCGAGGCTGCGCAGCAGATTCGATTGGGGATGACATCGCAGCTCGATCAAGGTGCGATCCCCAGCGATCTGGCGAAGGCCGAAGTCGCGTTGAAGATTGTCCTGGACGATGCCGCGCGACGGCAGGATCTGCCTCCCGACACCATCCACGCGCGGCTGTGGGCTTTGGGGGCGGCCTTGGGAGACGCCTGCTGGGTCAAGGGCCATGCCGCAGGCGTTAGACGTAAGGCTCCCGCAGAAGGCCGAATCCGGCTCGACCTTTCTCTCGTCGAAATGCTGCAACTGGGAGGCCTCGCCAATTTCGGTTTTCAGCACATGATGCCGAACGTCCGGCTGATCGATGCCCGCCGGTTTGCCGACAAGAACGATGCGATCGAGGCGTCACGTTCCCTGAGCCGGTTGGAAGCCGCCCTTCCAAGGGACTATCGTCCCGACCTTCTGGATCATGCTCGCATGCGCGAGGATCTGATCAATGATTGGTGGCGACCGCGGGCGATCGCGTAGTTGGCCGAGCGTGCGCGAACAGGCGCATCGCGCACAGTGCTCGGTACTCATTAGTTGAGGCAGATGGCATCATACAGCGACTCCTCGCTGTGCTTCCTTCTGCTATGCCCAGCCTCACTGATAAAACGAGCTGTCACGCGGCAACCCCGACTGCGGGGAGCGCCGCACCAGCCTCGCCGCTGCTGCAGCGTCAGTTTCGCGTCTCACCGCTGTTCGCATCCGGCCACCAACATCGCGCCCCCGATTTGCGCCGACGGACTGCTCGAACACCGTGGCGACCAGACGATCGCCGCGGCGAGGCAGAGCGGGGCCAGCATCACGAGCAGCACGAGCAACACGGTGCGGCTTTTCGTCCTGGTCTGTGATTGCATCGACAAGCTCCGAGATCACGCAGATGGCGTGCCCCGCCGCTGCCAGCCCTGTGCAAGCAATCGCGCGCGACACGCCTCTGGAGACACGCTGCCGACAGGGTATTTTCGGGACGATCTCGTTTCAGGACGTAAGTGATTGTTAAGTTGAATGAGGACGCTGGGTTCGAATCCAAGGGCTCGCGATGAGATCCGACATGATCTGTCACGATCTACGGGCGAAGCGGTGGAGCGTCCCGGAGATCGTTCGATGCATATGTGTAGGAGACCGCTCCGGAGCGCAGGTGTCTGTTTGGCTGCGCTCCCGCGAGATCACGTCCGTCGCAAGCGTTTCAAACGGCGAGCGATATTCCCGAACGGCTGCCTGCATTGGACCGCATCCGCTCGCGCGTCCCCGACAATCTCGATTGCGTCACCCGACACGGTTCACTGGCCCTCGCGGAAGTTAGAGATCGCGGACCATGAAAGCGGTGTCCCGGCCTTTCCAGTTGGTGCGATCGGCGAGCGACCAACCGAGCCGCGCATAGAATCCGGCTGCCTCCGTGGTGTAGAGATGCAGCCGCGGAAAGCCGCGCTGTCGCGCTTGATCCTCGATCGCCCGAACCAACACAGCGCCCGCACCCTTGCGCCGATGCTCCGGGACGACAAACAGGCCTGCAAGCCATGGCGCGACATCGTGGTTCGGCTCGATCTCGGACTCGACCAGGAGGCAAGTTCCTATCAGCTCACCATCGGCCTTCGCCCCCAGCGCGACACCGTGGCTCTGATCCGAAGCAAACAGCTCCAGCGACCTCAACTCCTGCTCGAAGGTCGCTTCGAGCACTGAGAAGGCGTTTGCACGCCATCGCGCGCAGATCGCCAGCTCAGGGGTGCCTGGCGCCACGACGAAGGTCTGAACGTCCGTCATTTGATCCCTCTCTCCCTCCCGCACAGTCGCATTCGTCTCGGTCGCCCAGGAAGCGATCTTAATGACAATCTGGCGCGCACAAAGCGCGTACAGCCGCGAAGAAGATATTTAAGAACGAATCCAACATCCAGTTTTTGAATCCGACCTACAATTGTATTTCTGTCATAAAGCAATGATTGCGAGTTGCGTCTGGAGGGTGTTAAGAGATTTTGTTTCTATCTGTTTCGGGTGGGCTCTCATGGGCATGAATTTGGATGCTCCTATCTACTTGCAGCGACAGGGATATTTGTCGCCGGCCAGGAATAGGATTCTGGATATCGGTCCCCAGACCATCTATTTCGCACGGCCGGAACAGATCAGGGAAATCGTCGAGCGGCAGGGCGTGTCAGCCTCGGACACGGCAACCGTAGAGCGCCTCGTCTATTTCTCGACGCCGCGTCCGGGTGAGCGGACCACCATGCTGTCGGAAATCACCGACCTGGCCAATATCGAATATGCGTCCATCGACGTGTGCCCTGGCCTGAAGAACACGCACATCCTGGATTTGAATTTCGATGTGCTGCCGGACGCGCTTCGCGGACGCTACGATGTCGTTTTCAATTTCGGGACAACCGAGCACATCTTCAACCAGTGGAACTGCTTTGAAGTCATCCACGATGCCTTGAAGGTGGATGGGGTCGTCTACCATCAGCTGCCGGCCAGCGGGTATCTCGATCACGGATATTTCTGCTATACGCCCTTGTTCTTCCGGGAATTGGCGGCTGCGAACGCCTATACGATCGAGCAGATGATCGTAACGCACGCGGGCGAAAGCAGGATCGATGAGCTCGGCCTGCCATCGCTGGACGGCGAGACGCTGTTGAAGCCAGCCGGTCACTTGAATGGAAACAATCGCATCCCTGCGCTGAACATCCATGTCATTCTGCGCAAGACAGTCGACGCGCCGTTCCGCGTCTCCCTCGAAATCGCGACGGCCCACTCCGTTGCCGACCAGAAGATGTTGAGGCGTTACCGGAAGGGCGGCAATCGCAACATTCCGTTTGTAAATCGGTTGGGTCGGTTCTTCACGTCAAACGGCCGATGAAGCGGATCCGGCGATCGAAGGCGCGATGGCGGGACCTCTGCTGCTATTTGCTGCGATCGGTTTGCGCCCTGGGTTAACGACCGAGCGACGTGAGAGGTTTTATGGACTTTGGTTGGTGAGCGCGCTGGGGCTCGAACCCAGGACCCCGTGATTAAAAGTCACGTGCTCTACCGGCTGAGCTACGCGCTCGCTCCCAAGGCTAGACCGACGGTGAGGTCGTCGGGCCCGGTCGTCTGCAGTCCGCCATCTCAACGTCGGCGGTGCTCCGGCGGTTCAGCGGCTCCTTGCGGGAACGGCACCAGCCGCGCCCAAAGCCGGTCACGGCCGTTCGCACGCGCTGTGTAGGGGGCAGGGCGGTTTCGGTCAATAGGGCTCGCGGGCAAACCACAGGGGCAGTTGAAGGGCTCCCCTGTGAGCCGCGGGTGCGAACGAGCGCGGCAACGGCCCATATTCTCGGCGCTCCGTGTCGAAGCTCACCCCACCCAGCTCTCATCGCGAGCGAGGGCAGCCGAACCCTCCCCTCCAGGGCAGGGTAGTCTGGCCGGCGTCGCGCGATTCAGGGGAGCGGCCCCGGCCGTGGACGGCCGGGCGCATCAGGGCGGCACGGCTTAGACCTTCTCGGCGACCTTGCCCGCCGGCTTCTGCGCGACCAGGGCGGCGAGCTCCGGCACATAGACCGGGCGCAGGCCGATCAATTCGGCGGTGCGCACCGCGCTGTAGCGCCAGAATTCGAAGGAATTGAGCCGCGACATCTCCAGGACCGCGATCGCTACCGCCGACAGGAACGGCAGGCTCTCCAAGATCAGGACGGCCGCGAAGATGTAGAGCTCGGTGATCTGGTAGGTGTTGGTGCCGATCAGGATGCCGGCGCCGATCAGGAGCAGGGCGCCGATCACGGCCTCCCAGAACGCCTGGAACTCGATCGACATCCGCGACAGCCCGCCCTTGGAGGTCCGGGCGAAGGCGATGTGCTCGGTGATGAGGCCCTGCGCCACCGCGCGGGAGACCGTCCATTGCACGCTCATCGCTGCCACCATCGCTCCCAGCATCTGCCACGGCCCGATCCTGACCCGCAGCCGGTACAGGATGAGAAAGTGGGCGAGCGAGACCACGAAGGCGGCGATGATCGGGATGGTCAGGATCTTGTCGGGAATGGCGATGCCGGCGAATGCGACGATCGGCACCCAGATGAGGTTGAGGATCGCGACCACCACGCCGAGGCTCTCGGCGCCGAGCCAGTTCAGCCAGCCGAGCAGAAACTCGCGCTTCTGGTCGCGGGAGAGCCGGGTCTTACCCGGCAGGAAACGCCGCCAGTGCTTCTTGACGATCTGGAAGCCGCCATAGGCCCAGCGGTGGCGCTGCTTCTTGAAGGCCTCATAGGTGTCGGGCAGCACGCCGCTGCCATAGCGGGTGCTGGTGTAATGGGTGGTCCAGCCGAGCTCCTGGATGGCAAGGCCAAGATCGGTGTCCTCGCAGATCGTGTCGCTCGACCACCCGCCGGCCATGTCCATCGCCGCACGGCGGATCAGGCACATCGTGCCATGCACGATGATCGCGTTCGCCTCGTTGCGCTGGACCATGCCGATGTCGAAGAAGCCGGCATATTCGCCGTTCATGATGTAGTGCATCAGCGACAGGTCTTCGTCGCGATGCTCCTGCGGTGCCTGCACCAGACCGACCGATGGATCGGCAAATGCCGGCACCAGGTCCTTCAGCCAGTTCTTCTCGACAACATAGTCGGCGTCGATGATGCCGATGATCTCCGCATCGGCCGCAGTGCGGTCCATCGCGATGCGCAGCGCGCCGGCCTTGAAGCCCTTGACCTTCTCGGCATTGATGAACACGAAGCGCTCGCCGAGCATGCGGCAGTGATCCTGGATCGGCTGCCAGAACGCGGGATCAGGCGTGTTGTTGATGATGATCACGCATTCGTAGTTCGGATAATCGAGCTGCGCCAGCGCATCGAGCGTCTGCTTCAGCATCTCCGGCGGCTCGAAATAGGCCGGGACGTGGATCGAGACCTTCGGAAAATAGCCTTCCGGCGCGGCCTTGGTGTTCTCGGCGACCTTGTCCTTGGTCAGCAACCGGCGCGGCGGATGGCCGAAGGCAACCGCCGCGATCTCCTCGATCCGCGCCATTGCGATCAGGATCAACGGCACCAGCAACGTGAGGCCGAGGGTCAGCGCGAAGGCCGATCCCCAGACGAAGTAATGCACCGCCCAATAGGCGAAGATCGTGGAGACCCAGGCGCCGACGGCATGCGCGGCAACAGCCAGCACAAAGGCCTGCGGCATTGTCGCGCGCACGATCCGCAGGATCGGTAGCGACAGCAGCACGCCGACGAGCAGCGCAATGGTTGCGAGCTTCCAATAGTCGGGATTCACGATCGGCCCGGTCCAGGAGAATTTCGGCTCGCGCGCCGCGTTGAGCACACCCCAATACGGCCCGACGCCACCCTCGAAATATTTCCAGGGCTGATCGATCGCCTCGACGATGTTGTATTCCATGCCGATGGCCGAGGCCTGGGCCAGGAAGTTGCGCAGAACCTTTGCCTGTCGAAACGGACCCGGCGCGGCGGGACCACGGTTGTCGCCGCTACGGTTGTAGCCCTGGCTTGGCCAGCCGAATTCGGCGATCATGATGCGCTTGCCGGGGAACTGCTTTTTCAGGAGCTGATAGCGGTCCACCGCCTGATCGACGGCCTGATCGTCGGTGAAGAACTCCCAATAGGGCAGCACATGCGCGGCGATAAAATCGACATTGGAGGCGAGTTCGGGATTGTCGCGCCATGTGTTCCAGACATCGCCGGTGGTCACGGGCACGTTAACCGATTTCTTTACACGCTTGATCTTCTCGATCAGCTCATCGACCTTCTGCGTCGCTGTGAGGATGGTCTCGTTGCCGACCACGATGCCGATCACATTGCTGTTGTGGCGGGCGAGATTGATCGCGGACTGGATCTCCCGCTCGTTGCGATCGGCATCCTTGTCGATCCAGACGCCGAGCATGACCTTCAGCCCAGCCTCAGCCGCGAGCGGCGGCACCACTTCAACGCCGCCGGTCGAGGTGTAAAGCCGGATCGCGCGCGTCATTGTGGCCAGCTTCTTCATGTCCTCCCGAATGCGTTCCGGCGGCGCAACCGTGTCGATCGTGGGTGACCCGGTTCCTTCGTGCGGATCGTATGACATGCTTTGCAGCAGGCCGGTGAAGTCGGGGGCCTGCTGCTTTTCCTGCAACAATCCCCACAACGCGGCATGAGCCGCGGTGACGAACAGCAGGACGGCGACGATCGCGCGCATCGATGAAGCAACCATTCCGGGATCAGGTGACAGGACGAAGCGAAACTGTCCGCTGCTGTCCCACCCCGCGGGTGCGATCGCCTGGCAAACCCGTCAGCGAACGTCGATTGGGAAAGGACACCAGAAACCTACTCGTGCGGTTCCGGCTCAGGCACGTTCTGTGAGCGCTAACGTGTTCCGAGAGCATCATGACCCCAAGACCGCTACCGCTCAAACGCTGAACAGGACCTGAACCGCGGCGCGAGGTTCGACCAGCACGCCCGCGATTTCAAGAACAATACTGCGACGCTAACCCGCCGAATTGCCCTTGCTCCTATGGGCGCGGCGCATACGCCGCCGAGCCCGCTATTTCGCCGGTGGCGGGGAGGGTTGCCCCTGCGGCGCCGGCGGCTGTGCCGCAGCGCCTGCGCCTGGGGACACCGCCTGCGGAGCCGGCGTTGTCTGCGGAGCCGGGGTCGGCGCGGCTGCGACTTGTGGTCGCGCGTCCGGATTGATCCAGCAGGTGTGGACGTGGTTGCTCAGCGAGTTCTGCACCTTCGGGTCGATCTGCGCGATGAAGCGCGTCAGGCAGCGGAACGCGGCCTGGACGTGACCGCCCGGGCAGCCGAACCGGTCGTACAGGTCGAGATGGCGAAATGCGGTATCGAGGTCGTCATTATACATCAGCTGGACGACGCGACGGCCGAGCCAGACGCATTCGGGATTGCCGGCGGGGCCGCCGTTGAGCGCCTGGGCCGCTTCCGCGAACTCGTCGACCTTGCGCTGATTCTCCTTCGAGAGGTCTGCCGGATTGGCGGCCTGCTGCTTGTTTTGATCCTGGCCATGATTGTCACCGCCGCTCTGGGCGATGCTCGCCTGGCTTCCCATCAGCAGGACGAGCCCGGCGGCGGCGAGATGGCGCACGATCGAAACCTTGAACTGAAGCACGCGTCGACCCATAAATTCCCCGATAGTTGCCTTCATGCCGTCCCGCTGCGGCCGCAGTGTTGATGCCGATCAAATGGGTCCCGAATGCGGCGGGTGGTTGATTCCGACTGCCGCATATCGTTCCTCAAGGATGGCATTGCGAAGCGACCGCTTGCCGAATGCCAATGACCGGAATCGCGGATTTTGTCCAGCAATGCCACAACCTAATCGGCGCATCCTCGCCGCATCGTAAAGGCGCGGCCCGGGCGGGCGGGACCGAACGCCGCAGGTGCGTCTCCAGCACCAGGTCCGGGCACTAGGTCCTGGCACCAGGTCCTGGCACCAGGTCTTGGCAGACGGCCAGCAACCGGGTAAGCACCGGTCCCCTGGCTGGAGAATGGAACTGAAATCTCTTCGCACACCGCTGGCGCTTCTGCTCATATCGCTGGGTGCAATCGCTGCCATGTGGTGGTGGCTGGCCACGCCCATCAAGCTCGCGCGCGCCCCGATCGAACCCGCCGCCAAGCTGCAATGCGTGTCCTATGCCCCGTTCCGTGGCGCGCAGACCCCGTTGGATCCGACCACCTATATCGACGCCGATCAGATCGAGCAGGATCTGACGCAACTCGCCAAGATCTCAGAATGCGTCCGCACCTATTCGATCGAGAACGGTCTCGACCAGGTGCCGGCGATTGCAGCCAAGGTCGGCATCAAGGTCATCCAGGGCATCTGGCTCGGCAGCAACAAGCTCAAGAACCAGGAGCAGATCGCGGTGGCGGTCAGCCTGGTGAAACATTATCCGCAGGTCATCACCGCCGTGGTGGTCGGCAATGAGGTCCTGCTGCGGGGGGAAATGACCACCGCCGACCTCGCCGCGATCATCCGCAGCGTGAAGGCGCAGGTCACCGTTCCCGTCACCTATGCCGATGTCTGGGAATATTGGCTGCGCAACCGCGAACTGTACGACCTCGTGGATTTCGTCACGGTCCACATCCTGCCTTACTGGGAGGATTTTCCGGTCCGCGCCAAGTTCGCGGCAGTCCATGTCGATGCCATCAGACGACAGGTCGCGGTCGCGTTTCCGAACAAGGAGATCCTGATCGGAGAGACCGGCTGGCCGAGCGAGGGACGGATGCGCGAAGGTGCGCTGCCGTCGCGCGCCAACCAGGCCCGTATCGTCTCGGAGATCCTCGACCTCGCCAAGCGCGAGAATTTCCGGGTCAACCTGATCGAGGCCTATGACCAGCCCTGGAAACGCCAGCTCGAGGGCACGGTCGGCGGCTATTGGGGCCTCTTCGACGCCGCCAAACGGGTCTTGAAATATCCGCCCGGAGAGCCCGTCAGCAATTATCCGCTCTGGAAGTTGCAGATGGGCGGCGGGATGATCTTGAGTTTTGCCGTCTTCCTGGTTGGCTGGCTCACCGTCCGCGGCAGGCCTTGGGCTCCGCATTGGTCGGCCTGGCTGGGCGTTGCGGTCTCGGCAACCTCGACCGGCATCCTGTTCGGGATCGCGGCGGACAAGATGTTCTACGAGAGCCTTGGCGTCGGCGGCTGGGTGCACTGGGGCGCGCTGCTGGCGGCCGGGGTGTTGGTGCCGCTGTTCGGTGCGAATGCCGCCATGGCCGGCCGGCCGCTGCCGACCTTCCTCGACTTGCTGGGTCCGGCCGACGGGCGCAAGCATACGCTGGCGACCTATCTGCTTGGCCTGATGCTGGTCGTCACCGTGCTGATCGCGGCAGAAACCGCGCTCGGTTTCGTGTTCGACCCGCGCTACCGCGACTTTCCGTTCGCCAGCCTGACCATGGCGGTGGTCCCGTTCGCGCTGCTGCTCGGCAATCGCCCCGTGCAAGGGCCACGACCGATCGCCGAGGCGACCTTTGCCGGACTGCTCGCGGCGTCCGCGATCTATATCCTGTTCAACGAGGGCCGGGAGAACTGGCAGGCGCTGTGGACCTGTGCGGCCTACCTCGTGCTTGCCTTTACGCTGTGGCGGGCGCGGGCCGCGCAAAGCCCAGAATGAGCAAGCCGATCGCAAGGCCGGACAGCACGATATTGTAGAGCACGATTCCGAGGCCGGCCGCGATCACGCCGCCGGTCAGGAGCACGATCGACGGCCGCATCACGTGCAGGATCGCGATCACCAGCGCCGTTCCGCCGAACACCGAACTCTTGAACAGCGCAGTCGCCACCAGCCGCGCCTTGCAGATCGTGGTCTGCAAGCCTGCGTCGCAGGCGAGTGCGACAGTGGAGAACTCGATCGCGAGATAGCGCAGATAGAGCGCGTAGCCGACGGTGGCGAAACCGACGATCAGGAGCCATTGCACCTGATAGGGCGTGAGGCGGAACGGGGTCTTCTTCATGCGCGGACTATGCTGCGGAAAGGTGGCGTGGACAAGGGCCGAAAGGACTTGCCGGACTGCATCCGCAATCCGGCCGAGATCCTTGAAATGCCGGCACTAATCGTGATCAGGAACGCCGGAAGAAGGACGACAGCGTCGATGATTCCGCCGGCGGCGGGGCGGCGGCAGGAGGCGGCGGCGCCGGCGGGGGCGGCTCCTCGCGTGCTGCACCGTGATGCTGCTGCGGTGGCGGCGGCGGGGCTGCGCGACGCCGCTGCGGGTAAACCGGCTTCGTGGCTGTCGACGCGGCGGCCGGCTTGGCGGCATCGGGCTGGTTGGCGTCATCGCTGCGAATGGCGAGGCGCTGGCCGTCATAGACGGTGGTTTCACAAGCCCGCTGGCTTTCTGCAAGATTGGCGCAGATCCTCGCGGCCGCCGCAGCGTCGGCGAGCGGCCCGGCGCCGAGCCGGAGCTGCATCCCGAGGCCGCTGTTGCCTTCCTTGACGATGATGATCGGACGGAGCGCCGCAAGCTCCTTGTGGCTCTTGGAGAGACCGCGCCACAGCGCACGCAGGCCGTTCAGCGAATTGGCCGTGCCGAGATCGACCGCGAATTCGGTCTTCTGCACGGGGGTCGCGCCAGCATTGGTGTCGGCTGCGTCTGTCGGCTTGGTGTTCTCGGCATCGGCTGCAGGGGCCGGCTCGACATTCGCCAGCTTGTCCGGCCCGGCCGGCTTGCCGGCCGCCGAATCGGACGGGGCAGGCGCCGACTTGGCCGCGAACAATGAGGCTGCGGCCGATGTCGTCGGTACATTTGAACCAGCTTGGTTCGGTCCTGGGGAAGAGCCGGCAGGCATCTGTGCGTGAGCGGCCTGGACTGAACCGGCGCCGGGCTTGCCGCCCTCGGCGCGAAGAGGCTCAGAAACGCCGGGCGCGCCCGAAGCGACAGGCGCCACCGTCGGCGCGCCGATCACGTTTGCCACGGTCGGACCGCTCGCGGCAGCCGACGCCGATAAGGCCGCCTGTACAGGGGGAGGACTCGCCGCCGGCTGTGGCTCGGCAGATGCCACCACGGCTTGCGACGTCTTGCCGAGAATCGGAGCCGCCGCCGGGCCGGAACTCTGCTTGGCGAGCGCGCCGGTAACGGAATCCAGGCTCTGCTCCAGCACGGTGACTCGCGCATAGAGCCGATCGCGATCGTTGTTCAGGGTTTCGATCGCGGAAGCGAGCTGCCGCTGCTCGCTTTGGCTGTCACGGGCCAGCGACTGGATGAGTTGCGTCTGGCGCGCCATATCCGCTGCGGAAACGCGGTCGCGCCGCCACCCGAGAGCCGCCTGGTTGGCAAGTACGGCAACCACAACAGCACAAAGCGCCGCTGCAGCCCACCAGCCGATCCGCCACAAGGTGCGGCGATCGAATGCATTCTCCTCGGCAAGCAGTCCGGATAGTGTGGCGCCGGTTTTGTCAGCCCCGAGAGCACCGGCCTTTTTGTCGGAGTCCTTTACCATTCACCTGCAGCCCTGCCGAATCACGCCGGAACATTAACAGGAAAAGCACCGGTGGCCTTCGCCGGTACGGTTTGCTGCGAACAGAAAACCGCTTTAAGACGGCGCAAAATCCCGTGTCCCGCAACAAGGTGTCTCATGACCGCTCGATCCAGTCTCACAATTGTGCTCGCGGCAGGCGAGGGGACGCGGATGCGGACAACTCTGCCGAAAGTGCTGCATCCGATCGCAGGCGAGACCTTGCTGGCGCATGTGCTCGCCGCCGCCCCGAAGGGCGCGGGCGCGCGATTGGCGGTGGTGATCGGTCCTGGGCATGATGCCGTCGCGCAAGAGGCCAAGCGACTGCGCGGAGATGCCGACATTTTCGTTCAACGCGAGCGGCTCGGCACCGCGCATGCGGTGCTCGCGGCGCGCGAAGCGATAGCGCGGGGCGCCGATGATCTGCTCATCGCCTTCGGCGACACGCCTTTGATCTCGGCGGAGACCTTCGCACGGCTGCGCGCCCCCCTGGCGCAAGGTGCAGCCCTTGCGGTGCTTGGCTTTCGTGCGGCCGATCCGACGGGTTATGGGCGTCTCCTGCTGAACGGCGATCGCATGGTTGCGATCCGCGAGCATGCGGATGCGAGCGACGAGGAGCGCAAGGTCACCCTGTGCAATGCCGGCGTGATGGCGTTTGACGGCGCACGCGCGCTCGAGATCCTGGACAAGATCGGCAATGCGAACAAGAAGGGCGAATATTATCTGGTCGACGCGGTCGCGATCGCGCGCGAGATGGGACTCGATGCCGTCGTGATCGAAACCTCGGAAGATGAAGTGCGCGGCGTGAACACTAAGGCGCAGCTTGCGGAGGCCGAGAGCGTGATGCAGACCCGACTCCGCCGTGCCGCCATGGATGCCGGCGTCACCTTGATCGCGCCGGAGACGGTGTATCTCGCCGCCGATACGACGTTCGGCACGGATGTGACGATCGAACCGTTCGTTGTGATCGGCCCCGGCGTCTCGATCGGCGATGGTGCCGTGATCCACGCCTTCTCACATGTCGTGCAGTCTATCATCGGCCGAAACACCTCGGTCGGGCCGTATGCACGGATGCGGCCGGGCACCTCGCTCGGCGATGGCGCGCGGATCGGCAATTTCGTCGAGACCAAAGCAGCTGTTCTGGAGGAGGGTGTCAAGGTCAACCACCTCTCCTACATCGGCGATGCCGAGGTCGGCGCCAATACGAATATCGGCGCCGGCACCATCACCTGCAACTATGACGGCTTCCTCAAGCACAAGACCATGATCGGCAAGGGTGCCTTCATCGGCACGAACTCATCGCTGGTCGCGCCGATCAAGATCGGTGCGGGCGCCTATATCGGCTCAGGCTCGGTGATCACGCGCGACGTTCCCGACGACGCGATGGCGCTCGAGCGCAGCCAACAGACCATTCGCGAAGGCGGCGCTACGCGCTATCGCGAGGTGAAATTGAAGGCAAAGAAGGCCAAGACCAAGGAATAGGAGGCCGCGTCTAATCCTCGCCGTCCTCGAACTCCGAGAACATCGCCCGGGTCAGGCGCCACCCACGCCGCGTCGAATGCTTGATTGGCTCGCTGGTCTTGTGCTTGATGGCCATCGGCTTCAGCTCGCGGCCCATGCTCGGCGGTGGCCAATGGGCGAGATGGCTGCCGGTGTCGTGTGCATGCAGTGGGCTGGTGCCTTTGGGGTCAGGCCATTTGCGATCGGTCATGGGACAGCCTCCGTGCCCGCATTGTTTGCCCAAAGCCTTGATGGCGCGTTAAGGCTCGTGCGCGGTTCGGCGGGTTAGGCTTTCCACTTAACCCTGTCGCAATCCGCAATAATTATTGAATCCTGAATGTGATCGGATTTCGTTAAGAGAAACCGAGGCTTTTGAGTAACTTTTCGACGATTGGGGAAGGCGCGGAATGTGCGGGATTGTCGGCATTTTGGGACGCGGGCCGGTCGCCGAGCAACTGGTCGATTCGCTCAAACGTCTCGAATACCGGGGCTACGACTCGGCTGGCGTCGCGACCCTCGAAGGCGGGCGCCTGGAACGTCGGCGCGCCGAAGGCAAGCTGAAGAATTTGGAAGCGCGGCTTCGTGCCGAGCCGCTCAAGGGCTTCACCGGGATCGGGCACACGCGCTGGGCCACACATGGCAAGCCGACCGAGACCAACGCGCATCCGCATGCGACCGAACGCGTCGCCGTCGTCCATAACGGCATCATCGAGAATTTCCATGAGCTGCGCGAGGCCCTGCAGAAGAAGGGAACGGTGTTCGCAACCGAGACCGACACCGAAATCGTCTTGCATCTCGTGGACGAACTGCTCGGCCAGGGCGTGCCGCCGGTCGATGCCGTCAAGGAGACGCTCGGCAAGCTGAAGGGCGCGTTCGCGCTTGGCTTTATCTTCGCAGGCCAGGACGATCTGATGATCGGCGCGCGCAATGGCCCGCCGCTTGCGGTCGGCTATGGCAAAGGCGAGATGTATCTGGGCTCGGACGCGATCGCGCTGGGTCCGTTCACGGACAACATCAGCTATCTGGAAGACGGCGATTGGGCGGTGCTGACGCACGACGGTGCGACGATCTACGACCGCAACAATGCCGTCGTCAGTCGCGAGATCGTCAAGCACGGTCCGGCGACCTCCCTGGTCGACAAGGCGAACTTCCGCCACTTCATGGCCAAGGAGATCCACGAGCAGCCGGAAGTCGTCGGCCACACCTTGGCGCGCTATATCGACATGGCGAGCGAGCGCATCGCGCTCCCCGCCGCCTTGCCGTTCGACTTCAAGGACATCCAGCGGATTTCGATCACCGCCTGCGGCACGGCGAGTTATGCCGGCCATGTCGCCAAATACTGGTTCGAACGCTTCGCGAGACTGCCGGTCGAGCTCGATGTCGCCTCCGAGTTTCGCTATCGGGAAGCGCCATTGCGCAAGGGCGACCTCGCGATCTTCATCTCCCAGTCCGGCGAGACCGCCGACACCTTGGCCGCGCTCCGCTACGCCAAGGCACAGGGCGTGCACACGCTGTCCGTGGTCAACGTTCCGACCTCGACGATCGCGCGTGAAAGCGAGATCGTGATGCCGACGCTCGCTGGTCCCGAAATCGGCGTCGCCTCGACAAAAGCATTCACCTGCCAGCTGATGGTGCTGGCGACCCTCGCGGTGGCGGCTGGCCGCGCCCGCGGCGAATTGTCGGAGACCGATGAGGCCAAGCTCGTCCATAGCCTGGTCGAGATTCCGCGGCTGATGACGGCGGCATTGTCGATCGAGCCCCAGATCGAACGCCTCGCCCGCGACATCGCAAAATCGACAGACGTGCTCTATCTCGGCCGCGGCACATCGTACCCGCTGGCGCTGGAGGGGGCGCTGAAGCTGAAGGAAATCTCCTACATTCACGCCGAAGGCTACGCCGCCGGCGAACTCAAACACGGCCCGATCGCGCTGATCGACGAGAACATCCCGGTCGTGGTGATCGCGCCGCACGATCGCGTATTCGAAAAGACCGTATCCAACATGCAGGAGGTCGCCGCCCGGGGCGGCAACATCATCCTGATGACGGACGCGAAGGGGGCGGCCGAAGCGACGGTCGATTCGCTGGTGACGATCACCTTGCCGGATATGGGCTCGACCTTCACGCCGATGGTCTACGCGATTCCGGTGCAGCTTCTTGCCTACCACACCGCCGTGATCATGGGGACGGACGTCGACCAGCCCAGAAATCTCGCGAAATCGGTGACCGTGGAATAGCCACGATCTGCTTGCCGATCGAAGCGGCTTGGGATCAGCGGAATCCGTAAGACAGGCCGTTGCCTGCGTCCGAAGGTCGCGAGCGGCAAAGAAGCCGATTCGAGGACGGAAAGGGGGCCATTCCCCTTCAAAAATCTGCTAAGAGGCTTAGCTGAGATTTGATCCGACCCGGAAGCCTGCATGAGTTCCCGCGACGACCTGCCGCCCCAGCCTGAGCCTCCGGCCGATGCGCCTGCCGAAATCACCCACCACGGGTTGATGTTTCGGTTCCGCAACTATTTCCTGACCGGCCTCGTGGTGGCCGGCCCGGTGGCCATCACGCTCTATATCACCTGGTGGTTCGTCACCTGGGTCGATGGCCTGGTGCGGCCGTTCGTGCCCTCCGCCTACCGGCCCGAAACTTATCTGCCGTTCGGCATCCCCGGCTCCGGACTGATCGTAGCGGTGGTTGGCCTGACCTTGCTCGGCTTCCTCACCGCGAACCTGATCGGCCGCACGCTGGTCGATCTCGGCGAACGCATTCTCGGCCGGATTCCGGCGGTGCGCGCCATCTATCGCGGCCTGAAGCAAGTGTTCGAGACCTTGTTCTCCGGCAAGGGCTCGAGCCTGCGCCGGGTTGGGCTGGTCGAGTTTCCCTCGCCGGGCATGTGGTCGATCGTGCTGATCTCGCAGCCGCCGAGCCCCGACATCGCGAACAGCCTGCCCGGGCAGGAGGATCACATCTCGGTGTTCCTGCCCTGTGCGCCGAACCCGACGACCGGCTTCTTCTTCTACGTGCCGAAGAGCAAGATCGTCGAGATCGACATGAAGGCAGAGGATGCGGCGACGCTGATCATGTCGGCAGGCGTGGTGCAGCCGGGCTCCGATCCGCAGAAGAAGGCGGCGGCGCTGGGCAACATGGCCAATATGGCGCGGATCGCCAATTCATCTGCGCGCACGGATGCGCTCGAGCCGGAGCCTGCGAAGGCGGATTGATCTTCATTCAGCCAAGGAGCGCAAGCCCGCTCTGTCGGTAGAGGGCTCTGACGTTTCGACAGTTCATGCTTGGGCGGAGTCGCGTACTCTGCGATGTGCAACGACCGGAGCCGTCGATGATCCCCAGCATTGCGATTCTTGCGCCCGGCGCCATGGGCAGCGCGGTGGCGGCGCGGCTCGCCGAGCATGGCGCGAAGGTTTTGACGTCGCTGGAGGGCCGCAGCGCGGCAACCACGGCACGCGCCGCGAAGGCCGGCATGATCGCGGCCGACGCCGCCGCGATCGTCAATGCCGACATCATCCTGTCGATCGTGCCGCCGGCCGAGGCGGTTACGCTGGCCGGGCAGTTGGCAACCCTGATCACGAAGAATGCGAAAAAGCCGGTGATCGTCGACTGCAACGCGGTCAACGTCGAGACGATCGCCAAGATCGAAGCGATCGTATTGTCCGCTGGTGCGCGCTTCGTCGATGCCGCCATCATCGGGCTGCCGCCGAAGCCGGGCACGAAGGGGCCGGCGCTTTACGTCAGCGGCGACAGCGCCAAGAACGTCGCGGCGCTGCGTGATCTCGGGCTCGATCTACGCATCATTGATGGGCCGGTCGGCGCGGCGTCGGCGCTCAAGATGTCCTATGCCGGCATCAGCAAAGGCCTGACCGGGGTTGGCACGGCGATGGTGCTGGCGGCGACGGACGCCGGCGCGGCCGATGCGCTACGCGACGAACTCGCGCTGAGCGCGCCGGCGGTGCAAGCCCGTCTCGCCAACGCGCTGCCGGACATGATTCCGAAAGCCTATCGCTGGGTCGCCGAGATGCGCGAGATCGCGGGCTTCCTGGGAGAGGATCATCCGGCGGCTCTGATCTACGAAGGTTTTGCCCGCCTGTTCGAGCACATCGCGGCCGATGCGCAGGGCGCAGGAACCGAAGGTGCCAAGCTGGTCGCGTTTGCCGAGAGCTGCAAGGTGAAGAAGTCCGCGTAGCTGTCTCCACGCAATATTGCGATGGATGCGAAGCCATCCAGAACTCCCCCTCGTCGTCCCGGGCAAGCCGCGACGCGCGCCAGCGCCGTCGCGGCGCCGAACCGGGACCCATACGCCGCGGCGGATCTGGCAGGCGAGCCGGTCAACGCGCGCCTGCCTCAAACTGCTATCCGGGATTATGGGTCCCGGCTCAAGGCCGGGACGACAGCGTTGTTAGTCGATGCAGAAGGCGAAGGGTGGGCACGGCGGGCCTCCCACACCGGCGAGGCAGAAGCACCGTTCAACGCGCCTTTGCGCAGCCTACGGAAGCACGCGCCGATCTACCCCGCCGTCAGCAATGGAATCGCCTCGTCGCGTTCGTAGAGATAGAGCAGACAACGCAGCGCCTCGCCGCGCGGGCCCTCAAGCTTGGGGTTCTCCTTCAACACGCGCAGTGCCTCGTCGCGGGCCTGCGTGATCAGCTGGGCGTGCACCTCGGGGCGCGCGATGCGATAGCCGGGCAGGCCGCTCTGGCGGATGCCGAGCACGTCACCTTCGCCGCGCAGCTTCAGATCCTCCTCGGCAATGCGAAAACCGTCGGTGGTTTCGCGGATCACGGCGAGCCGCGATTTCGACATCTGCCCGAGCGGCTCGTGATAGAGCAGGATGCAGGTCGAGGCTTCCGAGCCGCGGCCGATGCGGCCGCGCAATTGATGCAGCTGCGCGAGCCCGAAGCGCTCGGCATTCTCGATCACCATGATGGTCGCTGCCGGCACGTCGACGCCGACCTCGACCACGGTGGTGGCAACCAGAAGCCGGATTTCATGAGCTGCAAACTGGCCCATGACACGGTCTTTCTCGGTGCCTTTCATCTGGCCGTGGACGAGACCGACGCGATCGCCGAAACGTTTTTGCAGGCTCTCGAACCGCTCGGTCGCATTGGTCAGATGATCGGTGCCCTCGGCCTCGGATTCCTCGACCAGCGGGCAGATCCAATAGACCAGCTTGCCGGCGTTGAGGGCGCGGCCGACCGCATCCATCACCTCGCCGAGGCGCGTGTCCGCGACGGCGCGGGTGTCGATCGGCTGACGTCCGGCCGGCTTCTCGCGCAGTTCGGAGATGTCCATGTCGCCGAAATAGGTCAGCACCAAGGTGCGTGGGATCGGGGTCGCGCTGAGGACCAGCACGTCCACCGCCTCGCCCTTGGACGTCAGCGCCAGCCGCTCGCGCACGCCGAAGCGGTGCTGCTCGTCGACGATCGCGAGCGCCAAGGCCTTGAAGACGACATCGTCCTGGATCAGCGCATGGGTGCCGACCAGCAGATCGATCTCGCCGGCCTCCAGCCGTGCGAGAATATCGCGGCGCTCCTTGCCTTTCTCGCGGCCAGTGAGGATCGCTACCTGCATGCCGGCTCGTTCGGCCAGCGGAGCAATGGTCTTGGCGTGTTGACGTGCCAGAATCTCGGTCGGCGCCATTAGCGCCGCCTGCTTGCCCGCTTCGGCGACGGCCGCCGCGGCCAGCAGCGCCACGACGGTCTTGCCGGAGCCGACATCGCCCTGCAGCAGCCGCAGCATGCGCACGGGCTTGCCGAGATCCTCCGAGATCGCGGCCATCGCCTGGGCCTGCGAGTTCGTCAGCGCATAGGGCAGGGCGTCGATGATCCTGCGGCGGAGATGGCCGTCGCCGGCGTGGCGGTTGCCCGCGGGACGGCGCAATTGTGCCCGCACCAGCGCCAGCGCCAGCTGGCCGGCGAGCAGTTCATCGAAGGCCAGCCGCGACCAGTATGGATTTTCCGGCAGCACGTCCGTCAGTTCCTGCGGAACGTGCACGCGCGTCAGCGCCTCCTTGAGCGGCGGGAAACCGCAGCGGCTCAAAACTTCCGGGCTGATCCATTCCGGCAGGTTCGGCAGCTTGGTGAGCGCCAGCGCGATCGCGCGCCGCAAGGAGCCCAGCGCGAGGCCCTCGGTCAGGGGATAGACCGGATCGATGCCGGACAGTCTTGCAAACGCCGCCTCGTCGAGGATGCGGTCGGGATGGACGATCTGCGGCATTCCATCGTAGCGCTGCATGGTGCCCGAGACGTAGCGCTTGGCGCCGATCGGCAGCTGCTTCTCGATGTAGTCGCCCTTGGCACGGAAGAAGGTCAGTACGACGTCGCCGGTGTCGTCGCTGGCATAGACCAGGTAAGGCGCCCGCGCATTGCGCGACGGCCGGTGCCGCTCCACCGTCACCTCCAAGGTCACCATCGTTCCGACCTCGGCATCCCGGATCTTGGGCCTGTTGCGGCGGTCGATCACGCTCGAGGGCAGATGCAGCAGCAGATCGACCAGACGCGGGGTGTCGGTCGTGCTGAGCAGGTAGCGCAGCAGCTGGTCCTGTTTCGGACCGACGCCGGCGAGGCTCGTGACCGGAGCAAATAGCGGATTGAGCAGAGCAGGGCGCATCGACGACACTTAAGACCGTTTCGGCCGGCATATCCGCTCCTTGGCCGGCGTCCACCTGTTTTTTCGTCCGCGAACGGCCCGAACATGTCGGTTCTGCGTCGGACAGGGCTGACAGGACCGGGGACGGTCGCTATATGAACCGCGCCCGGCTCCGTCCGGGCTTTTGGCGTTGTACCGCAAGGATATCGCGATGACTGGGACGACCCGATCGAGCCAGGGGCTTGATGACCGCCGCAAGCGGCTGCTGTTTCGCTGCTGGCACCGTGGCACGCGGGAAATGGACCTGATCCTGGGCCGTTTCGCCGATGCCGAGATCGCGACGCTTGCCGATGACGAATTGGCCGAGCTCGAGCAGCTGCTCGAAATTCCGGATCAGGATTTCTACGCGGCGGTGACTGGCCACGGGCCGCTGCCGCCCGAGGCGGCCGGCGCGCTGTTTCTGCGCATCAAGGCGTTCCGCGCCGTGGGTTTGGATTGATGAAGAGCCCTGTCAAATCGCCTGCCGAGCTGCTGGCGCCTGGACGCGCGCTGACGCTCGCCAATGTCGCGGAAGGCGCCGAAGGTCTGGTCGCCGCCGATCTTGCCCGTGCCGTTGCCGCGCGGCCGAAGCCGCCGGCGGTCAGCCTTGCCGTGATCTGCCGCGACGGCGCACGGATGCAGCAGCTCGCGCGTGCGTTGGAGTTCTTCGCGCCCGATCTGCCCGTGATGCAATTCCCGGCCTGGGACTGCCAGCCTTACGATCGCGTCTCGCCGCATGGCGGCATCCTGGCGCAGCGCGTCACCACGCTGGCGCGGCTGTCGCGGCTGGCCGGCAGCGACAAGCCGCTGATCGTGCTCACGACGGTGAATGCGGCCGTGCAGCGCGTGCCGGCGCGCGAGACCATGGCCGGACAGGCGCTGTCGGTGGCGCCAGGCCATGTCGTGCCGATGGACTCGGTCGTCGCCTGGTTGGAGCACAACGGCTATAATAGGTCGTCGACGGTGCGCGAGAGCGGCGAATATGCCGTGCGTGGCGGCATCCTCGATCTGTTTCCAGCCGGGCTCGATCAGCCGGTGCGCTTCGACTTCTTCGGCGACTCGCTGGAGTCGATCCGCACCTTCGATGCGGAGACCCAGCGCACGCTCTTGGACATGCGCTCGCTCGACCTGGTGCCGGTCTCCGAATTCCAGCTGGTCACCGACACCATCCGCCGCTTCCGCATGGGCTATGTCGCCGAGTTCGGCGCGCCCGAGCGCGACGATGCGCTCTACGAGGCCGTCAGCGAAGGCCGCCGCTATCCCGGCATGGAGCACTGGCTGCCGCTGTTCCACGACAACATGGAGACGCTGTTCGATTATCTCGCCGGCACGCCCGTCATCATCGAGTCGCAGGGCGAGGATGCCGCGCGCGAGCGCTTCAAGCAGATCGCCGACTATTACGACGCGCGGCGCGAGGCGATGGAGCATCCCGGCGGCGGCGCGATCTACAAGCCGCTGCCGCCTGACCGGCTCTATCTGAGCGAAGCCGAATGGACGGCGCGGCTCGATGCGGCGCCGGTCGCCAAGCTGACGCCGTTTGCCGTGCCGGAAGCGGCTGGCGTGGCCGACATCGGCGCCCGCCAGGGCCGCAATTTCGCGCCCGAGCGCAACGATGCCGCGGTCAACGTATTCGAAGCCGTCGTGGCGCATGTGCAGGCGCTGCAGGCGCAGCGCAAGAAGGTGGTGATCGCGCTGTGGAGCGAAGGCTCGCGCGACCGCATGACCAGCATGCTGCGGGATCACAAGCTGACGCTGGTCACCAGCGTCAACACCTGGCGCATGGTGCAGGCCACCCCGCGCAACGAGACCATGCTGGCGGTGCTCGGGCTCGAGACCGGCTTCGAGACCGACCAGATCGCCGTCATCTCCGAGCAGGACATCCTCGGCGACCGCCTGGTGCGGCCGCGCCGCGCCAGCCGCAAGCTCGACAATTTCATCTCGGAGGTCACCAGTCTTGGCGTCGGCGACATCGTGGTCCATGTCGATCACGGCATCGGCCGCTTCGTTGGCCTGCAGACGCTCGAGGTCGCCGGCGCGCCGCATGACTGTCTCGAGCTGCGCTACGCCGGCGAGACCAAGCTGTATCTGCCGGTAGAGAACATCGAGCTGTTGTCGCGCTACGGCTCCGACCAGACCAATGTCGAACTCGACAAGCTCGGCGGCTCGGGCTGGCAGACCCGCAAGGCCAAGCTGAAGAACCGCATCCGCGAAATGGCGGGCGAGCTGATCAAGATCGCGGCCGAACGCATGCTGCACGAGGCGCCGAAGCTGCCGGTCCAGGCCGGGCTCTACGACGAGTTCTGTGCGCGCTTCCCCTATGATGAGACCGAGGACCAGCTCGCCGCGATCCAGGCGACGCTCGGCGATCTCGAAGCCGGACGTCCGATGGACCGGCTGATCTGCGGCGATGTCGGTTTCGGCAAGACGGAAGTCGCCCTGCGCGCGGCGTTCGCGGTGGCGCTCGACGGCAAGCAGGTCGCGGTCGTGGTGCCGACGACGCTGCTCGCGCGCCAGCATGCCAAGACCTTCACCGAGCGCTTCCGCGGCTTTCCGGTCAATGTCGCGCAGGCCTCGCGCCTCGTCTCGACCAAGGAGCTCAACCAGGTCAAGAAGGGGCTGACCGACGGCTCGGTCGACATCGTGGTCGGCACTCACGCGCTGCTCGGCAAATCGATCAAGTTCCGCGATCTCGGCCTGCTCATCGTCGACGAGGAGCAGCATTTCGGCGTCAGCCACAAGGAACGGCTGAAGCAGCTGCGCGCCGAGGTGCATGTGCTGACGCTGTCGGCTACACCGATCCCGCGCACGCTGCAGCTGGCCCTGACCGGCGTGCGCGAGCTGTCGATCATTGCTTCGCCCCCGGTCGATCGCCTTGCCGTGCGCACCTTCGTCGCGCCGCATGATCCCGTGATGATCCGCGAGGCGCTGCTGCGCGAACGCTATCGCGGCGGCCAGGCCTTCTACGTCGTGCCGCGCATCGACGATCTTGCCGAGGTCAAGGAGTTCCTCGACAAGACCGTGCCGGAGATGAAGGTCGCAGTCGCGCACGGTCAGATGGCGCCGACCGTGATCGAGGACATCATCTCCGCCTTCTACGACGGCAAGTTCGACATCCTGCTCTCGACCACGATCGTGGAATCCGGCCTCGACATTCCCAGGGCCAACACGCTGATCGTGCACCGCGCCGACATGTTCGGCCTCGCCCAGCTCTATCAGCTACGTGGCCGCGTCGGCCGCTCCAAGCTGCGCGCCTACGCGCTGTTCACGCTGCCGTCGACGCACAAGATCAGCGCGCAGGCGGAGAAACGCCTGACCGTGCTGCAGTCGCTAGAGACGCTGGGCGCGGGATTCCAGCTCGCCTCCCACGACCTCGACATTCGCGGCGCCGGCAATCTGCTCGGCGAGGAACAGTCCGGCCACATCAAGGAAGTCGGCTTCGAGCTGTACCAGTCGATGCTGGAGGAGGCGATCGAGAACCTCAAGGCCGGCGTTACCGAGCCCACCGTCGATCGCTGGTCGCCGCAGATCACGATCGGCATGCCCGTGCTCATTCCGGAGGACTACGTCTCAGATCTCTCGGTGCGGCTGTCGCTGTATCGCCGGCTCGCAGATTTGGAGACCGACGAGGAGATCGAGAACTTCGCCGCCGAGCTGCGCGACCGCTTCGGCAAGCTGCCGGACGAGACGCGCTATCTGTTCAAGGTCGCGGCGATCAAGAACTACTGCCGCAGGGCCAATGTCGAGAAGGTCGATGCCGGTCCGAAGGGCGCGGTCATTGCCTTCCGCGACAACAGCTTTGCCCACCCCGAGCGGCTGGTGGCCTTCATCAAGCGCCATGGCCAGGCTGCCAAGGTGCGGCCCGACATGAAAGTGGTGTTCCTGCAGGATTGGGAGACGCCGGAAGAGCGGCTCGCGGGGGCCACGGATATCCTGAAGGACCTTGCCGAGCTCGCAGAGAAGAAGAAGGCGGCGTAGTCCTGCAAAGGCTCGGCATCAGATGAATATGAGACAATACCCGATTGGGATTGAATGTACGTGGCTTGCGTCCGATCGCCAGAGACATCTGGCGCGTTCATGACTGCAGGTGCCGGACCAATCCCCTTCGATCGCATTGGAGGTGTAGCTTCTCCCGATAGAGAATCTTGAAGAGCAGTTGTGCCGTTTGCCGGTCGTATCGTCCTATCGTCAGCTTGTCGGGGTGCCGCGGCCGGACAGCTTCATCGCGTTGTGCGAAAGAGGGCTATTCGTCTACGATTGGACCGACGTCCATCGTACAGGAAAGAATGAAACGGGCGGTTATGAGCTCGTCGCCATTCCCGATGCTCCGATTGGCTCGAGTCGGCTTCCTGCTGAGCTATTGGACGTTGCGGATACACTGAAGCTTTCGGCGACCCTTTTTGGCGGAGAACGCACCGTCGCAATCAGATCGCTTCTGAAGTGCGTGGAAGCTAGGTGACGGCTTATCTCAGCAACCAGCCGAAATGCAGCGCACAGGTGGCGACAGCGAAGACCAGAACGATCGCGATCACGCTCACCCAGTCGGTCTCGTCGCGAGATTGTTGTTTCTGCACGTGCAATGCTCCTCTGTACAGGAGGCCCCCAGGTCCGAAACGACGAAATCAGACGAGTGGGGCGAATGCGCGGTCGCGGAATGTAGGTGTTGGGTTGAGATCGTGATGAAGCCGGCGGCAGCGAGCGTCCGATATCAGCAAGGCATTGCGAATGGAGCGCCGTCTGCCAGATTCAGCCGTCATTGCGGGCGCAACGAAGCAATCCAGTATCTCGCGCCATAACGGCGATGCTGGATTGTTTCGTCGCTTCGCTCCTCGCAATGACGGCAGTGTGCCTTCGACTATATCAAGACGCTGCGCGGTGTGTCTCGTCGTACAGCCGCGCGAGCAGGCTGCGTGCGGTATCGCCCGGCTGCAGCGCGGCGACGGTGATGGATGGCTCAGCGCGTGCGTCACGTTTGCCGTGCGAAGTGTGGCGCATCACGCTCGTCAGGCGACGCGCGATCCCGTGCGCGGCGCGCAGATCGGTCTCGGCGAACACCACGATCACCGAGCCGTTGTCCTCGCGGGTGCCGAAATCGGTCCGCCGCATCAGCCGGCCGATGATCCGGGCGCCGTCGAACTGCGCGCGGGGATGCGTCGGGTCGAAGGCAAAGCGTGCGGCTGCAAGCCCGCTGCCTCGCTTCAAAGCCTGGCTCACGGCGGTCGCGAAGTCGCGGGCGAAGGCAGACTTGGTCAACAGACCGGTCTGCGGATCGAGCATCCCGCCGGCTTCGATTGCCCTGAGCGTCCGGTTCAAACGCGCCTCGAGGGCGTGCTGACGGATCAGCGGCAAGGCGTTGGCGGCAATGTGCGCGGGGTCGCCGGTGACGACCTCGAGATTGGCCAGCGCGACCGGCGGCGCAGGAACGCTGCAGGTCACCACGACGGCCAGGCTGCGGAAGCGCGTGTCCTCGGACAGCACGGTGAGAAAGGCATCGACGACGCGCGGCGTGAAGCCGTCGCCGAGCACGACCCCATCGATCTCGCGGCTCGCGAGATGCTTGGCGGCCGCCTCGATACTGAGCGCGCCGACCACCGCCATGCGCTCGCCGAGCGCGACCGAAAGCTCTGGATAGGACGTGCCGCGGCCGAGCAGCAGCACGGTGGCGTCGTTGAGCGGATCGCTATCCGGCAGGGAGATGGGTTCGGCACGGGCTTCGCTGAGCCGCCGCAGCACCGTCGCATGCAGGCTGCGAAGGCGGAGCGCGGCTCGCACGCGGGCCACGAGACGGTCGGTGTCGTTCTCGGTCCGGAAAGGCACGGCATTATCCGGCAGCTGGCCGTGAGGCCCGAGCGCTATCACCGGAACGTAGGGTTTTCGCGCAACCAACTGTCGCGCCACGGCCGCGATGTCGGCCTCGGGTGCACCGTCCAGTGCCGCCAGCACGACTGCGGGTTGCAGCTCGGACGAAGCGCGCACCGCCTCGCGCCAGGTGGTCTGGACCGAGGGGGATAGCTGGGCTGCCTCGAGGGCGGCCACCAGCGAAGGCCGTGCGGAATTGGAGACGAGAAGAAGCGGGCCTTGCTGGGACATAAGGATACTCAGAAACGCAGGCGATTGGGCCTGTGATCCTAAGTTGCCTGCGTTAACGCGCCGTTAGCAATGTGTGCTGCTTCAGGCCGAAGTGCTGGTCCGGTCCCGAAATGCCTCTACCATGAGGGGGTTGAGCCCGAGCTCCGCCAGCGCCTCGCGGGCCCGCGCATTGTCCATGGCACGCCCAGCCAGCCGGTGGCCGCTGAGACGATCGGGCAGGGCGGTCAGCAGGGCCCCCTGGCCCAGCCGTCGCGACCACTCGTGCAGGTCCTGCGCCAGGAAGCGATAGCCGCCCACCGCCATTACGCCGGCCGGCGGCGCGGTGATCGAGATCACGTCCCGGACGCGGTCGAGACGAACGGCGTATTCGGTATCGACGTAATCTCGCGGTTGCGCCGGGACCAGAGAGTCGCTCGGCGGTGCCGGGGGCGCATAGGCTGCAACGACGACCATGGGGCCGCGCAGTCCGAGGGTGCCCTTTGGCGTCACCAGCACCTCGCCCGCAATCGAGGAGCCCGGCTGGTCGCGTGGCACGCCTTGCAACCCCGGCTTGACCGGACCGGGCGCGCCGTCCGGCGTCGTGCGACGAACCGCGAACATTCCGGCCTCGCCGAACAAATACACGTCGGTCATCTCGACCTGCTGCGAAATCCAGGCCGGGCTCGATCCCACCTGCTCGGGCGCCCGCCACATGCCGATGACGTGCCGCAAGCTTGGCAGACGAGCCGCGAGATCGCCCTCATCGAGCCGCAGCGCCAGCTGCGCCGGCGCGATCAGGGCATTGCAGCCGAGCTCGTTGATCTGCTGCTCCAGCGTATCGGAATCGAACGGATGATGCAGGGCGAGGCTGCCGCCCGATAGCAGCCAGGTGACGAGCGAGGAGGTGAGGCCGGCGAAGGACGACGGCACGAAGGCCGACATCATGTTGGCACCCTGCGGCAGATCGCTCTCCAGCGAGACCGCAAGTCCCCCCGCGATCAGGCTCAAATGGCTGCGCGGCACGGCGCGGAAGCCGTCGCCGGTGACATCGAAGGAGATGATCGCGGCCTTGCGGCCGTCCTGCAGGACGTTTCGCGCCGAGCGCGACGGCTTTGCAATCGCCTGATCCAGCGAAAACATGCCCTCCGGCAGCTCGCTGCCGAACCCGCAGACGTGGCGGATCGAGAACGCTTCCGCCGCAGCATGCATCGCGAGATCGGCATGGATCACGCCGTCGACCTTGGTGGTGGTGACGATTGCGCGAGCACTGATGCGGTTCAACGCCGCCACCAGCTCCGCCTGGCGCCACAGCAGCGGGAACACCGCTACGACGAGCCCGGCGCGATGCGCGGCGAGCACGGTCAGCATGAATTCCACGGTGTTCGGCAGCTGCACCGCGATCACCGAATTCGTCGGAAGCCCAGCGTCGATGAAATGCGCTGCGAGCGCGGCAATGATCCGATCGGCGTCGGCATAGGTCAGTATCCGCTGGGGCTGGCCGGTGACCCGCGGCTTGTTGACCGGATCTATCAATGCGACCGCATCCGGCTTACGCGCCAGGATACGCTGGAACAACCCGTCAAGCGTCGGCGATGTCGTAACCTGGTTCACCTGCTGCCCCATCATTCCCGGTGTGGCGGAAACCCGGATCTCCGAAAATGGTCCTGCCACAGCCGATCATTTCGGCGTCATGTCCGGCCGCCGCCACCAACTCTCGGGGAGCGATCCCGACAGAGCTGTTCGCTTTGGACGTTCTATCCGATTCCAGCGTGCAATCCATTCGTCGGCCGCATTAAGCACTGGAATTGCGTAGAAGCCAGCCATCAGCGCGCGGTCCAGGGCGCGGACGGCCGCAACAAAGTCGGACCTGTCGCGAGCGCGCAACAGCGCGGCGATCATCGCATCGATGGCCGGGTCCTTGGCGCCCATGTAATTGCGGCTGCCCGGCTGGTCCGCAGCCTCGCTCCCCCAGTAGAAGGCCTGTTCGTTGCCCGGCGACAGCGACTGGTCCCAGCGATTCTGGATCATGTCGAATTCGAAGCCGATCCGGCGTTGATCGAATTGCACGGGATCGACGACGCGCACCGCGGCCGCGATCCCGGCGCGCTTGAGGCTATCGGAGTACGCGAGCGCAATGCGCTCCTGATCCCTGGTCGTCACCAAGATTTCGAAGGCGAGCGGCGCATGGCTCGCGCGCTGCCGCAACACCGCGCCATCGAGCTGATATCCGGCCTCGGACAGCAGGTTCAGTGCGGTGCGCAACGTCTGGCGGTCGCGACCTGAGCCATCGGTGATCGGAAGGCGATAGCTGCCGTCGAGGATGTCGGGTGGGATCTCGCCGGCAAACGGTTTGAGCAGCTCTCGTTCGACCGTATCGGCGGGACGCCCGTAGGCCGACAGTTCCGACCCTGCAAAATAGCCGCCGCTGCGCTTGTACAGTCCGAAGAAATAGTTGCGGTTGATCCATTCGAAATCGAACAGCAGCGTTAGGGCGCGGCGCACCCGGATGTCGGAGAAGACCGGCCGGCGGGTGTTGAAGACGAGAAACTGCGAGGGCTGCGGCATGCCCGAGGTCACGGTATCGCGGACGACCTCGCCGGTCCTTGCGGCCGGAAAATTGTAGCCATCGTGCCAGCGCAGAGGTTCGTCCTCGACCCGGAAGTCGTAGAGCCCGCGCTTGAATGCTTCGAAGGAACCATTTGCCTCGCGATAGAAGTCCAACCGGATCTCATCGAAGTTCCACAATCCACGGTTGATCGGGAGGTCGCGGCCCCAATAGTCCGGATTTCGGGTCAGGCTCACGCTGGCTCCTGGCCGCACCGCGGTGACGCGATAAGGACCGGAGCCGATCGGCGCCGTCATCGTGGTCTCTTCAAATCTCGACACGTCGGTCGCATGCCGCGGCAGGATCGGCATCAGCCCGAGAATCAGCGGCAGTTCGCGATCTTCGACACCGCCGAAGTCGAACCGGACCGTGAGCGGGTCCAGTGCCTCGGCCTTGGCGACCTTGCTGTAATACTGCCGATGATTGGGCCGGCCATGGTCGCGGAGCAGCGCCCAGGAGAACAGAACGTCCTCGGCACGGACCGGCTCGCCATCGGAGAATCGGGCATGCGGGTCCAGCCGGAACGTGACGTAGGTTCTTGCGTCATCGGTCTCGACGCTTCTGGCCAGGAGCGCGTAGAGCGTGAAGGCCTCGTCATTGCCGCGGGCGAGCAGACTCTCGACCACGTAGCCGCGCACTTGCTGCACTGCAATACCCTTGACGATGAAGGGATTGAGGCTGTCGAAGGTTCCGAGCAAGCCCCAGGTCAGGCGACCGCCTTGGGGAGCGGCCGGATCGACATAGGGCAGATGGGTGAAATCGGCGGGCAGCGCCGGCAGGCCGTGCATGGCGATGGCATGGCTCTCGGTCGCGCCTGCAGGTGCAGTGTAGATCGTTTGCAACAGCACCGCGATAACAGCACAAACTGCCCCGGCGGCAAGCCGCATGCACCGGAGCATGAACATAGGAACGCAAGCATTTGATTCGGAACAGCTCACAAGCGTCTTTTAGCACAGGCCGCGAGCCGGTAGATCGCGCCGACGCAGGCTGCCTCGGCATTGATCTTTCCGCCCGCCACGTTATGAAGGCGGGCGATCGGGCAAAGCAGCAACGCCTGTCACTTAACCGCCTCAATTCCTGAGGAGACAGCCGCGCGAAACGGCTTGGTGTGGCGTCTTTGGCGGTCTCGGGCGCTGCCGTTCAGAAAGGGTTTTCCGCAATGAATTTCCGTGACTTGGCCTCGTCGGTTGGGCCGCGTGGGCGGCTCGTCGCCTTGCTGGCGGCAACCGCGCTGGCTGTTTCCTCTGCCGCGCAAGCCCAGGCCCCTGGCGCGAAGGGGAAGGGCCCGGCCGCGCCTAGAGCACCGGCTGCGCAGGCGCCTGGCGCGCCACCCGCTGCTGGTGCGCCGGCCCAGGCTCCGGGCCAGCAGCCGACGCCCGACCAGCAGATCCAGCTGATCTATGCGCCCTGGACCAAATTCTGTCTCAAGGGGCAGGACGCGAACGCCAAGCAGGTTTGCTTCATCGGCAAGGACGGCCGTATCGAGTCCGGCCAGCCCGTGGTCGCCGCCGTCATCATCGAGCCGGAAGGTGAGCCGAAGAAGATCCTGCGCGTCACCCTGCCGCTTGGCATGCAGCTTCAGCCGGGGACCCGGATCGTCGTCGACAACAACCCGCCGATGCAGAACCCCTACGTGATCTGCTTCCAGAACGGCTGCATGTCCGACTATGAGGCGACGCCCGAGTTCATCGCCAGCATGAAGAAGGGCCAGAATCTGTACGTCCAGGCGATCAACTCCAACGGCGCTGCGCTGACCTTGCCGCTGCCGCTGCAGGAGAAGGATACGGGAAGCAGCTTCGCCAAGGCCTATGACGGCCCGCCAACCGACCCGAAACAGTTCGAAGAGAACCAGAAGAAGCTGCAGGAAGAGCTGCAGAAGCGCGCTGAGGAAGCTCGCAAGAAGCTTGAAGCCGCACCGCCCACAGCCGCGAAATGAGGCAAGCGGAGCGGACCTGACGTTCGTTCCGCACCTGCCACGCCACCGCAGTGGTGGCGTCGGACTGTCGGAGAAGCAAAAAAGGCGCTCGGAAGGGCGCCTTTTTTGTGGGTTCTTTGTTAGTTTGGACTGGTGGCCCGCGCAGGTCGCGGGTGGCCGATTCAGTTCAAGGACGAATTACGCGGACGATAGCCGCCTGACTTGTCCTTGATGAAGAGGTCCGAAAGCTGGGAATGGCGGATCGGCTCGCCGGAGTTGTCGGGCAGCAGGTTCTGCTCCGACACATAGGCGACATATTCGGAGTCCGCGTTCTCCGCCAGCAGATGATAAAACGGCTGATCCTTGTGAGGGCGCACCTCTTCAGGGATCGACAGCCACCACTCCTCGGTGTTGTTGAATTCCGGATCAATGTCGAAGATCACGCCCCGAAACGAGAAAATCCGGTGCCGGACGATCTGGCCGATCTGGAACTTGGCAGTTCGCGCTTTGATCATCCTTTCCGAATAGACCAGGATTGCGGCTGACGCTAGTGCCCCCGGGACCGATTTAATCTAAGAAGGGGAGTCGAGTCCCGCCGCGCAAATACTCATCCCGACGCTTTCATGATCGATATCCTGAACCTGGCGCTGCCGTATTTCGGCGTCGTCTTCATCGGCTTCGCCTGCGGTAAATTGAAACGGCTGCCCGATGCCGGGCTCGCCTGGATGAATTTCTTCCTCCTCTACGTGTCGCTGCCGGCGCTGCTGTTCGGGATCATGGCGCGCACGCCGTTCGCGGAATTGAACAACCCGCCATTTCTGGTCGCCACCACGCTGTCGACCATGCTGGCGTTCGCGTTCGCGCTGGTGGTCGGGCGTGTCGCGGGGCGGCTGTCGTTGCGTGAGGCGACCATGGCGGGGCTTGCCGGTGGTTATGGCAATATCGGCTACATGGGACCGGGCCTGGCCCTCGCAGTGCTCGGCAGCCAGGCCGCCGCGCCGACCGCGCTGATCTTCTGCTGCGACAGCATCTTCCTGTTCTCGATCGTGCCGCTGCTGATCGAGCTGACGGACCGCGATCACCCCTCGCTGCTACACGCATTGCGTGTCGTGCTGCGTCAGATCCTCCTCAACCCGCTGATCATGTCGACCTGCGCCGGCGCGGTCGCCGCCGCGATGCATTTCCAGCCTCCGGTTGCGCTCGATCGCACCTTGCAGTTCCTGCAGAACGCAGCAGCCCCCAGCGCCTTGTTCGTGCTTGGGGTCACTGTGGCGCTCCGGTCCTTCAAGCGCGTGCCGTGGGAGGTGCCTGCCGTGATCACGGTGAAGCTGCTGATCCACCCGCTGCTCTCGTTCGGCCTGATGCTCGCATTCGGTCCGTTCGCCCAGCCCTGGGCGGCGACCGCTGTGTTGATGGCCTCGTTGCCGCCGGCGCTCAATGTGTTCGTGATCGCGCGTCAGAATGAGACCTGGGTCGAGCCGGCCTCGGTTACGGTGCTGATCGGTACATTCGCGTCCGTCGTCACGCTGACCAGCGTGATGTGGCTGATCCAAAGCGGCCGGCTCGTCTTTCCGTGAGACGGTCTGGCGCAGCTAAGACTAACTCGCGCGACGATGGGGGCCGATCGCGTTTGGCCGCCATGAGGGCGCCAGCCCCTCGCGCATCGCAAGCCGACGCAGCGGGCCGATCGAGCCGATCAGATGCATGCCGAACGCGCGCAGCGACTGCATCGGCACGAAATCGCTGAGCAGAGAGCGATTGGCGACATCGATCACGAAGGTGCGGCTCAAGATATCGGCGCGCCGCGCCGCGCCGTAGCGCGTAAGGACCGAGGCTGCACCGGGATCCTCTCCTGCGGCTCTGGCCTTGCTCACGATGGCCGCAATGTCCGTCGCATCGCGCAGACCCAGATTGAGGCCTTGCGCGCCGATCGGCGGCACCACATGGGCGGACTCGCCGACGAGCGCAATGCGCCTGCGGGCATAATGATGGGGGCGCTCGATCGCGAGCGGGAAGAGATAGCGGCCGGGCTCGACCTGGACGCGGCCGAAGATGGCGTGCGACTGCCGTTCGGCTGCGGCCGACAAGGCGTCGTCGTCGAGCGCGAACAGCCGATCGGCCTCTTTCGGCGCGGCGACCCAGACGACACTGCAGCGGTCACCGGGAAGCGGTACGAACACGCACGGTCCGTGAGGCGTGTGGAACTCGGTGGACACGTTGTGATGCGGCCGCGCGTGGCTGATGTTGAAAGTCAGCGCGGCCTGGTTCAGCACCCGCGTGGAGACACCGATGCCGGCCGCATCACGGCACATCGAGTGCCGTCCATCGGCACCGACGACGAGCGGGGCGGATATGACCAGGCCCGACGGGGTTGTGACCTGTACCTCGTCCTCTTGCGGGAACACGCGTTCGGCCTCCTGGTCGATCCGGACCAGGCTGGGCAACTCCGCGGCGCGCTGCTCGAGCGCCTCGACGAGCACGCTGTTGGCGACGTTGTAGCCGAAGACGTCGAGCCCGATTTCGTCCGCGACGAAGCGGACTTCGGGAGCGCGGATCAGGCGGCCGGTGTCATCCACGAGCCGCATCGCCTTCAATCCCGCAGCCCGGTCCTTGCAGAGTTGCCAGACCCCGAGCTCATCGAGAAAGTCGACCGAGCCGCCGAGCAGGGCAGTGGTGCGGTTGTCGGCGTATGGGGCACGCCGGGCGACCAGAGCGGTCGCGGCGCCGCTTTGCGCAAGTGCGATGGCGGCCGCGAGTCCCGCGGGACCGCCACCGACCACGACGACATCGAAAGAGGCGGGTGTATCAGTCATGTTGGGAACATCGACCTTCTCGCGGACTTTTTCAAGCCTACCTAAGCATGACGGTCTATGTAGTAAATACGCGGCGATAGGGCGCAGCGGCCGATGTGCAATTCGTTCCGATTCCTGCTAGCACTGCCGTGGTCATGGATCAGTTGAAACCAGAGGGCGACGCATTGGCAACGCCGGCGCACCGGGCGGCGGCATTTTCAGTTCACGTCTTCACTGCGCTCGGTGCTGGCGTGGCGCTGCTCGCCATGCTCGAGGCCGTCCGCGAACATTGGACGGCAATGTTCTGGTGGCTGGGTGTGGCTCTCGTCATCGACGGTCTCGATGGTCCGATGGCGCGCCGATTGGACGTCATGACAGTGCAGCCATACTGGTCCGGTGACGTGCTCGATCTCGTGGTCGATTTCGTCACTTATGTGTTCGTGCCGGCCTATGCGATCACAGCGAGCGGTTTGCTGCTGCCGCTCGCCGCGCCGCTGCTCGGGGTCGGGGTTGCCGTTACCGGTGCGCTCTACTTTGCCGATCGGCGGATGAAGAGCGACGACAACCATTTTCGGGGCTTCCCCGGCCTTTGGAATATCGCAGCCTTCTATCTCTTCCTGCTGCATCCGCCGGCGGCCCTGGCGAGCCTGGCTGTGGCGGCACTCATCGTGCTGACCTTTGTGCCGTTCCACGTCATCCACCCTGTCCGCGTGGTTCGGCTGCGCTGGCTGACGCTGGCGCTGATGGTGGTCTGGGGAGTGCTCGCGATCGATGTGTTGGCGCGCGACTTCGATGTCGGCCTGCCGGTCGTAGCGCTCCTTTGTGTCATTGGCATTTATGTCGTGGCGAGCGATTCCGCGATCCGTCTCCTGAGATCCCTGAAAGCATGATTGAACTTCTGACCAGCCCCGAGGCATGGGCCGCGCTGCTCACGCTCACCGCGCTCGAAATCGTCCTTGGCATCGACAATGTCATCTTCCTGTCGGTGATCGTTGCGCGCATTCCGCGGCCGCAGGCGAGGCTGGCGCGGCAGATCGGTCTCGCGCTCGCACTGATCTTTCGCATCCTGCTGCTCAGCATGCTGGTCTGGCTGATCGGCTTGACCGAGCCGGTGTTCTCGGTGCGCGGTCTCGGCTTATCCGAGCAGTTCTCTTGGCGCGACCTGATCCTGATCGGCGGCGGCCTGTTCCTGATCGCCAAGGCGACGCATGAGATCCATGCGGAGGTGGAAGCGCAGGATGAGGCCGAGCAGAAGAGCGGCAGCAGCAGGGGATTCCTGTTGGTCGTCCTGCAGATCATCGTCATCGATCTCATCTTCTCGCTGGACTCGATCATCACCGCGATCGGCATGGCCCAGGAGCTCGAGATCATGATCGCGGCGGTCATGATCGCCATGGTCATCATGTATCTCTCGTCGGGACCGGTGGCGCGCTTCGTCGCGGCGCACCCAACCACCAAAATGCTGGCGCTCGCCTTCCTGGTGCTGATCGGCGTCGCCCTGGTGGCAGATGGCTTCAAGTTCCACATCCCGCGCGGGTATATCTACTTCGCGATCGTCTTTGCCGTCGCGGTCGAGTTCTTCAACGTGCTGGCAGGCCGTAACCGCAGGAAGCGCAACGTCTGAGCCGCGGTTGACAAGGGGGCCGTGATCGCCTTGGCTTGCGAGCAGGCAGCCGCGACCCCGTCCTTGGGCTTTGCACGGGGATATCGGCTGATCCTGATATTCTAAGAGAATCAGATATTTGTCACAATCTGTTCGGCCAGCCCCAGAACACGCGGCCGCAAATGCCCGGAGGAGCAGACGCAATGGTCAAGGCGGTGCGCGTACACAAGGTGGGTGGCCCGGACGCCCTCGTCTACGAGCCCGTCGAGATCGGCGCACCGGCCGTCGGCGAAGTACGCATCCGGCAGCACGCGGTCGGCCTCAACTTCATCGACGTCTATTATCGCACCGGCCTCTACAAGGCGCCCGGGCTGCCCTTCGTCATCGGCAACGAGGCCGCCGGTGAGGTGACCGCGGTCGGACCGGGCGTCACCCATTTTCATCCCGGCGATCGCGTTGCCTACTACCACAACCTCGGCGCTTACGCGACCGAGCGCAACATTCCCTGGGAGCGCCTCGTCAAGCTGCCGGATCACATCACCTACGAGCAGGGCGCGGTGCTGATGCTCAAGGGCCTCACGGTCTGGTATCTCCTGCACAAGACCTTCAAGGTTGAACCGCATCACCGCGTGCTGATCCATGCGGCGGCCGGCGGCATCGGCCTGCTCGCCTGCCAATGGGCGCGAGCGCTCGGCGCACATGTGATCGGCACGGTCGGATCGAGGGCGAAGGCCGAGCTCGCACTCGCCAATGGCTGCGACCATGTGATCCTCTACAACGAGGAGGATTTCGTCGCGCGCGTCAAACAGGTCACCCGCAACGAACTCTGCGACGTGGTCTATGACGGCGTCGGCAAGGACACCTTTCCCGGCTCGCTGTCCTGCCTGAAGCCACGCGGACTGTTCGTCAGCTTCGGCAATGCCTCAGGCCCGGTGCCGCCGTTTTCCATCGCCGAGCTCAACAACCACGGCTCGCTGTTTGCGACGCGGCCGAAGCTCAACGATTATATCGGCAAGCGCGCCGAGCTGCTCGAAGGCGCCGATACGCTGTTCGCGGCGGTGATCAGCGGCAAGCTGCATGTCCAGATCAATCACGCCTATGCGCTGAAGGATGCCGCGAAGGCGCATGCCGATCTCGAAAGCCGCGCCACCACGGGCGCCTCGATCCTGAAGCCCTGACGGATACGGTCTGCTCTTGCGGTTCGCCTGCTGGGCCACTCGGGCAGAGGCCAGTCACGCTGTCGCCACCATCGCGATCCCCGCGGGTTCAAGGCTGTCCAATCCGAGCGTCCAGTCCCGCTCGCGCGTCCTGTCGCCGAGCGCGAGGACCAGCCCGTGGTTCAGCTCATAGAGGCCCGCGACCAACCCAGCGCGGCTCAACGCGGACCTGAGCGCATCCTGAATGAGACCGCGCAGCGCGAGGTGTGGCGCCGAGACCGGAACATCGACGTCCCGTCCGGCCATGGCCTGCGCACAAGCGCGCCGATCGAACGAGGCGTGCCCTCGACAGGCCAACGGCCGAACGGGGTGGATGATGCAGGCGCCGCGGACGAGGAACGGACAGGGCTGGCGCCGCGCCATGCGCTCGGCTTCGCTCAAGCCTTGCGTCGCCCGGTTGGCGTGCGTGATCCGACGCGACAAACCGACGGCCGAACCCGACGGGCTGTCGTCAATCTGGCGGACATAGCGCGCGATCAGGAAGATTTCTGCCGCTGTCGCGGTCACCCGGAGTGCGCAGCAGGATGGACAACCTTTGCAGCACGCGAGCGGCGGCAGATGCGCCGTCTGTGTGCCGATATTGGCTTCGAACAGGTCGAACGCCCGGTTGACCAGCGCCTCGACGAGGCTGCTTGAGCCGGACAATGGGGCCAGGATCGAGTCGAAGGCGACCTGCAGCCGGGCAAATGCGGCATCACTCACGGGCGCTCTCCGGCGCATGGTTGACGATGCGTATTGGCTCGTCGACCGCGGCGCCCGGCACGTCGCGGTCGACAGCTTCGGCGGTAGGGACGCTCACCGCCTCGGCAAGATCAATCGGATCAGGCGGCGGTGTCCTTCAGGATCGCCTCGAAGCGGGGACGGGGAATGCGGAAAAAGCCGCGACCGCCGGCGAAGGTCTGGTAATGCGGGCGGGCTTTCTCGAGCAGGAGTTCGTACCACGCATTCGCGGTCAAATGAGCAGGCTTCTCACCGATCGAATTGATTTCAGAGCTGGGGAAGAAGCGGACGTGGATCAGCACCTCCTCATTCACCGGGTTCGGCGCAACGGCCTCGCCGACGGGCGAAACCCGCGCCAGATTGTCTCTTGCCATCTTATCTCCTGTTCCGGCCGACCTCGTTGTCGGCCCGTTGATCTTCCGCTTGCTCCCGGCAAGTGCCGCTTTCCTCGGCAGGCTGGACATTTTCCGTGCAATCGTTATAGTCAAACTGATATAACGATGGTCAGCCATCCGCAGGTGTTCGGCGCGTAAACCATCCACGCGAACGACCGCCGCTGTCTTTGACATAAATCAAACCGCACAGGCTCGCGTCGTTCGACGTGAGCCTGCTTGCGTTTGACGTGAGGAAGGCTACGCGACGAGCCGGGCGGCGCCGGCTTTGGTCAGGATCGCGTCGAGCGTTGCGATCATCTCCGCGATCTCCTCCCGCGTGACGTTCAGCGCCGGCATGAAGCGCAGCGTGTCCGGCTGCGGCGCATTGAGCAGCAGGCCGGCTTCAAACGCCTGGCTCGCGATGGCGCTCGCTATCGGGAGTTTCAGATCAAGCGCCAGCAGAAGACCGCGGCCACGCACCTCGCCGAGCCCATGCCGCGCCGAGAGCCGCTGCAGTTCGGCCTCGAGATGCAGGCCGGTCTCGGCCGCGGACTTCATGAAGCCGGGACTACCGATCTCTTCCATCACCGCGAGCCCTGCCGCGCACATCAACGGATTGCCGTTGAACGTGCCGCCCTGGTCGCCATGCTCGAAGCAGGAGGTCTGCTCGGTCGCGAGCAGGGCGGCCAGCGGCACGCCGCCGCCGATTCCCTTGCCGAGCGTCATGATGTCGGGCGTGATCTCGGCATGCTCATAGGCGAACAGTTTGCCGGTTCGTCCCATGCCGGTCTGGATCTCGTCGACGATCAGGAGCAAGCCGTGCTGCGTGGTCAAGGCACGCAGCTCACGCAGGAACTGATCGGTGGCCGGCCACACGCCGGCTTCGCCCTGGATCGGCTCGAGCATGATCGCGATGGTCCGGTCCGAAATCAGCGCTTCGACGGATGCAATGTCATTCAGGCGAGCCTTTGGAAAACCAGACACCTTGGGTTCGAACAGCGGCTCGAATGCCTTCTTGCCGGACGCCGACATGGTTGCAAGCGTCCGGCCGTGGAAGCCGCCGGCAAAGGTGATGATCTCATAGGCGCCGTTTCTGTGGCGCGTTCCATATTTACGCGCCAGCTTGATGGCGCCTTCATTGGCCTCTGCGCCTGAATTGGCGAAGAACACCTGGTCGAAGCAGGATTGCTCGACCAGCGCCTTCGCAAGCTTGAGGCTGGTGTCGTTGAAATAGGCAGGGCTCGGCGTGATCAGCCGCGTCGCCTGGTCCGCCAGGGCCTTGGCCACCGCCGGCGGGGCATGGCCCAACGCGTTGACGGCCCAGCCCTGGATGAAATCGAGATAGCGTTTGCCGCTGTCGTCCCAAAGACGCGAGCCTTTGCCCTGGACGAATACGATCTTCGGACGCGCGGTGATCTCCATCAGCGCGTCGTAGGGGGATTGGGCAGTCAGCATCGCGGACACTCCTGGGTTGGGATGAGAATTTGGGGGGGGCTGAAAAGCGAGAAGGCCGCTCCTTTGTGGGAGCGGCCTTCTCGAAACCTGAAGCTGATGTGCTGTTAGCTGATCAGCGTCGTGCTCGGACATGGCGCGCCCCGGCGTCGTCACGGCGGTGACGACGGCAAGCGGCGGCGCGGCGGCTGGTCCGAATGGTGATCATGCCGGAGCCATACAGTCGGAGCGCTGACGGTGTCAAGGTATGTTCCGGTTGGCGCCAGCGGCAATGGCGGAAAGCGAGCCGCTCGCGGCCGGGTTGAGGGCAATTTTACGAAACATTTAGGTAAAGACATCTACCTTGATCCGGAACATCGGAGATACAGGCGCTCGGAATGGGCGATGTCGACGCGAGCCGGACGATCGCTGACGAAGTGGAGGCGGCGATAGCTGCAGGCTCCGCCGATCGCTGCTGCGCAATGGCCGGACGGGTTGGCTCGCTGTTCGCGGCCTCCGCCGGCACTTTCGATCTCGAGCAACACGCGCTGTTTGCCGATATCTTCGAGCGGCTCGTCAACACGATCGAATTGCGGGCGCTGGCCGATGCGAGTGCGCGCATCGCTCTCGCTGAACTGAGCGCGCAGTTGGCGCCGGTATCCCAGGCTCCGGTATCGATCATCCGCCGGCTGGCTCATAGCGAGGACATCGCCGTCGCCGGACCCGTGCTGTCCGAATCGCCGCGACTGACCGCTTCCGATCTGACCGAACTCGCAGAGACAAAAGGCGAAAAGCACCTGCTGGCCATTGCGGGCCGCTGGTGGCTGCAGGAGGTCGTGTCCGATGCGCTGCTGGCCCGGCGCTACCCGAGCGTCAGCCATCGGCTGATGAAGAATCCGGGCGCGCGAATATCGGCGGCCGGTTTCGTGGCCATCATCGGGCAGGCCGTCGGAGACCCGGATTTGGCTGTCATCACCGGCATTCGTACCGATCTGCCGCCGGACCTGCGTCTGAAGCTCTTGCGGGGGGCGACGGAGGCGGTGAGGGCGCGCCTGTTGTCGTCAGCACCGCCCCATCTTTATGAGGAAATTCGCGCTGCGATCGCCGCTGCCTTGGCTGGTACAGCCAGGGACATGTCGCGCAGTCGCGACTTCGTCGGCGCCAAACTGACCACGGCGCGGCTGATGAAGGAAGGCAGTCTCAGCGATAGCACCCTGCACGAGTTTGCCATCCAGCGTCGCTACGAGGAGACCATCGCTGCCCTCGCCGAACTGTCGAAGTCGAGCATCGAGGTGGTGCGGCCCTTGATGCAAAGTCTGCGCAGCGACGGCATTCTGATCCCATGCAAGGCGGCAGGCCTACGCTGGGAAACAGTTCACGCGGTCCTTGATAGTCGCTTCATGTCGGGCGCCACCCACCCTGACGAACTCGACAAGCTCAGGGCCAAATACAACGCGCTCACTGCAGAGGAAGCGCACCGGCTGTTGAAGCTCTGGACGGTGCGATTGGACACCCCGCCCAAGAAGCCCTGAGGCGAACGCAGATTGCCTCAGAAGCCGGCCACGGTGCCGTGCAGGTCATATTCGTCCGCGCGCTCGATCTTCGCCGTAACGATCTCGCCGACCCGAAGAGGCCGGCGGCTCGACAGATAGACGGCGCCGTCGATCTCCGGCGCATCCGCCTTGGAGCGGCCCTTGGCCACGGTCGGGCCGACCTCGTCGATGATGACCTGCTGCCGCGTGCCGACCTTGCGCTTGAGCTTGCGCGCGGAGATCTTCTGCTGACGAGCCATCAACGCGTCCCAGCGCTCTTGCTTGATTTCATCTGGGATCTGACCGGGCAGCGCGTTCGAGGTGGCGCCCGCCACCGGCTCGTATTTGAAGCAACCCAGCCGGTCGATCTCGGCCTCATCCAACCAGTCGAGCAGATAATTGAAATCGGCATCGGTCTCGCCGGGGAAGCCGACGATGAAGGTCGAGCGCAGGGTGAGATCCGGACATTGCTCCCGCCAGGCCTTGATGCGGTCCAGCGTCTGATCCTGCGCGGCAGGCCGGCGCATCGCCTTCAGGACGTTCGGGCTGGCGTGCTGGAACGGAATGTCGAGGTACGGTAACACCTTTCCTTCGGCCATCAGCCCGATAACCTCGTCGACGTGAGGGTAGGGGTAGACGTAATGCAGGCGCACCCAAGCACCGAGTTCGCCAAGCTCCCTGGCCAAATCAATGAACTTGGCGCGCACCGCGCGATCCTTCCACTGGCTCTCGGCATATTTCAGGTCGAGCCCGTAGGCGGAGGTATCCTGGGAGATGACCAGAAGCTCCCTGACGCCAGCGTCGACGAGTCGCTCGGCTTCACGCAGCACGTCGGCGGCGGGGCGCGACACCAGGTCGCCGCGGAGCTTCGGAATGATGCAGAAGCTGCAACGGTTGTTGCAGCCTTCCGATATCTTCAAATAGGCGTAGTGCCGCGGGGTCAGCTTGATGCCCTGAGGCGGCACCAGGTCGATGTGCGGATTGTGCACCGGCGGTAGCGCCCGGTGCACGGCTTCGAGCACGCTCTCATATTGCTGCGGCCCGGTGATCGACAACACGCTCGGATACGCCTGTTCGATGGCCTCGGGCTCCGCGCCCATGCAGCCGGTGACGATCACCTTGCCGTTCTCGGCCATCGCGGCGCCAATGGCCGACAGCGATTCCTGCTTGGCGCTGTCGAGAAATCCGCAGGTATTGACGATGACGACATCGGCGCCGTCATGCTTGCGGGCGAGTTCATAACCCTCGGCGCGCAGCCGAGTGATGATGCGCTCGGAATCCACCAAAGCCTTGGGGCATCCGAGCGAGACAAAGCTGATCTTGGGCGCTGCGGCCTGCTGCATCCTGAAACTGCCTGATTGATATCGGTCAGCTAGTCCCAATTGCCCATAAAGACAAGACTTTAAGCCGCCCCAGACCATGATATGGATGACAGCCCGGAGACCCGTCCAGCGATGACCGCCGAGCAATCGCCTAAAATCGTCATTGTCGATGAGAGCCCAATCCGCGCCGCGATCCTGGAAGAGGGGCTGCGCGAGGCCGGCTTCACCGGCGTGGTCCATATCAGCGAGATGCAGGGGTTGCTGGCGCGGATCTACGCGCTCGATCCGGATGTCATCGTGATCGACCTGGAAAATCCCAGCCGCGATGTGCTCGAACAGATGTTCCAGGTCAGCCGCGCGGTGCGGCGGCCGATCGCGATGTTCGTCGATCAGAGCGATGCGGCCTCGATCCAGGCCTCGGTCGAGGCCGGCGTGTCGGCCTATATCGTCGATGGCCTGAAGAAGGAGCGGATCAAGCCGATCCTCGACCTCTGCATCTCCCGCTTCAACGCCTTCGCCAAGCTGCAGGACGAGCTGGAGCGGACCAAATCCGCCCTCGAAGACCGCAAGGTGATCGACCGCGCCAAGGGAATCCTGATGAAGATGAAGGGCTTCACCGAGGAAGAGGCCTACGTCCTTTTGCGCTCCACCGCGATGCGCGAGAAGAAGAAGATCGGCGAGATCGCCCAGTCGATCCTGACCGCATCGGAGATGCTGAAATGAGCGCGCCCCTTCGGATCGGTTTCATTCCCCTGGTCGACGCTGCCGCGCTGATCGTGGCCGTCGACAAGGGTTTTACGGCGGCCGAGGGGCTCGAGGTCACCCTGATCCGCGAGGTCTCCTGGTCGAACGTTCGCGACAAGCTCAATATCGGCCTGTTCGACGCGGCGCATTTGCTGGCGCCCGTTGCGATCGCGTCCAGCCTAGGCATCGGCCATGTCAAGGTTCCGATATCAGCGCCCTTCAATCTCGGGGTCAACGGCAACGCGATTACGGTCACACCGGCGCTGCATGCCGATCTGATGGCTCATCTCGATGGCGATCGCTTCGATCCGATGGCGACCGCGCTCGCGCTCGCACGAGTCGTTGCCAAGCGCCGTAAGAAGGGCGCGGAACCCCTGACCTTCGGGATGACCTTCCCGTTCTCGACCCACAACTACCAGCTCCGCTTCTGGATGGCCGCCGGCGGCGTCGATCCGGACGAGGACGTGCGGCTGGTTGTCCTGCCGCCGCCCTACATGGTCGACAGCATCAAGAGCGGGCACGTCGACGGCTTCTGCGTCGGTGCGCCCTGGAATTCGATCGCGGTCGACCTCGGCATCGGCTACATCCTGCATTTCGTCTCCGACATCCTGGTGCGGGCCGTCGAGAAGGTGTTGGCGCTGAGGCAGAGCTGGGCAGAGAAGAATCCGGACACGGTCGCCGCTCTCATTCGTGCCTGCTCGCGTGCGGCGGATTTCATCGAGCACAATCATGCCGAGGCCGCGCATATCCTGTCGCAACCGGAAAGGATCGGGGTCGGCGCAGACGTCGTCCAGCGCACCCTCGATGGGCGATTGAAGATCGCGCCCGATGGTGTCTTGCGCGAACACGCGCGCTATCTCCTGGTCGGACGGGAGGGCGCGGGACGCCCCGATCCGGTGCAGGCCGCTTGGCTCTATGCGCAGATGGTGCGGTGGGGACAAACCCCATTGAGCCCGGATGCGTTGAAAACTGCGATGGCGGTCTTCAGGCCCGACATTTACGACCACGCACTCGGCGCGCCAGCCGCAGCCGAGGCAGCTCCCATCGGCGCCTTTGCCGGGCCGCCCTTTGCCGCTGACGATGTTCCGGGTCACCTGAAGGCGTTCAAGATCGGCCGCTGGACGGCTTGAGCGAGCGGCCGCACGGAAACGAGGCACTAGCCGGTATCAGGCTAATTTTTGGGCTCATTGCCCAATTGCAGTGAGCCGACCGTAGCAATCGGCATGAAGTGATTCCATCAGGCGATTGATTTATCACGCCCTTTTTTACATTTGGCGCTGGCACGCAATTTGAATGCTGCATTGCAGTCAGCCGCCGCAGATGCCGCTGACAGCAATCCGTGTTGGATTTCCGCAGCAACGAAGCTGGTCGGACCAAGCCAGGATCTACTCGGCCCGTGTCGAGTCGATCGAGGCGGGGTCAGTTCCCCAAATCCTTTGATGCCACCTGATGTGGCAGCTGGAGCTTCGTCGCAGACCATGAAAATCGAGACGCTTTCAGTCGACTTCACCGACGAACAGAAGCGCTATCTGGAAGGGCTGGCTGCAGGCCTCAAGGTCAGCCAGGCTGGACGCGCGCTCGGCGGCAGTGCCGCGTCCGCCGAGCCGAGCGGACCTGACGCCATCCATCTCAAGGCGCAGGACGGGGTGATCGCTGCCGGCAGAAAGCTCGCTGACCAGGAGAGGTTCAAGCGCGAGCTGCATCCGTTCGACGCTTATGAGCGGCTCAAGGAGCAGGCACGCAACAACGCCGCGCCGTCAGCGGCCGATAATTTCCGCTGGCGCTACTACGGACTTTTCCATGTCGCGCCGGCGCAGGATTCCTACATGTGCCGGCTGCGCATCCCGAACGGGATCATGAAACACTGGCAATTGTCCGGGCTTGCCGATCTCGCCGAGCAGCTCTGCGGACCGTATAGCCACGTCACGACCCGCGCCAATCTGCAGCTGCGCGAGATTCTGCCCAAGCATGCGGTGGCGTTGCTCGAGGGCATCCAGGAGCTCGGCCTGTGCTCACGGGGCTCAGGGGCCGACAACATCCGTAACGTGACCGGCACGCCGACGGCCGGCATCGACCCGCACGAGCTCCTGGACACGCGCCCTTACGCGCGCGAGTGGCACTATCACATCCTCAATGATCGCTCGCTCTACGGCCTGCCGCGCAAGTTCAATGTCGCGTTCGACGGTGCAGGCAAGATCGCGGCGCTCGAAGATACCAACGACATCGCCTTTTCTGCAGTCGAAGTGGAGGATGGATTCGGTGCCGAGGCCGGAATTTGGTTCAAGCTCGGCATTGGCGGCATCACTGGCCACAAGGATTTCGCCAGGTCCACCGGCATCGTCGTCAAGCCGGAGGAGACGACTGCAGTGGCCGATGCCATCGTCCGTGTTTTCATCGAGACCGGCGATCGCACCAATCGACTGAAGGCGCGGCTCAAATATGTGCTCGACGGTATGGGTGTCGACAAGTTCATGGAGGCCGTCGAGCAGAAACTCGGCCGCAAATTCGCGCGCGTGCCGGAAGAGGCGCTGCTGCGACGCCCCGAAGCCGATCGCATGGCCCATATCGGCGTGCACAAGCAGAAGCAGGAAGGGCTGAACTGGATCGGCGTGGTCCTGCCGGTCGGCAAGCTCACCTGCGCGCAAATGCGTGGGCTCGCCAAGATCGCCCAGGATCTTGGCGACGGCGAACTCCGGCTCACCGTCTGGCAAAACCTGTTGATTTCGGGCGTGCGCGACGAGAACATTGCGCTGGCAAGCGCTGCGATCGAGCAGATCGGGCTCTCCGTGAAGGCGTCGCAGATCCGCGCCGGCCTGATCGCCTGCACCGGCAATGCCGGCTGCAAATTCGCCGCCTCCAACACTAAGCGCCATGCCGCGGAAATCGGCGACTGGTGCGAGAGCCGGGTGGCGATCGACACGCCGCTCAACATCCATCTGACCGGTTGCCATCACTCCTGTGCCCAGCACTACATCAGCGACATCGGCCTGATCGCAGCCAAGGTCCCGCTCGGCGAGAGCGACGAGACCGTGGAGGGCTATCATCTGTTTGCCGGAGGAGGCTTCGGGCCACAGGCCGAGATTGGTCAGGAGGTCTATCGCGACATCAAGGCTGATGATGCGCCGCGCACGGTCGAAAAGTTGCTGAAGGCCTATATCACCCACCGCGTCTCTCCCGACGAAACCTTTCTTGCCTTTGCCCGCCGGCATGACGGCGAGAGCCTGCGCAAGCTCGCCGAAGCTGAGGTGTCCGCATGAACCAGATCACCCCTCCCTCCAAGATCGAGATCATCCCCTCTAGCGCGCCGTTCTCGGATGCGCAGCGCGCCTGGTTGAACGGCTTTCTCGCCGGTGCCCTTGGGCTCGACGGCTCCGTACCGCTGTCACCGGCACAGAACGTCGCTTTATTGGCTCCCTCGGGCGAGGCCGATGATGGCGAGGAGTCATGGCACGATCAGACCTTGCCGATCGCCGAGCGCATGAAGCTCGCCGACGGTCGCCCCCTCCGCCGGCGGATGATGGCAGCGATGGCGCAGCAGGATTGCGGCCAGTGCGGCTACAATTGCCGCGACTATTCCGAGGCGATCGCCTCTCGCAGCGAAGCACGTCTTAATCTCTGCGTCCCCGGCGGCAAGGAGACCGCGCGGATGTTGAAGACGCTCCACGCGGAGCTGGATCAGGCGGCCGCCGGTCCTAGGCCGAAAGAGCAAGTCACTCCGGCTGCTGTCTCCGTTGTCGTCAGCGAGGCCGGCCGTTCGCGTGACAATCCGATCGAGGCGACGTTCCTATCGCGCCGGCTTCTCAACAAGCCCGGTTCGGAAAAGGAAACGTGGCACATCGAATTCGATCTGTCGGAAGCGGGCCTCGACTACGTCGTCGGCGATTCCTTCGGTATCTTCGCCAAGAACGATCTCGGCCTGGTCGATCAGATCATCGCGCTGCTCGGCGCCTCCCACACCACCGAGGTGAAGGGCAAGACGTTGCGGCAATGCCTGCTCGAAGACGTCTCGTTAGCGCCTGCACCCGACACGCTGTTCGAGCTGATTTCCTTCATCACCGGCGGCGCTACGCGGGAGAAGGCGCGACGTCTGGCGCAAGGCGAGAATCCGGACGGCGATGCCGCGACGCTCGACGTCATGGCAGCACTGCAGAAGTTCTCCGGCGTGCGGCCGCACCCTGAAGCCTTCGTCGAAGCCCTCGAGCCGTTGCAGCCGCGCCTCTATTCGATTTCATCCTCCCACAATGCAACACCCGGAAAACTGTCGCTCACCGTCGACTGCGTCCGCTACGTCGTCGGCAAGCGGAAACGGCTCGGGCTCGCTTCGACCTTCCTGGCCGAGCGCATTACCCCCGGCGACAAGCTGAAGGTCTATGTGCAGAAGGCCCATGGCTTCGCTTTGCCGGCAGACCAGAAGACGCCGATCATCATGATCGGGCCGGGCACCGGCATTGCGCCGTTCCGTGCATTCCTGCTCGACCGCAAGGCGACCGGCGCGCCGGGGAAGAACTGGCTATTCTTCGGCCACCAGCGCTCGGATTGCGACTTCTTCTACGCCGACGAGCTCAACGCGATGAAGACGTCCGGGCTGCTGACGCGGCTGTCGCTGGCCTGGTCGCGCGACGGCGAGAAGAAGTTCTACGTGCAGGACCGGATGCGCGAGGTCGGCCGCGAGGTCTGGAACTGGCTCGCCGAGGGTGCGCATCTTTACGTTTGCGGCGATGCCAAACGCATGGCCAAGGATGTCGAGCGCGCGCTGGTCGATATCGTCGCCCAGTTCGGCGCGCGTTCGACGGATGAGGCTGTGGCTTTTGTCACGGAGCTCAAGAAGAAGGGCCGGTTCCAGCTCGACGTCTACTGAGGGCTGGCGGCGAAGGGAATTTCCGTTTGGGGAGCCAGGCGAGAATTTTTTCACAGGCTCGGAACCTTGGGCAGGGGGATCATCGTTATTTTGCCGGTTGTCTTGCGACCGGCCGCGAGAGCGCTTTTGTCATGGCCGGAACCCTCAGGAGGCCGGCCATGCGGACGTCAGAGCCCTCGCGTCAGATGCAAACCCGCCCGCTCGACCGGGTCGGCGCGGCGTGGCCGATCGTGGCGTTCTTCAGCGCCTTTGCGCTGATCGCGGCGATCGCTTTCGGCACCACCTCGGTCCATCCGTTCTGATCACCGCGCCGTCTTGAACGGCGCCACCTTGATCCCGGCAGCGTCCAGGGCTTTGCGCACCTCGCGGGCGATCTCAACGGCTCCTGCGGTGTCGCCGTGGATGCAGACGGTGTCGGTGCGCATCTTGATGACCTTGCCGGTGACGGAAACCACGGCCCCATCCTGCACCATCCGTACCACGCGATCCGCAATCACCTTCGCATCGTGCAGCACCGCGCCTGGCTTGCTCCGCGACACCAAGAGGCCGTCATCGCCATAGGCGCGGTCGGCGAACACCTCATGCACCATCGGCAGGTTGGCCTTTTCACCGGCCTGCACCAGCTTGGAATTGGCAAGAACGACGAAGATCAGGTTCGGATCGACCGCCTTGATCGCGCTGGCGATCGCGTTCGCGGTCATGTCGTCCTCGCAGGCGACGTTGGAGAGGGCGCCGTGCGCCTTGACATGCGTGACCTTGTAGCCCGCCGCGGTCGCGATCGCCTGCAGCGCGCCGATCTGATAGGCGACCAGGTTCTCGATCTCCGACGATTTCAGGCCCGGCACGGGACGGCGGCCGAAGCCGTGCAGATCGCGATAGCCGGGATGCGCGCCGACGCTGACGCCGCGGGCCTTCGCCATCTCGACCGTCTTGCGCATGATGTCGGCGTCGCCGGCATGGAAGCCGCAGGCCACGTTGACCGAAGTCGCAAGCTCGATCATGGCGGCGTCATTGCCCATTTCCCAGGGGCCGAAGCTTTCGCCGAGATCGCAGTTCAGATCGATGGTGCTGGTCATGGGAATATCCGCTCGTTGAATGTTCGAAGCAGGGACTCGTTCGGGCTAGTCGGGCTTCACCGCAAGCCAGGTCGCGGCGTCGGTGGCGCTGACGGCGTGTCCTGCGACATTAGCCGTGAACAGTGCATCGCAGTTCAGTGTCGTATCCGCGATATCGCTGACGTGATCGGGCAGCCTGCGGAGCAAATCCTTGAATTGCCGCGCCGCCGCCTGCGCCTCGGCCATGGTCACGGCGCGGAAGCGGAAGGCGGTGCCTGCCGGCGTCTGGGCCAGCCGGCCGTAATCGGCGGTGATGATGGTTGCGATCTTGGGATAGCCGCCGCTGGTGCCGCGGTCCGACATCAGGACGATCGGCGCGCCGCTGCCGGTCACCTGGATGCTGCCATCCACCGTGCCGTCGGACACGATGTTATGTCCGTGCATGTGGCGGATCGCCGGACCTTCGAGACGATAGCCCATGCGGTCGCTGGTGGCCGAAATCCTCCATTCGCTGTCGAGGAACAGCGCCTTCATCTCGTCGGTGAACTCATCGTCCTGCGGCCCGAGCACGACGCGGATCGGACCGGAAACAGGCTTGGGCAGTTCGATCCGGCGCTCGGTGGCGCCGTTGGGCGTCTTGGCGTCCAAGACATCGCCGGTGTGTAACGGCCGCGGATAGGGACTGCCGAGCCCGGCGCGGGCATTAACCGAAAGACTGCCGAACACAGCCTCGCCGGTGATGCCGCCTTCGATCGCGAGATAACTGAACGACGCCCCGCGGGCGAACCCCAGCGTCAAGGTCTCGCCCTCGGCCAGCGTCATCGACGTGTTGATCTCGACCGGCCGCTTGGCGATGTCGGCGGGGCGCGGCGCACCGGCGAGGCTCACGCGCACGGCGCCATCCTTGGCGGTAAAGGCCGCGCCGAACGGGCCGATTTCGATCGCGGCCGCCAGCGGTGCGTTGCCGACCAGCGCGTTCGCGGCGGCCAGCGACAGCTTGTCCATCGCGCCCGACGGCGTGAGGCCATAGCGTTGCGCGCCGAAGCGGCCGCCGTCCTGGACCGAACTGGCCGGACCGATGCTGGAGACGACCAGCGTGCTCATGCCGCAACTCGCTCAGCGATGATTTCGCCGGCCTCGGCGGCGCGCTCCTGCTCGGCGAACATCTTGGTGTCGATGGCGTAGAACGTCACCTCGTCGCCCGGCTCGAGCAGAAAGGTCGGGTCGCGATGCAACTGATAGGTCCTGACCGGCGTGCGTCCGAGCAGGTGCCAGCCGCTGGGACCCGCGAGGCACTGGATGCCGGTCTGGATGCCGCCGATCGCGATCGTGCCTGCGGGCGTCAACAGGCGCGGGCTTTCGCGCCGCGACATGTGCAGGAACTTGTCGAGTCCCGAAAGATAAGACCAGCCCGGGGTGAAGCCGATCATCGCGACACGGTAACGGCCGGCCGCATGGCGCGCTACGATGTCGTCCGGCGTGGTCTTCAGCGCCTTGGCGACATCCTCCAGATCGATTCCGTTCTCACCGCCGTAGCAGACCGGAATGCGCCAGCGTCGCGTCTGGCTGTCGAGCGGGAGCGGTCCGGTCGCGAGGGCCATCAGCTGTGCACCGAGCGTGTCGTAGTCGACAGCGGCGGGATCATAATGCACCAGCAGCGAGCGATAGGTTGGCACCGTCTCCGTGATGCCGGTAATCGGCGCGGCCGCCAGCGCTCGGTCGAGCGCCAGCACCTTGCGGTTGGCCGTGTCGTCGATGGTGCGGCTGAACTCGACGGTGATGGCGGCATCGCCACTGGGCAGCAGGCGAGGGGGTGGAAGCGTGTCGGCCATGGCCTCTGGAACATCAACGTTCGATCGATCCTGCTGTAGCGTCTTTTGGGTGTGAGCGGAATTGGCCTCGCGAGAAAATCTGCCGTCAATTCAATAAATTAATCCGATGTCACGCGATAAATCGGCATTATCAATCTCCCTGCATGACACCATCCGTTGAACGCGTAGCCGCAGCCCTTGACGCTGACGCCGCGCCTCGCAAGATGCGCGCTTCCTTTCATCTCTCCCATTGGAGCCGAAGTCCGAAGATGTCCCTGACCCCCGACGCGATCGCCATCCTTTCCAACGTCACCACCGCGACCATTACGACGGTCCTGCTCAAGAAGGGATTGCGAAACGTCTGGATGCGCGGCGCGCGTCCGCTGCGGCCCGGCCAGAAGCGGCTGGTCGGCTCTGCCTTCACCCTGCGTTTCGTCCCGGCACGCGAGGATCTTGCCACGCCGGAATCCTGGGCCTCGCCGATCTCGACCCGCGCCGCGATCGAAGCGATGCCTGAGGGCTGCATCGCCGTCGTCGATGCGATGGGCACCAAGGACGCCGGCATCTTCGGTGACATCCTGTGCGCGCGCATGGCCAAGCGCGGCGTCAGCGCGCTGATCACCGACGGCGTCGTGCGCGACGTCGAAGGCGTGCTCGGCACCGGCCTGCCGGTGTGGTGCGATGGTTATGCGGCCCCGCCTTCGGTGGCCGGCCTCACCTTCGTCGGTTGGGGCGAGCCGATCGGCTGCGGCGGCGTCGCGGTGTTTCCGAACGACGTCGTGGTCGCCGACCAGGACGGCGCCGTGCTGATCCCGCAGGCGATGCTCGACCACGTGCTGGCCGAGGGTCCGGAGCAGGAGCGCATGGAGGCCTGGATCGTCGACGAGGTGAACAAGGGCGCGGTGCTGCCCGGCCTTTATCCGATGAATGCGGAAACCAAGGCGCGCTACGCGGCGTCGAAGAAGTAGTTCGTTTTCGGCGCAAGGCCGGCGCTTCGTCTGTGCCGGCCTTCGCGACTGCAGGTGAATCAAAGGAGACAGAACATGGTGGACGTTTATCTCGCGGGCTCGCGCCCGACGCGCCGCGCTGCGGCCGAAAGCTTTACGGGTACGGTCTGGCAGGACCCGATCATCACGCCGCAGGCACCGGCGCGCGTCGCCTCTGCGCGCGTCGCCTTCGAGCCGGGTGCACGCACCGCGTGGCACACCCATCCGCTCGGCCAGACGCTCTATGTGATTCAGGGCGTCGGGCGGGTGCAGGCCAAGGGCGGCCCGGTCCGCGAGATCAAGGCCGGCGACGTGGTGTGGATCCCGCCGGGCGAGAAGCACTGGCACGGCGCCGCGCCCGGCACCGGCATGGTGCATGTGGCGATGCATGAATCGCTCGATGGCGTTCACGTCACCTGGATGGAGCACGTCACCGACGAGGAATATGCGACGCCCGTCGGCTAGGGCTTTCGCATCGATCGAAACGCGAGGGCGCGGCGGATGACCGCGCCCCGCATTGTCATCGCCTCGATCAGAAGTCCAACGGGGCATTGTCCACCACCTCCTTCATCACGAAGAAGGTGCGGGTCTGGCGCACGCCGGGCAGCGAGATCAGCTGATCGCCGTGCAGCCGGTTGAAATCGTGGATGTCGCGGACGCGAATCTTCAGGAAGAAGTCGAAGTCGCCGGCGACCAGGTGGCAGTCGAGCACGAATTTCAGCTTCTTGATCGCGGCCTCGAAGGTGCGGAAGCTTTCCGGCGTCGAGCGGTCGAGCACGACACCGACCAGCACCAGCGCGCTGCGCTCGACCTTCTCCGGCGCCACCTCGGCGCGCACGCTCTTGATGTAGCCATCTTCGAACAGCCGCTGCGTTCGCCGATGGCAGGTCGCCGGACTGACATTCACCGCCTCGGCCAGATCGGCGTTGGTCATGCGGCCGTCCCGCTGCAGCAGATGCAGGATCTTGCGGTCGATCCGGTCGAGGGATTCTGGAACGGAAGGTTCTTTCATTTTAAGTCATCCATGACGGATTAAATTTCGCATACACGCTCAAGTCCGTACGAAAGCATAGGTTTTGCGAGCAAGAAAGAGAGCACCTTTCTGCACTTTGAAACTATCTTTCCAGCCGATTTCCCTCCAGCAGCGAGATGCCAGGTGCTTCGGCTCGACAAGTTCAAGAAATATCCGCTTACCTTCGGACCCACGCCGATCGAGCATTTGCCGCGGCTGACGGAGGCCCTCGGCGGCAAGGTCCAGATCTACGCCAAGCGCGACGATTGCAATTCGGGGCTCGCGTTCGGCGGCAACAAGCTGCGCAAGCTCGAATACATCGTGCCCGACGCCATCGAGTCGAACGCCGACACGTTGGTCTCGATCGGTGGCGTGCAGTCGAACCACACCCGCATGGTGGCGGCGACTGCCGCCAAGATCGGCATGAAATGCGTGGTGGTGCAGGAGAGCTGGGTGCCGCATGAGGACGCGGTCTACGACCGCGTCGGCAACATCCTCTTGACCCGCCTGATGGGCGCCGACAGCCGCATCGTGCCCGACGGTTTCGACATCGGCATCCGCAAGAGCTGGGAAGAGGCGATCCAGTCGGTGAAAGACGCCGGCGGCAAGCCCTATGGCATTCCGGCCGGCGCGTCCGTGCACAAATATGGCGGCCTCGGCTATGTCGGCTTCGCCGAGGAGGTGAGGGCGCAGGAAGCCGAGCTCGGCTTCAAGTTCGACTACGTCATCGTCTGCGTGGTGACCGGCTCGACCCAGGGCGGCATGATCGTCGGCTTTGCTGCGGATGGCCGCGCCGATCGCGTGATCGGCATCGATGCCTCCGGCACGCCCGCCCAAACCCGCGCCCAGGTCCGCGAGATCGTCGACAACACGGCCGAGCTGGTCGAGCTCGGGCGCAAGGTGCGCGACGACGAGATCGTGATCCTCGAGGACTATGCCTATCCGGCCTATGGCGTGCCGAGCGCCGAGACCAACGAGGCCATCCGGCTTGCCGCGCGCACCGAAGCGATGATCACCGACCCCGTCTACGAAGGCAAATCGATGCAGGGCCTGATCGACCTCGTCAAGAAAGGCTACTTCCCCGAAGGCTCCAAGGTGCTCTACGCCCATCTCGGCGGCGCGCCGGCGCTGAACGGCTACAGCTACACGTATCGGAACGGGTGAGCTCATTAGGTCCTCCGTCGTCGCCCGGCTTGACCGGGCGACGCAGTCGGGCGATTGACGCTCAAGCGTCGCAGCACCTCACTGTCGTCCCGGCGAACGCCGGGACACATAGCCACCGGCCTTGCCGTTCTTGCGACTGCTGACAAGACCCGACGTACCTCAAACTGGGATCTGTGAGTATGGGTCCCGGCTCAGGGGCCGGGACGACTCCGAGTATGTCGACCGAGTCGATCCACACATGGCCTCACCTTCTCGCGGCGCTATTCGCGTCCGAGTGATGCATCATCGTGACCCTCTGCAATCAAGAGGGCGCAGGGAATGCCGGGCGCTGGCCTCGCCCATGGCCCGCCTGCAACAAAGAAAGCAGGCGGCAGTCACCACAGGTTCAGCCGAACATCCGGCATTCCCTGCGCGATGGGCTTACGCCTTATACGTGATCTCCGCGGGGACCGGCTTGATTGCCCCCGTCAGTCGCAGGCCTCATCGAGCCCGTGACCTTAGCGCCAGCACCGGGGCGCCCGGACCACACGATTTCGCCGTCCGCATCATCCGCCGTTCGTCTCACGGCGCGACGCGGCCATCGCTTCCCCACCTCACGTGTCGTGACGATCGGCCGAAACGCCCCTCTTGCCGAGGTGGGATGGCTGCAGTCAATCACGAATTCTGAAAAACAGAAACAAGAATATTTTCAGCAACAGGACTGGACAAGGTGCTTCGCCTTGAAAATGCTCGCGAACATCGTGTTTAGGCGCAGGACGTTTGGCTCGGTGGTGGATTGGCACTGATCGCTGCGTGGAGAGCTCTCGGCGATCGATCGCGGGCATCATTGGACGTCGTGGTCACCTGGACGTACGTTCGCTCTGGGCCAATTACGTACCTCTCATCAGAGTCCGGGAATGCCCGTTAAGGGCGAATTGCGGGCATGACAGGACAGTCCGATCAAATCGACCCAGAGCAGCCATTTCCAGTTTTAAGATCGCGCACCAGATTTCAGCTGCCGCCACCGCTTTAGCCTACGGAAAAATTGACCGTAGTTGCCACGCGCCGCAGCTTCAAAGTTGTAACCATCATCAATCGCACGCCGAAGAACATTCCTGTGAACATCGTCGTTCAGCTCCATCAACTGCTTGGCTCCCTCTCCGTCATACATGTATCCCGCAGATTCAGGCGCTCTCGCTGCTGAAAGGTCGAGTTCAAGTTCTTGCCCGTTTCGATATCCTCTTGGAAGTCGACGTATATCGAAAACGCCATCCCCATCTTCAACTTGTTTGTTCGGGATGAGCGCGTACCAGCTACTGTATTCTCTACTGCCTTTTTTTGCCCGGTATAGCGTTACGTTCTTGTAAACCAAGAACTTCTTTTGTCTCGCCATATCCCCATCGTCCCATCAACAAACAGGCGCAGAGAGCTTCTTTAGCAGTTGGCTCAGTGCAGACCAACCAGTGAATGTTGGTGAGATCACTGATACAGCTACGAATGCGGATCGTCGTCTTCTGGCCCGAAACGTAAGTCGCGGAACGGAGGGGTTTATTTCCGAAGCTGGGGGTACACCGGCCGCACCACCAGCCGACTGGCGACAGCCGCCCTTGACCCGTTGCGGACCTTCATCCGGTCTCGGTTCGGCTAACCGCGATGTCGTAGCCAGGGCGTCGCCATCGGTTTTGTCAGCGCAAATCTTGCTCAGACCGTTGGGCGGTATACAATCACCCAATAAGATGGGGGCTCGCATTCGAAATGTTGAATTTTGCGCTGGCGGCGGTGCTTGTTGTTGCGCTCGGTGGGATTTTGTTCGGCGTGAGGTATATGCGGCGCGAGGCATATTTGCCGTATCACGCCGTCGTGGCCGGAAAGCCTTTCGCTGAACTCGATCCCGGAGTTCAGGCAATCATTCTCGGTATGCTAAAGATCATTGGGGGCGGCTTCGCTACCCTTGGTGTCACGTTGCTGTGGCTGTGTTTTGCGCTTCACGAGGGCGAGCGCTGGGCACCGTGGGCGATCCTGACCATCTCGGCTGCCGCGCTCGTCCCCATGTTGTATGTAGCAACCACGTTGCGGACATTTCGACCCGGCGCACCAACTCCTGTGCGGCCGACAATCGTTATGATGATCTTGATTGTAATCGGAGTCGGGCTGTCTCTGCTGGCAGGCTAGTGCCGAAAGCCCGACGATCCGCTTTCAGGATTGCGTGTTACTGGTCACGAATTCGGATTGTGGCCCGAAACGTCGGTCCCGGAACGGAGGGGGTATTTCCGAAGCTGGGGTACACCGGCTACGGCCATCAGCCGCCCTTGACCCGTAGCCCACGTCCGTAACGGGCTGATCACGCCGGTTCGACCGTATGGCAGACACTTCCGGCCTTCCCAGATCAACAGACATCAACAATCCTGCCTGACCAGCCCGGTTCGGGCGAATTCCGGACATGACGAGGCGGTCGGTCCATGTCTTAGATCGGGCCACGAACGGACGTAGTTCATCGGGCCGCGTCGGTTCGGTCCCGAAGGGAAGGTGACCGGCATTGCCAATGCAGCCAGAGATGGTATGAAGTTTTTATGCGCATTCGCCAGGCTGATTTTCCGGGTCGTTTGGCTCAAAGGTTGTATTTTATAAGCTACATCCGTCGGGATTGAGAGCGGTTACGGGAGGCACAATGGCGATGAAGCGTACCATTTTTCTGGCTGTCTGGCTCGCGGTCGTTGCTTCAATGACTGTTGCTCGGGCACAGCGCGGGGACGTTCTAAGACCGGAGGATGGTTTGTCGGTCGACGAACACATCGCTCGAGAGCTGCAAGACCATCGAGGTGTGGTGATCGTTGACGCGATCCTCAGCACACCAAAGATCGGTGGGGGTGTCACGCGTTGTGCCTTTCCTGTAGTCACTCTCGGCCAAACTCTCGACAAGGACGCACCGACGAAAACGATCAGGGCCAGCGTGATCGGAGGAGGAGGAAAGGCGGCGTTTGGCGGGATTACCTCACTTCCTCCAGGCGAGTACCTTTTGCTGAGCATAAAGTGCGACAATACAAATGAAGGGTATGGTGGCCCTCATGCCAAATTCCAGGTTCGCGCTGGGGAGATCGTCGACGTCGGCGCGCTTCGGCTTGATCACGAAGGTGGCGGGCTGTTTTCGAACGCCGGAAAGATGCACCGGTCTGTTGAGGACATAGGTCCCGAGGTCGTGGCTTTTCTGAAGGCGCGTGCGCCCCGGGCCATGACCCACGTGGTTAGGCGTCCCATGACTATGTTGGGTCCGCCTGATTCCGGGACCCATACTACCGTTCGGCGGTGTAGTATCTTAGGATGCCTTTGATGAGGCTATCCGCAGACCGGGTTTCGGCCTTGAGTACGAGGTGTTCCAGGTCGCGTGAGTCAGAGCGTGAGACTGTGAGATAGTCGTTCGCCGTTGCTCGCCTACCTCCGTGTACCGTCGTTTCTCGCGCCTCACTGTCCATCGGCGTGTCTGGCCATCTTCCAAGACAATTCGTAGCCGAGGCATTCGGAGTGTTACCAATCACCTCGATGATATGTGCAAAGCACCCGCGAAACAGAATTCCGTATTCGAATCGCGGCGAGATTTTCTCAACAGCGAGCTGGTTTGCCACGAAGAAGACCACTCGGCGAAGATTGTGCGTGCTGGGAGGGTGAATGTCCGCTGTGGGTCTTGGTTGTAGAAACCGGCTTTTCACACAGCCAGGGTCACAACCGGCCTTCCCGACCGTTCTACGGCCTACTTCCGGTCGAACCCAAGAACGGACATCCCAGGCGCCGACCGGAAGGTCCGAGATGGGCCAGAATCTGAAGATTGGATCAGCTTTCGGTCTTTGGACGCCCGACCAATTTGATGCCGCCGAGATTGTCGGCCGACGCGAGTCCGCTAAACGGGTTAGTCTCCTTGCGAAACTGGTTTCCCGCTTCTGTCCATTGTCCGAAGCGAGTATTGATGTTTTCCATCAAACCAAAACTCGCGAGCGCTTCTATTGCATGCTCGCCAGCGGACATAGAGCGGCTGTCCACTTCGTCACCGTACTTGTCCAAATACTGTTCGACCATCGCGACGAGCGCGATCAAAAGCACCCGTTCACGTTCGGTCCAAACCTCAGATTTGCTCATCGCGTGCTGACCTCGCCCAGTCTCGCCATAAACGATTTCATCGCACACGCCATCAAGGATTTCCGCTAAGACGATTGACTATTGTAGAAGTTGAAGAACGAGCATCGGCGACGCGGCGAGGACGACGCCGACCACCAGTCCAACAAAGCCAAGCGCCGTAGCGCCAATCGGACCGTGGCTTTGCCATCCGTAGGCCGCCCCTACAGCCAAGCTCAAAACGATCATCGAGGCCGCCCAGACGACCTTGGCTGCGATCGTGAGAGTTCTTGTCATGAGGACTTCCGTTGGATTGCTGCAGACTTGACCCTAGCACTGCCTGCGAGCCATGTCTGCTTCGGGTAAAAGCGGACCTGCGACGACGCTCCATCACGCATCGAAGATCAGGCAGGTGGTCGTGCCATGTGCGAGCAGGCGGCCGCTGACATCGATGATCCGGCCCTCGGCGGTGCCGACGCGGCGCCCGCAATTGAGGACCGCGCCTTCGGCGCGGATCAGTCCGGTGGCTGGCGTGATCGGGCGGAGCAGGGAGATCTTGAACTCGAGCGTCGTTTGGCTCAAGCCCTTGTCGAGCATCGACCAGATCGCAAGGCCCATGCAGCTATCCAGCAACGTTGCAGCGAGTCCGCCGTGGACAGTGCCGGCGGGATTGAGGTGAGCATCGGTTGGCATGGCGGTCACGACAACGCGCCCTTTCGATGCCTCGGCGACGTCGTAGCCAAGCGTGCGTGCGATGGTGTTGAGCGGCAGCGTTCCGTCCGCGAGCCCCTGGACGAACTGGAGGCCGCTCATCTCTTTTCGCCTGCTGTCTTCGACAGTCCCGTAGGTCTTGCCCGACATATCCTGTCCTTTGCTGTTAGTGCGTCGTTCGCCTGCTTGCGCGTAGTCTCGATGGCGGACGACCGTAGAGACTGACGAAAGTCGCGCTCATGCGGCGCGGGCTGGAAAAGCCAGCGCGGCTTGCGATCTGCGCGAGCGGGAGCGTCGTGCCGTCGAGCAACCGCTTGGCGCGTTGGACGCGGAGCGACTGCGCAATCTGGGTCGGCGACGCGTCGAGATGCGCCGCGAACAGCCGCGTCAGATGGCGGGCGCTGATGCCGAGCTGGTCCGCCAGCGCATCGAGGCCGTCATGATCGAGCGCGCCGGCTTCGATCAGCGTCAGCGCGCGATCCACTGTGCTCTGCGTTCCCTTCCAGGCCGGGCAGAACGGTGCGGTCTCGGGGCGGCAGCGCAGGCAGGGCCGATAGCCGGCCTGTTCGGCGGCCGCGGCGCTTCGGTAGAAGCGGACATTCCGCGCCAGCGGCGTCCGCGCCGGACAGACGGGCCGGCAGTAGACGCCGGTGGTCTTGACGGCGACGAAGACGACGCCGTCGATCACCGGGTCACGGCGGCAAAAGGCTTCGTAGAGGGCGGCAAGATCGTGCATGGCTCGCGATGTAGCGCGATGGCCTTGATGGTGCGAGCGGGAGCTGATGACGAGGTCCGAAAACGACCGATGGCGTTTCCGGACCTTCGCTCCTATTCGAACCAGGTCGCATAGATCTTCTTGAAGCTGCCATTCTCCATCGAAATGTGCAGCCATTGATCGACGAAGTCCTTCAGCGGCACGTCGCGCTGCAGCCAGTAGGCTTTCTCGGCGAAGTCGAACGGCTTGTCGGGATGCATGGCGCAGAGCACCCCGGGATGGAGCTTCTGCTGGTAGCGGGTCTCGGAGGCGTCGGTGATCATCAGGTCCGCATCGCCCTTGGCGATCTCGTCGAAGATGGTGACGTTGTCGTTGTAGACCTTGACCTCGGCCGCCTTGATGTTGGCGCGGGCGAAGCGCTCGTTGGTGCCGCCGGGATTGACGATCACGCGGGTGCCCGGCTTGTCGATATCGGCGAGCGTCTGGTATTTGCCGGTATCAGCGCAGCGCGCGATCGGGGTCTTGCCTTCGCGCATGATGGGCGTCGAGAACAAGCCCTTCTTTTGCCGGTCGAGCGTGATGGAGACGCCACCCATGGCGATGTCGAACTTGTCGGCCTCGAAATCCTTCATCATCTGCGGCCACGCCGTCGGCACGAACTCGACCTTGACGCCCAGCGCCTTGCCCAGGGCATCGGCCATGTCGACATCGAAGCCGGTGAACTGGCCTGTCGTCTTGTCGAGATAGGTGAAAGGCCTGTAATCGCCGGTCATGCCGACCCGCAACGTGCCGCGCTGGATGATCTCGTCGAGCCGCGAGGCGGGCTCGGCGCTTGCGGAGACGCTGAGAAGGCAGGCGGCAGCCGCGACCAAGACGGAAATTGAAGCCTTCAGACCTTTCATCCCCTATAACCTTCCTTTGTTGGTGATGGCTGTTCGTGATTGGCGCCCTGTGTACACGAGGCGCAGTTCTTCGGCGAGTGGGAGAGCGACCTCTGTGAGCATCTCGATGGTTGAGGCATCGGTCGACGTCTTTGTCCCGTATCTGACCAATCTCTCCGGCCTGCTCGATCGCGCGGCGGCCTATGCCGATGCGCAGCACATCGACGCTGCCGCGCTGCTCGCGATGCGCCTTGCGCCCGACATGTTCAATCTGACGCGCCAGGTCTGTGAGGCCAACCGCCACGCCACCATCGCCTGCGCATTGCTGGCGGGGCAGGCGGCGCCCGCGACGGAGGAAACAGATGCCGACATCCCGGAATTGAAGGCGCGGATCGGCCGCGCCGTCGCCTTCGTGCGGAGCCTGCCGGTGGGGGCAATTCAGGCCAGCGCCGATCGGGAGGTCGTGTTCGCCTTCCGCAGCGGCGCCACACGCGCGTTCACGGGGCGATCGCTGCTGCTGACCTTCAGCCTGCCGCAGTTCTTCTTCCACGTGACGACGGCCTACGACATCCTGCGCCACGCCGGCGTGCCGCTTGCCAAGCCGGACTTTCTCGGTCCGCCGCGATCGGTGTAGGGCGTTACTTCTCGCCGACGCCGGTTGGCAGGAACGGGACGGTCGGGCCCCGGCCGGTCATCTCGCTCTTCAGGGCCTCGAACCGCGCATGTGCTTCGGCCGCGCGGTCGTCGGCGAATTTGATCGCTGCCCCGGCGCTCATCGGGCCATTGCTGACCGTCGCCGAACCGGTGCCGACGGTCTCGTCGACATAATGGCCATCGTCGCCTCGGCGTACGGTCCATTTGAAACGGATGGCGGCCATCGGTCCCGGGCCGGTCTTGCTGTAGCCGTCGGCGGCCGCGATCTGGTCGCTATCGAGTTCGGCGGCCGTCTCCACAACATCGGGAGACGCGGCTTTGCCCGCGTCCGGCAACAATTCCGGCCTGTGCAGAATGCTCGCGATGGTCGCCAGCGCATGATCGGTCGCAACACTCATCAGCAGCACCCCCTTACTGACGCGCGCAAATGCGGGCTGCCTATGCCGATGGTTGTAGCCGGTTTTCGGGGTCTCCCGCAATATGACGATTGGATGGCGAAGCTGAATGGGCCGGATGTCACGCCGGGCCGGCCCAGAGCTGCCGACACAGTTTGGGAAATGGCCGCAAATCCTTGGACTCCTTGTCCGAATCCGGTGCGGCCAAGATCGTCAGAGCACGTCCTTGTTGATGACGTTCTCGGCGATCGGCGCGCCGTCGAGCACGCTCAGGATGTTGCGGGCGGTCTGCTCGCTCATCCGATCCACCGCCTCGCGGGTGACGCCGGCGACATGCGGGGCCATGATCACGTTGGGAAGGCTATGCAGCGCATGGCCGACCGGTGGCGGCTCCTGCTCGAACACGTCGAGGCCGGCGCCCGCGATCTTTTCCGTGACCAGCGCGTCGTACAGCGCCGCCTCGTCGATCAGGCCGCCGCGCGCGGTGTTGATCAGATAGGCGGTCGGCTTCATCAGCCGCAGGCGTGCCGCGTTGAACATGCCGACGGTCTCCGGCGTCTTCGGGCAGTGGATGCTGACGAAATCGGCGCGCGGCAGGGCGGCATCGAGATCGGCGACCGGCTCGCAACCGGCCGCCGTGATCTCCGCGGCAGGCTTGTAGGGATCGTAGACCAGCACCTGCATCTCCATCGCGAGGCACCGCTTGGCGGTGCGGGTGCCGATGCGGCCGAAGCCGATGATCAGCACGGTCTTGCCGTAGAGATCGAACGGCAGCACGCCGAGCCGCGAGGCCCAGGTGCCGTCCTTGACCATCGCGTGCATCTCGTTGGCGCGCTTCGCCAGCGTCAGCATCATGAACAGCGCCTGCTCGGCGACGGAAGGGGAGTTCGCCGTGCCCGCCACCATCAGCGGCACCTTGCGCCGGCTCAAGGCGGGAACATCGACCGCGTCGTAGCCGACGCCGATGCGGGTCACGACTTCGATGCCGCCGGAGGAGTCGAGTTCGGGTTCGCCGAACCGGGTCGCGCCGAGCGCGACGCCGTGCACCGGCGCATGCGTCTGCAACAGCGCATTGAAGTCGGCGGCCGAGATCATGTTGGAGAACTCGACCATCTCGACGTCGTCGCGCGCCGCGAGCAGCGCGCGGCCTTTGGCTGAGAAGGATTCGGTGACGAGGACTTTCTTCTTGTTGCTTGCAGCCGTGTTCGTTGTCATTTCCTGCCCTTGAAGCACGTTCTTGTCGGCCTCGTCAGATGACGAGGCCTGTGGCTTCATTTAGCAGGTGCATATTATTGAGGTCCATCGCCATTCTGAGCGGGGCACCATCGCGCGCGGCGGCGTTCGGACTGACGCGCCCGCAGACCTGGGTGGCATCGAGCGTGAAGTAGACCAGCGTCTCCATGCCCATCGGCTCGGTCACGTCCAGCATGGCTTCGAACGGCTCCACGCCGGGCTCGGCATGCGGCCTCGCCTCGGTGATGTGCTCGGGGCGGATGCCGAGCAGCAGCGGCTCATTCCGCGACACGGACTGATAGCGCGCGGCCCGCGCCGGCGGCAGCGGAAACGCCAGGCGATCGGTCAGCCTCACGTGCAGCCGTCCGCTGGCCTCTTCCAGCCGGCAGGGCAGGAAGTTCATCGCGGGCGAGCCGATGAAGCCGGCGACGAAGCGGGTGGCGGGGTGATGATAGAGCTCGTTCGGGGTTCCGATCTGCTCGATCCGTCCCTTGTTCATGACCACGACGCGATCGGCCAAGGTCATCGCCTCGACCTGGTCGTGGGTGACATAGACGGTGGTGGTGCGCACCTTCTGGTGAACCTTCTTGATCTCGATCCGCATCTGCACCCGCAGCTTGGCATCGAGATTGGAGAGCGGCTCGTCGAACAGGAACACTTTCGGATTGCGCACGATGGCGCGGCCCATCGCCACCCGCTGGCGCTGGCCGCCGGAGAGCTGCTTCGGCTTGCGATCGATCAGGTCGGTGATGTCGAGCATGCGCGCGGCTTCCGTGACCCGGCTCTTGATCTCGGCCTTGGGATAATGCTTCAGCCGCAGCCCGAACGACATGTTCTCGGCGACCGTCATGTGCGGGTAGAGCGCATAGTTCTGGAACACCATCGCGATGTCGCGGTCTTTCGGCGGCACGTCGTTGACGACGTCGCCGCCGATCATGATGTCGCCGTCGGAAATATCCTCAAGACCGGCGATCATCCGCAACGTGGTCGACTTGCCGCAGCCGGAGGGACCGACCAGCACGACGAATTCGTGGTCGGCGATGTCGAGATCGATGCCTCGGACAGCCTCGACATCGTCGTAACGCTTTATCACCTTCCGCAAGCTGACTTCCGCCATCGCGCTCAACCTTTCGTCGCGCCGGCGGTCAGGCCGGCAATGTAGTAGTCCATCAGGAATGCGTAGATGATCAGCGGCGGCGCGGCGCCAAGCAGCGCGCCGGTCATGATCTGCCCCCAGTTGAAGACGTCGCCCTTGATCAGGGTGGTGACGATGCCGACGGGCAGCACCAATTGGTTCTCCGAGGTCGTGAACACCATGGGATAGAGGAACTGCGCCCAGGAGACCGTAAAGGCGAAGATGGTCGCGGCGATCAGGCCGGGCAGCGCGACCGGAATGAAGATCCGCGTCAAGGTCTGCAGCCAGGAGGCGCCGTCGATGATCGCGGCCTCGTCGAGCTCCTTCGGGATCGAGGCGAAATAGCCGATCATGATCCAGGTGCAGAACGGCACGGTCAGGGTCGGATAGACCAGCACCAGCACGTACCAGCGGTTGATCAGCGGGATGCCGGTCAGCTCGCTGAAATGGGAGAACATCTTGAACAGCGGCAGGAACAGCAGCGAGTCCGGGATCAGATAGGTGAGAAACACGCCGGTCGCGAGCGTCGCCGAGCCCCAGAACTTCATGCGCGACAGCGCGAACGCCGCCGGGATGCTGATCAGCATCGTGATGATCACCACCAGGACGGAGACCAGTGCGGAATTGAGGAAGAAGCGCAGGAACCGGCTCGAGCCAAGCAGTTCGGCATAGTTCGACAAGGTGGGATGGAACACCCACCACGGATTGGTCGCCGCCGAGATCTCGGCGCTGCCCTTCAGCGATGTGATCAGCATGTAGAATGGCGGCGTCAGCGAGACGATCGTGAACAGGATCAGGAAGAAATAGGACCAGCGCAGTGCCCATGCGCGGTCGCGGCTGATGCTGCCGCGGCTGACCGTGCGGCTCGGGCCGGCCTTGTCGACGGTGAGCGTGCTCATCAGGCTTCGTTCCCTCGTTTGGAGACATCGCGCAGGATGAAGATCGCGGCGATCGCCAGGATCGGGAACATGAACAGCGACACGCTGGCACCGAGCGGAATGTCGCCGCTTTCGATGCCGAGCTTGAAGGCCCAGGTCGCGAACAGATGGGTGCGGTCGAGCGGCCCGCCCGAGGTCAGGATCCGGACGATGTCGAAATTGGCAAAGGTCACGATCAGCGAGAACAGCGTCGTGATCGCGATGATGTTGCGCATCATCGGCAGGGTCACGTACCAGATGCGCTGCCACCAGTTGCAGCCGTCGATCGCCGCCGCCTCGTATAGCTGCTCCGGGACCGACTTCAACGCCGCCAGGTACATGATCATGAAGAACGGCGCACCGTACCAGACATTGACGAGGATGACGGAGAACCGCGCCCACAGCGCGTCGGCGAGCCAGGGAATCGGGCCGATGTCGAAGAACGAGAGCGTGTAGTTGAACGCGCTGTAGGAGGGGTCGAACAGCCACAGCCAGGCCAGCGTGCTCATGGCGGGCGGGATCACCCACGGCACCAGCAGCATGCCGCGCCATTTGCGCTGGCCCTTGGCCGGGATGTAGTGCACGAAATGGGCGACGATGAATCCGATCAGCGCCTTGAAGACGACAGCCGTGATCGCGAAGATACAGGACTGCTTGACTACCATCCAGAACGTGTCGCGCTTGAACAGGAAGGTGAAGTTGCCGACGCCGACGAACTTCGTCATCGCCTTGTTCAGGGTCGCCAGATGCAGCGAGTAGAACGCGGGATAGACCACGAGCACCGCGATCAGGGCGATCAACGGCAGCGTCATCAGGAACGCGACGGTGGATTTGCGCTTCAGCGCCTTGTGCAGCGTCGTACGTTTTGCCGGCGACGAGCGGGCGATCCGGTTCTGTTGAAAGGCGACATCGGCCATGAAGCAGTCATCCTTGCAGGATTGCTCGCCGCCACGCCGATTGGTGCGACGTGATGCGGCTGATCGGGGGCAAACAGGTCAGGGCGGAGCGGCCGGCTGATGGCGCGGCCGCCCCTTCCGCAAACGGAATCCGGCTAGCTGCGCAGGAATCCTTCACACTCGCCCTCGGCCCAGGCGAGCGTATCCTCCATCTTCTCGCCTTGCGCGTAGCGCAGGCACATCTTGGTCTGCGTGGCCTGGAAGTAGATCTGCTGCGCGATCTTGGGCGGCGCCGGCGAGGCCGCGATCGACAGCGTCTGGTGATGGTAGGGGTTCGGATAGTGATAGAGCGTGCCCTTCGGCGGCTCGGCCTCCGCCCAGATCTTCAGCGTGGTCAGCTTCTCGAAGGCCGGCAGGTCGTAGCCGCCGCTGGCATTGACCATCTTCTCGATCGAGGCCGGCTTGGACAGATGCACCAGCAGGCTCTTGGCTGCCTCCTTGTTCTTGGAGAAGTTCCAGATCGACCAGAAGTAGGGCAGGAACGGCGCGTAGCGGCCCTTCGGTCCGATCGGGAAGCCGTGGGTCCAGAGCTGCTCGGCGACCTGCGGCGCGTCGCGCTTGGCCACCGCCCAGGCGCTCGGCGGGTTCATGATCATCGCGCCCTTGCCGGCGACCAGCCATTTGTTGTTGGAGGCGTCGTCCCAGGCCGCGACATCCGGCGGCAGGAACGCGATCAGCCGCTTATAGAAGTCGAGCGCCTGCCGTACCGCATCGGTCTTGACCGTGATGTCACCTTTGGCATTGACGAGATCGGCGCCGAACGCCTGGAAGAATGCGCCAGCTGAATCGACGCTGTCGGTCGTTTCGCCGAGCCCGATGCCGAACGGATAGCCGCCCTTGTGGCAGGCTTCGGCCGCCTTGAGGAACGCGTCGAGCGTCCAATTATCAGCCTTGGGCGGCGAGCCTGCCGGATACATCTCCTGCACGTCGATCCCGGCATATTTCTTCATCAAATCGATGCGGGAGCAGGGGCCCTTGATCTGGCTGCCGACGCAGGCCGGCACGCCCATCCACTTGCCATCGAGCATGCCGAGATATTTGACCGTGCCATTGACATCGCCGTTCTCCTTGATGATCGGCTCCATGATGTCGTTGACCGGCTCCATGAGGTCCGAGTTGGAGTGACACCACCAAGTCGGCATCTGGAAGATGTCATGGCCGGACTTGGCCTGCGCCTCGGCGGCGATGGTCACGAGGTTCTTGTTGCCTTGGCTCGTGATGTAGTCGATCTGGACTTCGACCTTCTCCTTCTCGCCCCATTCCTTGACGAGATCAGTCGATGCCTGGTTGGCTCCGGGCACCCAGTGGTCCCAGAAGCCGATCGAGACCTTCCCGGCGGCATGGGCACTGCGGACGTAAGGCGCGGCAAAGAGCGCGGTGGTGGTAGCAGCGGTAGCGGCAACAAATTGTCGGCGAGTAAGCTTCCTCCGTAACATGGCGTTCCCTCCCTGGTAGGCCAATCGGATTCTGTTTGAGCAAATCCCGTTGTTTTGAATTGCGGCCTCATGGGCCTGTTCGAGAGTTTGCTGATCGCAATCAGAGCAGAATTGCCGGCGGCTGTCGAGAAACCAGGTGACGCGAAATGTTGAACTGATGGCTTGCGCCGAAAGTCGGAGACGGTAGCTGAAGCTGCATTGCAGCGAAGCATCTTTCGCGCTGCACATCTGCAGAGACGATCGAGCGAGGTTTGCCGGAACTACCAGGATGTCTGTCCTACTCTTCTGAAGCGTGGCAATGCAGCGCGTTGCGAAAGATGGACTTGGGCGTTGCGAGACCGGTAAGATTCGAATCGGAAATCGGGATCGCCTATCCAATGATCTCGCGTCGGCCGACTTGCTCAGCTAACCCGCCACGGAGACCCGCCCATGACTTTCCCTATGCCGACGATGCGCAAGCGATGGCGGCTGTGCATTGCAATAGGGATCGGGCTGCTGACGAGCGGAACACTCAGCCTGCCGCGGCAGGTTGACGCGCAGGGGCTGTTCAAGGGAGTCGAGCAGGGCGCCCGCGAGGGTAACAAGGCTGCCGGTCCGGTCGGCGGTGTGCTGGGCGGCGCGATTGGCGGCGTGGTCGGTGTGGTCACCGGCGTGACCGGAACCTTCACCGACACCAACAGCCGGTCTGGCACCAACAACCAGAATGCCCAGCCTGCGCCGGCCCCCAACGAAGCGCAGAAGGCGAAACCGGCAAAGCCGGGCAAGGCCAGCAAGATGGCCAAGGCGCCGGCCATGCTGACCCAGCAAGGCGTACCGCAGCTCACCGCCGAGCAGATCGTCGCCAACAGCGACGCCAATATCGAGCGCATCAAGAAGGAACTGAGCCTCACCCCGGAGCAGGAGAAGCACTGGGGAGCGTTCGCGAGCGCGATGCACTATCTCGGCCACAATGGAGCCGAGCGCCTGAACCTGCGCATCGCCCGCGCCAAGCGCGATCCGCCCGACGACATCATCGAGCAGATGCGCAATGAGGCGCAGTTCCTGGTCGATCGCGCCGCCGACCAGCGCAGCGTCGCCGATTCCGCCGACCCGCTCTATATGAGCCTCGACGATAAGCAGAAGCAGATCTTCATCGACGAGATGGTTCGCCTCAGCCACGAGCGCGGCCTGGACTAGGCCGGCGGGTAGGCCACGGGCAGGACGGATGAGCGCCATACGGCGAGCTGAAGTCGCGTGGCATAGGCGTTCACCGGTCTCTACCCGCGGCCCGGGCGCCCCGCGTGCGCACAGAGTGCGGGCGCCTGGCGCCACGGAAATGGGATCGGCCTCTTACGGCAGGCCCGGCGCCCACATCAGGGCAAGCTGCTGGCCCTCGGCGATCTGAGCGGGCGACATCTTGAACGCCACCGCATTGCGCAGGCGCAGGTAATAGTCGCGGTCGCGCCGCGAAGCCCGGGCGGCGCCGAGATTGAGCCACTTGTAGGCCAGCACGAAATCCTGCGGAACGCCATGACCCTTGTCGTACATCAGCCCGAGCATGACTTGGCCGAAGGGATTGCCGCAAACCGCAGCCTTCATGTAGAGGTCGACCGCTGCCACATAGGCCTGCGGCGCGCCGTAGCCGTTCTCATACATGAAGCCGAGAAAGGATTGTGCCTTGGCATTGCCGCGCAGCGCGAGCGGGGTCAGGATCCGCACGGTCGTCAGATAGTCGCCGCGAGCGTAGGCCGAGGTCGCCCGCGCCACGCCGTCTGCGCGCGCCGGCTGGATCGAACCAAGGCTGCAGGCGACGAGCAGGCCGAGCACGAGTTGCGAACAGCAGAGCTTGATCCGGTCGGCCATGTCAATGAACCGTGTGCATGGTGAGGTCGTCGGTACTCGCTCCCACGCTGCCGCGCAGCTTCGACCGCAGTTCCTCGGCCACATGGTGGGCATCGGTTCCGTTGCGGATGATCTGCGGCCGGATGAAGATGATCAGCTCGGTGCGCGTGCCCTTCTTGTCCTGATATCCGAAAGCGTCGCCGAAATGCGGGATCTCATCCAAAATCGGAATGCCGTTGCGGCTGCCATTCTGCTGCTCGCTGATCAGACCGGCAAGCAGCACGGTCTGTCCGGACACGACCGAGACCGAGCTCTTGACCCGCCGCTCCGAAACGGTCGGCGTCAGGCTCGTGGCAGTCTGCGGCGAGACGTTGCTGATCTCCTGCTCGACCTCGAGCCGGACATTGCCATTGGCGTTGATCCGCGGCGACACCCGGAGGATGATGCCCGTATTGCGATAATCGATGGTGTTGACGACCGTGTTGCTCGAACTCAGCACCGTGGCGCTGCCGGTCGAGACCGGGACCACGTCGCCGACCTGCAAGGTCGCAGCCTGATTGTTGATGACGACGAGCGAGGGGTTCGACAACACCTTCACGCTGGTGACCGCGTGCAGCGCATCGAGAATTGCCTTCGGGTTCGAATCCGATCCAATCAAAAAGTTGAATCCGGGGAAGGCGCGATTGATCAGCGCGTTCGTCACGGTGGACGTCACGCCGTTGACCGTCGACGTTGTCGATGTCGGCGCGGAGGTGGACTGCGTGTTCAGAAGCGAGCTGTATTTGCTGGTGATGTAGAACTGGACACCATAGCTGAGCTCGTTGGTCAGCGTCACCTCGGCAATCGTCGCTTCGATCGCGACCTGCAGCGGCGCCTGGTCGACCTGGCGCAGCGTCCCCTCGATGATCTTGTAGTTGGCCTGGTCGGCATAGATCAGGAGCGTATTGTTGACGACGTCGGGCGTGATGCGCACGCCCTGCAGGAGCGCCTGCCCGTTGCCGCCGGAGCCGCTGCGGCTGCTGTCGAGCGCGTCGGGCCCACTGCTTCCGCTGCTCTTGCCGGTCGTGCCGGCCGACTGCGACTGGCCGAAACCGGACATGCCGCTGCTCGAGGAGGTGCCGGACTGCCGGGAGCCGAAGCCGTTCGACTGCGAGTTCGACGAGGAATTCGAGTTCAGCGACAACCGGTCCGCCACACTCGATGAGGTCGTCGATCCCGATCCTGGTGCGAGCTGATTGTCGGCGCTGTCGAGCGAGGACGAGGACGAGCCGCCGATGAACATGTCGTTGAGCACGCGCGCGATCTGCTTCGCCTCGCCGTACTTGACCTGATAGACGTGGACGCTGTTCCGGGCCGCGTCCTCGCGGTCGAGGCGCTTGATCCAGGTCGCCGCAGTCTGCAGCAGCGCCGGCTTGCGGCTGACCACCATGATCGCATTCATCCGGGCCACAGCCTGGAACTTGAGCACGCCCTGGCTCAATCCGGATTCTCCGGAGTCCATGATCTTCTCGAGTTCGGCGATGAGAGGCTCGGGTGCGCTGTTGCTGAGCGGATAGATCCCGACCGACTGGCCGCGCATCCAATCCACGTCAAAGCTCATGACCGTCTCCACCGCATTGCGCCGCTCGGCGCCGGTGCCCTGAATCAGCAGCAGGTTGCGGGTGGAATCGGCGCGTACGCTCCCGGGTTTGGTGGCGAACGAATCCATCAGCTTGAGGATGGTCGGCGCCGACACATATTGTAAGGGCACCACCGAGACGCCGTAACCGGGCTCAGGATTGGCCGCCTCCGCATCGACCCGGCCGGCGCCAACGGCGTCGCCGAGCGGCGTCAATCGATAACCGGTCGCATCGTGAATCAGGACCACGCCGCTCAGCCGCAGCGCATTCTCCAGCACGAAGACGATATCGGATTTCGGCACGGGCCGGACCGAGACCAGGCTGACCGTGCCCTGGACCCGGGGGTCAATCGTATAGCCGGTGCCCAGGATGTCGCCGAGCACCACCTTGGCAACGGTGCCGACCGGCGTGTTTTCGAAGTTCAGATCATAGCCGCCGCCGCTCGCGACCGGGCGGGGCCGCGCGTCGGGAACGTCGTTGATCTCGGTCCCTTCGTAGACTGCAGCGCGGCTATTGCGCGGGGTGGCCGCCTGCGACCCGCCCGGGCCGTCCGCCTGACGCGGCATGATATCGAGCGATCGCACCTTGTCGAGCGGATCGATATCGCCCGGAGCGACAGTGCCGACAGTTGCAGAATTGCACGCGGACAACAGGGTCAGGATGCCCCATGCTGCCGCGATCGCGACAACTCTCGGACGCAAATCGCCTTTAGCCGTCTGAGACCGGCGCTTATAGCCAACACGCACCATACTTTCGCCGATCAACTCCAAAGAAAAGCACCGTCACGGATCGCGTGAGGCGTTCCCTGGCGTGTTGCCTGCCTAGCGCGCCAATATGACAGAACGATTAGAGCGCGGCCCGTTGTCGCGAATGAGTGGTGACTGTGGCATTCCGGCCCGGTGGACGGAGCCGATCCGTTTCGTACGGGTGTCATATTCGAGATCGATAAGCAGGGCTCCGGCGATCCGCGGCCTGACAGGCACGCCCCGCCGCATCCGCTCACCACGCAGTGCGACTGGAAAGACGCATGACCGGTCATCAGTCATTGCCGTTTGTCGAGCATCTTCGCCAGATGCGGCACCTCAAGGCGGCAGCCGCCACAGAAGAAGCCGGCGGGGGCGGAAGTCCGGCGATAAAATTGTGGGAGCTGACGGACCTGTCGCCGAACGAGTTCGCGGACGAAGCCGCACGGTTTTATGGGCTCGATCGTGTTGCGTTACAGGACCTGTTGACCGCCGAGCCGCTGGTGGCTCCGTTCTCGCAGCGCTTCCTGCGCGAGACCCTGCTGTTTCCATACCGGGCAGAGGGTGGAGGCGTGATTCTCGCCGTCGCCGACCCGACCGACCAGGCCGCACGCCGTGCCGCCGAGATCGTGCTGGGAGGCGATTTTGCGCTCCAGGTTGCCTCCTTCGAGGACCTGTCGATCGTGCTGGACCGGCGGCTTGCCGAGGACGGCAATGACGGAGGGCAGGGCGAGGCTGAGGGACTGCCGCAGCTTCGCGAAGACGACATCGAGAGCCTGCGGGACCTCGCCAGCGGCGCGCCGGTGGTCCGCGCCGTCAACGATCTCCTGGAGAAAGCCGTCGAACTCCGGGCCAGCGACATCCATATCGAGCCGTTTCAGAGCGGCCTCGTCGTGCGCCTGCGGATCGACGGCCTGCTTCGCCCGGTGCCGGCGCCGGCCGGCGTGCTGCCACAGGCCGTGATCTCGCGCATCAAGATCGTCGCCAGCCTCAATATCGCCGAGCGGCGATTGCCGCAGGACGGTGCGGCCCGGTTGCGCGTCGGCCGCACCGACATCGATATCCGCGTCGCCATCATGCCGGCGCAACACGGCGAATCCGCCGTCATCCGCATCCTGCCCAAGGATCGTGGGCTGCTGGTCATGGACAAGCTCGGCTTTTCAGCGACCGACGAGGTCAAGCTGCGTCGGTTGCTCAAGCTGCCGCACGGCATGATCGTCATCACCGGACCGACCGGCAGCGGCAAGACCACGACCCTCGCCACGATTCTCTCCATCCTCAACGAGCCGACCCGTAAGATTCTCACCATCGAGGATCCGGTCGAATATGAGATCCCCGGCGTCAACCAGTCCCAGGTCAAGCCCGCGATCGGGCTGACCTTTGCGACGGCGCTGCGCTCGTTCGTCCGCCAGGATCCGGATGTGATCATGGTCGGTGAGGTGCGCGACGCCGAGACAGCCCATGTGGCCGTGCACGCCGCGCTGACCGGTCACTTGGTCCTGACCACGTTGCACACGGAAACCGCGGCGGCGGCCTTGCCGCGCCTGCTCGATCTCGGCATCGAAGCCTATCTGTTGCGATCGACCTTGCGTGCGGTGATCGCACAGCGCTTGGTGCGGCAGCTCTGCGAGCGCTGCAAGACGGCGCGGCCGTTGACGGACGCGGATTTTACCGAGGACCCGCGGCTTGCGGCGCTCGGCCTGCGCGCCGGCGAGATCACCCATCATCCCGTGGGATGCGAACGCTGCAGCGGCTCCGGCTATCGCGGACGGCTCGGCGTGTTCGAAGTGCTCGAGGTCGACAACGAGCTGCGCAGCCTGATCGGGGAGAAAACCGACGGTCATAAGATCGACCAGGCGGCCATTCGGGCGGGCATGACGACGATGCTCGACGACGGTCTTGCCAAATGCCGCGCCGGATTGACCTCACCCGCCGAAATCCTTCGGGTCACGACAGCGCGCTGAGGTGAACCGTGCCCAATTTCCGCTATCGCGCGCTGACGCAAAACGGCGAGATCGTCCACGGCACGCTGCAGGCCCCGAGCGCGCGCGAGGTCGCCGCGCGGATCGAATATCTGCGGCTGTTGCCGATCGAGACCATCGAGGACAAGAAGCCGTCGTCTTCCGTCGGCTTCGGTCCGTTCAATCGGCCGAGCGCCGCCGAAGTCACGACGTTCACCCGCGATCTGGCCTTGCTGCTTCGCGCCGGTGCGCGGCTCGACGATGCCCTTGAGCTGCTTGCCGGAGATGCCGATGTCGGTCGGCTCCGTCCCGTGGTCGCCAAGCTGCGGGTCGCGCTGTTGAGCGGCGAAAGTCTTGCCGACGCCGTTGCTGCGCATCCGGAGCTGTTCCCGGCGATGTATGTGGCTTTGGTTCGTGTCGGCGAGGTCTCCGGCACGCTCGATCAGGTGCTGGAGGCGCTTGGGGCCGAGCGCGCGCGGGCCGAGCAGACGCGCCGCAAGCTGACCGATGCCATGCAGTATCCCGTCTTCGTGCTGATCGCAGCCGTCTGCGTGATGCTGTTCTTCATCCTGGTCGTGCTGCCGCAATTCTCCTCCGTGCTGCAAGATTTCGGCGGCAAGTCCGACACTGCGCTTGGCTTCTTCATCGACCTGTCGGATGCGATGCACGCCAACGCCGTCGCGCTCTCGCTCGGGGCTGCGGCGGTCATTGCCGGCGTCTGGTGGCTGTTGCGCAGGCCTGCCACCCGCGCGGCCATCATCAGCACCGCCGCCCGCGTTCCGGGCATTGCGGGCATCTTTCAGTTCTACCGGACCAGCCTGTTCTGCCGGAATCTCGGCGTGCTGCTCGCGAGCGGCGTCAGCCTGACGGCAACGCTGCGCATCCTGATCGACATCATGGCGGTGACCGGCAACGTCGCGACCTGGTCGGCAGCGGCCGAGCGGGTGAGACATGGCGGCAAGCTGTCCGATGCGCTTTCGGCCGCCAGCAGCCTGCCGCCGATGGCGGTGCGGATGCTGCGGCTCGGCGAGGAAACCGGCCAGCTGCCCGCGCTCGCCGCACGCGTCGCCGAATTCTACGAGGCCAAGCTCCAGCGCAGCCTCGATCGGATCGTGGGCATCATCGGCCCGCTCGCGATCGTCACGATCAGCACCGTGGTGGGCGGGCTGATCGTCTCGGTCATGACCGCGCTCTTGTCGGTTACCCAACTCGTGGGATGAAGGGGAAGACAATGTCGAAACAGAATTCTGCCATGTCGCCGAGGCGATACGGCGCCAACGCGCAGAGCTCGGAAGCCGGCTTCACGCTGGTGGAGATGCTGGTCGTGATCACGATCATCGGCCTCATCATGGGCCTGATCGGTCCGCGCGTGCTCAATTATCTCAGCGAGTCCAAGGTCAAGGCGGCGAAGATCCAGATGCAGAGCTTCGCCAGCGCGCTGGACCTCTACAATCTCGATACCGGCCGCTATCCGTCCTCCGCCGAAGGCCTTGCCGCCCTGGTGCGGCCTACCGGCGGCGGCGCCTGGAACGGGCCTTATCTGAAGGGCGCCAGCGTCCCCAACGACCCTTGGAATCATGCTTACATTTATCGTGTGCCCGGCGAACACGGCGCTTACGACATCGTATCGCTCGGCTCCGACGGCCAGGAGGGCGGCAGCGGCGCGGCCGCCGACATTTCGCTCGATCGTCTCAGCGCTTCGGCTACGAATTGAAACTGATGACCAAGAAGGATCAGCACGGCTTCACACTGCTGGAGATGGTGTGCGTGCTCGCGCTCATCGCTCTGGTCACGGCCGTGCTGTTGCCTTTCGTGCCGCGTCAGACATCGCGCGCAAGGCTGCAGGCCTACGCACTCGAGGCGGCGACGCTTCTGAAGATGGACCGCAGCGCCGCGATCCGGCGCCAGCGCGACGTATCGACCCTGGTCGATCCGCATGCGCGGGCCATCCGCTCCGGTGCCAGCCGCGAGGCGTTGCGCATTCCCGACGACGTTCGCTTCGACGCCACCCTCCCGCAGACCTGTCGCAATCGCGCGGCATTCGCCACCATCAGTTTCTTCGCCGACGGCATGTCGTGCGGCGGGGCGATCGCACTCAGCCGGCTCGATACGACCTACGAGATCCGCGTCAATTGGTTGACCGGCAGGGTAGAGGTTTCATCCCGTGTCCCGCTCGCCAACTGACCGGCCCGATGCCGGCTTCACGATCATCGAGGTGCTGATCGCACTTGCGGTCGTCGCCGTGTCGATCGTTGCGATCGGGCAGGTGATGTCGACCAATGCCCGCGGGGTTCGCTCGTTGGAGAACCACGTCGCCTTGGTTCAGTCGGCGCAAACCGTGCTGGCGATGCAGATCCCGCAACGAAGCGCGCTGGCGCCGGGACAGCTGAGCGGTCGCAACGACGAGACGCGCTGGCAGATCGACATCGGTCCGGTCGGCGACGACTGGATCTCGGACAAGGACGATGTGAACTGGATTCCTGAACTGGTCAAAGTGCGTGTGCGCGGGCCGGCCGGCGGCATGATCACGCTGGAGACGGTTCGTCTGATGCCGAAGCCGAAGCAATGACGACGACAGCTGAGCATCGCGACGCGCACGCAGACGAGCGGGGATTCAGCCTGATCGAGGCGCTGGTCGCGCTTGCGCTGATCGGGCTCGTGTTGTCGGCGCTGGCCAAAGTCACCGCGCAATGGCTGCCGAACTGGAACCATGGCGTCGACCGCGTCCAGCGCAGCGAGCTGATCGGCATTGCCATGCAGCGCATCGCGGCTGATCTTGCCGCAGCGGAATTCGTCTCTCCCGGACGCGACCTGCGCAAGCCGCTGTTCGACGGCTCGGCGCTGTCGGTCACCTTCGTGCGCACGGCCATCGGGCCGAATGTAGGCCCGGGCCTCGACATCGTCCGGATCGCAGAAACAGTGGATCAGGGACGGCTGGTGATGGTCCGCTCGCGCGCGGCGTTTGCGCCGCTCCCGCAGGGCGTCTCGCTGTCGGAGGCGATCCGCACCCGCGATCCTGTCGTGCTGCTGACGCCGCCGTTCCGCTTGTCGTTCGCCTATGCGGGCGTGGATCGGGTCTTCCGCGACAACTGGCATGAGAGCGACCGGCTGCCGGCGGCGATCAGGCTGACGGTTCGCGATGCCGGCAGCGAGCGCATTCTTGCGGTCTCCACCGTCACGCCGGTTCATGTCGAGGCGGCTGCCTCCGGCGGTTCGTCCGAGGAGGGCGGCAAGACCGATACCGATGGCAATAAGAAAGCCACCGACGACAACAGGCCGGCCGGCGCTGGCGCGAAGCAGGGAGGCTCGTGATGGCGCGCCGGACCTGCAGCGCAGCTTGCGACCGTCGCGGCGCCGAGCGCGGATTCGTGCTCGTTGCCGTGCTGTGGATTCTGGCGGCGCTTGCCGCACTCGCGATGATCTTCTCGGCCTTTCTGGCCAACTCGGCGCGCGCCATCGCCGTCAACGACAATGCGCTGCAGACCGAAGCTCTGGTGTCTGCCGCCGTCGAATTGACCGCCTATAAGCTGACTTCGTCCGGCGAGAACCCGCCGGCGCACGGCAGTTTCCATGCCGCGTTGAACGGTGCCGAGATGTCGGTGACCTTTACCTCCGAGACCGCCCGCATCGACCTCAACAACGCGCCGAAAGAATTACTCGCTGGCCTGATGAGCGTGCTCGGCGCCAGCCCCGAAAATGCAAGAGAGTATGCCGACCGTATCGCCGGATGGCGGAAGCGTGCCGCGCCCGGCAGTGCCGCCAGCGGTGAAGATGCGCTCTATCGTGCCGCCGGTCGCTCCTACGGCCCGCGCCAGGCACCGTTCGCCCACATCAACGAGCTCAGCCTCGTGCTGGGGCTGCCGCCGGCACTGGTGGCGCGCGCGCTTCCCTTCGTGACCGTGTTCAGCGGCTCCCCCGGAGTTGACGCGATCAATGCGAGACCCGAGGTGATCGCGGCCTTGCCGGGCATGACGCCGCTGATCCTGAAGCAGTTTCTTGCCGATCGCGACGGGCTGGACAACGATCCCCAAGCCATCGCGCGGGCGCTCGGCGAGGCCAAGGCCAGCGCGACCCAAGACAAATGCGAGGCCTATCGCATCCTGGTCCGGCTCCGGCTCAGGAACGGTTGGCAGACCGCTTCCGAAGTCGTGATCGGTTTGAAGAGTGCGGCTAATCCGTACCGCGTGCTGGCGTGGCGCGATGGAATCGGTGGTGCCGGCGGAATGGAGTTGTGAGTGCGATGCTGGTGGAATTGAAGGAGCTGCTTGCAACCTGGATCGCAGCCGTGGCCGTGGCGATCCAGGCGGCCATGGGCCGGCTCACATCGCGGCGCAGGGTCGTGCTGCGGGAAGAGGATGGCGGCCACTTCACGGCGCGATCCGGCTCGGCAGGCCAGGACGCAGGCCTGGCGCCGGTGTCCTTCCGCCTGATGCATGGACGGCCCGAGCCGGCGCTGCCGCCGCAATGGCGCGCGGCGTTCCGCAGCAGCACCGTCGAGGTCGAGATGCGGCCGGATCAGGTCCTGTTCCGTGAGGTCGACTTCCCCAAACAGGCGGCCGAGTTTCTCGACGGCATGGTTCGGACCCAGATCGACCGGCTGACCCCCTGGACGGCCGGCGAGGCCGTCTATGGCCTGACGGCGCCGCAGCCAGGTCCCAACGATCGTATCGTATTGATGCTGGCCGCGACCGCGCGGGCGAGAATTCAGCCGTTGGTCGAACTGGCGACCGGACTTGGCGCAGCGTCGATCTCGGCAGTGGTCGCCGTTCCGCAGGACCAGGTCGCCGGCGAAACCATTCGGCTGTTCAATGCAAGGCTGGTGCAAGCCGGCCGCTTCGCCGTGAGCATTCCGAGTCTGCTGCGCGGGCTGCTGCTGGGCGGCGGCGTGGCGGCCGCCGCAAGCTTTGCGTTGTCAGCCTATCTCGGCGCGCGATTAGATACGCAGCTCCAGGAGCTGCAACAGCAGCTCACCCAGCGGCGCGCGGCGCTCCGCCTCAGTCAGGGCGCAAGCTCCGCGGAGCAGTTGCTCGCGCAGCGCAAGCGGAGCACAGCCTCGAGCGTGATGGTGCTTGAAGCGCTGTCGCGCGTGCTGCCCGACAGCACCTATACGACGGAGCTGCGGATCGAGGGCGACAAGATGCAGGTGGTCGGATTGACCCAGGATGCGCCATCCTTGATCCGCTTGCTGGAACAGTCACCGCAATTCACTCGTGCCACGTTCTTTGCCCCGACCACGCGCGCGCCCGAAGACCCGGGCGAGCGGTTTCACATCGAGGCGCACGTCACGCCGTATTTCGGGTCAGGCTCATGAACCAGAACGCAACCCTGGCCAAAGTCCTCGCGCGGCCTGTGCCCGCCGCGATCACCTATCTCGGCGTGATGCTGGCCTTCCTGGTCGTGATCGCGAGCTCCGCGACCGATGTGCTGGGCCGCCGCGCCAACGTTGCTGCGACGGCTGCGATGCTCGAGCAGCTCGATGGTCACAAACCCGCATTGGCGCGTAGAACCGGCGCCGAGGGCACCGCGCCGTCCGGCTCGCCGTTCCTGGAAGGCGCCACCGTCACTGTCGCCGGCGCCGCGCTACTGCAGCGCGTGACCGGCGCGATCACCAAGCTCGGCGGCAACGTGCAGTCGTCGCAGATCGACCTGCAGGGAACGCAATCCAAAACCGGATTCATCACGATGATCGCGAGCTGCGACATCGACCAGGTAGGGCTGCAGCGGCTGCTCTATGACATCGAAGCGGGCATGCCGTTCCTGTTTGTCGATCAGCTGGTGGTGCAGGCACCAACGAACGTGGCCGAGGCGGGAGACAGCAAATTGCGGATACTCCTCACTGTCTCCGGACAATGGCAAGGCGCGAAATGACGGACCGGACCATGCTCCCAAGGACGCTGCCGAGCAAGCCAAGAGCGATCGGCCTGGTCGTGCTGCTCGCGGCCGTATTCAGCCTTCTCGCGGCGCGCACGGCGCTGTCGATTGCCGCTTCCGATATGGAGCTCGATCCACCGCGCCAAGCGGACGCTCCGGCCGCGCCATCAATCTGGGATGCGCCGGCTGGCGCAGCCCCCGTACCCGTCCGGCCGAAGCCGGCTGCGGCGGCGCCGGCGGTCAGCGCCAATCCGCTTTGGGCCATTCCGCTGGCAAGCTTGTCTAATACGCGCGAGCGGCCGATCTTTTCCGCCTCGCGCCGGCCGCCGCCGCCCCCTGCCGCGCCCGTTGCGATGGTCAGCGCGCCGCCTCCGCCGCCGAAGCCGCCGCGGGTCGAGCGGCCACAATTGTCGCTGGTCGGCACGATCGTCGGCGCCGACCAGAGCTTCGGGATCTTCATCGATCAGAGCACGCGGACGGCCCTGCGGCTGCGCATCGGGGAAGATTTCCAGGGCTGGCGTTTGCAGGCGGTTCAGGGACGGGAGGTCACGCTCAAGCGTGACGATCAGACCGCCATCATCAGCCTTCCAGAGCCGGGACCTGAGGCCACGACGGCGGGTGTGTCACCACCAATCCAGGCGGAGAATGCTTTCATCGATGACGAGGCAGATCCGGTCCAGCGCCGCCGGAAGCGCTAACCCATCCCGTTGGATGGGGGCGATCTAGTCCAGCCAGCCGGTCTGCTGCAGTGCCAGGGTGATCAAGAGCCCGAGCACGAGGAACGGCCCGAACGGCAGCGCCGTTTGCCGCGTCATCGCCTGTCCGCCAAGCTGCAGGCCGACCGCTGCGAGCAGGGCCGTGAGGGAGGCAACAAGCAGCTGCATCGGAATCCCGGTCGCTCCGACCCACAGGGCGGAGGCCGCCAGCAGCTTGACGTCGCCGAGCCCAAGCCCCTGCAGGCCGCGCAGCATGAAATATAGCCGATGCAGCAGCCAGACCGCGCCGCCGATGATCGCGGCTTCCACGATGGCTTCAGCCAGGAAGGCCACGCCGCCGAGAGCCGCGGCGTGCATCGCGCCGAGCGCCGCGATCGCAAGGTTGAGCCAATCCGGAATGATGCCCTGGCGGAAGTCGATCCAGGCGAGAAGCAGGCAGGCAAGCCCGAGCAGAGACAGGCAGAGCAGGGTGACCATCAAGAATACGCCGGACCATGTGCGACGCGCGTCTGATACACGATCCCACACCGGCGGTCTGCCCCGGATCTGATGCTCGAGACAGCCGTCCTGTCGTCCGCTGCGGCGCCGTAGCTTCGCGCAACTACCAGCTGTAACGGACGGTCCCGGTTCCGGCGTAGGTTTGCGCATGGCCGGCGAACTCGCCGTCGAACTTCGCGAGCAGCGAGATGCCGTTGGCGAGACGAAACTCGGCGCCAGCCGAGACGAGCGCGGAATCCTTCGCGGGGGAGGCGCCGTTGACGACGAAGCTGGCCCCCGGCAGCGACTGGAACAGCGCCGTCAGGCTGGGATCACTGACCCAGTCGTGCGCCCACCCCAGACGCGAGCGCAGCGTAATCACCGCGTCCGGCATGACTGCCGCGATGTAATCGAACCGCGCGCCCAATTCGCTGCGGGTATCGGTAGCCGTGCGCCCATTATAGGAGAGACCGGAGAGACCGAAGCCGCCGAGGCTGAGGTCGGCCTCGCTGTAGGTCGGCGTTCGGAAGGCCTGGGCCTGCAAGGCGGCATAGGGCGACACGCCGAATGCACCGAGGCCGAAGCGATAGCCACCCTCGACGCGCGCGCCAAAGCTCTGGGCGTTGAAGTTTGCCGTAAGGTGATCGGCGAACGCCGCGAAGCGGTCCGTCGATATCCAGTGATTGGTGAAGGCGGCCGAGGCTGCAAGATAGGCGGGACCCGACCGAGTGACGGCGTAGGCGCCGGCCTGGAAGGCATCGCTTCGGCCGCCGCCGAGGCCTTGTGCAAGGGACCAGTTCGTTGCACCACCTGCAAAGGCAAAGCCCAGCACGGTGTCGCGCATCACGTGATAGTCCAGGCCGCCGGCAAAGCCGGCGACCCGGGCGCTAAGATCATGACTCCCGATTACCGGATTGCCGTTCGTGTTGTTGGAGCCGCCATAGGCCGTGCCCCATGCGGTCCATAGCGGCTGGGTAGCGGAGAGCAGCGGCGGCGCCTTGGTGGCCATCGGAGCCTTCATCGCCTTTGCGTAGGCGAACGCAACATCATCCGGCAGCGCCTCGCGCTCCGGCGCAAAGCCGAAGGCCGGACCGGTCATTCCCGCCGTTCCGCCTCGGCCGTCCACGAATGGATCGAGCATCACGTTCAGGAATTGACCGCCGAGCTGGAACGCCCCTTGCTGCGCGCCGGTCGCCGCTTCGCCGGACAACTGCGTGAGCGTGCTCTTCAAGGCAGCGGGGTTGAGCGCAAACAGCTCGGCGAAGCGCGGCGGCAGCACGCCGCCGCTGTTGAAGAAGTCGTCGACGGCACTGGCGACATTGAACTGATTGACGCTCAAGCCGACGGTGCTGCTGAGATTGGTCAGCTGCGCCACCAAATCCAGGAAGACGTCGGTGCCAGTATAGCTCAGGGTCGCGGAGACGGTCGGACTACTCGTTATTGCGCCGGCGAACGTGGTGCCACCCAAGCCGCCGTTCGCGTGCAGGATATGGTATCTGTCCTGCGTGAACAGCCCGGACGCTAACACGGTGCCTCCGGTCAGCGTTGCGATCCCGGAGACGTTGGCGAGCGAGGCGGTCGAATTGGTCTGGACGAGATAGAAAGCGCCCGCCTGAAAGGCGAGGTTGCCGGCAATCGTCATGCTGCCGGGTGAGGTTAGCGGTCCGGGGGCCAAAATGCCGCCGCTGCCCACCATGACGTTGCCCACGGTACCGCTGCCCGCGAGCGTGCCGCCGCCATTGATGGTCGAAGCGGAAGGAGCAATCGAGCCATCGACGACAAGGATGCCGGAGTTGATGCTGGTCGCGCCGGTATACGTGTTGTTGCCGGTCAGCACGAGCGTGCCGGCGCCGCTCATATCGAGCGTTCCGGCAATGGTGCCGTCGGAGATGACGCTGGAGATGGTTTGCGTCGTGCCCGCCGGCGGCGTGAAGAAGGGATCGCCCGAAATCTGGATATTGTTGGCAATGGTGAAATTGGCCGTGTCGAGGAACGATAAAGTCGTTCCGGCGGCCAACGACAATAAGCCGGTCCCCAGCGCGCTGTTGTTGCCGATCACCAGCGTACCGGCATTGACGGCCGTGCCGCCGCTATAGGTGTTGCTGCCCGACAGCGTAAACGCACCCGCGCCAATCTTGGTAAGCCTGCCCGTTCCGCTGATCACGCCGCCGAAGGCAGTCGAGGTGCCGTTGTTCCCGGTTGTCAGCGTCGCAGAGCCGAGCGTCACGCTCCCGCTGCCTGCCAGCGATCCGATCGATTGGTTGAAGCTGCCGAGATCGACAGTTGCGCCGCTCGCAATCGTGTAGGCACTGTTCGGTGAAAACGCGTTGACGATGCCGGCCTGCAGTGTGCCTGCGTTGACGAAAGTGGGCCCGGAATAGGTGCCTGCGCCCGACAAGGTCAGCGTGCCGGCGCCGATCTTGGTAAATCCGCCCGGCCCGCTGATGGTGCCGGACAAGGTCGCGTTGTTGCCGGCGGTGTCAAACGTACCACCCTGGCTCAGCAGCGTGATTGGCAACGAAGTCGAGATTCCGCCCGCTGCGAACTGCAAGGTCCCACCGGTAAAGATCGGACCCGACGCGCCGCTTGGGCCGGAGGCCAGCGTGCAGGCGAGCGCTCCCGACGTATTGGCCTTGAAGGTGAGCCCGGCCGCAAGCAATGCGTTGCCGTTCGAGCAGATGCTGGCAATACCTGGGCTGGACGAGACGGCGAGGGTCGTCAGGACCGTATTGGAGGCTGTGTCGATGACCGACACGTTGTTGCTGGTGCGGTTGGTGACGTAAACCCGAGAGCCGTCCGGACTGATCACCACCCCAAAAGGATCAGTCCCTACGGCGATGTTGGTGATAACGGTGTTCGTCACGGCGTTAATAACGGAAACGGTGTCGTTATTGAAGTTGGTCACATAAAGGCGCGTCCCGTCGGGACTGACCGCGATTTGACGAGGGCTGGCCCCGGCTGCGACTCCGATATTCGTGAGCACGGCGTTGGTCGCCGTATCGACGACTGAAATCGTGTTGCTGGTCTGGTTGGCCACATACGCGCGCGTTCCATCCGGACTAAATGTGACCCCGGCAGGGTTTACGCCGACGTTAATCGTTGTGGTCACCGAGTTCGTCGCCGTGTCGATGACCGAAACTGTGTTACCGAACAAATTCGTCGCATAGACGCGCGTGCCGTCCGGACTGACTGCGGTCATGGTCGGACGATTGCCTACCGGAATGGTGGCGACCACTGTGTTGGTCGTGGTGTCGATGACCGCAATGTCGTTGACGGCCGCGTTCGCCACATAGAGCCGAGTGTTGTCCGGACTAATTGAAATGCCGAGAGGATTTGCTCCTCCTCCGACATTAATAGTGGCAATGATTGCGTTAGTGGCAGTGTCGATAGCGTATACGGTGTTGGGAGAAGCAAAACTGCTATTGCTGTTGCTCAAGTAAACTATCGATTCGTCTCCGCGCACGACAGCGGCTGTTGGTTGAGCGCCGGTGACGAGCGGGGTAAGCACGTTGTTGTTGGACGTGTCGATTGTCGACATCGTAGTAAAGCTGATGCCAAAAGCATCTTGGGGTACGAACACAAATGGCCCTGTTTGCGCGCGGGACTCGTCGGCGACGAGCATTGGCAGAAGGAAAGCCGAGGCGAGAATGATCAGGGTGAGAGGGAAACCCGCGGCTCTCATTGTGCGGCCACGATTCCGGCGGAAGCACCCGCACTCGCTTTTTGGGACCGGCGGTATCGTCAGAACCCGAGGTAAGCGTGGCCCGAGTGCTGACCATTTGGCAGGATTTGGAGCGCGGTCGTCATCCGGGAGAGCCGGAGTAAGGTTCTGCCCCACAAACCTTCTCATTGACTCGGAGTTCATCCTGGGAAGCGGAGCCATCTGCGAGTTCCGTAAGGCAGGAATACCGGCGAGGAGGCCAAATCGGGCAAAGATTTGGTGCAATTTACAGGTGTGTCGCCGAGAAGCGCTATTGGCGGATGAGCCGGCTGGCCCGATTTGTGCTTTCCTGTGTCGAGAAGGCCACAAGGTCGAGTTCCGCAGATGCGACCCAGTTTCATTTCGGACTTCGGCCGCGATTCCAACAGGCAAAGAGCTGAGTGCCCCGGGCAAAGGTCAAGGCAGCCCGAGGGCTACAGCTCGTGGGTACGAGCGTTTCCGGAGACCGCATCGTTCGCGTCGAGGTGTTGCCGGAACTGCGATCACGACCGGGTTGCGCCAAGATCAGATATGATGTTGTCCGCGATGTCCGCCCTAGACGCAGCGCATCATCCCCCCCCGGCATGACGCAGCGCATCATGCCCGGCAACCTCGTCGAAAGGCTCACGCCGAGGCCATCCAGCGCATTCGAACGGTGATCCAGGGCAGTACCGAGCCGGTGCATATTCGGCATCACGCCGGCATGTCAGGGTGCAGCGCTTCATATTGGCCATTGCCGCAAACCGATGAGCGTCAGGCGAACCTAAACGCCGGTCGGGGAGGAGGTTTAGGAAGACCAGTCAGGAAAGCTTTTCCTCGACTGCGAAAAAGCTCCTCGTCAGCCGCCGCGGGGGAGGCGACACAATTGGAATGCAGGCGCAGGGAAGGGTGAAATTGCTCCGTCTAATACACGATCTGCGGCCGGGTCTTCTGCCACGACCCCAACGCGCTGCCTTCGGCAAGTTAGATCCGGCGATACGGCTGGAGCGCATTCGACGAAGCGAGACAGAGTTAGGTGCCCATAACTAACGACCGTGAGGTCAAGACCCGACGGATCGCTGGACAGGAACAGGCCTGTAATCATGTCGTCACACTGCTGCGCGAAGACAGCCGGGCTGTATGGGTGAGGAGCGGCCGTGTCGACGGTCTGCGATCATGGATCGGTACGGGTATTCAATCTTCTGCGACGATATTCGCAACGAACCTGGCGGCAAGCTCAGCTTCATTGGCTGCTACAACGGTGTGATCTTCATCTCGGGCCGTTTTCCTCTGGTCCTGCCCAAACTATGCGTTCACATCCATATCTTCTCTCCGGCGTCGCGGCCCTTCAACTCGATCGTCGTACGCTGCTATCTGCCGGGCGACGAGCAGCCGTTCGCTGAAGAGCCGATCGAGACCCCGCGGCGCAACGAGCAGACCGAGCTGGTCACCAACCTAAAGCCGGAGACCAGCGCACCGCTCTATATCGTGGCCGCCACCAGCCTCATCTTCACGCCGCTCCAACTGCGCTCCGGCGGCCTGATGAAGATCCGTGCCATCGTCGATGCCGAGCAGGAAGTGCGACTCGGATCGTTGCGGATCGAAGCGCAAGATCACTGAAGAAAGCTGAAAAGGGCTGCTGAGAACGCGCTGCGGTCGACGCTGCCGCACGGGCCTACGCGGTCGATGCGCATGGAGTTCCACGCCGCGGGACCCAGCGCGATTTGGCCTGCTCAGTCGGAGAGTTGTCATTCGGTCGTTAGGTTAACAATGTTTTAACGCGCGCCGAGGGCGGCGATCCCCGCCGACCCCGCTTTGGACAACGCAAGGACTATCTTCATGAGAACGATGACTGCCTTGGCACTCATCCTCGCGAGCGCTTCGGCCGCGAATGCTGCCGGCGCCCGCAACAACGAATCCTTCATTGAGCAGGTCGGCGCCCGCAATCAGGCGACGATCCAGCAGAAGGGCGGCAGGAACAATCAGGCCACGGCTCAGGCCGGCGAGGACAACACCGTTCTGACCCGCCAGACGGGCAAGCTTGCCCATGGCCGGAACAACTCCGGCAACGTCCAGGTCGGCAACGAGAACTTTGCGTCCACCCTGCAGACCAACAGCGCGCCCAACGCAGAGGCAAAGGACGTCGGCTACAAGAACAACTCGTTCAGCGCACAATATGGCGACAGGAACACCGCGCTCGCCAAGCAGGACGGCGGCAAGAACAACCAGGCGACGCTGCAAGTCGGCAATCTGAACGTGTCGCAGGTCGTCCAGGCCAATTCGAGCGTGACGCCGTCGTCCGCGACCCCGGTCGGAGGCGCCAACGGCGCCGTGACGAAGCAGATCGGCGACAAAAATCTCGCCGCGGTGTCGCAGAAGAGCGCCGACAGCACGGCTGACGGTGACTTCCAGCCGGGCCACAGCAACGCCGCGATGACGACGCAGATCGGCAACCGCAACGAAGTCGCGACCGAACAGACCTCGGTCGGCGGCACTGCTGAAGGGCCGCGGAATGCGGCTGCGACAGTGCAGATCGGCAACAAGAATCTGGCCTCCACCAAGCAAGGTGGCGGCGTCGCAGGCAGCTTCGGCGACACGCCGGAGGAACAGCGCGCGAACTACACGAACGCCTCGTTCATCGGTCAAGCCGGTGTCAAGAACGTCGCCGAGGTCGAGCAGGCCAACGGTGCCAACACCCAGGCGCTGTTCCAGCACGGCTACAAGAACGCTGCGACCATCGAGCAGAGCACCCAGACCTTCGGCACCGGCAACGCCAGCAACAATGCGCTGACCTTGCAGCATGGCTCGAAGAACCTCGCCAGCGTCAGTCAGTCGGTGGCCGTTCCGCTCGCGCTCGGCAGCAACAACTCGCTGATCTCGCAGATTGGCGGCTCCAACGTGGTCAACGCGGCGCAGAGCGTCGGCCAGCAGGCGAGCGCCGGCAACAACAGCCAGGTCTCGATGCAGGTGGGTCAGGGCAACGTGATCCAGCTGGTTCAGGCCACCGGCGCCAACGTGTCGAACACGTCGTTCACGGCCCAATACGGCATCCACAACGTCGCGACGGTCTCGCAGAAGTAGGTCATGCAGGCGGCGGGGCATCTCCCGCCGCCTGTTTCAAATCCGGTGCCGGCATCCAACTAATCGTCGGAGCGCTTCGGTGCGACGATCCTAGCCGGCCGATAGCCGACCGTCGACGTGCGGGGGGCGATGTTGTCGCCCGCCATCTGGTCCGGCCGGCGCAGTTCAAGGCTGATTTCGCGGTCGAGCGCCCAGGCGAGATCGGCGAGCTCGCGCAGGGTGATCTCCGATTCTCCTGACAATTTGCGATTGACGATCGCACGGCGCGTCTTCAGCCGCTGTGCAAGCTGCTGCTGCGTCAATCCTGCGCGCCGTTCTTCCATGACGGCCTTGAGCAGCTCGCGTCGCACCCGCCCCAGCAGCCGGCTGACCTTGCGCGAACGCGCGTCGATATCAAATCGAAAGAACGTCATCCGGTGCGCCCCCCTTCACGCACAGCGTCGCATCGATCCCAAGTTCACGGCGCAGTCGCCGGATCGCGATCCGGTAGCCGCGATAGAGATCATGATCCTTGATGATATCAGCCCAGTTTCCGAATACTGCGACAAAGCAGTCTTTGGCCATGAACCAGCCGAAGATGCGGACATCCGCCGTCTTCAATTCCCAGACCGCATTGTCCTCTGCGCGGATAGCACGAAACTGTCTGTTAAAGACGAGCGGCGCGCCACTCAAGAACGAATAAAACAGATCGTCGATTTGCTGCGCCGGTGATAGCTCGCCGAGCGGTCGCGGCGGCACTGCGCCTGCAAGGATCTCTTCCAGCCAGGCGACGAACGACGGCGTGCCGTAGAGCAGGCGCAGCTGCTGTTCGTGCGCGCTGAGCTCAACCTCGATCTTGACGATCGCCCCGCTGGCCACGAGGTCCGAGATGGTGGGCATGACAGGAACAATCGATGCATTAGTCAGGTGGTGACGCAGCTTAGCACAAACCTGAAGTCTATACGATCCGCTCTCCTCATGTTGCAGAGTGATCACGGCTTCACCTCAGTCCGTCAAGCCGAATGCGAATGTACGAATTGTCAAAAAAGAGCAAAGAACGACCGATAGGGTCCCCGCAAAATTGCCGTATATGCGGCAGTTCCAGTGCGTAAGAGGTGAGTGACAAGCCGATGCAGCCTAATGCAGCCGCGGTGATCGAATGCGCGATACGGGCGGCCCCACAGTCCGGCTACCTGAGAATTGACGCGACTGTCCGATCCGTCCGTCCCGCCCGTGGTCAATATCGCTTCCTGATCGACAAGCAGAGCAGCACCGGACGCTCCAGCAACACCCAAAGCGGGAGCTTTGTGCTGCAGCCCGGACAAGAGCAAGTGCTCACGACGATCATCCTGGATCGTTCGGCCGCCGATCACTATCGCGCAGAGCTGACGTTGGAATCCGACCAGGGGAGGCTGACGTGCACGTCGCCATGAAGCAAGCAATCGCGATCGGCATTATGGGCGTGGTCTTGACCATCGGCGCTTCGGCCCACGCGGAGTCCGCCTATATTGCCCAAGTGAACGCCAAGGCAGGAGTGACGGTTTCGACCACCGCGTCACAGCCTGTCCAGCTGATCCCGACCGCATCCTACGTGCCTCGACAACCCGCTTATGTGCCGACGCCGGAGGCGGCGCAATCCGCGCGCGGCAATAACATCGCCACAACATTGCAGATCGGCAACAACAATCGCGTGCTGCAGGCGCAGTCAGGCGGCAACAACTACTCCAATGTAGGCACCATCGGCGGCTCGAACAACAACGTTACCGTGCTCCAGGGCGGCCGCGACTATTCCAACGTGAACCTCATCAATACCCAGAGCCTGAACATCGCGGTGCTCCAGCCGCCCGGATCCGCGCCGATCAACATGCTGATTGCCAAACTTCCGAACGGAAGCCTGTTGATCAAGCGATGACCTCATAACTTCGAATCGAGATCTGTATCATGCGTAAGTTTGGTTTGTTTGTATTTGCGATTGCATCCGCGATCGGCATCGGCTTGTCCGCCGCGGCGGCGTCCGAGATCGTCTATCATCCCACGAATCCGACGTTCGGGGGCAGCGGGCTCAATGGTTCGTATCTACTTTCACAGGCGCAGGCACAGGGACACGGCGTGAAGTCCGGTTCGCAAGGTCCTGATCTTTCGGGTCTCAACAGCGCCTTGAGCAATCTCGGCTCGGGCGCCGTCATTATCGGCGGCAACGGTACGGGCACCGGCACGTCGGGCTCCGGAACGGGCAGCGGCACGACGACATCCCCAAGCGCCGTACGCTCCATCGTTCCCTGATACGTTGAAATCGCCGAACCGGCGCCGGATCTGACATGATGAACAAACAGCTTCGAGGCATCGCTGCCATTGCGATGCTTTCTCTCAGCTTGGCCGGATGCATGTCCGGATCGGCCAAGGACCCGTTTGCGCGCCCAGCCAAGCTGGTGCCGGAGACCAAGACCGGTGTGGTGCTCGATCGCCTGCCGCCACCCCGCCGCAAGCTCGATGTCTCCGTCTACAACTTTCCCGACCTGACCGGACAGAACAAGCCGAATGACAATTTCGCGGAATTCTCCCGCGCATTGACGCAAGGCGCCAGCGCCGTGCTGATCGACGTGCTCACCAAGGCCGGCAGCGGCGCCTGGTTCAACGTGGTGGAACGCAACGATTTGCAGCCGCTCTTGCAGGAACGGCAGATCATCCAGACCACGCGCGCCGCCGCCGAGGGCGACAGCGCGCCGAGCCTGCCGCCGCTGCGCTTCGCCGGCATCCTGCTCGAAGGCGGCATCATCGGCTATGACAGTAACGAGACCACCGGCGGGATCGGCGCCAATTATCTCGGCATCGGCGCCGACACGCAGTATCGGCAGGATGTCATCACGGTAGCGCTGCGCGCGGTGAGCGTGCAGAGCGGACGCGTGCTGGCAAGCGTCACGACCACAAAGACGATCTATTCCGTCCAGGTCCATAGCTCGGCCTACATGTTTGCTGCCATCGATCAATTGCTTCAGGCGGAGCTTGGCTTCACCAAGAACTCGCCGGCGACCCTCGGCGTACGTGAGGGCGTCCAGCTCGCGGTCTATGCCCTGATCTTCGAGGGCGTGAAGAACCATCTCTGGGAGTTCAAGGACCGTGCGGCGGGCGACGCCTTCATGCGCGAGCTGGAGAAGAATCAAGAGGCGGCGGCCATCAAGATCGACGTCCCCAAGAGCTGATCTGACAGAATGCAGGAGAGGAGGGCGGCCGTGCGGGCAACCGCACGGCTGATGTCGCGCGGCCCGGGCACTCAGCGGTCCGAGCCCTCAAACACGGCGTGAACGCTGTTGGCTGGGCTCTTATGCTACCGTGATGGCCGCGCCTGCTGGGTCGCGGTATAGCAGGCCTGCGACGATGCATTCTGTGCATTGCAGGTTTCCGGCGCGGTCGGCGCGGACCCCGCAGTGTTGGCCGGCGCAGCTGCTTCGGGCGGCGGCTTCGTCACTACCGTCGTTCCTGCGACATTGCCACGGGCCTGCTGGATGTAGACTTCGGAGCCGGCACGGGCGGCCGGCGAGCCCGACGCGACAAGGACGACGGCGGCGAGCAGTGCAAGCGTTATCGGTCTGGCAGTATTGACGATCATCGGATGACGCCCGTTCGGTCTCTTGTTGTCCTCACATCGCATTCCGCGCGACGCGCAGCTCCGTGAGCTGACGCCGGACACAGACCATGGTTCCAGGCATTTTCCAAGATGTCTGCGGAAAAAAGAGCAGGGCGTATGGCCTCGTGCGCAGGGCCCATTCCGTCACCTCGCAGGTGGTTGCAGATGGGCCAGTCCGGAAGGCCCACCCGCACTGGCCCTCGTTGACGATTCGCGTATCGCCCTAAAGCGGACCTGCCTACGGGTTGCTGTCCGAGGTGGATCCGGTTGCGATGCGCTCGGAGCCGAAGGGATGTCCGCGCCTCATCTTCGTCGTCTCCGCCGCGGCCCGTGCATGCCGTTCGTCTCACCGCACATGATTCAGTGGAACGCTGACCTCTGCGAGCAGGTCCAGGTCGGCATTGCGGTCGACCTCGACATACTGCTCATTCCAGTAAAGCAGGCCCGAAAGCCGCGGGGCCAGCTCGACGCTCTCAGGACGGCCGACGATGATCGCGTGCGCATATCGCTCGATGATCTCGTCGACTTCGCATTCGATTGCCGCCTGCGCATGCTGCAGGAGAGGAACGCCTGCAGCACCACGCGACCAGCGGATGCCATCGAACTTCTGGCGGCGAGACAGGTGTGGCGTGCCGAAGCGGTCCGCCAGAGAGAGCTGGTCCGAGCCGAGGATGTTGACGCCGAACCAGCCGTCGTGAGCGATGAGCGGAAAAGCCGATGACTGCAGGCCGAGGTTGATCATGAGCCGAGGTGGATCCACGGACAAGGATATCAGCGAGGCGATCGTCACGCCGGTGATGTCGTCTCCGCGTCCCGCAGTCACGATGCTGACGCCGGCGGCAACGCGGCGGAGCGCCGAGTGGACGTGCCGCGGATCGGATATCCTCTCGTGGACAAGATGAAGGTCACGCTTGCCCATCCGTCGTCTCCTTTCGGGCACGAGCCTTCCTGCTCGTGCCCTTGGTCGCGGCGCCGTCCGGTCAGAAGAAACCCTTCGCCGGAAGCGGCGTACCGTTGATCAGATATTGCCCGATCGCACGTTCCTTGTAGCTGACCGGATTGTGCGACGACAACGTGCGCGCGTTGCGCCAGTGCCGATCGAAATTGGTCGCTTTCTTGGTCGACGAGGCGCCGCCGACATCGAAAATGAGGCCGCCGTTGCGGATGGCGGCGTCGTCGGCGACGATCTTGGCCTGCGCCGACAGCAGGGCCGCACGATGCGCCAGCTCTTCCGAATCGGCTCGCCCGGCGTCGAACGCGTCAGTGGCCGCATCGAGTGCCTCGGCAGCAACGAGGACGACCGCTTCCGCGGCGTGCGCGGCGCTCGCGATCTTGCCGATCGTCTCCTGCAGCAGCGGGTCTTCCGTGGGCTTCTCGTGAGGCGCGTAGTAGAACGTCCGCTTGCGCGACCGCACCAGCGCAATCGCATCGCGAAGGGCGGCCCGGCTGATTCCGGCGACCGCGGCCGTCAGGAAGAGCTGCGCGAAAGTGTTGGAATAGGGCACGCCATAGCCGATGTCGGGGGCGTCGAATACGATCTCCTGCCGTTTCACCCTGACATTGCGGAAGTAGGTGGTGCCGGTGGCCGTCAGGCGCTGACCCATGCCGTCCCAGTCGTCGACCAGCTCGATGCCGTCGCGATCGACGGGAATGATGGTCGCGCCGGGACGCCCGCTCGGATCGGCGGCACGGACCAGCACGAGATCTGCATAGAGCGTCCCCGTGCTGTAATATTTGGTGCCGTTCAGGAGGTAGTCGTCGCCATCGGGCGTGAAGGTCGTGTTCGGCGTGATGTTGCCGACCTGCGGGCTGTCGAGTTCGGTGGTGGCAAGCCCGATGATGGCGCCGCCGGCGATCGCCCGTTGCCAGTCCCGCGCCTGGTCATCGCGAGGCGTGCGAACCAGCCGCTCCACGACGCTGAAGTGATTGCGCAGGATATGAGCCACATTGGCATCGGCTTCGGCGAGCCGGATGACGATCTGGAAAAGATCGCGGATCGAGCTGCCGGCGCCGCCCGCGGCGATCGGCAGTCGCAATGCACCGAGCCGCGCCTGCTTGATCAGGGCGATCTGCCGGTGCGGCAGGATGCGTTCGCGTTCGCGCTCGGCCTCGCCTTCGGCGATCTCGGCCAGCAGGGCGTCAAGAGCGCTCGGCGAGAGCGGAACGGTCGGCCCGGCGGTAAGCGTGTTGGTGGGGAGCGGCTTGTTCATTAGGCACCACATCATGAGAGAAAAGGGGGACGGCCGGTCAGCGCTGCGGCAACGCTTCGTCGATCTGGGCGAGATGGTCGGCAACCTTGACGGGCTCGGGCAGCACCTTGCGTTCGACCAGCCAGTCGGCTGCTTTCTGCAGGTCAGCGATGAACTGCCTGTCGGTCGCGGAAAAGTAGCGGTACTGGCGGTTCATCGCGATGAACCGGTCTCGAACATCATCGCTGTATTTGCCCGCCTTCTGCGCGATGTATTCGGCGTCCTTGCTATTCTCCGAAATCCATTTGCCCTCGGCGCGGAAGGCATCGTTGACGGCGCGGACCAGAGCTGGGTTCTCGGTGGCGAACTTGCGGGTCGTCAGGTAGGACGTGTAGTCGATCTGGAACTCGAGGTCGCGACCTTCCAGGAAGATGTCGTGCGCCTTGTAGTCGAGCCGCGCGATATCGACGCCGGGGCTCCACATCGACCAGGCATCGACCTTGCCCGAAGCGAGCGCGGGCGCGGCATCGGGTGGGTTGAGGTAGACGAACTTGACCTTGGAACGGTCGACCTTGTGCTTCTCCAGTGCCGCGACCAGCAGGAATTCGCCGAGCCCCGAGCGGTTGACCGCCACCGACTTGCCGACGAGGTCCTCAACCTTGTTGATGCCGGAATCGTCGCGGGCGATAATTGCGGTGGTGCGTGGCTCATAGACAACGAACTGCGTGAATACCAGCGGCGACCCAGCAATGATTGCCGCCAGCGCCGGCGTCGTCGAACCGCCGAACGAGAAATCGGCGGTGCCGCCGGTCACGGCCTGCAAGGTCGGCGCGTGGTTCGGGAACGGTCCCAGCCATTCGACCTTGATGCCGTCCTTCGCCAGCGTCTTTTCGAATTCGCCACGCTCTTTGGCAATCAGGTTGAGCCCGGACAGGCCCCAGGTCAGGCGTACGGTATCGGTGATGCGTCCCGCGGCCGACCAGGCATGATCGGTCAAGGTGAAGCCGGCGAGCGCCCCGACGCCGAACGCAGCGGTACCGAGGAACTGACGGCGTGAAGGGTATTCAAAGTCGTCCGACGACATGGGCGATCCTTCCAGGATTTAAGCGGGAGCGTGTTCGTTGAGCACACCGAGTTCGGCTAACAGGTCGCCGCGCGCGACCGTGCCGATGTCGTTGGCGCGGTGCTCGGATGCGATTCGACCTTTGCGCATCACCAGGATGCGATCGGCCAGCGCGATCGCCTCGTCGACGTCGTGGGTGACGAGCAGGACGCCGGGCCGGTGCCTGGCGACGAGCTCGCGCACCAGCACATGCATGCGGATGCGGGTCAGGGCATCGAGCGCGGCAAACGGCTCGTCGAGCAGCAGCAACTCAGGCTCTTGCACCAGCGCGCGGGCCAGCGCGACCCGCTGTGCCTGGCCGCCGGAGAGGTTGCGCGGCCAGTCATCGACCCTGTCGCCGAGACCGACTTCGCCGAGCGCGGCCGCGGCGCGCCGGCGAGCATCCGGACCGTCCAGTCCGAGGGCAACGTTGCGCCAGAGACTGTCCCAGGGCAGCAGGCGATGCTCCTGGAACACGACCGCAGGACGGCGCGGCGCGACGATGCGGCCGGCCTGGACCGGGTCGAGGCCCGCAAGCGCACGCAGCAGCGTGGTCTTGCCGCAGCCGCTCTCGCCGAGCAGAGCCACGAACTCGCCGCGTTCGATGCGAAGATCGAGTCCGTCGATCACGGTTCGATCGCCGTAGGCGCGCCGCAGTCCATGGACGACCACGGCCGGAGCGGCGTGCGGAGGCGGCGCGAACCGGACGGTCATCGTGCAGCTCCATAGTTCGGATGCCAGGAGAGCAGCCGCCGCTCGAGCCACCGCGCAATCAGGTCTGCGGCAACGCCGATCAACGCGTAGATGACGATCGTGAGCACGATCACGTCCGTGCGCAGGAACTCGCGGGCATCCATCGCAAGGAAGCCGAGACCCGACTGCGCGCCGATGGTTTCGGCGACGACGAGTGCGAGCCAGGCCGTGGCGAGCGCATAGCGGACGCCGGTCAGGATCGAGGGCAGGGCACCCGGCAGGATGACGCGGCGGATCAGCTGCAGGGTCGACAAGCCCTGAACCCGGCCGAGCTCGATCAGCTTCGGGTCGACCTGACGGATGCCGAGGGTCGTGTTGATATAGAGCGGGAAAGTCACGCCGAGCGCGACGAGGAAGACCTTCTCGGCTTCACCGACACCGAGCCATACGATCACGAGCGGCAGGACCGCCAGAAACGGAATCGCGCGGATCATCTGGATGCTGCGATCGATGAGGGCTTCCGCAAGACGCGAGAAGCCGACGAGAACGCCCAGCGCAAAGCCGATCGTCCCGCCGACAGCAAAGCCGGCTGCCGCCCGCAACAAGCTGACGCCGAGGTCGTCCCCCAGCGTGCCCTGTGACGCCAGCTTGAAAGCCGTGCGCAGGATCTTGCTGGGGGCCGGCAACACCTGCGGCGACAGATAGCCGCCTTGCGCGAGCGCTTCCCATACCAGGACCAGCAGCACCGGCGCGAGCCAGGACAGCGCCTGCAGGGGCGCGGTGCTGATCGAAGCGGTTCTTTCCGTTTGGCGTGCTTGTTGGTCCACTTGGCTGCCAGGGCCGCCCTGCGACAGCTCGATCGTCCCTGCAGCCTGTTCGAGATTGCTCAATGTCGTCCGGCCTTCGTCATCATCCGTTTGCAACCCGATCACGACCGAGTTGCGCGCCTGCGCATCTGTTGCGCGCGACCGGAAGTGTCCTAAGCACCGTGGGCGCGCTAGCCGAAATCTCCCACGAATGACGGCCAATCGAAATAGAGCCGTTTTCCAATTGTTGTTCCGGTTGGAGGTTTTCGATTTCCCCCGCGCACGAAAAGCGGCAAGAACTTCTTTTCCGATTTTGTTAGTACGTGCGTCAGGAAATCGCGCTCCGCGTCGACGTCGACCGCCAGTAGCGCAGATCGTGGGGCCAGCAAATGACACATCCGCTTCGTTTCGGCATCTGGGCGTCGGTGCACGGTCCTCGTGCGGCGCATCAGGATCCGGAGGAGCCCTACGACGCGTCGTGGGAGCGCAATCGCGATCTCGTCCTGGCGGCGGAAGCGCTCGGTTTTGATTCCACACTCATAGCCCAGCACACGATCAATCCACATCAGGAGGATCTGGATCAGCTCGAAGCCTGGAGCGCAGCGGCGGCGTTGGCCGCGTTGACCAGCCGGATCGAGATCATCACGGCCATCAAGCCCTATCTCTTTCATCCTGTGGTGCTCGCCAAGATGGCGCTCGGCATCGAGAACATCAGCCGCGGGCGCTTTGCGATCAATCTCGTCAATGCCTGGAACAGGCCGGAGCTCGAGCGGGCCGGGATCGGATTTGCCGAGCATGACGAACGCTACGCATATGGGCGCGAATGGATATCCGTGGTGTCGCGCCTCCTGCAGGGCGAAAGGCTCACGCATAAGGGCAGATATTTCGATGTGCAGGACTACGCGCTGCGCCCGAAGGATCTCTACCGTGCGCGGCCGCGCATCTATGTCGGCGGCGAGTCAAAGCCGGCGCGCGCGCTGGTCGCCGATCGCGGCGATGTCTGGTTCATCAACGGCCAGCCGATCGCCGATGTGGCTGCGCTGATCAACGACGTCGCCTCGCGTCCGCGTTCGGGCGCGGCGCCGCTGCGCTTCGGCCTGTCGGCCTTCGTCGTGGCGCGACCGACCGCGGCCGAGGCCGACCATGCGCATCTGCGGCTGCTGCGCCTTGCCGAAAAGGATGCCCCCATGAAGGTCATCCAGAAGCAGAACACCGATCCCAAGGTCGTCATGATGCAGACGATGCAGAAGGGCGCGCGCGTGGGCAGCAACGGCGGGACTGCGGCCGGGCTGGTCGGCAGCTATGACGAGGTGGCCGATCGGATCGTCGACTTCCACCGTACGGGCATTGAACTGTTCATGCTGCAGTTCCAGCCCTTCGATGCCGAGATGAGACGCTTCGCCGACGAAATCATTCCGCGCGTGCGGCAGCGGCAGGCCGTGCGGCATCCCGCTGGGTTGCGCACCGGCTGATCCTGATCGTTCCGGCGACGACCAGACAGACCCATAAGGAAGCAAACGGCGACTTCAAGTCGGCGAGCGGCTAACACATGATGTGTTGCCACACCGCTTACTCATTGGGAGGGCAAGTCGAAAAACTCGCTGCGCGGTCTATCGGGCCGGAGACATTCCTTCCGTGATCGCGACCATCTTTGGTTTGGCGTTTCATTGTCATGGCGAGCGTTCCTCTCCACTATTTGCCTCCAAGTCAGATTCGTCGGAGACCAGACTTCATGAAACGCCGCCTGCTGTCGATCATTGCCGGACTCTCGCTGTTTGCAGCGCCGGCTCTTGCCAATCAGAAGATCAAGGTCGGGATTTCCGGCGGCGATTCCGAAATCCTCTGGACCAAGGTGAAGGAGATTGCCGCCAAGGACGACCTCGACGTCTCCGTGATCGTCTTCAACGACTATCTGTTGCCGAATGCAGCGCTGGACTCCGGCGATCTCGATGCCAATGCGTTCCAGCACAGACCTTTCCTTGACAACCAGGTCAAGACCCGCGGCTATAAGATCGTGCCGGTCGGCACCACCATCATCGCGCCGATCGGCCTCTATTCGCAGAAAGTGAAGTCGGTGGACGAACTCCGGCAGGGCGCGGCGATTGGCATTCCCAACGATCCGTCGAACGGCGGCCGCGCGCTGCTGCTGCTCCAAGCACAGAAACTCATCAAGATGAAGGATGGGGTAGGGCTGTTACCTACCGTACTCGATGTGGTCGACAATCCGCGTAAGCTCCAGTTCCGGGAAATCGACGCGGCGCAGCTGCCGCGCAGTCTCGGCGATCTCGACGCGGCCGTCGTCAACACAAACTACGCAGTGCCGGCCGGTCTCATTCCCGGAAAGGACTCCATCGCGATCGAATCTCCCATCGACAATCCCTACAGCAACTTCATTGCCGTTCGCGAACGCGACAAGGATGCGCCCTGGGTCCCGAAGCTTGTCCGCGCCTTTCAGAATGACACCATCCGCCAGCTCATCAAAGACAGGCTGCCGGGGCAGATTCCCGCGTTTTGAGCTTGATCGCGGAGATCCTAGCGGCCGGCGGTCTATTGCAGGTGACTGCGGGTGACTCACCGGCAATGGAGCATGTTTTAAATCTCCGCGCGGAGAAACGATGCTCTGCGGCAGCTCTGATATTTGGAAGCCTATTCCAGCACGCCCGCGATATATCGCAATCCCGAAACACCGCGCGAGCTGCGGTTTGCTGACTTCTTGCGAGGTAGCTATGGTCACTGAAATGAGACGTCGCGCCGCCGTTCTGTTTCGTCGGACGGTCAGGTTGGCGACGGTCCTGGCCGTCGCGGCATTGGTCGCCTCGCCGGCTGGTGCCGAAGGCCAGGACAAGGTGATCCGGATCGGCTTCCAGAAATATGGCAACCTGATCCTGCTGAAGGGCAAGGGTTGGCTCGAGAAGAAGCTGCAGCCGCTCGGATACAGCGTCGAATGGAAGGAGTTTCCATCAGGCCCGCCGCTGCTCGAAGCGCTCAATGTCGGCTCGATCGATTTCGGTCACGCCGGCGAGACGCCGCCGATTTTCGCCCAAGCCGCCGGGGCACCCTTCGTCTACGTGGCGCACGAGCCGCCGGCACCGGAAGGTGAAGCGATCCTCGTGCCCAGGGACTCTCCGATCAAGACGGTCGCCGAATTGAAGGGCAAGAAGGTTGCCCTAACAAAGGATCGAACGTGCACTACCTGCTCGTCCGCGCCCTGGAAAAGGCTGGCCTGAAATATACCGACATCGAGACCGTTTTTCTCGCCCCCGCCGATGCGCGGGCGGCGTTCGAACGCGGCTCGGTCGATGCCTGGGTGATCTGGGACCCGTTCCAGGCCGCCGCGGAAGTCGCCACCAATGCACGCACATTGACCAATCGAAGCAACCTTGCTCCCAACCATCAATTCTATCTCGCAACCAGGAAATTCTCCGACGGCAATCCGCAGGTGATCGACGCCGTGATTGCCTCGATCGCAGAGCTCGATGACTGGGCGAAGGACAGGGTGACGGATGTCGCGGCCGAACTCAGCCCAGGCATCGGCATTCCCGCGCCCATCCTCGAGATTGCGCTGAAACGTCAGAGCTACGGAGTCAAGCCGCTGGATGAAAGCGTGGTCGCCGAGCAACAGCGAATTGCCGATACATTCTTCTATCTTGGCCTGATCCCGAAATCGATCGCGGTTGCGACCGTTGTACGGAAGCCTGCCTCCTGAGTCGGAGAGACGTTACGCACAGGGTGCTGGTTCCGTCTGCCTTGGCGGCGCGAACGCACTGAGCGGAGGCGCAGAGGCGAGCCATAGGGCAGGGCTCGTCGCTGCAACTCGGGCCGCCGCTGGCGCAACGTGCGCGTTCCACGTTGCACGATCCGGTATGCTGGAAATACCGGTAGGATCGGTCATTATCATCTTAACGGCTGGATTCCGCCCCGGTCCGGAGCTTTCTGATGGCTGCAAAGAAACAGATCCTGCTAAACGCCTTCAACATGAACTGCGTCGGCCATATCAATCATGGCCTCTGGACCCATCCGCGCGACCGCTCGCCTAACTACAATACGCTTGCGTACTGGATCGATCAGGCCAAGCTTCTCGAGCGCGGTCTGTTCGACGGGATCTTCATCGCAGACATCATCGGGGTCTATGACATCTATGGCGGCGGGATCGATGTGACGGCGCGCGAGGCGGTGCAGCTCCCGGTCAACGATCCGATTCTGCTCGTCTCCGCGATGGCGGCTGCGACGGAGCAGCTCGGCTTCGGCATCACCGTTAACGTACACAACGAGGCGCCCTATACGCTCGCACGGCGCTTCTCGACACTTGACCACCTGACGCGAGGTCGGATCGGCTGGAACATCGTCACCGGCTATCTCGACAGCGCGCATCGCGGCAAGGGCGACGTGCAACTGCCCGAGCATGACCGCCGCTACGACTATGCCGACGAATATCTCGAGGTGCTCTACAAGCTCTGGGAAGGAAGCTGGGACGACGATGCCGTACGTCGCGACCGCGCGGCTCGAATCTTCACCGATCCCACAAAGATCCGGCCCGTCTCGCATCATGGCGAATTCTTTCAGGTCGACGGCTATCACCTCTCCGAGCCCTCTATCCAGCGGACGCCCGTGCTGTACCAGGCCGGCACCTCGCCGCGAGGGCGCGCTTTTGCCGGCCGACACGCCGAATGCGTCTTCATCTCCGCCCGCGACAAGGCGACTGCGCGCAACGCCGCGCGCGCCATCCGGGCGGAGCTGACGCAAGCCGGCCGTCGGCCGGAAGACATCAAGGTTTTCGTCGGCATTGCGGTGGTGCCGGGCCGGACCAAGGCCGAGGCTGAGGACAAGCGCGCGGAATACCTGCGCTATGCCAGTCCGGAGGCCGGACTGGCGCATTTCTCGGCGTCCACCGGCATCGATTTCTCACGCTACGGGCTCGATGAGCCCATTCCCTACGCGCCCGGCAACTCCATCCAATCGGCGACGGCGATTGCCGCACAGAGGAAGCTGACCAAGCGCGATCTCCTGAACGAACTCGCTTTGGGCGGCCGCTATGCAACGATCACCGGCGACGCCGTTGCCGTCGCGGACGAACTGCAATCCTGGATCGAGGAGGGCGAGGTGGATGGCTTCAACCTCAGCCGCATCGTGGTGCCCGAGACCTATGCGGACTTCATCGACATCGTCATTCCCGAGCTCCAGGATCGCGGTCTCTACAAGACCGCCTACGCGGATGGTTCGCTGCGCCACAAGCTGTTCGGCGAGGGGAACCGCCTGCCCGATCGGCATGCGGCCGGGCGGTTCCGGCCGGTTGGCCGTCAGTACAACATCTAGCTGGGCCTGCGATCCTTAAGGAATTCAGATGACCATTATCGATCTGCGTTGCCGCCCGGCTTATTTGCACGACTTTTTCGGTGCTACGCCTGGCAGTCCGGAATTTGAGACCGCGCGGTGGCTCAATCGCCGCGTCGGCACGCGGGGAGATGATGCACATTTCACGTGTTCGCTGACCCAAAAGGGCTTTCTTGCCGAGATCCATGATGCCGGTCTGGCGCGGGCCGTGGTGGTCGGGCGACATACGCCGTTCCAGCATTTGCCGAACGACCGCATCCACGAGATCGTCTCCGGCCATGCGGAGCTGGTCGGGATCGGCTCGGTCGATCCGGTCATTCAGGGCGAACGGGCCGCGATCGAGGAGATCGAGCGCGCCGTCAGCCAGCTTGGATTCAAGGGGATCGACATCGAGCCGGGCTTCGGCGCGCCGCCTCGCCACCCCGATGATCGCGTCTACTGGCCGATCTACGAGCGGCTTCAGGAACTCGACATTCCGCTGTTCCTGATGACCGGACCGACGACGCCTGATCCACGTTTCAACGATCCGTCCGGCGTGGCCGTCGTCGCCGCAGCGTTTCCGCGCCTCAAGATCGGAGTTTATCACGGCTCCTGGCCGAGAGTGCAGGAGATCATTGGCGTCGCCTTCCGGCACGCCAATGTCCATCTCATCCCGGACATGTATCTGTTTCAGCCGGGACAGGAGGCCTATGTGAAGGCGGCCAACAGCTTCCTGGCCGATCAATTTCTGTTCGGCTCCTCTTATCCGTTTCGGCCGATCCGGCAGTCGATCGACGACTACGCCGCTGCCGGCTTCCGGGACGATGTGTTGGAGCGGGTCTTCTCCACGAACGCTATACGCCTGCTGAAACTTTGAGGGACCGGAGCGGACCGCTTCGGAGAGAGGAAGCCCGTGTCCTGGCTCGCTGCTGGCCAGCCAGACCCACACAGGAGTACTAACGGCAGCTCCGCAGAGAATGTTCGATTCGGAGAGCGTCGATCTTTGAAAAGATCGTCTCGCGCCAGTCGTTCTACCATGGTCTCAGTGAGCGCATCGCGCGACGAGCGCGGGCTCGAGGCAGGAGGTGAACGGCAATGAACACGATCGTCGAAAGGCCGAGGAAGTTTTCGCTCGTGGAGCGTCCGCCCGCGGCTTCATCCGAAGAGGAACGGCTGCATCGCAAGCAGCGCCTGGCCGCAACCTTCCGCCTGTTCGCCCGTTACGGCTTCGATCAGGGGCTCGCAGGGCACGTCACCGTGCGCGATCCGGAGTACACCGACCGGTTCTGGATCAATCCGCTCTCCGCTCATTTCAGCCAGATCAAGGTCTCCGACCTGCAACTCGTCGATCACGACGGCAACATCCTGGTCGGCGACAGGCCGATCAACCAGGCCGGCTTCGTCATTCATTCAGCGATTCACGCGGCGCATCCGCACGTGATCGCTGCCGCGCACACCCACTCGACCTACGGCAAGGCCTGGTCCGCGCTCGGCCGGCTGCTCGATCCCTTGACCCAGGATGCCTGTGCCTTTTACGAGGACCACGCGCAGTTCGATCCGTTCACGGGCGTGGTGCTCGATGCCGACGAGGGCAAGAAGATCGCGCAAGCGCTCGGCACCAAGAAGGCTGCGATCCTGCAGAACCACGGACTGTTGACGGTCGGTCCGACCATCGAGGCCGCAGCGTGGTGGTACATCACGATGGACAATGCCGCGCGCACCCAATTGCTGGCCGAGGCCGCCGGTCCTACCAAGCCGATTCCGCATGAGGTCGCCAAGCTGACGGCGAGTCAGGTCGGAACCCACAAGGGCGGCTATTTCAGCTTCCAGCCGTTATGGGACTGGATCACGGCGCAGGAGCCGGATCTCTTCAACTGAGATCGACGCGGGGATGTGAAGACGCCCGGCCGGATCGATGTCCGGCGGGCATTGTAGTCTTCCCCCGCCGCATGCTCGGCGCATGGCGCGTCCGCTCATGCTGCGGTAGATGAGCCGGTGAGCAAAGCGCGTTGTTCGAAGGGGTAAACCCGGGGCCGCTCTGCCGAAGAAAGAAGGGAGGACGCCATGGGAGCGCCGGACATCGCGGCGGTGCCGCAACCGATCGATGCCATCACCAGCTTCCATGCACATATCTACTATTCCGAGGGGACGCGCGGCAATGCACAGCAGCTCCGGGATTGGATCGGCGAGCGCTTCGTCGTGACGTTGGGGCACTGGCACGATGCGCTGGTAGGTCCCCATGAGCAATCGATGTACCAGGTCGCCTTTGCGGTCGAGGTGTTTCCGACGCTGGTGCCGTGGCTGATGCTCAATCACGGGAAGCTAAGTGTTCTCATTCACCCGAACACGGCGCGGCCGCTGGCGGATCATACGGCACACGCGCTCTGGATCGGACCGCCGTTCGGCATCCGTGGCGACAAGCTGCCACAGGAAAGCGAGGCGGAGCTGCCACGGGAGCCGAACACGCGACCGACGGTTCGTCCCTCACCATCATATATGCTGCTACTCCGCCGCATCCGGGCGTGCCGCGGCTGCCCACGTCGCAGGATCGCGGTAGGCCGCGCCGGGATGGGTGGTGTGAAGCAATGGCCCGCGGCCCGGAAACAGCTTCTCGCGCAGGGTGCCCTCGGCGTACGCGGTCTTGCAGACGCCGCGCGACTGCAATTCGGGCACGACGAGATCGACGAACGCGGTGAGCGATTCCGGCGCCACCAGGCGGAACAGGTTGAAGCCGTCGACGTCGGTGGCCTCCGCCCAGGCGATCAGTTCATCCGCGACCTCTTGCGGCGAGCCGACCACGAAAGGCGAGCGCGCGCCGGCGTAGCTCAGCGTGGCGAGATCGCCGATCCGGACGGGGCTATCGCTGCGGACGGTGAAGTTCTCGACCATCGACTGGATCGCGTTGCTCGGGACGTATCTGATCGGATCGTCGGGGCGGTAGGTCGAGAAATCGACCCCGGCCCAGCCCGACAGCAGTGCAAGCTGGCCCGCCTGATCAACGTGACTGGCATACTCTTCCAGGAGGTCGTGGGCCTCGGCGCGAGTCGGCGCGACGATGACGGTGGCGCCAGCGAACAGCCTGATGTCGTGGGGATCGCGGCCGAACTCCTTCGCGGCCGTCCTGATGTCGCGGACCGCGCCGGCGAGCACGGATTTAGTCTGGCCGTTGAGGAAGATGGCTTCCGAATGCTTGGCGGCGAAGGCGCGGCCGCGTTTCGATGTGCCGGCCTGGTAGAGCAGGGGCGTGCGTTGCGGCGACGGCTCGGCCAGATGGATGCCGTCGACCTGGAAATAAGCTCCATCATGTCGCACGCGCTGGACCTTGGCCGGGTCCGTGAAGATGCCTCCGGCGCGATCCCGGTGGACGGCGCTGTCCTGCCAGCTTCCCTCCCAGAGTTTGTATACGGCCGCGAGGAAATCGTCCGCGGCATCGTAGCGGTCGTCATGGGCGCGGCCCTTCGCGAGGCCCATCCCACGGGCGCCGCTGTCGAGATAGCCGGTGACCATGTTCCAGCCGATCCGGCCGCCTGACAGGTGATCGAGCGTCGAGAAGCGTCGCGCGAACTGGTAGGGGTGTTCGAACGTCAGGTTCGACGTGATGCCGAAGCCGAGATGTTTCGTGACCAGCGCCATGGCCGAGACCAGCAATGTCGGGTCGGCGTTGGGCAGTTGGACGGCCTGCGCAAGGGCCGTCTCCGGACTGTTGCCGTAGACGTCGTAGACGCCGAAGACATCGGCCAGGAAGATGCCGTCGAGCAGGCCGCGTTCGGCAATCCTGGCATAGTCGACCCAATATTCGAGCGTGTTGTAGTTGATCGACTGATCGCGCGGATGCGACCACAGGCCGGCCCAGTTATGGCTCGGGGCCATCATGTTGAAGGCGTTGAAGCGGAGTTCGCGGGGCTTGGCCATCGGTCGGCTCTCAGGAATGCGTGAGTGCTATGGATCGTCTGTCGGCGATGTCGCTCGTCGACAGCGACGATAGCAGCTCGCCGGGAGCACGTTGTTTCCATTTGAAGCCCGCTTCACCGCAAATGGTGTTGCCGACACGTAGCACGGCAGAACGCACGTCGCTTTTTTTCGCGAGCGCTCGACAGGCCCGGGGCAAGTGCACATCATTCGCAGAGTTGCGAGGTTTGCAATTCCCGATGACGAGGCTGAAACGTGACGAAGATACTGCTGCGTGTAGCGCTGGCCGTTGGTCTGGCATTTGGTCTTTCGGCAGCCGGCCGGGCCGATGAGCCGCTGAAGATCGCGACCAGTGCGGGCCCGGTGGGGCAGGTAGTCGGCTTTGCCGCCAAGCTCGCCAAGGACAACGGGCTCGACGTCAAGGTCGTCGAGCTGTCTGACTGGGTTGCGATCAACGAGGTTATCAATTCGGGCGAGGTTGACGCCAACCTGTTTCAGCATGCGACCTATCTGGCGCTGCAGAACAAGCAACGGGGCTACAACCTGGTGCAGGTCGACAAGGTCGGCGTGATCGCGCCGGTCGGGCTGTTCTCGAAGAAGATCAAGACGCTCGACGAGGTGAAGGACGGCGCCTCCGTCTCCATTCCCAATGAGCCCCTCAACGGCGCGCGCGGCCTGATCCTGCTGGAGCGGGCGGGGCTCATCAAGCTGGCAGCCGGCAAGGGCTTTTCGGTTTCGAAGTTCGACATCATCGAAAATCCGAAGAACCTGAAGATCGTCGAGCTGGATCCCGCCCAGACCTACCGCTCGCTCGACGACGTCACGCTCGCGCTCGTCAACATCACATATCTGATTCCGGCCGGCGGAGATCCGAAGGCGGCCCTCGTCATCGATCGCACGATCGATGACGGCCTGGTGCTGCGCTTCACCGCGCGGGCGGACAGACAAGACAATCCGAAGCTGAAGGCCTTCATCGAGGTATTCAAGTCGCCGGCAGTCAAGCAGTTCATCGAGGAGAAGCTGCCTGCGTTCATTCCGGCTGGGTTCGATAACAAAGCGTCCTAATATGGATTGCGGCGATGCTGCCTTTTGGGCCGCGGATCGCGTCCCCAGGCTTCAATCGGAATGGAGCGCCGTTAACGACTCGATGTGCCATCAAATGCGCATTCGTGGCGGAGAGAACAAACAGTCTCCCCAGGTGTCCGTTAGAAGGATGTCCCATCCCCAGAACGGGCGTCGGCAGGACCGTCATAACCTTATTCATTGGTGCGATTGATACCTGACCGAGCCGGGGCTAGTGACCAGCGGAACCTGATTGTTTCGTTGGAGACTTGCATGCGTAGCCTCGTCGTAGTCGTTGCCACCTTCTTATTGCTGGCTTCGTTGCCAGCCCTGCCGGCGCAGGCCGAAACCATCCGTGTCGGCGTCACGGCTGGACCGCATGCCGAGATTCTCGACGTGGTGAAGAAAGTCGGCGCCGAGCGTGGACTCGACATCAAGGTCGTCGAATTCACCGACTATGTCATTCCGAACCAGGCGCTCGCGTTGAAGGATCTCGAGGCCAATTCGTTTCAGCACGAGCCATATCTCAAGAACCAGATCTCGAAAACGGGATGGAAGATCGTCAAGGTCGCGACCACGATCGCGTCGCCGCAAGGCGTCTATTCCCAGAAATACAAGACCCTGGCCGAGCTGCCCGAGGGCGCGCGCGTCGCCATCGCCAACGATCCGTCGAATGGTGCGCGCGGGCTGATGATCCTGGCGCTGCACGGGCTGATCAAGCTCAAGGATCCGAGCAACGTTGCCTCGACGGTCGCCGACATCACCGACAATCCGAAGAAGCTGCGCTTCGTGGAGCTTGACGCGGCCCAGCTGCCGCGGGCGCTCGCCGATGTCGATCTGGTCTCGATCAACAATAACTACGCAGTGCAGGCTGGGCTCAATCCCACCAAGGATGCGATCGCGCGCGAGAACGCCGAAGGTCCGTGGGTCAACATCCTCGCGGTGCGCGAGGAGGATAAGGACAAGCCCTGGGTCAAGCGGCTGTTCGAGGCCTACCAGTCCGAGCCGGTCAAGGCGTTTCTAGAGACACGCTTCAAGGGCGCCTATATCGCGACCTGGTGATCGGGCACAGCGCGCGAGCGTCGGCGAACAGAGAAGGCAGCACGGTCCGCCGGCTTGCAACAGCCTGTCAGCGTCGCCGCCGATACGAAGCGGATCGCAGCGTGCCAAGGAAACCAAAAATTGTTGTCGCGCCCGCGTCATCAGGAAGGACGAGGCGATAAATTTGCTATCGCCGTGGATCGAGCGGTCGGGGCGCATTCATCCAATTGAAATTTTCTCGCCACCTGATCGCATCGAGAACAGAGCGATCGAAAATCGCCCAACTCTGAAATTGCCAGGGATGGTGCGCTGGATGACCATGCTGGTTCGCGCGTCACCCGCGCGATATCGGGAGTTTGAGCATGGTGGCAGGCGCCACATCCGCAAGCCAACGACAACGCCGCGGCACGGGATGTACCCATCGTGACGACCGCGCCTGACTTGCTGTCGCGTACGGCCGATGTGCTCGTGGTCGGCGGCGGCATGGCCGGCGCCTTGGGCTGTCGCGTCGGACGTTGGCTTCGGGACGGCTGGGCCAATATCGCCGGCATTCGGGCTGGGGAGGAATGGGCCGGACAACTTCCGAACAAGCAATGGTTGATGGAAACGGTGTTTCGGCGGGTGGCGAAGCCGCGGCTCGCGCAGCCGATGGACGAGACAAGGGGACAGCATGACGATCATCACACATCGACCGGGAGCATTGGTCGGCTGGGACGGATTTCCTGGACCGGCTGAATGGCCGGAGAGCCCGCTGTCGCAGGCGCTGACGCAGCCGCTGCTGCTCGGATTATTCCTGCCGATCCAGGCCGGCGGCTGGAGTGCGTCGACGCTGCAGCGGACCACGTCTTGGCACTTTGACTACAACCGCGATCTCGTCCTTGCAGCCGAGGGACTTGGCTTCGATCTCGTCTTCGCGCTGTCGCAATGGCTGCCCAAAGGCGGCTATGGCGGCGTGTTCACCGGCGAGGCGCTCGATTCGTTCGTTACGACGGCGGCGCTGACCAGCCTCACCCGGCGTATCATCCTGATCTCGACCATCCACGTGCTCTACGGCCCGTGGCATCCGCTGCATCTCGCCAAATACGGCACCACCCTCGACCACATTTCCAATGGACGCTGGGGCATCAACGTTGTGACCGGCCATCGCGCCGCCGAGCACGAAGCCTTCGGCTGGAGCCGGATCGAGCATGACCGTCGCTACGAACTGGCTGCCGAGTTTCTCGAGGTGTTGCAGCGGCTCTGGGGCGAGACCGAAAACTATTCGTTCGCCGGCCAATCGTCCTGGAAGCTCAACGATGCCTTCGTCACACCGAAGCCCCGCTTCGGCCGGCCGGTCCTGGTCAACGCCACCGGTTCCGATGCAGGCATAGCCTTTGCTGCGCGCTATTCGGACATCGTGTTCATCACCAGTCCGGCCGGCTCGAGCTTCGAGAGTGCGATCCCGGCGCTGCCCGCGCATACGGCAAGGGTCAAGCAGGCCGCGCGTGATCTTGGTCGCGAGGTGCGGACCCTGCTCAATCCGATGGTGATCTGCCGCGAGACCGAGCGTGAGACGTGGGCCTATCACGATGCGATCGTGGCCCATGCCGATCCCGTCGGAAGTTTTCATAATCTCGAAAGCGATGCGCATGCCTGGCGCGGCCGTAGCGGGCTCGATGCACCCAAGCGCCGGGCGATCGGCGGCAATATCGAGGTGATCGGTACGCCGGAGCAGGTCGTCGAGCAGTTCGTCCAGCTCAAGAAGGCCGGCGTCGATGGCCTGCAGCTCTCGTTCTACGATTTCAAGCCGGACCTCGATTTCTTCGGTCGGCGCGTGTTGCCGCTGATGGAGCAGGCAGGCTTGCGCAAGCCGGTGATCGAGACGCCTGCCCATCCTGCGGCGGCACAGGCTGCGGAATAGCCGACAGCAGAGGACACAAACGATGACGTCAATGCGAGAACGATTTTCGACGACGCTGGCCGCGGCCCTCGCCTTTGCAACGCTCGGCCTCGTGCAGGCCGCAGCCGAGCCGCTGACGGTGCGCATCGGCTTTGCCAATGTCGGCGCCGACAACCGCCAATTCTCAGGCGGCTCGTCGGCCGCGATCGCGCATTCCGAGCATTACGTCGAGCAGGAACTCAAGGACAATCCGGACGTCAAGATCGAATGGTCGTTCTTCAAGGGAGCAGGGCCGGCGGTCAACGAGGCCTTCGCCAACAATCAGCTCGATTTCGCCCTGCAGGGCGATCTGCCCGAGATCATCGGCCGTGCCAACGGCCTGAAGACGAAGGTCCTGATCGCCTCCGGTGCGCATGCGCCGATCTATCTTGCGGTGCCGGCGGGCTCTCCGATCCGCAAGGTCGCCGATCTGCGCGGACGCAAGGTGTCGATCTTCCGGGGCACCAACAATCATCTGGCAGCGGTGAAGGTGCTTGCGGGCTACGGCCTGCAGGAGAAGGACGTCCAGGTCATCAACATGGATACCGCGACGACGAACGCAGCCTTGACCTCGCGCGATATCGACGCGGCCTTCGGCAACTTCCCGCTTGCCAGCCTGGTCGACAAGAACATCGCCGAGATCATCTATACGACCAAGGGCGACAACCCGGCCTATGAGCGGCATTCCACGCTGATCGGGCAGGAGGCCTTCATCGCGGCCCATCCGGACATCACCCAGAAGGTCGTATCCGCCATCGTGCGTGCCGCGCGCTGGTCGTCAGAGGAAGCCAACCGGGACGCCTTCTTCGAGATCTCCGCACGCTCCGGCTTTCCAGCCTCCGGCTATCGGTTCGATTTCAAGGACCAGGAGCTGAAATATCGCAACACGCCGCTCATCGATGCCTCGATCATCGAGAGCTATCGCTTCCAGGCCAAGCAGGCCAAGGAGTTCGGCCTGCTTCGCCGGAATGTCGAGATCGATGGCTGGTTCGAGCGCTCCTTCCTCGACAGGGCGCTTAAGGACCAGGGCCTCGTTGGCTATTGGCAGGAATATGGGCCCGACGGCAAGCCGGTGGCGGCCGGCCAATGAGCATCGTGGTTGAGCGGACAGGTCGCGCCGAGACGCCGGCCACGAACGCGGCGACGCCGCGCGGCCGGCTGGAAGTACGCAGCGTCTCGAAGGCCTTCACCGTCAATGGCGCCCCGATTGCGGCACTCGATAACGTCTCGCTGGACGTTGCGCCCGGCGAGTTCGTCGCCTTGCTGGGCCCCAGCGGCTGCGGCAAGTCCACGCTGCTGCGGCTGATTTCGGGGCTCGACCACGACTACGACGGGACCATCGTGCAGGATGACGAAGCCGTCACCGGCCCGAGTCTCGAGCGCGGCATCGTGTTCCAGGAGCCGCGACTGTTTCCCTGGGCAACGGTCCGGCAGAACATTGCGCTCGGCCTCAAGAACGCGCCGATCAGCGAAGCCGAGAAGCGCGAGGCGGTCGCCGCGCACATCTCGCTGGTCGGTCTCGACGGCTTTGCCGAGGCTTATCCGCATCAGCTGTCCGGCGGCATGGCGCAGCGCGCGGCGATCGCGCGCGGGCTCGTCAACCGGCCGCGCCTGCTGCTGCTCGACGAGCCCTTCGGAGCGCTCGATGCTCTGACGAGGGCCCGGCTGCAGAACGAGCTGCAGCGCATTTGGGCGCAAGAGAAGATCACGATGATCCTGGTGACCCATGATGTTGAGGAGGCCGTATTTCTCGGCGACCGCGTCGTGGTGCTGGCGCCCCGGCCCGGTCGAATCTCCCGCAGCTTCGATGTCGTGGCCGACCGGCCACGCGAGCGCAGCGACGATCGGCTGATCCGGCTCCGCGACGAAGTGCTGCGGACGCTCGAGCAGGATGACGGTGACCCGGCAGCCGGCCACGACGGAGGGAGCGACGCATGAGCGACGCCGTCCTCGAAACGGAGCTGCGTCAACGTGGCCTGTTCGGCGCCAGTGGCCTGCGCGAATGGCGCGGTGCTGCCGCGGTCTCGGCCCGCGCCGGGCGCATGAAAGCGTTGGCCTGGGTTCTGATCTTGCCCGCGATCGCGCTTCCGGTCTGGATCATCGGCAGCGAGCGCGGCTCGCTGGCCGAGCAGATCCTGCCTCGTCCGGCCGACGTGCTGCACACTTTCGGTGAGATGATCGCCAGTGGCGAGCTGGCGCAGCATGCCGGCATCAGCCTGCTGCGTGTGCTGTTCGGTTTCGCGGTCGGTGCCGGGGCAGGCCTCTTGCTGGGGGCAGCAATGGGACTGTCGCGGCGGGTGGACGAGCATGTGCGTCCGTTGTTCACCGCGATCGCGCAGGTGCCGGCGCTCGCCTGGATTCCGCTCGCGATGCTGCTGCTCGGGATCGGCGAGACGCTGAAGGTCGTCGTCATTGCCAAGGCCGCCTTCGTGCCGGTTACGATGAACACCAGTGCAGGGATCGCCAACGTACCACGCGCGCTGGTCGAGGTCGGAGAGACGTTCCGTTTCACGCGGTTGCAGATGCTGCGCCACGTGGTTCTGCCTGGCTCCGTGCCGCCGATCTTCACCGGGCTGCGCTATGGTCTCACCCATGCGTGGATCGCGCTGGTCAGTGTCGAGCTCCTCGCTTCATCCGAAGGTCTCGGTTATCTCTTGGTCTGGGGTCGGCAGATGTTCTGGCTCGACACGGTGCTGGTCGCGATGACGGCGATCGGCGTAATCGGCTTCGCCAGCGACAAGTTGCTGGCGACCGTCGAGGCTCGGCTGCAGCGGTGGCGGACCGATGGCGTCTGACGATCTCAGTACGCGATCTGCTGTAGTTACCCTGCGGCGCGGTCTCGTGCTGCCACTGCTGTTATTGGCTGTGTGGGAGGCCGGCAGTCATTCCGGCTTGGTCAATCCGCAGTTCCTGCCGCCGCTCGAGAAGGTCGGCCGGGTCGCCTGGCAGGAATTCAGGAGCGGCGAACTGCCTTTTGCGCTGGCGACGAGCCTCAAGCGCGATCTTCTCGGCTTTGCGCTCGGTGCCAGCATCGGGATCGTCGTCGGCCTTCTGCTCGGACTGTCTAGAATCGCCGATCGCATCTTCACGACCTGGTTCAACGGTCTCAAACAGATTGCGCTGCTGGCCTGGATTCCGCTCATCTCGCTATGGTTCGGTTTCGACGAGGCCGCCAAGATCGTCTTCATCGCGCTCGCTGCGGCCATTCCCGTCATCCTCAACACGGTCGAAGGCGTGCGGTCGACCTCGACGAAGCTCCTGGACGTCGGCGATGTCTTCAGGTTCAGCCGCCTGCAGCTGGCCTGGTCGCTCTATCTGCCTGCCGCAACTCCCTCGGTGCTGACCGGGCTCCATCTCGGCCTGATCTATGCTTGGCTTGCGACCATCGGCGCCGAGTATTTCATGGCGGCGGGGCCCGGGATCGGCGGCCTGATCATCTCGGGCCGCGAGCGCTTCGAGATGGCGCTCGTGATGTTGGGGATCGTCGTCGTGGGACTGGTCGGCTTCGCGGTGGATCGAAGCGCGACGCTGCTCGAACGGCGGCTGGTGAAATGGCGCACGGCGTGAATGAGGAAGCACAATGACGATCATTGAAAACACGACGGCGATTGCCGCGGAGGACGACATCACGGCAGCGCTGCGTAAGCGCTACGGCGCGCACGTTCCCGAGATCGCGTCAGGCGCCAACGACATCCTGGCGCATCTCCTGGCGCATCGTTCGATCCGCAGCTATCGGCCGGACCCGGTGCCGCGGCAGACGGTGGAGACGCTGGTGGCCGCGGCGCAATCGGCCGCGTCGTCCTCCAACCTGCAGACCTGGAGTGTCGTCGTGGTCGAAGATCAGGCGCGCAAGCAGCGTCTGTCTGAATTCGCCGGCAACCAGAAGCACATCCGCGAGGCGCCGCTGTTCCTAGTCTGGCTCGCCGATCTGTCGCGTGCGGAGCGTCTGGCGAAGCGGGAAGGGCGGCCCGATGAGGGACTCCATTTCCTCGAAACGCTTCTCGTTGCCGTCATTGACGCGGCGCTCGCCGCCCAGAATGCTGTGGTCGCTCTGGAATCGCTCGGGCTTGGGTCGGTCTATATCGGCGCGATCCGCAACCGCCCGCAGGCTGTCGCCGAAGAGCTTGGCCTGCCGCCGAACGTGCTCTCCGTGTTCGGCCTGTGTGTCGGTTATCCCGATCTTTCGGCGGGCGAGGACGTCAAGCCGCGGCTGCGGCAAAGCGTGATCGTGCATCGCGAGCGCTATGCCCCGTCCGACGAGGTCGACGGAATAACGGCCTATGACGAGACGTTGCGCGGCTTTCAGACCGCCCAGGGCGTTGCCGCGATCGGATGGCGTGAAGCGGTGCTCAACCGGCTCGGTTCGGCAAAGGCGCTCAACGGCCGCGACAAGCTCGTGGATGCGTTACGTGCGCTCGGCTTCGGGCTGAAGTAGCAGCAGAACTTGCGTTGTTCTCGTAACCTCGCCATCCGCCAGTTGCTCGTTCCTCCGGATGCGCCAAGTTTGAAAGCCAATTCTGCCGGCTTTGCGTATAGTTTTGGTTCGAACGTCATTGTCAGCGTGGTCCTGACTTCGTGCGACGAGGATCTGCTGACGCCGACGTGCAAACAAAACCGTATCGCATCGGGAGCATGCCATGGCCACCGTCCACTCAGTTTCGATATCAAATCCGCTTTCGGGCCGTTCGATTCCGTTGTCCGACGTGTCCAGGCTGTCGGCGCGGATCGGCGCGGAGATCCGCAACGTGAGATTATCGGGCGATTTGCCCAATGAAACCATCAAGGAGATCAACGATCTGCTGCTGCAGCATCGCGTCATCTTTTTCCGCGGTCAGGATCATCTCGATGATGCCGAGCAGGAGCGTTTTGCCAAGCAACTCGGCGATCTCGTGCCGCATCCGACGGTCGGCTCGATCAAGGGCACCGCGTCCATTCTCGAACTCGATTCCGCGCGTGGCGGCGGTCGTGCCGACTCCTGGCACACGGATGTGACCTTCGTCGATGCCTATCCCAAGGCTGCGGTGCTGCGTGGCGTCGTGATTCCAGAGTACGGCGGCGATACGATCTGGTCGAATACGGCTGCGGCCTATCAGGACCTGCCGGCGCCGTTGCAGCGGCTCGCGGACGAGCTCTGGGCGGTCCATAGCAATGCTTACGATTATGCCGCGACTCGCACGCGGGCAACGGAGGCAGATCGCAAGCATTTCGACGAGGTGTTTACCGGTACGATCTATGAGACCGAGCATCCGGTCGTTCAAGTCCATGCGGAGACCGGCGAACGAACGCTCGTGCTTGGGAATTTCGTTCAGAGGTTCGTAGGACTTCGTAAGGGCGACGGTCAGAAGCTGCTCGAACTGTTCCAGTCCTACATCACGGCGCCCGAGAACACGGTACGCTGGCGCTGGCAGGCGGGCGACGTGGCGATCTGGGACAATCGGGCCACCCAGCATATCGCGGTCAACGACTATGGTGATCAGCACCGCATCGTGCGGCGCGCCACCATCGACGGCGGCGTTCCGGTCGGCATCGACGGCCGGCGTAGCGTCACGCGCATCAAGGCGCCGAAGCCGGTCGGCAAGGCCGCCTGACATTATGGCGAAGGCCCGCGACGTCGCGCGGGCCTTCGTCCTTGATGCTCACTTCATGTAGTCGGGCAGGGTGAAGCCGTCATAGAAGCGATCCGCTAGGATCGCGGCCTTGAAGCTCGGTGATTTGTACGCCGCCGCGATGTCCTTCGCCCAAGCGGTCTCGGCATTGCCACGCTTGACGGCGACCACGTTGATATAGGGCATGGTCATCTTCTCGAGGGCGAAGGCGTTGGTCAGTTTCAGGCCACTGAAGATCGCGAAATTGCCCTGGATCGCCGCGAAGTCGACGTCGTCGAGCGCGCGCGGTGCTTGCGCTGCCTCCAGGGGAACGATCTTGATGCCGCCGGGATTCTTGATCACGTCGAGCTCGGTGACGTCGACCGGCTTGGAGTCGCGAATTTCGATCAGGCCGAGGTCGCGCAGGATCCACAGCGCGCGCTGCAGGTTGACGGGATCATTGGGCACCGCGACCTTGGCGCCTGCGCCGATCTTCTCGCCGAGCGCGTGCTTCTTGGAGTAGATGCCCATGGGCGGCGTCGGCACATGCACGATGCCGACGAGATCAGTGTTCTGACGCTCGTTATAGGAGTTCAGAAACACCGTGTGCTGCATCACATTGGCATCGATTTCGCTCTTGAACACGGCATTGTTGGCTTCAAGCCCGGTCGAGAATTCGACGTAGCGGATCTGATAGCCCTTTTTCTGAAGCTCGGGCGCGACGCCGACTTTGAATTCGTCGATATAGGGACCGGGGACGAAGCCGACCTTGAGATCCTTCTTCTCCGGCGCTTGCTTCTCAGGACCTTGGGCGAATGCGCCGGGACCGGCGAATGTCTGAACGGTGAAGGCGACCAAGAGGCAAAGGAAACGTAGTCTGGTCATTATCGGCATGAGACGTCCGGGGCTTGGGGCAAACAAAAGGCGGCGCGATGCCTCGCATGGCATCCGCGCCGCCGTGAGATCAGGTCTCAGGCGATCGCCTGGACCGGATGAGTGTAGGCGCTCGCCGGCCGCTCGAGGCCGTAATGCTCGCGCAACGTCTTGCCGGTGTAATCCTCGCGGAACAGGCCGCGCTTGCGCAGGATCGGCACGACGTGCTCAGCGAACAGGTCGAAGCCGCCCGGCAGCCAGGGTGGCATCACGTTGAAGCCATCGGCCGCGCCCTGCTCGAACCAGGTCTGGATGTTGTCAGCGATCTTCTCCGGCGTGCCTGCGATTACCCAATGGCCGCGCGCGCCGGCGAGACGCTGGATCAGTTGCCGGATCGTCGGCTTTTCCCGGTCGACGATGTCGACCACGAGCTTGAAGCGGCTGGCGACGCCACGCGCTCCGTCCGTCTCGATCAGATGCCGCGGGAACGGCCCGTCCAGGTCGAAACCGGATAGATCGAGGCCCAGCATCTGGCGCAGCTGGACCAGCGAATATTCGGGTTGGATCAGTTTGTTGAACTCGCCCTGCAGACGGTCTGCCTCGGCCTGCGTCGAGCCGATGAACGGGCTGATGCCGGGAAGAATCTTGACGTGGTCGGGATTGCGGTCGAGCGCACGCGCCTGGCGCTTGATGTCAGCATAGAACCCCTGCGCGCTGGCAAGCGTCTGGTGCGCCGTAAAGATGGCCTCGGCAAACCGCGCAGCGAAGGCCCGGCCGTCATCAGAGGAGCCCGCCTGCACATAGACCGGCCGTCCCTGCGGCGAGCGCGGCACGTTGAGCGGCCCGCGCACGCGGAAGTATTTCCCGACATGGTTGACCGGATGAACCTTGTCGGTGTCGGCAAAGATGCCGGATGCGGGATCGTTGACGACGGCGTCGTCTTCCCAGCTGTCCCATAGCGCCGTGATGACGTCGAGGAATTCCTTGGCGCGCTCGTAGCGCTCCTGGTGCGGCGGATGTTCGGGCAGGCCGAAGTTCTGTGCCGCCTGCGGGGCGCTGGTCGTGACGATGTTCCAGCCGGCGCGACCGCCGCTCAGATGATCGAGCGAAGCGAACAGGCGGGCGAGGTTGTAGGGCTCATGATAGGTGGTCGAGGCGGTCCCGATCAGGCCGATGTGGCTGGTGGCCGCGGCGATGGCCGACAGCCAGGTGATCGGTTCGAAGCGGAAGCGCTGCGCGTAACGGACATTGTCCGCCAGCGCGGGACCATCAGCAAAGAAGATCGCGTCGAACTTGTAGTGCTCGGCAGTACGGGCCAGCTGCTGATAGTAGCTGATGTCGAGCGCCCGGCTTGCCGCCGAGCCCTTATAGCGCCACGCAGCCTCGTGATGGCCGCCCGGATAGATGAAGAGGTTCAAGACCAGCTGGCGGTGGTGGCTCATGGGGCGCTCATGTCTTGGGACTTGGATAGGAGAGGTTGACCGAAGGTCACCGGCCGTAGATCGCTAGTCGGGCTTGCGTGCAAAGGCATAACGTAGGTAACGCGCAAGTCTCAGTCCCTCCGGTGTCCGATGAGCTTCGACCAGCTCGGCGAATGCGGCGCGAATCCGCCTGCCTTCGGCGTAGGTGAAGCTGTCCAGGAAGTTTCCGAATGCGCTGCTCTCGGACCAGCCGAGCAGTTCATCGACGTTGCCGTGGGTCTCGACCAGGGTACGCAGCTCGCTCTGGTAGCCGACGAAGCCCGCCTGCTCGAATAACGAACGAAGCTCGTCGTCGGTGGCCGCATAGACGCCATGGGCGCTCAGCCGGCCTTCATCAAGTCCGGCTGCGGCAATCGCGCGGCGCAGCAGGAGACGCGACTCGTGGGGGGCAGTCGGATCCTGGATCGTGAGCCCGATCCGGCCTCCCGGTCGAAGTGCCCGACGGGCTTCCTGTAGAACCATCCGCTTGTCGGAGATCCAGTGCAGCACGCTGTTGAGATAGATGACGTCGAATTCGCCTTCTCCGAAGCGCGAGAGATCCTCGGCACGGCCGGTATCGAAGGCGAGGTTGCTGGACTGGCGCAGCCGGGCGATGGCGATGCGGCTTTCGAGAGGGTCGATGCCGACGACGCGACCGCCGGGTCCGACGAGATGAGCCGCAAATTCCGCAAGCCGGCCCGTTCCGGCGCCGACGTCGAGTACGCGTTCACCGGGCTTCAAAGCGAGCGGCTCGAGCAGGAGCTTGCCATGGTTGAACTGGATGACGCCGAGCTGCTCATAGGTGCGGGCGAGCTCCGGCGTGTCCTGGTGGAGGCTGATGACGGCAAGAGGGTCTGACATCGCGATATCCGTCCGAGCGCTGCGGCCGAAAGAGGCATGGGAGGCGGCCGTACAGGATTGAAATCTACCGGCTTCATCCCGATGCTGTCGATGAAATGGAATTGCATTGTTGTCGACGAAGCGAGCATGAACGCATCGTCCGCAGCGCGGACGGATGCTGCGCATCTTTCGAAGAAAGAATGAGTTTCGTCTGGCGAGAAGCACGGGCCGACCGGGAATGCAGGTAGTTCAGAGCGAACACGTAGTTCGTTTCACGATCATCGGCTTCGTCAGCCGATCATTGCATCTCTGCGAAAACAAAGCTTGTTCTGTTTCATTGACCAAGGTGCGATCGCTCGTAGGATAAATGGCGAGATCGTTGCTCTCGATCGTTTCCCCGGAAGGGTACAGCATGAGCGGAGATCGGCTATTCCTGCTAGCGCCAGGGTTTCGGGATCCGGAGCGGCCGGGCCGCTTCTTCGTATGCCCGCACTGCAATGCGATCGAGGGGCTGCTCGGTTCGTTTCCGGGTCTTGCAACCCAGATCGAAGTCCATCGGCTACCGTTCGAAAAGCCGAGGCTGGCGATCATGGACCTGCTCGGCGAGGGGCATCAGTCACTTCCGGTCCTAGTGTTCGACGATAACAAGCCGGTGCCGGACGAGGCGCAGATCGCCAACGGCAGGCGTTTCATCGACAGTTCCGAACGTATCCTGCACTACCTGGCGGACCGCTACGGCTTTCCGCATCTCCACTGACCTCCATCATCCTTCGGAGACGACGCATGCCAAAACCAGACCTCGACCAGGCCGCGCGCGACACGCTGCGGCTGATCGGCCCTGATCCGCAGAACTGGGTGCCTGATCGCGACGGCGTCGACCACAACGTCGTCGTGGTCGGCGGCGCTCATTCCGGCAGCGCCTTTGCGTTCGCGCTGCGCCGCGCCGGCATCGGCAAAGTCGCCATTATCGACGCAGCTCAGGATGCGGCGGCCAGCGGCATCTGGCTCACGACTGCGCGGATGCACAAGCTGCGAACGCCGAAGGCCCTGCCGGGGCCCGAGCTCGGCCTTCCGGGTCTGAGCTTTCAGTCCTGGTACGAAGCGCGGCATGGCGAGGCCGCTTATTCGGAAATCGACCGGATCCCGCGCGTCGACTGGGCTGCGTATCTGGATTGGTACCGGTCCGTACTGAACATTCCGGTCCAGTACGGCACTCGGCTGCTGCGCATCGAGCCGGTCAATGACCATCTGAAGCTGCACATCGAGCGTGACGGCGCGACGCGGATCGAAACCACGCGCAAGGTCGTCCTGGCCAACGGCTTTCTTGGAGCGGGTGGCCCCCATGTCCCCGAAGTGATCGAGAGCAGCCTTCCGCCGTCGCTCTATGCGCATACCTCTCAGGCGATCGATTTCACGGCGTTGCGCGGCAAGTCCGTGGCTGTGGTCGGAAGCGCGGCTTCAGCATTCGATGCGGCTGCGGCGGCGCTCGAGAGCGGGGCGACGCAGGTGCATCTGTTCGCGCGCCGACATGAGCTCGCCTCCTTGCCGGTGATCCGCATCAGGGGCTATCCCGGTGCCTACGACAATTACGGTACGTTGCCGGATGCTATCCGCTGGCACCAGGCGATCCGCTTCAAGCACGCCGGCTCGACGCCACCGCCGGACGCGATTGCCCGCGCGGTCAAACACCGCAATTTCCATCTGCACCTGTCATCGCCCTGGAGCGAGGCTCGGACCGAGGGAACACAAGTGATCGGAGTGACGCGACGCGGAGAATTCAAGTTCGACTTCGTCATCGCGGGAACCGGCTTTACGGTGGATGCCAGGCGCCGGCCCGAACTGGCTGACTTTGCTGACGAGATCCTGTTGTGGCGCGACCGGTTCAAACCACCTGCTGACGAGCAGGATGAAGGCCTCGGCGCCTATCCCTACCTCGGCTCCGGCCATGAATATCTGGAGAGGCGGCCGGGGCAAGCGCCGCTCCTGAGGGATATTCACGTGTTCAACCCCGCTGCTTTTGTCAGTTATGGCTTGCCGGTCGGCGACATCCCGAGCTTCAGGCGCGACATTCCGGGCGTTGTGGCCCGGATCAGCCGCGATCTGTTCCTGGCCGACCTGCCGGCGCATGAAGTCCGCATCAACGGCACCGTCGATCCTGATTTCAACGCTGAACTCTACGCGTCGGCCATCTGGCGCGGGCCGCTCGAGGTCGCTGCCGAATAGCCGGAGCGGCCGGTGCTCGTGCGCCGCGTGGCGAGCGTAATCAGGGCTTCTGGAGGTTGGAGCTGCCGACCTTGTTGCGCAAGGACGCCTGGGTCCCGGTCGTACCGCCCGGCAAGTGCGATCCCGCCCATGCACCAATCCGGCGCGGCGTTGGTGTTGCGGCTTGTTACATCGGCGCCACGATCACGGCGCGTTCGCTGGCCACGCGCAGCCACGCCTGGACCACGGCGCTTGGCCTGGCGCGCCTCAGCGACGGTCTGCTCGATCGATTCTGCTTGATCGCGGTTGGCCAGTTCACCGGGGCGCGGGGAGAATTGGAGATGACCCAGCAATCCTGTTGCGTACCGACCGCGCAGCTCACGAAGAAGAAAGGCCGAGAAGATGTCGGAAACGCTCAACGCCTTGGGGATAAGTCTCCTCAAATCGTGCCCCCAAGGCAACGGGGTCAACGTTGCCCCAAGATTGCTCCCAAAAGCCGGTTTGTTCGCAGACTGTTCTTGACCTTCCACCTACTAACTGCTTGATAAGTCTACATCGGAAGGGTGGCCGAGTGGTTTAAGGCACCGGTCTTGAAAACCGGCGTACCCGCAAGGGTACCGTGGGTTCGAATCCCACCCCTTCCGCCAGCTCCGCCGATTGTGCGATTGCATCCGCTTATATCGCCGATTGCCGCAGACGATACGCGTGATCGAGTCATCCGATGATGAAACTTATGGATGGACTGTCATCGGGCGATCCCGTGGCCCTGTTTCTTGGCGGGATTGTTTGTCATCGAGGCCCGTCTCCTTGTCTCGCTCCTTGTCTTGCCGCAGCGGCCGACATGCTGTCCGGCCCTGCGACCCAAGATGCGTGGGCGGCGAAGGAAGGGGTTGTGCGCCCGGCTCCGGCACAGCGGCGCCGGAGCCGGGTTTTTCGCTCAGAGGCGCTCGCCTGCGGCCTCCAGCGCCGCAGCGGGCGTCCAGTTGCCGTGCAGCGACATGCGCAGCCGGAAGGGGATCTTGATACGCGCGACCGGGCCCGCCGCCATCTTCAGCGAGTCGAGCACCAACAGCTCGGTGTTCGCGCCGTTGAGATGGTTCAGCAGCGCGATCACATAGCCGTCGCCCTCGGGCGCATCCACCGCGCGCGGCACGAAGATCGGCTCCTGGAAGCACTGCGCATTGCCAGGATACCAAGCGTCGGTCTTGCCGGTCTTCACATTGACATGGGCCAGTTGGTTGAAGAACTGGAACGGACGCTCGCCTAGGCTTTTGTCAAAAGGCAGCGTGGGATCGAAGGCGAGCACGAAGCCATGCTCGTAGGACTTGCCGGTGAAGCGCTCATCGCAGCGCGGGAATTCGCAGGGATAGGAGGTCAGCGGGAGCGGCTTGAGCGCGTGCTCGTCCGCACCGGAGTCGCCCGGCCCGTTGAGATTGAACGTCCAGCGCATGAGCTGCGAACTGAGCGTCTCCGGGAGCGGAACTGAGCCATCGGCCTGAGGAAAGAAATAGAAGATGTTTCCGGTCGTCACCGGCATGTCGACCTGCAACATGCCGTTGTCCTCGTAGGAATTGAGCGTGTGCCCCTGGAAGCCATTCTTCGGCCCGTGGAACCACATCACATCCTCGGCACTGCCGTCGCGCGGTAGGACGCCGAAAAGCTGCGGCAGATCCGGCTGCCATTGGAAATGCTGCCCGCCCGCCTTCATGCGCTCGACATCCACGGTCAGCGGGATAAGCGGGAAGACGACATGCCGGGCGGTAACGGCGAAGTCGTGGATCATCGCCGCATACGGACCCTTGAACCAGATTTCCTTCTTCAACTTGCCACTGGCGTCGATCTCGAAATAGGCGATGTCGGGCGTGCCGTCGCCTTTCGCCTCATAGGCGAAGCACAGAAGATCGCCGTTGTCGGGATCAATCTTGGGATGGGCGGTGAAGGTGGCCGACTTGATCTGGCCGTTGAAGTCCCAGACGCCGAGCGTCTCCAGCGTCTCGGGATCGAGCGCATAGGGAAGAGCGTCTTCTTTCATCGCCAGCAGGACACCCCCGTGAAACAACACGGTGGTGTTAGCCGTCGTGTTGTTCTTGGCGGCAAGCGGATCGTTGGTATAGAGGTTGCGGTAGACGCCGTTGAGCGAACGCCGTTCGCGCCATTGCGCCATCAGCCGGTCGGTATGGATATAGCGCCGGCGCAGGCTGACGTGGCCGTTCGCGAACTTGAAAGCGGACACAAGGCCATCGCCGTTGAAGAAAATGTCCTTACCGAGCATCGGTGGATAGTAGGAGTCTGGCGAGACCTGAAAGAAGGTGCCATTGATTTCGGGGGACACCGCGCCCTCGATCTCCAGATCGAAGATCTGCGCCTCGATGCGGCTCGGCTTGTAGAGCCCGGTGAACTCGGGGATTTCGGGGAAGGTCATGCTCATGGTCTTTGCTCCTGACATTTGCGATGGATGGCGAACGAGCGACGCTCAGAACGGATAGGCGCGCGGTTCCTGCTGCACGCTGATCCCGTCGTCGGACGTCAGGTCCTGGGTGATCCAGTCGCTGTTGAAGCGGCAGCGACCGCTGTTCTTCTTCCCGCCGAACTTCGTGTTCGGATCGTCGCTGGGGGAAATGTCGTCGATGTGCGTCATCCCCGCCTCGGCGCCCTGCGCGAAACGAAGGTCCCGCGCCGCGTCTTCGGTGAAGACCGCGCTGGAGAGGCCGAACTCGGTGCCACCGGCCATGTGCGGGGCCTCAGCCTCGTTGGCGGCGCGGACCAGCGGGGGGGGGGGGGGCGGATCGGGCTGAATGGCTCCGTGTGGGCCAGTTCCGCTTCATTGCTGACATCACGAGACCCTGTCCCCATAACTGGACGATTTCGTTCAATTATATCGGAACTTTCGTGGGCGTCAATATTCCTGTACGATACCGTTCAATTAAAATTCAGCGGACCGTACCGACGAGCGCGCGGCACGGCCTGTCGAAAGAGGCGATCAATAATGCGAAGAAAGACCGAGGATCGGCGACTGGGCTTTGTCAAAGCCGCCGGAAAGCTATTTGTCGAACGGGGATTTGGGTCCGTCTCCATGGAAGCCGTCGCCGCAGAGGCGGACGCATCGAAGACTACCCTCTATGGCTACTTTCCAAGCAAGGAAGCGCTGTTCGAAGCCTTCGTGAACGAGGCAGGAAAAGGTGGGCTCGAAGAGATGGAGGGAGCCAAGGCGGGAGGCAACCTCAGGGAGGCCCTCCGCCATCTTGGAATGGCCTATCTCGATCTCGTGACCAGGCCAGATGTCGTCGAAGCGAACCGCCTTGTCATGGGTGAGGCCGGACGGCAACCCCAGTTGAGCCGGATATTTTACGACAACGGTCCGCGAAAGACGCTGGTCGTCATTTGTGAAACGATCGGATCGTTGATGGAAAGGGGTTTACTCAGGCGGGCGGATATTCGGCAGACAGCGCTGTATTTCAAGTCACTGTGCGAGGCTGGGCTCGTGGAGCGCCAGCTATGGGGGCTCGATGGAGCGCCCCATGAGCACACCCGACAGGTTGCGGTTGAGGATGCGATCAACGTATTTCTTGCCGCCTTTGCGACGGGCGGAAACTCTGCATCGGAGGCGAGCGGTCGTATCCCCAGGAATGGGGTAGCTGAGGCGGAGCAAGCCGCTCGCAAAACGCGCTGTCCATAGCGCCGTAGCGCGAGAGCGGCTTGCGGCGGTCACCGGCGATTCCCCGGTAGGATCCGGTTGCGGCAGCCAGTCCGGTAGCGAAAACGGATGCCACGCCCCGATGCCGCCAAGCCCGACGTCTATTTCCAGGCGCCGACGAGTTCGACATATCCGAACCCTTTGACCGGCTTTCCGCCGTAGATGCCGGATATCTTGCTTGCGCCCTCATATTTGGTGAGGAAGGGGAGGAAGGACATGAATTCCTTGCGGCGAGGCGCGGATGAACTCTCGGCCGTGGGCGGTCCTCCATTCCAGATGTCACGCGTTTCGCCGGTTACGCTGGCCGTTTCGGTCTCCCGTTACTGGAGAGGAGAGAATGTCTCGGGGATGAGCAATGTCGCCTCCACCGAGCAGAACCAGGCGAAGTCGAAACCCGCCATGTCCGCCTTGAACATTTCACTGGCCATATAACGATCCGTAGCCACCTTGGGATCGACGCCTTCGGGATAGTTGACGAGCGCGACGACTTTCGCTGGATCGCTCGCAACGGTAAACACGCCATGCGTGACGATTCCGAACGCTTTCAGGCTCTCGATATGCTTGGTCCAGATCTCACGGTAGGCCGTAGCAGCCTCGGCGGATTTCAGCGTGTAGGTGCGTATTTCATAGGTCTTCATGAGTTTTCTCCCATTGATGCCGCATGATCGGATGTTGCTACGACCTCGGTTCAGGCCATGGCGGCATGTTCTCGTCAGTTGACGGGTGCCATAAACAAGCGGCGGACCGACGATCTTGTGCCGCGACGTCTGCACTCTCCCGATGGCGCAACCTTTGGCCTGAAGCTCAAACTAAGACCACACTGGTTGACTCCAGCAATTGGCGGAGTGTTGCCAACATGGCGGAGCCTATGCGCAAACGGGAATGGCGCCCGCCCAAGACTGCCGATTCCCGTGCGAAATGCGATATCTGGCCCGATATCAGATAGTTACAACGATCTTGTAGTTCTCATCGCTATCTCGCACGGCTCTTAGCCGCTCCAATCTACACCGCCCCGATCTGCTGCAGGACGCCCAGGCGATCGACCTGCAGCCACGCTCGCGCGAGTTTTCCGTCGCATGCTTGGTAGATGGCAATCCCTTGTTGAACCGCGGTCTTCCCGGTCGGGGCGATGCCGGACAGTGGACCCAGATGCGCCGCCTCGAAGCGCCAGCGAACGCAAGCCTTGTCGCCGTCCGCGAACAAATCCTGGATTTCGAATTGCAGGTCGGGAAAGGCCGTAACCATGCGTTCGACGGTTTGCCGGAATCCTTGCGGTCCCAGTTCGCCATTGGAACCGACGAAGCCGTCCGCCAGATAATCCGGCAGTCGGTCGAGCACGCGCGGATTGAGACAGTCCTCATAAAGGCCTTTGACAAGTTCAGACGGGGTCATGACGATCCTCAGATTGACAGCATATTGTCAATTTACCATTTGACAATATGCTGTCAATATTCGATCGACAATTCGGGAGACCGCCGTGCACAGCCCTCAAAGTGAAGAATTGAGCCGTCTCGTTTGGGACGTCTTGCAAACTGCCAGCCGCCTGATCGAAGCTGGCAACCGGCTGAGCGCTCCCTTCGGCCTGACTGCTGCGCGGTGGCAGGTCATGGGCGTCATCATTCAAGAGCCCGCGACCGTGGCCGATGTCGCCCGGCGCCTTTCTCAAACACGCCAGGGCGTTCAACGTTTGGCCGATGAGATGGTGCGGGACGGGCTCGCAGCATACAGCCCCAATCCGAGGCACGCCCGCGCCAAGCTGCTCGCCCCCACATCGCAGGGCTCTGCTTCGTACCGAAAGCTGATGAAGGAGCAGGCCAAGTGGATGGAAGCTCTGTCCGCCAACCTGCAGCTGAAGGACATCGCTGCTGCACGCGTGCTGCTGGCAACACTCAATTCGGCCTTGGGAAAATAGCCGACCGTCGATCGGGGCGGATCGTACGTCCGACATGAACAATGCGGGTCACCTTCGATCCCCGCGTGCGAATTAAGGGAATCTGATCCCTGCCGCTGCGCTTTATCGCGACGTTCGCATGATCGAGCAAAGGTGCCGTCAAGCCGACGGCGCTTGCGCTTTCGGCTTCTGCGCTTGCTCGACGTGCCGCCGCTGATCGAGAAACGCCTGGCTTGATCGGGTCTTGAACAATTCGAGGTTCTCGGTGTCGTCGACCACCGGCATCAGTGCCTGGTCCATGTAGTCGAGCCGGCGAGGGTCCGTCTTGACCTTGTGCGCCAGCCGGCGAAGCCGGCTCGCGAGCGTCGCCCAGCGGACGGCCTTGACCGCCGTCTCGGCCACATAGCGCGGATAGAACGACCAGACGGGTTCGACCGCCAGATGGGGACGGCGCTCATTCCGGCCCTTGAGCCGCAGCACGCCTCCTTCGAGCGGATGCACATGCTCGATCGGGTGATAGCCTTTGAAATACAGAGCGTAGTTCAGGATCCGGCTGATGTTGTTACCGGTCGCCGCCGCACGTCGCATCAGCGTCTCGATGTGGTCCCAGCTGTAATAAGTCGTCCAGGCCAGTTCATAGGCGCGTTCCCATTCGGCCTTTGACATCGTGGGGTGTGCGACCGTGACGTGATCCAGATCGTATTTATTGAGATCCGGATCCATCGCGACGCGTTGCGAATGAAGCGTCTTGTGGTCTTCCGAACCGGGCAGCGGCGTAAGCAGGAAGAACTCGAGCATGTCGATCGGCAGCTCCTGCTGGATGATCTTGACGTCGCGGACGATCGAAGCGGGGGTGTCGTTCGGGAAGCCGAGGATGTAGCCGCCGACTGTGATGATCTTGGCCCGCTTCCAGGCCAGCATCATCTCGCGATAATCGGTGATCTTGTTCTGACGCTTCTTGGCTCCGGCCAGACTGTCAGGATTGATGTTTTCCAGGCCGATGAAACAACGCCTGACGCCGGCGCGCGCGCATTTCTCGATGAAGCGCGGCAGCTTGTGGCAAAGCGTATCGACCTGGATCGTGAAGCGGAGGTCCCAGCGCTCCTTCTCACGAAGTTCGATGATGCGGTCGAGCAGGGCCTCCCAATCCCGGTTGCGGGCAAAATTATCGTCGGTGATGAAGAAGGCGTAGATGCCCTGCGCGACGTTGGCGCGGATCAACGCCTCGATGTCATCAGCGCTCCGGCGTCGCGACTTGCGGCCCTGCACGTTGATGATGGTGCAGAACGAGCATTGAAACGGACAGCCACGTCCCGCGTCGAAGCTCGTCGTGTGCCCGATCACCCGCGCGATTTGCTGGCGGGGGATGATCGGCAGCGGTCGATCTTCCAGATCAGGCAAGTCGTCGAGGAAGTTGTACAGGGGCTGCAATCGGCCGGCAGCGGCATCCCTCAAAATGAGGTCTAGGCGACCTTCGGCCTCGCCGGCGAATACCGACACGCCAAGGTCCAGCATCTGCTGCACACCGGAATCTTGCTCCGGCAACATTGCAAGCGTGCCGGACACGTGAAAGCCGCCGACGGCAACCGCGATACCGCGGCGGCGGAATAGTTTTGCGAGATCCACCGATCGTGGAAACTGGTTGGATTGGACGCCGACCAGCATCACCATGCCGGCATCCGCCGCCGTGATCGAGCGGATGAGATCATCGACCCGTATGCGCCGGTTCGTTTCGTCTATGGCCTCGATGCTGATGTCGACATCGGCGCCGAGGACCCGGCGCTCGCGACAATCGAGCGCGATACCATAGAGACAGGCCAACGAGTTCGAGGGCAGACCACCGCGCCACCATCGGATGACGTAACCATCATCGTCGTAATGTGACGGTTTGATCAGAACGAGGTGGAAGGACTTGTGCAATCCCACGAGCGGCGCTCCCCTCAGCGGGCCTCAACGTACCCCTTGATGCTCCCGGCGCCAAGCATGGAGGCCCATGAGCCGATCAACTTGTCGCGCGTAGGTTGCTGAGAGAAGGCAGCCGACCTTGTGTAACTAACTGTTACGAGGAGACAGCATCGGCCCATTCGAATCGTTCGCTAACAAATCGTTCGACAGCGCGCTAATAGCAGCGGAACCGATGCGTGCCGATCGAACGCCAGGCTACAATTCCTCACAGCGTGCACAGCCTGGAAAGAGGATTCGTTCGTTTCAATCCGTTTCCATGGAGTCGATTGAACACAATCAGACGACAAAACTGTACGCCCGTCCGTGTGACGCAGCGTTCGGATCGTACAGTCAGAAGGATTGAGCCAAATGCTTCGCAGCCCTTATCAGCTATTCCCAACGGCTCTGCATCCGGGCTTGCAGATAAGGGGGAGCTTGGCTGGTCGGAATCACGGAAGGTGAGGGGACGTTTGTCTATCGCTGTCCCGGGCTTCGCCCCGGCGAATGACAGACTGATCTGGTGAAGAAGTCACACGCCTTAGGTCCGGCCTATTCCCGGGGCACGGTCTCGCGAGGTGACCGAACTCCGGCTCAGGCGAATGCAAACGCGATCAGGCTCGAGCACAGGATCGCGAAGCTTACGGCCGTCAGGGCGAGAAATCCGCCCGAAACGATATCTTGATCTCGCATGGATCACCTCTCGCGTTTGATGCTCACCCGAACTGATCAAAATTTCGGAAAGCCACGTCGCAAAAAGGGAAGCTTCAAGTCATTCCAAGGATGTCATTCCAACCGAGCATGTGATTCCAGATCATGCCAAAGGAGGAACGGGAGTGCCGGCGAACCGGCCGGAACGTCAGGCCCGCGAACGGACGCCTTCGAACGCATGGGCGAGGAAAATGCCGGCGCCGACCAAACCCATGACTGCTGTGATTGCTTCGATCATCGTAAGAGGTCCTTCTGAGCCCCGCGAGAACCAAACGACGCAGGGCCCCGCACAGTCAAAAGGATTCAGTCCCGAAAACTGAGAAGCCCCCCGACTGAGGATTCACGGCAACAGATGTGACATAATGGAAGCACTGGAAACACGGGACATGGCCAAACCGTGCCGCGGCCGCGCCGTTTCCGGGCCAACGCACCGAAGGTAAGCCCTGGTTAACCATGCTAAGCCCACCCCATTTCCGCCGTGTTCAGGTTGCGTTATCCTTACGCATTCAGTCGTAGTGGGATGCGACTCGGGGAAGAAGTCCGGCATTGCCGCCATCGGCGGCCAGCCGGCGAACGGTTATTGGGGTCGATGGAGTTTCGGCGGACAGATCCGGTCGAGAGGGCGGTGCGAGCAACCGTTGCGGTCGCGGCGTGCCTTATGGTCGCGAACTGTGCGTCCTCCAACAAGTTTGCAAGCCGCCTAGATCCGAAATACGGCGTGTCGTCGAGCCCGCGCGTGGTGGCATTCGGCGAGCCCGTGCCCAAGGGCGGTGGCGTCTACCGCGTCGGCAAGCCCTACACCGTGGCAGGGCGCGTTTATGTGCCGGAAGAGGATGTGAACTATCGGGCCGAGGGCCTTGCGTCCTGGTATGGCGACGACTTCCATGGCCGACTCACCGCCAATGGCGAGGTGTTCGACATGGGGTCGCTGACGGCGGCCCATCCGACGCTGCCGATGCCGTGCTATGCCCGCATCACCAATCTTTCCAACGGCAAGTCGCTGATCGTGCGGGTCAACGATCGCGGCCCCTATCACGAGAACCGCCTGATCGACGTCTCCAACAAGGCCGCCGAACTCCTGGAATTCAAGAGCAGGGGCGTTGCGCGGGTCCGCGTCGAATATGTCGGCCGCGCGCCGCTTGAAGGCTCCGACGACCTCCAGCTGATGGCGACCTTGCGCACCGGCACGCCGGCTCCGGCACCGTCGCTGGTCCGCGTGGCTTCGGCGCGGCCGTTCGTGCCGGAGATGCCGGCCCGGGGACATGGGTTGCGCGGCGACGTCCCGATGCCGGAGGAGCGGCCGTACACGCTCGGCAACACCGCCGCAGACGCCGCGTCGGTCGGCGGCAGTTCGGAGCTGTCTGCATCGAGTCGCTCCCGGGGCCGACCGCTGGAGAATCCGCGGGCGGTGGCTTACGACCAAGACGGCGGCTATGCGACACGCACCAGCCCAGCCTCCGCTTACGCTCCCGACGACGGGGCGCAGGAAGCGCGCGACATCCTCAGCGGCCGCGGCCTCTATTGACGCGACGAACACGCCTCAGGCAGGGCGGATGGAGCGCGAGCCATGCTCGCGGCATGCCGGCCGACTGCGGCAGCACGGCAAAAGAAAACCCCGCGGGGCTGGACGCGGGGTTTTCGAGGTCGGCGTACCAGGTTTTCAGGGCCAAGAGGTGCCGACCGGTGATGTATATTTAAGGTTGAATTCTCAAAATGCAACAGCGTTGCCGTGAGGAGTATGTTCTCAGGCAACGCTGCGGCGAATACTGGGCCCTGAAATATCCCCAGTGAGAGTGAGTCGCAGTATCGTGGGAAAAAGTTCAGCCGCGATGGAACTATTTCCAGCATCCTGCTCGCGCTTGTACTGCTCCTGTTCTGCTGTTGGAATTTCTGAGCACCTGCCGTTGCGGCGGAGGACGACGGGCGATGTTGTTTGCGTCCGGGCCAGCTGTTACAACCCGCTCGCTCCGGGGCCCTGCCGATGGCATTGAAAATCTTACCGTTCCGCCGATCCGTCTCGACCTCCGGGCGCTCCCTGGGCGCGCTGCCCGCTCTCGCGCTTGCTCTGATCATCGCCTGGAGCGGCGTGCTCCACGCCGCCAACCAGAGCGTGCAGGGCGCACGCAAGGACGAGGGCGGCTTCGAGGGGGATGCGCCGACCGCGATCCTGATCGAAGCCAGCAGCGGCAGCGTGCTGTTCGAGAAGAATGCCGACGAGCTTCGCGCGCCCTCCAGCATGATGAAGCTGATGACCGCCGAAGTGGCATTCCACGCGGTTCAGGAGGGCACGGTCAAGCTGACGGACGAATATCGAATCAGCGAGAACGCTTGGCGCAAGGGCGGGGCGCCCTCGGGCACCTCGACCATGTTCGCCGCCATCAACAGCAAGGTCTCGGTCGACGACCTCCTGCACGGCGCCATCATCCAGAGCGGCAACGATGCCTGCATTGCGCTCGCCGAAGGCATGGCAGGCAACGAGAAGATCTTCGCCGCCGACTTCATGACCAAGCGCGCCCGCGAACTCGGCCTGGCCAAATCGACTTTCGCCAATTCCAACGGGCTGCCGGACCCCGGCAACAAGATGACCGTGCGCGAGCTCGCGATGCTCGCGCGCCACATCATCCTGGACTATCCGGAGTTCTATAAGCTCTTTGGCGAGAAGGAATTCACCTGGAACAAGATCCGCCAGCTGAACCGCAATCCGCTGCTGAATGCGATGGAAGGCGCGGATGGGCTGAAGACCGGCTACACCAAGGAGGGTGGCTACGGCATGGTCGGCTCCGCGGTGCAGAACGGCACCCGGCTGATCGTCGTCGTCAACGGGCTCGAGGATTCCGAGGATCGCGCCAGCGAAGCCAAGAAGATGCTCGAATGGGGCTTTCGCAATTTCGAGACCCGGACCTTGTTCGCGGCCGATCAGCCGATCGGCTATGCCAGGGTCTTTGGGGGAGAGAGCCGTTCCGTCAAATTGTCCAGCCCCGAGCCGGTCAAGGTGATGGTCCAGAAGAACGGCACCGACAAGCTGATCGCCCGCATCGCCTATAGTGGACCGGTGCGTGCGCCGATCGAGCAGGGGCAGCGAATCGGGGTTGTCAGGATCTGGCGCGGCCCCAATATCGCCGTGGAGACCCCGATCTATGCCGCCGAACCGATCGCCAGGGGATCGACGATGCGGCGCGCAATCGACGGCGCCAGCGAGCTGGTGATCGGCCTGTTCCGCGCTGGCGTCGAGAAGCTGTAGAAATGGCTGAAGCAGGTGTGCAACGCGGTCCCGGCCGCGGCAGATTCGTCACCTTCGAGGGCGGCGAGGGAGCCGGAAAATCGACCCAGATCAAGATGTTGGCCAAACGTCTTGAGGCTGCGGGCGTGCGTCATGTCACCACCCGCGAACCCGGCGGGTCGACTGGCGCGGAGATCATGCGGCATCTCGTCCTGTCGGGGATGGGCAAGCTGCTGGGCGCCGAAGCGGAGACGCTGCTGTTTGCGGCCGCCCGCGACGATCATGTTCGCAACGTCATCCTGCCGGCGCTCGACCAGGGCCGCTGGGTGCTCTGCGACCGCTTCTTCGATTCGACCCGCGCCTATCAAGGCAGCCTCGGTAAGGTTGCGCCCGATGTCCTCAACGCCATGCAGCGCGTAACCATCGGCGATCTGAAGCCGGACCTGACCATTATCCTCGATGTGCCGGTCGAGGTCGGCATGCAGCGGGCGGCGGCGCGGCGCGGCAGCGGTATTGCCGACCGGTTCGAAAGCGAAGACATCAAGTTCCACCACGGCCTGCGCGAGGCCTATCGCAAGATCGCGGCCGAGGATCCCGAACGGTGCGTGCTGATCGACGCCACGGCCGATCCGGACCGGGTCGCTGATGCTGTCTGGGACACGATTCGTGTGCATTTCTTCACACCCGCGGCGGTGGGACAGCTATGAGCGCGCGCAAGGTTGAAGCCGAGATCGCAATCCGCCATCCGCGGGAAACCAGCGTGCTCTTCGGGCATCGCGAGGCGGAAGCCGCGCTGCTGTCGACCTATCGCAGCGGCCGCATGGCCCATGCCTGGCTGCTCGGCGGGGCGCCGGGCATCGGCAAGGCAACGCTGGCCTATCGGATGGCCCGCTTCGTCCTGACCCATCGTGATCCGAGCGCGCCGCTGGTGCGCGCGGCCGACACGCTGTTCGTGGATCCCGACGATCAGACCGCGCGCCACATCGCCTCCGGCGCCCACGGAGGCCTGCTCTCGCTGGAGCGGTCGGCCAACGAGAAGGGCGTGATGCGCACCGTCATCACCGTCGACGAGACGCGCGAGACGATCAGCTTCTTCGGCTCGACCGCGGCGGTCGAGGGCTGGCGGGTGTGCATTGTCGACACCGTCGACGAGCTCAACCCCAATGCCGCCAATGCGCTGTTGAAGATCCTCGAAGAACCGCCGCAACGCTCGCTGTTTCTGCTCGTCAGCCACGCCCCGGCGCGGGTGCTTGCCACCATCAAATCGCGCTGCCGCCGGCTGAGCTTGCGTCCGCTTGCGACGGAAGATGTGATCCGTGCCGCCGCGGCGGCCGCCGGGATCGATCCGGCCGATCCAGCGCTCAGAGAGGCCGCAGAGGCGTCCGAGGGAAGCGTCTCGCGCGCGCTTACCCTTCTCGGCGGCGACGCGATGCAGCTGCAGACCCGCACCGCCGCGTTGCTTGCGACCTTGCCGCGGCTCGATCCGAACGAGCTGCATGCGCTCGGCGACGCGCTCGGCACCAATGACCGTGCGGCGCTTGCGAGCTTCATCGACACGATCGAGCGTTGGGTCGCCGAGCGGTTGCGCGGCCCCGATCCCAACGCCAATCTGCCCCGCCTTGCACGGCTGGCCGAGGTATGGGAAAAGATCGTCCGCGCCGCGCGCGACACCGAATCCTATAATCTGGAGCGAAAACCGCTGGTTTTCTCGGTGTTCGGGATGCTCGCCGAAGCCACGCGGTAACCGCGCCGAGTCACATCCCGAGATCATTCGTCCGACGTCGAAGAGGAATTTGCCGTGGCGAAGGCCAGTAAGAAGACTGTCAAGAAGGGCTCGAAGAAGGCTGCCGCCAAATCGCGCGCCAAAGCCAAGGTGGGCAAATCCAAGCCTGGCAAATCCAAGGCCAGCACGCCGAAGGGCCCAAAGGCCAAGGCGACTTCGAGAAAGACCTCGACGCCGAAGGCAGCCAAGCGCGGCGTGAAGAAGGCGTCCAAGACGGCCTCGAAGAAGGCGCCTCCAAAGAAGGCGCCTCCAAAAACGACGGTTGCGAAAAAGACCGTCAAGCAGGTTGCCAAACCATCCGCCAAGGCGCCCAAGGCCGCCAAAGCGACGAAGGGCGCGCCGGCGCCTGCCTCGAAGAAGCGCACTGCCGGTAAACCGGCGCTACCGGCGGCTGAGCTCAGAACGACGATCGAGCCCACGAAGCCACCGCGCTCCGCCAAGCCCAAGGCGCCGCGCAAGCCCAAGCCTGCGGCTGCTCAAGACTCGGTGCCACAGCCAGCCGCCACGCCCGCGCAAGCAGATAATGCCGCGAGAAACACCTTCTACATCACGACAGCGATCGCCTATCCCAATGGTCAGCCGCATATCGGTCACGCCTATGAGGCGATCGCGACCGACGCCATCGCGCGCTTTGCGCGCCTCGACGGCAAGGACGTGTTCTTCCTGACCGGCACCGACGAGCACGGCCTGAAGATGGTCCAGACCGCGCAGAACGAGGGGCTTTCGCCGGCCGAGCTTGCCACCCGCAATGCCGGCCGCTTCCGCGAGATGGACGAGCGGCTGAACGTCTCGTTCGACCGCTTCATCCGCACCACCGAGCCCGCGCATCATCGTTCGGTGCAGTCGATCTGGAATCGGATGCAGCAGAACGGCGACATTTACGCCGACACCTATGCGGGCTGGTATTCGGTGCGCGACGAGGCCTATTACGCGGAGGACGAAACTGTCGTCGGCGTGGACAATGTCCGTCGCGGCCCGCAGGGCACGCCGGTGGAGTGGGTCGAGGAGAAGAGCTATTTCTTCCGCCTCTCGGCCTATCAGGACAAGCTGCTCGCGCTCTATGAGAGTCAGCCCGATTTCATCGGCCCGGATGCCCGACGCAACGAGATCACGAGTTTCGTCAGGGGCGGTCTGAAAGACCTTTCGATTTCGCGCACCACCTTCGATTGGGGCGTGCGGGTGCCTCACGACGATGAGCACGTGATGTATGTCTGGGTGGATGCGCTGACCAACTATATCACCGGAGTCGGCTTCCCCGACCAGAACGATCCGAACTGGAAGTACTGGCCGGCCGATGTGCATGTCATCGGCAAGGACATCATCCGCTTCCACGCGGTGTACTGGCCCGCTTTCCTGATGTCGGCCGGCGTGCCGGTGCCCAAGCGCGTCTATGCGCATGGCTTCCTGTTCAACAGGGGCGAGAAGATGTCGAAGTCGATCGGCAATGTCGTCGACCCCTTTACGCTTGCGGACCAATATGGCGTGGACCAGCTGCGCTACTTCTTCCTGCGCGAAGTCCCGTTCGGTCAGGACGGCAACTACAATCATGAGGCGATCGTGGCGCGCATCAACGCCGATCTTGCCAATGACCTCGGCAACCTCGCGCAGCGCTCGCTGTCGATGATCGCCAAGCAATTGGGTGGCGTGCTGCCGGAGCCCGGCGCGTTTTCGGCCAACGACAAGGCGATCCTGGCTGAAGCCGACGCCATGATCGGGGCCGCGCGCAAGGCGATGGCGACCCAGCAGATCCACCAATGGCTCAACGCGGTGTGGTCAGTCGTGGCCGAAGCCAACCGCTATTTCGCGGGCGAAGCGCCGTGGGCGCTGGCCAAGACCGATCCGCCGCGTCAACGCACCGTGCTCTATGTCACGGCCGAAGTGATCCGGCAGGTCGCGATCCTGACCCAACCGGTGATGCCGGCGGCCTCGGCGAAGCTGCTCGACAGCCTCGGCATTCCAGATGACGAGCGAAGCTTCGACCGCCTCGGCGGCGAGGTGCGGATCGCCCCCGGCACCCAGCTGCCGGCCCCGCAAGCGGTGTTCCCGCGCTACATCGAACCTTCGGCCGCGTGATGTTGGTCGACAGTCATTGCCATCTGGATTTTCCGGATTTCGCCGAGGATCTGGATGGCATCGTTGCGCGCGCCGCCGCGGCCGGGGTAGGACGCATGGTGACAATCTCGACGCGCGTGCGGCGCCTCCCGGACCTGCTCGCCATCGCCGAGCGCTACGAGAACGTCTACTGCTCGGTCGGTACCCATCCTCATAGCGCCGACGAGGAGGATGGCATCTCGGCCGACGAGCTGATCGACCTCACCAGACATCCAAAGGTCGTGGCGTTGGGCGAGGCGGGGCTCGACAATTTCTATGAGCATGGCTCGAAGGACGCTCAGGAACGCGGCTTCCGCGCTCATATCGCTGCGGCCCGCGCCACGGGCCTGCCGCTCGTGATCCACACCCGCGAGGCCGACGAGCAGTGCGGGCGCATCTTGGAGGAGGAGATCGCGAAGGGACCTTTTCGCGCCGTGCTGCATTGCTACACCGGCGGACGCGAGCTGGCGATGAAGGCAATCGATCTCGGACTGCACATCTCGTTCACGGGCATCCTGACCTTCAAGAAGTCGGAAACGTTGCGCGCGCTCGCCGCCGAACTGCCGGCCGACCGCATCCTGGTCGAGACCGATGCGCCATATCTGGCGCCGAGCAAATTCCGCGGCAAGCGCAACGAGCCCTCTTATGTCGTCGAGACCGCCAAGGTGCTGGCGGACACCCGCGGCGTGTCGTTCGAAGACATCTCGCGGCAGACCACCGAGACGTTCTTCAAGCTGTTCTCCAAGGTGCCACGGCCGGACGCTGCGCGATGACGCTGACGCTCACCATCCTCGGCTGCGGCTCTTCGGCGGGCGTGCCGCGCCCGGCGCTGGGATGGGGCGCCTGTGACCCGTCAAATCCGAAGAACCGCCGCCGCCGCTGCTCGCTGATGGCGGAGCGGACCTCGGCGCACGGCACGACCCGTGTCGTGATCGACACCGCGCCGGACCTGCGCGAGCAACTGATCGACGCCGAGGTCGATCATATCGACGCGGTGTTCCTCACGCATGAGCATGCCGACCAGACCCATGGCATCGATGATCTGCGGTCCGTCGTCCTGCACCAGCGCCGGCGCATTCCGGTCTATCTGAGCCAGTCGACGGCCAAGGATATCATGCACCGGTTCTCCTACTGCTTCGTCTCGCCGGCCGGCAGCGACTATCCGCCGATCTTGACCCAGCATGCGATCGAAGCCGGCGAGACCCAGGCGGTGGAAGGCAAGGGCGGCGAGCTCAAGCTATCCGCCTTCCTGGTCCAGCACGGCAACATCCCGGCGCTCGGCTATCGGATCGGCAATGCCGCTTATACGCCCGACCTCAACGACATTCCGGAAGCGAGCTGGGGCGCGCTCGAGGAGCTCGATCTCTGGATCCTCGATGGCCTGCGCTATGCTGCGCATCCCAGCCACTTCTCGGTCAACGATGCGCTGGCCTGGATCGAGCGTTTCAAACCGAAGCGCGCCGTCATCACCAACATGCATTCCGATCTCGATTACGAGGTGCTGCGGCGAAGCCTGCCTGACGGTGTGATCCCCGCCTATGATGGCATGCGGCTGACGCTGGGTTAGACTGTTGTTAGGATTGTAGGGTGGGCAAAGCGAAGCGTGCCCACCGTTTCCAATCGTGCACTCCATTGGTGGGCACGGCGCGTCCGCGCCTTTGCCTACCCCACGCTCTACGAGTTAGCTCCGATCATTGAGAACACGGAGATGCTGCCATGATGTCCTTGTTCTTCGAGGTCGAGATCAAGCCGGGCCGCACCGAGCAATATCTGCAGCTCGCGGCATCGCTGAGGCCGGAGCTCGATGCGCTCGGCGGCTGCCTGTTCCTCGACCGCTTCAAGAGCCTGTCGCGCGACAATCTGCTCTTGTCCTATCAGATCTGGCAGGACGAGGGCGCCCTGACCGCCTGGCGCGCGCATGGGCATCATCACGAGGTGCAGACGCTCGGACGTGACCAAGTCTTCTCCGACTACCGGATACGTGTCGCGCAGGTGATCCATGAAGCGCGGCGCGACCGGCCGGTCTGGCAGCCGGAGCGCCGCACGGCATATAACGATCCGCAGCGGCGACCGCCGACTTATGTGCTCGTGACGGAAACGTCCGGTGCACGGCTCCCCATCGCGACGGATATGCCGGTTGGGAGCTTCGCCAGCGTCTACCGCGAGGGCTGCTTCGCGCACCTCGTCGAACTCGAGGACGAGGCATCAGGGCTCGCACTGAGCCCCAGGCTGCTGGCCAATCCAGCGACGGAGTATGTCCGCATCGTCGAGGTCACCAGGGACTACGGGATGTACAACCGTCGCGAGGCGCCGCAGTATTATCCGCCGAAGGCGCCGAATGCGTAGCGTGTCAGATTTGGCAGCGTGGAACGTCCACGATCGGATGATCGGAAGCCAATGAGCGCAGATCGACGTCACGCGCCAGCGTGACATACTCGACGGTTTCGGCTGTCCTCAGATAGGTGGTCACATAGATCGGCCCCTCCGGCAGCTCGAACGTCTTGCAGGCTTTCGGTGCGATCGAGATCGTGACCGATCCGCCGCCACCGGCGCTCTTCCGTTCCATCAGTTCGGCGCGGAACGCGAGCAGCTTCGCGGCATCGGCCTCATCCAGACGATAAGCGTAGATGCGCGTCGCGGCCTCCGCTTCCCGCGCCAGGGCCGCTGGCTCTGCCAGTTCGCGCAGCACGAACTCGCGCTGCTCCTCGGCAGCGCCGCGGCGCCTGACCACAATCCGCAATACGACACCGCCGGGCAGCGGGCGGAGCGAGATCGGCAGCTTGACCGCCGCGCGCAGCTGCGCCGGATCGCTGGTCTGAAAATCGACCCGGGCGAGCTTCACCATCGAGGTTACCGGCATATGGCTACAGCCCGTGGCGCTGCAGCCGAGGCCGAAGATCAGGAGAAGGCGGGGCAAGGCTCGGATCGGCATGCGCTCACTTCCGTTTGACAATGAATAATTATTGAAATACGATAATTTATTCTTTCGTCAAGAGGGCTACGCCATGACTGACCTTGCCGACCAGAACCATCGGTTGCGTCGTTTTTCCCGTGCCATGGCGCGGATTACCGGGCTGGGCATCCTGCTGATGTCGGCCGGCACGATTCTGATTTTCGCCCTTCCGGATTTGACGCGCAGCCTGCTGCTGGCGCGTCTCGGCGGCATCGGCGCCAATCTGCAGATCACGCCCGCGCGCGCCATTGCGGGTGCAGCGGTGATGGCTGTTCCCATCGGCGTGATGCTCTACGGAATGTGGCAGGTCCGCGCGCTGTTTTTGGATTTCGCGCAAGGAAGCGTGTTCACGCCAGCGACTGCGCGGCGCCTGCGCGATTTTGCTGCCGCGGTGTTACTGCAGGCGGCGCTCGGCCCGCTATCGTCGACCGCGCTGCTGATCGCCTTCACCATCAGCAATCCGCCGGGCAGTCGCCAGCTCGGCATCGCGCTATCGATCAACGACTATATCGCGCTGATCGTCGGCGGCGTGCTGCTTGCAGTGGCCTGGGTGATGGCCGAAGCAACCCGGATCGCCGACGAGAATGCCAGCATTGTTTGAGGCCCGGACATGCCGATCATCGTCAATCTCGACGTCATGCTGGCACGCCGCAAGATGCGTTCCAAGGAACTCGCCGAGCGCATCGGCATCACCGAGCAGAACGTCTCGCTGCTGAAATCCGCCAAGGTCAAGGGCGTGCGTTTTGACACGCTGGCGCGGATCTGCGAGGTCCTCGACTGCCAGCCGGGAGACATCCTGGAATATCGCAGCGGTGAAGACGATATCACCGTGCCGCGCGTTGCGCGCGGGTGATCGTTGCGCGCGCAGGCGCGCAGCACCGCCATTGGCCAAGCGTCCCCTGTCGACTTCGCTTACGCCGAGATTGCCTTCGCCGACTGCACCTCGTTGCGGAGCAGATATTTCTGGATCTTGCCGGTCGACGTCTTCGGGATCGGGCCGAACACGACCACCTTCGGCGTCTTGAAGCCGGACATGTGGGTGCGGCAATAGGCGATGATCTCGGCTTCGGTCGCCTGCACGCCCTCCTTCAGCTCGATGAAGGCACAGGGCACTTCGCCCCATTTCGGATCGGGCTTGGCGACCACTGCGGCGAACAGCACGGCCGGATGTTTGTAGAGGATGTCTTCGACCTCGACGGAGGAGATGTTCTCGCCGCCGGAGATGATGATGTCCTTGGAGCGATCCTTGATGATGACATAGCCGTGCTCGTCGAGCACGCCGAGATCGCCGGTGTGAAACCAGCCGCCGGCGAAGGCTTCCTTGGTCGCCCTCTCGTTTTTCAGATAGCCCTTCATCACGATGTTGCCGCGGAACATGACCTCGCCGATGGTCTCGCCGTCGCGCGGCACCTCGCGCATGGTTTGGGGATCGAGCACGGTGACCGCTTCCTCGAGCGGGTAGGGCACGCCTTGCCGACGCTTCATTTGCGCGCGCTCCGCCGGCGGAAGCTCGTCCCAGCCGGGCTGCTCGGCACAGACCGAGGCGGGGCCATAGACCTCGGTCAACCCATAAACATGCGTCAGCTTGATGCCGATGCCCTCGGCGCCCTCCAGCACTGCGACGGGTGGCGCGGCGCCGGCAATTAGGCCGATGACGGGCTTCTCCCGCTTGCCCTTTGGCGCGTCGGGAGCGTTGATCAGCACATTGTAGACGATCGGCGCGCCGCACATATGCGTCACGCCGTGCAGGCGGATCAACTCGAAGATCTTGCTCGGCTCGACCTTGCGCAGGCACACATTGACGCCGGCCGCCGCCGCCATCGTCCACGGGAAGCACCAGCCGTTGCAGTGGAACATCGGCAGCGTCCAGAGATAGACCGGATGCTGGCCGAGATTGCCGGCGAGGATGTTGCTGACGGCGTTGAGATAGGCCCCGCGGTGATGAGTCACGACGCCCTTGGGATTGCCGGTCGTGCCGGACGTGTAGCTCATCGCGATCGCGTCCCATTCGTCCTTCGGACGTCGCGGCTCGAAGGCGGGATCGCCGAGCGCCAGAGCGGCCTCATATTCGATCTCGCCGATCCGGCTGCCGCCCGTGAACGAGATGTCGTCGACGTCGATCACGAACGGTTTCGCGCCGGTCATCAGCTTGAGCGCGTCGGAGATGACGCCGGAAAACTCGGGATCGACCAGGATGATCTTGGCCCCGCCATGATCGAGCTGGAACGCGATCGACGGCGCATCGAGCCGGATGTTCAGCGTATTCAGCACGGCACCGGCCATCGGGACGGCGAAGTGCAGCTCGTTCATGGCCGGAATGTTCGGCAACATCGCCGCCACCGTGTCGCCCTCGCCGATGCCGCGGCCGGCGAGATAGGACGCGAACTGGCGGCAGCGCGCGTAGGTCTGGGCCCAGGTGAAGCTGCGGCCCTCATAGACGGTACTGATGTGATCGGGATAGACCGCCGCGCTGCGCGCGATGAAGCTCAGCGGGGTCAGCGGGACGTAATTGGCCGGGGTCTTGTCCAAGCCGATATTGTATTGGTTCGCGCTCATGGCTTCGTCCTCCAGCATTCACTTGAGGATTCTACAGGAACCCGATCGAAATCCAGGGAAAAATTGCAACCACCGCAAGTCCGATCAGGAGCGCCAGCAGATAGCCCCAGATCGGCCGCATGCCTTGCGCAGGGTCAACCCGGCCGATGGCGCAGGCCGCGTAATATCCAACTCCGAACGGCGGTGCGAACAGGCCGATCCCCATCGCCAGGATGATGATCATGGCATAATGCACCTCGTGCACGCCGACGGCACGCGCGATCGGAAACAGCAGCGGCCCGAACAGCACGATCGCGGGAATGCCCTCCAACACGCTGCCGAGGATCGTGAAGGCCAGGATCGAGACCGCGATGAAGGCGGCAGCGCCGCCCGGCAGCCCGGTCATCGCGGCTGCAAGCGAGCGCGAAAAGCCGGATTGCGTCAGGCCCCAGGCCATGCCGGTCGCGGTGCCGATGATCAGCAGGATGGCGCCGGAGAGCGCCGCGGTCTCGACCAGCATCGGCAAGAGCCGTCGCCAATCGAACCGGCGGTAGATCAGGAGCCCGATGATCAGGCCGTAGACGATGCCGATGGTGGAGACTTCGGTGGCGGTCGCTATGCCCTCGACGACGGCGAAACGAATGACGAAGGGCAGGGCCAGCGCGGGTAGGGCGACAACGAAGCTCCGGCCGATCTCGGACGCCGCGGCGCGCCGGACGCCGCTCATGTCCTCGTGGCGGTAGCGCCAGCGAACCAGCGCGCACAGCGTCACCGCCAGCACGACGCCCGGCAACAGGCCGCCGGTGAACAGGGCGGCGATCGAGACACCGGTGACCGAGCCAATCGTGATCAGCACCAGGCTCGGCGGAATGGTTTCGGTCTGGGCGCCGGTCGCTGCGAGCAGGGCGACGAGATCGCCGGGACGGGCGCCACGCGCCTTCATCTCCGGAAACAGCACCGGCGCCACGGCGGCCATGTCGGCGGCCTTCGCGCCGGAAATGCCGGAGACGAGGTACATCGCGCCGACCAGCACGTAATGCAGGCCGCCCCGGACGTGGCCCAGCAGACTCGCCAGGAACGCGACCATGGCGCGCGCCATGCCGGTCATCTCGATCAATAGGCCGAGGAACACGAACAGCGGCACCGAGAGCAGGATCAGATGGCTCATGCCCTCGTCCATCCGCCCGACCAGCACCACCAACGGCGTGCGCGTGGTCAGCGCCAGATAGCCGAAGATCGCGAGCCCGAACGCGAAGGCGATGGGAACGCCGGCGAATACGCAGAAGCCGACCACGCCGACGAAGAAGATGACCAGGTTGAGATTGCCGAGCGGCTTCAGCCAGGGCTGCGCCAGCCAGAACAGCACGATGATGACGGCCACGGACGCCACCGCGGCCAGCACGGTCCTGCGATCGGCCGCGCGGACCAGCCGCAGCAACGCAAACAGCGTCATCAGGACGATGCCGACCGGCAGCGCTGCCGCGCGCCAGACATTGGCGATCTGCAGCGCCGGCGTCGTGATGAAGCTTTCCTCCGCGGCGTAGTCAAAGGCCGGCCGCACCACCAGCACCAGGAACGCCAGCGCGGCGGCTGTCGCCACCACGTCGAGATAGGCCCAAAGCCGCGGTCCGGCCACCGCGACCATCGCAGTCATGCGCATGTGCTCGCCGCGGCGGAACGCGACGACGGCGCCCAGCATGGCGAGCCACAGGAACAGGATCGACGCCAGTTCGTCCGACCAGATCAATGGCTGATGCAGCGCGTAGCGCGCCACCACGCCGGCAAACAGGATCACGATCTCGGCGACGACCAGGAGCGCCGCCGGGATCTCCACGAGCAAGCCGAGCGCGAATTCGATCGAACCGATCAGCGACCGGCGGCGAGGGGCCTCGACGACCACCTCGCTGACCACGATTTCGGTGAACTCGGCTTGCGCCATGGCATCGATCCAAGGCTGAGCGGTAAAAGGCTGAGCGACAAGGAGGGCGGCTAACTACGAGAAACTGCTACGACAGCTTGCCGACGGCCTTTTCGAGCAGGCCCCAGGCCTCCTCGCCATACTTGCCTTTCCATTCGGCGTAGAAGCCGGCGGTGCGGAGCTTATCGCGGAAGGGCGCCACTGTCGGCTGATTGAAGATCAGCCCCTTGGATGCGAGCTCCTGCTGCAGCCCCGCATTCAGCTTGGCCGTATCCTCGCGCTCCTTCACCGCGGCAGCGTTGATGTTCTTGGCGACGATCGTCCGGACGTCCTCAGGCAGGCTTTCCCAGGCGCGGCGGTTGGCCAGGAACCAGAACCCGTCCCACATATGGTTGGTCAGCGAGCAGTATTTCTGCACCTCGTAGAGCTTGGCGGTCGAGATGATCGCCAGCGGATTTTCCTGGCCCTCGACGACCTTGGTCTGTAGCGCCGAATAGACCTCGCTGAAATTGATCGAGGCGGGCGCCGCCTCGAACGCCTTGAACATCGAGGTCCACAGCGGCGACACCGGCACGCGGATCTTGAAGCCCTTGAAATCGTCGGGCCCGTTGATCGGCTTGGTCGACGACGTGGTCTGGCGGAAGCCGTTGTCCCAGATCTTGTCCATGACCATCAGGCCGGCCTTGTTGATCTGGCCGCGAACATAGGCGCCGAGATCACCGTCCATGGCCTTCCAGACCGTGTCGTAGTCCGGGAACGCGAAGCCGATGCCATTGATCGAGGCTGCCGGCACCAAGGTCGACAGGATGAGCCCGGACAGCGTGAAGAACTCGACACCGCCGGAGCGGATCTGGCTCAGCATGTCGGTGTCGGAACCGAGCTGGTTGTTTGGGAAGATCTGCAGGTCGAACCTGCCGTTGGTCTCGCTCTTGATGGCCGCGGCCATCTCCTTGGCCCGGACGTTCATCGGATGCGAGTCGGGCAGGTTGTTGGCGTATTTGTAGCTGAACTCGGCGGCGCTCTCCGCGCGCACCACATGGGGTGCGCTGACACCACCGAACCCACCGAGAACCGCTGACGCCGCGGAGGCCCTCAGAAGCGCGCGTCGTGACAGGCTCATGCTTCGTTTCTCCCTGAGAAAGTTTTTGTTCTTTCGCGAGACCCTGGACTGCCACGCGGCTCAATCCTATGAGGACCGAATCCCGGCGATCTCAGCGGTTTCGTCTTCGCCGCTTATTGCAGCCGAACGACGCGGCGGCAAGCGGTGAGGACATCAGGCGTATCCAGCGCGCCACGTCAGCGCGTGAAGCCCGGCGAGCCAGCAAACGCTCCAAACGGCCCCGATGAAGCGGATGCAGCTGACCTTCGGGCTCAGGTTTTTGCCCTAAGATCCTGATCTGCTTATACATAAATATATTCCATAATATACATTATGCGAATCGCATATGCGGCAGTTCACGTCGGGCTGTCGTTTCTCGTTCGACCTGAGTCTTTCCGCTTCGACGGAGGTCACGCCCAAGTTTGTGTCGCCCTCCGACCCGGCGGCGCGCTCGACGGGAGCGCACGGCGGCCAAGCCTTCTCCGCCTACTCGACGAACTATCTGGTCGACGTCGAGAATGCGATCATCGTCGATGTCGAAGCGACCACGGCGATCCGGCAGGCAGAAGTTTTGGCCGCCAAGCGCATGATTGAGCGTTCACTCGAAAAGTTTGAGCTTTATCCAAGCCGGCTTCTCGGCGACAGCGCCTATGGCTCCATGGATTCCTTCGACAGGCTTCAGTTCGGCATCGAACGCCAATGCCGTTGCTTGTCTGACATCCGCCACGAACGTTTCCGGAACGTCGCGACCTAACCGGCGCTCAATTTCTCGCACACAGTCCGCCATTTTTGTCCCCGGAAAGCCCGGATCGCCTCCTCCACGTCAATTGGAGCGCCCTCCTCGGATGCCGCTCGGGCCAGAGCGACTCCGAAGGAAGCGTCATCGCGGCCAGCCGACTCCGATCGAACCAGCATCGACTCCGATGGAAGCGGAACAACGTGCCTGAACGGCCTACCCTTTTCCGCCGCGTCGGCGCCGGCTGGGAATACGGCATCACCCGCAACTGGATCGTCGGCCTCGAATACAACTACGCTGCCTTCGGCAGCCAGACCTATCAGCTCGGCGGCGCCTCGGGTAACTACACCTTCGATGCCAAGCCGCGCGACATTCAGTGGGCCGTCGTGCGCGCGAGCTACAAGTTCGACGCGCCGCTCATCGCGCGCTACTGAGCTTCAGCGGCCGCGAATCGATGAACGAAAGCCCCCGGGGAGTTTTCCCGGGGCTTTTTCGTTGCGTGAATGAGTCGGGCAGCTTCGGGTGAGTCATAGTTCCGACCTTGGAACTGAAATATGCGCAACTAAGTGCATATGGATACAATACGACAACAGTGCTCGCCTATTTATGTGGCGTTCATGCAACTGAGGCGCGAAAAGCCAACCGGAATCTACGTCGGGCGAGGGTTCCCGCGTGGCCATGCACGCGTCGTCTCGCTAATCTTTTGTTATCAAATATTTCGATGCATTGGGTGGGGGCCATGAAGAAACAAATTGGACTTGCGTTCGCCGCTTCGCTTCTCTCGATTACAATCATCGGAACCGCGTCTGCGGCGGACATGGCCGTCAAGGCGAGGCCGATGGTGGCTCCGCCCGTGGTGCCGGGTTGGCAGGGCTTCTACATCGGCGGCAACGTCGGTGCTGGCTGGGCCGATACGACCTTCACCGGCATCCCCGTGACTGGCGATCACTTCCTGCTTCCGGGGCTTTCTCGCTCGACCGGGTGGGGTGATGCCAATGTCGTCGGCGGTATCCAGGCCGGCTACAATTGGCAATGGGATCGCTTCGTGCTCGGCATTGAAGGCACGTACTCCGGATCCGGCGTCAAGAACAGCACGGGCATTATTGTGGATCCGGTGTTTGCAGGTCAGAACACTCGCCTGAATTCGAAGATCGACCAATATGCCACCATCGTCGGACGAGCCGGCTTCGCACCGACGAACGACTGGCTGCTATATGGCAAGGGCGGTTATGCGGCCGGTCACATCAAGACACATGCCGAGGACTTCTTCCCGCTACCGGCGACGTTGCAACACTTCTCGGACAGCTCGGCTTGGCACAATGGTTGGACCGCAGGCGTCGGCGTCGAGTACAAGTGGATGCGCAATTGGGTGTTCGGCGTGGAGTACGACTACTACAGCTTCGACACCAAGAACCACTCGAATGCGACGGTCTCGACCGTGGCAGGCGCTCCCGGCGCACCGACGTTCTATTCGCAGGACGTCAAAACGAACATGAGCACCGTCGTCCTGCGCGCGAGCTATCTCTTCAATCCGGCGGCAGTGGTCGCGCGGTACTGATCTCTCCGGCATATAGCGTGTTGGCAAAGCCCCGGCTTTCACGCCGGGGCTTTAACCGTTAATCCGTAGAGTTTGCCCACTCGGATGGTATTGTTACGCTGGCTATTATGAGAACGCTCTCAGCCCGCCTATTTTTGCGATGCATGTGTCCGCAGACGGCCCTTCTCTGACATGCACATCTCTCAGAATGACCGCTCTGGGCCCAAAGCTACCCTCCTCTCAGGCGGCAGCCGGGGCCAGAGCGACTCCGAAGGAAGCGTCATCGCGGCCAGTTGACTCCGATCGAACCAGCATCGACTCCGATGGAAGCGGAAGAACGTGCCTGAACGGCCTACCCGTTTCCGCCGCGCTGACTCCGATGCAGCGAGAGACGACATCGGGCTTGGCGTGTCCTCCGCACCTCCTTCGGCGGCAACTTTTCGGGATTTGCGATTGCGGCTGCTTCGGTGCTCTTTCGGCTGCCTATGTGCCGGATCGGACAAGGAGCTCGATGACTGGCCCCGGCCGGATCGCGATCAGACTGCGCAATATCGTTCTTGGATGTCCTTGTCTGCAAGCAATGCTGCAGCGCTGCTCTCGTGAACGACCTCGCCCTGGTCGATGATGACGGCGCGGTCTGCAAGGCGTAGCGCCCATTCGACGTTCTGCTCGACCAGGAGCAGCGTCTTGCCCTGGTCGCGCAGTCGGCGGAGCAGCACGCCCATTTCTTCGACCAGCACGGGCATGATGCCTTCCGACGGCTCGTCGAGCAGAATCATCCTGGGGTCTGCGATCAGCGCGCGGGCAATCGCCAGCATCTGCTGCTCGCCGCCGGACAGTGTCACGCCTTCCTGATCGAGGCGCTCCTTCAGGCGCGGAAACGTCTCGGCCACCGTATCGATCGCGTGGCGCTCATCGATGTCTCCTGCGGCCGCGACGAGACCCAGCCGCAGGTTCTCACGCACCGAGAGGCCAGGGACGATCCGTCGCTCCTCCGGGACATAGGCAAGCCCGAGATGAAAGCGCTGATGGGCGCGCAGCGGCAGCAGCTCCCTCCCCCCAAAGCGCACGCGACCCGTCGCCCTCGGAATCAATCCCATCACCGCCCGCAACGTGGTGGTCTTGCCCGCGCCGTTGCGACCGACGAGGGCTACCACCTCGCCCTGGTTCACGTGCAGGGATATGCCGTGCAAGATATGGCTGGCTCCGTACCAGGCGTGAAGATCCTCGATCTGAAGCAATGGAGTCTCAGCCATAGCCTTCACTCTGTCCAAGGTAGACGCGGCGAACTTCCGGATTGCTCCTGATCTCGTCAGGCGTGCCGTCCGCAAGCAGCCGGCCATGATGCAGCACCACGACGCGCTTGCTGAGGCCGAGCACCATCTTCATCTTGTGTTCGACCAGAAGCACGGTCCGCCGCTCGGCGAGCCGCTCCAGGAGCGCAACCATGTCCTTGGTCTCCTCCGGCCCCATGCCCGCCGTCGGCTCGTCGAGCAAGAGAAGCTCCGGTTCGGAGACCAGCGCGATCGCGATCTCCAGGGCTCTCTGCTGGCCGTGCGAGAGGAATTTCGCCTGCACCCAGCGCTTGCTGAGCAGGCCGACCGCCTCGAGGGCGGCATCGGCGCGGGTATTCAGCTCCGGCAATCGCGTGCGATTGCGCCAGATGTCATAGCTGACGCTGAGCGCCTGGGCCGCCACGCGCACGTTCTCATGCACGGAGAGATCGGCGAATATGTTCGTGATCTGGTAGGACCGCGAGATGCCCTGGTGCACGAAGCGGTGCTGCGCCAGCCCGCTCAACTCGCGTCCCTTGAAGTGCAGCTTGCCCGAAGACGGCGATAATGCGCCCGAGAGAATGTTGAAGAACGTGCTCTTGCCGGCGCCGTTCGGCCCGATGATCGAGGTGAGCTGGCCGGCTGCGAAGGACACGCTGATATCCTGCAGGGCGACAAAGCCGCCGAAGCGTTTGCCGATCGCCTCCGCGCGAAGCAGTTCGCCGCTCATCGGCGTGTCCTTGCGATCGAGATTGTGTCGAGCAAAGTGCCCCAGATACCCTTGGGCAGAAACAGGACGAAGAGGACGAAGATCGCGCCGACGAAGATCTGCCAATGCGACGTCCACAGCGACATGACGTCTTCCAAAATCAGGAAGGTTGCAGCGCCGACAAAGGGGCCGAAGAAGCTCCGCGCGCCGCCCAAGAGGACCATCATCACGATCATGCCCGAGGTCTGGTAGTGCAGGATGTCCAACGGCACGATCGACAGATGCAGCGCCAGCATGCAGCCGCCGAGCGAGGAGATCGCCCCCGACAGCATGAACACGATCAGCTTGCAGCGCTCGACATTATAGCCGCAGGCCCGCGCCCGCTGTTCGTTCTCGCGGATCGCCTCGATGACCGCGCCGAACGGCGAGTTCAGGATCCGTGACTGGAACCACATCGCCGCGGCGGCAAACGCCATCAGAACGTAATATTTGTTGACGGGATCGAGGAAGTTGATCTGAAGGCCGAACAGGTTGATGTGATCGACGGTGAAGCCGCGCAACCCGTTCTCGCCGCCCGTGATCCAGGAGGCCTGCAGCGCCACGTAATACACGAGCTGGGCAAGCGCGAGCGTCACCATGGACAGGTAGATGCCGCGGGTTCGGGTCGACACCATGCCGATCGCCGCGGCCAAAGCCGTGCTCAGCGCAACTGCGATCGCGACGGCGGCAAACCACGGCATGCCATAACGGCCGATCGCGATGCCCGTAAGATAAGCGCCCGAACCGAAAAAGGCGGCCTGGCCGAACGACAGCAGGCCGGTGTAGCCGAACAGGAGATTGTAGCCCATCACCACGACGCCGTAGATCAGGACGTTGACGGCCAGGGCCTTGGACGGCAGCAGCCATGGCAGCACCGCAAGGACCGCGATGGAGAGCAGCACCCGCTGGTCCAGCAGCCAAGCGAGTCCGCCCGGCGCGGATTTGGCGATCGCTTCGTCGGATCGGAACGTCATGCGGCCCTACCCTTCACGCCGAACAGGCCCTGCGGGCGGATCAACAGCACGATGGCCATCAGCGCGAACATGACGATGGTCGCCATTTCAGGCGCAAACAGCGCCACCATGCTGATGGAGATGCCGACCATGAGGCCCGCGACGACCGCCCCGACGATGGAGCCGAGCCCGCCGATCACGGTAACCACGAACGCCTCCGCGAGCACCAAGGCCCCCATCTCCGGGTTGACGCTACGCATCGGTCCGGCCAGCACGCCGCCCAGGGCGGCCAGCGCGACGCCGAGTCCGAAGATCGCCAGCCACACCCGGCCAATGTCGACGCCGAGCACCTGCATGATGGTGGGATCGCGCGCGCCCGCGCGCACGATCAAGCCGACCCGGGTCTTCTCCAACAGCAGCCAGAGCACGAGCAAGACAATGGCGACCAGTACGATGACGAAAAGCCGGTAGCGCGGGAAGAAGCCGATGCCGAGATCAACCACGCCGATAAGCTGCGACGGGGTCGGAAACGGCACGCCGTCGCTGCCGAACACGATCCGTACGCCCTCGACCAGAACGTAGCTGAGGCCGAACGTCAGCAACAGCGGATCGTCGGTCGAGCGGCCGTAAAGCCTGCGGATCAGGGCGAACTCAATCAGCATGCCGAAAGCGCCGATCAGGATCGGAGCAAGCAACAGCCCCCACCAGAAACTTCCGGTGAGAGAGGCAATATACAGTCCCGCATAGGCTCCGATCATGAACAACGCGCCATGCGCGAAATTGACCACGCCGAGCATGCCGAACACGATCGTTAGCCCAAGTGCGGTGATCACCAGGACCGCGCCAAGCGCGATCCCGGAGAGCAGCTGCATGATGATCAGCGACAGGTCCATCGGCGCGGCTTAGGTGGCGTGGCCGAGCTCGCTGCAGCTCCGCAGCATGTCGTCAGCGCCCGCCTCGTTTGCGAGGATCGCGAACAGATCGTTGTCGTTCGCCATGGCGGACTTCTTCTTGGACTCCAACACCAGGACCGACTGCACCGACTGGTGGTCGCATTTGCGGTAGTGCTGCGGCCCCTTGGTGAGATCGTATTGCAGCTTCTCCAGGGCATCGACCACCTTGTCGGTGTCGGTGCCTCCGGCGGCCTGCATGGCGAGCAGCAGCGAGGCCACTCCGGAGTAGCCATAGGCGCCGTAGTCGGTCGGGATCGCCCCGCCATTGGCGGCCCGGAACGCGGCGTTGAAATCCGCTGCCGATCTGTTCTGCGTCTCCAAGCCCCAATAGTAGTTGGCGCCGCCGACCACGCCTTCAAAGACATCGGGACCGACCGCGAGCCGCTGGTTGTGCAGGATCACGGGCACCACGATCTTCATCTGCTGCTTGACGCCGAAATCAACCGCCTGCTTGATCGCATTGGCCTGATCGCGGCCGAAATTGCTGATGCAGAGCACATCCGGCCGCATCGACATCAGGCGCGGCATGAAGGTGGAGTAGTCGGCTGCACCGAACGGATGCAGGATTTCGCCGACGCTGTCGGCACCGATCGCCGCCTGCGCACGCTTGAAGCCGCGCAGCATCTCGTGACCATAGGCATAATCCGCCACCAGGTGCGCGACCTTCATGCCCTTCTTCAGGGTTTTCCCTGCCACCGCCGCTGTCGTCATGTGCGGATTGAGCGCTTCGTGGAAGGTGTATTTGCTGAAGTCCTTGGCCTCGTTGATGGTGTCGGACTGGCTGATCGAGACGTAGATCACGCCGCGGGCACGGGTGACCTCGTTGACCGCGAGCTGCACGGCGCTGGAGAGCGCACCGACGATGGCATGCACCTTGTCCTTCTCGATCAGCTCGAGCGTACGGGTGGCGGCTTCGCCGGCATTGAGCTTGTCATCCCGCACCAGGAGCTCGACCTTGCGGCCACCGATGCCGCCTTTGTCGTTGACGAGCTTGACCGCGAGCTCGGCGCATTTCACCTGGTCGCGCGCCTCGGCGGCGAATGGGCCGGTCAGCGGGGTCGGAAAGCCGATGCGGATGGTGTCATCGGCGGCACGGCCGAGCCGCGGCATCGCCAACGTCGCAAGGCCGGCCGACATCCCGGCCAGCGCGGTGCGGCGGGATATCTTCATTCGGGTCGATCTCGATCCGGACTTCTGCATGGTTTCCTCCCTGATATCGCTTTTTCTAGAATCGCTTGAGGGCCTTCAGGACGCGTGTGGGCGTGATCGGAATGGCGTTGACGGAGGCATCGAACGGCGCGAGCGCATCGTTGACGGCGTTGAGCACGCAGGCTGACGCCGCCGCGGTGCCGGCTTCCCCGCACCCCTTGGCGCCGAGCACGGTGTCCTCCGTCGGTGTCTCCACATGCGCGATCTCGATATCGGGCATCTCCATGGCCATCGGCACCAGATAGTCGGCAAGCGAGCCGTTCTGGAGCTGGCCGGTCTCGCTGTAGCGGCATTCCTCGAACAGCGCCGCGCCGAGCCCCTGCACCACCCCGCCGCGCAGCTGCTCATCGACCAGCATCGGGTTGATGATGCGGCCGCAATCCTCAACCACGAAATGCTTCAGGAGCTTGATGAAGCCGGTCTCGATGTCGACTTCCAGCGAGCAGCCCTGGATCCCATTGGTGAAGGCGAACGGATAGCCCTGCGGAGCAAAATGATGACTGACCGTGAGCTGCGCCTGCGTGCCCGGCGGCAGCGTGTCGGACCGGAAGTAGGCGATGCGGGCAATCTCCGAGACCGGCAGCCGTTGCTGCTGCGATCCGGCATCGACCACCTGCCCGTCGATAATGTCGAGCGCCGCTGGCTGCTCCTGCAGGATGAGTGCGGCGATCTCCAGAATGTTGCGCTTGAGCACACGTGTCGCCTGGAGCGCGGTCTCGCCGCCGATGCCGGCGCCGCGGCAGGCCCAGGTGGCGCCACCATGCGGCGTCACCTCGGTATCGCCCGTGATGACCTTGACGTGCTCCTGCGCGATCCCGAGCTGGTCGGCCACGATCTGGCTGATGATCGCCTCGGTGCCCTGCCCCTGCTCCGTGACCGAGATCAGGCAGCGGACCTCGCCCGATGGTGTCAGGCTGACGATCGCGCCGTCCTGCGACGAAATGCGCGCGCCGCCGACGCCATAGAAGGCGGGACTTGGATTGGTGATCTCGACGAAGGTCGCGATGCCGATGCCCCGATAGACGCCGCGTGCCCGTAAGGCCGCCTGCTCGGCGCGCAACGCGTCGTAGTCCATCATCGCATGCAGCCGCCGCAGGCAGGCTTGATGCGACAGCGCCTCGAACCTGTAGCCGGTCGGCGATGTCTGCGGATAGGCGTCGTCAGCGATCACGTTCTGCGCGCGGATGGCGAAGGGATCGAGGCCGACGCGCGCCGCGGCGATGTCGACCAGCCGTTCGGTGACGGCGCAGGCGATGGGGTGACCAACGGCGCGGTATTGGCTGGTCTGGACCTTGTTCTGGAAGATCACCTCCAGCGCGGCGCGATAGGCCTTCAACCCATATGGCGCCCCGATCAGACGGATCACCTGGTTTCCCTCGACCACGCTGGTGCGCGGATAGGTCGAGAAGGCCCCGATCGCGGTGATGTCCTGCACATCTATTGCCAGGATGCCGCCCTTCGCGTCGATCGCCATGCGGGCGCGCACGCGATGATCGCGGGCATGGATATCCGAGACGAAGGACTCGATGCGGTCGGCGACGTATTTGACCGGTCGTCCCAGCAGGATCGAAAGGCCGACCACCGCCATGTCCTCGTGATAGACGTGCAGCTTCATCCCGAAGGAGCCGCCGATGTCGGTGGCGATGACGCGGACGCGGGCTTCCGGGATGCCATAATGGCGCGAATAGAGGTCCTGAAACTGGTACGGCGTCTGGGTGCCGTGATGCACCGTGAGCATCTCGCCGCCGGGATCGTAGTCGGCGACGATGGCGCGCGGCTCGAGCGTCACCGCGGTATGGCGGCCGAAGCTGAACTCCTCCTCCACCACATGAGCGGCGGCGGCAAAGGCATCATCGACGCCGCCGCTATCGAGCTGGCTTCGGAAACAGGCATTGCCGGCGCTACCCGGATTGATCAACGGTGAGCCGATCTGGCGCGCGCTGTCGACATCGGCAACGACGGGCAGGTCCTCGTAATCGACCTCGATCAACTCGAGCGCATCCTCGGCAATCGCCCGGCTCTCAGCGACCACGGCGACGACCGCCTGCCCGGCCCAGACCACGCGATCCAGCGGCAGCGGCAGTTGCGGCGCCGATGTCATGCCCTTGAAGTGATCCAAGGTGCCGGTCCAGGGCGTGCAGATCTTGGCGAGATCAGCACCGGTCGCGACGAGATGCACGCCCTCGCGCGCCCGCGCGGCTTCGGTATCGATGGACACGACCTTTGCATGCGCATGCGGGCTGCGCAGGAAAGCGGCATGCAACATACGCGGCAGAGTGAGGTCGCTGACATAGCGGCCGCGCCCGGCGAGCAGCCGCTTGGCGTTGGGACGCGGCACCGAGCGGCCGATATAGGAATTGGGGCGATCGAGCGAGGTCAGCTGCGCACTCATGCTGCGCCTCCATCGTCTCCGGACGCGGAGGCGCGTGCCGTCGCCACCGCCTCGATGGCGTCCACGATCGCCTCGTAGCCGGTGCAGCGGCAGTAGTTGCCCGAGAGCGCATCGCGGATCTCCGTGCGGCTCGGCCGCGCCACCTGCGACAGCAGTTCATGGGCGCTGATCAGCATGCCGGGCGTGCAGAAGCCGCACTGGAGCGCGTTGCGGCGATGGAATTCAGCCTGGAGATCGCCGATCGCGCCGCTCTCCGACAGGCCCTCGATGGTATCGACCCGCGCGCCAGCGGCCTGCACCGCGAACATCAGGCAGGAATGCACCGCGCGTCCGTCGAGTTGCACGAGACAAGCGCCGCAGGCCCCCATCTCGCAGCCGGCGTGGGTTCCCGTCAGTTCGAGCTGATTGCGAAGGCAGTCGACCAGGGTCTCGCGCGGCGCAACATCGCAGGTCACCTTGCGGCCGTTGACGACGAGCCGGACGCGGAAGGTCTCGTCGATCTCATCAGACAACCCGTCTTCGCCGATCACGCTCATGCCCCCTCCCCGAGACGGCCGAGCAGGCGCCCAAGCAGCACGCGGGCGAGATGCAGCCGCATCGCCGGCGGCACCTCGTCGCTTTCAGGTGGGGCAAGGTCCGCCTCCAGCGCCGTCTGCGCCGCGGCGACGCGCGCCGGATCGAGCGTGGCTCCAGCCAGCGTGGCTTCCACTGTCTTGGCCCGGGTCGGCACATTGCCGACCGAGAAGAAGGCGATGCGGATGTCGTCGATGCGGTCGCCTTCGCAACTCGCGAGCAGACCGCACCCGACCAGCGCATAGTCGCCGCGCCGACGCGCCAGCTCGTCGAAGGCGAACCGTTGATTGCTCCTGAACACCGGGACGTGGATCGCGGTGATCAATTCACCCGGCCCAAGCGCCGTCTCGAACAGATCGACGAAGAAATCGTCGGCTCTCACCCGCCGGCGGCCGGCCGGCCCGGCGATCTCGATCTCGGCCGCAAGCGCCAAGGTTATCGCGGGAAATTCGGAGGCAGGATCGGCGAGCGCAACGCTGCCGCCGATCGTGCCACGATTGCGGATCGCCGGATGGGCGACGAACGGCGCCGCAGCGCGTAGCAGCGGAGCGAACTGCCCGATCAGAGGCTCGCTCAGCATCTCGCAGTGACGCGTGAGCGCGCCGATGCGCAAGAAGTCGCCTTGACGCTCGACGCCGCGCAGTTCGGCAATATGGGTGATGTCGATGAGAAGCCGCGGAGCCTGCAGCCGCAGCGACAGCGCGGGCACGAGGCTTTGTCCGCCGGCGATGAAACGCGCGTCGTCGCCGGCACGCGCATGGGCGTCCAGCGCTTGTTCGATCGTCTCAGCACGAAAATAGCTGAAAGCCCTCGCCTTCACTGCCGTTTCCTCGATCCCTCCGCTCGCCAGCGGGGATTGCCAAATTTGTAACCATCTGGTCTCAAAATCCTCGCACGGCGACGAGACTGGGTCAACCAGAATTGACCATTTGGTCACAAATGTGGATTGCGCTATGAAGTCCGCCGCGAATTGCGATACAGCGACGTCAATGGCGAGAAAAGCGCACAAGAAGGCGAAGCGACCGGTCCGGCGAACGACCAAGGCAGCCCCCAAGGCGGGCCCCAAGGCCGTGCCGCAGCGCCGCAACATGCGCGCTCCCGACCGTGAGCGGCTGATCGTGCACGAGGCGATCCGCTTCTTTGCCGAGCGCGGCTTCGAAGGCCAGACTCGCGAGCTCGCCAAGCGCATGGGCATCACGCATTCGGCGATCTATCGCCACTTCCCGAGCAAAGAAGCGCTGATCGAGCGCGTCTACCAGGAGGTCTATCTCAGCCGCTGGTCGCCCGATTGGGCGCCGCTGATCCGCGATCGCGCGCTGCCGCTGGAGGCGCGTCTCACGCGCTTCTACCTGGACTATGTCGCCCACGTGTTCGAGTACAATTGGGTCCGGATCTTCGTCTTCTCGGGAATGAAATCGTTCGGCATCACCGGCCGTTATCTCGACCTTGTCCGCCGCGAGATCATCGAGCCCGCCGCGATCGAACTGCGTCACGATCTGGGACTCCCAAACATTACGGAGCGCCATCTCAGCGAGCGCGAGACCGAAATGTTCTGGGGCCTGCACGGACGCATCTTCTATATCGCCATTCGCAGATTCATCTACGAGACACCGATCCCATCCGACCTGGACGCGATCGTGCGCGACGCGATCCGGACCTTCCTGGACGGTGCGCGAACGACCATGCCGGGACTGCTCACCGCATAGGATGAGCAGCCGCCAAGGCTCGACCGGCGTCAATCCCGGTCGCGGTCCCATCCATCAGGCCGGTTCTTGTGGTGGGCTTCCTCACCATCGTGGCCGAACCGAAACAGGTCCATCAAGTCGCCGATCGCGGGCGCATTGACGGGAATATACGGATTACGGCCGGTGATCGGATTTGGAAGATTGTCGCGGCTTCGCGAGGACAGCGTGCCGAGGCGCCAATTCCGCTCGATGAATTTCACGACGGAGGCATGATCGGAGTAGACGTGCCCGACGTGACCGCCACGCGAGTAAGGTGACACGATAATCGCCGGGACGCGGACGCCATCCCCGAAAAAGTCGACGGGCTGGACGTATCCCGAGTCCCAGAAGCCGCCGCCTTCGTCGAACGTGACGAGAATGGCGGTGTGAGCCCAAAGCTCCGGCTGCGCCTGGATCTCCTCGATAAAGACCTTTGCGTAGTTTTCGAAGGAAGAGAGCTTGGAACTGTCCGGGTGACCACTCGGAGCATCTTCCGAACGTAGGAAGGCGACTTCCGGCAATTTGCCGCTGCGGATGTCCCTGATGAGATCTTCTGCGTCGCGCAGATGCGCCGTGCGGCTCTCGGCCGTCGACATGACCGCGGTCGAGAACTGAAACGGATTGCAATTATCGCAATAGCCGGGAGAAGCCGTATGATTGGGATCGGCTACGTAGCGATTATATCCACCAGCATACCACGCCCAGGAAATGCCCTTCTGGCTGAGCTTTTCTCCGATCGTGGGCACGCTCGAGGGCGGCAAAGCGTTGGCAAGCGTATCGATCGTTCCATCCGGAAAGTAACCCGGATGCCTGCTGGCAACGTGATAATAGGTCCCCGGTGCGCAATGTGGATCAGGATGATATGGCAATGAAGCAATGTAGGCCCGGATCGTCGCCACACCGGGCTGATTCAGATCCGAACAATTGACGAAGGTGCCCGCGTCGTAGATCGGCGTATTGTTCGCGCCAGGCTTGGGGTTGGGATTCATGATCAGGCTGGCATCCGGAATTGCCGGATTGCCGTGACCATCGCTGAAGTAGATTTCGTCGGCAGTACCGAAAAAGTTCCAGTTGGGCGACGATGGGCCACGCATGGCCTGATGGTAGTTGTCGCTCATCGTATACTCGCGTGCAAGCGCGTGAAAATATGGCGCGTCACCGCGTGCGACATTGTAGAAGCCCAACGCGACGCCGCCGCTACCAATGCCGTTGGCACTGCGGGTCGCTTCAACCCATGGGAACAGATCATTGAGACAGCCGCTCGGGTTCTCTGCCGTGGCATGGGTTATGTCGCAATCAGCCTGTTGCCACTCCGGAAAGAAGCCGTGGTTGGGATCGGCTATGTAGAAATCGTAGGGCGTTAAGCCGGTCACCTGAAAGGGCCCGTTCGGCAGGGCATTCACGTTGGCGATACGCCCATCGGGCACATATTTGGGAAACGGATTTGCGCCGATGGTCATGTCGTGCGGGTCGAACAGCGGCGCATACTGGTGATAGAACATCGTCTCCCATGCCAGCGCACCGGCATCCGTCGCAAAGGGCGGCCCCGCCGTGTCGCTTCCGCCTAGCGGCAAGTTGCCCGTGGTTTGCGGTGGCAGCAATGCGTAGGTTTGTTTGCTTCCCGGCGCCAGTTGGAACGTGCCCGTCTCAACAGCGCTCGATTGCGCACCGGCCGCGAAGTTGTGACCCGGCCGGCCGTCTATATCGACAATGCCCTTCGACAGCAGGTTCGACACATGATCGCCCGAAGGTGCACGATAGGTGGCAAAAACATGATCGAAGCTCTGGTTTTCGCCGATGATGACGAGCAGATGCTCGATCGGCGTCGCGGTCCGAGCGTTGTTCGGTTCAGCAATCGCGGCCGCCGATGTCTGGAGAAGAGCTAGCCCCGCCGCGAGAACGGTCCCGCCGAACGGAAGAATACGGCGAGTCCGGCAAAGGATCGAACTTGCAAGCGAATGAACCGGCCGATCCCGCATCCTGCGAACTCTCATTGTGTCGTCCCTGAACTTAGAGCCCCCAAGCCGGTCACTACGTACCGCTGCGACGCAACAAGCCCGTGACGTGTGGATGTCCTGACAACCTAAAATGCGAACCGACGGATGCTCCGGGGCGGGCGATTGCGTAGGACGCCCCCTGCCCTCGACCAGTTCGGTGGGTGCCTGTCGCGCCTTGTGGACGGTGCAGAAGGTAAGTCTGTCCGAAAACGCCTCGTACTTGTCACTCCACAGTCTTGCTTTGGTCAAAGCGCCGCGCCGTTTTGTCGGACGATTCGGAACCGACGTGCGCCCTTGAGTCCCGGAGGGGCAGTGGACTGAAAGGAATGCCAGTGCAATCGACGCCGAACGCGAATGAGCTTGATCCGGGCGGGATCGGTCTATCGCCAGAAAAGGATTCCTACACGGATGTGTATAAACGCGTCGTGCGTGACGTGCTCTCGCGGATCGATCAGCGGCTTGCGGACATCGCGGCCCAAGCCGGAGCCCCTCGTTCGACCGAACCGGCTGGCGGCAAAGGCGTCCCGCCGACACGCTTGCGCCGATCGCTACACCGCAGGGCTTTGCGGGGCGCGATCGGCGTTCTCATGGTGGCCAGCCTGAGCACTGCGGCGCTGGCTTGGTATTACGCGGATCCGATGACGACCGTCATGGCGCGTTGGATGCCCTCTTTTCTGAAGACGGCGGCAACAAACGATGCCGACGTCTCCACCTCCGATTTGACTTCATCGAGCGCGCGCCCACCTGCCCCTCCCGTACAGCCTACGGATTTGGGCTCGGCGCCGCCGCAGAATGGTTCATTTGCATCGGGCGTGCAGGGGCCGGCGGAACATGGCGATATCACCACGGCCTCGATCGATCGGGACTTGATGCCGTTGATCCAGAAGCTGGCGCGCGACATCTCGGAGCTGCAGGTCGGGATCGAGCAGCTCAAGGCGGGGCAGGAGCAGGTCGTCCGCGATCAGGCCAGAGCCGCGGAGCAGTTGCAAGCCGGTCAGGACCAGCTGATGCGTCAGATGGCGAGGATATCCGCGGTGCAGCCGCCGAAGCCGATCGCACCCTCGCCGCGGGTGGATGCGCTGCGTCCGCCAAGTGCAGCGCTGCCGCCACCGCGGCCTCGCACCGCCAATACCGCGCAGACGCTGTTTCCGCGATAAAGGCCGTGGCTCGCCGGTCTGCACGCATGCGTCATGCTCGCTGGCCGAACGACCGGACAAAATAGTTCGGGCGAGCAGATAGCTGTTCCTGGCCGTTCAGGCGCGCCAAGACGCCGCAGAAGAGAATATTCGTCTTTTTGAACGACATGCGAACGTGGGCGCGTTGTTGCGTGCTAGAATAAAACTTACGCGTTTGCCGCTCTCAAAGAACGAGGCGCCTCGGATGAGCTGCTTCCCGGAACGACACGCAATCATTATCGGCGGCGGTGCCTCGGGCGTGCTGCTCGCCTATCAGCTGCTGCAGCATCCACATTCCGATTTCCGCGTCACGCTGATCGAAAAGCGCTGTGAGATCGGCCGCGGGCTTGCTTATCACACGGGCAATGCCGATCATCTCCTCAACGTCCGCGCGGCCAATATGAGCGCCCTGCCCGACGATCCCGATCACTTCTGGCGCTGGTTGTCGACGAGTCCAAACGCCGCGCCGTTCCGCCCCGATCCCTACTGCTTCGTCCCTCGCCGCCTCTATGGCGATTACATCGCAAGCCTGGTGGATCCGTTTCTATCGCCGGAGCACGGCGAGCAGCGTCTCACGATCGTCCGTGGCGAATGCATCGCGGTGAGCGAGGGCTGGGGCAACGTCACTGTCAGCCTGGCCGATGGTTCGCGTCTCGTCGGCGATGTCGCTGTGCTCGCAACAGGTCACGACGCTGCGACCGCCCGATCGGCTTGGCACGCCGATCCCTGGATTTCTCCATCCGTTCCCGGCTTCAGCAAGGACGCGGCCGTGCTGATCCTCGGCACCGGCCTGACCATGGCTGACTACGTGCTGACCTTGCTGCGCGAAGGTCATCGCGGGCCCATCATCGCGATGTCGCGCCGCGGCCTGATGGCCAGAGGCCATCGGCGCACGGCGCCGCTGTCCATCCGGGAGGAAGATATTCCTTTCGGCGCCGGCGCCAGCACCTTGCTGCGCTGGTTCCGGCAACGCATCGCGGCCCATGTGGCGGCGGGCGGCGACTGGCGCAGCGTGATCGATGCAGTCAGACCTTTCAGCCACCAGCTGTGGCGCGAGCTGCCAGCTTCCGCCAAGCGCAGCTTCCTGGAGCATGCCAGGGCTTGGTGGGACGTGCATCGGCACCGCATGGCGCCGGAGGTCGAGGCGCGCATCGTCGAGGCGATCGCGGACGGCCAGCTGACAGTGACGGCTGCCAAACTGGTCGGCATCGAAGGCGGCACGAGCGGCGCTCGGGTTCGTTATCGCCGGCGCGGCCGGCCGGAGGCCGAAACTATCGAGGTCGGTGCGATCGTCGATTGCACGGGCATCGTCCGCGATCCGCGGGCAACCATCAATCCTGCCGTCCGCAGCCTGTTCGATCAGGGGCTGGCGCGACCCGATCCGCTTCGGATCGGCATCGACGTCACGGCCGAGTGCACGATCATCCACGCGGACGGAACGTTGTCGCAACGGCTGTTTGCGATCGGCCCGCTGACCCGCGCCGCGTTCTGGGAGATCATGGCCATCCCTGACATCCGCAACCAGTGCGCGGCGCTCGCGGCGCAACTCGTGCAGGGCCGCGCAGCCCTGCTGTCCGAGGTGATCGGTGTGCAGCCTCCCGTCACGGACCAGCAGGTCGCGATCTAGTATGGCGCCAACGCATCGGCTTTCAGCGTTCAGCGCCGGGTAGATTTTCGAGACTGGCGATCAGGCCAGGCCCAGTCAGCTCCAGTCCAGCTTTCTTCGCGTTTGTCCGCCGGCGGGGCATGTCATGGCTGCCAGACATCGCGAGCCGAACCAATCAAGGCTCGCGGTGCTGAGCTGGCGCGACCAGCAATCCACATCGACCTGGGCTCATTTGCAGGAATGGATGCGTCCGTCGTAGCCGCGGTACGTGCCACGATCCGCGTCATAGGTGCGGAAATGCATGCACCTGAGATCGGCCTCGTGGCGGTGGGCGACGTGGGCACGGTGCTTGCGCTTGACGACGGGCTCCTCGTCTTCGTCGCGTGCATGATGTCTGCGCGGCTTTGGCGCATCGTGTTCGACGTGTTCCGAGGCGCGCGTCGTAACCTTCGGCTTGGCTGCCGGCTTCGGGGGAGTTGCTGACTTCGCCTGGCTCGGCGCTGCAGGCGCGGGCGTCGCTGCAACCGGCTTGTCCTGTGCCGCCGCTGGTTTGGCCTCCTCGATTGCGGGCTTCTTCTCGTCCGCGGCGGTCGGCTTGTCCTGAGGCGCTGGCGCCGTCTTGGTGTCAGCCGGCTTCTCCGGAACGGCAGCCGCCTTCTCGGACGGCTTCGGCTCAACCGCCGGAACCTTGTCGCTCCGTGCTGCGGCGGGCTCCGGTGCGGCTACCGCTTTCTCCGGCACGACAGCGGATTTCTCCTCAGCCTGAGCGGGCTTGTCCGACTCTTTCTTCTCGTCGGCGACCGCGGGCTTCTCGGCGCCGGCCGCCGGGGGTTCGACCGCCGCGGACGGCCGATCCTTCGCGGCTACGGAGTCGCCTTGCGCAGGCGCCGATTGCGGTTCGGTCTGCGCTTTCTCCTGGGCTGCTGCAGGCTTCTCAGGCTCCGCGCCGGATTGGCCGGACTCAGCGGCCGCGGGCTTCTGCTCAGCTGCCGCCGGCTTCCCATCTGGCGCGACCGTCTTTGCTTGGTCGGACTTTTCAGTGGCGGCCGGCGCCGACGGTTCGGGCGAGGCCGCCTGCGCGTGCGCCGGCACGCTCATGAATATCGCGAAAAGGACGCAACAGAACGCGCCGGCACGATGGGCGACGGCTGACGAAGAAGCATACATACGCATGACGGGGATCTCGGTTGATGGCCGGAACGAGTGGTCCGACGCCAACTAGGCTGCACCACGGGTTTAAGGCAAGTCTGTGAACCCTGCGGCACAGAAGCGCAGCCAACTCAAATTAGTTGCACAGTGTGTGCCGGCCGCATCACGCGCTGCGTGCGGCACGAGAAGCGCATTTCATGCTGATCAGTTCTTCGGCCAGATCGTGTTGAGGATCTGCGCGAGATGGGCACCCGCCTTCGCCAGTTGCTGCCGTTTGATCTCGTCGGCAAGGTGCATGTAAGTCAGACGATCCGGAAATATCACCGCCCATTTCGGATGCGGGGGTGGATCGGTTTGCGCAAAGCTGAGCCCCTGAAAGGCGGTCTTGGCCACCTGCAGCGTGTCGGTCGCCCAATCCCCCGCCCAATTCTCGAGCGGCCCGGAACTTGCCGGCACCGCACGTGCGGCCGCCAGCAGTTCGCGCGTCGCGGCGTGGCCAATGTCGAATGGAATGTCGTCCCATTCGGCGTGCAGGTTGACATTCTGGTCCTGGATCAGATTGCCGCCGGCGGTCTGGTTGTCAGGATTGTCCTGACGCGCGGCATCAGGGTCGACCAGGACGCCCTGCGCATCGAGATAGACCGCGCCGACATGCAGCGGCTGATGCAGGTCGCCGACGAAATGCGTGAGCAGCAGCAACGCTTCCTTCTTGTCGCGGATCGAGAACGGCGCCGGGGCCGGCTTGTCGGTCAGCACGGCGAGTGCGGCATTGACCGCCGCGACCAGATCGTGGGGGTTGGTGCCGACCTCGCTGCGGTCGAAAGCATCGCGCTGGATCGCAACGTCGTCGAAATGGAAGGTGTTGTGGCAGCCTTGTTCGAAACCGGACGGCTGGTAGGAGCAGGTTTCGCTGTGCCAGTTGCGGCTGACATAGTCCTCCATGCGAGCCCGTTCGAGTGCCGAATTGAACGGAATGCACGCCGTTTCATATTCGGGATGGTTGGGATCGAGCTCGTATTTGAAGCGGTTGCCATCGTGGTGTGCGACGGCCTTGACGCAATCCGCCCACGGACCCGCCTGTTGCAGCCCGATCTGGCGCCAGACGTGGCGATCTTTCATGGCCTTGATCTCGGCGTCGGACGGCAGCGGGTCGTTGAGGATGTCATGGACCTGCTTGGTCGCATTGGCATTGTCGGCGATCAGCTTCGCGGCGATGTCCCCGACCACTTCGTGCCCCTGAGCCCCCCATGCCAACGCCCTGCCCGGCTGCAGGCAAAGTGCGGACAGCATAGCCAGGATGAAAGTGATGCGTCCCATGCCCGCCTCCACGATCCCCGTTGTGACCGTCGCCTTCATACAATGTTCGATGCGGCAACGGCAGCATCGCATCTTCTGCGCGAACTATGACGTTCGGTTAGCGCTCGTCACGCCAGCAGCGCATTTTTTGCGATCACATGGCGATAAAAGGACGCGCTGAGCTTGGGGGTGCGAGCCTGGGTGTCGAAATCGACGTGATAGACGCCGAAGCGCTGCCGATAGCCGAACACCCATTCGAAATTATCCATCAGGCTCCACAGGAAATAGCCTTTCACCGGCACGCCCTCCGCGGTCGCGCGCTGCAGTTGGGCTAGGTAATTGCGCAGGTACATCACCCGATCGAGGTCGTGGATCTTACCGTCCGGGCTCACCTTGTCGTCCGAGGAGGTGCCATTCTCGGTGATGTAAATCGTCTTCAGATCCCAGATCTTGGCCGCGAACCTTGGCACCCAATAGGCGATCTCCGGCCCGACCAGGAGCCAGGGAGAACTCATATGCGGGAACGAGGACGGCATCGGCAGCGCCTGGAACCCGGGCGCATTGTCGCTCGCGACCACATAGGCCTGCGGCGCATAGATGTTGAGCCCAACGAAATCGACCGACGCCGAGATGATCTTCAACTCGTCCGCAGTGAATTTCGGGGCGTCCTTGCCGGCCCAGGCCAGGAAGGCGTCGGTATAGCGGCCTTCCAGGATCACGTTGAGGAAGCCTGCGTTCAATTCGCGCGTGGCGATCTCGGCGGCACGGATGTTCTCCGGCGTGTCGATCGCCGGCACGCAGGCCGTGATGTTCTCGGCCATGCCGACTTGCGTACCCGCGCGGCCCCTGGCCCGGATCGCCTGCACCGAGAGCCCATGCGCCAGCGCTACGTGGTGCCGCGCCTGGTTCACCTCTCCTTGCGGCAGTTTCAGCCCGGGCGCGTCGATGCCGAGGCCATAACCGAACGGGATGAAACGTCCGCATTCGTTCACGGTGAAGATGGTCTTAACGCGATCGCTCAAGTGCTCGGCGACGTAGCCGGCGTAATCGGCGAAAGCCTTCGCGGTCTCGGCCGAACGCCAGCCGCCGAGGCGCTCTTGCAGCGCCTGCGGCAGATCCCAATGATACAGCGTGGCATAGGGCGCGATGCCGTTCGCGAGCAACTCGTCCACCAACCTGTTGTAGAAATCGAGCCCTTTCGGGTTCGGCGTGCTGCCGCCATCCGGAAACAGCCGCGGCCAGGCGATCGAGAACCGATAGGCCTTGCAGCCGAGTTCCTTGATCAGGCCGACATCGTCCTTGTAGCGATGATAGTGATCGCAGGCGACGTCACCGGTGCTGCCGTCCTCGATATGGCCCGGCGCATGGGTGAAGACATCCCAGATCGAAGGCCCGCGACCGTCGGCCCTGGCTGCCCCCTCGATCTGGTAGGACGAGGTCGCGGTGCCCCAGACGAAGTCGTGCGGGAAATGGCGGCCGGGCGCTGCTGGCTCGTTCGTCACGGGCCCCTCCTGTGCTGTCGCAGTCGCGCCTCCCGTTCCAAGGGCGGCCAGACCGGCCAGCTTGGCAAAATCACGACGGGAGACATCGTTTGGCATTGGCTGTCCTTGAACACATAGGGCTTCAGTCGTCGCCGGGTACATGAGCGCCGACGGCAGTAGGAACCACATCTTCAGCGCGTTTTGAACGGCTGTCGCCGTGAATCCGGGCCAATCATAGCATCATATCGAGGTCATTACGGCCATGCACCGTCGTCTCGACAGTCCGGCTCGATTGCGCCTATGGTTGCGCCATGACAGATCACCCTCACGACCATGATCACTCGGAGCTGACCGAGACCGAGCTGCGCGTTCGTGCGCTCGAATCCATCCTGACCGAAAAGGGCTATATCGATCCGGCCGCGCTCGACGTGCTGATCGAGACCTATGAGACCAAGGTCGGCCCGCGCAACGGCGCCCGCGTCGTGGCCCGGGCGTGGACCGATCCCGCGTTTCGCGCCCGCCTGCTGGCCGATGCGACGCCTGCGATCGGCGAGCTCGGCTATGCCGGCCGCCAGGGCGAGCATATCGTCGCGGTCGAGAATACGCCCGAGCTGCACAACATGGTCGTGTGCACCCTGTGCTCCTGCTATCCCTGGCCGGTCCTGGGCCTGCCGCCGGTCTGGTACAAATCGGCGCCCTATCGGGCCAAGGCGGTGAAGGATCCGCGCGGCGTCCTGCAGGATTTCGGTTTCGAGCTGCCGCCCACCACCAAGATCCGCGTGTGGGATTCGACCGCCGAGATCCGCTATTTCGTGCTGCCGATGCGCCCCGAAGGCACCGAGGGCTGGAGCGAGGAGAAGCTCGCCGAGCTCGTCACCCGCGACAGCATGATCGGCACCGGCCTGCCGAAGCAACCGGGCGAGGTGGCGTAATGGATGGCGCGCATGACATGGGCGGGGTGCCCTGGTCCGGCCCGGTGCGGCCGGAGCCGAACGAGCCGGTGTTCCATGCCGAATGGGAGCGTCGCGCGTTTGCGATGACCCTGGCAATGGCGATGCCGGGTGGCTGGAACATCGATATGTCGCGCTTTGCGCGCGAGAACCGGCCGGCGGCCGACTATCTCGGCATGAGCTATTACGAGATCTGGCTCGCCGGTCTCGAACGCCTCATGCAGGACCGTCATCTCGTGGAGGCAGATGAGATCGCCGCCGGTCGATCACTGCATCCGGCCAAGCCCGTCGCAAGAATTCTGACTGCGGACGGCGTCGCCGCAATGCTGCATCGGGGCGGCCCGAGCGAGCGCGAAGTCACACGACCGGCACTCTATGCGGTGGGCGCTCGCGTGCGCGCCAAGGACATTCATCCGCCGACCCACACCCGTCTGCCGCGCTACGTGCGCGGCCACGCCGGCCGCATCGAAGCGGTGAGAGGTGTGCACGTCTTTCCCGACAGCAATACAAGCGGCGCGGGCGAAGATCCGCAATGGCTCTACACCGTCTCCTTCAGCGGCGCGGAGCTGTGGCCAGACGCACCCGATCCGATGCTCGAAGTCACGGTGGATGCGTTCGAGCCCTACCTGGAGCCGGCGTGATGAGCGTGGAGCGCAACGCCGCGCGGGAGGCCGCGCGTGCCCTGCCCGACATTCCTCGCGACGATGAGGGTCCGGTGTTCCGCGCCCCCTGGGAAGCCCATGCATTTGCGATCGCGGTCTCCCTGCATGCGCGCGGCCTGTTCACATGGGGCGAATGGGCTGCAGCACTGGCCGACGAGATCGCGCGCGCACAAGCGGCCGGCGACGCCGACACCGGCGAGACCTACTACCTGCATTGGCTCGCGACGCTTGAGCGGCTGGTCGCGGAAAAAGGCGTCACATCGGCCACAACCCTGACGCGCTATCGCGACGCATGGGATCACGCCGCCGACCGCACCCCGCACGGCAAGCCGATCGAACTGATACCCGCGGATTTTTCCGATTGAAGCCGTGCGAGGCCGTCAGTTTGCGCACCTATCGGCGTGCGAGATCGGCGCAACCCTATCGCAACCATCGCCGGGAAATTCGCAAGTCAGGTGGTGGCGCATAGGTGCCGAGATTCGTATCATTCCGCCTGCGCCGGTCGCGTACTCGCGCGTGATCTCGAAGCGAAGAGAGTCAGGGGGCAAACATGTCTGAGGTCGAATCCTTCGGAAACATCGTGAATTCGCTGGTCGCACTGCGACAGGACTATCACGAGCAGCTTAAACTGATTCCGCAATATGAAGCCTTTCTGCAGGTCGACCGCTCGACCGAACGGGCGGCCCATGCACTGCAGAACGCCGAGGCTTCTCTGTCGCCGATCGCCGCCGAAGTGATCGACTCGTTGCAATTTGCCCGCAACCGATACGAGCAGCATCTGAACAGCCTTCCGGAATATCGCGCCCTGCTTGCAATCGACCGGCTGATCGAGGAGATCGCGATCGATCTCGGCGTTCGGAGCAAGGATGACGAGGGCGCGGGCCGGTCGCACGAACCGGCGATGACAGAGGCTGCGGCCGCTCTGGAAACCGTGGCGATCTTCGCGGAGCCCGAGATGCCGGCGCCCCATGCCGAGGCCGGCGAACCAGCACCCGCCGAGCTCGAAGAGACTCTGCATGCAGAGGCCGGCCTAAGCGCTGCGACGGATACTCCGATGCAGTCCCCTATTTTGCCGCTCGATATCGACGCCGATCTCGTCGACGATGACATCGTCGCTGTCCGCGCTCCCTCCGCGCCGGTCGACGAGGCCGGTATCGATGAGGACCTGCGCGAGATCGCCTATCGCGATCTCACCAAGGCAACAGCGGAGCCGCCGGCCAGCGCCGTCGCCCAAACGGAGCCGCCTTCGGCCCATCCGACTGTTTCCGAGGAGAGCGACGAAGCGGCCGCCTGACCCGAGACTGCTGCCCGGTCTTGCGAGCCGTCGGACGGAAGCACCCGATGACTGGTTGCAACGGAACGAACTAAACGCCGGCGGCGTATTCGCGCCACCCCTTGGCGCGCAACTCGCAAGCCGGGCATTGGCCGCAGCCATAGCCCCAATCGTGCCGGGCGCCACGCTCACCGAGATAGCAGGTGTGGGAATGGTCGCGGATCAGATCGACCAGCCCTGCTCCGCCGAGGTCATGCGCAAGTTGCCAGGTCGCGGCCTTCGATAACCACATCAACGGTGTGTGGAGCTCAAAATTCCTGGCCATGCCGAGATTGAGGGCGGTCTGCAGCGCCTTGATGGTCTCGTTCCGGCAGTCCGGATAGCCGGAATAGTCGGTCTCGCACATGCCGCCGACGATATCGGCGATGCCGCGCCGATAGGCGAGCGCGGCGGCAAATGTCAGGAACACGAGGTTGCGGCCCGGCACGAAGGTATTGGGCAGGCCATCCGCTCCCATCTCGATCGCGACATTGCGGGTCAGCGCCGTCTCCGAGATCGCAGCCAATGTGGGGATCTCGAGCGTATGGCTCTCGCCGAGCCTGTCCGCCCAATCGGGCCGCAGGTGCTTGATGCCGTCGACCAGCCGCGTCCGGCAGTCGAGCTCGATGGCATGGCGCTGGCCGTAGGCGAAGCCGATGGTTTCCACCCGCGCAAAACGGTCCAACGCCCAGGCCAGGCAGGTGGTGGAATCCTGTCCGCCCGAGAACAGCACCAGTGCGGTTTTGTCCAGAGTTGTCATCGGCCCCGCTTAGCACTTCTCTGCGCTACGGGCCAACCAAGCTGTGGCGCAGAGTGGGTTTTCGCTGGGACGCACGCCGCTCTTGAGGCATACAGGTCTCAAAAGCCCGCTCGGTTCCAGGACCTCACATGACGCCGTCCCGCGACATCTCCCGCCTCATCGAGATCATGGCCCGGCTGCGCACGCCCGTGACCGGCTGCCCCGGAGACTATGAATATAGTTTTTCGAGGATCGCTTGATGGATGCCACAGCCCCCGAACAACTGCGCACGCACGCTATTGGCCTAGTCACTGACGCGAAGCAGATGCTGAAGGCGGCAGAGCTTTTGCACAAGTCTGGCGAATGGACGGTGACGCTGCCGACCTACTACCTGCTCGGGCATGCAATGGAGGTTGTGCTCAAGGCTTTCCTCCTGGCCGGCGGCGAGGAACTGGAGCGTTTAAAGAAGCGGTACGGCCACGACATCGCTAAGGCGGCGAAGAAGGTGGCCGAGGCAAAACACAACGCCATATCGCCGCTCGTCCAGGAATACCTGCCCGAGATCGAGCTATTGAACGGCTATTACAAGGCCAAGGAGCTTGAGTACCGCGTCACCGGGTTCAAGTCATTTCCGCAGAAGGAAAGGCTAATCGCCTTCCTCCAATCCGTCATTCCGCTGGTTGAGCCGGTTGCGTATCAGGCTTACCCCGTTCGCTGAGCAACAGCCGCAGGCGCATGATCTCGATCAATAGGCAATGCATTTCGCGCGCTGCATAACTGCGGTGAACTAGAGGACCCCCCCGTGAAACCCTCCCGCGACATTTCCCGCCTCATCGAGATCATGGCCCAGCTGCGCACGCCGGTGACCGGCTGCCCGTGGGACCTGGAGCAGACATTTTTGACCATCGCTCCCTACACAATCGAGGAGGCCTATGAAGTCGCGGATGCGATCATCCGCGGCGACCTCGACGATCTCAAGGAGGAGCTCGGCGACCTCCTGCTGCAGGTGGTCTATCACGCCCGCATCGCCGAGGAGCAGCAGGAATTTGCGTTCGGGGACGTGGTCGAAGCCATCACCACCAAGATGATCCGGCGCCACCCGCACGTGTTTCCCGACAAGGACGGTAAGATCACGCAGCCGACCAAGGGCACTTGGGACCGTATCAAGGCAGAGGAAAAGGCCGAGCGCGCCGCCCGCCGGCCGGCCGAGGCGGCCGCACCCAGCCTGCTCTCCGGCGTGAAGGCCGGACAGCCGGCGCTCGTGCGCGCGATGGAGCTGCAGCGTCGGGCATCGACCGTCGGCTTCGACTGGAACGACCCGCGCGCGGTGCTGCAAAAGATCCGCGAGGAGGCCGACGAAATCGAAGCCGCACTCGATGGCGGCGACGCGACGCAGCTGACCGAAGAGACCGGCGACCTGTTGTTCGCACTGGTCAACCTCGCCCGTCACGCCAAGGTCGATCCTGAAACGGCGCTGCGCTCGACCAACGCCAAGTTCGAGCGGCGTTTCGCCTATATCGAGGGCGCGCTTGCCGCGAACGGCCGCGCACCGGCCGACGCTTCGCTCGACGAGATGGACGAATTGTGGAACGAGGCGAAGGCGCAGGAGAAATAGCTACGCACCGGTCGAGGGCGTGGCGTCACCCGACGTGATGCAGCCTGTTTAGCGTTCAAGCTACACGCACGTTGCCGGATCGCGCGCGCAACTAACCATCTTCGCGCGCGACGACTCGCTTCCGACCTCGCATGGGGCTCACATCCAGATCGGCGATCGGACGGCGATAGGTCTCGACGCGGCGCAGCCAGCCGGCCTCCCAGATGTGGTTGGTTGGAAGATTACGAACCCTTTGCTGCAGGACAGACTGTGCTGCGTCGGTAAACTCTGCGAGCACGGCGGTCCGATCGCTCGACGTGCCGTTCATGCTGAGGAGCACTTGCTTCAGCCCCCATCCCTGCCGATTTCCGGTCTGCCGGTTGACGGCCGTTTCGGCCGGGTTGGTGCCCTCTCCCTTGAAGTTGATGTAGTCGATCAACGGATAGAGGTCCTTGGAGGCTTGTACGATGCGCGAGAACTGCACGACGATGTGCTCGCGCTCGGCCACATCAGGCGTATTTTCGAGGATCTTGTCGATCGCGCCCTGGGCTCTGGCTACGAGGAACTGAATTTGTCCGGGCACGGTCGCGAGCAGAAACTGTCGCAGTTGCTGCATCTCGGGCGAGTTGAAGTTTCTCTTGAACTCTGCCCGGTTGATCCAGGGACAGTGAGGAATGGGTGTCTTGTCCAGCCACGGCGGGAGATGGGCCCCCTGTTTGCGCAGGAATGCGAGCAGCGCCGGAAAGCTTTCCTCGAACGCCGTCGGATTCCCGGCCGGAAACCAGATGAAGTGACCGACACCCAGCGAGGCGAAGTCCTCGTTGGCATTCCACGACGTGACCGCGTTGCGATTGCCGCCGGTTTCGTTGAGCCAGATCTTATGGCCAACCTTCTGGGCGACGTCGGCAGGCAGCACGAGTTGCGGCGCAGCCGTGGCCTCGCCGTCGGATTTCTGCGCCTGTGGCGATCGCGCCACTCCTTCCGTTTCTCCCTTCACCGACTGCGCGGAGACTCCCGGCGCAGCGTTGCCGGGCGTTGGGTTCTGCGCTTCGGGCACGGGCGAAGCGATTTTCGGCCGCGGTTCTTGCGCCTCGGCGGCAGGTGCAGACTCCCGCTCTCCCTGGCTCTTCTCGATGTCGACAACGGTCGATTCAACCCGTGCCGCATCTTCTGTCGATGCGGCCGGCCTGACGATCACACATGAAAGCAGCAAAACGCCCCAGGCAGGCCCCCACCGGTACGACCGGCTAACGGTGGCCTGCCGTGCGGTTCCCTTCTCGCTGACCGCGCGCGAGCCGTCCATCAAATCACCGCCGATGTCCATGTGTCTCAAGGAGCCGTCTTTGCCCGAAGCGCAATTACCGGAGGATGAAGTCCTCGTCGCACTTTGGTTCTTTTTCGGGGCATGATCTTGCCGAGAGACCGCACAGCACATTTCCTGTCACGCGCTGTCGCCGGCCCGCCACATTGCCCTCCTCGGGTCCGACCGCTCGCGGAGCGTTGGCGCGCCACTCCAACGTTGAACCCGGACCTGGAACAGTACCCAGCTCCGAAGGTCCGCATCATCTCGCGAGTCCTCGATTACGAAGCTTGGAACCGCAGGAGCACTCCAAGACCCGTCAGACCGGCCTCACGCTTCCTCACGCCACCCTCGGCACGGCGTGATAGCGATCGACGACGATGTCGCGCTTGCTGGGATCGACACGCACCGTCATCTCGTAGCGGCCGTCATGCAACTCCTTGTCGAGCACTTCGGCGTTGCGATGCAGCCAGCTGATGCCAGCGCCATCGGCAGCATCGATGGAGAGATCAAGGGTGATGCGCGCGGCTGCGAGCCGGTCCTCGATCGCCTGCAACAAGATATCCACACCCTCCCCCGTTTCCGCCGAGACCAAAAGGCACGGCCGTTCCGGCGACCGGCGCGCCGCGGTGTTGACGAGGTTCTCGCGGGCGTCGTCGTCCAGGCGATCGATCTTGTTCCAGACCTCGATGAGGTTGTCGCTGGCATGCGGATCGATGCCGAGCTGGCTCAGCACCATCTCGACATCCTGCTGCTGCGCCTCTGCGTCTTCATGCGAGATGTCGCGCACATGCAGAATCACGTCCGCCTCCAGCACCTCTTCCAGCGTGGCGCGGAAGGCCGCGACGAGTTGGGTTGGCAGGTTGGAAATGAAGCCGACGGTGTCGGACAGCATGGCCTTGCCGCCATGCGGCAGGCTGATGGCGCGCAGGGTCGGATCGAGCGTAGCGAACAGCATGTCGGCGGCCTGCACGTCGGCGCGCGTGAGCCGGTTGAACAGGGTTGATTTGCCGGCATTGGTGTAACCGACCAGTGCCACCACGCGGTAGGGCACGCGCTGGCGTCCGGCACGATGCAGCCTTCGCGTCGCCTGCACCTTCTTCAACTCGTTCTCGAGCCGGGTGATGCGCTCGCCGATGAGCCGGCGGTCGGCTTCGATCTGGGTCTCGCCGGGACCGCCCATGAAGCCGAAGCCACCGCGCTGGCGCTCCAGGTGGGTCCAGGAGCGAACCAGGCGGCTGCGCTGATAGTTGAGATGCGCAAGCTCGACCTGCAGCGCGCCTTCCTTGGTCTTGGCGCGGCGGCCAAAGATCTCGAGAATGAGCCCGGTGCGGTCGAGCACCTTGGTATTCCAGGCCTTCTCCAGATTGCGCTGCTGGATCGGCGCGAGCGAGCAGTCCATGACGACGAGTTCGATGCCATGGCCGGCGATCAATGCGCCGATTTCGTCGACCTTGCCCTTGCCGAGATAGGTTGCAGGCCTGATCTGGCCGATCGGCGCGATCACCGCGTCCGCCACCGTCAGGTCGATGGCGCGTGACAGTCCTTTGGCCTCGTCGAGCCGTGCCTCGAAATCGCGTGCATCGGATAAGCCTTGGGACGAGCCTTGCGGCGCGGCGCCATCGCCGCGGCGTGGGCGCAAATACGGACCGATGACGACCACCCGCCCGGTGTGTTTAACCCGTTCGGGATCCTGACCATCTGCCGACCTCGATCGGTCGGCGCCCCCATTGCGCTCACGAGGTTCCAATCAGATCACTCTCACGCCGATGAGTCCTCGCCGCCTTCGAACAGCTGGATCGGTGCCCCCGGCATGATGGTCGAGATCGCATGCTTGTAGACCAGCTGCGAATGCCCATCGCGCCGAAGCAGCAGGCAGAAATTGTCGAACCAAGTGACAATCCCCTGCAACTTTACCCCGTTCACCAGAAAGATCGTCAGTGGTGTCTTGGTCTTGCGAACGTGGTTGAGGAAGGTGTCTTGTAGATTTTGAGCGCGGTCTGCCGCCATTGTTGTTATCTCGCGTCTTGTGCTTTTTTCTTATTGAACCGTCCGCGATCCGACGCCAGTCGGACCATTTCAGGTTGCCTATGCTCCAGTGAGATCCCCCTCGCGGAGCATGGGCGGTAGGATTAGAAGGCAGCCGCGATCAATAGGCAAGCCGCTTACGCGCACACCAGTTCCGAAACACTGGCAATTCTCCCGTAAAACTGCGGAAAATGCCCCCTTGTCCCGAGCAAAATCGCTCTCGTAGAGCGAACGTCGCACCACTACCCGACCCCCAGCGCCTTCAACTTGCGATGCAAGGCCGATCGTTCCATCCCGACGAACTCCGCGGTGCGCGAGATATTCCCGGAAAAACGGCTGATCTGGGCGATCAGATAGTCGCGCTCGAATACCTCGCGTGCCTCGCGCAAAGGCAAGCCCATGATGTGCTCGCCATTATTGCTGGTCGGCATCGCCGGCACCATCGAGCCGACATCGGGCGGCAGCATGTCGGCGGTGATGATCACCTCAGGCCCACCGGCGGCGAGAATCATCACGCGTTCGACGTTGTTGCGGAGCTGGCGCACATTGCCCGGCCAGACATGCGACTGCAGCACGGCCATGGCGTCCTGTCCGATCTGCCGCTTCGGCAGGCCGGTCGTCGCCGAGATCTGGTCCATGAAGTAGTCGATCAGCTCCGGAATGTCCTCGCGCCGTTCGGCGAGCGGAGGCACGCGGATCGGCACCACCGAGAGGCGATGGTAGAGATCCTCGCGGAAACGGCCGGCCCCGATCTCCTCTTCGAGATTGCGCGCGGTGGACGAAATGATTCGGACGTCGACATGTACCTTGGTGGTGCCGCCCGAGCGTTGGAAGGTCTGGTCGACCAGCACCCGCAGAATCTTGTTCTGGGTCTCGCGCGGCATGTCGGCGATCTCGTCGACGAACAAGGTGCCGCCATGTGCTTCCTCGAGCGCCCCGGTCTTGCGCGGCTGTTCGCCATTCGACAGCTCGACGCCGAACAACTCCTCTTCCATGCGCTCCGGTGTGATCGCCGCGGCATTGATCACGATGAACGGCCCCTCGGCGCGCGGCGAAGCCGCATGCAAAGTACGCGCGGCGAGCTCCTTGCCGGAACCAGGCGGGCCAACGATGAGGATTCGGCTGTTCGCCTTGGCTGCACGCTCGATGGTCTGGCGCAGCTGATTCATCGCAGGCGACCGGCCCGTCATCACGCTCGCAGTCGGCGCCAGCTGCTTCAGTTCGCGGACTTCGCGCTTCAGACGCGAATTCTCCAGCGCCCGTGTCGCCACCAGGATCAGCCGGTCGGATTTGAACGGCTTCTCGATGAAATCGTAGGCGCCACGCTTGATCGCGGCGACCGCGGTCTCGATGTTGCCGTGGCCGGAGATCATCACGACCGGAAGGTCGGGATGATCCTTCTTGATCTGCTCCAGCAACTGCAAACCGTCGAGCTTGGAGCCCTGCAGCCAAATGTCGAGAAACACCAGATGCGGGCGGCGGCTCGCGATCTCGGCCAGTGCCGAATCGCTGTCGCGCGCGGTGCGCGTCGTGAAGCCCTCGTCGTCCAGGATGCCGGCGACCAGCTCCCGGATATCGGCCTCATCGTCGACAATCAGAATATCACTCGCCATGGATCACGCCTGTCTCGTCAGCCGCCTGAGGCGGCTTTGATTTTCGCTTCGTCATTGGTCGTCTCTGCCGGCCCTGCGGTTTCCCCGGCCGATGCATTTGTTTGCGCAGGTGCGGCAGCCCCCGGGCCGCCCTGCTCCTTCGCGTCCGGCTTGGCCGCCTGTCCCGACAGCGCAAAGCGCAGCCGCATCCAGGCGCCGCGCTGGCCCGGACGAAAATCGGACGCGTCCTTCAATTCGAGCCGCCCGCCGTGGTCCTCCAGAACGCGGCCGACGATCGCGAGGCCAAGGCCGGTGCCCTTGGCACGCGTCGTGACGTAGGGCTCAAGGAGCCGCTGCCGCGCCACCTTGGGCAGGCCGATGCCATTGTCGATCACATCGATCAAGACGTCCTCGCCCTCCCGAGCGGCCACCACGTCGATGCGGCCCTTGCCGAGCTCCTCCGGCGGCACCACCTCGATCGCCTCGGTTGCGTTCTTGATGATGTTGGTCAGCGCCTGCGAAATCAGCCGGCGATCGAACTGCGCGCGCAGGGGATCCTGCTTGATGTCCGTCTCGATATCGATTTCGGGATGGGCGACCTTCATCAGGAACACGGCCTGACGCACGGTATCGGCGACATCCTCGCCTTCCATCACCGGCTTCGGCATCCGCGCGAAACGTGAGAACTCGTCGACCATTCGCCTGATATCGTCGACCTGCCGCACGATCGTCTCGGTACATTGCTCAAATACGGCCTTGTCCTCGGTGATGACCTTGCCGAATTTGCGGCGAATCCGTTCAGCGGAAAGTTGAATCGGCGTCAGCGGATTCTTGATCTCGTGCGCGATGCGGCGCGCCACGTCGCCCCAGGCCGACGTACGCTGTGCCGAGACCAATTCGGTGATGTCGTCGAGCGTGATGATGTAGCTGTCGCGCGCCTGGTTGGTCTGCTCCGCAGTGACCCGCACCGAGAGATTACGCTCGTTGCCGTCGCGCTGGATCGTGATCTGGCCCTGCACCAGCCTTTGCTTGCCTTCGCGCGCGGTCTTCATCATCTCGTCCAGCTCGGGCAGCACGTCCGAGAGCGGATGGTCGAGCGTCTCTGATTCGGCATGCCCGATCAGCTTCTCCGCCGAGCGGTTGAGAATGCCGACCGAGCCTGACGCATCGACCCCGATGATGCCGGCGGAGGCCGACGACAGCACGGCCTCGATGAAGCGGCGGCGGCTGTCGATCAGCTCGCTTGCGTTGACGAGCTCGTCACGCTGGGTGCGCAACTCCTGCGTCATCTTGTTGAAGGTCTCGCCGAGCTGGGCAAGATCGCCCTCTGACGCGTGGACCGGCACCTTCACGTTGAGATCGCCGGTCGAGACTGTCTTGGCCGCGTTCATCAGCTGGCGGATCGGCGATACCAGCCCGTTGGCGAAATTCAGCCCGAGCAGCACGGCGGCCATCAGGATGGTCAGCGCGATCACCGCGAACATCAGCGCGAATGCGACCTGGATGCCGACGCGGCGGGACTCGACCTGTGCATATTCGGCAACCGACAGCTCGGTCTGCTTGAGCTGCGCCACCACGCGCGGATCGAGCAGCCGTGCGACATAGAGGAAGGTGTCGTTGAAGGCACGCAGGCGGATCACCGCCGCGACGTAATTGGCCTCGGGGAACACCGCGATCTGCGGCTCGGTCTCGTTGACGTTGCTGAGGAAATCGGCCGGCGGGGTCTGGAAGCTGTACTGGACGCCGGTCTGCGCCGTTTCCAGCACGTTGCGGTCCTTGTCGATCAGCATCGCGCCCGGCAGATTGCGCGACACGGCACTCGAGGTGAGCATCTCGCGGAAGGTGGCGCGATCCTGATCGAACAGCGGCCTCGCATGGGCGATGTCGTTGGCCATGCCGAGAATGTCGCCGCGGATCAGCTGCGCATGCTCGTAAGTATAGGCGCGCGCCACCGTCAGCGAATTCTGGATCGCCTCCCGCGCGGGCCCTGAAAACAGCCGGTCAAGGCCGCGGTCGATGGTGACGTTGGCGACGATCGCCACCAGCACCGCCGGCAGCACCGCGATGATCGAGAACAGGCTGACGATCTGCACGTGCAGCCGCGCCGCCGCCCGGCCCCGCCGGCGGGCCTGGACCATCTGCCAGACCTCGCGGATGATGATCCCGACCAGGATCAGGATGGTGCCGGCATCGACCAGGTAGAAGGTGTTGACGACCTCCTCGGTCGGTTCGATCGGGGTCAGCCCGACCAGCACGACGAAGGTCAAAAAGGCGGACCCAAGCGCCAGCGCCACCGCCACCGGCGCCAATAAGGTACGCCACGTCCAGCGCCGCCCTTCGGGGGGCGACGAATCGAACGGGGGGGCCGAGGTCTCTGCGTTGGTCATTCCGGCAAGGGTTGTGGCTGAACGCGGGGAAGTCCGACGATTCGGACTGATGCATTCCTACCACAATGTTGCCGAATTGCGACAAATCCGCGGCGCTCGGAGCCGGCGCGGACTTGTCCAGTTTAATTCCAGCGGTAATCGAGCCCGGCTGGTTCGAAATGCGCCGTCAGGCCCCGCTGCGGTAGACTTGGATATCGAGGTCGCGAATTTTCTTGCGCAGCGTATTGCGGTTGAGGCCGAGCAGGTCCGCCGCCCGAATCTGGTTGCCGCGGGTGGCCGCCAGCGCCGCAGTGAGCAACGGCACCTCGATCTCCTTGAGGATACGGTGATACAGGCCCGGCGGCGGCACGCCGTTCGGGAAGCCCTGGAAGTGCGAGGACAGATAGGCCTCGACCGCGCCGCCGAGATTGTCGATCGATTGCGATGCGTTGGCGCCGGTCGTGACCGCCGGCGGCGCCAGTTCGCCATCGATCACGGAGGCGGTGATCACGTCCTGTGGATAGAGGGCGGCCAGACGCCGGGCGAGGTTTTCCAGTTCGCGCACGTTGCCGGGCCAGCGGTGTTGCTTCAGCCGCTCCAGCGCCGCGGCATCGAGCTTCTTCGGCGGCAACCCGTCCTTCTCCGCCAGCGCGAAGAAATGCCGGACAAGATCCGGCAGGTCCTCGATGCGTTCGCGCAAGGGCGGCAACCGAAGCGGCACCACGTTGAGGCGGAAGAACAGGTCTTCGCGGAACAGGCCCTGCTGAATCAGGATACGCAGGTCCTTGTTGGAGGCGGCGACGATACGCACGTCGGTCTTGATCGGGGTGCGGCCGCCGACGGTGGTGTATTCACCCTGCTGCAGCACGCGCAAAAGCCGCGTCTGGGCTTCCATCGGCATGTCGCCGATCTCGTCGAGGAACAGCGTGCCGCCCTCGGCCTGCTCGAAGCGGCCGGAGGCGCGGGCATTGGCGCCGGTGAAGGCGCCGCGCTCATGACCGAACAGCTCGGACTCGATCAGGTCGCGCGGGATCGCCGCCATGTTGACGGCGACGAACGGGCCATTGCGGCGCTTGCCGTAATCGTGCAGCGCGCGCGCCACCAGCTCCTTGCCGGTACCGGACTCGCCCGAGATCATCACGGTGAGGTCGGTCTGCATCAGCCGCGCCAACACGCGGTAGATCTCCTGCATCGCCGGCGAGCGGCCGACCAGCGGGATCGATTCGAACTCGGAATCGTCCGGCTGCGCCGCCGCCCGCTCCTTCGGCTCGGCCAGCGCGCGGCCAACGATGGCGATCAGCTCCTTCAGGTCGAACGGCTTCGGCAGATATTCGTAAGCCCCCCGCTCCGACGCCCGGATCGCGGTCATGAAGGTGTTCTGCGCGCTCATCACGATGACCGGCAGGTTCGGCCGCATCTTCTTGATGCGCGGCAACAGGTCGAACGCGTTCTCGTCCGGCATCACCACGTCGGTGATGACGAGATCGCCCTCGCCCTGGCTGACCCAGCGCCACAAGGTGGCAGCGTTGCCGGTGAGCCGGACCTCGTAGCCGGCGCGCGACAACGCCTGGTTCAGGACCGTGCGGATCGCCGTATCGTCGTCCGCGACTAGAATGCTACCTGCAGGCATGGGTCGTCCTCATCTTGATCCCTGTGAGGCATGCAACGGCGTCCCGGCAACGTCATCGCCATGTCGTCTATCTGGGCTGTGGTCTGGTTGTTTGTTGGCGCTGTACATCGGCATCAGCACCCGGAAGGTAGTCTTGCGCGGCTGCGACTCGCACTCGATGATCCCGCCATGGTCGCCGATGATTTTCGCGACCAATGCAAGACCGAGGCCGCTCCCGGTCGGCTTGGTGGTCACGAACGGATCGAACAAATTGGGCATCAGGTCTTCCGGCACGCCGGGACCGTTGTCCTTGACGCAGAACTCCAGCGGCAGCGACACCCGCGACTTCTTGCCGGGCACCGAGAGCCGCACGCCGGGACGGAACGCGGTGGTGAGCTGGATCTCGGCGTCGGTGCCGAGATCCACCACCGCCTCGGCGGCGTTCTTGACCAGGTTCAGGAACACCTGGATCAGCTGATCCTGGTTGGCGAGCACCGGCGGCAGCGAAGGGTCGTAGTCCTCGATGAAGCGGACGTTGCGGGCGAAGCCGGATTGCGCCAGCCGCTTCACATGATCGAGCACGGAGTGGATGTTGACCGGCCCGCGCGCCACCGGGCGATCGTCGCCGAACACCTCCATGCGATCGACCAGGGTGACGATGCGGTCGGCCTCGTCGCAGATCAGCCGCGTCAGCATGCGGTCTTCTGAGGAGGCCTGCTGTTCGAGAAGCTGCGCGGCGCCGCGGATGCCGGAGAGCGGGTTCTTGATTTCATGCGCCAGCATGGCGGCCAGCGCGATCACCGAGCGCGCGGCGCTGCGATGGGTGAGCTGGCGGTCCATCTTGTCGGCGATGGTGCGTTCCTGCAGCATCACCACGATATGGCCGGCCCGCTCGGGCAGCGGCGCGACATGAAGATCGACCAGCCGGTCGGCGCCGGTGCGCGGCGTGCCGAGATCGACCTTGTATTCGTTGACCGGGGCGCTGGTGGTGCGGACCTGGTCGATCAGCGCCAACAGCGGACTGCCGAACGGCACCAGTTTCTTCAGCGACTGCCGCTGCAGGAATTGCGTGGAGGAATCGAAAAAGGATTCCGCCGCCATGTTGGCGTCCACGATCATCCCGTCCGGCCCGACCACCAGCACCGGATTGGGCAAGGCGTTGAGAACGGCATCGCCATCGGATGGCGGCTGCTTGCGCTGTTCTGCGGCGGTGCTCATGCGGCTGCACTCCAGGCAAAGTCATCGAAGGCGTCGGGAAGCTGCCGATGCACATCGGCCGGCTGTTCTGATGTGAGGATGCGCTGGCGCCACATCTTCAATTTGTCCTGGGGCGCGCGCGCCGTCTGGGCGGCGACATCGAGGCCCCAGCCGAGATGCTTGCGGGCGTGGCGAAGGCCGACCCGCTCGCCATAGTGGCGGCAAATCTCGTCGTAGAGCGTCGTCAGATAGGCGAGCTGCTGCGCGAGCTCCGGCGCGCCCTCGTCCGCGCCGCCGTCGAGCCGGCGGCCGATCTGGCCGGGCAGCCAGGGGGCGCCTTGCGCGCCGCGGCCGATCATCACGGCGTCGGCACCGGAGGCATCGAGCGCCGCGCGTGCGTCCGCATACGAGGTGATGTCGCCGTTGACGACGACCGGCACGGTCACGGCATCTTTCACCGCGCGTACCGCGGTCCAATCCGCTTCGCCCTTATAGAACTGGCTGCGGGTGCGGCCGTGCACGGTGATGAGCTTGACCCCGGCGGCTTCGGCGCGGCGCGCCAGTTCCGGCGCATTCCTGCTGCGCTCGTCCCAGCCGAGCCGCATCTTCAAGGTCACGGGCACCTCGACCGCCGAGATCGTCGCCTCGATCAGACCAAGCGCATGATCGAGGTCGCGCATCAGCGCCGAGCCGGACTGGCCGCCGGTGACGTGACGCGCCGGGCAGCCCATATTGATGTCGATGATGTCGGCACCGGCATCGGCTGCGACGCGCGCGCCTTCCGCCATCCAATGCGCCTCGCAGCCGGCGAGCTGGACCACATGCGGCCCAATGCCGCTGGCCTCACAGCGCAGCCGGGATATCCACCGCCCCCTCACGAGATCGTCGCTGGCCGTCATCTCGGAGACGACGAGCCCGGCACCGAGATCGGCCGCCAAGCGGCGGAACGGCGCATCGGTGACCCCCGACATCGGCGCCAGGACGGCCCGGTTGGCGAGCGAAACTTCGCCTATTCTCAAGGGCTTGGTGGTAGATTTGGCACTAATCTTGGCCGGACCGGTCACGGACGACTCACGAGCTGATCAGACGCATCATTGCGACCGCCTTGCACTCTTGAGCACAACGATTGGGCAGTCAAGCGTTATGCCTACACTTTAGCCAAAACCGCCCATCTTTCAAGTGCAGCGCAGCAAAATATGCTTGTTGAACGGTCATGGTAAACTGGTCGTGACCCGGGTTTTTGCATGGCTCCAAGGCCTCTCGGGCAACCATCGATTCGTCGCGGGGGCACCTTCGCATCTTTGCGGAGCAGATGCGGCGCGAGATCATCGGCGACGCATCCGGCATCGCCTCCTCCGTGATCGCCCTCGCCTATCTGCCTCCGCCGATGTAAGAAGCGCGCCTCAACCTCCCCCCGTGAAGCTTTGTCTTCGTTAGTAGCCTGATCCCATGACCATTTCTCAGCGGACTGCAGCTATCCTCGTCGCGGCCGGGCGCGGTCTGCGCGCCGGCAGCGGCGGCCCCAAGCAGTACCGCAGCATCGGCGGCCGCACCGTGATCCATCGCGCGCTCGCGGCCTTTTCCGAGCACCCCGAGGTCGACATCGTCCAGCCGGTGGTGAATCCGGACGACATCGATGTGTTCAACGCCGCCGTCAGCGGATTGCGCCATGCCGCGCCGGCGAATGGCGGCGCGACGCGGCAGGCCTCCGTGCTCGCCGGCCTCGAAGCGCTGGCGCCGCACCGGCCCGAAATCGTGCTGATTCATGATGCCGCGCGTCCGTTCGTCTCTCCGGCCGTGATCTCGCGCGCGATCGTCGCGGCCAACCGGACCGGCGCTGCGATCCCCGTGATCCCGGTCAATGACACGATCAAGCAGGTCGGCGACACCGGCAACATCACTGCGACACCGGAGCGCGCGAAGCTGCGGATCGCGCAGACGCCGCAGACGTTCAAGTTCGATATCATTCTGGAGGCGCATCGCCGCGCCGCGCGCGATGGTCTCACCGAGTTCACAGATGATGCGGCGATTGCCGAATGGGCGGGATTGACCGTAGCCACCTTCGAGGGCGATGTTGCCAATATGAAGCTCACCACACCGGAAGACTTCGTGCGCGAGGAGGCACGGCTGGCAGCTGCGCTCGGCGACATCAGGACTGGCACCGGTTACGACGTGCATGCGTTCGGGCCCGGCGATCACGTCTGGCTCTGCGGCCTGCGCGTACCGCATAGCAAAGGCTTCCTGGCTCATTCGGACGGCGACGTCGGTTTACACGCTCTGGTTGATGCAATTTTAGGCGCTTTGGCCGACGGCGACATCGGCTCGCACTTCCCCCCCAGTGACATGAAGTGGAAGGGCGCCTCCTCCGACCAGTTCCTGAAATATGCCATCGAGCGCGTCACCGCGCGCGGCGGCCGCATCGCCAATCTCGAAGTCACCATGATCTGCGAGCGGCCCAAGATCGGCCCGCTGCGCGACCAGATGCGGGCGCGAATCGCGGAGATCTCTGGGGTCGGCATCTCTCGCATCGCCGTGAAGGCCACCACCAGCGAGAAGCTCGGCTTCACCGGCCGCGAGGAAGGCATCGCTGCGACCGCGAGCGCCACCATCCGCCTGCCCTGGAGCGCTTAGCGTGATGAGCGAGTTGACGCCTGCGGAGAGTTCGGTCTGACGTTCGCATGGGGAAACGCGGGACATGGCTAGCGAACGTCAAACGGTCTCCACGAGCGCCCTCGCCCGCGCGCTGCTCGATCTCTGCCGCTCGCGCAAGCTGACCATCGCCACCGCCGAATCCTGCACCGGCGGCCTGGTCGCCGCGGCGCTGACCGAGATTCCCGGCTCCTCCGATGTCGTCGACCGCGGCTTCGTCACCTATTCGAACGAGGCCAAGCGGGCGATGCTTGGCGTCAACGCCTCGACACTGCAGACCTTCGGCGCCGTCAGCAAGGAGACCGCAATCCAGATGGCGGTCGGTGCGCTGGAGCGCGCCGACGTCGATCTCGCGGTCGCCATCACCGGCATCGCCGGCCCCGGCGGCGCCACCCCGGGCAAGCCGGTTGGCCTCGTGCACTTCGCCTGCGCCGCGCGCGACGGCCGCATCATCAACCGCGAGCAGCGCTTCGGCGCGATCGGCCGCAGCGCGGTGCGCACCCGCTCGGTGGTCGAGGCGCTGCGCATGCTGATGGAGCTGGCGCGGCCGCAAACCGCGGTGAAGCCGAAACGCGCCGCCGCCTCGCGCCTGCGCCCGCGCGTGGCGCGCGCCCCGCGCCTGCATCCGGTGAAGCGGCCGCGGCCGCCGCGGACGTAGTCAGTCGCTTCATGCACATCCTCGCGGCTCCTCATCCGCAGGAAACGCGACCCGAGGACTGACGAACCCGCGCATAAGGTTTTGGTTAATTTTCCCCTGATACGGCTTGGGCAACAATGTCACGGGCGGGGGATGGATTCGATGAAGCTCTTTTCGGGCAAAGCTGCAGAGCAGCAGAAGCACAACCTGTTGCTGGATGCGATCTTCGAGCGCTGTCGCGACACCATCCTGGTGCTGTCCGAGGGCAAGATCATCGCCTGCAACGAGGCAGCTGTCCGCTTCGGCGGCTTCCGCAGCAAGGCCGATCTGTTGTCGCGCTCGCCGGCCGCGCTGGCGCCCGAAATCCAGCCGAACGGCCGCCGCTCCGCCGACATGGTCGGCGAGATGAACGCGAAGGCCAAGCGGGAGGGTCACGCCAGTTTCGAATGGACGACCAAGCGCGCCGATGGCACGGACGCGCTGGTGCAGATCACGCTGGTCCCCGTCGAAATCGAAGGCAAGCCGGTGCTCCTGAGCTATCGCCGCGACCTCTCCGATCTGGTCGCAGCACGCGAGGAGAAGAAGCGCGTCTTGGGCGCCCTGGCCAAGGACCTCGAGACCACGGTCGGAACCATTGCCAATGCGATCTCCGCCGCATCGCGTGAGGTGCAAACCACGGCCGCCTCGCTGACCTCGACGGCCGAGCAGGCCGCGCAGCGGGTTGCGACCGTGGCGGCGGCTTCGAGCTCCGCTTCCTCCAACGTGCAATCCGTCGCCGGCGCGACCGAGGAACTGTCGAGCTCGGTGAGCGAGATCAACCGCCAGGTCGCGACCTCCTCGACCATCGCCGCCGAGGCGGTCGATGCCTCCGCCCGCACCAACCAGCTCGTGAACAGCCTGTCCGACGCTGCGGCCAAGATCGGCGCGGTGACCGACATGATCAATGCGATCGCGAGCCAGACCAACCTGCTGGCGCTCAACGCAACCATCGAGGCGGCACGGGCCGGCGACGCCGGGCGCGGCTTTGCCGTGGTCGCCGCCGAGGTGAAGAGCCTGTCCAGCCAGACCGCCAAGGCGACCGACGAGATCAGCGCGCACATCAGTGCCATGCAGCGCGCCACCGGCGACACGGTGACGGCGATCCAGGGGATCGGTGGCACCATCGGCCAGATCAGCGACATCGCCAAGACGATCGCGGTCGCAGTGGAGCATCAGGGCCAGGCGACCCAGGAGATCGCCCGCTCCGTCAATCAGGCGGCGAACGGAACGCGCGAGGTGGCCGGCAATATCGGCGCCGTCAGCCAGACCGTCGATTCCGCCGGCCAAGCCGCGCGGCAAATGCTGGGCGCGGCCGGCGAACTCGCCAAGCAAGCCGAAGCGCTGCGCGACAAGGTCCGCGACTTCCTCACGGCAGTGCAGGCGGCGTGAGGCGCGGGCGGCCATAGTGCCGCCTAAGGTCGTGCGCCGCGTACGCTGATGAAGTCGGCGTGGTCACATGAGGAAAGTCATGAATGCCAACGACGATCGCACCAAGACCATTCGCAACAGGACGCCCGAATCAGCGGCCATGGTGGCCAACGTCAGACGAGCGACGGCAATCACCGCCGCACTCAACCGCTTGACCTTCAACGATACAGTCGAAATTCGGGCTTTGTTCAGCGAACTCATCGGTCAAAAGATCGACGAGAGCTTCCTGCTGATCCCTCCATTCTATACTGCCGGCGGGACCGAAATTCGGGTCGGACGCAATGTCTTCGTCAATCAGAACTGCACGTTCTATGACCTTGGCGGCCTTGACATCGCGGACGATGTGATGATCGGGCCAAACGTGAGCATCATCACGGCGAGCCATCCCCTTGAACCTTCGCAGCGGCGTACCGTCACAATCGGAAGGCCCATCACGATCGAGAAAGGTGTGTGGATTGCAGCCGGCGCGACGATTATCGGCGGTGTAACCGTCGGCGAGAACTCGGTCGTGGCGGCGGGTTCGGTCGTCACCAAGAACGTTCCCCCGAATACGCTTGTCGGAGGTAATCCGGCGCAGGTCCTTCGTTTGATCGATAACCGTTGATGGAAACGGTCCGCAAGAGGTCGGTTGTCCCGTTCATCTGCTGCACCAAGCGGACCCCAGGCAGCCTCTGCACGATGCGAGGGCTTCGCGCCCGGCTGCCACCCTGCCGCTCGAATCCGTCTCGTTGCGCGACGCCTTTCGCATAGCTGGAAGGCTGCCGACACATTTCCGCCGCGCCCTCCCGCTCAAGTAGCATTTTATCCAGGGGGACATTTTGCTGCACAGGACATTCGGGGCGCTCGGCCTCGCGTTGCTCTGCCTCGCCTCACCGGCCCGTCCTGCCGGCCTCCAGCTTCTGGAGTCCGATTCAAATCTGAAGGGCGCAATCTGGACGCCCTGCTCGGCTCCACCACAGGACGTGCAGCTGGGCAAGCTCGGGGTGACGGCCGTCGAGACGCTGCCCGGCGTCAAGGACTGTCCGATCAAGGGCAGCAGGCTGCCGTTGATCGTGTTCTCGCACGGCCGCGGCGGCTGGTTCGGCCAGCACCATGATCTCAACGAGGCTCTGGCCGATGCCGGCTTCATCGTCGCCGCGATCAGTCATCCCGGCGACAGTTTTGGCGACGACGCGCAGCGCGACAGCCTGTCGAACTGGGCGTCGCGGCCAGCCGACATCGTGCGCTTGATCAACTTCATGCTGAATGATTGGAAGGATAAGGCCGCGATCGATCCTGACCGGATCGGCTTCTTCGGCTTCTCGAAGGGCGGCTATACAGGGTTGGTGCTGGCCGGAGCGGATCCGGACTTCAGCCGCGTCGCGCATTATTGCACCGACCGATCACCGTTCTGCGAGCAGGTCCACAGCGGTGACGTTCCAAAATCCTTCGCACACGATCGCCGGATCAAGGCGGCCGTGCTCGCAGACACGGCGCCGACTGGTCCTTTCGCCGACGGCAATCTCGCCAGCATCAAGATCCCGCTGCAGATCTGGCGCTCGCGGCTTGGCGGCCATGGCGCCGATCCCGAAGGCACCGCGCGGGTGGCGGGCAGTCTTTGGAATCAGCCGGACATTCATGTCGTGCCCGCCGCGCACTACGCCTTTCTCGCGCCCTGCTTTGCTGAGTTCGCAGCCGCCGTGCCGCGCATCTGCACCGACAATCCGCCCGACTTCGACCGCGCGGCATTTCACCGCGTGTTCGACGCCGAGGTGGTCAGGTTCTTTTCCGAGCATCTGATGGGCAGATAGGACCTGTCGTCCGTGACGCCGCTCATGCCCGCCAGAACGGACGGCGGCACAGCCAGCGCGCTTGTTCCCTTGTCAGGCCGTAGTCCTTGAGCACCTCGTCGGCCATCCATGGCAATTGGCGAGCGAACCGGCGCCGTTCCAGCCATCGCTCCCACCAGACCCGCACGACCGACTTGGTCTGGCGAGGAGCGCGGTCGGGATTGGAAGCCGTCTTCCCAAAAGGATAGACGTTCGCGCCCGGTGTCGCAGACACGGAGGGACTCGGTAACCTCGGCAGATCACGAGGTTGGCTGGCAAGTCTCTGAGCTCGCATCAGGTCGGGGAGCGGAGGCCGCTCCTTGATGTTCCTGACGCGAAGATCGTCTGTCGTGCTCGGCATGGCAGGCCTCCCGTGGGACTTTGACCTGCCGGCCATAAAAAAAGCCGCCAGATCAGGCGGCTGTTCGGATGTCTTGCTGCAATATCTCAGATTGAGCGCGATCCTCCCGCCGCCAGCGAGCTGTCGTGTGTAAAACGTCGGGAATGGCTGATGGCGACGGTGATCATGGCCGACGCTATAGCGCACCGATCCCCGATTGTCATCCTCATTCAGCGAGTATCGCACCGACCGCCGATCTGTTGCGCGCGGCTTCGTTGCGCCGAACTACGTCATTGTTTCGATCGTTGCGGATCGCGTTGCGTCTGTGATTGGAATGACGCAACGACCGGACGCGGCGTGAGCCGCCCCCGCCGGGCCTGCGCGTGAGGTGACTACAATCGCGCGCCCTGCTCTGCTGATCGACTGTGCCGTGCCTGTCGGGCAAATCGGTTAGGAGTGCGCAAGCCGAGCGCGCCGACTGTCACGTCGAACAGCCGCAGCACGGCTTGCGCCGAAGAGCTGATTTCTCAAGACAGATCAACGAGAAGGTCCGTTTCAAGAGCCTCCTCGCAAAATATTCTTGTTTCGTTTTTTCAGAATTCGTGTTTGATTTCATTCATCCCGCCTCGGCAAGAGGGACGTTTCGGCCGATCGTCACGATACGTGAGGCGGGGAAGCGATGGCCGCGTCGCGCCGTGAGACGAACGGCTGATGATGCGGACGGCGAAATCGTGTGGTCCTGACGCCCCGGTGCTGGCGTCCAGCGCAGCGCGTGAAACGCGTTGTCGCGACGCGATGATGCTTCGCATCACGCAGTGGGGGCAATCAAGCCGGTCCCCAGGGAGATCACGTATAAGCCGTAACCCATCGCGCAGGGAATGCCGGATGTTCGGCTTAACCTGTGGTGACTGCCGCCTGCTTTTCTTGTTGCAGGCGGGCCATGGGTGAGGCCTTCACCCGGCATTCCCTGCGCCCTCTTCGATCTTTGAGGGTGTGAGCTTCGCCAGACTCGGGCGCGTCAGCGCTGCGGGAATGCGGACCCGCATCTGCTGTTTGAGACGTGGATAGTAGTAACCCGACGACTCTCCCAGCTCGTCATTCCGGGGCATCGCGAAGCGATGAGCCCGGAATCCATAACCACGATCGTGAGTATGGATTCCGGCTCGCCCTGCGGGCGCCCCGGAATGACGATGGGAAGGACGAGGCCTGCAACAAGCCGCGCCTAGGTCGAGGACACCGCGGGCTTCTTGCCGTAGATCGCGTCCGCCCGCTTCTCGAATGCCGAGGACAGCCGCGCAAACGCCGTGTCGAACATCGAGCCCATCAGCATCGCGAGCATGCGGCTCTTGAACTCGTAGGCGATGAAGAAAGTGACCTCGCAGGCATTGCCGTCGCGCGGCTCGAAGCTCCAACGGTTCTCCAGCGAGGAGAACGGTCCGCTGACATATTCGACCAGGATCTTGCGGCCCGCCCGATCCAGCGTGACGCGGCTGGTGAAGGTCTCCTTGACCAGCTTGAACGACACCGTCATGTCGGCAACGATGACCTCGAGGCCGTCAGGCTTCTCGCTGCGCTGGCGCACGACCAGCGCCTGGCACAGCGGCACGAATTCCGGATAGCGCTCGACATCCGCGACCAGGTCGAACATCTGGTCGGCGGTATGCGGAACGCGCCGCTTGTTGGAGAATCTCGGCATGTCAGCGCTGGGCCGCGGCGCGCGCGGCCTTGAGCTTGGCGAAATCCTCGCCGGCATGATGCGACGAGCGCGTCAGCGGGCTCGCCGACACCATCAGGAAGCCCTTGGTGTAGGCGACGGTCTCGTAGCCGGAGAATTCTTCCGGCGTGACGTAGCTCATAACAGCATGGTGCTTGCGGGTCGGCTGCAGATACTGGCCGATGGTGAGGAAATCGACGTCGGCCGAGCGCAGATCGTCCATCACCTGCAGCACCTCGTGGCGCTGTTCGCCCAGGCCCACCATGATGCCGGACTTGGTGAAGATGGTGGGATCGAGCTCCTTGACCCGCTGCAGCAGGCGGATCGAATGGAAGTAGCGGGCGCCGGGCCGCACCGAGAGATAGCGCGACGGCACCGTCTCGAGATTGTGGTTGAAGACGTCGGGCTTGGCCGCGACCACGAGCTCGAGCGCGCCGTCCTTGCGCAGGAAGTCCGGCGTCAGCACCTCGATCGTGGTGGTCGGGCACTGTTGGCGAATCGCCCGGATGGTCGCGGCGATATGCGCCGCGCCGCCGTCAGTGAGATCGTCGCGGTCGACCGAGGTGACGACGACATGGGTCAGGCCGAGCTTGAAGGTAGCCTCCGCGACATGCTCCGGCTCGCTGGCATCCAGCGCGTCCGGCAGCCCGGTCTTGACGTTGCAGAAGGCGCAGGCCCGGGTGCAGGTGTCGCCCATGATCATGAAGGTGGCGTGCTTCTTGTCCCAGCATTCGCCGATGTTGGGACAGCCGGCCTCCTCGCACACGGTCACGAGCTTGTTCTCGCGGACGATGTTGCGGGTGTCGGCATAGCCGCGGCTGGTCGGGGCCTTGACCCGAATCCAGGCCGGCTTTGCCGGCGAAGCGGAATCCGGCCGGTTCACCTTTTCGGGGTGACGGGGGCGTAGCGGCGTGTTCGAGAGGGTGTCGACGATGGTGACCATAGGCAGGTCCAGACTGCGAAAAGGCTTAGCTAATCCGCCGCTTGCCGTGACGCAACCAGCTCGCCGACCCTAGCAGGACATGGCAGATATGGGCAGTCTTCCGCGCCCTTATCCCGGTTGATTCCCTTCAAAATGGCCCGCAAACCGCCCTCCACCCCAGCAGTTTCACGGACTCCGGCCCCGCGGACAGGGAAGCGGCTGACCCGCGCCTTCTTTACGCGCAGCGTGCACGAGGTCGCGCCGGAGCTGATCGGGGCCACCTTCCTGGTTGATGGCGTCGGCGGGATGATCGTAGAGGTAGAGGCCTATCACCACACCGAGCCGGCCGCGCATTCGTTCCGCGGCCAGACGCCGCGCAACGCTGTGATGTTCGGGCCGCCCGGCTTTGCCTATGTCTACCGCTCCTACGGCATCCATTGGTGCGTGAATTTCGTCTGCGAGAAAGAGGGATCGGCGAGCGCGGTCCTGATCCGCGCGATCGAACCGACAATGGGCATCGAGGAGATGCGCCGGCGGCGCAAGCTGGAGGATGTCCACGCGCTGTGCTCCGGCCCTGGCAAGCTGACGGAAGCGATGGGCATCACGATCGCGCACAACGGCCTGCCGCTGGATGCTGCGCCGATCGAGCTGTTCGCGCGTACGGCTGATGTCGACGTCATTCGGGGCGTCCGCATCGGTATTACGAAAGCCGTGGAACTGCCCTGGCGCTACGGCTTGAAGGGCTCGCGGTTCCTCAGCAAGCCGTTTGCGGCACCGGCTGCCCCGTCCTCAGCCGTCGTCCCGGGCAAGCGGACGAAGTCCGCGCAGACCCGGGACCAATAGTAAAGCGCGTCTTATCAACGCCGAGCGGTCACCCAACGCCCGCCAGCCGCGCCAGTGCCTCCTGGAACTTGGCCTTGCGCGCCAGCGCTGCCTCGCGCTTCTCCCGCTCTTCCTCGACGACCTCCTCGGCGGCCTTCGCGACGAAGTTCGGATTGCCGAGCTTCTTGTCGACCCGCTCGATGTCGGCGTCGGCCTTGGCGATCTCCTTGGTGAGCCGCGCGCGCTCGGCGGCGAGATCGACGACACCCTTCAGCGGCAGGGCGGCGACCTCGCCGCGCACGACGAGCTGGGCCGAGCCTTCCGGCGCCCCGTCGGCGAAGCTGATGTCCGAGAGCCGAGCGAGGCGCTTGATCACATCGGTCCAGCGCGGCGCCCGCTCCTTTGTCTCTGCCGAGGTGCCGACCAGAACGAGCGGCATCAAGGTCGCCGGCGGGATGTTCATCTCGGCGCGCACCGAGCGGATCGCGGTGACGAGATCGACCACCCAGCCGATTTCGGCCTCTGCGGCCTCGTCCTTGAAGCTGGCGGCGTCGAACGAGATCAGGAGCGGCGGCACCAGCGGATCGGCGAAGCTGGCCGCCGACAGCGCCGCGATCTCCTCGACCGTCGGGACGTCGGTGCGATGCGGCCAGGGCGTCAGTGCGAGCAGCCCGTCGCGGCGCGCCGTCGTCTCCCACAGCGCCTCCGTGATGAAGGGCATGAAGGGATGCAACAGCTTGAGGATCTCATCGCGCGCCCAGGCGACCATCGCCTGGGTTTCGGCCTTCGCCCGGCTCTCCGGCCCGGTCAATACCGGCTTGGCGAGCTCGAGATACCAGTCGCAATAGACGTTCCAGACGAAGCGGTAGATGGCGCCCGCCGCATCGTTGAAGCGATAGGCCTCGATCGCCTCGGTAACCTCGCGTGTCGCAGCCGCCGCCTCATGGGCGATCCAGCGATTGAGCGTCTCCTTCGCCTTTGCCGCGTCGAAGCCATCCGGCATCGCGCAGTCGTTCATCTCGGCGAAGCGGCAGGCGTTCCAGAGCTTGGTCGCAAAGTTGCGATAGCCCTCGACGCGCTGCGACGACAGCTTGATGTCGCGCCCCTGGGCGGCCATCGCCGCCAAGGTGAAGCGCAGCGCGTCCGCACCGTATTCGTCGATCAGGGCGAGCGGGTCGATGACGTTGCCCTTCGACTTCGACATCTTGGCGCCCTTCTCGTCGCGGACGAGCGCGTGGATGTAGACGGTCGAGAACGGCACCTCGCCCATGAAGTGCAGGCCCATCATCATCATGCGGGCGACCCAGAAGAAGATGATGTCGAAGCCGGTGACCAGCACGTTGGTCGGATAGTAGCGCTTCACCTCGGGCGCATCGTCGGGCCAGCCGAGCGTCGAGAACGGCCACAGCGCCGAAGAAAACCAAGTGTCGAGCACGTCCTCGTCGCGGGTAATGAACCCGGCGCGCTTGTTGCGGTCGAGCGCCATCTCCCGCCCCTGCTCCGGCGTAATGACCTCCTGCTCGACATAGTAGCCGATGGCGTGGCCAACCGCCTCCTCCTCGGTCTCGGCGACGAACACCTTGCCGTCGGGACCGTACCAGGCCGGGATCTGGTGACCCCACCAGAGCTGGCGCGAGATGCACCACGGCTGGATGTTCTCCATCCAGTCGAAATAGGTCTTCTCCCAATTCTTCGGGACGAATGTCGTCGTCCCCGACCTGACCGCCGCGATCGCGGGCTGGGCCAAGGTCTTGGCGTCGACATACCATTGGTCGGTGAGATACGGCTCGATCACGACGCCGGAGCGGTCGCCGTGCGGCACCATGTGGGTGTTCGGCTCGATCCGTTCGAGGAAGCCGAACGTCTCTAGGCGTTCGACGATCTTCTTGCGCGCCGCGAACCGCTCGATGCCGTGGAACTCCCGCGCGAATTCCTCGGAGCCCTCGGGCAGGTCGCGCATGTAATCCTCGTTACCGACGAGGTTGAGACACGCTTCCTTGTCGAGCACGCTGATCTGCGCCAAGCCATGGCGGCGGCCGACCTCGAAGTCGTTGAAATCATGCGCCGGCGTGATCTTGACGGCGCCGGTGCCCTTCTCCGGATCGGAATACGTGTCGGCGACGATCGGAATCTCGCGCCCGACCAGCGGCAGGATCACGCGCTTGCCGATCAGATGCTGATAGCGCTCGTCGTCGGGGTGCACCGCGACTGCGGTGTCGCCGAGCATGGTCTCGGGCCGTGTGGTGGCGACGACGATGAAACTCGTGGGATCATCGGGGCTGAAGGTCCTGCCCTCCAGCGGATAGCGCAGATACCAGAGATTGCCCTTGAGCTCGACCTGCTGGACCTCGAGATCGGAGATTGCGGTGAGCAGTTTCGGGTCCCAATTAACCAGCCGCTTGTCCTTGTAGATCAGGCCGGCGCGGTGCAGTTCGACGAACACCTTCACGACGGCTTTGGACAGCCCCTCGTCCATGGTGAAGCGCTCGCGGCTCCAGTCGCAGGACGCGCCGAGCCGCTTGAGCTGGTTGATGATGGTGCCGCCGCTTTCGTCCTTCCATTCCCAGACGCGCGCCAGGAACTTTTCGCGGCCCATCTCGCGGCGGCTCGGTTGCTGCCGTTCCATCAGCTGGCGCTCGACCACCATCTGGGTCGCGATGCCCGCATGGTCGGTGCCCGGCTGCCAGAGCACGTCGCGGCCGCGCATGCGTTCGAAACGGCAGAGGATGTCCTGCAGCGTGTTGTTGAGCGCGTGGCCCATATGCAGCGAGCCCGTCACATTCGGCGGAGGGATCACGATCGTGAACGGCTCCGCATCGCGCCGGTCGGGGCGCCCGGCGCTGAACGCACGGGCATCCTCCCAAACGAGCGACATGCGGCTTTCGATGTCGGCGGGCTGGTAATTTTTCTCGATCATGGCGTTCGCAGCCGGCACGCGCCAGCTTTCCAAAATTCGTGGACCCTCGCAGCTCTGCCCTCAGAGTTCCGATCGGAACTGAGAAACTCACCGCAAGCTCATGACTCTCAAGCTCTTTTCGAGCCGATGCACCGTCCGAGGCAACCGCAAGCGAGCGGGCGGCGGCACCTCCTCGGCGGCACCAGTTTGAAGATGGGTAGAAACCCCCCGCAGCGCATCAAGTCAACAGCAGCCCGGAGGGGGCGTCTGCGCGCCAAGACGGCGCGCGGGCAAGACGGCAAAGCGGAAGACGCGCTTGGAGCCGGCGCTCAGCGGCCGCGCGACACCCGCTCGATCTCCGCCTTGACGATGCGCTCGACCAGGGCCGGCAGATTGTCGTCGAGCCAGCTCTTCAACATCGGCCGCAGCATCTCTTTGACGAGATCCTCCAAGGTGCGCGCATTGTTGCTGAGCACCGTATTGGCCAGGGCGTTGAAAGCCGACTCCACGGCATTGACCGTGGTTGGCGACAGGATCGGCTGCTTGGGAGGCGTCTGATCGAAGGACGATTCGAACGTGGGCGCCTTCACAGTCTGGTTCGCCGCGGCGCGTTCAATGAACTCGATGTCGTTCTGCGGTTCGACCCTGCGGAATGAAGCCGGCGCGGGGCTCGGAGCGGGGGGTGGAGGTGCCACTGCCATATCGTCCGTCAACTCAAGTACATCAGGTTCTGGTTCTGGTTCGGGGTCTGCGGGCCGAACCTCTTCGGCCGTCGTCTCATCCAATCCCGCCAGCAATGCGTCGATGTCGTCCTGGCTATTGCTGGCCGGAGCCGCGGCTGGTGGCGGCGCTGCCGGCGGAGGAGCCGCTTTTGCGGTTGCAGCAACGGCGGCAGGAATTTTTGAAGGTGGGATGTCGTTCATCGCCGGCTTAGGCGCCGGCTTCTCAGCTTTCGGTGGCGGCGCGGCTGCAGCTGCCACAGGCTTCTCGGCAGCCGACGGCTTGGCTTCATCGTCGGCGATGATGCGCCGGATCGACGCCAGAATCTCCTCCATCGAGGGTTCTTGCACTTTCGCGGGCTGCGTCATTTCCGACTCCAAATCATCGACGCCGTCGCACGCGTCATCTTACCCCAAGCACCGCAAGATTCGCAGGCTCCGGATCCAAGAGGCTCGGATTTCCTGATGGACATGCCCCGATTGTCTCCAGATTATGCGCCGCTCGATGCAGTTGAAAGAACGATGCCGTCCGCGTCGGAGCTCCGCTTGGAATGATACTCCGAGGCGCTCCGAATCGTTCCGCGGCCTTTTTTAGGCTATGTCATGGCAACAAATGATTGCAAGCAACGCTGGCCGCGAACCGGTGGAGCAGGCAAAGTTAGTAGCCGTTCGGCGCAGGCGCGCCACAACTTCTAACAGCATCGGCCTGTCGCCTCAACAAACACTGCCGCGTTCGCTACACACGAAAACGCCTCGGCCAATGGCCGAGGCGTTGATCGTCTACCCTTGCGATTGGTTTACCGCCCGTCTGGCGTGCGAACACCAGCCCAGCTGTCACGAACCTGATGGTAATGGACGCTCGGATCATAAACCGTGGTGGGCAGGTTCAAGACCTGGGGCGACAGCCGTCCGATGGCATTGAGCACCGAGTATGACGCCACGACCCGATCGTGCTGCGCCGTCACCAAGGCGTTGCGCGCGTTCACGAGTGCCTGCTGCGCGTTCAGAACGTCGAGCGTCGTGCGTTGTCCCGCTTTCGCTTCTTCGCGCACGCCGTTGAGAGCGACCTCGGACGCGGTCACCTGCGCCTGCGCAGAGGAAACCTGAGCCTTGCCGGCGACCAGCTGTCCCCAAGCCGTTACCACGTTGGCACGAGTCTGATCGCGCGTCGTATCAAGGTTCAGACGCTGCTGCGCCAAATTTTCCTTCGACTGGCGGATCAATGCATACTCCGCGCCGCCTTGGTAGATCGGAACCGTAAGCTGGGCGACCGCCGATGCACCGAACGAGCGGAAGGACTGCAAGCTCTGCTCATTGGATTGCTGTGCCTGAGCCGTCACCGTCACCGTCGGCAGCAGCGCCCCCTCGTTGATCTTGACCTGGAGATAATTGACGTCGATGCCAAACATCGCCGCCGTGACACTCGGATTTTCCGTCAGGCTGGTCTCGATGGCCTGCTGAAGGGTGGACGGCAGGAAACGGTCGACCGGCGAGCCGGGGGCGAGATTCTCGGGTTCGCTGCCGATGATGCGGCGGAAGTTGGAACGGGTCGTCGTCAGGTTGGACTCAGCGGTCAGCTGCTGCGTCCGGCCCGCGGCGAGCTGTGCCTCCGATTGCGCCACGTCAGTGCGCGTCACCTCGCCGACATTGAAGCGGTCGCGGGTCTGTTTCAGAGTCTGCTCAAGAACCCGCGTGTTGCTGCGCTGAACTTCCACGATGGCAGCGTCACGGAGATAGTCCATGTAAATGGTCGCGGCCTGGAACAGCACTTGCTGCTCCAGAACGCGCAAACCTTCACGCGCGCCAGACACCTGGCTCTCGGCGGCTCGCGTCTTGTTGGCCGTCTGATTGCCGTTGTAGAGCGTCTGGGTCGCGGTCACGCCGACGCTTCGCGGGACCGTCTTTCCATGGAAGGGGTCAGTGCCCGCGCTGATCTGAATGTCCTGGTACTGGTAGCCGCCAGTGGCTGTGAGTGAAACCTTGGGCCGGTAACCCGACAGGGCCTGCGGCACGTTCTCGTCGGTAGAGCGGACCGCGGCACGCTGGGCATTCAGCTGCGGGTTATTCTGATAAGCACGGACCAGCGCGGCCTCTATCGTATCGGCCAGCACAGGCGTGGGTCCAGCACAAGCAATCAGGAGGACCGCAGCCGCCGCTGCGGTGACGACCTTCACCCCAAACATCCCTGTTCCAATCATCGTTGTTACCGGCTCAACGCCAAAGCCGGGCCGTAAGCCACAAGAGAGACTCCCGCGCGCCACCGCACCTTATTCCCCACGCAAGCGCGACGAAACCACCCAAGATCGGACTCGTGTGGAAACTCTACGCCTGCAGCATCCGGGCCACACTTCTGATTTAAAACAGATTTCCGCCCGCCCACAGGCCTGCGACCGCCGCAGAATCCCCATGGGGGCGCCCCGGCCAGAGGCCATTTCGGGGCGGTTTCGGGGTGAAACAGTCTTAGAAAACGAACTCGGGAACCCGCTCAAGTCCCGGCAGGACCGGAGCCGAGGCATCAAACAGGACCCGTGAGCCGAAATCTTGATGTGAGTGGGTAATGATCATGGCCCGCGCGGGCTTGGTCTTGGCGAAGACCCCCACCAGGCGTCCCCCCTCCTTGAGCTGGCGGCACAAGCCATCCACGGGAACCTCTGAGGCTCCGTTCAACAGAATCACATCGTAGCGGTCATCGCCCGGATCACCCTCGGCGCATCCTGCCACCTTGACCGTGATATTGTCGAAACCGAATTTCCCGACCAGCCCTCTGGCGCGGCCCTCAAGCGCCGGATCGCACTCGGTGGCGACGATTCTCTCGGCGAGCGGTGCCGTCAAAGCCGCCAGATACCCGGTCGCGCAGCCGACGACCAGAACATGATCGGTAGGGAGGATTTCCGCGGCTTGCAACAGCTTGCCGGTGAGCATCGGCTTGATCAGGAAGCGCTTGGCCGAGCCGGCTTCAGAGACATCGAGATCGAGATCGAGGTAGGCCAGCGCGCGACGATCCTCAGGAACGAAGGCCTCACGCGGTACCGTCAGCATTGCATCCAGCACGCGATGATCGGTGACATCGTTGGTGCGCACTTGGCTATCGACCATTTTCTGGCGTGCAATCGCAAAGGCGGACATGGGGCAGACCTGCAAGCAAGCGGACAAGCCGCGAAGGAACTGCGTGACCTTTTGGTACAAGGCTTTTGAAAACGCAACATGATGATCGTCCGGCCTTCGGCAGAGCTGGCCGCTCTCTGCGGCAGGCATCCGGAGGCGACGTCGCGCATTGGTTCAAGACGCCAATCCATTGTCCGCGAGTCGCGTGCAAAATCGGGCAATCAGACCGACCGACTTGCAAACTTCCTGCGACCGGATTGTGGGGACGCGATCGCCCGCGAGCTCCTGGTTCCGCAGTAAGTAATTGTCAGAACGAAACTTTTCGTTCTTTTCGGAGTTCTGTGCGATCGCGTGATTTCCTCCTATGCAAGGCGATGCGGCTTTGTTATACGCTCCCCCGCTCGCGGCCCTTAGGTCGCCTGTTCCTCGGTAGCTCAGCGGTAGAGCATTCGACTGTTAATCGAATGGTCGCTGGTTCGAATCCAGCCCGGGGAGCCAGAGAGCTCTTTTCAGGCCAAATCCCCCGTTCAATTCCTTTCAAACCCGCCTGAAGCGCCCTGAAAACACTCGGTTTTTCCCTATCAATCCCGTTCCGGGCCGTCTCTGGCCGTTCAAATCCGCGGGAAACCGTGGGGCCTCTGGTGGGGGCCTCTGCCTCTTGTGCCCCAATTTCGGGGCCTATTCTCCAAAAGGCCCCCAGCGAGTGGAAGCCTAACGAGAAGGGCGCACAAGATGGCCGAGAAGCTGCTGACCGACAACAAGATCAAGGGAGCCAAGCCCAGGGCCAAAAATCCTACAAGATGTTCGATGGCGGCGGCCTCTAAGGTGGCATAGGCGCGGTGCTCGGCGACATCGATCGGCTGCGCCTTGGCCAGCCGGGTCAGGAATTCGTCGTCGATAGTCGGCGCCAGCGGCAGGCCCTCGCGATTGCGGAAGTCGAGAATAGCGCCCTCGGTCCTGCCTTTCGGCGTCATCGAACCATCGCCGCTGTCGACCTGGAACAGCCTGATGTTCTTAGCTGCTGCTGCACGCGTGCAACTAGCTCCGGATCCGGCACCTCGGCCAGATCCGGCAGCCGCGCGTGCTGCTCCGGATCGTTCTCGAGGACCCCCCCTCTCTCAGCGCTGCGCCTCCTTCTCGCGCCGCGCGGACAGGCCCTTCTCATCAGGCGTGCCCTTCCAGATCCGCTTCATCGAACGCAGCAGCGCCGGCACCCGGGCGAGATCGCCGCGCTTGATCGCGGCCTTGATGTCGCGCATCTCGGCATAGCGCGGCCCCTGCTTGTCGAAGGAGGCGCCGCGGTTGAGCACCAGCGAGAACAGCGCTCCCTTGCAATACGGCGACAGCGCGTCATAGCCCGGCAGATGCGCGCGGCACATCGTGGTGTAGCGCGGCAGGTCGCACGCCGCGTGGACCTCCGGCGCGAGATCCCAGGGAATGTCGACGACGCCGTGCAGCTGCCGCGTCAGATCGCGCGCGCGGCCCGGTGACGCCGGCGCAGGACAACAGCGCGCCCAGCTCGGCGTCGGAGATCCGTCCCTCCCAATCGGCCGCGATCTGCTTTCGGCTCGCCTGGCCGAAATCATGGCCGATGGCGCCAGTCGGCCCCGACTGCGGGTTCGGCCAGGTCAGGCACCGGCAACGCTTCTCATAGACATCGCGGCTGGTCACCTCGTAGCCGACGGCGTCGTCGAAGGTCTCCTGCGAGATCCCGTGCAGGTCGATCATCTTGATCTGCCTCATTGTTGGGACGATTTTTGTGACGAACGCGGAGGGCGCGAACTCTTCAAATCGCGGTACCCCACTGAAAAATCTTGATATTCCAGCAAAACTCCCAGAAAGGTGCGCATCGGCAGATCGACCCGCAAGGATTGAATGCTCCCAAATTGAGATGCTATGCCTGACCCCTGTTCGGGCGATCACGACGGCTCGGCGGGGGCGCAGCACTAGACCTTCGGTGCGCGCGAGTGACAGGGGGCCGCTCGACATGCACGGAACCGACAAAAGCAGTGTGTCCGCATTCGGACCGGCGACCAACTATGCGGGCCACTATCGCCCTGATATCGATGGGCTCCGCGGCATCGCCGTACTATCGGTCGTGATCTTTCACGCGTTTCCGGGCGCGCTGCGCAGCGGCTTCGTCGGTGTCGATATTTTCTTCGTGATCTCCGGCTTTCTGATCACATCGATCATCATCAACGGTATCGCCAAGGATCGCTTTAGCTTCGCAACGTTTTACGCGCGCCGCATCAAACGCATCTTCCCCGCGCTCGCCGTCGTACTGGCGGTATCGCTTGCGGCTGGTGCCTTTATCCTTTTGCCGGATGACTACCGCCTGCTCGGTAAGCACACGGTTGCGGGCGCCGCCTTCGTTTCCAACGTTGCACTCTGGCAAGAGGCCAACTATTTCGACGTCGCTGCGGAGACCAAGATCCTGTTGCATCTGTGGTCGCTTGGGATCGAGGAGCAATTCTACCTGCTCTGGCCAGCGCTCATCTGGATCGCCTCGCGATGGCGTCTCAACCTCCTCACCCTATTTGCCGCGGTCTTTGTCGCTTCGCTGGTCTATTGCATCATGATGACGCCCGCGAACCAGGTGATTGCGTTTTATTCTCCCGCCGCTCGGTTTTGGGAGCTCGCCGCTGGCAGCATCCTGGCGCGAGTGTCGTTTGCCGCCCCGCGACCGGCCGCATGGCTCGAAAACAGCGTGGCGACGGTCATTAGCTCGGTTCTTTTCGAGCGGGGCAGCATCGACAAGGAAAAGCTCTATCGGGACTTTCTCTCAATCACCGGGATCGGACTGATCGGCGCCTCGGTCCTGGTGATCACGCGCCAGCACGAATTCCCAGGTTGGTGGGCGTTGATGCCAGTCGTCGGAAGCTACTTCATTATCCTTGCTGGCCCGGGAGCTTTGCTGAACCGACTATTGCTCTCCAATCCCGCGATGGTCTGGATCGGCCTGATCAGTTATCCCCTCTATTTATGGCATTGGCCGCTGCTCGCATTCGCCCGCCATATCCATGGCGGTACACCACCGACGACCATCCGCGCCGGCTTGATGATGGCCGCGGTCGGCCTTGCTTGGCTCACCTATCGCTATATCGAGCGACCGATCCGTTTCGGTTATCGGCAGCGCTCGATCGTTCCAGCGGTGGCAGCGACCATGGCCGCGGTCGCGATAGTCGGCGTTGTCGATGTCGCGCTCGGCGGGCTGCCTTCGCGCCTGAACCGAAACAGGAGCTTATATGCCGCCTACTTCGAGAGCTATCTGAACGGAACCGGCCACCTCGAGGAACGGGCGCAAATTGGACAGAACCAATGCAATTTCTATGCATGGGATGCCAAGATGCCGACCCTTGTCCCACGCGCGGCGATCGATCCCGACTGTTACACCAAGCATTCTGCCAAAAGCGTTCTGCTCTTCGGCGATTCAATTGCCGCTGATCTCTACTACGGGCTGCGCGAGGTGCTGCCGAAAGACATCTCGGTTCTTCTTATCTTCAGTTCCGGATGCCAGCCCGGCTATTTGGTTCCTCACATCGTCCAGATACATCACTGTGCCATGGCCAACCACTTCGCCATGGAGCGCATCAAGGCCGATCCGCCGGACGTTGTGGTCATGAACTCCAACAACTCGTATGAGATCGACGCCATCCGCAAGGTTTCGGCGATGATCAAGGGCTATGGCGTGAAGCACGTCCTCCTGCTCAGTGAGCGGCCACACTGGAAGCCTTATCTTTATAAGATCATCCTCAACGAATATTGGCCCCAGATGCCGCGGTACATTCCAGGTCACCAGGATGAAGAACTCGCCGCACTGGACGAGAAGTTCAAGGCCGCGCTGCGAAGCGATGAGCCGTTCGAGTTCATCGACGAGAGAAAACCCTTCTGCAATTCAGAGGGGTGCCTCACCTTTCTCGGCAATGATCCTCGCGATGGCATGATTACCTTTGACCACGGGCATTTGAGGCCGTTCGCATCGGTCTGGCTCGCCCGCCAGCAGCTTGGACCGCTGATCATGGAACGACTTGGCGCGGATGACGCGCAACAGGAGCGTGCCACATCACTTACGCTTCCCTAGATCACCAATCCACCACTCACGGTTGTCGCCGTTCCAGGAACCGAGAGGCCGTTGGTAATCAGCAGCGGCTGTTGTTCGATCATCGAGGCACCAATGCTGGAATAACCCGTTGTCGTCGGTTGCGTCCCCAACGTCGCGCGAGCCTTTGCCTTGAGGTGAATAAACTGCCCGACGATGGTTGGACCGGATGGCGCTATCGTGCCAGAGAACGTGCCAGCTTCGCCGCCGTCGAAATGGATCAAATCGCCGAACGTATTCGACACCGTGATATCGCACGGCAGAGGCTGCTGGACGCCTTCCCGACGCGGTCTGAGGTCGACGTCGTACCGATAGAACGCCGTCGTCACGAATCGCCCTCACAAAAGATGATCGCCTCGGTCTGCGAGTTGCGAACCCGGCGCGGCGCGTCCCGCGTGGTCTGGCCAACGAACTGTGCCGAGAAGCCGCCCATGCCCCAGATGCCCGCAAGGCCGCGGCGCAACATCAGTCGGCACCTCAATCCGCATGATATCGCCGTCCCGCTCGACAACGCGCCCATGACTGCCCTCGGCGATCAGGCGAACCTGCGCGGCTCGGGTATCTAAGTCAGTCATCGGGACGATCAACGGGCTACCAGAGGGATGCCCGCCGCATCCGCTTCCTTGATCACAACAGCGCGGATTTCCTCGAACGCGAAGGAGTACAACCCCACCAACTCATTCGCTATGGCCATCGGGTCAACCATTCCGGCGCCCTTCAGGTCCTTCAAGCGCTCCCTGATCTCCTCAATCAACTGCTCATGCTGGGTCATCTGGTCGACTCCATCGGGAGACTCCCAAAATGAGTCCCCTAGGAAAACATACCTCCTGGAAAGATGGGCCTCCAAGGTGAGACTCCCCGAGTCCCATGGATGGATCGCCCTGCGCGGGTGGATGTGTGCTGAGGGAGGAGGGTCCTAAGATAGACCAGTCGGCCCGATCCAATACGCCCCCTCCCCTGGGGCGGCGGTGGCAAGGAAAACATGTCTTGCTGCTCTCCGGCAGTCAATTGCGAGCCCCGAAGGCCCGAATCCTGGAGTTCGATCGATGCATCATCGGCCGGCATCGATCAAGCGCGACGAGCAAACGGCTGGACCGATCCCCGGCGTCGGGCCGGCGCTGGCGACCGCGCTAGTTTACATCGAGACGTTCCGCCTGGATGCGGGCCGTCCAGCGATTCGTCTCGTCCCTTACAAATCCAGTCAGTGCTTCCGGGCCGCGCTGTTTGCGGTCAGGAACAGTGCCCCCAAGCTCGATCAGCCGGTTGCGCACCGTTTCGTCGTCCAGCGTCCTGGACAGCGCATCATTGAGCTTTTCCACGATGATATTTGAGACCCCCTTCGGGGCGAACATCGCGTACCACACGGACAACTCATATTCCGGCAACCCACCTTCCTTTGTAGTCGCGACATCCGGCAGGGTCTTGCTGCGCGACGGCGCGGCGATCGCGTAGGCCTTGACCTTGCCGGCATGGACTTGAGGCGCTGCAATTATGGTCGAATCGCACGTGTAATCGATGCGGCCGCGGGCCACCGCATCCATCAAGGCCGTGGCGCTTTCGTACGGGACAAGGCGCGGAGTCGCGTGGAGCACATGATTGAGCCAACCGCATGCGATAAAAGGAACGGAACCGACGCCCGCATGTCCTTCATCGAGCTTGTGAGAGTTCGTCTTCACGTAATTGATGAACCCGTTGAGGTCCGCGGCAGGGAAATCCCCTCGCCCAAGGATGATGATCGGCGAGGTCGCCACCAGCCCGATCGGTTGGAAATCGATTTGAGGATCGTATGCAAGGTTAGGGTACAACGCCGGTGCAGCCGCATGGGTGCCAGTGTTTCCCATCAACAATGTATATCCATCCGGCGCAGCCTGCTTTACACGCAGCGAAGCGGTCGAGCCGGCCGCCCCCACGATGTTCTCCACCGCCACTTCCTGTCGCAATAGGAGAGACATATGGCCGGCGATGACGCGCGCGACCGCATCGCGCGGACCGCTCGGGATCCAGGGCACCACGAGGGTAATCCTGCGGGCGGGATAGTCGCTGTCCTCGCTGCGAGGCTCAGTAGCCCAAAGCGCTCCACCCAGAATGGTTACAAAAGCCAGCAGAAGCCGTGCCGTCGAAATCATGTGACTTCCCGTCGCTCGGTTCGGACCAACTATTCAAAATTAGCACAATCAGACGTTGATTCAAATCAATGGAACCACTCTAAATCAGTCGATAATGAATTATGGCTTTATGGAACCGGCGGTCCGTTCGTATCACAGTCGGCATTTTGTTGTTGGGAGGCGCCGCCGTTGCGATCCTGCCGACACTGACCGGCTATACGAGTCTTGATGGAACCGTGAACGCACTTATCACGGTGATCTCAGCTCCCATTGACGGCACTGTAACGGTTACTCCGCCCAAAATCGGGACTGCCCTGACGGGAGGAACTGAACTGCTGGGCATCCGAAACGATCAGATCGTCCGCACGGCTGAAGTCCAGATGAGCGCAGAGCTCGAGGCGGCACGGCAGCGGCTCCAGGCCATGGACGCCCGGCGCACCCAACTAATGGCCCTCCGTGAGGAACTTCATACACGTTGGCTGGAATATCAGCAGGCCAGCATTCAGAATCTGACCCAGCAAATCGACATACGACGTCAACAAATAACCACGGCGATGGCGCAGCGAGTGGCGGCCGCGTCCGACCTCACCAGAAAGCAGCGGCTGGGGGTGACAGGTATCGTGGCCGAATCCGTGGTCGAACAGGCGCGGGCAGCCTCTGTCGGCGCCGAAAACGCACGCACCATCGCCGATATGGAACTGGACAGACTGACCCTGCAGCTCGATTCCGTAAGGAAAGGTATCTTCATCGGCGAGGGTCGCAATGATGTGCCCTACTCCCAGCAGCGGATCGACGAGATCTCCATCCAGCTTGCCGAATTGGAATTCAGCGAGCGAGACCTCAAAGCCCGCATCGTCCAGCTTTCCACGCAGCAAGAGGAAGAACACGAACGCAACCGGACATTGGGATACGTGAATTTGCGAATCCCGTTCGACGGGGTCGTTTGGCGCAGCAATGTGGTCGAGGGCTCCCATGTCATCGCGGGCAATGAGCTTATGCAGGTGCTGGACTGCCGCGACCTGTTCGTCGACATTCTCGTAGCGGAAGTCGATTACGACCAGATCTACCCCGGACGCGAGGCGCAGATCCGGCTGTTCGGTCGCTCCGATGTGCTTGAGGGCAGGGTCCTGTCGGTGCGCGGCAGCGCGGCGGTGGTCGACGATGTGGTGCTTGCGGCGAAACCTCCGCAGAGCCGCGGCAAGGACGCACGTATCCGCGTAGGCCTTCCTCAATCGGCGCTGAATTCAGATTATCCAAACTTCTGCCAGATCGGACGTTCCGTCCAGGTCCGGTTCAAGACCCGCTCGCTCCCGATTGTGCGTTGGTTGAGGTCGATATGGTTCAGTATTACTTAGAACCATTCGGCCCGACGCTGCTGGTTGCGGCGGTATTCTTCATTTTTGTCCTGAATTCGCCGCGCCAGCGCACCTGGGTGCGGACGATCACATGCACTTTTGTGCTGCTGGTCTCGCTGCGGTACCTTTGGTGGCGCTTTCACGACACCGTCCTGCCCTATCCCTATGGCGGTCTGACGTTCTACTGGGTGTGGTTTCTTTTTTCCATCGAACTGCTGGCATTTGCCGAGATTGCGCTCTTTCTCCTCATCATGAGCCGTTACGTCGAGCGCAGCGCCGAAGCCGACCGGCTGCAGGCGGCGTTCACGGCGCGACCGCAGGAAGAGTGGCCGACCATCGACATCTTTATCCCAACGTACGACGAGCCCATCGACGTGCTCGAACGCACCATCGTCGGATCCCTCGCGCTCGATTATCCGAAGGACAAATTCAGGGTCTATGTGCTCGACGACAAGCAAAGGGATTGGCTGAAAGTCTTGTGCGAGGAGAAGCGAGCCATCTACGTGTCTCGGCCGGACAATTCACATGCGAAAGCCGGAAATCTGAACCATGGCCTGGGAATTTCGTCCGGCGAATTCGTCGCGATCTTCGATGCCGACTTCGTCCCCTACCGGCAATTTCTCCGCCGGACGGCACCGTTCTTTCGCGACCCGACAATCGGCATTGTGCAGACACCGCAGCACTTCTTCAACAAGGATCCCATCCAGTCAAATCTTAGCATTGAGCGCGTCTGGCCGGACGAGCAGCGGCTGTTCTTCGACGAGCTGGCGGCGAGCCGGGACGCATGGGACGTCTCCTTCTGTTGCGGCTCGTGTTCGATCATTCGCAGACGAGCGATCGAGGCGATCGGAGGCATTCCCACCGAGTCCGTCACCGAGGACCTGCTCACGACGCTTGAAATGCTGAACAAGGGCTACAAGACACGCTATTTGAACGAGCGGCTGTCGATGGGTCTGGCCGCAGAGAACCTCAGGGGCTATTTCATTCAGCGCAGCCGCTGGTGCCTCGGGGGAATCCAGAGCCTGTTCGTGAAAAATGGCCCCGTCCATGGGCCCGGCCTGACTCTCCTGCAGCGCATCATGTTCATGCCGACGAGCTGGCTGATCCAGTACATCGTCCGCTTCTGTCTCCTGATAGTTCCCATTGTCTTTCTGTGGACCGGAGTTGCTCCGCTCTTTTTCACCTCGACTGAAGACATCATCTACTATCAGATGCCAGTCTTGCTGGCCTACTTCCTCCTCATGAAATGGATCACGCCATCGCGATATTTACCTGTCGTGTCGAACGCCGTCGGTGTGTTTGCAACGTTTCGCCTGCTGCCCACGGTGATCATGGCCCTCATCAAGCCGTTCGGGGCTCCCTTTAGGGTAACCCCAAAAGGCAGCGGAGCCGGCCAGGGCTATTTTGACGGATACACATTTTCCTGCATCTCAGTGTTAGTCACACTTACCGTGCTCGGCGTCATCATCAACATCGTTCCTGAATGGTCGACCATACGCAAGGGCGAGTTTTCGGTCGTCGCCATGTATTGGGCGGGAGCAAACGTCGTGCTGCTCGTGATCGCTGCCCTCATTTGTTTCGAGAAGCCTCGCGTACCAGTAGTGGCGTTCTTTATTGGTGAACCGGCCAGCGCACGATCCAATCGGGGACGTGTTCCCGGACGACTCATCAGCATGTCGCTGGAATCCGGCACTCTGGAGGTTTTGCAGGACGAGCCGCTTTCCGTCGGCGACAATATCCTCATCGAAGCCGCCGGGTTTCCTCCTCTCCCGTCCCGCATCGAGAGCATTACCAGAGGGGCGGCACGGAAGACCTCGATCCGGTTCACGCACGAACTGGATGCGGCTTCACGTGATCGCCTGATCGTGAAGCTCTATACCGGAGACTACTCGCAGGAGATTCGCACGCTCGATACGCTTGCGATCATGCGCGGATTGTGGAAGCGGGCTTTCGGCCGAACTGCGATAGGTGTGTAGCCGCTTTCGAGGTTGGGCTCGGCGAAGATATTTCTCGCCAAGGATACGATGCGGTGCGGGCGGTGGACATCGGACTTCGCTTGACGATGTGGTTCGATCTCGACCTCGAAGATTCCGCATCGCTGCCAGCCAATGTACTTGACGCCCTGTGAGCAGTCGGGCAAGCGAGGCCCCTGCTCGGAGCTCGGTTCGCCCATGCCTATTTCTGCCCATATGAAGGCCGTTCGCGACAAGATCGGCCACGACCTTCTGGCGACGACGGCTGTTTCCATCTCGATTTTCGACGATCAGAATCGGCTGCTGCTGGGGCTCGACGCCGAGACCGGCCTATGGACCTTGCCTGGGGGCGCGATCGATCCCGACGAACATCCTGCCGATGCGGCGATGCGCGAATGTTTCGAAGAGACCGGGCTCCTGACCCGTCCGGAACGGCTGATCGGCGTGTTCGGCGGTCCGGAATTTCTGATCCGGTATCCGAACGGCGACCTCACCTACTACACCGTCATTGCATTCGAGGCGTCGATCATCGGCGGTGCCCTGACGCCCGATGGTGACGAGATCGCAACGCTCCGCTTTGTCGATCCGATCGAGTGGCAGAATCTTTCGGTGTCGCCCTCGAGCCGCATCATCTCGCGGCAGGCGTTCGCGAGGGAAAATGCGCCGTTCTTTGCTCGGCCAACCTGGCGGCCTCAGGGCTGAACCCATAGCAATGAATTCGCCTGTTTGCAGTTGCTTGAAGAGGGAAACAAGGCGCGACCGCGGTGCCTGCTCGAATGAAAGAGGCCATTCTGCCTGCGATTAATCGTCTTGCCGTTAGTCTGCCGCGCAGCACCGGCATAGTCCGGCCAACTTACAGGCAAAATGACACGCACCTTTGCATGCTAGGGTGCATAAAACGCGGAATTTGACGAGCGCGGCAACATAACGCCCGCGCGCATCACAAAACTTCTGGTTGCAAAACAGGAACAATTGATTCAGGCTGCAAGTCTTGGCGATGCAGCTAGGTCAATCTCAGCGACCCGCTCGTCGCGTGTGTCCTTCAGTCTGGCTGACACTGAGGTGGCCAATGCCCACCATCCTTGTCATCGACCACGATCGAGCACCCGGCACCATCCGGGAATTCATCAAGATCGACCCCACCATCCCCACCCTCGCCCCATCGCATTACGCCTTCACCGATTGCCGACAGGGGGATCCGGCCGCGGTCGGCTCGGCCATCAAGGTGGGTGCCACTGCTGCCCAGCAAGCGCCGTTAGATATCGTCGACGTGCTGGCAACCGTAGACCGAGCCGGCGAAGCATCCTTCATCCGGAGGGTATCATGAGGAACATCCTGGTCGTCGACGACGAGGTGGGGATCTGCTGCATGATCCAGCATCTGCTTATCAGGCAGGGCTATGCTGTTACGGCCATGACCGATGGCAGGGCGGCCCTTGCAGCGGTGGCAAACGACGAATACGCCGCCGCTCTCATCGACCTCAACCTTCAGGGGATCGATGGCAGCAACGTGATGCGGGCAGCGCGGGCGGTTTGGCCCGTCATGCCAATCGTCATGATGTCGGCGATGGTTCTGGAATCCGGGCGTGGCGCGCCCGACTTTCTCGGCATGTCGGTCAGAGTGCCGGGTCTCTACAGGTTGGCCAAGCCGTTCGATCCGAACGACCTCGCACAGCTCATGCAGGAGATCCTGCCCTCCTCTGCCGCGATTGTCGCCGGCGAGATGCAGACTTGGCCGACAACGACTTCGAACTGAACGGGCCTACCCTGGTGCTGGGCGCTGCTTGCCGGGGCGGGATCGGTCGGCACTCGGCTGCATTCTCGTCCCGATCACGTGCCCGCTAACGATCGGCTCGCGCATCGCGTCCCATCCGTTCGGGGGGCTTCCGGATCCAGGAGCGGTGAAATGTTCCCGGGGAAATGTGATTTTACTCACGTGCTGCGATCTTTGACCTCCGCTAACGTCAGCGCGAGAGTGAAGTGGCCGGTAACCAATGCCCGGATCGGCGACAGATCATTAGAATTAGAGCGAATCGCTCAACCGGTCGAAAGAACTGTTTTGCGATGGTGCGCACGCGAATGGCGTGAGGGCATCATGGGTGAAGTTGAGTACGAGTTATTGCTGGACGTTGTGCGAACGGCGATTGCGCCGGAGCCCCAGGCCCACCAAGAGATCGTCACGATGCCGCGCGTGCCCTCGAGATCTTTCGCATTGCCCAAAGCCGCGAACGACAATCAGACCCCCTGGCCACTGATCCCGTTTCCTGACGGCTGGCATGCGGCCTGCTGATTGAACGAGGCGTGGCCGCTGGCGGTCGCGCGTGGCGATCAGTATTCCGGTCCGAGAGGCGGCACGAATAATCCGGGGAACCGGCACCGGATGGCGGCGAGAATGGTTGCCTAGCCCACTGATCGCCTGTATTGAACCGCCCTGAATGGGGCCACGTGGCGGAGTGGTTACGCAGCGGTCTGCAAAACCGTTTACACCAGTTCAATTCTGGTCGTGGCCTCCATCAATCTTCTCAATGACTTAGAACCATCTCCTGCGGCCGCGTCGAGGCTCGTTCCGGCGCGCTCAGACGGGAAGATCGTCGATCCCGCCGGGATACGCGGCCCGGAACCGCGGCCATGTCAGCAACCGCCCGGATTGCGAGGCCGAACAGCACGGCGCGGCCGTGTCGCGGCGCCCCCCGGGGGTCCGCCTCTGCGCGTAATCGCGCAGCTGTACCACGTTGGATTCTTTATCGTCTTGCTGCATAGGCTCCATCCTCGCCTCATGCTGCAATGCAAAAAGCGTACCGATGGTCCCTGGAGCACGATCCGGCAAAGTGGAAACCGGTTTTCTGAAAAGATCGTGCTCCATCAAAGAGATGATACCGCGCGCTTATGACGCCGATCCCGATTCCTCCGGGGCTTGGGGGGCGGCGTGAGTTCCGGATTTACCCGCTGCACCTCGCGGTAGCGTGACAGCATCCGTTCGAAACTCGCATTCAGCGTGGCGGCGATCTCCGGGCGGTGCTCCAGTGCGCCGATCAGCATCCCAGCCGCCTCGATGGTCGACAGCCCATCGCGGCGCGGCTCGCGACGGAGACGGCCGTAGCGGGACGGATAGCGCGGACCCAAGATCACGCGCTGGCACTTGAGCATCCAGGGATTGCGCCACCACAACGCCTTGGCCTGGCTCCAGGTACCGTCGAGCAGGATCACGCCTTCGATCCCTTTCAGGACGCCGCGCTGGTTCTCGGCGACCTCGCCTTTGCGCGTGAGCGCGACAACCTCACTGTCCGGATCGAGATCGGCAGCCTTGGCCGACCCGAGATACAGAACCGCCCAGCGCGCCGGATCCGCCACCGGGCGGCCCAGCGCCTTGGCTAGGCTCGGCCAGGACAGGCCGACACGAACGACGGCTTTTTCGAAATGCTGCGCGGCCAACCGTGCGGTGCCAAGCGCCCGGTCCTGCTCCTGCGGATGCTGCAGGATCAGGAGCGAAAGGCGGCTCGCGATCGGAGTGACGCTGTCGCAAATGCAGAGCGGCATCTGCTTCTGGCAGCGTGGGCAATCGGGATGTTCGCCAAGCTGGTCCGCGACGAGAGGTTCTTTGGGATCTGACATTTCCCGGCTATAGGCCGAGTGTCGCGATCCGACAACGGGCAAGCCACGCGCTACGAACCAGGTACGGTCGGCGGCCAAATCCAGCGGGCCAGGGTGACGACAAACCAGCCGATCTTGGATAGCAGGCGGAAATTCCGGACCCGATCGATCAGCAGATAGATGACCGGCGTCGTATAGAGCGTCAGCACCTGGGACACCAACAGCCCGCCGATGATGGTGATGCCGAGCGGGCGGCGCAGTTCGGTTCCCGGGCCGGTCGCGATGACCAGCGGAATGCCGGCGAACAGCGCGGCCATCGTCGTCATCAGGATGGGGCGAAAGCGCGCGGAGCACGCCTCGAAGATCGCATCCGCCGAGGACAGCCCGCGCTGCTGCTCGGCCTCCAGCGCGAAGTCCACCATCATGATCCCGTTCTTCTTGACGATACCGATCAGGAGGATGATGCCGACAAAGGCGATGACGGTAAGCGGCGTGTTGGTGATTTGCAGGGCCAGCAGCGCGCCGAGTCCGGCGGACGGCAGAGTCGAGATGATCGTGAACGGATGGGCCAGACTCTCATAAAGCACACCGAGCACGATATACATCGCCGCCAAAGCGAACAGGATCAGCACCCACTGGCGCCCGCTGGTCTTGGCGAAGTCGCCGGCATTGCCGTCGAAGCTGCCACGAATGCCCTCGGGCATATGCAGCTCGTCGACCGCACGCTGGATGTTCGCGGTCGCCGCCTGCAACGTTACGTCCGGCAGCAGGTTGAACGAAACCGTGGTCGACGGAAACGATTGCGAATGGAAAACGGCGAGCGGCGACAGGCCGCGCTGGGCGTGCACCACCGCTGACAGCGGCACCTGGGTGTCACCGCTGCCCGCCACGTAGATACGGTCGAGGTTCGACGGATCGGTCTGGAATTTCGGATCGGTCTCGATCACCACCATGTATTGGTTGCGCTGGCTGTAGACGATCGAGATCTGACGCTGCGCAAAAGCATTGTTCAGCGCGTTGTCGATGTCCTGCACACGAACGCCGAGCATCGACGCCTTCTGCCGGTCGATCGTGAGCGACAACGCCAACCCGCCGGGATCGCGATCGCTGGAAATATCGGTGATCCCCTCCACCGTCTCCATGCGCTTGGCAACGATCGGCGCCCATTTCTGCAACAGGTCGAGATCGGGACTGGTCAGCGTGTACTGGTAATCCGAGTCGCTCTGGCGCCCGCCGGTGCGGACATCCTGGGCGGCAAACATGAACAGGCGAATGCCCGGCACCATGGCGAGGTTGTGCCGGAGGCGGTCGATCACGAGTTGGGTCGAGATGCCGCCGCGCTCCTCGGGCGGCTTCAGGCTGATGAACATGGTGCCGCGGTTCGAGGTGCCGCCGCCAGGCCCGCCACCAGCGCCAATGATCGAACCAATGCCGGCAACTGCCGGATCGGCCATGACGATGTCCGCAAGGCGTTGCTGCAGCCCGAGCATCGACTGGAACGAGATGTCGGCGGAGGCGCGGGTGGCGCCGATGACAAAGCCGGAATCGTCAATCGGGAAGTAGCCCTTCGGGGTCTTGATGTAGAGCGTCACCGTCAACGCGATCGTGGCGAAGAACACCAGCAAGGTGAGCAGCGGGAAGCCGAGCACCCCGCGCAGGCTCCAGGCATAGAAGCGGACCATCCGCGACAACGTGCCCTCGACCAGCCGGTCGAACCAGCTGGCGCGGTCCGAGATCGCTTCCTTGATGTATTGCGCGCAGATCATCGGCGTCACCGTCAGCGACACCACCGTGGAGACGACGATCGCAAAAGTCAGCGTCAGCGAGAATTCGCGCAACAGCCGCCCGACCACACCTTCCATGAAGATCAGCGGGATGAAGGCAGCGACAAGCGAGAGACTGATCGAGAGTACGGTGAAGCCGATCTGCCTCGCTCCTTCGAGCGCCGCGCGGAACGGCGGCATGCCGTGCTCGAGATTGCGGTACATGTTTTCGATCATGACGATGGCGTCGTCGACCACGAAACCTACCGAGATTGCCAGTGCCATCAGCGACAGATTGTCGATCGAGAAGCCGGCGAGCCACATCCCAGCACAGGTGCCGGCGAGCGCCAGCGGTACGGAGACGCCGGCTGCGATCGTCGGAACAATCCGGCGCAGAAACACGAAGACCACGACCATCACGAGCGCTGCGGTCGCGAGCAACGTCCACTGCATGTCATCGACGGAGGCGCGGATCGTGCCGGTGCGATCGACCAGAATGGAGATGTCGAGGCCGGCCGGAATCCATTGCTTCAGATCCGGGATCAGCGCCCTCACCCGGTCGACCGTCTCGATCACGTTGGCATCGCCCTGCTTGCTGATCTGGATCAGCACCGCCGGCTGCTTGTTGAACCAGGCTACCTGGCGCACGTTGCGAACGGAATCCTCGACATCGGCGACGTCGGACAGCCTGACGAAATTGCCGTTGGAGCTCTTGATCAGGATGTCCCGAAATTGCACCGCATGGCGCATCTGCTTGTTGATCGCAATCGTCTCGCTCTGGCGGCCCCCTTCGAAAATGCCGACAGGCCCGAGCGGGTTGGCGTTCACGATCGCTGTCCTGACATCGTCCGTGGCGATGCCGGCATTGGCGAGCGCGACCGGGTTGAGCGCGATCCGCACCGCCGGCTGGTCGGCGCCGCTCACGGTCACATTGCCTACACCAGGTACCTGGAACAGCCGCTGCGCCAGCACGGTATCGGCTACGTCGTAGATGGCGCTGGTCGACATCGTCTTCGAGGTCAGGGCCAGCACGAACACCGGCGCTGCGGCCGTGTTCGCTTTCCGGAAACGCGGCAACGCCGGCAGATCGCTCGGCAGGTCCGCCAGCGCTGCATTGATCGCGGCCTGCACGTCACGCGCGGCCTTGTCGATATCGCGCCCGATCGAAAACTGGATCTGGATATTGGTCGTGCCGAGCGAACTCGTCGAGGTGATCTGATCGACGCCGGAGATTTCTCCGAGCCGTCGCTCCAACGGCGCCGCGACGGTACCTGCCATCACGGACGGATCGGCGCCCGGACGCGTCGCAGAGACGAAGATGGCCGGAAAATCGACGTTGGGCACTGGCGCGACCGGCAAAAACACGTAAGCCACGATCCCGACCAGGAACAGCCCGATCGAGAGCAGCGTGGTGCCGACCGGCCTCCGAATGAATGGCTCGGAGATCGACGCCATTACTGGATGCCCTCTGTGGCCCCGGCGATCGGGGGCGCATCGGGGCCGACCGGCGGCAGCGCCCGCTCCAGGGAGCGGTTGATGCGGTCGAGCGCGAGATAGATCACGGGCGTCGTGTAGAGCGTCAGGAGCTGGCTCAGCAGCAGGCCGCCGATGATGGAGATGCCGAGCGGAAAGCGCAGCTCGGAGCCGGTGCCGCTTTCGATCGCCAGCGGCAGCGCACCGAACAGCGCGGCCAAGGTTGTCATCATGATCGGGCGAAAGCGCAACAGACAGGCCTGCACGATCGCGTCATAGGGCGACATGCCCTCCTTTCGCTCCGCCTCGAGTGCGAAATCGATCATCATGATCGCGTTCTTCTTGACGATGCCCATCAAGAGGATGATGCCGATCAGGCCGATGACCGAGAGATCCTGCCCGAACGCCATCAGCGCCAGAATGGCGCCGACGCCGGCCGACGGCAGGGTCGAAAGAATCGTGATCGGATGGATGTAGCTCTCGTAGAGCACACCGAGCACGATGTAGATCGTCACGACAGCGGCCAGCACCAGCCAGGGCTGGCCGGCGAGCGATTTGGAAAATTCGGCGACATCGCCGGAATAGACGCCGCCAATGCTGCCGGGCATGCCGATCCGGTTCTCGATCGTCTTCACCGCATCGACCGCCTCGCCGAGCGAGGCACCCGGCGCCAGGTTGTAGCTCAGCGACACCGCAGGAAACTGCGCCTGGTGCGAGATCGCGAGCGGAGCCGTGGTCCGCTTCAATGTCGCGACCGCCGAGAGCGGCACCTGGCCGCCGGCGCCGGGCAGATAGAGTTTCGACAGCACGGATGGGTCGCGCTGATACATCGGCAGCGCTTCCAGCACCACGCGATACTGATTGGCCTGGCCGTAAATGGTCGAGATCTGCCGCTGCGCGAACGCATCGTTCAGCGTGTCGGTCACGCCCTGCAGATTGACCCCAAGCTGGCCGGCGCGCTGCCGGTCGATCGTGAGCTCGGCACGCAGACCGCCGTCCTGCGCCTCCGACGAGACGTCGCGGAACAGCGGATCGCGGCGCATCTCCGCGACCAGCCTGCCCGCCCATTTCGACACTTCAGCCGCATCCGTGCCCGTCAGCGTGTACTGATATTGCGAGCGGCTCGACTGCGTCGAGATCTGCACGTCCTGCACCGGCTGGAAATAGACCCTCATGCCGGGAATGACCGCGACCTTCTGCTTCAGGCGGTCGATCACGACCGCGACATTGTCGCGCCGCTCGCCGAGCGGCCTTAAGGTCATCACGAACTTGCCGACATTGGTGGTCGGGTTGACCGAGCCGGCGCCGATCACCGAAACGACGCCAGTGACGTCAGGATCGGATTGAATCGCAGCCGCCGCATCGGCCTGACGCTTCTGCATCTCGACGAAGGAGACGTCCGGCCCCGCCTCGGTGACGGCGGTGATCGATCCGGTGTCCTGCAGCGGCAGGAAACCCTTCGGCGCGACGACATAGAGCGCAATGGTCGTCGCCAGCGTCGCAAAGGTCACAGCCAGCGTGGCGCGCTGGCGCTCCAACACCCACAGCAACGTCCGGTGATAGAAGGCGACGGTGCGATCGATGAACCGACTGATCGCCATGAGGCCCGGGATCACCCACTCCTCATGCGTATGCTTGAGCAGCCGCGAGCACATCATCGGGGTCAGCGTCAGCGACACCACCGCCGAGGTCACCACCGCGATCGTCAGCGTGAGCGCAAATTCGCGGAACATGCGGCCGACCAAGCCGGTCATGAACAGCAGCGGGATAAACACGGCGATCAGCGACACCGTCAGCGAGATCACGGTGAAGCCGATCTCGCTAGCGCCACGCAGCGAGGCGCTCATCGCCGACTCGCCCTCCTCCATATGGCGGACGATGTTCTCGATCATCACGATGGCGTCGTCGACGACGAAGCCGGTGCCGATCGTGAGCGCCATCAGCGATAGATTGTCGAGGCTGAAGCCGGCGAAATACATGATGCCGAAGCTCGTGATCAACGACAGCGGCAATGCAACGCCGGCGATGATGGTGGCGCGCATCGAGCGCAGGAACAGCAGCACCACCAGCGTGACCAGCACCACGCTGAGGACCAGCGTGAACTGCACGTCATGCACCGAGGCCCGGATCGTCACGGTGCGGTCGCTGACGATGTTCAGCTTCACGCCGGCCGGAATCGTCCGCTGCAGCTTCGGGATCTCGGCCCGGATCTGGCGGACGACCTCGATGACATTGGCACCGGGCTGACGCTGGATGTCGATGATGACGGCCGGCGTACCTTGGTACCAGCCGCCGGTGCGCTCGTTCTCCAGCCCATCGACGATGGTCGCGACGTCGGCAATCGTGACCGGCGAGCCGTTGCGATAGGCGATGATGATCGGCTTGTAGGCGTCGGCGGCCGCGATCTGATCATTGGCGGTGATGGTGTAGGCCTGCTGCGCGCCGTCGAGCGAGCCCTTCGGCCCCGAGACATTGGCGCCGGCGATGGCACTGCGCAGATCCTCCATGCCGATGCCGTAAGCGGCCAGCCGCCCCAGGTCCGCCTGGATGCGCACGGCGGGCTTAAGGCCGCCGAGGACGGAGACGCGGCCAACCCCGGACACCTGGCTCAGGCGCTGCGCCAGAATGGTGTCGGCGATATCGCTCATCGCGCGCAGCGAGATCGTGCCCGACGTCAGTGCGAGCGTCATCACCGGCGCGTCGGCCGGATTGACCTTGGCGTAGGTCGGCGGATACGGCAGCGTCTTCGGCAAGACGCCGGCGGCGGCATTGATCGCCGCCTGCACGTCCTGGGTCGCGCCGTCGATGTCGCGGCCGAGATCGAACTGCAACGAGATCTGGCTGACGCCGAATGAGCTGGTCGAATTCATCGCGCTCAAGGACGGAATCTGGCCGAGCTGCCGCTCCAGCGGCGCGGTGATCAGCGACGCGATGACATCGGGGCTCGCGCCCGGCAGCTGCGTCGTCACCTGCACCGTCGGGAAATCGACCTGCGGCAGCGCCGAGACCGGCAGCGCGAAATAGCCCAACAGACCGCCGATCAGGAGCGCCACCCCGAGCAGCGACGTCGCGATCGGACGACGAATGAAGGGTTCGGATACGCCCATCCGCACGAGGCTCCTAGCCGCTGATCTGCGTCATGGCTGCGGCCTCCCGCCACCGCCTTTTGCCTGGCCCTTGGATTGTTCCTTGGGCTGATCCTTGCCCTGCGCATTCCGGCTGCCGCGCTTGCGTGGCGCCAGATCGGCGGTCGGGGTCTGCTCATCGTGACCGACGATCACCTTGGCACCATCGGCCAGATTGGCAAAGCCGGTGGTCACAACCCGGTCCGAGGACGTCAATCCGCTGGCGATCACCGCCTCGGACTCATTCTGCTGCGTCACCGTGACAGGGCGCGCCGAAACGATATCGCCCTCGCCGACCACATAGCTGAAGGTGCCGACGGGCCCCCGCTGCACGGCGGCGGTCGGGACCACGATCGCGCTGGCAAGGGTCTCCACCTTCAGCCGAACATTGACGAACTGTCCCGGCCAGAGCTGGAACTTCGCATTGGGAAATTCGGCCTTGAGCTTGAGCGTGCCCGTTGTCGAATCCACCTGGTTGTCGATGCCCTTGAGCGTCCCGGTATCGATCACGGTCACGCCGTCATTGCCGAAGACGTCGACGGCAAGCGGCCCGGCGCCCGCTGCTGCGTTGACCCGCATGATCTGCTGTTGCGGCAGGCTGAACTGGACTGCGATGGGCTGCAGCTGGGTGATGATCACGAGGCCGGTCGCATCGGCCGCATGGACGATGTTGCCCTGGTCGACCTGGCGCAGGCCGGCGCGTCCCGAGAGCGGCGCGACGATCTTGGTGTAGCTCAACGTCGCCGCAGCATTGTCGATGGCGGCCTGATCGGCCTTGATCAGCGCCTGCTGCTGCGCGACCGTCGCGCGCTGAGTATCGGCCTGCTGCTTCGAGCCGGCATTGCTGGCCGCGAGTTGCTCATAGCGCTGCAGATCGAGCTTCTGGTTGGCGAGCTGGGCCTCGTCCTGCGCCTTCTTGGCGACCGCCTGGTCGTACTGCGCCTGGTAGATCGCAGGATCGATCTCGGCGAGCACGTCGCCCTTCTTGACGTCCTGTCCTTCAACGAAATTCACCGCGATCAGCTTGCCGTCGACCTGCGAGCGCACCGTCACCGTGTTGAGCGCGCGCACCGCGCCGACTCCGTCCAGATAGACCGGGACATCCTTGGTGATCGGGGTCGCGGCAAGCACGGGGACCGGCAGGTCCGGCCGCTGCATGCGCAGCCCGGCCTGCCGCTGCTGGATCGCGCTCCACCCGATGTAACCGAGACCACCGAGGATCACGAGCGTCAGCACGGCCGCGACCAGGCGCCGGCCCCGCCTGGATCGCTTTACAGGCTCACCCTTTGTGTCGGTTCGTTTCTGGTCCGGTTTAAAGAGCATCGACCGGTTTCTCCACTTTCGGCTCCCAGCTGCCCCCCAGCGCCTGATAGAGGCTCACGATGGCCTGGAGCCGTGCGAGCTGCGCTTGCCAATACACGTCTTCGGCCTGAAATAGCGTCAATTGCGTATTCAGCACGGTCACGATATCGGCAGTGCCGGCGCGCAGTTGCTGTTCGGAGAGTTGGAACGCCCGCCGCGACGATGCCAGCACGTCACGCTGCAGCTGCAGCCTGATCGTGGTCTGTTTGATCGAATACAGCGCATTATCGACGTCGGTGAAGGCCTGGACCACCGTCTTGCGATAGGTCTGCAACAGCTCATCCTGGCGTGCCTTGGCGTTCTCGAAATTACCGAGAATCCGGCCGCCGTCGAAGATCGGCTGGGTCGCACTGCCGACCAGGCTGAAGAAGGCGGCATGCGGCTGGAACAGCGACACCAGCGCCGAGCTTTGATAGCCGCCTTGTCCGGTCAGCTGAATGCTCGGAAAGAATTGCGCGCGTGCATTGCCGACGTTTGCGGTTGCAGACGCCAGTTGCGCCTCCTGGCGGCGAATGTCCGGACGCTGCGTCAGGAGCTCCGAGGGCAGCCCCGGCGTCACGCGTGGCGTCCTGATCTGGTCGAGGGAACCACCTTTGACATGGATGCTTTCGGGGGGGCGCGACACCAGAACCGCCAGCGCATTGATATTCTGGTCGAGCGTCTGCCGCAGCGGCGGCACGGCCGCCTTCTGGTTGGCCAGCACGCTCTCCTGTTGCGCGACGTCGAGATCAGTGCCGGTGCCGGCCTTCTGCCGCTCGCGGATGGCATCGAGCACGCGCTGGGCGCTGGCGATGTTGCGCTCGGCGGTACGAAGACGATCTTGAGCGGCGAGCACCTGGAAATAGGCGTTGGCGACGCTCGCGAGCGTGGTCAGCGCCGTTACATCGCGATCGAAGCGGTTCGCGATCGCGGTTTCCTCGGCGGCCTGGAGCGCATCACGGTTCTGGCCGAAGAAGTCGAGCTGGTAGCTCGCCGCAAGCGAGGCTTGGTAGTTGACGACCTCGCGGCCGCCATTGGTGAGGCCGCTGGCGCTGGATCCGGAGGTGCGTGAATAGGTCTCCTGCCCCGTTGCCGTGAGGCTGGGCAGTAGCGCTGCGCCGGCCTGCCGGGCCAGCGCGTCGGCCTGCTTGAAACGGGCAACCGCCGCGGCGATGTCGAGATTGACCCGCTGCGCCTCCTCCATCAGCTCGGTGAGCTGCTTCGAGCCGAAGCCGCGCCACCAATCCAAGGAGGGAGGAGCGACCGAATCCGCCCCTGCGGCGTGCTTGTAGCGACCTGGGACGTCAAGCGCCGGATCCGGAAGATCCTGGGTCAACAGGCAGCCGGCCGAATTCGCCGCAAGTCCGACCGCCGCCAGCCATCGGATCGCACGACGCAAATGCGGGCGTGCCGGCCTGGCCGCCGTCATCACGCCAAACTGGGTCACATCCGGTCTCCGCAGGCCGAAGAAGCCGCAAGGGCGGAGCGCACGCGCGCATAGGTGCAGACGCGGGCGGCCTCGTCGACGACGATGTGCAAGCTGGACACGAACGTAATGCTTCCCTGTGATCTTGCCGATCATACTACCCGCGCGAACGCACGACGGACAGTCCTGCCGCAGCTCTGTCCCCTTCGCGGCAATCTCCTTCCGCTATCCAGAATGGGACGGATTCCCCGCATTTTTTGCGGTTTTCTGCGGCCAAAGCGGCCTCAGCACAGCCCGCATTCTTACCAAGATTTCATATCCGGCGAACCATTTTGACCGCAGCTGTGCTGTCAAAGCCGCGCCTGAAACCTTTCACGGGACGCACCGTATCTCGCACATCCTGGTCGGGGGGCTTTGAATGCGAGTCGCAGTGATTGGAACGGGAATTGCGGGCAACGCTGCGGCCTGGGCGCTGTCACGGCATTATCCAGTTACTGTATATGAGCGCGAGCTTTGCCCGGGCGGCCACAGCCACACGGTCACGATCGACTATGATGGAGCCCCGATTGCGGTCGATATCGGCTTCATCGTCTACAACGAGCTCAACTATCCCGAGTTATCCGCCCTCTTCGACCACCTGGGCGTGGAGACGATCGAAAGCTGCATGAACTTTGCGGTTACGGCGGACGAAGGCCGCTTCGAATGGAAAGGCGGCGGCAATACTTGGCTCGAGACGGCCAAGGGCCTGTTCGCCCAGCCCGCCAATCTGATCTCCTCGTCGTATCTTTGGATGCTGCGCGACATTGTCACCTTCAACGAGCAAAGCGTCGCCGACTTCAAGGCCGGCCGGCTCGCAGGCCTCTCGCTCGGCGAGTATTTTCGCAGCAACCATTTCGCCCCGCGCCTGCTCTCCGATTATCTGGCGCCGATGGGCGCGGCGATCTGGTCGGCACCGGCCTCCGAGATTCTCGACTTTCCGGCCGAGAACTTCATCGCCTTCTTCAACAACCATCGTCTGCTGCAATATCACCGGCCGGTGTGGCGCACCGTCAAGGGCGGCAGCCGCAACTACGTTCAGAAACTGACGTCCGCCTTTCGCGGTTCGCTGCGGCTCGGCTGCGCGGTAACGGCGGTCGAGCGAACATCCCAGGGCGTCGTCGTTCGCGACAGCTTCGGCCACCGCGACAGCTACGATCACGTCGTCATCGCTGCCCACAGCGACCAGGCGCTTTCGATGCTGAGCGATGCCGACACGCAGGAGCGCGACGTTCTCGGCGCTATCAGATATTCCCCGAACACGATCTACCTGCATCGCGACATCAGGCTGATGCCAAGGCGCCAGCGCGCCTGGGCCTCATGGAATTTCCTGCGCTGGCAACGCGAAGGCACGCCGCTCAATGACGTCGCGGTCACCTATTGGATGAACAATCTGCAGGGCATCGACCCGGACAAGCCGCTGTTCGTCAGTCTCAACCCGCCCTTTGCCCCGGCCCCCGAACTCACCTTCGGCAAGTATCTTTGCGAGCATCCGCAATACACTGCCCCGGCCTTTGCCGCGCAGAAGCGACTGCCGGACATTCAAGGCCATCGCCGCACCTGGTTCTGCGGCGCCTGGACCGGCTATGGCTTTCATGAGGACGGGCTGCGCTCCGGCCTCGCCGCAGCGGAAGCTCTGGGCGCGGTCGCGCCCTGGCGCAAATTGCCGCCACAGCTCGCTCAAGCTGCGGAATGATCATGGGCTTCGCGACGACCGATCCGCCACCAGCTGCCGCCGCGCTCTATTTCGGCGATGTCATGCATGCTCGGCTGCGCCCACGGCACCATCGCTTCGCCTACCGCGTGATGAGCTTGTTGATCGATCTCGACCAGCTCGACCAGGCGGGGCAGCAGTCTTTCCTGTTCGGCACCAATCGCCGGGCGCTCTATAGTTTTCGCGAGATCGACCATGGCAAGTGCGACGGATCGTCGCTGCGCGACTATGCGCAAGCCAGCGCCGCCGCGCACGGGATCGACCTTTCCGGCGGACGCGTGCTGCTGCTCTGCTATCCGCGCCTGCTCGGCTATGTGTTCAATCCGCTGTCGGTCTATTTCTGTTACCGCGCAGACGGCAGTCTGGCACTCATGATCTACGAGGTCCGCAACACCTTTGGCGATATCACCCCTTACGTGCAGCCGGTCAAGCCGGGCGAACTCACGGATGCGGGCCTCAGGCAGGCGCAGGAGAAGTCTTTCTACGTCTCGCCCTTCATCGACATGGCGATGCGTTACGATTTCCGCATCGTCCCACCGGGCGATGAGGTCAAGCTGCGCATCCTGGAGAGCGGCCCAGAAGGTCCTGTGCTCGCCGCCACTTTCCTCGGCCGCCGGCGCGCTCTGACCTCGGCCGCCTTGCTGCACGCCTTCGTGTCGCTTCCGCTTGTCACTTTCAAGGTCTTTGCCGCCATCCACTGGGAAGCGCTGCGGCTTTGGCTCAAGGGCATTGCCCTGGTGCCCCGTCCGGACAAGCCTGGTCCGCAGAGTTCCAATACCGGCTTGGCGAGTCGGGACAGCCACGCTTAATATATTGCCGCGCTGACGGCTCCCCGGCGGCGCGCTTTGGTCCGGAAGGCTCGTTCTTGCCACGCTGCGCCGATGGCACGACCATTCGGATGCAGAGCCGTTTTGCGTGAAATGGACCTCTCATGCCGGACGTGATTGCTGTCACCCCTGACAATATCGATCAGGTTCTCGCCGACCTGCCGCGGCTGGCCCGGCTGGCCCTCGGTTTCGGCGCAAAGCTGCGGCGCGGAACGCTCGACGTGACCCTGCTCGACCGGCGCGTGATCAGGCTCGGGGGGCTTGAGCCGGGCCCGGCCGCCGCCATGATCCTCCGCAATTACGGCTTCGCCTCGCGGCTGCTCAAGGGCGGCGACATCGGCATTGCCGAGGCCTATCTCAACGGCGATTGGGAAACGCCGGACTTGACGCAGTTTCTCTACCTGTTCTGCGTCAATCACGAGCTCCTGCAGACCATGCTCGAAGACAAGCCGCTGATCCGATTCGCCCAGATGGTACGGCACTGGTTCAATCGGAACACTCGACGTCAAGCGCGGCGCAACATCTACGCGCATTACGATATCGGCAACGCGTTTTACTCGGCTTGGCTCGATTCCAGCATGACCTATTCCTCGGCGATCTTCGAGGAGCACACGACCGACCTGACTTCAGCGCAGAAGAACAAGTACCGGCGGCTGGCCGAGGCCATCGACCTCAAGCCCGGACAGAAGCTGCTGGAGATCGGCTGCGGCTGGGGCGGCTTCGCCGAATATGTCGCCAAGACGTTCGGCGCCAAGGTCGTCGGCCTCACCATCAGCACCCAGCAACGCGATTTCGCCCAGCGCCGCATTCACGAGGCCGGGCTGGCTGATAAGGTCGAGATCAAGCTGCAGGATTATCGCGACGAGCGCGACCGCTACGACCGCATTGCCTCGATCGAGATGATCGAAGCGGTCGGCGAGCAGTTCTGGCCAAGATATTTTTCGCAGTTGCGAGATCGACTGCTGCCCGGCGGCTTGGCCGGCATCCAGGCGATCACGATCCAAGATAGCATGTTCCAGCACTATCGCCGGGAAGTCGACTTCATCCAGCGCTACGTGTTTCCGGGTGGCATGCTGCCATCGCCGCAGATCCTGAAGACACTCGGCGAGCGATTTGGAATTCCTGTCGTGCGCGAGCGCATCTTTGGGCAAGATTATGCCAAGACACTCGCGATCTGGCGAAATAATTTCCGGGCGGCTTGGCCTAACCTGGTGCCCTCGGGCTTCGACGATCGCTTCCGTCGCCTGTGGGAGTATTATCTGTCCTACTGCGAGGCGGGATTCCTCTCCGGCAATATCGACGTCAGGCAGGTCGTGTTCGCGAAGGAGCGTTGAACGACCTGCCGGTCAACGCGTCTTGCACCGCGCCTTACGTGCGGCTGGATATCGCGCTAGGGTCTTCCTAGATGTTTCAGAGGATCCCTTACGGTATTGCGCCATGACAATTCGAAACGACGTCGTCGAGGCGATCGGCAACACGCCGCTGATCAAGCTCAAGCATGCCTCGGAAGCGACCGGCTGCACCATTCTCGGCAAGGCCGAGTTCATGAATCCCGGCCAATCGGTCAAGGACCGCGCCGGCAAATGGATGATCCTGGGGGCTGAGAAACGCGGCGAATTGAAGCCGGGCGGACTCGTGGTCGAGGCGACCGCAGGCAACACCGGCATTGGTCTCGCCGTGGTCGCGGCAGCGCGCGGTTATCGCACGCTGATCGTGATCCCGGAGACGCAGAGCCAGGAAAAGAAGGACATGCTCAGACTGTGCGGCGCCGAACTCGTCGAGGTGCCTGCTCTGCCCTTTTCCAATCCGAACAATTATCAGCATGTCGGCCGGCGCCTTGCCGATCAGCTCCGCAAGACCGAACCGAATGGCGTCTTGTTCGCCGACCAGTGGAACAACCTCGACAACGCCAACGCGCATTATGAATCGACCGGCCCGGAGATCTGGGAACAGACTGGCGGCAAGGTGGATGGGTTCATCTCCGCCGTGGGCACCGGCGGCACGCTGGCCGGCACGAGCCGCTACCTGAAGGAAAAGAACAAGGACATCGTCACGGCCTGCGCCGATCCGCATGGCTTTGCCATGTACAACTGGTTCAAGCACGGCGAAGCCAAATCGACGCCTGGCGATTCCATCACGGAAGGCATCGGAATCGGCCGGGTGACGCCGGTCATCGAAACCGCGAAGGTCGATACGGCCTTCCTGATCTCGGACGATGAAGCCGTCGGCATCATCTATGACCTGCTGCAGCACGAGGGCCTGTGCCTCGGCGGCTCGACCGGCGTCAACGTCGCCGGCGCGATCCAGCTCGCCAAGCAGCTCGGACCTGGCAAGACGATCGTCACCATCCTATGCGATTCTGGAAATCGCTATCAGTCGAAGCTGTTCAATCCGGAGTTCATGCGGTCGAAGAACCTGCCGGTCCCGGCATGGCTGGAGAAGCGCAGCGACATCAAGCCGCCATTCGTGTGAGGTGAATAGGGATCAGCGAATAATCTCCCTTATTCGCTCCCTCATCAGTGCCGCAGGATCTGGCTCAGGAACACCTTCGAGCGCGCGTGCTGCGGATTGGCGAAGAATTCCTGCGGCGTGTTGGATTCGATAACCTGGCCGGCGTCCATGAACACGACCCGGTTAGCGACTTCGCGGGCAAAACCCATCTCGTGGGTGACGACCAGCATGGTCATGCCCTCCTTCGCGAGATCGACCATGGTGTCCAGCACCTCCTTGACCATCTCCGGGTCGAGCGCCGAGGTCGGCTCGTCGAACAGCATCACCTTGGGATTCATGGTGAGCGCACGTGCGATCGCCACGCGCTGCTGCTGACCGCCCGACATCTGCCCGGGATATTTGTGCGCCTGATGCGGAATCTTGACGCGCTCCAGGAACTTCATCGCGGTGGCTTCCGCATCCTTCTGCGGAATGTTGCGGACCCAGATCGGCGCCAGCGTGCAGTTCTCCAGCACGGTCAGATGCGGAAAGAGGTTGAAGCTCTGGAACACCATGCCGACCTCGCGCCGGACTTCATCCACGCGCTTGAGGTTGGGGCCGAGCTCGATGCCGTCGACCGTGATCTCGCCCTCCTGGAATTCCTCCAGCGCATTGATGCAGCGGATCAACGTCGATTTGCCGGAGCCCGACGGGCCGCAGATGACGATACGCTCGCCCTTGGCGACGCCGAGATTGATATCGCGCAGCACGTGGAAATCGCCGTACCATTTGTTGAGGGCGGCAATGTTGACGATCGGGTTGGTGGTCATGGGATCACTTTGAGCTCTCTTGCGCGATGCTGGTCAATGGCGCCGGTGCGCATTCAACCGGCGCTCCACGAACAGCGCGTAGCGCGACATGCCGAAACAGAAGACGAAATAGATCATTCCCGTGAAGGCGAAGCCGGTGAAGGCCGTGGTCGGCGTCGCCCAGGTGGGATCGGAGAACGATGCACGCAGGCTGCCGAGCAGATCGAAGATCGCAACGATCGAAACAAGCGATGTGTCCTTGAAGAGCGAGATGAAGGAGCCGACCAGCCCCGGAATGACATGGCGCAGCGCCTGCGGCAGCACGATCAGGAAGGTCGTCTTTGCCCAGGACAGGCCCAGGGCGCTCGCCGCCTCGCCCTGCCCGCGCGGGATCGCCTGCAGGCCGCCGCGGATGACTTCCGCCTGGTAGGCGCCGGAGAACAGCGAGACGCCGATCAGCGCACGGAGCAGTCCATCCACCGTCATGTTGCCCGGCAAGAACAGCGGCAGCATGTAGGTGGCGAAGAACAGCACGGTGATCAGGGGGACGCCGCGCCAGAGCTCGATGAAGGCGATCGAGAAGATGCGGATCAGCGGAATGGTCGAACGACGCCCGAGCGCCAGCGCGATGCCGATCGGCATCGAAGCGACGATGCCCGTGATCGATACAACCAGGGTGACCAGAAGCCCGCCCCACAGCCTGGTATCGACGACCTGAAGGCCGCCATGATCCAGGCCCATCAGGCCGATCACGACGCCGATACCGGCAAAGGTGACGATGCATTTGACGACCGCCCCCAGCGCGCGCCGGCCGCCGCCAAGGAACAACACCAGTGCCGAAACCAGAATGGCGGTGAGCGCAAGATCGATCCAGAGCGGCTGATGCGAATTCTGGATCTCCCCCCGCAACCAAGTCAGCGGCGAGATGATCCAGGACACCACCGTGCCGATCAGAACAATCAGCTCGCCGACCGCCCAGAACAGAATTCCGACCCCGGGCGTGTTCGCGCCGGCACGCAGCAATGCGCTGCCTGAGCTTTGGATGCTGTCGGCAAAAGCCGCCAGCAGGCTCGCCGTCCAGCTCACGCCAAAGCCCGAGAGGCCGCCGCCATAGAGCAGGAAGAAGGCCACCACCGGCAACGCCAGGAAGAACAGGCCGGCATTCAGGCTCTTGGCCGGAATGCGCGGAATCAGCAGCGGTACAAGCAGAACGACGGCGAGCAGGAAGGTGAGGTTTACGCGCCACCGTTCGGCTTCGGGATAGAAGCCGTAGACGAACTGCGTGATCTTGGCGCCGATGTAGGGCCAGCAGGCGCCGACCGGATGGCCGGCGTTCTGCGCCAGGCAGGCCTCGCGGTCCTGGCCGTGCCAGACCGCATCGACCAGCAGGAACTGGATCGCCGGGACCACCGTAAACCAGATCAGGGCCGCGCTGATGATCGTGAGCAGGACGTTGAGCGGTGAATTGAGCATCCGCGTCCGAACGAAGCCGACCAGTCCCGTTGTCCTGACTGGCGCTCGTCGTTCCGGCACCAGTTCCTGACGCATGAAGGTGGGGGCGGTGATGTCGCTCATGCGCCGAGCCTCTTACCCAGTCGCCAGCCGTAGAAGCTCATGATCGCACTCGTGATCAGGGAGATCAGCAGATATACGCCCATCGTGATCGCGATGATCTCGATCGCCTGTCCCGTTTGGCTGAGCGTGGTGCCCATGAACACCGAGACCAGCTCGGGATAGCCGATCGCGACCGCCAGCGACGAGTTCTTGGTGAGATTGAGATATTGGTTGGTGAGCGGCGGCAGGATCACGCGCAGCGCCTGCGGGATCACAATGAGGCGCAGCACTCGTCCGCGCGACAGGCCGAGCGAGACGCCCGCCTCCATCTGCCCCTTGTGCACCGACAGGATGCCGGCGCGCACCACCTCGGCGATGAACGCCGCCGTATACATCGACAGGGCTACGGTCACCGCGACGAATTCCGGAATGACCCGTGAGCCGCCGGCGAAGTTGAATCCTTTCAGTACCGGCACTTCGAACTCGACCGGCTTGCCGAACACGAGCGCCGAAATCAGGGGCAGCCCGACCAACACGCCGATCACGTAGGGCCAGATCCGGATCTCATGCCCCTTCAGGAACAGCTCCTGCCGCGCATAGCCCCGAAGCCCGAGCGCGGCAATCACTGCGATCGCAAGCGCGATCAGGAACGGCACAAGTCCGGGCTCGGCAATTGGCCATGGAATCACCAAGCCGCGATTGTTCAGATAGAAGCTTCCGAACAGCGAGATGCTTTGCCGCGGTGCAGGCAGCGCCGCGAGCACGGCGAGATACCAGAACAGGATCTGGAACAGCACCGGCAGATTGCGAATGATTTCCACGTACGCACCCGCCACGCGCGCCAGCAATCCGTTCGGGGACAGCCGGCCGAGCGCGACGATGAAGCCAATGATCGTGGCAAAGAAGATCCCGATGACCGAGACCAGCAGCGTATTGAGCAGCCCGACGAGGAACACGCGGGTGTAGCTGCTCGATCCGGAATACGGAATCAGGCTCTGGCTGACGTCAAAGCCTGCCGTATTGTTCAGGAATCCGAAGCCCGAGGTGATGCGTTGAGCTTCGAGATTGGCGCGGACATTGGCTACGATCTCGAAGCCAATCCACGCCAGCGCTGCGACGAACAGGATCTGCAGGACGAACCCGCTCCACCCTGCGCGGCCGCCCAATACGCGCTTCAGGCGAAGCGCGTATTGCGGCGGAGGGGACCTCGCTTCGATACTCATCGCCCCAGCTCCCGACCCCGTTGGTCTTAGCGGATCGGCGGCGCGTACTGGATTCCACCCTTATTCCAGAGCTGGTTCAAGCCGCGCGCGATCTGCAGCTTGGAGCCGGTCCCGACATTGCGGTCGAACGACTCGCCATAATTTCCGACAGCCTTGATGATCCGGTAGAGCCAATCCTTGGTGAGACCAAGCTGCTCGCCGAGATTGCCGTCGGTGCCGAAGGCGCGCTTCATGTCCGGCTTATCCGACTTGGCCATCTCGTCCACGTTCTTCTGGGTGATGCCCATTTCCTCGGCGTCGACCATTCCGAACAGCACCCACTTGACGATGTCGAACCACTGGTCGTCGCCATGGCGCACCATCGGCCCCAGCGGCTCCTTCGAAATCACTTCAGGCAACACCACGTGGTCGGCGGGATTGGCGAGCTTGAGACGCTCGGCATAGAGCTGCGAGACGTCCGAAGTGACGACGTCGCAGCGGCCGGATTCATAAGCCTTGAAGGTCTCGTCCGCGCCGGCGAATGCGATCACCTCGTACTTCATGTTGTTGCCCTTGAAGTAGTCGGCGAGGTTCTGCTCGGTTGTGGTGCCGGTCTGCACGCACACCGAAGCACTGTTGAGCTCCAGCGCTGAATTCACCTTCAGCGACTTCTTCACCAGGAATCCTTGCCCGTCGTAATAGGTCACGCCGGTGAAATTGGCGCCCAGCGAGGTGTCGCGCGACAGTGTCCAGGTCGTATTGCGCGACAGCATGTCGATCTCGCCGGACTGCAGCGCGGTGAACCGGTCTTTGGCCGACAGCGGTACAAACTTGACCTTGGTCGGATCGTTGAAGATGGCCGCAGCGACCGCGCGGCAAACGTCGACGTCCAGTCCGGTCCAGTTGCCCTTGTCATCCGGCGAGGAGAAGCCCGGCAGGCCCTGGCTCACGCCGCAGGACAGCATGCCCCGGTCCTTGACCGTCTTGAGCGTGTCGGCGTGAGCGCCGGGGCTTGCGACGGCGGTGGCGAGGGCAAGGGTGAAAGCCAGAGAAACGCGTTTCATGGGCACAGCCTTTCGAGGGTCGTCCTGAGCGTTGATACCTCACGCAGGTCAACGGGGCCGACCGGAATCCGCCATTGCAAACGCCATACCAGAATATGGCGTCCTTCGCGCAAAATGGACCGGAAATCGCGGCAAGCCCCTCAACGTGCAGCGATGGAATAGCGGCGCCATCACAGAACGACTGGCCTGCCGGGTCAAGGGGTTGACGCCCCTCTTCTGCATTCTGTTATTAACATTCCTGATCTGGATGAAATCCTGTCACCTGAACGACCGGAAAAAGACGCGGCGAACGCATGACATTTTCAAACGACGGCGCTGCGGCAGCGCAACAACAGGTTGAGACCCGGCTGGTGACGGCCGGCCGCAACCCAGACGCCCAATATGGTTTCGTCAATCCGCCTGTCGTTCATGGTTCCACCGTGCTTTATCCGACGGCCGACGATCTTCATGCGCATCGTGGCGAATTCCAATACGGTCGGCACGGCACGCCGACCACCAAGGCGCTGCAGGAGGCGCTGATCGCGCTGGAGGGGCCGCAATGCGCAGGCGTCGGCCTTGCGCCCTCAGGCCTAGCGGCGATCTCGACCACCCTGCTCGCCGTGCTCAAGGCCGGCGATCATGTCCTGGTCTGTGATAACGTCTATCGTCCCACGCGCAATTTCTGCACCGGCCTCCTGGCACGCTATGGCGTCGAGACCGGCTTCTTCGACCCGCAGATCGGCACAGGAATTGGGCAACTGCTCAAGCCTAATACACGCGCGGTGGTCGTGGAAGCGCCCGGCTCGCAGTCCTTCGAGATGCCGGACATTCCGGCCATCGCCGCGGTTGCGCATGCGCATGGCGCGCTCGTGATCGACGACAACACCTGGGCCACTCCGCTCTATCACCGCTCCCTCGAGCAGGGCGTCGATATCAGCATCCAGGCCGCCACCAAATATATCGGCGGTCATTCCGACATCATGTTCGGCACGATCTCGGCGAATGCGGCGGCGTGGCCGCTGGTCTCGGAAGCGATCCGGCTGCTCGGCGTCTGCGCCGGTCCGGACGATGTGTTCCTGGCACTGCGCGGCCTGCGCACCCTCGGCGTGCGTCTGGCGCAGCATTATCGTTCCGGCCTCGAGATGGCGCGCTGGCTCGCAGGTCGACCGGAAGTCGCGCGGGTGTTGCATCCCGCGCTCGAAACGGATCCGGGACATGCGATCTGGAAGCGCGATTTCACCGGAGCCTCCGGCCTGTTCAGCATCGTGCTGCAGCCGAAACCGCAAGCTGCCGTCGATGCGCTGCTCGATACGCTCACGCTGTTCGGCATGGGATATTCGTGGGGCGGCTTCGAGAGCCTCGCGATTCCGTTCGACTGCACGAGCTATCGCACCGCAACCCGTTGGGCGCCTGAAGGTCCGACCTTGCGGCTGCATATCGGGCTGGAGAATGTCGAGGATCTGAAGGCCGACTTCGAGCGCGGTTTTGCCGCGTTCAACGCGGCCTGAGACATCTGCCTGCAGCCCGGCTCCGTTGCTTCATGATCGAGGTCTATCCCTCTCACGCCAGAACGTTGCGCTAATTGCCGCTCTCCTGATCGGCCCGTCCTCCCAAGGAGGTCAAGAACCGCAGCGCGGCGTCGCGCGTTTCGGAAGAATTGAGGATCCCGAGATGGGCGGTGGCGAGGACCGGATCGAATTGCCCCTGGTCAACAAGGTCGATCGTCTCGGCACCGGCAAGACCGGCGCTGGCGGTGAAATCATGCGCCTTGCCGTCGCGATCTTCGGCGGGCACGCCCGGGAGGGTGCCATCCGGCAGACTGTTATAGACGAAGTCGGGTGTTCCCGGCTTGTTGCGGATGACCAGGTAACGCGTGGGACCTGGCGTCTCGCCGGCGCCGTTCAGGACGCTGAGGAGTTGCGTGTGGTCGGAGCCGTACTCATCGCATAGCGCGCTGTGCGGCGTGAAGCCGCCGCCGCTCGGCAGCTGATAGACGTTGGCCGGATTGGGCGAGCAGTCGACAATGCCGTGATTGGGACCGTCGATGGCAACCAATGCCCGCACCTTGCGATAGGCATTGTCCTGCAGCATCCATTCGCGCGCCACGGTAACACCGAGGCTGTGGGCGACGATGTCGATGCGCTTGGCGCCGGTGAAATCGAGCACCGCTTTGACGAATTCGCGCAGCATCGGAACCGCCGTAGCCGTCGTGTGCGAAATGCCCGAGCGATGGGTGTTGTCCTGCGCCAGATCACACTGGTCGCCTTGATAACCCAGCCCCCAAAGCTCGCTCGCGCGGTAGCCGTGATCGATGAAGAACTGCGCAAAGGCCTGCATGCGCCCGAATGGATTGCAGGCGGTCGGGAACGGCGTATCGTTATTGCCGTGGAGGAAGATGATCGGGACGTGCTCGACGCGACCCACATCGGAGCCGAAGCCAATCACCGGCTGACCGAGATAGAAATTCCGGATCACCGGGAAACGATCGGGAAACGTCGTGCCGATCGCGCCACTGTCGCCTGGCGAGGCGGCGGTCGCCGATCCTCCAGGGCATAGCTGGAGCAGAATTGCGATGACAGGCGCAACGCAAAGAATTTTTCTGGTCATGGTTCCCTCCCCTGGGAATATTCACCATCCTGGCGCACACATACTGGTTCGGCGAACAAATTCGGGGCAGGAACTCCTGGATTTTTTTCGCGCTCCGCCGAACGACTTAACAAAATCGTCATATCGACGACAACTGCCAGACGGAAGCGAACGCCGATCCTGCTAGTACATCAGACCGCCACCCGGCAAAACTCTCCGGCGAAGCGCAACACGATTGGGTCGACAAAGTCGACAGTACCATCGAGGAGGCCCGCTCTCTAACCGCGGTTGAACGTTCAGGCTTGCGCCCATTTGACGAAGGCGGATTCCGTCTCATGAAGCACGACCTCGCGGTCGGCCATGCTCATTCAGATAGGCTAAGTCCGCCTTACCGGCTCAGCGTCTGCGAACCATGCTGACGAGACTTGAAGATCAGCATCACGTTGCGAATATAGATGATGTTGGACAACAGCTGACCGAAGATGATGACAGGCTCGCGTTTGACCAGTCCGTAGATCAGCGTCATCACGCCGCCGCCGATCGAGAAGAACCAGAATGCCAGCGGCACGACGCTCTTGCCGGCGCGCTCGCTTGCGATCCACTGCACCAGGAAGCGCGCGGCGAAGGCGAGCTGGGCGGCAAGGCCGAACGCGAGCCAGAAGTCGAACTTGGCGACGAAGATGTCGTAGATGTAATTGCCGAGTGCCTGCCCGTATTGGATCAGCATCAATTCACCTCGGTCGCGATCGGCGTCGGCTTCTTGCGGCGGATCAGCCACCATACGCCCAACAGGTCCATGATCCCGATCCACAGCCGGTCGAAGAAACCGTAGTTCGACACGCCCGACCGGCGCGGCCGGTCGATCACATCCACATAGGCGATGTCGAAGCCTTCCCGGCGCACCAGCGCCGGCAGGAAGCGATGCAAGCCGTCAAAATAGGGCATCATCAGGAACACGTCGCGGCGAAATGCCTTCAGACCGCATCCGGTGTCGCGCGTGCCGTCGTGCAGCACGGCGTTGCGGATCCTGTTGGCAAGACGCGACTGCAGTTTCTTGAAGCCGGTATCCTTGCGACCGACGCGCTGGCCCGCGGCGAGACCGACACGCGCTCCCCCCTTTTCGATTGCCGCAATCAGGTCCGGCAGGAACGCTGGATCGTTCTGACCGTCGCCATCGAGGGTCGCAACGATGGCGCCGTAGGCCGCGCGCACGCCGCTGCGGACCGCGGCGGATTGGCCGGACGAATTCTCATGGCGAAGTACCCGGAGATTCGTTCGCCGCGCCATCTCGTCCGCGAGACGTTTAGCCGTGTCATCGGTCGAGCCATCGTTGACGTAGATGATCTCGTACGCCCACAAGCCATCCAGCGCGGCCGCGATCTCGGCAATCAGCGGCCCGATATTGCCGGCTTCGTTCCGTACGGGGACGACAATCGAGACGGCCAAGGGGTGTTCGGAAGACGGCAAAATCGACGCTCGTGGTGGAAGGGATCAATCCAGGCGGGCTGTGCGCCCTTGCGGTTTCCCGTGGGGGGCTTCTTATGGGGCCGGGCCCCGCCTAGCAACCCCTTTGAGGGGGAAGGCAGGCGGGAGAAAGTCGGGGCAAATTGGCCATGGCGGCCCGATCAACGTGGTACGATTTGGCCGCCGTCACCGACCGCAAAGCCCAGCTGGCGCGTGGCGAACCAATATCGCACCAGCATGGCGCCAACGAGGCCCACCAGAGCGCCGCCGACCACGTCGCTGGGATGATGCGCCAGCAGCACCAAGCGGCTCAACGCAATCGCGACGGCATAGAGGTAGATGGGAATCCGCAACCGGGGCCATACCGCGGCCACGGCAAAGGCGAGCGCGAAGGCGGTCACGGCGTGGGCCGACGGCATGCTGAAATAAGCCTCGGTGCCGTTGAACGGTTGAAAATTGAATGCATTCGCCTTGCCGCCGACGAAGGGGCGGCCACGACCGATCGCCCATTTCAGGACCTGGGCACCCAGAACCGGGCTCAGGACCGCGATAAACAGATATTGAAGATGCGTTCCGAGATGCAGCAAGCGCCTGCGCGAGCCCCGCGGCCAGAGCGGCGCCAGCAACGCCACCACGACCAACGCGGCGGCGAGGGCTGCGAGCACATATTCGTCCTTGCCGAAGTCGGTGAAGATTCGGACCGGCCAGAGGGCGGGTGTGCCGCGCGGCGGCATCAATCCGATCGCCGTGGTGTCGAAGGTGAACACCAACAGCAGAATCAGACCGATGCTGACTGCGCTCAGCGCAAATAGCTGCTGCCTCAGACGGCCCGCAGCCACGGCCTGGTGCGGCGCCTGGGACGGGCGCACAAGGCGCGCAAGTCCCTGCCCGACCACGGCCACGAGATTCGCGCCGTACCCGGGCGCCTTCGCGCTCGCCTCGGGAGCAGTCATTACTCGGTGCCTTCCGACCGGAAGATCGAAATCGTGACCGGGCGTCCTTGCGAGATGTTATAGCCGTCGATGCGCTTGGCGACGTTGTAACGAAGGCCGATCGCTTCGGCGCGCTGGACGAAGCTGCGCTCCGAGCGCTGCTCCACTAGCGCGAAGCGGCAGGTGCCCTGACTCAGGAAATCTGCGGCGCCCGAGCCGTCGGTCAGTAGAGTCGATGAGCCCGTCATGAACACGAGGCTCGGCTCGTGAAAGCCGGCCGCCGCCGCTTTCGGCCCGACGCAAACGACATTGCGCAAGGCGCGAGCAATCTCGGCACTCGGAAACAATGGTGTCAGCGCCGGCAGCACCACGCCATACACCGCGAAAGCAAGGAACATGGCGGAGACTGCCGCATTCAGCAGTGACCGCTCGGCCCGCCCGTCCTCATACAGCCACCAGGCGAACAGGCCGAAAATCAGTGCGGCCGCCACGAACGGCCAAGCCAGGAACACCGGCTGCCGGGTGACACTGATCGCACCGATCACGGCGATCAGCGAGGTGATCGCCGGAATCGCAAACCACCAGGCCGTTCCGCGCCGGAGCCACGAGCGCGACAGCACGCGGCGCTCCAGCGCACCGACCGTGAGGATCGCAATCGCCGGATAGAGCGGCAGCACGTAATGCGGCAGCTTGGTCAACACGGCCTCGAACACGATCCAGGACGGCACCAGCCACGCCAGCAGAAACTGCGCGCCGGGCTCCCGTCGCGCCTGCCAGACCGCGGGCGCCGCCATCACCGCGAGCGGTGCACCGGGCCAGAACGTGATCCAAAACAACAGCAGGTAAACGCCGGGCGGTGCGCCATGCGACTCCTGCGCGCTGATCTTGGCCAGCATGTCGCCGCCGACGGAGTCGGTGAAGAAGGTCTCTCCGGCTCGCAGGAAAATCAGGATGAACCAGGGCAGCACCAGCACCAGCATCCACATCAGGCCCCAGAGCGGCCGCAAGCGCCACAACCACGCGGCCCCGCGATCCATGATCGCGAGTGCGGCGATCGTCAGCCCCGCGAACATCAGGATCAACGGTCCCTTGACGAGGATGCCGGCGGCGAGCGCCGTCCAGAATATCGCGGGCCAACTCCACGGCGGACGTTCGGGATCCTCGCCGCGCTGCCAGGACAGGTAAACCCGCGCCAGCGCCCCCATCGCAGCGACGACGGTCAGCAACAGCATCGCATCCGTCTTGGCCAGCCGAGCCTCGACCCCGAGCAGCACCGAGCAGCACATCATCAGTGCAGCCAAAACGGCGCCGCGGCGGGTCACGAAGGCGAGCGCAGTCCAATAGGTCAGGAGAGACGCGCCGATCGCGCCGATCAGGGACGGGATGCGATAGACCCAGATGCGCAACTCTGCGCGCGGAAGACCGAGTGCGGATGCCGTCTCCACTGCCGCCGATTGCAACCAGTAGATGCCGACCGGTTTCTTGTACCGCACGTCGTCCTGGAAGCGGATATCGACGTAATCGCCGGTCTCGACCATCTGCTTGGTGGCCTGCGCAAAGCGCGCCTCGTCGCGGTCAATCGCAGGGATGGTGAAGAAGCCCGGCAGAAACACGAGCAGCCCGCAGACGAGCAGGAACGCGACCGCCCGCAGGTGGCTGACGGTGACAACATCGAGGAACCGCGCCAGCCGGTTACCTGGATTGACCAGGTTCTTCGGCTCGCGGGGCTCTCCGAAACGGGGACGGGCATAGGTCTCGACCATGGGGTTCCGCATACGCTGAAACCACCGTGTCGACAACCGCTTAGCGAAATGTCACTGAATTCTGACCACAACTGTGTCCGCGGCGCCAACAGCGTCGATGACGGTCAGGCGCGCAAAACCCGGCCCCGGCGGGTCGATCAGACGCTGCCGCCGGCTGTCGATCTCCCCGACCGCCAGCCCATTGACCAGCATCGTCATGGGCAGCACTCCACCGGAGATCTTGACCGGCATGGCGGCCGCATCCACACCGACCGAGCGATCGACGTCGATCCGCGACCCATTCAATGGGAACTGGATATGGGGCGCCTGCTCGGTCCCGGCTCGGACCAGCTCCCCGAACGGCCGGAACCGCCGGAGCGGCAACGGCAACTTGGAATTGCTGGCCAGCAACGCCCCCTTCGGCGGCTTCGGCAATGCTACTGGGAGCTTGCCGGTGCGGGCAAAGGCATCGAACAGGATCGGCGCCGCTGCCAACCGGCCGATCAGCCCGGGAACCGGCGCGCCATCGGGGCGGCCAACCCATACCCCAATCGTGATCCGTCCGTCGAAGCCGACGGACCAGGCATCGCGATAGCCGTAGCTGGTGCCGGTCTTGAAGGCGATGCGGCCGCGTACGGCGTTTTCCGGTGGCGGTGTCCCCAACAGCACATTGCCGGCCTGCCAGGCTGCCACCTGGTCCATCAGCCGCATGGGCTCCCGCGCGTCATCCCTGCCCATGATCTCGCGCAGCGGCTTGGTGCTGCCGAGGCGCGGGAAGCCGGAATAGAGCTGCGCCAGATCCTGCAAGGTGACGCCAACGCCACCGAGCCCCATCGCAAGCCCCGGAGCCTCATCTTTCGGCAGGACGAGATTGGCGCCCGCCTGCTTCAGCCGCGAGGACAGCCGGCTGGCGCCGACCCGGTCGAGCAGCACGATCGCGGGCACGTTCAGAGACAGCTGCAGCGCTCTGCGCACCGGAACCGTGCCCTGATAGGTCATGTCGAAATTCTCCGGCGCATAGGAGCCGAAGCGCACCGGCCGATCATCGATCAGGCTTTCCGGATGCACGAAGCCGTCCTCGAAGGCCAGCCCATAGATGAACGGCTTCAGAGTCGATCCCGGCGAGCGCACTGCGCGGGTCATGTCGACCTGCCCTGCCCGCCGCGCGTCGAAATAGTCGGCCGAGCCGACATGCGCGAGAACGTCGCCGCTGGCATTGTCGACCACGATGATGCCGACCGAGATATTCGGCCCCAGGTTCACGGCGCGATCATGCGCCAGCGGCTCCAGCACTTTCTGCAGGTTGGCATCGAGCGTCAGCTGGATCAGCGATCGATCTTTGACCGCGGCGGCCGCCTGGTCCGCCGCATGCGGCGCCAGGATCGGCATGGGGTGGCGCAAGCGTGGCACCGGTTGCGCTTTCGCCTGCGCCACGTCCTCTTCGGACACGACATGCTCGGACACCATACGGTCGAGCACGCGATCCCTTCCCTTCCTCGCAGCGTCCGGATAGCGGTCGAGCCGGCGCGTCTCCGGCGACTGCGGCAGCGCGACCAGCAGCGCGGCCTCGGCCAGCGACAGCCGTTTCGGCTCCTTGCCGAAATAGGCGATCGAGGCGGCGCGAATGCCTTCGAGATTGCCGCCGTAAGGCGCGAGCGTCAGATAGAGATCGAGTATCTCGTCCTTGCTCATCTGCCGCTCGATCTCGAGCGCACGCACGATCTGCCGCAGCTTGAACTGCAGCGAGCGGTGCTGCCGCGGCTCGAGCAGGCGCGCGAGCTGCATGGTGATGGTCGAACCGCCCGAGACGATATGGCCGCTGGTGGCGAGCTGAACCGCAGCGCGTGCCAGCGCCTTGGGATCGACGCCATGATGCTCGAAGAAGCGCTGATCCTCATAGGCGAGCAGAAGCTTCAGGTAGGTCGGATCGACATCCTTCTTTGCATCGACCGACAGCCGCCAGCGGCCATCAGCCATCGCATAGGCGCGCAGCAGCTTGCCGTTGCGATCGACGATCGTGGTGGACACGGCGCGCGCCTCTTGCAGCGGCAACGGACCGAGGGAGATGATCCAGGCTGTGAAGATGACGATCACCATCGCAAGCAGGACAGCCGCGATCGTCACCAGGCGTCGTGCCGTACCCCACCTCACTCCGTCAGGACCGGCCAAAGCCGCGAAACGCGTCTTCACCCAAGAGCCCCGAATGCCCCCGCGTTTCTGTCGTGCGTCGGGCGAAGACGCGGGCGGCCGGGACAAGCCCGGCCACGACGGAGTTTGAGGTTCCGCCGCGGCTCCTAAATCTGGCCCTGTCTCGCTCATTTCGCCGCGCGAACCTCGACCGATCCGGTTCCCGTCCGACCATAGCGGGAGGGATTGTACATGTCTTCCACATAGGCTTGCGGCAGCACATATTTGCCGGGCGATACCGCGCGCACAACGTACGCCACCGTAAACACCGCCTTGGAATCCGCGGCGCGATCGAGCGCAGCAGTGAAGCGGTCATCGCGGAACTCGGTATTGACCGGTTCCTGGCCGTCCTCGATCCAATCGAGCGTGCCGCTGTCGCCCGACGACACCAGATGCGGGTTGTCGATCTCAAGTCCTGCCGGGAGATAGTCCGACACCATGATGTGACCGAATTCCGGCTTGGCCTCGGTGATCTTCAAGACCACGGCGAAACGGTCGTTCTGCCTCGCCTTCGAGATGTCGGCCGGCTTGCCGTCCAGCGTGTAGTAGCTGCGCTCGATCTTGAAGCCATTGGCGGCAGCGGGCTCGGGTGTCTGCGGCGAGCCGGAGACCGAGACCACCGCCTGCACCGGCGCGTCCCCGGTGTTGCTGATCTTGAGCGACTGGCCGGCAAGCTCGGACGCGCGGTAGCTGCGGTACAGCGCCGTCTTCACCGCCTGACCGTTCACGTCGAGCGCAAGCGTCTCCTTGGCGAGCGCCCGCGCCGCGAGCACCAGCCACGCATTTTCTTGCGTCGAGGTGTAGGGCGTGAGCCCGCGCGCGGCTTCGACCCGCGCAACGGCCTGGGTCAAGGTCGCCTTCGGCGCATTGCCCTCGCCTGCAAGTGACACCAGCGCCGCGGCGTCGCGCAGATCGGAGCCGTAATCGGTGCGGCCAAACACCAGCGCAGGCTTCGGTGACAGGCTGTCGACTGCGGCTGCATAGACCCGCTCGGCACGGGTTCGGTCCCCGACCAAAGCGAGCGCCGCAGCGAGTTGCGATTTCGCGATCGGAGTGGCCAGATTGCTCAGCTTGGTGTCGGCGAGATAGCGCAGATCGCCGATCGGCGCCACGCCATTGCGCGCGAGTACATAGAGGCCGTAGGCAAGATCGCGCCCGCCGGTTTTCTCAGGCTCCTCGGCATTGACCACCGAATTCCTGACGCGGTCGAGCGCGCTCTTGAACAGCACGTCGGGCACCGCAAAGCCCTTCTCGCGGGCGCGGGTCAGGAAGTCCGTCACGTAAGCGTCGAGCCAGGCATCGTCGCCACCGGCCGACCACAGGCCGAACGAGCCGTTGGAGCCTTGGCGGGCAAGGAGCCGGTCGATCGCATCGCGGATGCGCTGGTCGACCGCAGTATCCATCGCCAAATGCGCCCCCGCCGCAAGCTCATTGACATAGAGCAGCGGTAGCGCCCGGCTGGTGATCTGCTCGGAACAGCCATAGGGGTAACGGTCGAGCGCCTTGAGGATCGTCGCCGCATCAAGCGCGCTCGACAGGCTCGCCGACAGCGAGACCGTGCCAGTACCCGGTACGAGGTCGGAGAACATATCCGACGTCAGCGTCAGGCTCTCGCCCTTGGCCAAGGTGCGGATCGAGCGCCGCGCCAGCACCTGCGTCGCCGGCTTGACATCGAGCTGATAATGCCGCGCCAGCGTAAGCCCATTCGGTCCCCTGATATCGACGTCGAACTGCGCGGTTCCCGTGCCCCCGGCATCGAGGCCGAGGCTCGTAGAGGCGCGTTGCTTGGCGGCCAGTTTCATCGTCGTGCTGGCGTTGCCGGCGATCTTCACCGGTCCGCTCGCCCTCACCGCGATGGTGTAGTCGCCGCCGGCGCCTTCGACGTTGTCGAGATCGAAGCTCATCGTGCCGTGATCCCCGTGCAAGAGGAAGCGCGGCAGGGTTGCCGTCAGCACCACCGGATCGCGTACTGTGACGTCGGTCGTCGCGCGGCCGAGCTTGGTCGCGGTCCACGCCACCGCCATCACGCGCGCCGTGCCGGCGAACTCCGGAATGTCGAAACTAATCGCCGCGGTGCCGTCGGGGCCGACCGTGACAATGCCCGAATAGAGCGCGAGCGGCTTCTGCGTCGGCGGGCTGCCCTGCAGTTCGGCGCCACCGGAATCGCCGCCGGTCTTGATCTGGCCGCGGCTCCCCTGCATGCCGTCGATCAGCTGGCCGTAGAGATCGCGGATCTCGGCCGCGAGCTGCCGCTGGCCAAGATAATAATCGTCCGGCGCCGGCGGCTTGTAGTTGGTCAGATTGAGGATGCCGACATCGACCGCGGCAACGACAATCTTGGCATCCTCGCCGGGGCTGAGACCGCCGAGCTTGACCGGAATCTTCAAGGTCGAGCCTGGCCGCACCAGCGACGGCGGCGTCAGGCTGACGTTCAACGTTCGCGTCGCCTTGTCGATGCCAAACCATTTCAGCCCGATGGCGCGTCCCGGCATGCGCTGTGCCGCCGTGTCGAGCGGACGGCGCAGGGTGGCGACCACATAGGCGCCAGTGCCCCAATCTTTGCCGACGACGAGCTTGACCTGATTGGTGCCCTCCTTGACGTCGGTGCTCTGCGTCGTCAGCAGGCGATCGCCGACGACGTTGACGGTCAGCTTGCCGGCGGTGCGCGCGTTGACCGTCACGATCATCGGGTCGCCCGAGGCGTATTGCGGTTTGTCGATCGACGTCTCCAGGAGATCCGGCGTGTCGGCGCTGCCGTCCGAATACCAGCCGACATCGAACTGCACCGAGGTGATCGGACCGTCGGCGTCGGTCGATTTCACGTCGAGCCGGTAGCGCCCGGCCTCCGGCCCGAAGCTGAGCCGCGTTGGCTTGTCGGCCGCGATGCTCACGTCGCCGTCCGCCACCCGGCGGGTGGACTTCACCGGCTCATAGTCCCAATAGGAATTCTGCCGGTACCACTGATAGCGGGACTCGATCTTCAACAGCTCATAGCGAAGGCCGCTGCGGGCGAGCGCCTTGCCGTCGGGCGAGACGAACACGACATCGAAATCGGCCTTTTCGCCCTCGCCGATGCTGCTGCCCGCAAAGGACGGCTTGACACCGATCTGCGCGGCAGTTGCCGCCACCGGCAGCGTGAGCTTGCGCTCGACGGCACGGCCACCGGTCTCGGCCATGCGGATGAAGATCTGCGCCTCCTGCGGGCGGGTCGAGGTCGGCGGCTTGTCGAGGCTCACCGGGAACATTGCCGTGCCTTTGTCGTCGGTCTCGGGCAGGTTCTCGATCGGGGTGCGCTCGTTGGAAGCTGTCTCCTCGTCGGCAACACCGAACTGATAGCCGGCAAAGCCCGGCCGCTCCGCCGCTGATGTGATCAGGATGTCGCCTTCGAGCTGCAGGTTCGAGGCCGGCGCGCCATAGAGGAAATGACCATCGACCTTCACCTCGGCCGGCGCATCCGCCTTGATCATCTTGTCTTTCGACGAGAGATCGAACTCCAGCCGCTCGGGGATATAGTCCTCCACCATGAAGGAGGTCTCGCCGACGGATGCGCCCTTCGGATCGGTGAAGGCGCGCACGCGCCAGGTGCCGGCCGGCACCGCCGAGTTGAGCGGCACGGCATAGCTGCGGCCGCCGGCGCCCTGGTCGGGCAGAACGGCGCGACGGAATTCCACGCCGTCGGGGCGCTCGACCACGAGCGTCAGCGGGCTGCCGGTGAGCGCATTGCCCTGCCCGTCGCGCAGCAGCGCAGTCAGATAGACCGTTTCGTTGGAGCGGTAGACGCCGCGCTCGGCATAGACGAAGGCATCCGGTCCTGTCGGCGCTTCGCGCCCGGCAACGCCGCGGTCAGAGAGGTCGAACGCACTGCTCTTCAGACTGAGAAACGCATAATCGGTCTTCTCGCCCGACACGGTCAGCATGGCCGGCGACAGCCCGCCTTCGCCGCGCGCCAAGCCGGTTTCGAACAGCGCGTGTCCGGCGTCATCGGTCTTACGCGTGGCCAAAATCTCGTTATTGCGCGCGATCAGCCGCACCTCGGCATGGGCGACCGGCGCGGTCGAAGCCAGCGAATTGACGAAGACATGGATGCCGTCATTGCCGGAGAAGGCGGTCACGCCGAGGTCGGAGACGATGAACCATTGGGTCGCGAGCTGGCCGTCTTCGTCGCCATTGGCCGCCGGTGCCTTGGCTGCCGCAGTCATCACGTAGACGCCGGGCTGCAACTCGCCAATCGCCTCATCCACCGGGAAAGCGGTGGTGACGTCCTGGTTCAAGGTCATGGCGGTCGCGAGCTCGCCCGACCACACCTTCATGCCGCGCTCATTGCCGAGATCGGTGAGCTGATAGCTCGACAGCGGCCGCTGGAAGTCGCTGTCGATGACGGTGTTGATCAGGTTGCGATCGCCGATCCGGAACACGTTGATGCTGACCGCCGGGGTGTTGACGCTGACCAGCGGAATGCCTTTCTGCGCGGTGCGCGGCAGCACATAGGCCTTGCCGGTGAAGCGCACGAACGGTTTGCGGTCGCGCACATAGATGTTGAACTCGGCCGATTTGGGCAAAGTCTCCTTCACCGTCGAGGGCAGACCGGCGCGCAGATTGATGTTGTAGCGCTCGCCATGCTTGAGGCCCTCGACGCAGAGTTGCTTGTCCTCAGAGCTCAGCGCCGGCTTGTCGGCACCGGCCAGCGTCACGAACGGGGTGAAGTCGGTCCGCTTGGCGAGATCCTCCGAGAACTGGAAGCAGGCGCGTGGGCTCGCGGAGTCGGAGTCGACGGTGTAGTCGAGCAGGCGGAAACCGTGCTCGTCGCGCAGTCGTTCGTACTGGCCTCTGACGTCGGCGACCTCGCGCAGGTCGAGCGACAGCCTGAGAGCATCGAGCGCCGGCCGCCACAGCTTGCGGTCCGCCATGGTGCGGCCGATCATCGCCAGCGCATCGGCCTCCTCGCCCGCATTGCCGGCGCGCTGATAGGCGATATAGGCGGCGGTGGAGGCGCGCTCCAAGAGGACGGTCTGCTCGGTCGAATTGGCCGGCTTGACCTGGAAGACGATGGTCCGCGCCAATCGTAGCCAGTTGGCGGCATCGTCGGGCGCCGTCGCGGAGATCTGTCCGAGGATCTGCAGCCCGCCGCGGGTATCATTGCGGCGGAACGCGGCGTCGGCATCGCTGCGCAGCGTGGCGACCGGCTTGTTCACCGCCCCCGCCTCGCTCTTGATCTGGGCCTCGAGCTTGATCGCGGCGTCACTGAGATCGTCACGCTTGAACGCCTTCTCGGCCGCGGAGGCGGCAGCAAGGCCGAGCACCAGCGCGGCGCAGAGGGCGGCGGCGCGAACCAGACCGATCATGGGGAACTCCTTCGGAAGCCGCGGGTCATCGCCCGCGTTTTTGCCGATTCGTGGCGAGGTTGGGCGCGAAATGGTGAAAGACTGATCGCAGCCGACGCGGGTTGGCCGCCAGAACGGAACGTCTTCGTGGCGCAATTCCAGCAGCGCCCGAGGTCTCGGGGCAGCAGGCCGTTCATCTCGGGCGAGACTTCGCAAGCCATTTCACAAGCCCTACCGTACCGACGGAAGCCGCGTGGCCGCGGAGGCCGTTCATTCGGTCCCGCAGGCGTGAAAAGTGGCATTCTGGCACTCCCCCGCCCCGCTTTGTCTGCGCAGGATCAAATCCGGTTCGGATCATCTTGGCGAACCGGACAATTTTTCATATAGCGGTGGTATTCAAGCCGACACGGCGGGCCGACTCGCCCGGTGCCAAGACGGTCCCGTAGCTCAACTGGATAGAGTAGCGGATTTCTACTCCGCGGGTTGCAGGTTCGAGTCCTGCCGGGATCGCCACATGCTCCAGAGGCCGGCTTGGGCCCGCTTACGATGCGGCGTGCGGCGCGTCGTCCTTCGTCCTGCTCTCATCGCATTTTCTCAACTGCCGTGTCGGACACCAGGACGCTCGAACGTCCTAGGTGTGCGAAGTGGCTGGTCGTTGCGATCGAGCTGACGCGCGTTATCCAAAAAGGGGCAAGCATGCCGAAAATGATCTTCATCAATCCTCCCGTGATCGACCTTGCCGCTGCGACGGGTTTCTACACAGCTATCGGCTGCGCCCGAAATACCGAGTTCAGCGACGAGCGGGCGTCGGACCCGGCCGGAATGCCGTCCTAGTGTGGTCCGACGCCGGCATTCGCATCCTACTCGGCAGGCATATTTGCGACTCTTGGCCTCATAGATCCACTAGCCAACTTATCGATGTGAGTGAGCTTCGGATTCGACGTTCGCGTCTCGATATTCGGGCAGATTGAGCGAACGTCGAATCTTCTCCACGAGCTGCCCAGTCAAGGCAGCAACTAACAAGACTCGGAGCTGGAAGCGCGGCACCCCGACAACTCATGCGATATCCGCACCGTTCTTTCGTGCGCGGGCCCTCGCTGCAGTCACCTCAACCGAGATGCATCGCAAGTCTTTCTCGCGATGAACACCTGCGACCGCCGCCGACATTAGATGGGATGTCGTACGACATATGACTCACTTCGGGCGGATTTCGGGAATCGATCGAAACCTGCTGGAAACTTGTGTTCGTTAGGCTCGGACCATTCATTTCAGATTGGGAATTGACATGACCGCAATTGGATACGGCCTGATTGTCGCTCAGACGCGCGACTCGGAGTTCGCCACGATCGCCGCCTTCTGCTTGGCGGGACTCGTTCTAAGCTTTGCTCTCGCCTATCTTGGAATGGACCTGGGTACCGGAATCTCCGGCTAACACTACCCTAATGCCGCCTCAGAGAGGCGCTTCCGTCCGCACGTGAGCGGGCAACGTGCCCGTGCGCTTCCCCAGGCGACGGCAAGACTGGCTTGGCGTCGATCCCGATCAAAAGAAGCCGACACTCAGATCGAGACCGTAGCTGGCCGCCAGCAGCGAGACCGCAAGCCCTGCCAGACCGAAGATGAGAAGGATCTTCAGCGTCTCGCTTCCGACGATGGTCTCCGAGACGCGGGAAATAGCTCGAGCGATTGTAGCAGCCATGGCGTCGTCCTCCGGGAGATCCCGTCCCCCACTTACACCGCATTGGTTACGTCCGCTGTGAAGTAGTTCACGCGCGCCGCAACAAAGCGCAGTCGCTACATTCTCGTGAGGCAGTCAAATTAGCCTGAACTTGACGTTCGCTAACACGGACCAAGGGCTCCAAGCCGCAGCGGCCAATGAGGGAGATCGAACCCGTTGGCAGCGGTACCGGGCAACGGTACCGGCATGGGCAAGTTGCGGGCGTCTTCAATGAGATTTCGACGGGACTGCCCGCAGAGCTCGCAAAGCGATGGACGCCAGCCAATCTGCCCTTCGAGCAGCGCTCGACCTGACGAGGGGATCACGAGGGCGCAAATACCCGCAGTCAGCCTGCCAGGTGACGTGCCGCAACGAACACCGCGGTTGCGCAAACCGCCAAAGCTGAGAATAGGCCGGCGACGCTCCGCGTCAGCCGAGCACGCGTTAAATGCCTGGCCATTCGATTTCTCCATCGATCTGGGACGTTAATGGACCAGAGGCGCTGTCGTTCCTGTCCTCCGGCTTCAGTCGCGATTCGATGACAGGCTGATGCGGGTCACGATGTCGGCGCGCCCCGGTCCCTTCCGGCCCGCAGCCATCATAAGGGCACGGAACTACTTCCGGGGAGCAATGGTTCTATGTGGATTGGACATGCAACACGCCTGTCGAGACCCGTAGGATGATCAAATGTCGACCCGAAAAGTTCGGCTGCTCGGCCGCACGGCCGTTGCCGCTTCAATTCTCGGCCTGACGCTCGGCGCGCTGGCGCCGACAAGTGCGAATGCAAGACCGCGACATTGGCAGAGTGGAGGCGCGGCAGCTGCGGCCGTCGCCGGCGCGGTCGGTTTCGGTCTCGCGGCCGCGGCAGCCCGCGACGCCTATGCCTACGACTATGGCGGGCCCGCCTATGTCGACGGTCCGGTCTACTACGGTGGACCGGCTCATTACGACGGGCCAGGTTACTACGGCTACTACCCTGCCGGCCATTTTCCGTATCAGCGTTACGGTGGCGACAGCCCTTATAGCTATTGCGCGCAAGGCACCACCTGGAACTGCCAGTGAGCTCTGCCGAAGCGGCGCGCCGTACCGCACTTCAGAAGTGGAGCCAGTACAGCTCCACTTCACCTAGCGAGGGGCGCGCGATCCTGTCGGGCCGATATCGATCCCACCGACCAGGGCAACGTGCTTGCCCAGCGTGCTCGGCGACGTAGACCTGGTATCGCGCGCGCCTGCACGGCTTGCCGGCCTCAGCTCTGCACCCACAGCAGCACGGCAGCGGTGGCGAGCAGCGGCAGGAGGCCGGCTGCGATCGCGATCCAAAAACCACCCTCTCGGAGCTTATCCATCGGACGGCAACGCAGGCCAAGCGACCTGGTTGCTGACTGCCCATCGTGGCCGCTCCGCGCCATGACGCGAGCGGTAGCGAATTGAACCTGGACGATTTGAAACTGATCGCGGCCCGGTTCGTATCTTAGGCGCTGACACCGTTTGGTAGAGACCGCCTGCCGTGACCGATATCAAGGACATGCCGGAGCGCAAGACCGACAATATCAGGCCCAGCTGTCCCAACTGCGCAACGCCGCTCCGGCTTCGCCAGACCATGCTCGACCCTCGCCGCGGCCGCACGGTTCGGCTGTTCGAATGCGGCAGTTGCGGCGAGCGGCTTTGGGACGATTGACCACGCGGCCACGTGAGGAGGCTGCCGGACACGCTACCTGGGAACCAGATGCCTGTTCCCGCGTTGGATCGCGCCTCTGGAGACGATCCGATGAAAGACATGATTGCACATCTGGACAAGCTCCGAGCCGACGCCGCCGAATGCGCCATGATCCGCGATCTGACGACCGATCGCGCCAAGCGCGAGCTGTTTGGACGTCTGGCGGACCACCTTGACGTTCTCGCATCCGAAGTGGAGCGCGCGGTCCAACGGCAGAAGCGTGCCGAAACCAAACCGTAGCGGCTCGTTCAGCCATCCTGGTAGCAACGGCCGCCGACGCGCCAGCGTCAGATCGATCGAGGTTGTACATGACGCGCGCAACAACCGCGAAATGCTCCCACCGTGTCCGTGCAGCAGCGATCACAACGCGCGAGTAGCTATCCCTCAGCAACCCCAATCATATGTCAGACGAACTAATTCCGCAGAACGGGCGTGGTTAACCAGCATTAATTGAATCTCGTCCATACTTACAACCTTTTAGGGGCTTTTTCTGTAATAGATTCCGTACGCGCACCCTGTTTCCGCAACTTCGCCGCAAAAAGTGCACGAAGCTGGGTTCCAAATTCCGTTGTTAGAAACCGTCTAAAGCAATCACAACGGATCTGCTCTAGCCGGGTTCTATCAGGGATATGCTACAAAGTTGATCAAGCTCAGTCCTCGCACCGCGTACAGAGATCACATATGACAACCATCGTAAAATCTATCCCAAGCTTCCATGACGCCAGCCTCACTGCCGAGCAATTACGTACCGTTCTGATGCTCTGCGGAGCCGCTGTGTTTGGAGCCCTGCTCCACGCCAGCTATGGTCTCGACCTGAGCTACGGCTTCTTCTAAGTCGGGGCTTCATTCAGCGGTTGGAGCCCGCCGGCAGCGGCGGGCTTTTCTACGTCAAGAAGCGCCTTATTGTCGTGGCTCGACCGCACCATCATATTTCAATGTCGCTTTTGCACACCCTCGCCGCTCCAATTTCACAATTCTGCCGCGCGCCAGTTGATGCTTACCCCTGGTGATGTTGTGTGCGTGTGGGGTGGAGTACGTAATGCGTTCGCCAATGTATGATCTCTATCAGATGAAGCCAGACCGGTTGCCCAAAGGCGCGCGCTCGGCCTGGCTCCGAACCCGGCCGAATGAGTCGCCCCCCGCGCCGGAGGATTGGATCTTCGTCGGCAAGGAACGACATCCGAGCAAATGGACCATCGCCGAGATGAAGGAGAAAGGCGTGAGCTACCGCGAGATTCCGAGCTGGCTCTCACGTCGCTCCACGGGCGAAGCATCGCCGCGCTCACCGGAGAGTTCAGCCGCCTGAACCTCGCATTCGCAGCTTCAATGCCCGCGAGGCGCCGCGCCGAGGTCGATCGGCCTGATGCTCAGAGCCACCGGAATCATCAGAAGCCCCAACATCGACAGCGTCCAGAATACGTCGATATAGGCGAGCAGATCGATCTGATGTTGTAGCGTCTGCCCGACCCAGGCGATCGCCTGCCCTGCCGCGTCGCTTGCATTGGATCCATGCGCCTGAAAGTAGCGTGTCACCGCATCGATCGTCTGCTGATACCCGATGTCGGACGGTGCCGCGTGCTCGATCAGCCTGCTCTGATGGAATTGCTGTCGTTGCGCCAGCATGGTCTGCGACAGTGCCCCCCCATCGAGCCCCCGATATTGCGCGCAACATTGATCAGGGCCGAGGCTTGGTTGGTCTTGTTCGCTTGCACCCCGTCATAGGATGCGGTCGTGACCGGCAGAAAGAGAAAAGGCAGCCCGACGCCGAGCATGACGCGCGACATCGCTGCGTAGCCGTAGGTGATGTCGCCGTTCAGCCCGGTCAGATACCACATCGCGAGGGCGACGACGGCGGCGACGAACACCAGGAGATATTTCGGCTGGACGACGCTGACGAGGCGCCCGACGATCGGCATCATCATCATCGTCACGATGCCGCCTGGCGACAGCACGAGTCCGGCCAAATACGCCGTGTAGTTGAGCTCTGCCTGCAGCAGCTGCGGCAACATCTGCGTGGTTGCGATCAGCACCGCCCCGGTCGCCAGCATCACGATGAAGCAGGCGCCGAACTGGCGCCGCCCAAGCAGACTGATATCCACGATAGGATCTTCGCGGCTCAGCTCCCAAGGTATCAAGGCCAACAGGCAGACCCCCGCGAGCAATGCGAAGCTGAGGATCATGTTCGAACCGAACCAGTCGTTGCGCTGCCCTCGTCGAGCACGAATTCCAGCGAGCCGAGCCCGATCGCGACCAGCGCGAAGCCGATGACGTCGACGCGCAGGCCATTGCTGAGCAGCCGTGCCCGCTCCTCCTCCGCGCCCGACGGCTCGCCCACGAGGGTACCGACGAGGAACAGCGACAACAGGCCCATCGGCACATTGATCAGGAACACCCAATGCCAAGAGTACGTATCGGTGATCCAGTCCCCCCAGCGTCGGGCCGACCACAGGCGCGACCACGACGGCGACACCGTAGATCGCGAATGCCTGTCCGCGTTTCGCGGGAGGGAACGAATCGGCCAAGATCGCCTGCTCGCTGGTCGCCATGCCGCCGCCGCCGAACCCCTGCAGGATGCGGAACACGACCAACGCCTCCAGGCTCCACGCAAAACCGCACAGGAGCGAGGCGAGCGAAAACACGGCGACGCAGATCATGTAGAAGCGCTTGCGGCCGATCACGGTGGCGAGCCAGCCGGAGATCGACAGCACGATCGCATTGGCCACGAGATAGCTTGTGATCACATAGGTGCTCTCGTCGATGCCGACGGCCAGCCCACCCGCGATATGGCGGAGCGCGACATTGGCGATCGTGGTGTCCAGCACTTCCATGAAGGTGGCGATCGAGACCACGAAGGCGATCAAATAGGGATTGTGGCCGGCGGCAGCGGACCGCTCCGGCGACCAACCGCCAGCAGCAGCGCCGCCTTCGGCAGCGTCGGTCATCGCACCTTCGTCCAGGGTACGACCGACATGCCCGGTCCGACCGCCAGATCGGCCGGCCATTCGTCGATCGTGATCTTGACCGGCACGCGCTGCACGACCTTCACGTAATTGCCCGTGGCGTTCTCTGCCGGCGGCAGACTGAAGGCCGTGCCGGAGCCCGGCTGTACCGATGCCACACGCCCGGAGAGCTTCCGGCTCGGATAGGCGTCGATCCGCACCTCGACCAGCTGCCCCGGGCGCATGTCGGCGAGTTGGGTCTCCTTGTAGTTCGCGACCACCCAGAGCTCGTCCGGCACGAACATCATCAAGCTCTGTCCCGCAGTTGCCAGCGTGCCTTTCGCCGCGCTCAGTTTGACCACGCGGCCGGCCTCCGTGGCCGTCACGTTCGTGTATTGCAGGTTGAGCTTGGCCTGATCGAGCTGGGCCTGCGCCTGCTGCAACGAGCCTTTGGCGCTTTCAAGCTGCGCCTGCAGGGTCTTTATTCCGAGCTCAGCCGCCGTCAATGCCGCCTTCGTGCGCGTCGTGTTGGCCTGTTGAGCCTGCAAGTCGGAGCGGGTCTGCTGCTCACGCTGAACCGTGCCCGCCCCCCTCTCGACGAGATCCCGTGCGCGGGCTTCCTCCTGCTGGGCGAACTCGAGCTGCGCCTGGGCCTGTTCGACCTGCGCCTTGGCCTGTGCGATCTGCTCGCGCTGGCTATCGATTTGCGCCTGGATGTTGTCGACATTGGCTTGTCCCACGGCGACTTGCCCTTGCGCCTGATCGACCGCAATTCTGTAGTCGCGATCATCGATGCGCGCGAGCACGTCGCCGGCTTTGACATGCTGGTTGTCGGTCACCGGAACATGGGTGACGTAACCGCCAACCTTCGGCGCCACCGAATAGCTGCGCGCTGCGACGAAGGCGTCATCCGTGCTCTCGTAGTGGCGCGCATTCAACCAATAAGCAAGCGCACCGATCGCAGCTATCAGCAGGATGCAAACGCCTGCCGCTGTCAGCACCGGATGCGCCCGCAGCCGATCCGCCAGCGACCGTTTGTGCTCGGTCTGCGCCTGCTGCTCTCTGCTCTCTGCCCTCCTGCCCGCTCTTGCGATCCTGCTCCGCGGGCTTCGGCTCGGATCGCGGCTCAAGCGCTTGCGCCTTGTCCGCAGACAACCCGCGCGATTTGGTCTGGGCATCCACGGCAAACACCTCGGCTTGAACTGTCGATTGCGCCCCTGCGCGACGGCTTCTGCCAAGTAATTGTCTTGCGCGAGCTTCGTTCCCGGCCCGCTTTCGCAGCTGCTCAAGAATGGCTGCGATCATCAGCAAAAGGCCGCCCCGATGGACGGCCTCGCGCGTGTTGAACCCGTGCGCGCCCGACAGGGGTCACACGATCGGAACGCCGTAATAATCATTGACCGCCCGAGTTGCGGCGACGTCCGACCAGTTCCACTCCCGGTCATCGCTGTAATGTGGCGCGCCGCGCAGCTGGCTCTCGGTGATTCCGGTGACGTAGCCGCCCAGCCGTGTATCGTATTTCAAGGACTGCCAGGGCAGCGGATAGTGATCATTACCGAGGCCGAGGAACCCGCCGAAACCAAGCACGGCGTAAGACACTCTGCCGCTCTTCTTGTCGATCATGACTCGCTCGATCGTGCCGATCTTGGTGTCATCAGGTCCATAGACCGATGTCCCCTCGACTTTGTCGCTGCCGATCAGACTACCGAATTCGCGTTGGTCAATTGACATAGCCATGTGAAGCCTCCGTCCGAATGGAAAATTTGAGCAGAGCGCTGTTGCCAAGTTCACAACGACGCCGACCGCTCCGAATTGTTCCGGGGATTGCCAAAGCGCGGTCGTACCGGGGCGGTGGACATCATCGGAATTGACCGCGCTGACTAGAAACGTTCCGTAGCGAACGCCGTTGACCTGCAGAAACGCGGAGAAGACGTGAATGGCAGACGACCAGATCCCTTCGATGTCTCACCGACGAATGGTCGCCGGCGGAGCCACCTTGGCCGCAAGCGTCCCTCGTTTCTGCAACGGCGAAAGGACGCGAGCCAATGGCAGGCGAGAATGGCCAAGCCCCCATCAATCAGGACCTCATCAATCCCGTCGACAAATATCCGAAGCCTCCATTCAACAGGCAGTCGCAGCCTTGACCAGGGCCGGCGGGTCAGATGGATCCCCGTCCCGATCACGGCGAAATCAGCTACAAGGGCTCCGCGCGCCTTGTCGGTCGCAAGGCGCTGATCACCGGCGGAGACTCCGGCATGGGGCGCGCCGCGGCGATCGCTTATGAGCGCGAGGGCGCTGATGTCGCCATCAATTACTATCCGACCGAAGAGCCGAATGCCCGGGAAGTGATCGCGCTGATCAAGGCCGACGGCCGCAACGCTCTCGCCATTCCTGGTGATCTCCGCGATGAGCGGTTCTGCCAGGAGTTGGTGCAGCGCGCCGTCGAAGGACTCGGCGGCCTCGATATCATCATAAGCAACGCCGGACGCCAGCAGGCTCGACAATCCATCCTCGACATCTCGTCCGAGGACTTCGATGCGACCATGAAGACCAATATCTATGCGCCGTTCTGGATCATCAAGGCGGCGCTGCCGCACCTGAAGCCCGGCTCAGCCATCATTGGCACGGCGTCGGAGCAGGCCTATGACCCTTCACCGGACCTCTATGATTATGCCCAAACCAAAGCAGCGACGATGAACTACGTGAAATCGCTCGCCAAACAGCTGGGTCCCACGGGTATTCGCGTCAACGCGGTCGCTCCGGGGCCGATCTGGACGCCGCTGCAGGTATCAGGCGGCGCGACGATGGAGAAACTGGAGAAGTTTGGCGGGCAGACGCCGCTAGGACGACCGGGACAGCCGGCCGAACTGGCCTCGATCTATGTCCAGCTCGCAGCCGCCGATGCGAGCTACGCCAATGGTCAAGTGTACGGCTCGTCGGGCGGCTCGGGGCAGCCGTAGGCTGCTAGCTGGATCAGATGTGGGTCACCGGCTGCGGAAGCGCATAGGCTTCCGTCCGGACCTGCCGGATGGTGGTGATCGTCGCGAAGGCCGATGCCATTCCAAAGGCCACGATCAGGACAATAAGGACCAAGCGGGGAGTCATCTGACGTTCCTCCTTTCGCTCCCAATGTCTTGTCACACCCGATGTCTTGTCACGCCGAAGAGCTCGCACCTAAGTACGCGGACGATCCGAGTCTGGGTGGCCCAAGGGCGACACCTCGCCGTCAAGCCATTCCTGCCCTTGGGCCAGCGCGGCCCACCCCTGGGCCATACGTGTGTAACGCCTGAACACAGGCCCCTGCGCGGCGCGCTCGGCAAGCTGCAGGCAATTCTCAGCGTGTTCTCGAAATCGATCTGACTGTTTCATCAATCTTAGCTGGTAGCCGCACCGGCGGCCTACAACCGCCCTTACGCGTTATTAATGTTGGTGGAACTTGTGGGCGACTGCGCGATTTTGAAGCCATGAGAATTGCTGCCTTGCTCTTCATGCTCGCTCTCGGCGCCGGCGCGGTGCGCTCAGAGAGTCTCGATCGCACGCCACTCGGTGCTGTCGATCCACACCCGACGCCGCCTGAGGTCATCGCTCGCTTGTATGAGTTCGACGCATTTCAGCAGGCGGCGATCGATCGTACGGCCGCACTGTCGAACTCTGACGTTCAGAACGTTGCTGCGCTGCGGGCCGAGGCCGCGCTGCAGCGCGATCAGGCGCTTGTCGAGTTGCAGCACCGTGCCGGCAAGGCTGAGATCAGCCGGCCAGCTGCCGGCGAGCGGGCCGACGTACTTGCGGCTATGGACTCGGCCGAAGGCCCCGCCTTTGTACGCAGCTTCTATGCTGCCCAGCTGGCTCAGTACGAGATGACCGTTTCCGTGCTCGAGCGCTATCTCCAATCCTCGGATATCGATGATGTGAAGAATTTCGCAGCGGCGCAGCTGCCACGACTGCGTGCCGAACTTGAAGACACGCGAGCCGCACTTGCTGAAAAATAGCGGCCGTCTCCGCTTACTTTCCGGTGTCCGGCTTATGCTGCTGGTCGAGCGGCATCACGTTCCTGTCGCTGTCAGGCATCTTGTCTCGCCGCTGATCGCCATTGGCATCGCGTCCGCCCGAGGTCGATGTTCCGCTGCCACTCTGCTGCGTGCCATGCCGGTCGTCGGAGCGGTTCCCGGCGTAGCCGAGCTTGCCGCGGGATCCCCGAGGACCGATCCACGTCCGCTCGGCCCGCCATTCTCCGCCAAGGCCGCCGGTGAGCCGAGGACGAGCACAGCAGCAAACATTCCTAGAACTTTCATAAGCCATCCTCCATCGTAAGGCTTAAGTACCCGGCGTCCGGCCGCTCCGTCCCCAGCGCTGTATGCGGCCCGAAAAATCGGCCATGACATCGGAACCAATGCGGGGCAACAGCGTTATGGCGCGTGGCTTGTCGCCGGGTTCCATCGGCCGACTTAGATCGATCGCTCTTGATTTAGCGGTTGGCGACAGCTTCTATGCAAGTGCAAGGTCTGCATCGCAGATTCTTGCGAGGATGTACTTGCGTTTGGGGGACTTGATGAGCGACATCGATTCCGAAGCTGCCTCGCCGACGGTGCCGCGCCCGGCCAAGCGCAACACCAACGGCCTGAGCAAGCCCGACGCACGACAGGATCTGCTGCACGCCCTGCAGGCGATGCGGTCCGGCGATTTCTCAGTTCGTATGAGCGGCGATTATGTCGGAATTGACGGCAAGATCGCCGATATATTCAACGAGATCATCGCCGCAAACGAGCGCATGGCGCAGCAACTCGAACGCGTCGGCCAAGTGGTCGGCCGCGAAGGCAAGACGCGACAGCGCGTAAAGTTTGGCCTTGCGTCCGGTTCCTGGGCCGACATGGAAGACTCGGTCAACACCTTGATCGACGATCTCCTCTGGCCCACCCGCGAAGTGACGCGCGCCGTTGCGGCTGTTGCGCAAGGCGACCTGCTGCAGACCGTGAAGCTCGATGTCGACGGCCGACCGCTCGCCGGCGAGTTCCTGCAGTCCGCCAACATCGTCAATACAATGATCAAGCAGCTCAGCGTATTCACCTCGGAGGTGACGCGCGTCGCGCGCGAGGTTGGCACCGAAGGCAAGCTCGGCGGCCAGGCCCAGGTGCCGGAGGTGACAGGCGTCTGGAAAGACCTGACCGAGAGCGTCAACTCGATGGCCAACAATCTCACCGGCCAGGTCCGCAACATCGCGGAGGTGACGATTGCGGTCGCCAACGGCGACCTTTCCAAGAAGATCACCGTCGACGTGCGCGGCGAAATTCTGCAGTTGAAGGAGGCCATCAACACGATGGTCGATCAGCTGCGTTCGTTCGCGGCCGAAGTGACGCGCGTCGCCCGCGAGGTGGGCACGGAGGGACGGCTGGGCGGCCAGGCCGTGGTGCCAGGCGTCGGCGGCACCTGGAAGGATCTCACCGACAACGTCAACCTGCTCGCGGCAAACCTCACCACCCAGGTCCGCAACATCGCCGAAGTCACGACCGCGGTCGCGCGCGGCGACCTCTCGCGCAAGATCACCGTCGATGTGAAGGGCGAAATCCTCGAGCTGAAGAACACCATCAACACCATGGTCGACCAGCTCAACGCGTTCGCCGGCGAAGTCACCCGCGTCGCCCGCGAGGTCGGCACCGAAGGCAAGCTCGGCGGCCAGGCCCAGGTCCCCGGCGTCGCCGGCACCTGGAAGGACCTGACCGACAACGTCAACTTCATGGCCTCGAACCTGACCGCGCAGGTTCGCAACATCGCCGACGTCGCCACCGCCATCGCCGGCGGCGACCTCTCCAAGAAGATCACCGTCAACGTGTCGGGCGAGATCCTTCAGTTGAAGGAGACGCTGAACACGATGGTCGACCAGCTCAACGCCTTCGCGGGCGAGGTGACGCGCGTCGCCCGCGAAGTCGGCACCGAAGGCCGGCTCGGCGGCCAGGCCAACGTGCTCGGCGTTGCCGGTACCTGGAAGGACCTGACAGAGAGCGTCAACTCGATGGCGTCCAACCTGACGGCTCAGGTCCGCAACATCGCCGAGGTGACGACCGCCGTTGCCAATGGCGACCTGTCCAAGAAAATCACCGTGGACGTGCGCGGCGAAATCCTTGAGTTGAAGGACACCATCAACACGATGGTGGATCAGCTCAATGCCTTCGCCGGTGAAGTGACACGCGTCGCACGCGAGGTCGGTACCGAAGGCAAGCTCGGCGGACAGGCCATGGTGCGCGGCGTTGCCGGCACCTGGAAGGACCTGACCGACAGCGTCAACTCGATGGCGTCCAACCTGACCGGCCAGGTCCGCAATATCGCCGAAGTCGCCACCGCGGTCGCCAAAGGCGACCTCTCGAAAAAGATCACGGTCAATGTTTCGGGCGAAATCCTTCAATTGAAGGAGACACTGAACACGATGGTCGACCAGCTCAATGCGTTCGCGGGCGAAGTCACCCGCGTCGCACGCGAGGTCGGCACCGACGGCAAGCTCGGCGGCCAGGCCGAAGTGCCGGGCGTCGCCGGCACCTGGAAGGATTTGACCGACAGCGTCAATTCGATGGCCGGCAACCTCACGGCCCAGGTCCGCAACATCGCCGAGGTCGCGACCGCGATCGCCTCGGGCGACCTGTCGCGCAAGATCACAGTCGACGTCCGCGGCGAGATCCTCAGCCTGAAGGAAACGCTGAACACGATGGTCGACCAGCTCAACCGCTTCGCGGGCGAAGTGACCCGCGTCGCGCGCGAGGTCGGCACCGAAGGCAGGCTCGGCGGCCAGGCCAACGTGCCTGGCGTCGCCGGCACCTGGAAGGACCTGACGGACAGCGTCAACTCGATGGCCGGCAACCTCACGGCCCAGGTCCGCAACATCGCCGAAGTGACGACCGCCGTGGCCCGCGGCGACCTCTCACGCAAGATCACCGTCGACGTCAAAGGCGAAATTCTCGAACTGAAGAACACCATCAACACCATGGTGGACCAGCTCAACGCCTTCGCCTCCGAAGTGACGCGCGTCGCCCGCGAGGTCGGCACCGAAGGCAAGCTGGGAGGACAGGCCGAAGTGCCCGGCGTCGCCGGCACCTGGAAGGACCTGACCGACAACGTCAACTTCATGGCCTCGAACCTGACGGCGCAGGTGCGTAACATCGCCGACGTCGCCACCGCCATCGCCAGCGGCGATCTCTCGAAGAAGATCACGGTCGACGTGCGTGGCGAGATCCTGCTGCTCAAGGACACCTTGAACACCATGGTGGAGCAGTTGCGCTCGTTCGCGGCCGAAGTGACGCGCGTCGCCCGCGAGGTGGGCACGGAGGGACGGCTGGGCGGCCAGGCCGTGGTGCCAGGCGTCGGCGGCACCTGGAAGGATCTCACCGACAACGTCAACCTGCTCGCGGCAAACCTCACCACCCAGGTCCGCAACATCGCCGAAGTCACGACCGCGGTCGCGCGCGGCGACCTCTCGCGCAAGATCACCGTCGATGTGAAGGGCGAAATCCTCGAGCTGAAGAACACCATCAACACCATGGTCGATCAGCTCAACGCGTTCGCCGGCGAAGTCACCCGCGTCGCCCGCGAGGTCGGCACCGAAGGCAAGCTCGGCGGTCAGGCCCAGGTCCCCGGCGTGGCCGGCACCTGGAAAGACTTGACCGACACCGTGAATTTCATGGCCGCCAACCTGACCGAACAGGTGCGCGGCATCGTCAAGGTCGTGACCGCGGTCGCCGATGGCGACCTCAAGCAGAACCTGACTGTGAAGTCGAAGGGCGAGGTCGCAGCGCTTGCCGAGACCATCAACAACATGACGGAGACTCTGGCGACCTTCGCCGATCAGGTCACCAGCGTGGCGCGCGAGGTCGGCGTGGAAGGCCGGCTCGGCGGCCAGGCCAATGTGCCCGGCGCTGCCGGCACCTGGAAGGATCTGACCGGCAACGTCAACCTGTTGGCTGCCAACTTGACGTCCCAGGTCCGCGCGATCGCGGAGGTCGCGACCGCCGTGACCAAGGGCGATCTCACGCGCACCATTCAGGTCGATGCGCGCGGCGAGGTTGCGGAGCTCAAAGACAACATCAATACGATGATCACCAATCTGAGGCTCACGACCGACCTCAACACCGAGCAGGATTGGCTGAAGACGAACCTCGCCAAATTCACCAACATGCTGCAAGGCCAGCGCGACCTGACCACCGTCGGCCGGCTGCTGCTGACCGAGCTGACGCCGCTGGTCAACGCGCATCGCGGCGTGATCTACCAGGTCGAGAACGAATATACGCCGCAGCTGCGGCTGCTCGCCGCTTATGCCGATGATGGGATCTATCCCCACCCGCAAGTCCTGCAGTTCGGCGAGGGCCTGGTCGGCCAGTGCGCGATGGACAAGCGGCAGCGCCTCGTCGCCGATATCCCCGCCGATGCCATCCCGGTCGGCTCGGCGCTGATGCGCGTTATCCCAAGGAATTTGGTGGTGCTGCCGGTCCTGTTCGAGAACCAGGTCAAGGCCGTCATCGAGCTTGCGTCCTTGACGACATTCACGACCTCGCAGATGACTTTCCTGGAGCAGCTCACCGACTCCATCGGCATCGTGCTCAATTCGATCGAAGCCACGATGCAGACCGAAGGTCTGCTGAAGCAGTCGCAGCAGCTCGCCGCCGAGCTTCAGGCGCAGCAGCGCGAGCTGCAACAAACCAACGAGCAGCTCGAACAGAAGGCGCAGCAGCTCGCCGAACGTAACGTCGAAGTCGAGCGCAAAAATCAGGAAATCGAACAGGCCCGCCGCGCGCTGGAAGAAAAGGCGACCGAGCTCGCGCTCACGTCGAAGTACAAGTCAGAGTTCCTGGCGAACATGTCACACGAGCTGCGCACGCCGCTGAACAGCATCCTGATCCTAGGCCAGCAGCTGACCGAAAACCCCGACGGCAACCTGACGGCCAAGCAGGTCGAATTCGCCCGCACCATTCATGGCGCTGGCACCGACCTCTTGAACCTGATCAGCGACATTCTCGACCTTTCCAAGATCGAGTCCGGCACGGTGACGGTCGACGCGGAGGAGATCCTCACGTCCAACCTGCTCGAGACTGTCGGACGGCCGTTCCGGCATGAAGCCGAGAACCGCCAGTTGTCATTCGACATCGACGTCGATCCGAATTTGGCGCGCAGCATCGTCACCGACTCCAAACGCCTGCAACAGGTCCTGAAGAACCTGCTCTCCAACGCCTTCAAGTTCACGGCCGAAGGCGGCGTGCACCTGAAGGTCGCCGCCGCCGTCGGCGGCTGGAGCGCTGAGCATCCCGTCCTCAACACGGCGCCCGCCGTGATCGCGTTTGAAGTATCCGATAGCGGCATCGGCATCCCGCAGGAGAAGCAGAAGCTGATCTTCGAGGCGTTCCAGCAGGCCGATGCCGGGACCAGCCGCAAATACGGTGGCACGGGTCTCGGACTTGCGATCAGCCGCGAACTCGCGAACCTGCTCGGCGGAGAAATCCATCTCAGGAGCGCGCTCGGCAAAGGCAGTACGTTCACACTCTATCTGCCGCTGAAATATGCCGGCCCGACCGTGGCGCCGCGCACGAGCTCCGGCTCTTCGTCCCAATATGCGCAGTCTTCGACCCTGCAGCAGCCGACGTCCCAGGAGCGTGTCATCGAGCAACTCCCGGATGACCGGCTTAACCTCGACCCCGGCGATACGATCCTGCTGATCGTCGAAGACGATCCACACTACGCGCGCGTACTGATCGATCTCGCGCGCGACAAGGGCTTCAAGGTCTTGGTCGCCAGCCGTGGCGCGGAAGCGCTCGACCTTGCCAAGCAATACCAGCCCGCGGCGATCTCGCTGGACGTGTTCCTGCCGGACATGCTGGGATGGACCGTCCTCAGTCAGCTCAAGCACAATCCGCTGACCCGGCACATTCCGGTGCAGATCATCACGCTGGATGAAGACCGACAGCATGCGCTGGCGCGTGGCGCGTTCTCCTTCGTCAACAAGCCGACGACGACCGAGGGCGTGAGTGCAGCCTTGGCGCAGATCAAGGAATATGCCAAGCCGCGCCGCAAGCGCCTGTTGATCGTCGAAGACAACCCGGCCGAGCAGCTCAGCATCCGCGAACTGCTCGACCACCACGATATCGAGATCATCGCGACCGACACGGGCGCCCATGCGCTCAGTGTCTTGCGCGGCTCTCCTTGCGACTGCGTGGTACTGGATCTGCGTCTACCTGATATGAGCGGCTTCGACGTGCTGGATCAGCTTCGCTCGGATCCTACGCTCTCCGGCGTGCCGGTCGTAGTCTTCACCGGGCGCGAACTCTCGGCCGAAGAAGACGCGGAACTTCACACCATGGCTCGCAGCATCGTGGTCAAGGGTGTTGAATCGCCGGAACGGCTGCTCGACGAGACGTCGTTGTTCCTGCATCGCGTGATCACGGAACTGCCGGCCGAGAAACAGCGGATGCTGGAGAAGCTCAACAGTTCCGACGAGGACCTGATCGGCAGAACCGTGCTGCTGGTCGACGATGACGCGCGGAACATCTTTGCTCTGTCGAGCGTGCTGGAACGACGCGGCATGAAAGTCCTGACCGCAACGACCGGCAACGAGGCGATCGAGCTCGTTGAAACCAACCCGACGATTGCAATCGTGCTGATGGACATCATGATGCCGCAGATGGATGGTTACCAGACGATCGGCGTGATCCGGCAAAATCCAAACTTCGCCCGCCTTCCGATCATCGCGCTCACGGCCAAGGCGATGAAGGGCGACCGCGAAAAGTGCCTCGAAGCCGGCGCATCGGATTATCTCGCCAAGCCCGTCAACACCGAGCAGCTACTCCTTGCGATCCGCATGTGGCTGCATCGCTGAGCGGTTGATGATGATGGAGCATGAAAAGATCAACATCCTTCTGGTCGACGACCAGCCAGCCAAGCTCTTGGCTTATGAAGTCATCCTGAAGGAACTCGGGGAAAAGCTCGTCGTCGCGACCTCCGGCCGCGAAGCGCTGGAGATATTGTTGAAGACCGAGATCGCGGTCATCCTGGTCGACGTGTGCATGCCCGAACTTGACGGCTTCGAGCTTGCCGCGATGATCCGGGAACATCCACGCTTCCAGAAGATCGCGATCATCTTCATATCGGCGATCCAGGTCAGCGACTTCGATCGCCTGCGCGGCTATGAGATGGGCGCGGTCGACTATGTGCCGGTTCCGGTGGTGCCGGAAGTGTTGCGCGCCAAGATCAAGGTGTTCGCGGAGCTCTATCGCAAGACCCGGCAATTGGAGCGTCTCAACGCCGAGCTCGAGGACCGTGTGCGCGCGCGCACGGCCGAGCTCGAACGTTCGACGGCACAGCTCGTCGAAAGCGAGCAACGGCGCAGCATGGCGATAGCGGCCGGAAAGATGGGCTCGTGGGACTGGGACGGCGTCAACGGCGACTGGATGTGGGACGATGGTCAGTATCGCATCTTCGGCGTTGACCCCCACAGCTTCGAAGTCAACTCGACGAACATCATGGCGCTCTGCCACCCGGAAGATTCCGTGCGCCTGCAGGACATGATTGCCGATTTCTCCAAGGGGACCAAGTCATTCGAAGCGGAGTTTCGAATCAAACGGCCGGACGGCGAGCAGCGCTGGTGCGTGGCGACGGCCGCAGCGACCACCGACACGGCAGGTCGGGTCCTGCGCGTCAGCGGGGTCACCGTCGATATCACCGATCGGAAGAACGCCGAGGAGCGCCAGATGCTCCTGACGCGGGAAGTCGACCATCGCGCCAAAAACGCGTTGGCGTTGGCACAGTCGATCGTCCGCCTGACCCGCGCTGAGGACGTCCAGGCCTATGTCCGGGCCGTCGAAGGCCGCATCAGCGCGCTGGCGCGCGTCCACACCATTCTGTCGCTGTCCAGTTGGCAAGGTGCTGAAATCGGCCGGCTGGTGGCGGAAGAAGTTGCTCCCTACGCGAACGGCGGGCAGATATCGTCTTCGGGAGAGGAGCTGCAACTGCAGCCGGCCACCGCGCAGACGCTTGCGCTCGCCCTGCATGAGCTCGTCACCAACTCGGCGAAATATGGCGCGCTCTCGGTGCTGTCCGGGCAGATCTCCGTGAGCTGGAGCGTCGAAGATGACCACCTCGATCTGGTCTGGGTGGAGACCGGCGGCCCCCTGGTGCACGTGCCGACCTCGCGCGGCTTTGGCACGCGCAGCCTGATGGCGAGCGTCGAGAGCCAGCTCGGCGGCCAAGCCGTGTTCGATTGGCGGCCGGAGGGGCTGATCTGCCGCTTGCTCGTGCCGATTGCGCGCACAGCGACGGGCACGGATGGCCACGCCACGCATGCCGGCGTGGCGGCTGTGGCGTCACTGCAGCGCGCTGTCGGCTAGAGCGGTTTGCGATCGGGTTGAATCGCGAGGGATTCCCAAATCGGTTCGGCTCTGATTCAATTTGCTTGCAGCAACGGAGGCAGGCAAAGAATGGCAGGATCGTGCTCGGTCGATCTTTGACCGTCTCGACCCCGTGCCGATGCTGGGTGATGCCCATGCCGTAATTGGCGATCACCGCGTGAGCCTTGGCGTAGACTTTTGCCGCCTCGAGGATTTCGGACCGGCGCAATCCGCACGCGCGCTCGATCTCGCTCCATGACGCCTGGCGGCAATAATTGGCGAATTCATCGAAGCCCGACGTGTGCTGTTCGATGAACATCACGTCGAGCACGCGTGGGCTCTTGGTAGCAAGTGCCGCGTCGTCGGCTTCGATCACGGCCTTGCAGAGACCGAGCAGGGCCGCACCATCGCCGCCAATGCGCAGCTGATGATATTGCGTACTGATCCGCGTCCCGCCTGTCAGCAGCATCTCAACCGGGTTCTGCGGATTGGTGAACCGCTCGAGGCCCCGTTCGCGCAATGGATTGAACGTGATGATGGGGACGCCCCGCTTCGCCGCCTCCTCCAGCGGGTGCAGCATGCGCGGCGAATTGGTCGTCGTGTTCTGGCCGAAGAACAGGATGCAGTCGGCCTTCTCGTAATCCGGCAGCAGTACGGTGCCGACGGGAACGCCGATCACCTCCGGCAAAGCGACTGAGGTGGACTCAGTGGCACATGTTCGAGCTGTCGGGGAAATTGTTGGTCCCGTACATGCGTCCGAACAGCTGATACATGTAGCTGGCTTCGAGCGAGGCCCTTCCCGACGTGTACATCACGACCGAACGTGGATCGAGCCGCTTCAGCTCGACACCGATATCGCGAAAGGCCTGCTCCCAGACCACCGCAACGTAGCGGTCCGATCCCGGATCGCAGCGCATCGGATGGGTCAGGCGCCCCTGCTCTTCCAACTGGTGATCGGACCACGTTCTTAATTTGCTCAGCGTATGCGAGGCGAAGAACTCCGGCCCGACGGTCTTTCGGGTGATCTCCCACGCCGTCGCCTTGGCGCCGTTCTCGCAGAATTCGAACGGACGAGGTTTCGCCGGCTTGGCCCATGAGCAGCTCACGCATATGAATCCGTCCGGCTTGTTCTGCTTGAGCAGGATCTCGCTGCCGAGCAGCGCAACCTCCTCCTGGGTCAGAATGCTGGCGACCGCATGCAGCGAGCCCCAGCCACCGGCCGGTGCATCATACTGCTCGACCTTTGCTTTCCGTCTCATGGCGGGATCTCCGGCGAATAAGGCGGGCAACCAATGAGAGGAATGGAAGTTCCGGAATCGCACGGAACGCTTCCGTGCCGCACGCTTCGTGTGGGACGGGAGTCGGCGATGCGCGCCGAGTTGACCTTGCTCGTTGATCTTGCTCGTTGACCTGGCACAGCGGCCCGCCGGGCGATCTGCCCAAAGAGCCAGCCCTGGCTTTATAGGATTCGATCTATCGCTCTCGGAATGAGCAGCAGATCAAGCGGCATGACAATCGCGGCACCACATTAGGAACATTCGACGCCGCGGAGCGTCTTCTCTCCGCTCCCGGCAGCGTTCCCCCATCACGTCGGGAGCACTCCGTGTGGAATGCGGCCCCGGCGTTCGGCCCCATCGAGCGCCGGGGCCGTTGACGTTGCTCTGAGGTTGGACCGCCAAGCCCAGCCCCTGCCTGACCGTCAAGCAGCGCTCCGCTGCAGGTGGCGCCCTTCCTTGACCTCCTCGATGATCTTGGCGCTGAATGCCTCGAGGTCACCGGGATAGCGCGAGGTGATCACGCCCTGATCGACCACCACCTCAGCCTCCACCCAGGTGGCACCGGCGTTCACGACGTCGGTCTTGATCGACTTGTAGGAGGTCATCTTGCGGCCCTTGGCAATCCCGGTTTCGATCAGCAACCACGGCGCATGGCAGACTGCCGCGACGATTTTCTTCGCCTCGAAAATATCCTTGATGAACTTCAGTGCCCTTGGCTCGACGCGCAGCAGGTCTGGGTTGATCTGTCCACCCGGCAGCACGACCGCGTCGTAATCTGACGCCGATGCTTGTTCGAGGGTCCTGTCCACCTTGACCGGTTGGCCCCAATCCTTCTGGTCCCAGCCCTTGATCTCTCCGCCGACCGGCGAGACGATCTCCACGGTCGCACCGGCCTGTCTCAAGCGGTCGCGCGGCACTTCCAACTCGGACTGCTCAAATCCGTTGGTGGCCAAAATCGCGATCTTCTTTCCTGACAAATCCATCGCATGCTCCCTCGATGACCTGGATAGCGGTCAATGAGGCCACGCCGGCATCGTTCCCCGCTCCGGGTTTCTGATGCTCTCTGGCCGCCTCACAATTCATAGAGCTGCCCGTTCATCACTGGGAACACCGCCGGTCCAGAGTCGTTGACGACCGGCACGGGCCTTCCCCGTGTGCGGCGGAACGTACGATGGACCGCTGCGGATGCTGCGATCCGGAGTGTGTGGTGCCCTACGCTCTGTTCGAAAACGATGAAAGATTGACGCGCCCGTTTCGGACCGAACGAGAGGTCTGGGAAGCGGCGGAGCGTGCGGATCTCATCACGCTCGGTACGCACGGCGAAAAGATCCTGGACAATGATTTCGAGATCAAAGCCTGCGAGGCGGCGCCGGACGAGCTTGCGGCGCCTCACCAGGAGATCGTCTTCACCAAGAGCGAGCCGGAGGATGCGGGGAGGAGCGGTCCTCCAGAGCCGAGGCCGCTTCCGTCTCAGACCAAAACGCGGGAGGCATCATCCTGAAAATGCGGTGTGGTGTTCGTCACGCGCGCATAACGTCCGGTCGGCGACAGACACTGCACAGCCCGAATCATTGTTGAGCAATTCGTTGCTCCCACCGGCGCCGGTCCGGCTCGACCGAGACACACCGCGTGATACCTCAAGTGCGGTTCGATCGCGAATCCGAGCTACCTCGCGGCAGCTGGACCGGAACATGAGGCGACGTGCTCACCACCCGCCAACTCCCGTCCCGAGCGCTCCGGCTTCTTAGCGTTTCCAGCACCAAGATGAATTTTTCCGCAAGCATGGCCGCCATCCAAACCACTGGCGCACTTCGCTTTTGACGTCGAAGGGCGCGTGACTGCTTGGAGAGGCTGATCGGCCTTTGTTTCAGCACGATGTCGTTCGCCGCCCAAATTGGTTTCGTGGGGCTTTCCGGTCGTCCTTTCGTCTGCCGCCACGTGCTGTCACGAAAAAGCCGAGGCGCGGAGCACCCCGGCTTCTGACAAAGTCGCCTTGAGAGATGGCGGTCCCGGCCTCAATCGCAGGAGCGCGGATCGACCGCAACGTACTCACCGGATGGATAACGATAATAGCAGCCTCCCTGCGAGAGGTAGTAGCCGGGACGCGACGCCGCCGTCGCCCCGACAAGGGCGCCGGTCGCGCCGCCAACCACCGCGCCGGCCGCGGCCCCGCTAGCGCGTCCCGTCAGCAGGCCGCCGAGCACGCCACCGACAATCGCGCCGCCAAGCGCGCTGGCGCCGGGATCCGCGGGAGGCGGAGGCGGAGCCGGTTCGTAGGCGACCGGCGGCGGCGCATAGGCCGGCGCTGGGGCATAGACGATGTCGTCGGCATAATCCTCGGAGACGTAGGTCGGCGGCCCCTCCAAGCGCTCTGGATAGTAGTACCAGACCCCGCCGACATCCCACCACCAGCCGTCCCGGCCATCATGGACTTCGTGGCGCCAGCGCCCACCTTCCCAGCCGAGGCGGCCCCGATACGGATGTCCGCCGAAGTCACGGGCCACGACGGCGCCGCGGGCGAAGCGGGCGTCCGGCCCGCCGCCGGCCACAGGCCCGGTCGGGTGCGGGCCGACCTGCCGCGGGCCGGCGGCATGACCGGCAGCGGGACCAGGCCCGGACGGGCGTGCTGCCGGCGCCGGCGCGCCCCGCGGGACCGGATGGCCTCCCGGGCCGTTTTGCTCCTGCGCCTGCGCGGACAGCGAAAATGCCGTCACAAGCGACATCACAGGCAGCAACGTTCTTATTCGGTTGAATGCCCTCATTCTCGCCTTCCTCGCTCGCCTATCCCTTGCACTGGCCGCGGCAACGCCTTGAGAACTGCGATCTGTCGAGATCGCATGAAGCGAAGCACCTGCCGGCCACCGTCCCGACAGATCGGCAAGATCACGCCGATTTTGCGGCGAATCCCGCAGCCCGATCTCAACTTCACGCGCTATGTCCATGATTTGCTTAGCGGCTTACGGAAACAATCCGCCTCATCTCCGCCACAATAGAGCGGGCTCGCTGTCCTGATCGGGCGGACTTCAGCGGGCCGGCTCGATCACATTGCAATTGGTTCGGCCGGACATCAGGCAGTCCTGCATCTTGCTCGCGGCCGTCAGGTCGTGCGCCAGCCAAAGGCCGAAAGCGAGCATCGCGGCGGCAATAAGCAGCCCGGCGATCGCGCCTCGCCTGCCATTGTCGGCGTTCGGATCACTCAAGGAAGGCTCCTGGTCAGACGCCGCGTAAACCGACATGCGCCTTGGTCGGCACCGCCGGCCCAACATAGGTGCAGGTGGTCAGCCATATCAACTGCTGGCACTGCCAATCGACACCGAGGACCCGGCTTGCGACCGACGTCGGCTGCGTCACGACAGTTGCCATCACGCTGGCGCTGGCGGCGACGATCGCGATCGCGACGGCAAGCGCCAGCCTTATGCGCCTCGACGACAATGAGGTCATGCCCGGTGGCTCCTTTGGAAGCGCAAAACGGCGCCTGCTGCCCTGAATTTGTGATTTCAACCACAACCGGCCGATCCGGCTCACCGTGGGCAGCTAAAATGGAGATCGCATTACGGGCTGCAATGGCGATAAACCAATTGTCATCTGGGTATGCGATCCTGTACACACTGGCTCCCGTCGCGCCCTCATGCTTGATCAAGAGATCGCTGAACGGCGAATCGACGGTGACGCCCAACCACCGATCCCACAAGCAACCCAAACAGCCACGCGAAGCGACCACATTCGATGAGAGGATTTAAGGAACCCGGATTTGCCGACCGGCAAAAGGCGGCCCAAGACGCGCGCAAGTCGATCTTGGAGAAATTCCGCGCCCAGCCCAAGCCGGACGATCCGGAAATGGTGAAGCGTCGCCTCGAGCGGGAAGCCGTGGCAGCACGGCGCGAAGAGGCACGTTTGGCGCGCGAAGCGGCCAAGGCTGAACAGAAGCGGCTCGAGGAAGAGGCCAAAGCGGCCGAAGCTGCCCGATTGGCCCGCGAGGCGGAAGAAGCTGCCGCGCGCCAGGCTGAGATCGAGGCCGAACAGAAGGCAAAACGCGACGCACGTTACGCTGCGCGCAAGGCACGCGGCAAGAAGCGATAGAGACAACGCAAGGCGGGCGGGGCTCGGCGGTCCGACCTCGTCCTGACGAACTTGCGCATCGTCTGACAGCGTCAATTGTCTGACGCCGTGAATCGCGTCAAGGCACGATGCATTGCCAGGTCCGCGATCTGCGGCCGTATCAGCGAGCGCACACCGGATTTGCTGGGGCGCGCTCGCGATGCATTACCTGCAATGAGCCCAGCGACGGCCAGGCTCGCCGCAGGCATGGCCCCTGCCCGCCTCCACGGAGCGCATGCGATCAATTGAAGCACCACCGCCCGTGAGGGTCCTTGGTTGAGCATCGTCTCCGCGCCAACGCGATCGGCGTGTGTCACGCGGGACAGCCGCCACAAACTCCGTATCTTGCTCCAGCTCGTATCGTGCTCCAGTGCCCACGCGCCGAAGTCCGCGCGCATCGCCGCGACACTCTACGGAGTTCGAACAGTCATGGGCACCGGGAAACCATCCCAGTACCGCTTCTCGATCTGAAGTCCGTGAATTTCGCCGCGAGTGACTCACGGACTTCAATATCTGCGGCACTAGTTCTTCTTCATCATGCCGTCGTCTTTCTTCATGCTGTCCTTGGACATGGCATCTCCCTTCTTCATGCCGTCCTTCGACATGGCGTCTTTCTTCATGCCATCGTGCATTGTGTCCTTCTTCATCTCGTCCTTGCCCATTTTGTCCTCGGCAAAAGCGACCGGCGCCAGCGCGACGTTCAGCGAGAAGGCAATTGCGGAAATTCCAAGCAAGATACGGGTCCGGGTGGTCATGATGATCCTTCCTTAGGAGTGGTTTCGCCAGCGACGCGATGTCGCTCGTGTTCTCGACGTTTCCCCACTGGACTTTGTTACGTGCTTCGGAGATTTTTCGATCGGTGTCACTCCGACACTTTTGAGCGCGGTGTTTGGAATTCCTGAATGACGACACAATTTCGCCCGTGAAGAGCATGTTAGTGTGGTTCAGAAATTCGCTTCTCACTCCCCGCGCATCCGAAGTTCGCTTAAGGGAAATCGCCGCGAAACTGCGCGAAGCTCGGATTCAGGACACTTAGGACGGGTCGCGTCCCGGGATAGATCGGCCAGAGTGCACCGCAACAAATCTCACCTCTTGCAGTTCAGGCCCGAATGGTCTGAGTCATTGACCAGACGTGTTTCGGCAGGACCGGTGAGAGTCTCTTAACCACCGGCTTAGCCGGAACACCAATCAGAAGTTGTCCAGAGGAAGACCATGCTCTCTCGTCGCCACGTCATCGCATCCGCCCTCGCCGCACCCGCCGTCCTGCGTTTTGGAGTTGGCACAGCTCAAGCGGCGACCACCTTGAAAATCTCCCATCAGTTTCCCGGTGGCACGATCGACGCTGGCGATTTCCGCGATCGTCTGTGCCGGATGTTCGCCGCGGAAGTCGCCAAGCGCTCCGGCGGCGACCTCGTCGCGGAAATCTATCCGAACTCGTCGCTGGTCAAGACCGTCGCGCAGTTCTCCGCGATGCGTAAGGGCGCGCTCGATATCAGCCTCTACCCGATGCCGTATGCGGGGGGCGAGGTACCGGAGACCAATATCGCGCTGATGCCGGGCCTGGTCACCACCTACGATCAGGGCGCGCGCTGGAAGACCTCGCCAGTCGGCAAGGCGATGACCGACTTCATGGCCGACAAGGGCATCATCCTGCTCAGCTGGATCTGGCAGGCCGGCGGTGTCGCCAGCCGTACGCGCGCGCTGGTTGCGCCTGAGGACGCCAAAGGCATGAAGGTCCGCGGCGGCTCACGCGAGATGGACATGGTGCTGCAGACCGCCGGCGCCTCGGTGCTCTCGGTGCCTTCCAATGAAATCTACACCGCGATGCAGACGGGCGCCTGCGACGCCGGCATCACCTCATCGACCAGCCTGATCTCGTTCCGGCTGGAGGAAGTCTCGAAATTCCTGACCTCCGGTGCGAAAGCGTCCTACTGGTTCATGCTCGAGCCGCTCATGATGTCGAAGGCGATCTTCGACAAGCTCCCGAAGAACCACCAGGACATCATCCTCGCCGTCGGCGCCGAGCTCGAGGACTTTGGCCGCAAGGGTGCGCAAGCCGACGACGTCGAGGTCACGAAGGTCTACGAAAAGGCCGGCGCCAAGGTCGTGGAGCTCGATCTCGAAACGGTCAACAAGTGGCGCGATATTGCCCGTGACACCGCTTGGAAGGATTATGGCGCGCGGACCGCGACAGCCGGCAAATTGTTGAAGCTCGCCTCCGACGTTGCAGCATGATGCACGGTCCGTCTCCGGATCGCGAGATCACTCAGCAGATTCCCGCTGGCGGTCCGCTGGCGGGAGTCGAACGGGGCCTCGCGTTCGTCAATCGCATCATCGTCGTGCTCGCGGCAGTTGCGCTTGTCGCAGCCTGCGTCATCCTGAGCTATAGCGTGATCGGCCGCGCCCTGTTCAGGGCCGCTAATTATTGGCAGGACGAAGCGGCAGTGTTCCTGCTGGTCGGCGCCACTTTCATGACCTCGGCCTATGTGCAGGAGCATCGCGGTCACGTCAGCATCGAAGCCTTCGTCGGGCTGATGTCGCCCTTCGCGAATCGGATCCGGCTCTGGCTTGTCGACGTCGTGAGCTTTCTGTTCTGCGCATTCTTCACCTGGAAATCCTGGACCTTGACCAACGAGGCCTGGGAAGACGGCCAGGTCTCCAACTCGATGTGGTCGCCCCCCCTTGCAATTCCCTACTTTCTCATGGCCTCTGGAATGACCCTGCTCTGCCTGCAGATCCTGCTGCAGATCGTAAAGCCCCTGACCGGAGCGCGCCGATGAGCGTGTTTGGAATCGGGCTGTCCTACGGAGTGGCAACGCTGGTTGCGATGTTCTCCGGCATGCCGATCGCCTTTGCGCTCGGCGCGGTCGCCGTCGTGTTCATGGCCATCTACATGCCCACCGCCTCGCTGGATACGGTGACGCAGAATGTCTACGAGGAGATGGCCTCGATCACGCTGCTGTCCATCCCGCTCTTCATTCTGAAGGGGGCGGCGATCGGCCGCTCGCGGGCTGGCCAGGATCTCTATTCCGCGCTGCATGCCTGGCTGCACCGCGTGCCCGGTGGGCTCGGCGTCGCCAACGTCTTCGCCTGCGCGCTGTTCGCTGCCATGGCGGGCTCGTCACCGGCGACCTGCTCTGCGATCGGCTCGGCCGGCATCCCCGAAATGCGCAAGCGCGGCTATTCGGGCGGCTTCGCGGCCGGGATCATCGCAGCCGGCGGGACGCTCGGGATCCTGCTGCCGCCCTCGATCACGATGATCCTGTTTGCGATCGCTGCCGAGAAGTCGCTGGGCCGGCTGTTCCTCGCCGGCATCGGACCGGGCCTGCTGCTGGTGCTGCTGTTCGGCGGCTATGCCGTGATCCGTTTCCGCCAGGAGTATGCCGCCGCCAAGCTTGCTTACGAGAAAGCGGGCACCTGGTCCCCGATCCTGGCCGAGGACGATTTCACCCTCGCCCAGCGCTTTTCGGTGCTGCCGCGCGTGATCCCGTTCGTGCTGTTGCTGACCGGCGTCATGGTTGCGCTCTATGGCGGCTTTGCCACGCCGTCGGAGACGGCGGGACTCGGCGGCATTCTGGCCCTGGTTCTGATCGCGCTGATCTACAGCGTGTGGCGGCCGACCGATCTTGCCCCGATCATGAAGGCGACCCTGCGGGAATCGACCATGCTGATGCTGATCATCGGCATGTCGCTGCTCTATTCCTACGTGATGAGCTATCTGCACATCTCGCAATCGGCAGCCGAATCCATTGTCGCCATGCAGTTGCCGCGCTGGGGCCTATTGGCGGCGATCCTGCTGATGGTGATCGTGCTCGGCTTCTTCCTGCCGCCGGTGTCGATCATTCTGATGACGGCCCCGATCATTCTGCCACCGCTGCGGGCAGCCAATTTCGACATCATCTGGTTCGGCGTTGTGATGACGATCGTGATGGAGATGGGCCTCATCCATCCGCCGGTCGGCCTCAACATCTTCGTGATCAGGAATGTCGCGCCTGATATCCCCTTGAGCCAGGTGATCTGGGGCACACTGCCCTTCGTGCTGCTGATGATGGGCGCAGTGCTGCTGCTCTGCTTCGTCCCACAGATCTCGACCCTGCTGCCGGACCTCGTGATGGGACCAGATCTCAGCCGCTGACACGGCCGAGATTGCAAGTCGCGCACGGGAGTAGCGAATAGGGACCATCCCCTATTTGCTACTCCCTAGTCGCCCTCTTGGCTTTTGCATTGAGCGCGTTCGCCACGCGGCTCGCGGGCGGGCGGCCGATCAATCGGCTGATCTCGTTGGTGGCGGCCAGCAGTTTTGCCATATCGACGCCGGTCCGGATGCCCATGCCTTCGAGCATGTAAACCACGTCCTCCGTCGCGACATTGCCGGTTGCGCCCGGCGCGAACGGACAACCCCCGAGGCCACCGGCCGCGGCGTCGATCACGCGCACCCCCTCTTCCATGCCGGCATAGAGATTGGCCAGCGCTTGGCCATAGGTGTCATGGAAATGCATCGCAAGATGCGCTGATGGCACATCGCCGCCGACAGCGCGCAACATCTCGCGCGCTTTGCGCGGCGTGCCGACACCGATGGTGTCTCCGAGCGAAATCTCGTAGCAGCCGAGCTCCCACAGGACCTTCGCAACGTCGACGACCGCCTGCGGCTTGATCTCGCCCTCATAGGGACAGCCGAGCACACAGGAGACGTAGCCGCGCACCTTGATGCCGTCGGCCTTGGCGTGGGCGATCACCGGCTTGAAGCGCTCGAGCGATTCGGCGACCGAGCAGTTGATATTCGCGCGTGAAAAGCTCTCGGAAGCCGCTGCGAATACCGAAACGACCCTGGCGCCGGCCGCCCGCGCCGCCTCATAGCCCTTCACGTTCGGCACCAACACATGGAACTCGCCGGGCAGCTGAGCCACCGCGCGCATCACCTCGTCCGAGCCAACCATCTGCGGGATCGCCTTGGGCGACACGAAGGCGCCGACTTCGACCGTCGTCAGGCCGGCGTCCACCAGCGCGCGCACGAAGGCAATGCGGTCAGCGACGCTGAGGGGGGTCTTTTCGTTCTGCAGACCGTCGCGCGGACCCATTTCAATGATCCGGACTCTGTCGCTCATGACGGCCTCCCTGATTAGGATGACGGCTCGACGTCTGCGAGCTCAGCGCCTTCCTGCACGATGTCGCCGACCTTGCATTTGATGGCTTTGAGAACGCCGGCGAACGGCGCCCGCAAGGTCTGCTCCATCTTCATGACTTCCAAGGTCAGGATCGCGGCGCCCTTTTCCAGCGTGGCCCCCTCCTGCGCAAGCAGGGCGACCACGGTGCCCGGCAGCGGCGCGACGATCTTATCCTCGCCGGTCTGCTCCTCGGTATCGCCACCGAAGGCATCGATCCAATGCAGTTCGAACCGGCCGTTGCGGGTGCGCAAGTAGAGCTCGTGACCTTCGATGGCGGCGGCGACATAGGACTTCAGCCCGTCGAGCACAAGGTCGAAACCGCCACCATCCGTCGTCGAAAATGCGAGCACAAATTCGCGTTCGCCGACCGTGAGCGTCGACGGGCCGCGCCCATAAGCGAGCGTCACCGCGTACTCGCCGCCTTGCCGCTCCCGGAAGGCGAACACACGCCGCCGGCGGCCGACCGGCATCCAGCCGTCGCTGCACCATGGCGAGGACGCCTGATGCGCCGCTGCTCTCTGCTCCTCGACGAGGATAGCGGCCACCGCCGCGCAAAGCTCGAGATTACCGACAGTTGCGCTCGACCCGGTAAGCGCCGGCAATTCACGCTCGATGAAGCCGGTATCGATGGCATTGGCGCGCACACTCGCATGCGTCACGAGCGCCGACAGGAACGGAATGTTGGTGATGACACCCCGGACATCCGTCTGCTCGAGACCACGATCGAGCCGGTCGATGGCCGCCTCACGCGTCGGCGCCCACGCGATCACCTTCGCCAGCATGGCGTCGTAGTACGGCGAGACGGTATCGCCTTCGCGATAGCCTGCATCGATACGAAGGCCAAAAGTCTCCTCCGGCAAGCGCCAGGTCTTGATCGTGCCGACCGACGGCATGAAGTTCTTGGCCGGATTTTCGGCGTAGACCCGCACCTCGATGGCGTGGCCGTTCAGCCTGATCTGGTCTTGCTTGAGCGGCAGCTCCTCGCCGAACGCGACGCGCAACTGCCACTCGACGAGGTCGATGCCGGTGATCAGTTCGCTCACGGGGTGTTCGACCTGCAGGCGCGTGTTCATTTCGATGAAGAACACATCCTTGCCGTCGGAGACGAACTCGATCGTGCCCGCACCGACATAGGCGACCGCCGCAGCTGCCCGGCGCGCCGCCGCGCAGACCGTATCGCGCTGCACGGCATCGAGGGTCGGCGACGGGGCCTCCTCCACCACCTTCTGGTGCCGGCGCTGCAAGGTGCATTCACGCTCGAACAGAGAGACCAGATTGCCATGGCTGTCGCCGATGATCTGCACCTCGATGTGGCGCGGGTTGTCGACGAATTTCTCGATCAGCAAGCGGTCGTCTCCGAACGCCGCCTTGGCCTCACGCTTGGCGCTGGCGATTGCGGCCGCGAGCTCGCCGGCCGAATGCACCACCCGCATGCCGCGTCCACCGCCGCCGGCCGACGCCTTCACCAGGACGGGAAAGCCGATCCGCGCCGCCTGGTCCGCGAGCGTTGTCTCGTCCTGGGCTTCACCATGATAGCCCGGCACCAGCGGCACGCCGGCCTGTTCCATCAGCAACTTGGAGCCCGATTTCGAACCCATCGCCCTGATCATGTCAGGCGTCGGTCCGACGAAGATAAGGCCGGCATCGAGACAGGCCTGCGCGAATTCCGCGCTCTCCGACAAGAAGCCGTAGCCGGGATGAACGGCTTCAGCCCCGGTCTGCCGCGCGGCTTCGATCAGCCGCTCGACATTGAGGTAGCTGTCACGCGCCCGCGCCGGCCCGAGCAGCACGGCCTCATCGGCCAAGGCGACGTGCATCGCGTTGCGATCGGCTTCGGAATAGACCGCAACGGTCCTGAGGCCCATCGCACGCGCGGTCTTGATCACGCGCACGGCGATCTCGCCGCGATTGGCAATCAGAAGCTTGCGAAAACGTCGATACGATCCGGGATTGACCATCTTCACATCCTGAACAGGCCGAACTTGGTCGGCTCGATCGGCGCGTTCGCGGCGGCGGACAGCCCAAGTCCGAGCACCAGGCGGGTGTCGGCCGGATCGATCACGCCGTCATCCCATAGCCGCGCGGTCGCGTAATAGGGATTGCCCTGGCTTTCATATTGCGCCCGGATCGGCGCGCGGAATTTCTCTTCCTCCTCGACCGGCCAGTTCTCGCCCTTGGCCTCGATGTTGTCGCGGCGGACCTGGCTCAGCACCATTGCCGCCTGCTCGCCGCCCATGACCGAGATCCGCGCGTTCGGCCACATCCATAGAAAGCGCGGCGAATAGGCTCTGCCGCACATGCCGTAATTGCCGGCGCCGTAGGAGCCGCCGATCACGACCGTGAATTTCGGCACGGACGCGGTTGCGACGGCCGTGACCAGCTTGGCGCCGTCACGCGCGATGCCGCCGGCCTCGTATTTCTTGCCGACCATGAAGCCGGTGATGTTCTGCAGGAACACCAGAGGAATGCCACGCTGGCAGCACAGCTCGATGAAATGCGCGCCCTTCAGCGAGCTCTCGCTGAACAGGATGCCGTTATTGGCGATGATGCCGACCGGATAACCCCAGATATGAGCGAAGCCGCACACCAGCGTCTGGCCATACAGCTTCTTGAACTCGTCGAACTCGGAACCATCGACCACGCGCGTGATGATATCGCGCACATCGAACGGCTTGCGGCCGTCGACCGGCACCACCCCATAGATTTCCTCGGCCGCGAACAAGGGCTCGCGAACCTCGCGCATGTTGAGCGCGACACGCGCAGCCGGCGGCTTCAGGGTGGAGACAATCCGCCGGGCGATCCCGATCGCATGGGCATCGTTCTGCGCGTAGTGATCGGTGACGCCGGACTGGCGCGAATGCACATCGGCGCCGCCGAGCTCCTCGGCGCTGACCACCTCGCCTGTAGCGGCCTTCACCAGTGGCGGGCCGCCGAGGAAGATCGTGCCTTGGTTGCGCACGATGATACTCTCGTCCGACATCGCCGGCACATAAGCCCCGCCCGCGGTGCAGGAGCCCATCACGATCGCAATCTGCGGGATGGCTTGCGCCGACATCTGCGCCTGGTTGTAGAAGATGCGGCCGAAATGGCGCTCGTCGGGGAATATCTCGTCCTGCAGCGGCAGGAAGGCGCCCCCGGAATCCACCATGTAGACGCAGGGCAGATTGTTCTGCCGCGCGATGTCCTGCGCGCGCAGGTGCTTCTTCACCGTCATCGGGTAGTAGGTGCCGCCCTTGATGGTGGCATCGTTGGCGACGACGACGCATTCCCGCCCCGCGATCCGCCCGACGCCTGTGACGATGCTGGCCGAATGCACATCGCCGCCATACAGGCCGTAGGCCGCGAGCGGCGACAGTTCGAGAAAGGCGGTGCCAGGGTCCAGCAGCAGATCGACGCGCTGGCGCGCCAGCATCTTGCCACGGGCAAGGTGCCGGTTGCGCGACGCCTCGCCGCCGCCGTCCGCCACCTGGTCGAGCTTGGCGCGGAGATCGGCAACCAGCGTGCGCATCGCGTCCGCATTGCGCGCAAAATCGGCGGACGCCGGATCAATCGTGGAATGAAGTGTCATCACCGGCGCCTTTAGCGAGGGTGGAAAAGTAGCGAGGGAGGAAAGCCACCTGAACCCAGTCCAGGCGAGCCCGGATCCGAGCCCGGCCGCAACACAGCCGGGTCTATCATCTTTACGCCCACGCTGTCCCTCCCTCGCCCTGTGGCTCCGACTTGGCGCTCGCCACTATTTCTCCCAAGGAATTAAACGATCATACGTTTTTTTAATTCAGGCTCAAGCAATAGTTTCGTTTGGCCGCAGTCAGCTAGTCCATTGAAACTATGGGAATTTCGTGAGAGCGTCGGATCGCGGCTCGCCGGTCTCGATCGGGCTGGGAGGACTCAGGGCAGGCACGAGATGGCACGCACGATCGGCTCACACGGCCCGACCACGATGGAGGCGATCCGCAAAGCGGGCCTGCGTCTGATCTTCGAACACGGCTACGCCGCGATGAGCCTACGTCAACTCGCCGCCGAGGTCGGCATCCAGCCTGGGTCGCTCTACAACCACATCAGCACCAAACAGGACCTACTGTTCGATCTGGTGCAGGAACACATGAACACGCTGCTGCGCGCCCTCGAACAGGCGCTGCAGGACAAGGAAGGTCCGACCGAGAGGCTGCGCGCCTTCGTGGCCTTTCACGTCACCTACCACATGGCCAGGAAGCGCGAGGTCTTCATCGCCAATTCGGAGCTGCGCAGCCTGGAACCCAGGAATTACGCCGCGATCGTGGCGCTGCGCACGACCTATGAACAGCGCCTGGCCGACATTCTCGCCGAAGGCGTTGCGGACGGCGTCTTTGACGTCGTCGACATCCAGGTCGCAACCTTCGCGATCATTGCGCTCCTGACCGGTGTTTGCACGTGGTATCGGCCGGGCGGACGGCTCACCAGGGACGCGATCATCGCCGCCCATGAAAAGCTGGTCCTCTCGGGCGTGATGCCGCAAGCCGCGCAGCCCGCTGCCACAGGCAGAGCGCGCGACATCCAACCTGCCGGCTGTGACGGCACGGACCGGACCGTATGACAGAGGGCACATTGCTGGACGATATCGATCGGAGGATCCTGGCGGAGTTGCAGAGCGACGGCCGGCTTCGCAACAACGAACTCGCCGACCGGATCGGCATCTCCCATTCCAACTGTCTGAGGCGGATGCGAGCGCTACGCAGCCGCGGCGTGATCAAGACGATCCGCGCCAGCCTGGACGAGAAGGCGCTGGGCTATGAGGTGGTCACCTTCGTCACGATCCAGCTCGCAAGCCAGCAACAAGCGGCGATCGCGGCGTTCGAAGCCGCGATCGCGGCGCTCCCTCTGGTCCAGCAATGCTGGCGCCTGTCAGGCGAAGCAGATTTCCTGCTGAAATGCGTCTCGACCGGTGTCGACGGTATGAGCCGGCAGCTCCGGCAATTTGCTGCCCTGCCCGGCATCCGCGCCATCCGCAGCTTCCCAGTGCTCGGCGTGGCAAAGGACGCGCCCTTGCCCATCGAGCCGCCACCGGCTGGATCGAAGTAAGCAGCGCCGCCGCTGCTTTAGACTAGTGCGTCCAGATTTAATGCGTCCAGGGCTCGCCGCGGCGGAACGAAAAGTTGTCGGCATAGGCGATCTGGCGCTGCGCCGGCTCCTTCGGCTCGATCACCTGGTACGGGATCGCCTTGCGCTCGCAATAGGTGATCGCCTCTTCCTTGGTGTGGAAACGCAAGCTCAGCTGCTGCTTCATGTCGGTCGAGGAGGTCCAGCCCATCAACGGCTCGATCGCGCGCGGCTGCTCCGGCTCGTAGTCGAGCTGCCATTCCCGGGTCTTGGCCTTGCCGGATTGCATCGCGTTCTTGGCCGGCTTAAAAATACGTGCGGTCATCGATGGACGGGCCCTCAAAGCGACAGTAAAGCGCGTGGTGGAAACCTCCGGGATAGGCTAGAGGCACGTTTCAGGAATGTGATCGGTGATTCCTACCCCTGGATGCACCTTTTCTCGACCCGTATAGTCATTCTGCCGCCCCATGACAATCTGCGATGATGGCCATGGGATTCTCCTGCTCCCTGACGACCGTCTCGAAACAGCGCGTTGAAGCAGCCCCATGAACATCAAGGCCACACTGCCGGAGAAAGGACGCGACCTCCGGCTCGACCTGTTCCGCGGCATCGCCAACTGGGCGATCTTCCTCGATCACATTCCCGATAACGTGGTGAACTGGATCACGACACGGAATTACGGGTTCAGCGACGCGGCAGACCTGTTCGTGTTCATCTCCGGCTACACCGCCTCGTTCGTCTATGCGCGGATGATGATCGACCGTGGCTTCATCGTCGGCGCCACCCGCCTGTTCAAGCGCGTCTGGCAGCTCTATGTCGCCCACATCGTCCTGTTCGTGATCTACATCGCGGCCATCAGCTATCTTGCCAGCCGGTTCGGCGATTCCGAGATCATCAGCGAGTTCAATGTCGCGGGGCTGGTGGATCACGCGACCGACACCCTGGCTCAGGGCCTGATCCTGAAGTTCAAGCCGGTCAATCTGGACGTGCTGCCGCTCTATATCGTGCTGATGGGCTTCTTCCCGCCGGTGCTATGGCTGATGCTGCGCCAGCCCGATCTCACGATGGCGGGGTCCATCGTGCTCTGGCTTGCTGCACGCCATTTCGACTGGAATTTCACTGCCTATCCTGTCGGCACCTGGTATTTCAATCCCTATTGCTGGCAGGTGCTGTTCGTCTTCGGTTCGTGGTGTGCGCTCGGCGGTGCCCGTCGCTCCATGGGGATCATCATGTCCCCGATCACCCTGTACTTCTGCCTGGCCTACTTGCTGTTTGCATTGATCATGACCATGGCCGGACGCTTTCCCGATTTCGGGGCGATGTTTCCGGATTGGCTGTACGGCGCTTTCAACCCGAACGACAAAACCAACCTCGCCCCCTACCGCTTCCTCCATTTCGTCGTCATCGTGATCCTGGTGATCCGCTTCGTCCCGAAGGAATGGTCGGGGCTGGAATGGAAGCTCTTCGACCCGCTGGTGGTCTGCGGACAGCAATCGCTGGCCGTCTTCTGCGTCGGCGTCTTCCTCTCCTTCATCGGCCACTTCACGCTCATGATGAGCTCAGGTTCGCTGCTTGCCCAGATCCTGGTCAGTGTCGCCGGCATCGCCATCATGACGACGGTGGCCTATTACATTTCCTGGTCCAAGCGTCAGGACAAGCCCCTGCCCAAGCCGGTACCAAAGCCGACGTAAGCGCCCTCTCCGGGCGCTAACGCTTCGGCTTGCGGGACGCGGAAGGCGCCTGGTCTCGCTGCGCTGACTGGGAGAGCGGAGGGGAAACGATCCGGCCGCGCGAAGTAAAGCCACCCCACTCCGCCGACCAACCGACCTCGACCGCAGCAGTCTTCTCGATCTCGCCGAGGCGCTTGCCCTGGAGCGCGAACATTGCGCCCTGTGGATCGATGCACCGCGCGATCCAGATCCCGTCCGGCAATTCCACCGGCCCCTGCGCCACGCGTCCGCCAAGCGTGCGAACGCGTTGCAGCGCTGCAGTCAGATCGGCAACATTGAAATAATAGAGCCAGAACGGGACCGGCGCCCGGGGCAGCTTGGTGAAGATACCGCCGATGGTATCCGCGCCTGCCGAGAACAGCTGGTATCCCTCGATCGCCCCGACATCATCGGCCGCCTTCTGCCAACCCAGCCAAGAGCTATAGAAGCTGAAGGCCGCAGGCCCATCGGCCGCCAGCAGTTCGTGCCAGCCGACCCGCCCGACGGTTGCAGCCGTTGCGCGCGGCGGCGCAAACTTCAGCCCCTCGACCAAAGCCAGGGTCGCCGTCTGCGGGTCCGCAACGATGGCGATCCGGCCGATATTGCTGTCGGTGGGCGGAACGTAGACCCGGCCTCCCAGCGCCCGGAGCCGTTCGGCAGCTGCATCCGCGTCGGCGACAGCGACGTAGCCGGCCCATCGCGGCATAGCGCCGCTGCGCAGCGCCTCCGGGGGCAACGCCATTACCCCGCACACGGGAGCCTCGGCGTTGGTCAGCAGGCGGTAAGGAAATTGCTGTGTCGATGCGTCGCGAGCATCCCACCCAACCACCTCGCGATAAAAGCCCTCGGCCGCCCCCATGTCGGTGGTCAGCAATTCGTACCACACAAAATGTCCATGGTTGCTGGTCATGAGCTCAGCTCTGCCGCGCTTGTTGCAACGCCACATTCACAGTTGAAGCGGCTGTCGCGAGGAACAATCAAGAGCGATCGTGATTGTGTGGGCTCTGTGCCGTGCCAGTCTGACATCACCGACGTTCACAAAGATGAATGAAAGCAAAACGTTGCGCCAAGCAAATCTTTCTCCTGCCTTGCGTGTCACGAAGGTGCAGCGTACTATCAAAGTGGGGCGGATCGACACAGACCTTTCGAGGGAACGGAGGATGTAACGATGCCACAAGCAAAGCCAGCTTCGAAGCGGAAGCGTGCGGTAAAGGCTGCGGTGCCTGCGCTTGGCGCTGCCGGATTAGGCTTCTCGATGGTCGGTGCCGCATCGGCCGCCACCATGCCCGTCGATGCACCGAAGACCGTCGATCTGTCCGCGACGCATCCGATCACGCTGAGTGACGAGGAAATCGCCGACATCTCGCTCTCGACCTTCCATCTGTTCGACAAGGAGAACGCGGACGCCAAGGTGCAGACCGCTTGGCGCGGCTGCGGCGGCTGCCGTGGTTGCCGCGGATGTGGCTGCCGCGGGTGCCGTGGCTGTCGTTGCGGCGGTTGCGGAGGCTGCGGCGGTTGCTGCCTCTCGTGGGGCGCCTGCCGCCTCTGCTGAGCCAGCTCAGCCCATTGATCGTCCGATCGATGTGAATGTCTCATGGCCGGGTCCGACGAGGTCGACCCGGCTCATTCATGTCTTGACTGCGCCGCCAGCCAAGATCCCGTTCGGGTTTCCTCTTCCGAACTGACCTGCCTTCCCGCCCTCCCGGTATGTCGATTCAGCTCCAGGACATTCCTGTCACCGAAACGGGCGTCCCCGGTCGCGCGGCATCGCCAGCACACATTCGCAGGGACGTTACACCATGACGACACGCCCCCAAAAATCGGCGCGCTCCCGAACCGGTTCGGCGTCGCGGGCCAGCAAGAGCACACTGCAATTCGCGCCGAATTTCACCGCCTATGTTCTGCCGCCGGACGTGGTCTGCGTCTATTCCGAGGATCGAAAATTCTTCCTCCATGGCGAGCTCTATTGCGCGCTTGCATCTGCGATCGGACAAGGTGGCAAAAGCCGGGGCGATCTGATCGCCAAGCTCGGCAAGACCTTCCCTGCCGAGAAGATCGAAGAGGCAATCAACCGCCTGCTCGAACGCCGCTATGTCGTCAATGGCGGAGCATCGAATGGCGACGTGCTCGCCGGCTATTGGGCCAGCATCGGCCTGCCGCCCGAGGCGGCCGCGCAGAATCTGGCAAAATGCAAGGTTCGGATCGAAGCCATCGACGTGAAGGGCGCGGCTGAGCTGAGTTCAGCTCTGGGCAAGCTTGGTGTGCGCGTCGTCGCACGATCTGCCGACCTCACGATCACGCTCGTCAACGATTATCTGGAACCGCAACTCACCGCGCTCAATCAAAAACGCGTGGCTGACAACACGCCGTGGCTTCTGGTGCAGCCATCCGGTATCGCCCCGCTGGTCGGCCCGGTGTTTCAGCCCGGCCATACCGGGTGCTGGACCTGCCTGTTCGACCGCATGATCCGCAATCGCGAGATCAAGGGCTTTCTCGATCGCGGCGGCGCGCGCGCCGTGGCGACCTCTCCCCTCGCCCGCAACCCGCTCGGCCAGAATGCGATCCAGTTTGCGGCGATGGAGATCGCCAAGGCGATCGCGACCGGCTTCCGCACCGACCTGCACGATCACATTTTGAGCTTCGATCTGACCGGTGCCGCCATCGCCAGGCACTATGTCGCCCAGCGACCGCAATGTCCGACCTGCGGCGACAAGAAGCTGGTCAATCCGCGCCGCGCGCCCGAGCCGATCCCGCTGGGCTCCGGTGCCAAGCTTTTGATCACGTCCGGCGGCTATCGCACCGTGACCTCGCGCGCCACCGTCGCTCGGTTCAGGCGGCACGTCAGCCCGCTCACCGGCGTGGTCAAACGGCTCGAGCGGATCGAGGCCGATCTACCGATGAACACCAATTTTTTCGCGCAGCATAACTTCTCCGCGCCGGCGCAGAGCGTCGCCCAGCTGAGGTCCGGCCTGGAAGGCGGCAGCTTCGGCAAGGGCTCCACCGCCGAACAGGGCGAAGCCAGCGCGCTGATGGAAGCGATCGAGCGCTACTCCGGCATCTTCCAGGGCGACGAAATCCGCGCCACCAAGCGGTTTACGGATTTCGCCGATGGCGATGCGATCAAGCCCAACGACATCCTCTTGTTCAGCGATGTGCAATACGAGCATCGCCAAAACCACACCCATCAGGACGACACCCAGCCGGCGCCCGAGCCCTTCGATCCGCTTGCGAAAATCGAATGGTCGCCGCTGTGGTCGCTGCGCGACAACAAGTTCAGATACGTTCCGACCAGCCAGCTTTATTTCTTCTACAGCGGCCCGCGCCCGTTCCATGCCGATTCCAACGGCTGTGCCGCCGGCAATACGCTGGAGGAAGCGATCGTCCAGGGCTTCCTCGAGCTCGTCGAGCGAGATTCTTACGCGATCTGGTGGTACAACCGTTCGCAGCGCGCCGAAGTCAACCTCGATCATTTCGAGGATTCCTACGTCAGCGATTTGCGCAACCAGTTCACTGACGCCGGCCGCAAGCTGTGGGTGCTCGACATCACCAGCGATCTCGGTGTGCCGACTTTCGTCGCCATCATGCATTGGATGCAGGACGGGCACGAGAACATCGAATTCGGCTCCGGCGCGCATTTTGATCCGCGCATTGCGCTTCTCCGCGCCATGACCGAGCTCAGCCAATTCCTGGCCATTGGGCTGATGGGCGGCGGCTCCGGCGAGAAGCCGACACTGGACGGCATCACGCCGCTCAGGCTCGAGGATTATCCATTCCTGCGGCCTGCGAAATATCCGATCCCGCGTCCCGAACTGGGAATGGCGATCCCGCGCAGCACCACGCGCGAGCAGGTCGATGCGTCCGTCGAGATCGCAAGACGCGCCGGTCACGACTTTCTGGTGCTCGACCAGACCCGGCCGGACGTCGGGGTATCCGTGGTCCGCGTCGTCGTCCCTGGCCTGAGGCATTTCTACCGCCGCTTCGGGCCCGGCAGGCTCTATGACGTGCCGGTCAAGCTCGGCCTGCGTGATGCGCCGATCCCGGAGCATGAGCTGACGCCATTCCTGCCGCATACCTGATCGCGGGACACGCACCATGGCCAAGCGGATGAACAAGCCGACGAAGAAGGCGGCAGCGTCGACGAAGAAAGCGAAAGCGGTGCCACAGCGAGCTGCGCCGCTCGTGCTCTCGGTGCGGCTCAGCGAGCATGTCGCGCTTGAGCCGGCAGGCGGCAACCATCTGTCGGCTGTGGTCAACGACTACCCGCTGGATCTCGGCAGGTTCAGCGAGGCTGCCGCGAAACGGGCGCACGTTCTGAAAGATGGCATCAAGCTCGCCGCATTGGCGGGCGCCAAGCCGCTGGAGCAGGAGCTTGCGAAGCTCGTCCAACTGCTCGCGCGCCAAGGCCTCGTCGAATATGTCCTGGCGCGCAGGGCCGATGGCCATGCACTCGCCGTGATCGAGCCGCAGATGCCGGACTATCGGCCGCAGATCCCAAAACTCGGCAATGGCGAGACCATCGTGCTGTCACGCTTTGCCTATCTGCGCCGGCGCGCCAGCGAGATGGTGCTGGAATCGCCGCGCTCTGGCGCGCTGTTTCGAATCGGAGATCCGGCTGTCGTTGCGATGCTGACGGGGCTCGCGGCGCCGCAGAAAGTCGGCAAGCTGCGCGCGATGTCCGGATTTCCCGGCATCGAGCTGCTTGCCTTGCTGCTGGATTGCGGCATCCTGTTCCGGTTGGACAGGCCCGATGATGACGGCCAGCGCCCGAGCGAGGGCGACGAAGCCCTGGTGATGTGGGACTTCCACGATCTGCTGTTTCATGCCCGCAGCACCGAGGGGCGCCAGGCCAATCCGCTGGGCGGCGTCTATCCCTATGTGGGTTGGATCGAGCCGCCGCCCGCCATTCGGCCCAATTGGCCGGGCGAGCGGATCGATCTTCAGCCGGCGCTCGCTGCGCCGGCCGAAACGGCCTCCGCCGCCGCAAGACTGTTTCGCTCGCGGCATTCGGTGCGCGACTATGATGACCAGAGGCCGATCACGCTGGCCGAGCTGTCGCTGTTTCTCGACGGCACCGCGCGGGTGTTGTCGCGCTGGGAGAGCAGTCTCGACGACGAGAGCGACAGCCCGGTGCTCGACTACACGCGACGGCCCTATCCGTCCGGCGGCAGTGCCTACGAGCTCGAGCTGTATCTGACAGTGGCCAATTGCGACGGCCTGGCTACCGGGCTCTATCATTATGATGCCGACGCACATGCACTGGTAGCGATTCCAGCCCGGCCCGAGCTGCTTACCGCAATGCTGGATTCGGCGCAGTTCGCAATGGACGCCGCCGGCCACCCGCAGATCCTGATAACCGTCACGTCGCGCTTTGCACGGCTGGCCTGGAAATACAGCGCCATTGCCTACGCGCTGACGCTTAAGGATGTCGGTGGGCTGTTGCAGACTTTCTATCTGATGGCGGCCGACATGGGGCTCGGCGCCTGTGCGGTCGGCACCGGCAATATCGACCTGTTCGAAAAGGTGAGTGGCATTCCGTTCCACATCGAAGGCCCGGTCGGCCAGTTCACGCTCGGCCGCGCCATCGATGCTTCTGATGCGAAGTGAAGGCTGCAGGTGCACGGTTGACCTGTGTCAATCGCGGCCGGACGGTCGCCGCTAATGGTCGGTCACGAACCCGAGGTCGTGCTGCACTGAGCGCATCCGCTCGCATGCAACCCGATGCGGCCTCGCTGAAAGGATCAGATTATGCCGACCCATTTTCATGCCGTCGTGTGGCTCGATCACGTCGAGGCGAAAGTATTCCATATCGGCCTCACTGGCGCCGACGAGGTCAGTCTGCACCCGCATCTGCCGACGCGCCATCTGCACCACAAGGCCAGTTCGATCGGCAGCGGGCACGCGGCAACCGACAAGCATTTCCTTGAGGAGGTCGCGAACGCGCTCGGCGATGCCGGGGAAATCCTCATTATCGGCCCGGCCGGTGCGAAGACGGAGCTTGCCCATTATCTGCAGGAGAGGCATCCGGCGATCAGCAAGCGCGTCGTCGCAGTCGAGCCGGCCGATCACCCGAGTGACGCTCAGATCATCGCCTACGCCAAGCAGCATTTCAAAATGCCGCCGCCGCGGGTGGCGACGGGCACAGCCGGCTAACAGCTGTTTCCTTCCCTATCTCGCGCCGTCTGCCAAGGCCTCGCTGCAGGCACGACGCCCCGATCAGGCCAATGTGTCGCAGGCACGATGTGCTTGATCTAGCGCAAAGACGATAGTTTTCGATTCAGGCGAGGATAACCATAGCGGATGTTCCTTCCCCGGATTCAGCCGCTCAACTTCGGATGCTCCCGAGTTTGCCGCTCCGGGAGCATCCGAATTTTTTTGGCGGCTCATCGAACAGTCAACGACGGTCACGAGCTCAGTACGGGGAAGCGTCAAGCAAGAACGTCGTAAGCCCGCGCTCCGCACGCGAACGCCAGCCTATCCGGCAGCAAGGCCAGTCAATCGGAGTTTCCGAGTTGAAGTTCGGATGACGAGTGTGCGCGGCTAGCTTTCGCACCCGTATCGGCCTCACCGGCGTCGACGAGGTCAGTCTGCACCCGCATCTGCCGACATTCCATCTGCACCACAAGGCCAGTTCGATTGGCGAAGTTTCTTAGAGTGGAAGTAGGTAAGTAAGTGGCTTCTTTTCAGAAGCGCCTTCCACTTTGGATCGAAACCAGCCCATTGGCCTGAGCTCCGACCCAAGCCACCCAAGATGGTGTAGCCGGATTCATAGGCGCCGCTCTCGTCAACATAGACGGTAACGATCACGAAAAGCTCCGCCAGATCAGTCGAAAGTGCCTCAGCAAGATGCTTGAGCAATGGTTTTGGGTACTGCGGGTCGCTTGTTCGAATCCCTCGTTTATTCGGATCTAAAATACAGATTCGAACACCCCAACGGCGACCCAGCTCTGTGGGTAAATCGGGGCAAAAACTGATGCATGGGAAGGACATACACTGACGCGTTAGGGGGACGCCAGGGGGTACTAAGTGCCTTGATCAGAAATGGCTTTTGGCGGCTCTGGTTGTCTCAGGGGGCACCCAGGGGAGAGCACATGGTCGGGGCAGCTGGATTCGAACCAACGACCTGCAGTACCCAAAACTGCCGCGCTACCAGGCTGCGCTATACCCCGAACTCTGTGGTCCGACGTCCTACACGCTCGCCGCCTCGGCAGCAAGGCGGCTGGGGAGCGCCGGTCCGGCAAATGCGCGCGGCCCTCCACAACCGAAAGTGGACGTCAGTTTATTTCACAACTTCGTGACATCACCCTGCGGGCGGGCGATTCAATGTGACGAGATGGCGGGCGATCCGCTTTCCGGATGGATTTCCGCTGCCATCATGCCCTTGGAGCCCGGCCCATAACGCACCAGCACATATTGGCCGGGACGCAGTTCGGTCATGCCGAACCTACGCAGCGTCTCCATGTGGACGAAGATATCCGGAGTACCCTCGCCGCAGGTGACGAAGCCGAAGCCACGCAGGCGGTTGAACCATTTCACCTGCGCCCGCTCCAACCCGCTCGTGGGCGTGACGGTGACATGCGTCCGCGGCGGCAGCATCTGCGCCGGATGGATCGCGGTGGACTCATCCATCGAAAGGATGCGGAAGGCTTGATATCCTTTCGCCCGCTGCACGCACTCGCAAACCAAACGCGCGCCTTCGTAGGCGGTCTGATAGCCGTCGCGCCTCAGCACGGTGACATGCAGAAGAACGTCTGGCCAACCATTGTCCGGGACAATGAAGCCATACCCCTTCGAAGCGTCGAACCATTTGATGACGCCACCAATTTCGACAAGATCTTCGCCGAGACTCGACAATGCATCAATCGCCGAATCGCGCGCGGCGCCGCTTGGATAATCTCCGAGCCGGCTTGGTGCGGACCCACCAGGCACCGGTACTCCGAGCTTCTTGGACCCAAATTCGTCCGACCCCATAACCCCGGACCTCACAGATGATTTTGTGAGCCGCCACCCCTGCAACGGCGCCCTCATGCGCACTCATCAACTCTACTCACGATGAATCACGCGAATCTCTCGAACCAAAAGATAACATTCCCTTGCCTCGCGCATAGATAAAAATCAAAGCCGCCGGAACCTTTGAACAGTCTTGCAGGGTGCGCTTCGATTTCGATTCAATTGCGAACGAAGGGAGACAGGGTCTCTCCGATATCGTGATGGATCACGAGATCGGCAACGTCGTCCTGCTCCGTCGGTTCCCGGTTGATGATCACGAGCTTCGCCCCCGCGTTCTTTGCCATCAGCGGAAAGCCGGCGGCCGGCCAGACCACGAGCGAGGAGCCGATGGCGAGGAACAGGTCGCTGCGCTGGGCCAGATTGGCCGCCTGCTGCATCGCATCTTCCGGCATGGCTTCACCGAACGAAACCGTCGCCGTCTTCACCGGATCGCCGCAAGCTGGGCAATCCGGGGCGGCTTTCTGGGCGTCGAAGCGTTGTTTGACCCAGGCCAGATCATAATCTTGCCGACATCCGATGCATCGCGCGTAGGTTGTATTCCCATGCAGCTCGATGACATGATGAGCGGCAAAGCCCGACGCCTGGTGCAGATTGTCGATGTTCTGGGTGATCACGGCCGGAACCTTGCCGGCGCGATAGAGCGAGGCCAGCGCATGGTGGCCGCGACCGGGCTTCGCCGCTGCAAACACCGCCTCCATCGCAAAGCGGCGGCGCCAAGCCTCGTCCCTGGCGTCCTGGCTGGCCACGAATTCCTCGAAGGAGATCGGCCGATGGCGTGCCCACACCCCACCGGGAGAACGGAAGTCCGGGATGCCGGTTTCGGTGGAAAGTCCCGCGCCGGTGAAAGGAACGACGACGGATGCGGCGGCGATCATATCGCCGAGCATCGCGACACCACTCTGGAGATCCGTTGCAATCATCGGCAGCAGTCCCAAGACAAAGGCCGTGCCAATCATAGCACGGCCTTTTCCCTTTACCGCCCTGCGCTCGCCCGCGTCAGCAAAGCCCGGTCAGGCAGCTTCCGAGACGGAGTCTGAGGCATCGCCGGCTGTTCCGGTTTTCCCATCCTGCGCCTTCTTGGCCTTGGGAGCAGGCGCGGAAGCCGCCACCTTCTTACCCGGCTTGCCACCGCCCAACTGGGCCAGCCGCTCCATTTCCGCTTCCAGCTCCATCTGCCGCGCGGTGACCTTTTCAAGCAATTTTGCCGCCGCCGCGTCGCGCAGCCCGGCCAGTTCGTCAATGCTCAGGGAATCCAGATCGAATTTTGCCATTCTCAGCCCATCTCTCGAAGTTCGTGAGTCCATCGCACGACCTCCCGCACGAACTTCGAAAAGCCGAAGGGCCGCTTGCAAGTTTCTGATTCTCGGTGGTCTCTCGTGCCGCGTTCGCCCCGAAGGTCGTGAACGGCGCTTGCGGCGCGCAGAATGCGGTGACGGCGGCACGGGCTCCCATTGTGATCGCTAGCGAGAAGCTCACGACATCACAACAATGGCGCTGCCTTTTCCACCACCAACGGTGCGGCTTGTTCCTGCCCCGTTCGCCGCAGTGGGAAATCCACTGCGCAGGAATGGGTTCGCGGAGCTTGTCCGCAATCGCGCCCTAATCGCGAGCGCTCATCCGCGCACACGATTCGGCTGCGACCGGAGATGATCGATGGCAAAGAATGAAAAGCAGGAACGAATTACGAAGGAACGCGAGGAGATCACCGCTCGGGTCGCGAAGTTCAAGGCGACGCAGGACCGGTTTGCGCGGGAACGTGAACAATATGCGATCGCAGCCTGGGCGAAGGCCGGAAGGAACGAGCGAGGCGACTAGCGCGGCGGCGACGAAGTTCCGCTGATGAGCGCGCGGGCCGCCAATCGGGGTTCGAATTCGCTCCGCCGCCGCCGCTCGCTGGGGTCACAAGCAGCGAAAAGCCCGGAAGCAGGGCTTCCGGGCTTTATCATCACCAGTAGTGGTGCCAATAGTGGTGGCGGTGATAGTAGGGACCGCCATAATACGCGTACGGGCCCGGGCCATAAACGTAGCGAGGCCCATAATAGTAGTCGTAGTCGGGGCCGTAATAATACGGATGTGACGCTGCGATCGCGCCCGCGGTCAGCGCACCCGCCGCAAGGCCGAAAGCAAGACCGGGTCCGATGCCGCGCGCCTCAGCCGGCGCGGTCGCGGCCACAGCGCCGACCGTCGCCAACACTGCCAGTGTTTTTCTCATGGTCATGTCCTCCACTTGAACACCAGCATCCAACGCGCACGGCCTGCCTTGGTTGCAGGCGTTTGCCCGATCCGCACCACGGAACGCGGCGACAGTTCGAACGTTCTGGATCAAGCGAGGTGCCCCATGCCGTCATGGTTGGAACTGGTCTTGAACATCATCGGATATGGCGGTTTCCTCGTCCTCGCTTCGCGCGACTGGCCTGACGTCGCAGACAGCGCCCCAGAGGAGGTTCGTCAGGACAAGGCCTAGCGGCCGCATCGGTCCGGTTGCGCGTGCGATGAAGCATACGCGACGAAGCCGATCGGAACTTCAGTGCGCAGCAGCCGTTTCGATTTGATCCCTGAGAAGACCTTGCCGTTGCCGTGCCGAGAAATGATGCGACTTGTCGCTTGTGACAGTCCCCTCGCCTTCTCGATCGCCCCTTTGGCCTAGGCTATGTCGGCGACGTCGAGCACAACGGCCTCCCGGCTCGCTGGCAGAATTTTTTGAACCTTTTTGCCCGCGCAGGGACGGACTGTTGCTGGGGATTTCAGGGCCCAGTCTTCGAGGCAGCGTCACTCGGCGAACATATTCCGCCGTCCGTGGCGCTGCTGTCGTTTTAACCTCGCTCCTGCCGAGCGTCGGCACCGGGCATCGGCTCACGGCGCGTCAGCAGAGCGTCTACCTGGCCTGCTCGCCGCGGCGTTCGAGCACCGCATCGTAGCTGCCACCTCCATTGACGCAGGTCGGCAGCAGGGCGACTGCACCTTGCGACGCCTATTCGCCAGCCACCGACGCGAACGAATACGCAAAGTAAGAGGCCCCCTTTTCAGGGGGCCTCTGGTCTCAGGCAACCGCGTCCTTGGCGGCCTTGACGGGGCGAGCCCGCACGATCTTCCGCGCCGGCTTGGCCTTGAACATCATCTCCTCGCCGGTGAAGGGATTGGTGCCCTTCCGCGCCTTGGTGGCGGGCTTCTTGATCACCACAAACTTCGCGAAGCCGGGGACCAGGAACACCCCGTTCTTCTTCAACTCCTTGTGGCCGACGTCGGTGAGCGTCTCCATGACGTTCTTGACGTCGCGCTTGGACAGCTCAGTCGTGGTCGCAATCTTCTCGATCAACTGCGACTTGGAAAGTTGGGTAGCCATCGTATCTCCTTTGAGTGGTACCGATGAAAGACTTAGACGACTGCACGCGGCTATCTCGCGCATTGCTGCACGGATCGGTCGGGGCTTTGTAACTGCATTGCGCAGCCGGGACTTTGAGTCGTCTGGTCGGAAGTGACCCCGCGTTCTTTCGGGAATCTCCTGGTTTTTAAGGGCCCCGAAGCACCCGCAGCGACGCCAAAATTCCAACGACACGAGCAGAAGTCAAGGATTGATGATCGTCAATGGCCCCCCGAGTTTCATTTTTCCCTATGTTTTAAGGCATTTCTGGCTTGGTCGCGTGATTTCAGCGACACTTTCTCGCACAATTGCGTGGAAATAACCTTGAAATGGGCTCCACGGAGGCGTCGGTCGACGTCGCGAATCACTGCGAAAATAGGCTTTCGCGACACGTCGTCGCGCCGCAAGACGGCAGCCGATAACCGTTCGACCCAACGGACGACGCCAGCTTCGACCCGTGGCGCTCTCCTCTCCTGCATTTTCCCGAACGGCAAACGAGACGCGAAGGTCTGGTGCGGGCGCCGGCTTATGCCGCTCAACATGAACAATTCCACGCGAGCCGATCTCTACGCCGGCGGGATCCTCTGCCTCGCTGCGGCTTTTGCTGCTATGGACGGGGCGCGGCCGACAGTCCCCGTCGAGCACCGGATTTCGTCCAAGGAGACAAGAAAAATGCGCTACCTCCACACCATGCTGCGCGTGCGCAATCTCGACGTCGCGCTGAAATTCTTTTCCGATGCGCTCGGGCTGAAGGAGGTCCGCCGGATCGATAACGAGAAGGGCCGGTTCACACTGCTCTTCCTTTGCGCGCCCGAAGATGAACACCTGCTGAAGAGCCAGCCGGCGACGCGGGGTGCACCGCTGGTCGAGCTCACCTACAATTGGGATGAAGAGAGCTATGGCGAAGACCGCTTCTTCGGCCATCTCGCCTATGAGGTCGACGACATCTACGCCACCTGCGAGCGGCTGATGAAGCTCGGCGTCACCATCAACCGTCCGCCGCGCGACGGCAACATGGCCTTCATCCGCTCGCCGGACCTGCATTCGATCGAGCTGCTGCAGAAGGGAGAGCCGAAGCCGCCGCAGGAGCCGTGGCTTTCGATGCCGAACACCGGGCACTGGTAGTTCGCCCGAGACCGCCGTCCAAAAACGCTTGCCAAGAGCGTCATCCAAGGACGCCGCCAGGACCGGAACATCACCGCCGGCACCGCGTTGTCGCTCCGATTGGAGAGGAACACGTGGAGGCGGACATGGCGCGAGGACTTCTGCTTTGGCTGTTGGGCGTGCCGATTCCGGTGATCATCCTGCTGTGGCTGATCTTCGGTCACTGATCCCGAAGTCGATACGCACCGTCGAAAAGCCCCGCCTACGGTGGGGCTTTTTGCATGTCTGGGGCGCAGCGACTATCACCACGCCGACATTCTGGAGGAGCAGCGCGCGATGCCGAACGAGATCCGACCGACGATCTGGGGCCGCCCGAATTCGGTGAACGTTCAGAAGGTGCTGTGGTGCTCCGCTGAGCTCGGCCTCGCTTACGACCGAATCGATGCCGGCATGCAGTTCGGCCGCAACACCGAGTCCGATTATCTCGCGATGAATCCGAACGGACGGATCCCCACCCTGGTGGACGGTGATTTCGTGCTGTGGGAATCCAACGCGATCATGCGCTATCTCTGCCTGGCCTATGGCGCGGATGCGCCGATCTATCCGAAACAGCCGCGGCAGCGCGCGCGCGTGGAGCGGTGGCTCGACTGGACGCTCTCGACGGTGCAGCCGGTCGAGCGCCCGGTGTTCTGGGGACTGATCCGCACACCGCCCGAACAGCGCGACATGGCGATGCTGCAGAAAGGCGCTGACGAGGCCGCTGCGCTGTGGCGAATCCTCGATGCGCATCTGGAGACGCGACGCTATGTCGAGGCCGAGATCTTCACGCTGGCCGACATCGCGCTCGGCGCGTTCGCACGCCGCTGGTTCGGGCTCGAAGGCATCGAGAAGCCGGAGCTGCCGCATCTGTCGCGCTGGTACCGGGCGCTCTCCGGCCGGCCGGCCTTCATCCGGCACGTCGCAGCACCGCTCTCGTAAGTGCGCAGCGGCGCCATCGCCACGATCAGCGCCGGAGCGAACTTCCGGCCTCGATGCTCGCGGCACCGCCGACCTTCACGCAGGTGTCGGTGCCGGGGAGCTTCGCAAAGCTTGGCCCATAGGCGGTGCATGGATTGCTCATGCCGGCACGGGGCATCGGCTTCACCGTCGGCGGAGTTTTGGCTGTCGCCGCTTTGGCCGTCGGAGCGCTCGGCACAAGCAACGAGGCTCCCGGCGATTGCGCGAGCACGGTCGTCGCCCACGACAGGCTGAGCACCGCAACGAGCATGAACGATCTGCACATCGGGCTGTTTTAACGGTGCGAGCCGAGCTTCGCCAGCCCGCATGCCGCCTCAGCCGATGAACTTGACTCCAGCCGAGGCTCCTCGGCGCCACACCACCTGGCAAAGCCGGCCGGTGCGCGCATCGCGCGAAAACGCCAGCCGAATGGTGTTGGGCAAGGCGACCGCGTCGTCGAGTGTGATCTTGGCGCCGGCACTTGAAATGTTCTGCACCAGGCAATGTCGCACGGCGAATCCACCATCCAGCGTGATCCACGCAGCTTGCTTCATGGATTTCCGCGCTTCGCGCTTCTTGGGGGCAGCCATCTCGCATCGACCTCCGTGCAGGCGATGCGCTATCGCGGCAGCCCCTAAGATCGGGTTGATTTGACTAAAGAAAGATCGCCAAGCCGACCGCGGCCGTGCCAGGGCGATCGCGCCAAGACAATCGTGCCAGCACAATCGTACCAGGACCATCGTGCACGTCGGGGCATCGCGCGCCGGTGGTAGCCCCGACATCTTTCCCGCAATGAACATGTGCGTTTTTCCGGCGACAACCTCGCGATTTCCGCGCCACCGGCCGACTTGTTACCAAACAGTTAAAATCGACAGATAAGAAGCCGCGACGGTCTTTCGCATCCCGGATCATCGCAAGACCGCCCGCAACGGCATGGGCCGGATTGGCCCAGCAATCTTGATCCCTGGGGCTCTTGGATGTCGTCCGCATCGTCAAAATTTTGGAATTATGCAGCTCTCGGAGCTGCGCTTGTCCCGTTTGCCGCGCACGCCGGCAGCATTCCGACCACCCCGCCGGTGAACTTCACCAATAGCTCAACCGCGTCGGTCGGCTCCACGATCGTCAATCTGCTCGATTCCTACGTCAACCTGATGCAGTACAACCCGCAGCTCAAGCATGGCGCGGGTGTGATGGATCAGAACATCGCGACCGTGGTCAGGATGACGCGGAATCGGACGCCGGCGCAGACGCTCGCCGCCATCCACGACGATCGCACCGCGCAGCCCTACAGCGTGCTGAACGGCCTCGGCGTGCTGACCTCCTCTTTCATGACTGGAATTGGGTCGTCCACCACGGGAACGGCGCCGGCGAAGCTGACCCCGACCTCCTACGTGACCACCACCCTGCAGGATTACGCACCGACCGCCCTGGGCATTAACTACCTGAACGGCGCCACGATCGGCTTCGCGACGTTCGGAGACGGCACGGCGACGCCGTTGGCGGCGGCCGCGAACTTCCTCAACAACACCATCCGCAACAACGCCTCGACCGAGCCGCCGAAGCGCACATTCGAGCGCTATATGGGCTCGACCGCGCCTGTGACCAATCCGGGTTCGATCGCAGCAGGCGCAATCAGCCCGCTCGATGCGCGCTACGGCAATTACAGCGCCACCAGCAACAAGGCGGGCCTCACCACCGCCGACACGGCGCAATTCGTGGTGCCGACCTATTTCAGCAATTTCTCCGTCCCGCCTGTCTACGGCACCACTGTCAACTGGGTCCGCGGTTTCACCGTGACGCAGGCCATGGTGACGGCCAACGGCGGCAAGCCGATCGCAGTCCCCAATGTGGGCTCCTATGATGCTTCCGGCAATTTCACCCCGACGACGTTCAATGTCGGCGACTATGTCCCGGGCATCGGCACGGCGCCGCGGCCGTACCGGCTGTCGAGCGCGGTGAATGTCCCCACCCTGCTCTGGCAGATCATCAACGGCAGCAATCCCTATGCCGATGGTGCCTATATCAGCGGCCACACCAACCTCGCCTACAACCAGGCGCTCGGCCTCGCCTTCCTGGTGCCGCAGCAATATGCGAGCCTCTTGGCGCGCGCGGCCGATCTCGGCAACAACCGCATCCTCGCCGGCATGCACTCGCCGCTCGACGTGATCGGCGGCCGCATCGAGGCCACCGCGATCGTCGCCACCAACATCTACAACGCGCTGTACGATGCGAACGGCAACCGGGTCGATTGGACCAATCCTGCCAATGCCGCCGCTTACGCGATCCACCAAGCCTACACCCAGACCCAGAAATATCTGGCGCAATCCTGCGGCACCAGCAGCGTCGAGAGGTGCATCGAGAAGAACGAAGCGAAGGCCGGAGAGGACCGGCATCGCGATCGCGAGGCGTTCGACGACGACATCGATGCCGACGACACCAAGAGCTACACCTTCCGCATGACCTACGGGCTCGCGCTGGCGAGCCATATCCATGCGCCCGAAGTCGTGCCGGTGCAGGCGCAGGTGCTGCTGCTGACGCGCTTCCCCTATATGACGGACGAGCAGCGCAGCGAGATCCTGCGCGACACCGCGCTGCCGGCCGGCTATGCCCTGCTCGACGGGAACAGCTGGGACGGCTGGGGCCGCCTCAATCTCTACGCCGCCGTCCACGGCCAGGCGTCGTTCTTCCGCGCCGTCAGGGCGGCAACAATGCCGTCATTCGAAACGATGTCGCACTGACCAAGGCTCACCGCGCTCTTGGACAGAGGCTCGACAGCAAGAAGCCGGGGCGCGTGTAGCCCGCGCGCCCCGGCTTATGATCCCGGCGGGTTACGCGACGCTAACCCGCCCCTTGCCCTGACAGAGATCGCAGCGCCTCGTCTCATTTGCGCGATTTGATCATTCTCAATGCGGGCGCGCCCGGCCGGGCTAAGAAGCGGCATTCGAGTGGAGGCGAGCTTCAATGACGCCGAGATCGAAAACATTCGCGTGGCAGCGGGTGTCGCTGCTGGCCCTCGCCGCCGCCACCATCGCCATGTCCGACGTTCGGCCGGCGGCGGCCGATTACACGCGAAGTTGCACAGCCACTCTCGAGGTGCGTCCATCAGGCACCAGCACCGCGCGCAAAGCCTATCGGTGGTCGGTGCGCAACACAGTCACGCATTATTACCAAGTCAATGAAGCTCGGCGGGAGGCGCGACGCGCGATCACCTCGTGCGTGCGCGCCCATTGGGATGCCCGCGACGTCGATGCGGTACCCTCTGCCTGCCAATCGCACGGCAGCCTTGAAGTCCGTGACTACCCCTTCGTGAACCTGGCGGAACGGATTGATACCGACCTCTGCGTGGCCAGCCCGACGAACTACGCGCAGGACGTCGACCTCGTGCTGTTCATCGAAGGGAAACGCGGCTGCGTGGTCGATGGCGGAAACATCAATCCCGCGACCAGGGTCGACATCGCGAGCGGCTACCACATCAGTTGTCCGGTGCCGCCCTTGCCAGGCATCCGCCTCCCCGGCCACGATATCAGCCGCAGCGAGATCCCGGGCCAGGATTGGCGCCGTTGCCGCCAGCTATGCCAGGACACGGCGGCCTGCCGTGCGTGGACTTGGCGGCGGGCCGGCAGTTCGGGAGCGGGTTCTGCCGAGAGCTGCCTGCTCAAGAGTGCGGCAGGCGTGCAGGTCCGCGATAGCTGCTGCCATTCCGGGACCAGGGACTAGGAGGAAATAGATGGCGCTCCCTAGCGGAATCGAACCGCTCTCTCCACCGTGAAAGGGTGGCGTCCTGACCGATAGACGAAGGGAGCAAAACGCTGGACGGCACGACGAGCATCCTCGCGCGACGTCATCGTTCTCCAGGTTCCGTAAAACCCTCGGCAATTCAACGCGTTGCGGCGAAAAATTGCGACGCCGGCCGCGGTTTCAATCCGATTCCGCCCCGGCGCGGCCGAACGTATAGTGTCCTTTCGCCGGTCGGGCAAGCCGATGTTGGGAATCCCACGCGCAGTCTGTTCCTCCGAGGCTCACCGGGCGGCAAACAGCGGCGTGACCCCGATGGTATCGATGTAAACGATCCCGTCCTCGACCTTCACCGGATATTCAGCGAGCGCGCTTTCCTGCGGGTGCAGCGGCGCGCCGGTCGAGGCGTCCCAGGTCCAGTTGTGGACCGGGCAGCTCAGCACCCGGCCATCGAATCCGGCTTCATCCAGCGGCGCGGCCGTATGCGGACAGACGCCCTGGAACGCCTTGAGCTCACCGTTGTCCGGCCAGGCCAGGATGATGAGCTGAGCGTCGGCGATGACGAGGCGCATGCCGCCTTCGTCGATCGTGTCGACTTTGCAAACGCGGGTGAACATTCACAACCTTCCATCGAGCATGCCGCGCGTCATCCTATGCCGGCCATGCGCGGCAGCGTGAGCCCGGAAAAGCGGCACCCGCGCAAGCAGAGGTCTTCGCCGCGGTGCTGGCACCCTTCTTGCTGCCATCACGGCAGGAGTCTTCGTCGCGCGTTGGTGCTGTCGGGAAACCGACACGGACGGTGCGAGCAGAGACAATGCGGCGACGGAGCAAGTCATGACCGATATGGCGGAGCTGAGACAGCGCAAGGAGCCGCTCAACCTCGCCATCGTCCACGTCGATCCCGACGCCTTCGTCGCCAGCCTGATGGGCTGGCTGGAGATCACGGCCTTCATCAAGGCGCAGCGCGCCGGTGAGGCCGAAGTCCCCGCCGACGGCAAAACGCCGGCGCTGTCGGCGGCGCAGCTCAAGGGCGGCGGCGTGCACGAGGTCGGCAATGACGCGCTGTTTGCGTTCGCGATGACGGCGGCGCTGAAAGGCGACAAGCCGGCCCTCGACAAGGTCGAAACAGCCCTGCTCGAGCGCATGGGCAAGGATTTCCCCGGCTCCTTCGCGCTCTGGCATTTCCGCACAACGATCGATGCGCCGACGACGCTGGACGATTTCGTGGGCCAGGCCGGCAAGAAGCTTCTGCTCGGCGACATTCCGCCGCCGCCGTTGCGCGCCAAGGAGAACTGGAGCACGGGCCTGCGCTTCTTCGAGAAGGCGCGCAAGTCCAACTTCATCCACGAGATCATGTACCCGCTCGCGAAATGGACGCGGGGCCGCTGGACGGAGACGGCGGAGAAAGGCGTCGCCTTCCTGCACCACATCGAGGACAACGTGCCGGTGCTGCGCGAGGTACTCGATGAGCCGCGCAACGACCAGCCGTTCATCGCCAACGCGCTCTTGAAGCTGGCGCCTGCCGTCGACATGGAACTCAACGAAGAATATCAGGGCTTCCTGCGCTCGCTGGCCCGGCGGAATTGAGCTCGCACGCTCAGCAAAAAGGCCGGCGGGCGCTACGCCGCCGACCCTTTGTCGCGACTGCCGGCTCCCGGTTGTCCGGTTCCGTCGCAGGATACCAATCAGCGTGAGCCCGATTTAGTTAACGGGAGCTTAATGCGCGCTTCCGTATGATTGCGGATGCGCGCCTGCACTCGACGATACGCCGACACCAAGCCAGTGCCACGCGACGCGTGCCTATCGTACCGTAGCGCGCGCCTCTTCCGCTTCCTGCTCCCAGCGCAGGATGGTGCGTTCGAGGCTATGGAATTTCTCTTCCGCGGCGCCGCCGAATAGCGGATCTGTCTTGTTCGCCATGTGGGTATCGATGTCGGCCCAATCGCCGGCCGTGAGCGCCTTCGCCGCCGCCGGAAACAGCAGAGCTTCTTCCCTCTTCAGGTGCTCGCGCTGGTTCTTGATGAAGTCGTGCACGGCGAGATGGAAGGTCTCGCGCAAGACCTCCTGATCGGCCAGCACCGCATTCACCGCGTCGGCAAACTTGCGCAACCGCCTGGCCTCGGTCTCGTGCTCGGCGTCGACATCGCCGTAGGCCGCGGCGGCGCGCGGATCGCGCACGCGCAGCTTTTCGAAGATCATCTCTTCCTTGGGATGATGACAGCTCTGCGGAAAATCTTCGAAATACTGGATGATGCTTTGCAGGATATCGTAATCGGGCCGCTGATTACGATCGAACAACTCGAGCTCATGCTCAAGCACGCCAAGCAGTGTCTCGATATTCTGGTGCTCGTCCCGCAATGCGTCGATGATCTTCGCCATGACCGACCTCGCCCGCCTGCGAGCTCGTCTTGCACGATCGAGCCCGCGCTAACCGAAGCTACGCCGGAACAGTCCTTCGGCATTGCGCCAGATCAATCGGAGCCAGGCTGGCGCGGCGGATCACTCCGCTGCCCTCGCCTGCTCCGTACGTTGCAGGTCCAGACGCTCCCAGACCTCGACCAGCGCCTCGGCGAGCGCATCGATCAGGCCGTCATCATGATAGGGCGACGGCGTGATGCGCAGCCGCTCCTGCCCGCGCGGCACGGTCGGATAGTTGATCGGCTGGATGTAGATGCCGTGCTCCGACAACAAGAGGTCGGAGGCCAGCTTGCACTTTTCGGGATTGCCGACATGAACCGGGACGATATGGGTGTCGCTCGGCATCACCGGCAGGCCCGCCGCATGCAGCACGGCCTTGAGCCGCGCGGCGCGATCCTGATGCCGCTGCCGTTCCCATTGCGAGGTCTTCAGGTGACGGATCGCGGCGGTCGCGGCCGCGCAGACCGGCGGCGGCAGCGCGGTGGTGAAGATGAAGCCCGGCGCATAGGAGCGCACCGCGTCGATCAGGTTCGCGTTGGCTGCGATATAGCCGCCGAGACAGCCATAGGCCTTGGCCAGCGTGCCCTCCAGGATGTCGATCCGGTCCATGGCACCGTCGCGCTCGGCGATGCCGCCGCCGCGCGGGCCGTACATGCCGACTGCATGCACCTCGTCGACATAGGTCAGCGCGCCATAACGCTCGGCGAGGTCGCAGATCCGGTGCAATGGCGCGACGTCGCCGTCCATCGAATACAGGCTTTCGCAGATGATCAGCTTGGGCCGATCCGGATCGGCGGCGCGCAAGAGCTGCTCCAGATGCGCCGTGTCGTTGTGCCGCCAGATCTGCTTCTCGGTGCCGGCCTTGCGGACGCCTTCGATCATGGAATTGTGGTTCAGCGAATCCGACAGCAGCAGGCAGTTCGGCAGCAGCTTGGCGATGGTGGAGATGCCGGTCTCGTTGGAGACATAGCCTGAGGTGAAGACCAGCGCGGCCTGCTTGCCGTGGAGATCGGCGAGCTCCCGCTCGAGCTCGATCAGCGGATGGTTGGTGCCGGCGATGTTGCGGGTGCCGCCGGCGCCGGTCCCCATCCGCGTCGCCGCATCGACCATGGCGCCGATGACCTTGGGATGCTGGCCCATGCCGAGATAATCGTTCGAGCACCAGATCACGACGTCGCGCTCGCCCTCCGGCGAATGCCAGATCGCATGGGGAAAGCGGCCGGCCAGGCGCTCGAGATCGGCAAACACCCGGTAGCGGCGCTCCTGATGCAGCTGACCAAGGGCGCGATCGAAATAGGCGTCGTAATCCATGATGTGATCCGTTCTTCGGCCTGTTCGGCCGTACCGAGCCAAATCAGTCAGGCAATCAACCAAGGCAAATCGGTGGGTGGGAGCGTCTTGGAGGGCACTGCTGCGGGGCAGGATCGAAGCCCAGTTCTGGGGGGACTTCGTTGATCCAGATCAGCAATTTCCGGGAAAGCTGTACCGCCTGCCCATCATGATCGGCAGGAGATCGGCGCCGGGATGGCCAAATTATTTCAAATCGGGGATGGCTCGGCCAAAGAAATGCGCCGTTTCGGCGCAACATCCGCCCCGCTATCAGATCCGTCACGGTTTCGCATCACCGGGTCCGAGACCCGGAAACCACGAGGACATTGATGAAGATCCTAACTGCTCTGCTGGTCGCCTGCGCATTCAGTCAGGCCGCCTTTGCCGAAGGCCTGGAATGCCGGCGCGTTGCCGACCCCACCCCACGGCTCAGCTGCGTGGAGAAGCCGGCAACCGCCGAAGCTCCGACCGCGGCGCGGCCGGATACCTGGAACCCGCCGGCAACCAGCGGGCGTGACGCAGACTCCAACCGCGACGGCGACAGAGTGAGCCCACGCACCACGCGGATCTGCCGCGACTGCTAACCCAGACGCCCGGACATCGCTGGCGCGCGCACCGCGCGGCGCCAATGGCCGCTGTCCTGAACAGATTTGGCCGCGAGCAAGCCGGGCATTTCGGAGGGACGGTGGGAGGTTGGGGGCGGCAGACCGGGCGTGGCACATTTTGCGGTGCGACGCCTTGCCCCGTAGCCAAGAGCCGATGTCAAATCCAAACCGTGGGAGGAACCCGCCGCTACGCTCCGCCCCTGCGTCTTGGATGACCGGATCACATGGCCTATCTGCCACCTCAGATGAATTTGTTGGAAGCCTTACCCACCGTCATTGGAACGGCAGCGATTGCACCTGCCCTGCTGATTTTGTGGCTCGTGGTTGCCGCCGGCGACCATCCCGGCCCGCCGCTCAGGGTGTGGACCGCGTTTGCGCTCGGCGCCGCCAGCGTCCTCCTGCTGGGCCTGGTCCGGGCGCCGTTTCGCCAGATGGCCGTCGTGGTCGACAATCCCTGGGCCGCGCAGGTGCTGCATTCGGTGGCCGGCGTCGCCTTGCCGGAGGAGATCGTCAAGGTCCTGGTGATCGCCGCCATTTCCTCGCGCCGCCGTCACTTTGGCAACGCGATGGACACCGTGGTTTATGGCGCGGCCGTCGGCCTCGGCTTCGCCGCCTATGAAAACCTCGCTTATCTGGTGCAGCACGCGGATATATGGCGCTCGCTCGCTGCGCTTCGCAGCGTGCTGACGGTGCCCTTTCACGGTGCGCTCGGGGTCATCGCCGGCGCCTATCTCGCGATCGCCCGCGCCGGAACGGCCCTCGGCGCCCATCGTCGCCATCGCGATTGGGCGCGGATGTCCAGTTGGGCCCTGGTGCTGATCGCACCAGTCGCGCTGCATGCGGCATTCGACTTTCCATTATTGATGCTGCAGCGGAATCCGGATCTCGATCCCGTGCTCCGGATCTGGCTTGGGGGCGTGAGCCTGCTGATCGGCTTCTCCTCGATCGGGCTTGCGGCCCGGCTGGTGCGTCGGGTTGCGCACCATCACAGCCCGCACACCGATTTGGCGCGGGCGCGGCTGAGCCAGCTCAGGCGGATGTGGGCGCTGCTCCTGGTCGGCGGCGCCGCCGGCTTCTTCGGTCTCGCCTTCGTCCTGACCTCGCTCCACCATTGGCTGCTTAACCCAGATCACAACGTCGCCGTGGTGCTGGTTCCGCTTGGCCTGACCGCGATTCTTCTTGGTATCGCTCTATTGGTTGTCACGACCGCGATTTACATTTTCGGGCGGAATCGGATCCGGACGACGGCCTAGGAATTCCGATTCCAAATTCGCCTTCGATCCCATGTGAGAGGCAACTTTGTCGATATCGGCGTTGAAGAATTGCCATCAACGTCTTGATCTTAGATGATCTTTTGATTTTGCGTTCACGCCCGGATGGCGTGGCAGGCCGGTAGCGAAGGTCACATCCGCTCCACCGGTCGCGGTGGCCCGCTTTGCGCCGGATCAACTCATGTTTACGTCGCCCGGCTAGAAAAGATGCGTGCAGGCTATGATTGTCAGAGCTGCATCAGACGTCCTGCACGCGAGTCTGATCGCGGCAACAGGCACTTCAACCGTTGGGAGCATTGAGATGACCATTCCCCACGATACCCAAGCCGATCGGCTCAGATCGGACATCAGCGCCGCGGTGCACGCGCATTGGGTTGCCTTCCTGATCGAAGGCATTCTGCTCGTAATCCTCGGCCTTGCGGCGATCATTGTGCCGCCCTTGGCAAGCCTTGCGGTGACGATCTTCCTCGGCTGGATGTTCCTGATATCGGGCGTCGCCGGCCTCGCCCTGACCTTCTGGGCGCGCGCCATGCCCGGCTTCTGGTGGTCATTGATCTCCGCGGTGCTCGGGATCGTCGCCGGCATCGTCCTGCTCGCGGAGCCGGTCGAGGGCACGCTGACCTTGACGATCGTGATCGGCGCCTATTTCCTGGCCGAGGGCGTCGCCACCATCATGTATGCGCTGGAGCATCGGCGCGAAATGTCCGCGCGCTGGGGCTGGCTGCTCGCCTCAGGCCTGGTCGATATCGTCATCGCAGGCATCATCATCACGGGCCTGCCCGGCTCGGCCCTGTGGGCCATCGGTCTCCTGGTCGGCATCAACCTGTTGTTCGGCGGGATTTCGATGATCGCGATGGCGCTCGCGGCGCGCAGCGCTTGAGATGCGTCCAATTCAGGCTGCGCGATTTGGGGATGACAAGTCGCGCGGCCGAGGCTATATAGCCGGTCATGATCACCGTCGCCGCCATCTATTTTTGGTACTTTAGCTACGACAGCTCGCTGGCGGCGGGAGGATCGCGCTCAATCTGAAAATTGCAGCAAGCCATCCGAACAGCCGCCAGGACCTGGCGGCTTTTTTGTTGCCGACGGGTCGTGCAAGTCACACAAGGAGCCCGCCGTGCTGAGTACGACTGACGATCTTCGCATCAAAGAAATCAAGGAATTGAGCTCTCCCGATGAGGTGATGGGCGAGATTCCGCGCACGCTGACCGCAACGCGGGTGGTGATGGCCGCACGAAACGCCATCCGGGCGATCCTGAGCGGCAGCGACGACCGCCTGCTCGTCATCGTCGGCCCCTGCTCGATCCATGATCCCGCTGCGGCGATCGACTATGCCGAACGCCTGACCTCCTTACGCGAACGGCTGTCGGACCGGCTCGAGATCGTCATGCGGGTCTATTTCGAGAAGCCGCGGACCACGGTGGGCTGGAAGGGCCTGATCAACGATCCCGATCTCGACAACAGCTTCGACATCAACAAGGGGCTTAGGCTGGCGCGCAGCGTCTTGTCTGCCATCAACAATGTCGGCCTGCCGGCAGCGACCGAATTCCTCGATCTGACCACGCCGCAATACATCGCCGACCTCGTCTCCTGGGCCGCAATCGGCGCCCGCACGACCGAGAGCCAGATCCACCGCGAGCTGGCCTCCGGCCTGTCCTGCCCGGTCGGTTTCAAGAACGGCACCGACGGCAACATCCGCATCGCCACGGATGCGGTGAAATCGGCCTCCCATCCCCATCACTTCATGGCGGTGACCAAGGGCGGCCGTTCGGCAATCGCAGCCACCAGCGGCAATGACGACTGCCATATCATTCTGCGCGGCGGCAAGGGTCCGAACTATGACGCGGCAAGCGTCGATCAGGCTGCAAATGAGCTGGTCCACTCCGGGCTTGCGCCGCGGCTGATGATCGACACCAGCCACGCCAACTCCGGCAAGAAGCCGGAAAATCAGCCGGCGGTGGCCACCGACATTGCACGGCAGATCATGGAAGGCGAGCAGCGCATCATGGGCGTGATGATCGAAAGCAACCTGGTGGCCGGACGCCAGGACGTCCAACCCGGCGTGCCGCTGGTCTACGGGCAGAGCATCACGGATGGCTGCATCGATTGGAGCACGACCGTCGAGGTGCTCGATCAGCTGGCGGACGCAGTCAGCACGCGTCGCGCCACGTGCAAAGGCGCTTTGCAGGAACGCTCGGCCTAGCGGCTGGTCTGCGCTAGGTGGGGCGCTGCCGAGGCGTTCCGCTCGCGCAGGCCCATGACGAAGGCGGCGCCGCCGAAAAATGCGCCCAGCAAGCAGACGCCCGACCATCCGCTGGCCGTCCATGCAAGACCAGACAGCGCCGATCCGGCGGCGCTGCCGACGAAGAAAAGGCCCGTGAACAATCCGTTGATGCGAGCGCGCGCGTCCGGACGCAGCAGGTTAATTTCCCGCCGCCCGAGCGTCTGATCGCCAATCACGCCGAGATCGAGCACGAAGGCGGCGATCGCCAGCAGTGCGAGCGCTGTGAGAGGATACGTTCCCGGTTCAAACCCGAGCCATCCGGCTCCGGCAATACCCGCAAGGACGAGTGCACCGGCGGCCCCTGCGTGCGCGACGCGCGTGGCAACACCCGTGAGTCCACGGTCGCCGGCTCGCCCTGCGAGCGGCGAGATGATCGCCCCTCCCGCACCAGCCAATGCAAAAACCGCGATGCCCGTCTGGCTGAGATCAAACGGCGGCGCCGCCAAACGTAATGCGATCGAAGTCCAGAAGCTGCCAAACGCGGCCATGCATAACGCCTGGTAGACCGCGCGCCGCCGCAACACCGGTTCATCGCGCAGAACCGTCCACAAAGATGCAACGAGGCCGAGCGAGGTCGCGCTTGCCGCAGTCCTGCGGCGGGGCAGCACCGCGAGCAGCATGCAGGTCACCCCGATCATGATAACAGCATCGATCGCATAGACCATGCGCCAGCCGAAGTGATCGGCCAGGAGGCTGGCGCTGGGTCGCGATAGCAGAATGCCCACCATCAGGCCACTCATCACCGTTCCGATCGCCTGACCACGCAGCGGCGCCGGGGCGATCGCTGCGACCACCGGGATGAGCATCTGGATGACGCTGGTCGCAACCCCGGTAGCAAAGGCTGCAAACAGGAAGATTCCAGCCGACGGCGCCGCCGCGGCACAGCCGATCGCGCATACATCTGCGGTCAACGTCCATAAGATCATCCGGCGACTGTCCAGTAGATCGGTCATGGGCACGAGCACGACGAGCCCGACGGCATAGCCGAGCGAGGTCAGTGTCGGGGCCAGGCCGGCGAGCGCAACCGGAAAACCGAGGCTCGGCCCGATCAAACCGACCAGCGGTTGCGCAGCAAACAATGGCAGAACGATCAGGCCGACCGCGGCTGCGAGGGCGGTTAGAAGGACAGACGATATCCGCTGGCTTTCAGCCGGCGGGACAATGGACGGCATTTTCAGCTCCCCATGGAATGCGCGTGCCGGACGCTCGGCGCGCCTATGCCGCAGCAGCGTACAGCCCATCCGATTTGTGATAATCTGTCGCGAAAGCGATATATTCTTCCAACCGATGGAAGAGTTGAGCTATGGCCGATCTCGACGACTACACTGCCTTCATTGCAATCGTGGATCGCGGCAGCCTGACGGGGGCCGCGAAGACCTTAGGCCGCTCGCTGCAGACGGTCAGCAGATCCCTGTCACTGCTGGAGCGCGAGCTTGGTACGCCGCTGCTGCTACGAACCACCCGCCGATCCCAGGTCACTGTGGCAGGCCAGGCGTTCCACGACCGCATCAAGGCAGCCCTTGCCGAGATCAACCTCGCACGCGATGAAGCCGCCCAACACGGCGAGATCGTCACGGGCAGATTGAGGATCGCCGCGTCCGTCCTATTCGCGCCAGCCTATGTCGTGCCGACCGCCGCGTCCTTCATGCAGCGCTGGCCCGGCGTCGACATCGAGCTGGAGCTCAGCGACGAATTCTCCGATCTCGTTGCAAACCGCATCGATCTCGCCATCAGGATCGGCGACCTGTCGCCGTCAGCACTGCGTCGACGCGGCCTTGCGCAGTTGCGCCGGGTCCTGTTCGCGACACCGGCCTACCTCGAGCGTCGTGGACGGCCGACAAGTCCTTCGGACCTTGCACGGCATCAATGCGTGGTCAGAACGATTGGACCTGAAGGGGATGTCTGGCCTCTGACCTCGAACGGGGAAATCGTCCCTGTGCGCGTCCGTGGCGCGTTCGCCGCCAACGATGCAGCCGCCTGCAACGCGGCGGTCGCCGCCGGGCTTGGCATCGGCCTTGCGCCATATTGGCAAATCCGCGCCATGGTCGATGATGGGCGAGTCGAACTCGTGCTGACCAATTTCGAACCACCGCCCGTTCCGGTCAGCGCCGTCTGGCTACCGGTGCCGCATCTCCCGGCACGGACGCGCCTGTTCATCGACGCGCTCGCAGCCCGCTTCTCGGCGGAGCGCTGGTGAACGGCGCGGCTAGTATCCGATTCTGACGTTCGTATCACTTTGCGGTGGGCTCGCGTCCGACGTGCGCCCCGCTGGATGCGCTCAGCAGCCGCGGCAGATGCTCTTGAGCTTCTTGTCGAGCGCTGCGTCTTCCTTATTCTCCGGAAGATTCGGATCGCTCAGGCCCTTCTCATTCGAGAAGTCGCTGGCGCGCGGTTGACGATGGCCGACTGGCGCTTCCGGAAGCGAGCTCGAGGCTCCGCCACTGCGGCCCGAGCCGCTGCCGGCTGCTCCCCCGCTGCCGCCCCCACCTTGCGCAAAAGCCGGCCCGGCCGCCACCGCAATCAGGAGCCCCATCGCGATTGCAAATCCCTTCATGTTGCTCCTCCTCAGCAGGAAATCAGACGCCCTCATCGGGTGGATAGAGATGCACCTCGCCACAATAGTCAATCACACGATAGCGCCTATCCGCAGCCGCTTCATGATCCTGCTCAACAGAATCATCTGTCGCCAAATATTGCGGGCCGACCGGCGCCTTGCCGTAACCGCCGGGAATGTCGAGCACAAAATCCGGCTGGCACAGTCCGGAGACACGACCGCGCAACGCCCGCATCAATTCCTGGCCTCGCGCAAGCGTGGTGCGCAAATGGGCAGTCCCCGGGGCGAGGTCACCGTGATGCAGGTAATAGGGCTTGATGCGGCATTCAACGAAGGCCCGCATCAAGGCTTCGAGAGTTTCGGCCTCGTCATTGACGCCGCGCAGCAGCACGGATTGGCTGACCATCGGAATGCCCGCATCGATCAGCCGCGCGCAGGCGGCGCGGACGTCGTCGCTCAATTCACGCGGATGATTGGCATGGAGCGCAACCCAGGTCGTCGCGCCGGCGGGCCTCAGGGCCTCGACCAATGCGGCGCTGATCCGCGCAGGCTCGGCGACCGGCAGACGGGTATGGATGCGGATGATCTTCACGTGATCGATCGCGGCCAGATCCGACAAGATCTCCTTGAGCCGGCGCGGCGACAGCATCAACGGATCGCCGCCGGTGAGGATGACCTCCCAGATCTCGGAGTGGGCACGGATGTAGTCGAGCGCTACGCGGTAGGCGGCATCCGACAGTCCGCTCTCCTTGCCGGGCCCGACCATTTCGCGGCGGAAGCAGAACCGGCAATAGACCGCGCAGACATGCACCAGCTTCAGCAGCACCCGATCGGGATAGCGGTGCACGATGCCGGGCACCGGCGAATGCGCGTCATCGCCGATCGGATCGGCGCGTTCGCCAGGCGCGGCGACCAGCTCGTCCGGTGTCGGAACAAACTGGCGGGCGATCGGATCGGCGGCATTCCCCGGCTCGATCAGATCAGCCAGGTGGGACGTCACGGCGATCGCATAGCGCTCGCCGACCTGCTCCAATACGGCCTGGTCTGCCGGCGCAACGAAACCGTGCGCGACGAGGTCGGCGGCCGTCCGCAAGGTGTTTGGCCGTAGCACTCGGTTCATGCTTCACCCGCGGGCGGAGTCCATACCACCTGATCGATCCTGACTGCGCCGGTGGCCAGCATCGCCAGCCGATCGAAACCGAGCGCCACCCCGCTCGCCGGCGGCATCACGCCGACCGCAGCGAGAAAATCCTCGTCGATCGGATAGCGCTCGCCGTAGCGCCGGGCCTTCTCCTCCATCGAATCCTCGAAGCGTCGCCGCTGCTCAACGGCATCGGTCAATTCGCCAAACCCATTGGCGAGTTCGACCCCGCAGGCATAGACCTCGAAACGCTCGGCAACGCGCGGATCGGCGTGCTTCGTCCGCGCCAAGGCCGACTCGGGCGCCGGATATTCGTAGAGCACGGTCAAACGCCCTTGCCCCAGATGCGGTTCGACATGCTCGACCAGGATCTTTGAGAACAGATCCGACCAGGTGTCGTCGGCCGCGATCCGGATCTTGCCGCTGGCCGCTGCCGCCAGCGCCGCACGATCCCCTTCGCCATACGTCACCGTGGCCAGCAGGTCGATTCCAGCGTAGCGCTGGAAGGCGGCCGCAACGGTCAGGAATTCCGGGGTGACAAACGGATCGGCGCTCCGTCCCCGAAAAGCAAACTGCGAGATCCCAGTCGTTTGCGCCGCACGCACGATCACCGCGACCGTATCGGCCATGATCACGTCGTAAGCGGCGTTGGCCCGGTACCATTCCAGCATGGTGAATTCCGGCAGGTGCAGGTCGCCGCGCTCGCGGTCGCGGAACACCCGCGCGAACTCGAATATCCGGCTTTCGCCGGCGGCCAGCAGCTTTTTGCAGGCGAATTCCGGCGAGGTCCGCAGATACCGCCTGCTCCGGCTGCCATCTTCCCCCGTCAGCTCGGTCGCCGGCGCATGCAGGTGGGTCTCGTTGCCCGGCGACAGCTGCAGGATGGCGGTCTCGACCTCGGTAAACTCCTGCTCCTCGAACCAGATCCTGACGGCGCGAGTGACCGCGCCACGCGCCAGCAGGAACGGCCGCCTGTCGGCGTGCCGGCCGGCCGACCACCAGGGCGAGATCGGGGGCTGACCGGCCATCAAAGGGTAGCCCTACCGGTCCGCAAAACACTGGCAACCCGGGCCAAAATCAGTATGTTGCGGCCCGAAACCGCATCTCGCGTCCCGAAGCACCGCGGCCTTGCCCGGCGCCGGGCCCCAATATCAGGAAAAACAGCTTTGAAAGTCATCGCCAGCTCTATTCGCAAGGGTAACGTCATTGAGCAAGATGGAAAGCTCTACGTCGTCGTGACGGCCGAGAACATCCATCCCGGCAAGGGCACGCCGGTCAGCCAGATCGAAATGCGTCGAATCAGCGATGGTGTGAAGATCTCCGAACGCTACAAGACCACCGACCAGGTCGAGAAGGTCACCATCGAGGAGCGCAACTTCACCTATCTTTACGAAGATGCCGATGGCTTCCACTTCATGAACCCGGAGACCTACGACCAGGTCCAGGTGCCGAAGGACGTGGTCGGCGCGCAGGCGGCCTATCTCCAGGAGAACATGACCGTCAAGCTGTCGATGCACGACGTGGTGCCGGTTTCGATCGCGCTGCCCCAGCGCGTCACGCTGGAGGTGGTCGACACCGAGCCCGTCACCAAGGGCCAGACCGCATCATCGTCGTACAAGCCTGCCGTGCTCTCCAATGGCATCCGCACTGGCGTTCCGCCGCACATCACGGTCGGCACCCGCATCGTGGTCATGACCGAGGACGGCTCCTACTGCGAGCGCGCCAAGGACTGACCTCGGCCGAGGAGCGCCGCGGAGGCAAACGCGCGATCTGATATGCCGGGCAGCCGGACTTTGGGAGCGGATCTTTAGCGGACGGTCTTGGAGGCCGATCTTGAGGGGCAAGGTCTCTTGCAGGCGCAGGATCACTCATCTCCTCGCCTGGCTGTCGGGGCTGGCGGTGATCGGAGCAACGCCGACTTGCGCCCTGGCGGACGAGCTTTTTCGCACGCCGGGGATCGCCGTGAGCCACACCGATTGGCGCGCGGCCCTGGATCAACTCCGCTCCGAATTGAACACCGTGCCCTCCGTCGCCGCGGAGTTCGTCCTCTCAGCGCGGCGGCACGGCGTCGCTCCGTTCGATCCGCGCACGCGCCCGGCGCTGCTCGAGCTCAACGGCGCGACATCACCGATCTTCACGGGCATTGGACGCAGTCCAGTGCCCGTGCTGTTGCCCTTCGACACAACGGCCTATTTGGCGGCAAGACGGAGCGGCACGGCTGAGATCGTGCCGCTGAGCCGATACCAGGCCGACTTCCGCACCGAACTATTCGATACCGGCCCGGCCGGCTACGACGCGGTGTTCTCGTTGCCGCCCGAGGTCGGCGCGGGTCTGCCGCCGCGCGTCTTCGCCAAGGCGATCGAGGTGCAGATCACCGGCTCGCGCCTCGTCTATGACATTCCCGATCCGCAAGGCGGCAAGGGCGAGCCGGTCAAGGCGCTGGCGGCGCAATATCCCGAACTGCGCCGCTTCATTCGCGAAGGTTACGTCCACTATGCCTTCACGCGTTTCGGCATCGCTTACGTGGTCTCGATCCAATGCCTGGATAGCGTCCCGCGCGCGCGGCGCTTGGCCTGCCGGGAGGCCTACCCGGCCGCCGAGCGCTTTCTGAAGGCGCTGCATGTGGTCGGCGGCCAGCCGATATTGCCACGCCCCGACATCGCGCCGACCGCCGCCGAACATCCAGCAAACCTCTCGGCTGAGTTTACCTACCGTCCGGCGGGAGATCTTCCGGGCCAGCGCAGTCCCACCGGCCCAAGCGGGCCTGCCGATCGCATCGTCTACTCGCAGATCCATTTTCCGCTCGAGGCGCCGGCCTATGTCCATTCGCAATCCTCCGGCAAGGGCCGCTCCGGCGACGCTGCCGACCAACGTCGCGGGCAGTATCCGTGGCGCGACAATTTCTGCGAAGCGCGCAGCTTCAATGTCGGACAATGTGCGAGCGGCTTCGGACATCAGGGCGAAGACATCCGCCCCGGTGCCTGCCCGGCGCGGCGCGACGGCGCAGATGGCTGCGATCCGAAGCGGCAGCGCGTGCTCGCGGTCCGCGACGGCGTCGTGATCCGCAGCCCCAAAGACCAGGCGGCAACGCTGCAGGTCAATAGCGGCGCCGAGCATATCCGTTTTCGCTATATGCACATGCAGCCCACGGCGATGGATGCTGATGGACTGCTGAACGGTCGCGTGTTGCGCGAAGGCCAGCAGATCGGCGTCGTCTCCAACTATCTCGACCATCCCAACGGCACGACGCGCCATCTGCATTTCGACATGCAGGTGTTCACCCGCGACGGCTGGATCTGGGTCAATCCCTACGTCACCTTGATCTCCGCCTATGAGCGCCTGATCGGCGGCCGCGGTCGCGAGATCGGACCTCAGATGGCGTCCTCGCCGGTGATCACAGTCGCACCGGCCGCCGCCGAGCAGGCGGCAAGCGACGCCGGCGCGCATTAGTTCCGCCTCCATGACCTCCGCGGCAGCGGAACCGCAAGCCTGCCGACCTCGTTAACCTCCGAAGGGAGGTGGCGCGAGTGAGCGGCAAACGGCGCGACGGCAAGGCTCCGGTGGCCATTGCATTGGCTGTTGTGATCGTCAGCGTCGCAACATTGACCGTACTCGTACGCGACCGCTGGCAACCGCCCGAAATCAAACCGGCAACTGAGGCGCAGCACTCCGAGACCGGGGACGCGGCGCGGGCCGCCGGCGCGAAGGTGCTTCCGACCGACCGCTCCCTTACCGTCGAGCCTAAGCCGGCCGGTCCGCCACGCGCACAGCCAGCCAATCCTTATTAAGTCTGATCGCCCGGCAGCGGCGAGCGCCCGAACACACCGGACATTCAGGCCGACCATCTGTCTTGTTCACGTAAGGCTTCCTCGGAATTGAGCCGCCCGGCGATGTCGTGGGCCAAGGCGTCGCTGTCGGTCTCTGCGATCGGCGTACCGTCCTGGCGCTTGATCCTGGCCTTGTCGGCCTCGAGCGGGAAATCGTGTGGCTTCAGCTGGTCTGGTGCGCTGGCCATCGTCGCCTCCTCCCCTCGTTCCAAGTTCATCCTCATCAACTCGCGCCCCCGCGCACGCGTTCCCGCCGCCGCGACAGCTACGGCGTCGGATCAAAAGGTGGCCCCGCCCCGGCTCGAAACGCCTTGACCGCGCCCAACTCATCTAGTCATATATATGAGTAGATGACACAGACCAGCTCCGACGCCCGCCTGCCGCTCTATCAACGCCTGCGCGATCACCTCGCCGAGCGCATTGCGAACCATGCCTGGCGTCCGGGCGAAGCGATCCCGACCGAAGCCGAGCTCGCAGCCGCCCATGGGCTCTCCATCGGCACGGTGCGCAAGGCGATCGACTGCCTGGTCGCAGACGGCATTCTGGAGCGCCAGCAGGGCCGCGGCACCTTCGTTCGTCGCGCCCGCTTCAACTCCTCGCTGTTCCGCTTCTTCCGCTTCCAGTCGGAGAGCGGCGAACGGCGGGTGCCGCAGAGCCGCATCATCAGGCGCAAGGAGCTGCCGGCCCCCTCGGCCGCCGCTTCGGCGCTGCGCATTCCGCCGGGCGAGCCGGTGATCCACCTGTCGCGGCTGCGGCTGATCGACGGCGTGCCGCTGCTGGCGGAAGAGATCTGGCTGCAAAAGGCGCGCTTTGCCGCGATCATGGAGATCGAGAGCGGCGAGTTCTCCGACCTGCTCTATCCGCTGTACGAAGAGCGCTGCGGCCAGGTGGTGGTTTCCGCCGACGAGGTGCTCACGGTCGAGACCGCCAACGCGATGCAGGCGCGACTGTTGCGGCTGCAGCCCGGCGCGCCGCTGATCGTGATCGAGCGGCTCGCTTTCGATCTCGAACGGCGGCCGATCGAGTGGCGCCGTTCGCGCGGACCGGCCGACCGCTTCCGTTACCACGCCGAAATCCGCTAGCGCCCAAATTCGCTGCACCAGCGGCGACAACAATAATGACGATCACGAGGGAGGAACAATGTCGAACTGGTATCAGGAATCCACGCCGCTGGAGCGACGCACCTTTTGGGCAAGTTTTGGCGGCTGGGCGCTCGATGCGCTCGACGTCCAGATGTTCAGCCTCGCCATTCCGGCGCTGATCGCGGCATTCAGCATCACCAAGGCGCAAGCCGGCTTTCTCGGATCGATCACGCTGTTCTTCGGCGCGTTCGGCGGCTGGCTCGGCGGCGCGCTGGGCGACCGGTTCGGGCGCGTCAAAGCGCTGCAGATCACGGTGGCGACCTTCGCGCTCGCCACCTTCGCCTGCGCCTTCGTTACCGATTACAACCAGCTGCTCGTGCTGAAGGCGATCCAGGGCCTCGGCTTCGGCGCCGAATGGGCCTGCGGCGCGGTGCTGATGGCCGAGATCATTCGCCCCGATCATCGCGGGCGCGCGCTTGGTACCGTGCAAAGTGCGTGGGCGGTCGGCTGGGGGGCGGCGGTGCTGCTATCGGCCGTCATCTTCACTTACGTCGCGAAGGACATCGCCTGGCGCGTGCTGTTCGCCGCCGGATTGTTGCCGGCGCTGCTGATCCTCTACATCCGCCGCGGCATCGAGGAGCCGAAACGCGCGGTGAAAGCGGCCGATATGCCGTTCCTCGCTACGGTCTCCGGCGTGTTCAAGCCGGAGGTGCTGCGCTCGACCCTGATCGGCGGCTTGTTCGGGATCGGTGCCCATGGCGGCTATGCCGCGCTCACGACCTTCCTGCCGACCTATTTGCGCGAGGTCAGGCAATTGTCGGTGCTGGGCTCGAGCGGCTATCTCGCCGTGATCATCATCGCCTTCTTCTGCGGCTGCATCGCAAGCGGGGTGGTGAGCGACAGAATTGGCCGCCGCGCCAATGTCGCGCTGTTCGCCTCCGCCTGTATCGCCACCGTGCTGGTCTATATCTTCGCGCCGCTGTCCAATTCGCAGATGCTGCTGCTCGGCTTTCCGCTCGGCTTCTTCTCCGCCGGCATTCCCGCTAGCATGGCGGCGCTGTTCAGCGAACTTTATCCGGCCGGCGTGCGCGGCACCGGGGTCGGCTTCTGCTACAATTTCGGCCGCGTCGTCTCGGCCGCCTTCCCGTTCCTCGTCGGCTATCTGTCCGAGCATATCGGCCTCGGACCCGCGATCGGCATCGACGCCGCCTTTGCCTATTCGCTGGTGCTTCTCGCCGTGCTGATGCTGCCCGAGACGCGCGGCAAGGTGTTCGAGCAGCCGATCGACGCACCCTCGCGCGCTTGAGGCATCGATGGTCAGCATCGACGCGCATGCGCATGTCTTTCATCGCGGCCTGGCGCTCGCGGACCTGCGACGCTACGCCCCGGATTATGATGCGCCGGTGGACCAGTATCTCGCGCAGCTCAACGCCGCCGGCATCAGCCATGGCGTGCTGGTGCAGCCGAGCTTTCTCGGCACCGAGAACTGGTATCTGCTCAACTGCATCAGAATTGCTCGGAACCGGCTGCGCGGGATCGCGGTCGTCGATCCCTCCATTTCCAGCGAGGACTTGCAGGCGATGGATCGCGGCGGGATTGCCGGAATCCGGTTGAACCTGGTCGGCTGCCCGCTGCCCGACCTTACGGAGAGCCGTTGGCGGACGTTGCTTGCAGCGGTCGCCGATCTCGGCTGGCAGGTGGAAATCCAGCGGCGCGCCGCTGACTTGCCCGATCTGGTCACGCAGCTCGTCGAATACGATCTCACCGTCGTCATCGACCATTTCGCGCTGCCAGATCCGATCCTCGGGATCGCAGACCCGGCCTTTGCCGCCGTGCTGAAGCTCGGCGGATCGGGCCAAGTCTGGGTCAAACTGTCCGCCCCATATCGGAACGGACCACAGGGCCGCGCCTTCGCCCGGCAGGCCTATCCATTGCTGCGCGATGCGTTCGGCCCCGACCGGCTGATGTGGGGCAGCGACTGGCCCCACACCCAGTTCGAACTCACGCAGGACTACACGACGAACCGCAATTTTCTCGATGAGCTGATCCCGGATGCGAACGAGCGCGCGCGCGTCCTGGCCGCGCCATATGCGCTGTTTCGCTTCTGAGCCGCCATCGCAACCTGTCTAGCGCCCGCGCCTACTGCAGATAGGTCGTGAGCTGCGCCCCCTCGTCGGCGACGAACACGGCGATCAATTCTGCGGGTTCTGTCGCGCTCGCATTGGCCGACACCAGATGCGTCGAGCCCGGCGGCTCGAAGAACGATTGGCCGACCTGGAACACTTCAGGCGGCCCTCCCGCCAGCTGCGAGCGGATCTCGCCCTTGGTGATGTAGGCCGTCACCGAACCGGAATGCCGATGCGCAGGCGAGAAACCGCCCGGGCCATAGGAGACGCGAACGATGGTCACGCGCTTGCCCGGCACATTTGCCAGCGGATAAGAGGCGATCTGTTCGACCTTGTCCTGCGGTGATCCGGCCGCCGCGGTGGTGACACACAGCGGCGCCAGTGCGCCAGAGATCGCGTCCGTCGTCACCGGCAGCGCCCTCGCCGCCGCCAAGGCACAAGCAAGACCCGCCATGAAGGACAACCAAATCGATCGCATGTGCGGCCGCATCGGCCGGAGACAGTGTGCCGTCGCCAGCGAAGTCATGATCGTCCTCCCAAAATTCGCCTTACAGGGGCTCTGTCAGGATCCGGCAATCCGCGCAGCTGGGCGCACCGGCGGCGTCCAGCCATAGGCGACGCCGAAGCGATTCCAGACATTGATCACGCCGATCGCCGAGCTGAGATAGACCAGCTCCTTCTCGGAGAATTCCGCGCTCGCCTGCGCATAAACCGCGTCGCCGACGCCACCGGACAACAAGGTCAGCGCCTCCGTCCACGCCAGCGCAGCGCGCTCGCGGGCCGAGAACTGCGGCGCCTCGCGCCAGACCACGAGGAGATTGAGCTTGTCGGCGGGAACGCCGAGCCGCTCGGCTTCCAGGATGTGGAATTGGACGCAGAACGCGCAGCCGTTGATCTGCGAAGCCCGAACCTTGATCAGCTCCAACAGATCCTTCTCCAGCCCGGCCTTTCCGGCGAGCTGGCTCAGCGCCAGCACCCGCTCGTAGACATCAGGCGCCAGCGCCTTGAAATCCGGATAGTCCTTGCGCGCATGTGGCATCTGTCACTCTCCGTGATATAAGAACACTGTCGAATTATAAGAGCTCTTATATCATGCGCAAGCCGACGCTCAAGCAAACGACCCATGACGAAACCGGGACGCGGCAATCCGGCGGGAAGAGTCGCGGGGCGGCTCCTCGTCCGGCGGTTCCGCCGCTGCCCGGAGAGGGCAAACGCGGCGAACAGGGTTATCTCGCCTATTTGTTGCGGCAGGCGCAGGCGGCGGCGCGGTTGAGCCTCGAACGCGCGCTCGGGGAATTGGGGGTGACGCCACCGCAATTCGTGGTGCTGACGATGCTGAAGGCCTATCCGGGCTTGTCGGGCGCCGACCTCGCGCGCGTCGCGCTGCTGACCCCGCAGACGGTGGGCGTCATCATCCGCAATCTCGAGCGCGACGGCGCGATCGCCAAGACCCCCCACCCGGTCCACGGCCGCATGCTGCAATGGAGCCTGACCGAACGCGGCCTCCATCTGCTGCAGGCCTGCCGGCGGCATGCCATGGCGCTGGAACGGCGTCTGGAGAAGGACATGAATGCTACGGAACTCGCGACCATCCGCCGCTGGCTCGCCAAAATTGCGATCGACCTGCAGGAGGGCTAAAACGCGAGAACTTTCCCGGCACGCCCTCGGAGCGGGGTAAACTCGATCGCATGAGACAGCATGATTCCCTGACCCGCCGCGCGCTGCTTCGCACCGGAGCCGGTGCCGCGGTGCTCCTGGCTGCGCCGCTCACCGCAACCGCCGTCCCTGCGGGCTTCGAGGCCTGGCGCGAGTCGTTCCGCACGCGCGCGCTGGCCAAGGGCATTTCGCCCGCGACCTGGAAGCGCGCAATGGCCGATGTCGAGCCCGACATGAGCGTGTTCAAGGAGCTGCGCAATCAGCCGGAGTTCAAGGAGGAGCTCTGGCAATACATCAACCGCCGCGTCTCCGACTGGCGCATCATCAACGGCAAGATCGCGCTCAAGGAGAACGCGGCGCTATTCGCGCGGATCGAGAAGGATTTCGGCGTCGAGCGCGGCACCTTGCTGGCGCTCTGGGGCGTCGAGTCGGCCTATGGCGATCCCTTGGTGCAGAAGAACCACATGCGCCCGGTGTTTCCTGCACTGGCCGCGCTCGCCTGGAACGAGCCGCGCCGCAAGGCCTATTGGGAAGCCGAACTGATCAATGCGCTGAAAATCGTCGATCGCGGCTGGAGCACGCCGGAGGAGATGCGGGGATCCTGGGCCGGGGCGATGGGCCATACCCAATGGATGCCCGAGGTCTGGCTCAATGTCGGCTTCGACTATGACGGCGACGGCAAGATTTCCCCCTTCGGCAGGCCCGACGATGCCTTGGGCTCGACCGCGCGCTACCTCGTCAATCGCGGCCATTATCGCCGTGGCGAGCACTGGGGCTACGAGGTGCGCGCCCCCGGCAGCATGTCCGGCAGCCGCACCTATGCGGCATGGCAGGCGGCCGGGGTCAGGCGCGCCGATGGCGAAGCCTTCCCGCAGCCGAACGCTTCGGCGCAGCTCTGGAGTCCCGTCGCCGGCGGACCGTCTTTTCTGTTGGGTCCGAACTTCTATTCGGTGAAGAGCTACAATCCGGCGATGAGCTACGCGCTCGCGATCTGCCATCTCGGTGACCGCATCCTCGGCGGACCGCCTTTCATTCAACCGTTCCCGGGATCCGAGCGCGCGCTGACGCTCGCGGAAGTCCAGGAGATGCAGCGGCGCCTTACCCAGGCCGGCTTCGACACCGGCGGCACCGACGGCCGCGTCGGCAACGACACGATGAAGGCCATCCGCGACTTCCAGGTCAAGGCCGGCATTCAGCCGGCCGACGGCTATGGTGGGCTGAAGGTGCTGGCAAAGCTCAGGCAGGGCGGCTGATGCCGACGGCCGGCCGCTACCTCGTCGCCGTGCTTGTGTTCCTATCGGCCTTCGCGCTGGGCGTACTCGGCTTCGCATACCATTTCCACGTCCTGGCAACCCCGGCCGATCTTGCGCAATCGCAGGTCAGGGACGTAGACAACATCATCCTGCCCGCCGACCTCCGCTACAACGCGGCCTTCAAGCTCGCACGCATCGGCCAGGCGCGTCCGGATGTCATCTGTATCGGCACCTCGCGTCCAGGCACGTTCCGCGATTGGATGTTCAAGCCGTACCGCTTCTACAACGCATCCTTCACGGCCTGGACCACGTCTCAGCTCTTGGATGTGTTCGAGCGCTCGACGCGCGAGGTGCGGCCGCGGGTCGTCATCCTCGCAATCGACTATTTCCTGTTCACGGACACCTGGGACAAGGCCAACGGGACCGAACGGACGATGATCTACGAGCCGCTTCGCTACGTCCTGTTCAAGTTCCGCTATCTGACCCATTCGCTGCCCTCGCTCGCCCCATTCCAGGACGATCGGCGCCAGGACGGGTTTCGACGGGACGGGTCCTATGCCTATCCGGCTGGATTCATCGAGGTGGCACGCAAGCAATTTCAGTCGGCCGAGTACTTCCTCAAGTCAACGCCAGGCGCCGCGCATATGTCCGAGCGCCAGATGGCCCCGATCGTCCAGCTTGCATCGCTGGCGCAACAGCGCGGGATCAAGCTGATCGCCATCCAGCTTCCCTATATTCGCAGCGCAGTGGACTACCTGGACTACGAGGAGTCCTATCGGCCCTGGTCCGGCGTCTGGCGCGAGTTCGAGAGCGAGCAGACGGCCAGCTGGCTCCGCGGCCTTGGCATCACCTTCTTCGACATGGCGCATTCGTCGGTCGGGACCGATCCGCTCAACTTCATTGATGCCTACCATCCCTCGGACGACGGCATGGTCAAGATTCTCGATCAATTGTTGGACGAGAAGGAGTTTCGGGCGCAGTTTCCGGACATGAACAAGATCGAATGAGCACGCCGAGCTTGCCCCGGAGGTTGGCGTGCGCTTGCCCTGCGTCCTTTCCTCGCGTCGTTCTCAGGACTCGAGGCTTCGAAGATAAGCGCAGAACATGTCGGCCATCGCTTCGGCATAGGCGTCGATCTCTGCGGGCTTTCGCGGCGCTTGTGAGAAGTGCTCGCCGACCTTGCTGAGCGTGGTCTTGATGAGTTCGCCGGCCAATTTGCGCGTCTGGTCAGAAGCTCTGGGCAGGACCTCCTGCATGAAGGTCCGCATCGTGCGGCCGCTCGAAGCCCGTTGCTGCCGCGCCTCGGGCGCATCACGGTAAAGCGGCGCTGCATCGTGGAGCGCGACGCGTATTGCGGCCTCTTCGCACTCCGAACGGATGAAGGCATGAACGAGCCTGCGCAGCCGCTCCAGCGGCGGTTGCTCCGCGTCCTCGAGAATCTCGCGCAGCAGGTCGCCCGTCTGCCGCCACTCGTCGCTCTGCAGGCGGAACAGGATCGCCGCCTTGTTGGGGAAATACTGATAGAGCGATCCGATGCTGACGCCAGCCTTCTCCGCGACACGCGCGGTGGTGAAACGCTGCGCACCTTCCTTCGCCAAAACCTGAACAGCAGCTTCCAGAATGGCCGTAACGAGCTCGGTCGATCGCGCCTGTTTGGGCTGTTTTCGCGAGGAAACTGAAGCACTTCGGCGAGCGGCCATGATCGCCTCCGGGGAATGCGAATAGGAAACGCGACGAATTAGTCATATTTCTTCTCGCGCGCAACAGCGCCCTCACCTGCCGTGGAGACCTCCATGACCACCCTGACATCACCCCCGCTCGCGCCCCTGTTGGACAGCTTGTTCGAACACGCCGCCCAAAATCGGCCGGAGGCGAGCCCCGTCTTTGCCGATCTCTCCGAGGACGAGGTATCGCAGCTGCTGCAAAGCAGGACCAACTACATCGATCTGTATGCCCGGTTGAAGGATGTTCCGCTGCCGGTTTCGCGTGAGACCGGCGCCCTGCTCTATATGTTGGCGCGGGGCTGCCGCGCGCGCAACATCATCGAGTTCGGGATGTCGTTCGGCATCTCGACCCTCCACCTTGCCGCGGCCTTGCGCGACAATGGCGGCGGCCGCCTGATCACATCCGAGTTCGAGCTGTCCAAAGTGGCGCGGGCGCGCGCCAACCTTGCCGCCGGCGGCGTGATCGATCTTGTCGAGATCCGTCAAGGCGACGCGCTGAAGACGCTGAGCGTCGATCTCCCGGCGATGATCGATCTCGTGCTGCTCGATGGCGCCAAGCCGCTCTATCCTGACATTCTGCGTTTGCTGGAGAACCGCCTGAGACCGGGCGCGTTCATCGTCGCCGACAATGCCGATGACAGTCCCGACTATCTCGCCTACGTGCGTTCGCCGGCGAACGGCTACACATCGGTGCCGTTCGGAGATGACGTCGAGCTGTCGATGCGGATCGGATGAGCACAGCGCGCGGCGCCCGGGTCTCACCAACGATCTCATTCGGTGAGTTGGCGCCAGTCTGGCGGATGGACCCAATGCGGCTCTCAAACGTTGTGTGAGACCCGCACCAGCGAAGACAGGCATGGAGACGATCGAGGCGTACCTCAACCGGAAAGGAGCAGAACTCAGGCTCCTGAATGGCTGCCTGAGAAGCCCTTTGGCGCTGGTGCAGCCGCGCTCCGTGGATCAAGTGATCCTGGACAAGTTCCAGCTTACGGCCAGGCTCAAGGCGGAGCATGCGCTGTCGCATTGGGCGATCACGGAGACGGCTTGGGCGCATCCGGGCCAGCCCCGTAGCGGCCCGTTCGCTTTCGACTACGACTACCAGCGTGCCGATCTCGATGCGCACGGCCCCTCGTTTTACGACCTCGACGCCGATTGCACGAGCGAGACACTCTACACGGCCTCCGGCATGGCCGCGATCTCGGCGCTCCTCTTGGCGGCGGCCAAGGTGATCGGTCAGGCCGACCTCATCGTCCTGCCCGGCACCTATGGTGAGACGCTCGAACTGATTGAAGGCTATGCCCGCCACCTGCATCTGGTGACCGCGAAGCGCTCTCTGGAAGAGACGATTGCTTCGACATCATCTCCCCGCCTGATGTTGCTCGATGCATGCGCCCCGGCAGCCTCGTTCGAAGCAGCGCTTCGTTGCAGGCGTCCTGCCTTCGAGCTCCTGATCTTCGACGGCACCTGTTTTTCCACCGGCTCGGGCCGCATCCGGCGTGTCCTCAATTGGGCTCGTCGGTGGAACATTCCGGTCGTGATGGTGCGAAGCCATACCAAACTGGATTCGCTCGGAGCGGAATATGGCCGTCTCGGCTCTGCCGTTTTCCTTCATCGGAAAAGTGACGGTTCCCTGCCGATCGAATCGAAGCTCGAGCAGCTGAGTGCTGAAATGCGCAATGCTGTTCGGCTCCTAGGTGGTGCGGCGCTGCCGGCGCACTTCCCACCCTATGTCAGCACATCCGCCCACCGCGAACTCACCAACAGGCGGATGGCCGCCATCCTGCGCAACACCCGCCGCGCTGCCCGATATTTCGCCTCGGCACTTCCAGGCTTGACCGAGGAGCTTCGCTTCGCTCACGCTCTTTATGTCACGCTCAGCAGTACGAATCCGCTGGATGAGACGACAGCGCGGCGGGCCGCCGCGTCCATGAGCGATGACTTGACCGCGGCGGGCTTGCCGATTCGCCATGCCGGCAGCTTCGGTTTCGATTTCGCCGCGACGGAATGGTTTCACAGCGCCGCAACCGATCGATACAGCGTCCGTGTCGCCGTTCCCGATCTTCCGACCGCGCTTTGGGATGACCTTACCGAGGCGATCGCGAACTGGTGGTCCGCCCGTCAGGGCACGAAGCGCCCTGCCCGTCGGCCGACTCACGTCGCATGAACTTGCCCGACTGCTCTGATCGCTGGACCGATTTGCGACCGGAAAGGGCATGCGCGCAAACAGTCTTTTCGCGAACCGCTTCAGGCACATCGCTCTCTCGAGGCCGTCCGCCGAAAATTCTTCTCTTTCGTTTTTTCGGAAATCGTGTTCTTATTGCGCCGTCCCGCCCTCATGAGAGGGGCGTATCGCGATCGTCACGACACGTGGAGCGCGGGATGTGGTGGACGTATCGGCTTGCAGCATGACCATTCATGCGGACGAACAGGCTGATGCGTACGGTCAAGTCGCGCGGTCCTGATACCCCGACGCTGGTATCACCGCGCAGCGCGTGTAACGCGTTGTCGCGCAGGCGACGAGGCATTGCCTCGCGCGGAGGTGGCCAAAAAGCCCGGCGCACCGAGGAGAACGCGAAGCAGCCGTTAAGACCATCGCGCAGGGAATGCCGGATGATTTGGCTGATCCTGTGGTGACTGCCGCCTGCTTTTTTTCTGCAGGCGGGCCATGGGTGAGGCCAACACCCGGCCTTCCCCATAGGCGTTAAGTTTATGCTTGAGTGTTGGAATCCGCCGTGATTCGAACAGGGGATGGCAGACGAATCGCTCCTGAACGAGGACTGGACGAGAGTGGTTGCGCAGCTGGGCGGGGCTGCGCAGCTCGAGAAAACTGCGCGCCAGACGAAGGCCTTCGCGCGTCGGCGGCAGATTCCAGATGCGGTGACGTTACTTCGGCTGATGCTGGCCTATTGTTTGGGTGAAAGAGGGCTGAGATCGACAGCCGCATGGGCGGCTTCTGTTGGCCTTGCCGACCTCACCAGCGTGGCGTTGTTCTATCGGCTGCGTCAATGTGGTGATTGGTTTGCGGTGCTGGTGGAGGGCTTGCTCGCTGCGGCAGCTCCGAAGGCGAGCCAAGGCCGCCTGATCCGCATCATCGATGCGACGACAGTGCCTCAGGCGGGACCGGCTGCGCGCAAGAACAGTGAGCTTTGGCGCGTTCATAGCGCATTTGATCTGCCCTATGAGCGCTTTGGTCACTTCGAGCTGACAGATCAGCAAGAGGGCGAAACGTTTGACCGGATACCAGTGGTCAAGAACGAGATCCGCATTGCTGACCGCGCTTATCTGCAACCTGACCGCATTGCGGCCGTCCGCGAAGCCGGGGCCGACGTTTTGATCCGAGCGGGCTGGAAGAACGCACGTTGGCTTGACGCCAAAGGCCTTCCGTTCGATCTGATGGCCCAATTGCGTGCCGCGAAGGCGCGCGGACTGGTCGATCGGGAGATTTGGATCAAGCGCAAGGGCGGCGCGCCTCTGGCTATGCGTCTGGTCGCAATCAAGAAGCCCACCGGTGCGGCTGCTGCTTCTCGGCGTAAAGCCCGGCAAGACGCAAAAGATGAAAACCGCATCATCTCCAAAGAAACTTTGGAGGCTGCGGATTGGGTCATTCTGATCACGTCGCTCGCGCGGGACGAGTTCTCCACCAAAGATGTGCTTGCGCTCTATCGATTGCGATGGCGGATCGAGCTTGGGTTCAAGCGACTGAAGAGTCTGATTGGCCTCAAGACGCCGCCAGGAACCGATCCGCGCTCTGCCAAGCCCTACCTGCTGGCCCACCTCCTGATCATCCTGTTGCTCGAGCCGCTTGCCAGCGACTTCGAGGACTCTCCCCACTGGACGCAGGCCGCTTAACGACGCCTGGCGCTTGGCGGGTCCTGCAGCAGCTCGTTGCATCCTTGCTGCAAGCAATCATTCCACAACCAACCATCCGTTGCTTGCGCCGCAGAAAACGCGCGTTGGGGCGCCACCTTCGCGAGCCTCCTCGAAAACGCAAGTATCAATCGATGCTCGCGCTACCTTAACGCCTATGCGGCATTCCCTGCCCCCTCTTCATTTTAAGAGGGGCACGATCATGGATAGCTCGGACGCAGATGCGCCGCGAGAACACAACGACACGCCATTCAATGAGAGACGCAACGGTCGCCAAACACTCCGCTGTCGTCCCGGCCTCCGAGCCGGGACCCATACGCCGCGGTCGTCGTATGAGGCAAGGTCGGCATCGCATCGTCGCACCATCTGCCTCGGAGTATGGAGCCCGGATCGGCGCATGCCAACCCGCGGCGCGTCGGCAGGCTTGTCCGGGACGACATCAGTGTTGGTCTTGCTACCTGATCACCGCCGGCCCCTGGTCGGGCACCGCGACATCGAGCACGCGCAGCTGCACCCGCTCGACACCCTGGTAGCGATCGACCGCAAGCGTTCCCGCAACATGCAGCACCTGCCCCCGATGCTGCGTCAGGGCGTTGCCGAGCTTCTGCCCGACGGAACGAAAGGCGATGCCGTTCACCGTAGCGCCGTCGCCGGCCTTGAAGCGCAGCCTCAGATGCGCCTGGCCGACTTCATCGGCATAGACCAGCTGATGCGCCGGCAGCGCCACCACCGGCTCGGGATTGCCGCTGCCGAACGGCCCGGCGCGATTGAGCGTCGCAACCAGCTCAGGCGTTGCCGCACGGGCGCTGATCGCGCCGTCGATCAGGATCTCATTGACATGACGCGCATCGGCCACGTCAGGCCCGAGCGTGCTTTCGAGAAAGGCGCGGAACTCCGCGAGCTTCTCCTTGCGCAGGGTGATGCCGGCGGCCATCGCGTGCCCACCACCCTTCATCAGGATGCCCTGCTCCACCGCCTGCCGCACCGCCTTGCCGAGATCGACGCCGAGGATGGAGCGGCCCGAACCGGTGCCGATGCCGCCGGGCTCGAGCGCGATCGCGAAGGCCGGCCGCGCGAACTTCTCTTTCAGCCTGGAAGCGACGAGGCCGACCACGCCGGGATGCCAGCCTTCGGACGCCGTGACGATCACATTGCCCTTGTCCTCGAGGCCGAGCGAGGCCAGCGCCTCGGCCTCGGCTTGCGCCTCCGCCATCTGCTCGATCACGCGCCGTTCGCTGTTGAGCCGGTCGAGTTCGGCCGCGATGCGCGCCGCTTCCGACACGTCGCCTTCGAGCAGCAGTCGCACGCCAAGATCGGCGCGGCCGATGCGGCCGCCGGCGTTGATGCGCGGCCCCAGCATGAAGCCGAGATGCCAGGCCTCCGGCGGACCATTCAGCCGCGCCACGTCCATCAGCGCGGTATGGCCGACATGGTCGCGACGGCGCATTGCGATCAAGCCCTTCGCCACGAAAGCGCGGTTGAGCGCGACCAGCGGCGCGACGTCGGCGACGGTGCCGAGCGCGACGTGATGCAGCATGCCCAGGAGATCAGGCTCCGGCCTTTCGGCCGTCCAGAAGCCGCGCCCGCGCAGCTCGCGATTGACCGCAACCAGCGTCACGAGGGTCAGGCCGACAGCGGCGAGATAGCCGAGGCCGGAGAGATCGTCAGGGCGGTTCGGATTGACCAGCGCATCGACCTCCGGAAGATCTTCGCCGCATTGATGATGGTCGATCACGACCACGGACATGCCGAGCCGCCGCGCTTCGGCCAGCGGCTCCAGGCTGGTGGTGCCGCAATCGACCGTCACCAGCAGCGTGGCCCCCTTGGCGGCGAGCGCCCTGACAGCCTCGACATTGGGGCCGTAGCCTTCGAAAATCCGGTCAGGAATGTGGATCAGCGGATCAAGCCCGCAATGGCGCAGGTGCCAGGCGAGCAGCGCCGCGGATGTCGCGCCGTCGACATCGTAGTCGCCGAAGATCGCGATTTTCTCGCGCTTGACCACGGCATCTGCGATCCGTTTGGCCGCCGCTTCCATCTGCGTGACCGTGAACGGATCGGGCATCAGCTTGCGGATGGTCGGATCGAGGAAATCAGACACCTGGTCGATCTCGACATCGCGGCCGGCCAGCACCCGCGCCAGCATCTCGGGAAGCTGATAGCGCTGCACGATGGCAAGCGCGCGTGCCGCGCCGCGCGCGTCGAGCCGGCTGCGCCAAAGCTTGCCGGTCAACGACAGCCGCACGCCGAGAAATGCCGGCGGGGCTTCGATGGGCAGTGCGGTGGCGGACAGGGGCATGAGGTGCGATTGATTCGATTCGGAAGCCTACCCCGAACCTACACCATCAAGACCGCAGGGGGGCGCACAGGCCGAGATCGCTGTGGGAACTGGCAAAAGATGGGGGGGGGTGCTCAAATTACAGGCAAATCAGCCGCCCTTCCTGCAAGTGGCATTAAGCGCCCGTTAGGCGAAATCCGCGACAAATTTCGTCAAATATTGCTCAATTTCTTTCATCGCGCTCTCCTTGCCGGGATGAGACGCGCGCTGCAACGTGGAGGCTTTTTGCCGATGTTGATTGCGCTTGATTCCAAGAAATCGTCCCCTCTCGCCCCTTCGCAAGCAGCAAACACCGAGGATGAAACCGATATCGCCGCGTTGATCGCGCGGCTGACCGGCGAGGTCAATCAGATCGCCTGCGAGAAGACCAAGTCGATCCAGCAGATCACCAACCAGATGAAGATGCTGGCGCTGAACGCGCTGATCGAGAGTTCGCGGGTCGGCGCGCAAGGCGCGGGCTTTGCCGTCGTCGCACAGGAGGTGCGCGCGGTCGGCCAGCAGGTCGAGACCATCGCACGCGAGCTGGAGAGCCATCTCACCACCCGCACCGGCAACCTGAAAAGCTCGATCGAGCGGATGACCGACCGCGCCCGTGGCGAGCGCATGGTCGATCTGTCGCTGAATGCGATCGAGCTGATCGATCGTAATCTCTATGAGCGCACCTGCGACGTGCGCTGGTGGGCAACGGATTCCGCTGTCGTCGACTGCGCCGCGACCCCGAACGCTGCGACGATGTCCCACGTCTCCGAGCGGCTCGCCGTGATCCTCTCAGCCTACACCGTCTATCTCGATCTCTGGCTGTGCGATCTCGACGGCAAGGTCATCGCCAATGGCCGCGCCGACCGCTTCAAGGTGGTCGGCCAGAGTGTCGCCGACACCAAATGGTATCGCGAAGCACGCGGCCTGCGTTCAGGCGACGACTACGTCGCCGGAGACATCGAATGCCAGCCGCTGCTCGGCAACGCCCAGGTCGCGACCTACTGCGCCAGCGTACGCGAGAACGGCAAGGCGCATGGCAAGCCGCTCGGCGTGCTTGCGATCCATTTCGACTGGGAAGCGCAGGCGCGTGCAATCGTGCAGGGCGTGCGGGTCGGAGCCGACGACAACGCGCGCGTGCTGCTGGTCGATTCGAATTTCCGCATCATCGCCGCATCCGACGGCCAGGGCATCCTGAGCGAGCATCTCGCCCTCAAGCTCGACGGCAAGCCAAGCGGCTTCTATCACGACACCTCTAGCCGGCTGATCGCGTTTCACGCCACACCGGGTTACGAAACGTATAAAGGGCTCGGCTGGTATGGCGTGATCGTATCCGGCGCTTAAGGCTCAGACTCAGCAGCCCAGGCTGTCGGCAAGTTGGCCGAAATCCTTGGCGACGATGTCCCAGGTGCCGGTCGCCTCAAAGTCTCGACTTTGCAGCGGGCCATATTCGGTCGGCCGCGCCACGAACGCCGTCTTCAGGCCGTACCGCTGCGCGGCTTGGAGATCATTGTTGTGCGCGGCCACGATCATCACCTCGCCGGGCGCGAGACCGAGCAGACGCGCGGCACCGAGATAGGTCTCGGGATCCGGCTTGTAGTGGGCGAACAACTCGGCCGACATGATGAGGTCCCAGGGGAGCCCCGCGAACTTCGCCATGTTGGTGAGCAGCGCGACATTGCCGTTCGAGAGCGGCGCGATGATGAACTTGCGCTTCAGCCGCGTCAGCCCGGCGACGCTGTCCGACCACGGGTGCAGCCGGTGCCAGCCCCTGGTGAGATAGTCGAGGTCGGCGTCGGTCAAGCCGACAATGCCGAGCTGTGCGACCAGTTGCTCCAGCGAGCGGCGATGCAGGACATCGAGGATGACGTAGCCACGTTCGGGATGCCTGCGTACCTCGTCCATCGAGCCGACATAGAGGCCACGCCAACCGTCGACCAGCGCCGTCCAGTCGCCCTTGATGCCGCGGCTCTCCGACCATCTGGTGAAATCGGCAATCAGGCTCGTGCGCCAGTCCACGACTGTGCCGAACACGTCGAACACCAGCGCCTTGACGGCGGAGAGATCGGACATCACCGCGCCTCTGGCTTAGTCGAGGTGGAATTTTTCCAGCTGCCGGTGCTCGGCCCTGATATAGCGCACCGTCCCGGTCACCGAGCGCATCACCACGGTCTCGGTTTCGATCACTCCGTCCTTGCGGAATTTGACGCCCGACAGCAGCGAGCCGGTGGTGACGCCGGTTGCCGCGAACAGGCAGTCGCCGCGGGCCATGTCTTCGATGCCGTAGATCATCTTGGGATCCCCGACGCCCATCTTGGCCGCGCGCTCGCGCTTCTCTTCGGTATCGAGGATCAGGCGGCATTGCATCTGGCCGCCGATGCAGCGCAGCGCGACGGCTGCCAGCACGCCTTCCGGCGCGCCACCGGTGCCAAGATACATATCGACGCCGGTATTGTCGGGATCTGCGCAGTGGATCACGCCGGCGACGTCGCCATCGGTGATCAGGCGGACGGCAGCGCCGGTCGAGCGCACGCCTTGAATAATGTCGGCATGGCGCGGACGATCCAGCACCAGCACGGTGATCTGCGAGGGATCGACGCCCTTGGCCTTAGCGAGCCGGCGGACGTTGTCGGCCGGGGTCGCATCGAGGTCGACTACGCCTTTGGCATAGCCCGGGCCCACCGCGAGCTTCTGCATGTAGACGTCGGGCGCATGCAACAGCGTACCGCCGTCGGCCATCGCCATGGTCGCGATCGCGCCCGGCATGTTCTTGGCGCACAGCGTGGTGCCTTCGAGCGGATCGACCGCGATGTCGACCCTTGGCCCTGCGTTCAAGCCGACCTTCTCGCCGATATAGAGCATCGGCGCCTCGTCGCGCTCGCCCTCGCCGATCACGACGGTGCCCTCGATCGGCAGCTTGTTGAGCTCGCGCCGCATCGCATCCACCGCCGCCTGGTCGGCCGGCTTTTCCTGGCCATGGCCGCGCAGACGCGCCGCCGACACCGCGGCACGTTCGGTCACGCGCACGATCTCCAGCGTCAGAATGCGCTCAAGCAACAACTGCTGCGGGACAGAAATCTGCGTCGACATCGGTCAACTCCTCAAGACATCACGGCGGGCACCCAATGCCCGCAAACTCTTCACTTCAACGTCGTCCCCCGGACGCCGCACCCGCTGCGCGATCGGCGCCCGTCGCACCGCCCCGCCCTTCGATCGCCCGGTTTGAGCATGATCTTTCCGCAAACGCCATGTGTTTGTTTAGGCACGGCGAATGCCCTAATTTTTCTCGATCCGGATGACCTGCGGCCGGCCGCTGATCACCTTGTCGTCCTGTACCGCCTGCAGCGCCCGATGCACCGCATCCTCGTGGGTCGCGTAGGTGATCAGAATCACCGGCACCGGCGCGCCCTCACCCGACGAGGCCGGTCCGCCGCCGTCCGGATGGCGCTGCACGATCGATTCGATCGATATCTTCTGCTCGGCCAACCGGGTTGCAATCGCGGCGGCCGTACCGACGTGGTCGCGTGCCATGAGGCGGATGTAGTAGCCGCCCTCGTGGCGCTCCATCGGTGCCTTCTCGGTGGCGCGCAGCGTCTCCACCGGCCGCCCGAAGGGCGCGACCCTTACGCCGCGCGCGACGTCGGCAATATCGGCCACGACCGCAGACGCAGTGGCTGCGCCGCCCGCGCCGGGACCGACCAAGGTGATCGGCGGAATCCCCTCGCCATCGATGGTCACCGCATTGGTCACACCCATCACCTGCGCGATCGAGGACGACTTCGGCACCATGGTCGGGTGCACGCGCTGCTCGATGCCCTTGGCGGTGCGCATGGCGACGCCGAGCAGCTTGACCCGATAGCCGAGTTCGGCTGCGGCACGCAGATCCTCCGGTGCGATCGAGGAGATGCCCTCGACATAGATGGCGTTCTCCGCAACCTCGGTCCCGAAAGCGAGGCTTGCGAGGATGGCGAGTTTCTGCGCGGTATCGTGGCCATCGACGTCGAAGGACGGATCGGCTTCGGCATAGCCGAGGCGCTGCGCATCCTTCAGGCACTCTGCGAAGGAGAGTCCCTCCTGTTCCATGCGGGTCAGGATGTAATTGCAGGTACCGTTGAGGATGCCATAGACGCGATCGATTCCGGTGCCGGTGAGTCCTTCGCGCAAGGTCTTCACCACCGGAATCGCGGCGCCGACGGCCGCCTCGAAATTCAACGCGCCACCATGCGCCTCCGCGGTCCTCGCAAGGCGCAAACCGTGCTTGGCGATCAACGCCTTGTTGGCCGTCACCACCGACTTGCCCGATTTGAGCGCGGTCTCGATCGCCGACAGCGCGGGATCACCGACGCCGCCCATCAATTCGACCAGGCAGTCGACCTCGGGATCACCCGCGAGCGCCACCGGGTCCTCGACCCAGCGGATTCCGGACAGATCGATATCGCGGTTCTTGGCCCTGGAACGCGCGGTCACCGCGACCACGCGAACGCCGCGGCCGGTACGTTCGGCCAGCGCGCGCTCCTGGCGCGCGATCAGGCGGACAACCTCGGCACCCACGGTGCCGAGGCCCGCGATACCCACTCTCAGGGGTGCAACCATCACAAAAAGAACCTGCCGGAAATATTACCGCCGGTTGGCGAGGGGAACCACGTTGTGCAACGTTTCAATGCCGCTTTCAAGGAAGCGACGGACGCCACGAGCGGCTTGCCGGATTCGCTGCTCGTTTTCCACCAGCGCAATACGGACAAAGCCCTCGCCGTACTCGCCGAAGCCGACCCCCGGCGATACCGCAACACCGGACTTCTCGACCATCAAAGTGGCAAACTGCATGCTGCCCAACCCTTTGAAGGCCTCGGGCAACGGCGCCCAGGCGAACATCGAAGCTTCCGGAGCCGGGATCTCCCAGCCGGCGCGACCGAATGCCTCGACCAAGGTGTCGCGGCGCTTGCGGTAGGTTTCGCGCATCTCGCGGATACAGTCGTCAGGCCCGTTCAGGGCGGCGGTCGCCGCCACCTGGATCGGAGTGAATGCACCATAGTCGAGATAGGATTTGACCCGGGCCAGCGCTGCAATGATCCGCTCGTTGCCGACCGCAAAACCCATGCGCCAGCCGGCCATCGAATAGGTTTTCGACATCGAGGTGAACTCGACGGTGACGTCCATCGCGCCCGGCACCTGCAGCACCGATGGCGGCGGGTTCTTGTCGTCGAAATAGACCTCGGCGTAAGCGAGATCGGACAGGATGAAGATCTCATGCTTCTTCGCGAAGGCGACGAGATCGCGATAGAAATCCAGGCTCGCGACATAGGCCGTCGGGTTGGATGGATAGCAGACCACGATCGCCAGCGGCTTCGGGATCGAGTGAACGATCGCCCGTTCGACCGCCTCGAAGAATTGCGGCGTCGGCTCCGACGGCACCGAGCGGATCACGCCGCCCGCCATCAGGAAACCGAAGGCATGGATCGGGTAGCTCGGATTGGGACACAGGATGACGTCGCCCGGCGCGGTGATCGCCTGGGCGACATTGGCAAACCCTTCCTTGGAGCCGAGCGTAGCGACGACCTGGGTCTCCGGATTGAGCTTCACCCCGAAGCGGCGGTCGTAATAGGCCGCTTGCGCCTTACGCAGGCCGCCGATACCGCGGGAGGCCGAATAGCGATCGGTGCGCGGCTTGCCGAGGGTGTCCTTGAGCTTCTCCAGCACATGCGGCGGCGTCGGCAGATCCGGATTGCCCATGCCGAGATCGATGATATCGGCTCCGGCGTTCCGCGCGGCCGCCTTGGCCCGGTTGACCTGTTCGAACACGTAAGGCGGCAGACGGCGGATACGATAGAACTCTTCCATGGGTCTCTAGCTCCGGCAACCGGTGGGCACTCGCCTTCCCTTCGAGGCGGATTTACCTGCGGGCCTGTCTGCCAGAAACACGTGCCAGATCACGATTTTAGCACGGGTTCCGGACCGACGAGCCCGCCTCACCCTCAAAACTTTACGGTTGATTCCAGCCTTTTAGCACGGACACCGCGCCGCGCCAGAAGATTACTGCCCCGGCCAGGGCGATTACTTGCCTGCGTCCTTGGCACTTGCCGAGGCCTGACGGTCGCGCGCCGCCACCAGCTCTTTTTCGATCTTGGCACGTTCTTCCGGGGAGATGATCGCAGTATCCCGCACCGGCGGCGGCTCGTTGACCGGAAGATAGGCGCCCGGCCCACTTGGCCCACTCTGCGGATCGGCAGAGTTGGCCGATGGTTGCATATCGGCGATGGGAGTGGAACAGCCGGAAAGGACGAGCGCGCCGGCGAACAGCGTGACGGCCAGCAACCCATATCTCCGCCTGCCGTAACGCTCCACCGATCTCACCCGCGTTCATCCTCCACGTTCACGATCCCCGCTCTATGCCGCTCCGCAGCGCGGCATATTTTTGCCGCAGCACAACCAAATGTCACCGGAAACATTTACAACCTGAACAGCAATTTTCGCGGGTAGAAGCCCAATATGTCGGAAGCAAGATGCTTTGCGGCAACGCAACAGGGTGCGTTGGAATTAACCGCAAACTCGCGGATTGTTGATCTCGCGCGGTGACGAACCGCGCACGACACGGTAGTGTTGTTGCGCCATGAGCGACGTGCCCACCGAGACCCAGCCGATCAAGACATTCGATTCCGAAGCCTTTGCGAGGAACATCGCAAAGGCACTGGAGAGCAGCGGCAAGGCGCTTGCGGCTTACCTCAAGCCGCGCGAGAGCGGCGAGGTCCAAGACCGGCCGCCGACCGAACTCGCCGAGGTCGTGAGAGCTTTCACCGCGGTGGCCGATTACTGGCTTTCGGACAGCGAGCGCGCCGCGGATATCCAGACCAAGATCGCCAAGGGCTATCTCGATCTGTGGGGTTCTGCATCACGACGGCTCGCCGGCGAAGACGCCCCTCCGGCCATCTCGCCCTCCCCGCGCGACAAGCGGTTTGCCGATCCCGAGTGGAAGTCGAACCAGTTCTTCGATTTCGTGATGCAGGCCTATCTGCTGACGTCGCAATGGGCGCAGGATCTCGTGCACAATGCGGAAGGTCTCGATCCGCAGACCCGCAAGCGGGCCGAGTTCTACGTCAACCAGATCACCAACGCGCTGGCGCCGTCGAACTTTGTCTTCACCAATCCCGAGGTGCTGCGCCACACGGTATCCTCGAGCGGCGAAAATCTGGTACGCGGCATGCAGATGCTGGCCGAGGACATCGAGGCCGGCAAGGGCATGCTGAAGATCCGCCAGTCCGATCCGGCCAATCTCGAGGTCGGCGTCAATATGGCGACCACGCCCGGCAAGGTGGTTTTCGAGAACGACCTGATGCAGCTCATCCAGTATGAGCCGAGCACTGAGAGGGTGCTGCGCACGCCGCTCCTGATCGTGCCGCCCTGGATCAACAAGTTCTACATCCTCGACCTTCGCTCCGAGAAATCCTTCATCAAATGGTGCGTCGATCAGGGCATCACCGTTTTCGTGATCTCCTGGGTCAACCCCGACAAGAAGCTCGGAAGCAAGGGCTGGGAAGACTACATGAAGGAAGGCCCGCTGAAGGCGATGGACGTCATCGAGCGGATCACCGGCGAGATGAAGGTGCACACCCTCGGCTATTGCGTCGGCGGCACCATGCTGGCGACGACGCTTGCCTGGCTTGCGGAGAAGCGGCGACAGCGCGTGACCTCGGCGACCTTCCTCGCCGCACAGGTGGATTTCACCCATGCCGGCGATCTGCTGGTTTTCGTCGACGAGAATCAGATCTCCGCGCTCGAGCGCGACATGCAGGCCTCGGGCGTGCTCGAGGGCAGCAAGATGGCGATGGCCTTCAACATGCTGCGCTCGAACGACCTGATCTGGTCGTATGTCGTCAACAACTACCTGAAGGGCCAGTCGCCGGCGGCCTTCGATCTGTTGCACTGGAATTCCGACGCGACGCGGATGGCGGCCGCCAACCATTCCTACTACTTGCGCAATTGCTATCTCGAGAACCGGCTGACCTCGGGAACCATGGTGCTGGACAACACACTGCTCGATCTCTCCATGGTCAAGGTGCCGGTCTACAATTTGGCGACGCGCGAGGACCACATCGCTCCGGCCGATTCCGTCCTCTACGGCTCGCAATTCTTCGGCGGGCCGGTGAAATACGTGCTGTCCGGCTCCGGCCATATCGCCGGCGTGGTGAATCCGCCCGCGGCGGGCAAATACCAGTATTGGACCAACGATACGATCCGCGACATTTCCCTGAAGGATTGGATCAAGGGCGCGCAGGAGCACAAGGGTTCCTGGTGGCCGGACTGGCGCCAATGGCTCGCCAATCTCGATCCGGAAGAGGTTCCGGCGCGCAGTGTCGGCAGCGAAGGTTTCCCGCCGATCGAGGATGCGCCCGGCTCCTATGTGCGCGTCCGCGCATAGCGCGCTATGCGGCGATCAAATATAACCCTCGGCGTCCCGCCGGGACGGGACGATATCAGTTGAGGGGAAATCGATGACGCGCGAATTGTTCTGGCTGACGCTCACGGTGATTCTGACCGGGCTCTTGTGGATCCCCTACATTCTGAACCGATGCCAGGTGCGCGGGCTCGGCGGAGCCATGGCCAACCCCTCCCGCAACGACAAGCCGCATGCGCCTTGGGCGACGCGGCTGATGTTCGCCCATGACAATGCGGTCGAGAACCTCGTCATCTTCGCGCCCCTGGTCCTGATCCTGAACGCGATCGATTATTCGACCAAATGGACCGTGATCGCCTGTGCGGTCTATTTTTGGACGCGAGTCGCCCACGTCATCGTCTACACGCTGGGCCTGCCAGTGTTCCGGACCATTGCCTTCACGATCGGCTTCCTCGCCCAGGCCGTGCTCGCACTCGCAATCTTCGGCTGGGTGTAAGCCCGCGCCGGACGGTTAGGTGCAACGTGCCTTGAAATTGGCCGCCACCAGCTTTGCCATCACCTCGTCGAGATGCGCCTGGTCACGCGTCTCGATGACGAGCTCGAGCAGCGTTGCCTTCGCCGGCAGATCCGAGAAGGTGCGCTGGTGCGAGACTTCGATGATGTTGGCGCCGGCCTCGGCGAGCAGGGTCGAGACCGCGGCAAGTTGGCCGGGTCGATCGACGATGTCGATCGACAGTTGGGTCAGCCGGCCCTCGCGCGCGAGCTCGCGGGTCAGTACCGAGGCGATCAACCGCGTGTCGATGTTGCCACCGGTGAGGACCAGGCCGACATTGCGGCCGGCACATCGCTCGGGATAAGCAAGCACCGCAGCAAGCCCTGCGGCGCCGGCCCCCTCCACCACCGTCTTCTCGATCGAGATCAGCGTCGCCACTGCGCGCTCGAGCTGCGGCTCGGTAACGAGCACGATGTCGTCGACCAACTGCCGGATGATCTCGGTCGTGATCCTGCCGGGCGCTTTGACCGCGATACCTTCAGCCAGGGTGTCGCCGCGCATCGGCAGATCCTTGCCATAGACTGCATTGTACATCGACGGATACAGTTCGGCCTGCACGCCGATGATGCGCAAGCCCGGTTTTTGCGCGCGCGCGGCGATCGCCATCCCGGAGATCAGGCCGCCACCGCCGATCGGCACCACGAGCGTATCGAGATCCGGGATCGCTTCGAGCATCTCGAGCGCAACCGTGCCCTGGCCGGCGATGATCAACGGATCGTCGTAAGGATGGATCAGGGTCAGCCCCCTTGCCTCGCCATGGCTGCGGGCGAACGCTCCCGCCTCCTCCAGCGTCGCGCCGGAGACCACGACCTCGGCGCCAAGCCTGCGCGTGTTCTCGATCTTCACCATCGGCGTGCCGATCGGCATCACGATCACGGCGGGAATGCCGAGCCGCCTGGCATTGTAGGCGACGCCCTGGGCGTGATTGCCCGCCGACATCGCGATGACACCGCGCTGCCGCTGCTCGGCCGAGAGCGCCTGCAGGCGGTTCAGCGCCCCGCGCTCCTTGAACGAGGCCGTGAACTGCAGGTTCTCGAACTTCAGCCAGATGTTGCAGCCGCAGATGTCGCTGAGTGTCCGGCTTTTGTGGCAGTCGGTCGCCAGCACCGCGCCTTGGATCGCCGCGGCGGCGGCCCTGATGTCTGACGGCTGGACCGGCAGGCGGTTGATATCGAATACGGTGTCATGTCCGCCCATCGGTCGCTCGTATCGTTGATTGGTGACGCATCGCGCTTGCCGGCAGAACCGGCTCGTCCGCGATCGAACGCTCAGCGGCGCTCGCCGCTGAGCGAAGCCGTTTTGTAGTCTCAGCTCGCGAGATCGGGAAGCCCGAGCATCAGCCGCAGGTTCTGGACCGCTGCGCCCGAAGCACCCTTGCCGAGATTGTCGAGGCGGGCCACCAGGACCGCCTGGTGGTGCTTGTCGCTGCCAAACACATAGAGCTCGAGCTGGTTGGTCTCGTTCAGCGCTTCCGGCTCGATCCGACCGCTCTTCGCGGCTTCGTTGTCGAGCGGCACGACAGAGACGTATTTGCTTCCGGCGTAATGCTTGGCGAGCGCTGCCTGCAGGTCGGCTCCGCCAGGCTTGCCCGGCAGCGTGTCCAGTTGCAGCGGCACCGAGACCAGCATGCCCTGCCGGTAGTTGCCGACCGACGGCACGAAGATCGGCCGCCGCGTCAGCTTCGAATAAAGCTGCAGCTCCGGCAGGTGCTTGTGCTCGAAGCCCAGACCGTACAGTTCGAAGGCCGGCGCGGTGCCGTTCTCGAAGGACGCGATCATCGACTTGCCGCCGCCCGAATAGCCGCTGACCGCATTCACAGTCACCGGATAGTCCGCCGGCAGCAGGCCGGCATCGACCAGCGGCCGCAGCAGCGCGATTCCGCCGGTGGGATAGCAGCCGGGATTGGAGACTTTCCGCGCGCTACGGATCTTGTCCGCCTGGTCGGTGGCGAGCTCGGGGAAGCCATAGGTCCAATCGGGCGCGACGCGGAACGCGGTCGAGGCGTCGATCACCTTGGGTGCAGCGTTGCCCATGCTGTCGATCAACGCCGCCGTTTCCTTGGCGGCGTCATCGGGCAGGCAGAGGATGACAAGATCGACCTCCTCCATCAGCGCCCGTTTGGCGCCCGGATCCTTTCGCTTGTCCTCGGCGATGGTCTTCACCGCGATGTCGCTCTGCCGGCTCAGCCGCTCGGCGATGCCGAGGCCTGTCGTCCCCGACCCGCCGTCGACGAAGACGGAGCGCATGGCGGCACCGGCCGCTTGGCCTTTTGGCTGCTTGGTCTCGATCACGGTCATGACACGCTCCTTGTGGACGTCAGAGTTTCACCGGCGAAGGCCTGGGGCCGCGCCTGTCGCATGAGAGTGCAGATGCGTTGCGAACCGATGTCGGGCTGTTCGCCGAGCCTGGCCGCGACCGCCGCGTAGTCAGCTTCGGACTTGTGCTGATTGAGCTTGAAGCTGCCTTCCACCTGCTCGACCGTCATCACCAGGCCAACAATCGCCTTCTTCATCGCCTCGAGCCGTCCTGCCGTCATCTTGTCGGACGTCCACGGCGTCTTCGGCAACAACTGCTGTTCGAACTTTGCGCTCAGGGCATCCACCTGCACAGCGAGTTCGGTCTCCGACAGCAAGCGAACCGGTCCTGTCAGATGCACGGCCTGGTACAGCCAGGTCGGGACTTGATCTGGTGAGACGTACCAGTCGGCGGATACATAGGCATCCGCACCGAGCACCGCGAGCAGCCAGGACGTTGTACTGTCCGCGAACTTCGCGAGCGGATTGCCGCGCGCGACATGGAAGAACGCCTGCGGCGTACCGTCGTCGGTGGAGCTCAGATAGAACGGCAGGGATGATGCGATCGGCTTGTCGCCGTCCCACGCGCAGACCGTGCCGAAGCCGCGCGCATCCGCGAAGCCGAGGCTTGCGGCACGATCAGGCTTGAAGGGCGGTGGCGTGTACATCGAAAGGCTCCTGCGTGGCGAGGAGCCGCCTGATCAGATCACGCTGCATGGAGATTGCCGCGGGATCAGATCCGGCGGCAAGGGCTTTGGTCCAGACTCAGCCGACCGCCCGTACCGCGAATGCGCGACGGCGACGAGCGAACATAATGGTCCGGGCGTTGATCATGGGCGCATGGCTATAAGACCGCCCGGTTCCGCCGTCAAGCGACCGAGCGCAGCTCGCTAAAACGTCGGCCATTATTATTTTGAACGCGCTCAAGCCGACCGCCAGAGCCATTCGACGACGCGTCCGATGCCGTCGCCGAACAGCAGCAGCACCGCGGACCAGACCAGGGCGGAGAGGAAATTGGCGATCTGAAACTGCAGGTACGGCATTTCGAAAATGCCGGCTGCCAGCGGCACCGAAGCACGCAACGGCCCGAAGAAGCGGCCGATGAAGATGCTCGGCACACCCCAGGCGCGGACGAAGGCCTCACCGCGGAGGAGGATATTAGGATAACGGGTCAGCGGCCAAATCTGCGCGACATGGTCCTTGTATCGATAGCCGAACCAATAGGAGACCCAATCACCTAGGGCGGCGCCAAGGCCGCCGGCGAGCCAGACCGGCCAAAAGCTGATTCCGGTCACCCCGATCAGCGCTCCGATCGCGACCAGTGCGCCCCAGGCGGGGATCAGCAGCGAGATGAAGGCCAGCGATTCACCGAAAGCGAGCAGCAGCACGATCGGAGCGGCCCAGGCCTGGTGGTCGCGCACGAAGTCGGCGACCGCGCGCCCAACGTCTTCCATCTCCGATTTGCCTTTCCCGCGCTCCGTAACCTAAGCCATTGAAGGCTATTACGGTTCCCATCGGCGCGACTGGTACGCCGGCAGCCTTCAGGACTTCAAGTCACAAACACCTTCCCGGCGCGTGAAACGAGTTCCAGGGGCGATTTTGGGGTCCGTAGCAGCCCGGAACCTCTGTCCGGTCATTGTTTTACGCCCGTCCATGGCATAGTCAGGCCCAGCGATTCGTTCCGCTTCGCGCACCAAGATTGTCAGATTCCATGGGTAAGCCATTGAAATCCGCTGCAAAACAGAAAGCCAAACCCGCCGACGACATGTTTGCGGCGCAGCAAGCCAAGGGCAAGGCTCCGGCCAAGGCAGCTTCCAAGGCACCTGCCCGCGCGTCGAGCGCGGAGGGCGAATATACCGCCCGTGACATCGAGGTTCTCGAGGGGCTGGAGCCGGTCCGGCGGCGCCCCGGCATGTATATCGGCGGCACCGACGAGAAGGCGTTGCACCACCTGTTCGCCGAGGTCATCGACAACTCGATGGACGAGGCGCTGGCGGGCCATGCCACGTTCATCGAGGTGGAACTGGATACCGACGGATTCCTGACCGTGACCGACAACGGTCGCGGCATCCCGGTCGATCCGCACCCGAAATTCCCGAAGAAGTCCGCGCTCGAGATCATCATGTGCACCCTGCACGCGGGCGGAAAGTTCGACTCGAAGGTCTACGAGACCTCCGGCGGCCTGCACGGCGTCGGCATCTCCGTGGTGAACGCGCTGTCGACCCGGCTCGAGGTCGAGGTCGCCCGCAACCAGAAGCTCTACCGGATGGTGTTCGAGCGCGGTCACCCCAAGGGCAAGCTGGAAGAACTCGGCAAGGTGGCGAACCGCCGTGGCACCAAGGTCCGCTTTCAGCCCGACCCGACCATCTTCGGCGCCAAGGCAGCGTTCAAGCCGCAGCGCCTGTTCAAGATGGCCCGCTCCAAGGCCTACCTGTTCGGTGGCGTCGAGATCCGCTGGAAATGCGATCCGTCGCTGCTCAAGGGCCTCGAGGATGTACCGGCGGAGGCGACCTTCCACTTCCCGGGCGGCCTGAAGGATTATCTGGCCGCCGCGATCCATGCCGACACGCTGGTCCACCCCGACATCTTCGCCGGCAAATCCGGCCGCACCGGCGGCCATGGCGGCTGCGAATGGGCGGTGGCCTGGACCGCGGATGCTGACGGTTTCCTGTCCTCGTACTGCAACACCATTCCGACCCCCGACGGCGGCACCCACGAATCGGGGATCCGCAGCGCCCTGCTGCGTGGCCTGAAGGACCACGCCGAGCGCGCCGGCCAAGGCAAGCGCGCCGCCTCGATCACCTCCGAGGACATCATGGCGGGCGCCGCCATCATGCTGTCGGTGTTCGTGCGCGAACCGGAATTCCAGGGCCAAACCAAGGATCGCCTGGCAACCGCCGAGGCGCAGCGCATCGTCGAGCAGGCCGTGAAGGACCCGTTCGACCATTGGCTGTCCGGCAATCCGCTGCAGGCCAACCGGCTGCTCGATTTCGTGATCGAGCGGGCGGAAGAGCGCATCCGCCGCCGCCAGGAAAAGGAAACACAGCGCAAAACCGCAACCAAGAAGTTGCGGCTGCCGGGCAAGCTGTCCGACTGCTCCGATGCCGGCACTGCCAACTCCGAGCTGTTCATCGTCGAGGGCGATTCGGCCGGCGGCAGCGCCAAGCAGGCGCGCGATCGCAAGACGCAGGCGGTCCTGCCGCTACGCGGCAAGATCCTCAATGTCGCCTCGGCGGGCAAAGACAAGCTGACCGCAAATGCCCAGCTGTCAGACTTGGTCCTAGCGATCGGCGCCGGCACCGGCACCGCCTATCGCGAGGAGGACCTCCGTTATCAGCGCATCATCATCATGACCGACGCCGACGTCGACGGCGCCCATATCGCCTCGCTCCTGATCACCTTCTTCTACCGGCAGATGCGGGGACTGATCGACGAAGGGCATCTCTATCTCGCAGTGCCGCCGCTGTACCGGCTGACGCACGGCAGCAAGACCTTCTACGCCCGCGACGACGCCCATCGGGACGAGCTCTTGAAGCGCGAGTTCAACGCCAACGCCAAGGTCGAGATCGGCCGCTTCAAAGGCCTCGGCGAGATGATGCCGGCGCAGCTCAAGGAAACCACCATGGACCCCGCCAAGCGGACCCTGCTCCGCGTCGTCCTGTTGGCCGACGATCGGGAAGGCACGGCCGATTCGGTGGAGCGGCTGATGGGGACCAAGGCCGAGGCCCGCTTCGCCTTCATTTCGGAAAAGGCGGAATTTGCCAGCGACGAGCTCCTCGACGTCTGACCTCAAAGCGCCTTCGAGCCACAATTGCAAGTTCCACGCAACTCGCCACAGCGGTTTTCTGGCAATTGATTCAATCATTTGCACATTCGACGAACAAGCCGCTCCGTTGTTTTCCGGACGGTGTGCCCGTCAGGCAACAGCTTTTGGGCACCAATCGGCTATAGTTCGGGCACATCAGGCGAGGGAATCGCCGACAGATTGTCTGCCACGGGCGGCACGTCGACTTGGGGATTAGAATTATGAAAAAGCTTTTGCTGGCTTTGACCGCAGTGGTGGCGATGACGGGAGCCGCTTCGGCCGCCGATTTGGCCGCCCGCCCCTATGTGAAGGCCCCGATCGCCCCGGCCGCTCCGAGCTGGACCGGCTTCTACATCTTCGGCGGCGCCGGCGGCGGCATCTGGGATGCCGACTCGCACACCAATTTCCTGGGCGCCCCGGTGACGATCGACCAGCGCGTTGGCGGTGACGGTTGGTTCGGCACCGTCGGTGTCGGCTACGACTGGCAGGTCGCCCCGAGCTGGGTTGTCGGCCTGTTCGGTGACGGCCAGTTCGGCAGCCTCCGCGGCACTGTTCAGGATCAGTTTGCTGCCCTGACCGGCCGGGTCAAGCTGCAGGACTCCTGGGCTGCGGGCGTCCGCGTCGGCTATCTGGTCGCTCCGAATGTGCTGTCCTATGTGAACGGCGGCTACTCTGGATCGCACTGGTCGGGAACGGGTTTGACCACCCTCACCGGCACCGCATCTGGCTTCCACACCGACTCCTTCAATCGTAACGGCTGGTTCATCGGCGGCGGCGTCGAGAACAACCTGAACATCTTCGGCATCACGGCGCCGGGCTGGTTCATGAAGACCGAATATCGCGCTGCCTACTACGACCGGAAGGATATCGCGGTCCGCACCGACGTCGGCAACCTGCTGACCACGGACTCGATCAGCTTCAAGCCTTGGGTGCAGACCATCAGCACCTCGCTGGTCTACCGCTTCAACTGGACCGGCCCGGTGGTTGCGAAGTACTAATCGATCCAAAGGATCGGATGAGAAAAGCCCCGGCTCTGCCGGGGCTTTTTGTTTGTCCGCAGCGTGCCTCCCACGCTGGCCATCATCGCACCCGGCCGCTACGGTCGCGTACCGCGCGTAACAGATCGCGCCAACAAGATGCGGCGGTCGCACATATGGCAGCGTCGGCCGGGAGGGAGGCGGATGCGCAGATTTCTTCTCATCGCGGGCCTGTTGCTGCTCGGCGTCGGCCTGCTCTGGATCGGTCAGGGCACGGGCGTTGTCGCCTGGCCAAGCTCGAGCTTCATGATCAATCAAATTCAATGGGCCGGCTACGGTGCGGGCACCGCTGCGCTTGGCCTGGTCCTGATCTGGCAAGGCAGCTGCTGACAAAAGGGACACGCGCCATGGCTTCACCATTCGATCTCCGCGGCAAGGTCGCGATCGTCACCGGCGGCAACGGCGGCATCGGTCTCGGCATGGCGCGAGGGCTGGCCGATGCGGGCGCCGATATCGCGGTCGTCGGCCGCAATCAGGCCAAGAGCGATGCCGTCGCAGCCGATATGATGGCGCGCGGCGTCCGCGCTGTCGCGGTGACGGCCGATGTCACCGACGAGGCCGCGGTGACGGCAATGATCGCGCGCGTTGGCGACGCGTTCGGCCGCATCGATATTCTCATCAACAACGCCGGCATCAATATCCGCAAACCGCCGCAGGTGTTGGAACTCGATGAATGGAGCGAGGTCATCGAGACCAACCTCACCAGCGCGTTCCTGTGCTCGAAGGCCGCCTACCCTGCGCTCAAGGCGGTAGGCGGCGGCAAGATCATCAATATCGGCTCGATGATGTCGATCTTCGGCGCGAGCTTCGCCCCGGCCTATGCCGCCAGCAAGGGTGGCATCGTGCAATTCACGCGCGCCTGCGCGTGCGCCTGGGCCGTCGACAACATCCAAGTCAATGCGATCCTGCCCGGTTGGATCGATACCGACCTGACCCGCACCGCGCGCCAGCAGGTCGATGGGCTGCATGAACGGGTGCTGGCGCGGACGCCCGCGGCGCGCTGGGGCGAGATCGGCGACTTTGCCGGCATCGCGGTTTTCTTGAGCTCAGCAGCATCCGACTTCTTGACGGGCACGGCCATTCCCGTCGACGGCGGATATTCGGTGTCGGCGTAAGCAATAAGCAATAGGCGATGTTCAGCGCCGAAAGCTCTTGATCTCCGACACGCTGCCGTCGCGATAGGTCAGTTCGACCGACACGAACTGCGTCGAGGGCGGCAGCTTCAGATACGGCGTTGCATTGGAAGGAATCGCGATCGGGTCCTTCATGTCGCAGGCCGGCAGGTTCAGGACCTTGTCAGGCACGGCCGTATCGATGCCGATCCGCACCTGGCGGATCGCACAGCGATACGACATCAGATGCGTGTAGTAGACGAGCAATCCGTTGAACTCGCGAAATGACAACCAGCTCGTCGCAGTCATGTCGAGGATCTTGCGCTGGTCGCGGATCAGCGCAGCTTCCGGCTCGAACCTGATCGGAAACGGGCCCTGCATCTCGCCGCCCGCATCGACATAGCGCACCTGGATCGTCCCGGCCGGCGCGTCAGCGGGCAGTTCGATCGACGGGTTGGGCATGCGCTTGCGGGTGCGCGGATCGAGCACATCCATGAATCCGGTCTCACGAAAGTCGCCGGCGTCTCCCATCCGCCAGGAGATGCCGAGCGTCGGATCGGCAATCGAGAATGTGATGGTCCAGCCGCCATTGTGGCGCGAGAACATCGCGATCGGCGCATTGACGCTCTCATTGGCCGGCGGCAGGTGCGGCGCCGAGACCGGCGGCAGCGCGGCTAGCTTCTGCGGCGGATCGGCAGGTTTGTCCTGTGCTGTGCCCGCGGCAAGGCCGTTGAGGAAGACATCGTCGACCATCTGGTCGAAATAGACCGGGACCTGCTTGTGGTGCACGGTCTCCGCCATCTCGCTGACCACGCGGCGCGTACGTTGCGCGACCTGCACCAGGTTGATGCCGGGCTGGGTCAGCTCCTTGGCAAAGGCGCGTGTGAACACTGAATTCGGATTGGCGTCCTCGTTCGATAATCGATCCAATGCGGTTTGCCGCGGCCCCGCAGAAAAGACCGAGAACACGCCTTCAGGCAGTTGCGTCATCGGTGCCAATCCGCCACCGCCCGCGATGGCGCGTGTCCCTGGCCGTTCGAACGGGTTGTTGCGACAGGCGTCAAACACCAGAATCGAGGTCCGCACCTTCTTGTTCTGCAGCCGCTCGATCACACGGTCCGCCAGAATCGAGGCATCGCGAACCAATTCCTCCTGCCCTTCGGTCGCAGCCGGCACGTCGGTCGGCAGCAGAAAATTCTGGCCGGCAATTTCGAAGCCGTGGCCGGCATAGAAGAAGAACGCAGTGTCGCCGGGCGCGACGGCACTATCGAAGGCAAGCAGCGCCTGGCTGAATTGCTGACGATTCAGATTCTCGGCGACCATGACCTCGAAGCCGAGCTGCTTCAGCGTGTCGCCCATCGTGCGAGCGTCATTGACCGCCTTCTGCAGCTTCGGGACGAATCGGTAGTCGTTGTTACCGATCACCAGCGCGATGCGCTTCTCCGCATGCGCCGGCAGCGCGAGAACCAGAACGGTCGCGGCAAGACTGCAGACCAGAAGGCCCCTCAACAATGTCCGCATCGATCCCCTGTCCCACTTGAGCTGCACCGATCGGCCCAATGCGATCCGCTTCGCCATAGTCGGCCATCGATCGTCACTGGTTCAAGCCCGAGCACCTGCTTCGGGTGGGCCCGGTGCGGCCGTCTTGCGCCCCCCTCCGACCCGAGCAGGGTATCCGGCCACTGCAGGCGAATCTTACCCCAGGGCATAAGCCGATATGCCGCTCAAGGTCGATCGGGGCGGCGACGAAGTGCAACAAGTTTGCGACAGGATGCCTGCAAATAATGCAAAAACATTAGGCTTTTTCGATACTTCGCGCTTCTCCTCCATTGACTTTGGGCAATTTGACCCTATCTTCCCGTGTAACGCGGCTCAGGATCGATCCGATTCCTATATGAGCAACCGCGGGGTCAGCGTAAGTCAGAGAGCCCCCAGCTTATCCAAAGCACGCCGTTTGGGGTTGAACGCGACCACAGCCCGTTCCCCTCGATTCCTAACGGCGGCGTCGAATAGAGGCCTCGTCAGCTAGGGGCCCCGCCAAACAGAGGCTCGATGTCCTTTTCCAATCTCGGTTTATCCGACAAGGTGTTGGCCGCAGTGGCGGCGACCGGTTACACCACACCGACCCCCATTCAAGAACAAGCCATCCCTCACGTCCTGGCCCGCCGCGATGTTCTCGGCATTGCCCAGACCGGCACCGGCAAGACGGCCGCTTTCGTGCTTCCGATGCTGACCATCCTGGAAAAGGGACGCGCCAGGGCACGTATGCCCCGCACCCTGATCCTGGAGCCGACCCGCGAACTCGCCGCACAGGTCAAAGAGAATTTCGATCGCTACGGCGCCGGCCAAAAACTCAACGTCGCGCTTCTGATCGGCGGCGTCTCTTTCGGCGACCAGGACTCCAAGCTGACGCGTGGCGTCGACGTCCTGATCGCAACTCCCGGCCGCCTGCTCGACCATACCGAACGGGGCGGATTGCTGCTCACCGGCGTCGAACTGCTGGTGATCGACGAAGCCGATCGCATGCTCGACATGGGCTTCATCCCGGACATCGAGCGGATCTGCAAGCTGGTCCCCTTCACGCGGCAGACGCTGTTGTTCACTGCCACCATGCCGCCGGAAATCCGGCGCGTCACCGAGGCCTTCCTGCACAATCCGCAGAAGGTCGAAGTCTCCAAGCCTGCTACGACGGCCGTCACGGTGACCCAGTCGCAAGTGCCCTCGGGGCGCGAGGCGCATCAGAAGCGCGAGGTGCTGCGGCGCCTCTTGCGCGAGGCGAAAGACCTCAAGAACGCGATCATCTTCTGCAACCGCAAGCGTGACGTGGCCATCGTCTACAAATCGCTTCAGAAGCACGGGTTCAGCGTTGGCGCGCTGCATGGCGACATGGATCAGTCGGCACGCATGGCCGCGCTCGATCAGTTCCGCAAGGGCGAGTTGCCGCTCCTCGTCGCCTCGGACGTCGCGGCCCGCGGGCTCGACATTCCCGAGGTCAGCCACGTCTTCAATTTCGACGTGCCGCATCATCCCGATGATTATGTCCATCGCATCGGTCGTACGGGACGCGCCGGACGCTCAGGCACTGCGATTTCGATCGTGACGTCACCCGACCAGAAATCCGTCGCGGCCATCGAAAAGCTGATCGGGCAAGGAATCCCCCGCGCTGAAGGCGATTACACCGTTCAGGAGGCTTCGTCGAATCACGAAGACACGCGTGAGCATCGCCCGCGCGACGGCGCTCGGCGCGAGCGCAAGCCTTCACGCGACCGCCACGACCGCAAGCCTCAGCGGGAGCGCGAGACACCGAAGCACGCACATAAAGACGACCGGCCTTCGCACGCTCCCCAACCCCGCGCAGCAACTTCCCAGCCGCGCAGCGAACCGCGGCGCGTGCGCCGCGAGGTCGAGAACGAGCCGGCAGATCATTCTCACCTTCCTGCCTTTCTGCTGCGCCCGGTGCGCGCGCCGGTGGTTTGAGCCGCGCGCGTCCCACATCGACGCATCGCACGCCGACACCGTCCGATGAGACTTGTCCGGATCATCTCCGAGGAGCCAAGCGGCCGAACACCTGAGCGCGTCATCTGACCAGAGGCGCGGACTAACTTATGTTATAGTCGTCAGGTTTCGGCTTCAGCCGCGCTCCGCTCGCTTCCGTTGCAGCTTGAACGTGATAGGCCAACCGCGCTGGCCGCGGCGCCGGTTTGGCGCGCGCCATTCCATCGCGCGATAATGCCTGGAAGCACCCCGGCATCTGTTTACCCCTGATTCACTCTCGTCCACTAACTTGCCTGCATATTTATTGATTGCTCGCGGCAGGCGAATTGTGAGGGACTCGTAGTGGTCAATGTGCTTGACGAATACGAACGCACGCTGGCCTTCGCCGATGTCGCGCTCAGCCAAATCAAGTTGCTGCGCCACACCGCTACGCCGCGCAACTATGAGATCTGGTACGTCTACGCCACCGGCTACAACGCCTCGCTCAACCAGATCATCAACGAGACCTTGGCCCGCAGCGGCAAGCTGGGAGAGCCGGAGCTCGAACAGCTCTACGAGACTTATCTTTCCCAGCAGAAGACCACCGACCGCATCGACAAGGTCGGCGCACGCGTGATCGGTGAGATCGACGATGTGATGAACCTGATCACGGATACGCTCGGGATCACCGCGAGCTATGATGCGAGCCTTGCGGAGGCGGACCAGAAGCTTGCTTCCGTGACCAGTCGCGAGCAGCTGTTCGAGATCGTCGAAGCGCTCGCCCGATCGACGCGCGAAATGCGCGAGACGAACCGGGCGCTCGAACAACGCCTGTCGCTCTCGAAGACCGAGATCAGCGACCTGCAGCAAAGTCTGGAAGCGATCAGGGCCGAGAGCCTGACCGATCCGCTCACCGGTCTCGGCAATCGCAAATATTTCGACCGCATGATCGACATGGCCGTGGAGACGGCGCAGGCGACCTGCCTGCCGCTCTCGCTGCTGATGTTCGACATCGATCATTTCAAGTCGTTCAACGATTCCTACGGCCACCTCACCGGAGATCAGGTGCTTCGCCTGGTCGGCTTGTCGCTGAAACAGGCGATCAAGGGCCAGGACATCACGGCGCGCTATGGCGGCGAGGAATTCGCAGTGGTGCTGCCGAATACAGCCCTCCGGCAGGCCCTCACCGTCGCGGACCAGATTCGCCGCGCGGTCATGGCAAAGGAATTGAAGAAAAAATCGACCGGGGAGGTTCTCGGCCGCGTCACCATCTCGGTCGGCGTGTCCATGCTCAAGCCGGGCGACGACACCGACGCTCTGATCGAACGCGCCGACGCCTGCCTCTATGCCGCCAAGCGCAGTGGCCGCAACCGGGTGATCTGCGAAGTCGATCCGGAATATGTCGCTCAAACGCAGGGCCAAGTCGCCTGTTGAGCAGATGATCGCCTCAAGAAGCGGATTTGCGAGCTCGCTTCGCGGCTTTCGTCGTCGGGGATCGTTTGGCTGACCGCTTTTTTGGTGGCTCGGCCGCCTTTTTCGTCGTGCGTGCCTTGCCGGATCCCGCGCGTCCGGATGCCGCCTTCTTTGCCGGCCGGCTCTTCGCGCTCACCCCATCCTTCTTCGCAGCGGGCCGGCGCGCCCTGCTCCGTTTCTTCAGCGCGGCCCGTTGTGCCGCGGCGAAGGCCGCCTTTGCCCATGTGGCGAATTCCTCGACATCGTCGAACAGATGGGCCGGCACCTCCCAATATGACCCCACGGTCATGGTGCGCGCCCGCGTCTGATATTGGAACGGCTTGGAGCCGGCCGCCTCGAACGCTCCGATGGTCTCTTCGTCCGCGCGCAGATAAAGCCCGCTGCGCAAAGCCAGCGCGAAATTGATGCCATCGGCGGAGATGCCGAAACCTGAAAACATCCGCCGGATCGTCACCGGCCCAAAACTGGCAAACAGATCAGCCAGGAATTCGCGGTCCATCGCGTCCACCGCTCATTGCGCGCCGGGCATGCGATACCGGCCCCTGCTGCGGTTGTCGTCTCCACGATGAGCGATTGTCAATGTCCGAAACACGACAAGGCGGGAATCCGCCCTGACGCGTCACACCTCGGCCGGCTTGAGCTGCACCGACTCGCCGCAGCCGCAGGCGCTGATCTGGTTCGGGTTGTTGAACACGAATTGGGCCTGCATCTTGTCGGCCCTGTAATCCATCTCGGTGCCGAGCAGGAACAGCACCGCCTTCGGATCGACCAGGATCTTGACGCCCTTGTCCTCGACCACCTCGTCGGTGGGCCGGATCTCATGGGCATATTCAACCGTGTAGGACTGTCCGGCGCAGCCGCCGTTCTTGACGCCGACGCGCAGGCCCACGATCTCGGAATCGCTTCGGCTCATCAGTTCGCGAATGCGCGCCGCCGCGGCGTCCGTCAGCCTCATCACCTGCGGGCGGGGCCGCGGCTTCGGCTTCCCGGCAAGGCTCGCTTGTGTGTTCGTCATCGTGTTCATGTGCTCAATCCCGGCGGTCGATCAATCCCGCCTGTTCATTCAAAGTCCGTGCCTGATTACGCCTCACCACATATTGAGGACGAGCCGCGCTTCGTCGCTCATCCGGTCCGGCGTCCATTGCGGCTCCCAGACGATGTTGACGCTCACGATGCCGACCCCCGGCACGCTCGCGATCGCGTTCTCGACCATGGTCGGCAACTCGCCGGCCGCCGGACAATTCGGCGTCGTCAAGGTCATCACCACATCGACGCTGCGGTCGTCCTTGATATCGACCTTGTAGATCAGGCCGAGCTCATAGATGTCGGCCGGAATTTCCGGGTCGAATACCGTCTTCAACGCCGCGATGATCTCGCGCGAGAGCCGCTCGGTCTCTTCCGGCGGCAAGGCCGAATGGGTTTCCACCGACTGGGTTTTGACTTCGGCTGTGTCGCTCATGCAAACAAATCCCGCGCCTTCATCAGGGCCTGCGCCAGTTGATCGACTTCTTCTTTCGTATTGTACATCCCAAACGACGCCCGGCAGGTCGCTGTGACGTTGAATCTCTCCAAAAGCGGCATCACGCAATGCGTGCCCGCACGCACCGCGACGCCCTGGCGGTCGATCACGGTGGCGATGTCGTGCGCATGCGCCCCCTTCATCTCGAACGAGATGACCGGCCCCTTGCCCTTGGCCGTGCCGATCAGCCGCAGCGAATTGATCTCGCGCAGCCGCGCTTCGGCGTAGGTCAACAGATCGTGCTCATGCGCGGCGATGCGGTCCTTACCGATCGAATTGACATAGTCGATCGCAGCGCCCAGCCCGACCGACTCGACGATCGCCGGCGTGCCCGCCTCGAACCTGTGCGGGGGATCGCCATAGGTCACCCAGTCACGCGTGACTTCGCGGATCATCTCGCCGCCGCCGTTATAGGGACGCATCGCGGCGAGCAGATCGTATTTTCCGTACAGCACGCCGATGCCGGTCGGACCGTACAGCTTGTGGCCGGTGAAGACGTAGAAGTCGCAGTCGATGTCCTGTACGTCGATCGCCAGATGCACGGCAGCCTGGCTGCCATCGACCAGCACGGGGATGCCGCGGGCGTGCGCGATTCGGACGACCTCCTTGACCGGCACCAGGGTGCCCAGCATGTTCGACATCTGGGTGATCGCAACCAGCTTGGTGCGATCGGTCAGAAGCTTCTCGAACTCGTCGATCAGGAAATTGCCGTCGTCATCTACAGGTGCCCATTTGATCACCGCCCCCTGCCGCTCCCGCAGGAAGTGCCACGGCACGATATTGGAGTGATGCTCCATGATCGAGAGCACGATCTCGTCGCCTTCGCCGATATTCGGCGCGCCGAAGGACGAGGCGACCAGGTTGATCGCCTCGGTGGCATTGCGGGTGAAGATGATCTCCTCAGGCCGGCGCGAATTGAGGAATTGCGCGACCTTGGCGCGGCCGCCCTCATAGGCTTCGGTCGCCGCATTGGCGAGGTAGTGCAGGCCGCGATGCACATTGGCATATTCGGACGTGTAGGCCTGGGTCATGCGATCGAGCACAGCGGCAGGCTTTTGCGCCGAGGCCGCATTGTCGAGATAGACGAGCTTCTTGCCGTAGACCTGCAGCGACAGCGCCGGGAAATCGGCGCGCACGCGATTCACGTCATAGGCGCCATTGGCGATCGCCGGATGCGTGCTCATGCGCGGGCCTCCAACCAATGTTGCGCGGCATCGATGATACGCTCGCGCAAGCCCTCGTCCTCGATGGCCTCGATCGCCTCGCCGACAAAGGCCTGGACCAGCAGCGCCTGCGCCTGCTTCTCGGGCAGGCCGCGCGCGCGCAAGTAAAACAACAGGCTCTCGTCGAGCGCACCGGAGGTCGCGCCATGGCCGCACGAGACGTCGTCGGCGAAGATCTCGAGCTCCGGCTTGTTGTCGGCCTCGGCTTCGTCGGACAGAAGCAGCGCCCGCGTCATCATCCTGCCGTCGGTCTTCTGCGCATCCGGACGCACGATGATGCGGCCCTGGAACACCGAATGCGCGCGGTCGTCGAGCACGGCGCGGAAGTTCTCCCGGCTGGTGCAGCCGGGCACGGCGTGGTCGACCACGATCGTGGTGTCGCCGTGCTGCTTGTCGCGCAGCAGGTTGACGCCGTTGATCGTGAGCTCGCTGCCCTCGCCTGCCAGCGTGATGAAGGCCTGCAGCCGGCTCACGGCACCGCCGCTGGTCATATTGAACAGGTTCAGCTTGGACTTGGTGCCGACGGTGATCAGTTCCGAACTGATATTGACCGCGTCAGTGGCATCGCGCATCAGCCGGATATGCGACAGCTCCGCCCCGTCGCCGACCCAGATCACGGCCACATCGTTGGCCTGATAGGCGGCGGCGCCTTCGGCCGCCACGCAGGTTTCGACCAGGGTCACGCGTGCGCCCTTGCCGATCTGCAGATGCGAGCGGGTGGAGCGCGACGACTTCGCAGCCGTCGCGACATGGATGATCTGCAACGGCCCCGGCAGCTGTACGCCATCAGCGATTCCAACCACCACGCCGTCGGTCGCCAGCGCCGCATTCAGCGAGATCATCGGATCGGTCGAGGTCGTCAGCAACAGATCGCCGCGGGCCTCGTTGGCTTCGTTCTCCAGCACCTTCTGCAGCGTCCGCAGGCTGACGCCCGCCGCGACGTTGTCGGACAGCTCGGCTGCGAAAACGCCATCGACCAGCACCAACTTGATCGCGCCATCGATCGCAACAGGAGCCAGCGCTGCCTTGGCGCGCGCCAGAGCGGCCGCGTCAGGCGTGGGCGCGAGCGGCAGCAACTCGCGCATCAGCGCGCGCAGATCGGTATATTTCCATTCCTCGACGCGCCGATGCGGCAGGCCCGCGCGTTCGAACGCCGCGAAAGCGTCGCGCCTGAGATCGGCGACCCTGCCCGTCCCGGGCAACCGGCTTTGCGCGGCGGCAAAGATGCCATTCGCCGCACTGCCGGAGTCGTTCTTTACCAAAGCAACGGTCATCACAAACCTATTCGCGCGGTTTACGCCGCGTCCTCGAACTGGGCGTAGCCGGAGGCCTCGAGCTCAAGCGCCAGCTCCTTGCCACCGCTCTTCACCACACGGCCCTTCGACATCACATGCACGACGTCAGGCACGATGTAGTTGAGCAGCCGCTGATAATGCGTGATCACGATCATCGCGCGCTCGGGCGAGCGCAGCGCATTGACGCCGTCGGCGGCGATGCGCAGCGCGTCGATGTCGAGGCCGGAATCCATCTCGTCGAGAATGCAGAGCGAGGGCTGGAACAGCGCCATCTGCAGCACCTCGTTGCGCTTCTTCTCGCCGCCGGAGAAGCCGACATTGACGCCGCGCTTGAGCATGTCCTGCGGAATGCCGAGCGACTTCGCGGTCTCGCGCACCTTCTTCAGGAAATCCGGGGTCGAGAACTCCTCCTCGCCGCGCGCCTTGCGCTGCGCGTTCAGCGCCGTGCGCAGGAAGGTCATGGTGGCAACGCCGGGGATTTCGACCGGGTATTGGAAGGCCAGGAAAACGCCCTTGGCGGCGCGCTCGTCCGGCTCCATCGCAAGCAGATCCTCGCCCTTGAACAGGATCTCGCCGCCGGTAACCTCATAACCGGGCTTACCTGCGATCACATGGCTGAGCGTCGATTTGCCGGAGCCGTTCGGCCCCATGATGGCGTGGATCTCGCCTTCGTTCACGGTCAGCGACAGTCCATGGAGGATTTCACGCTCCTCGACGCGGACTTGCAGGTTCTTGATTTCGAGCAATGGCATCGTTGTCTTCCGTCTGTTCCTCGTCCTGCATGCGCCGGAGGCGGTCTCAAAGGACGAAGGTCGCGAGATCTATGTGAAAGTATGTGCGGGACGGCCGCGCCGTCCTGCAACAAGGTCTATCCGACCGAGCCTTCGAGCGAGATCGAGATCAGCTTCTGCGCCTCGACCGCGAACTCCATCGGGAGCTGCTGCAGCACATCCTTGACGAAGCCGTTGACGACCAGCCCGACCGCCTCCTCCTGGCTCAAGCCGCGCTGGACGCAGTAGAACAGCACGTCCTCGGAGATCTTCGAGGTCGTCGCCTCGTGCTCGAACACGGCAGAGGAGTTCTTGGCTTCGATGTAGGGCACGGTGTGCGCGCCGCATTTGTCGCCGATCAAGAGCGAGTCGCAGGCGGTAAAGTTGCGCGCGCCGCTCGCCTTGCGATGCGCGGTGACGAGGCCGCGATAGGTGTTCTGCGATTTGCCGGCCGCGATGCCCTTGGAGATGATCCGGCTCGTCGTGTTCTTGCCAAGATGGATCATCTTGGTGCCGCTATCGACCTGCTGATAGCCATTGGAGATCGCGATCGAGTAGAATTCACCACGCGAATTATCGCCGCGCAAAATGCAGCTCGGATATTTCCAGGTGATCGCCGATCCCGTCTCGACCTGGGTCCAGGAGATCTTGGAGTTGGCGCCGCGGCAATCGCCACGCTTGGTGACGAAGTTGTAGATGCCGCCCTTGCCTTCCGAATTGCCCGGATACCAGTTCTGCACGGTCGAGTATTTGATCTCGGCGTCATCGAGCGTGACCAGCTCAACCACGGCTGCATGCAGCTGATTCTCGTCGCGCTGCGGCGCGGTGCAACCTTCGAGATAGGAGACGTAGGAGCCCTTGTCGGCGATGATCAGCGTGCGCTCGAACTGGCCGGTGTTGCGCTCGTTGATGCGGAAATAGGTCGACAGCTCCATCGGGCAGCGCACGCCCGGCGGCACGTAGACGAACGAGCCGTCGGAGAACACGGCCGAGTTCAACGTCGCAAAGAAGTTGTCGGAGGTCGGCACCACGCTGCCGAGATATTTCTGCACGAGTTCCGGATGCTCGCGGATCGCCTCGGAGATCGGCATGAAGATCACGCCGGCCTTCTTCAGCTCCTCCTTAAATGTCGTCGCGACCGAGACCGAGTCGAACACGGCATCGACCGCGATCTTGCGACTCTCCGGGCTGCCGGCGCCGGGCACGGGCTCGACCCCCTCGAGGATCGCGACCTCGCGCAGGGGAATGCCGAGCTTCTCATAGGTCTTCAGGATCTCCGGATCGATCTCGTCGATCGAGGAGAGCTGCTTCTTCGGCTTCGGCGCCGAATAATAATAGAGATCCTGGTAATCGATCTTCGGGTAGTCGACGCGCGCCCAGGTCGGCTCGGTCATGGTCAGCCAGCGGCGATACGCCTCCAGCCGCCATTCGAGCATCCAGGCCGGCTCGTTCTTCTTTCCCGAAATGAAGCGGATGGTGTCTTCCGAAAGCCCCTTGGGGGCCTTCTCGGACTCGATCAGGGTCTCAAACCCATAACGATACTGGTCGACGTCGATCCGCCTGACGCGGTCGACCGTCTCTTGCACGGCTGCCATTCATTCCTCCGCTCGCGGTTTCAAGGACCGCGGTGGACATCTTACGGAACCGTCTTACGACGTTTCGCGGGCGAAATCACCTGCCTAGAATCGTTCAAGCTGGGTTTCGCTACTCAGTTTAAGTAAGGTCCCGGCAAGCCTTCGCCAAGCCTCCAGGCACCGATCCACGTCATCGGTTCGCGTGGACCAGCCCAGACTGAGGCGCACCGCTCCCTGTGCCAAAGTGGAACTGATGCCCATGGCTTCCAGGACGTGGGATGGCTGGACCTTGCCGGAGGAGCAGGCCGAGCCGGAAGACACCGCGACGCCGGCGAGGTCGAAGCCAATCACCGCCGTCTCCGCCTTCAGACCAGGGGCCGTGAACAGCGTGGTGTTCGGCAGCCGCGCTGTATCGGACGAAAATACCGTCACGCCAGGCGTCTGCCGCAAGCCGCTTTCGAGGCGATCGCGCAAGGCGCCAATGCGCGCCTGATCCGTTTCGAGCGCCGCCATCGCCGCTTTCGCCGCCGCCCCAAACCCTAAGATTCCACTTACATTTTCGGTTCCGGCCCGGCGCCCGCGCTCCTGGCCGCCGCCGCGCAACAGCGCCGGCGGCCCATCGATCCCGGCCCCCAGCACGAGGGCACCGACGCCCTTCGGCCCGCCGATCTTGTGCGCAGAAACCGTCGCAAGGTCCGCCCCCACATCGTTGATACGAAAAGGAACTTTGCCAAATGCCTGGATCGCATCGACGTGCAGCAGCCCGCCCGCCTCACGAACGAGCTCCGCAACCTGCAAAATCGGTTGAAGCGCGCCGGTCTCGTTGTTGGCGGCCATCACCGAGACCAGAGCCGGCGGCCCATCGGCCAGCATGGCGCGCAGCCGCTCCAGATCGACGACACCGGACGGGACCACCGGGATGGTGCGGATCGCTCCCGGGTCGAACTGGCCGCCAGCCAGGACCGAGGCGTGCTCGATGGCCGACACCAGGAGCCGCTGAACCGGTCCAGCCGGCGCCCGCAAGCCGGGACTGAGCGCCAGCACATTGGCCTCGGTGCCTCCGGAGGTGAAGACCACGTTCCGCGGCAAGCCCCCCACGGCCCGCGCGATCGACTCGCGCGCCTCCTCCACCAGCCGGCGCGCCTGGCGTCCCTCGGCATGCACCGAGGAGGGGTTGCCGACGAGATCGAGCGCCGCCGTGATCGCGGCCCGGGCCTCGGGCCGCAGGGGCGTGGTGGCGTTCCAATCGAAATAGACGCGCTCGGGCATTTCGCATTCCATCTTCCGCTGCGACTCCAACTCACCGGCTCATGCGGCTCGTCGCATTCGACACGCTCTGCCTATTTGGGGAGCTAACGCCTTGAATGCATTGCCGGATGTTGAAAATTCTTGCTTTTGGCCCCTGCCAGCATGCTAGAAGGCGTCCTTCTATTCACGACAGCGCCCTCCGCAATCCGCAACCGGATGGCGCTTCAGTCGCCGCTCTCCTGCAACATTCGTCGGCGGTCGCGCCGGCCGAAGCTAGCACGACGTCGCGCGATATTTGCCAAGGGTTCTCAAGGGTTCACCGATGCCTGAAGTCATCTTTAACGGTCCGGCGGGCCGTCTCGAAGGCCGTTATCATCCGGCCAAGCAGAAGAACGCGCCGATTGCGATGATCCTGCATCCGCATCCGCAGTTCCATGGCACGATGAACCATCAGATCGTGTACCAGTGCTACTACGCCTTCGCTCATCGCGGCTTCTCGGTGCTGCGCTTCAATTTCCGCGGCGTCGGCCGGAGCCAGGGCGCGTTCGACCACGGCACCGGCGAGTTGTCGGATGCCGCCTCGGCGCTGGACTGGGCGCAGACCATCAACCCCGAGGCGCGTGCCTGCTGGGTCGCCGGCTTCTCCTTCGGCGCCTGGATCGGCATGCAGCTTCTGATGCGCCGCCCGGAGGTCGAGGGCTTCATCTCGATCGCCCCGCCCGCCAACCTCTATGACTTCTCCTTCCTGGCGCCCTGCCCCTCGTCGGGCCTGATCGTCCATGGCGAGAAGGACGCCGTGGTGCCGCCGAAGGACGTCAACACGCTGGTGGAGAAGCTGAAGACGCAGAAGGGCATCGTCATCGATCAGCAGATCATTCCCGGCGCCAATCACTTCTTCGACGGCAAGCTCGAGCCGCTGATGGAAACCATCACGGCCTATCTCGACATGCGGCTCGCCAACGTGCGCTGAGCGCGGGCGGAGCGGCGGTCATAATCACGAGCGCCGCATCCTCCGCTCTCATCACCCGCGAAAGCGGTTGATCCAATACGCATCACAGTTGGTCACCGCCGTCTCGGAATAATGGATCGCCTCTGTCAAGCCGGGGATGACAGTTGGGGGTGATCGCCAACACGTCGAGACGCAACGCTGCGTTACGCCGCCCGTTGCAACAGATAGGCGTTGTGGCGAACGAGGAAGGCGCGCAGCAGCGTCGGATAATCGGCGCCGACGGCTGCCTTCACGCTGGGGCGTCGCGCCAGCGCAGCACGCCAAGCCCGCAGCTTCGGCGTATCGGCAAACACGTGAAGATCGCCGAACTCATCGAAGACGTCGAAATAGCGGAAGATCGGCGCGAACACCGCATCGACCAGACTGAAACTTTCACCCGCGAAGAACGGTCCCGCATCTAACGCCGCTTCGACCCGTGCAAATTTCGCAACCAGGGCCTGCCGCTTGGCCTCGAAAATCGCGGCGTCCGTCGTGGTCTCCAATCCCCAGAGATCGGACAGGATCGCCGAGCCGAATTCCATCCAGGCGCGGTGCTGGGCCCGATCGAGTGCGTCAGCCGGGTGCAGCTTCGGTCCCGGCTGCTTCTCCTCGATGTACTCGCAGATCACGTTGCTCTCGAACAGCGCCACCTCGCCAGTCGCGGTCGCCACCGTCAGCACCGGCACCTTGCCGAGCGGCGAGATTTTCAGGAACCAGTCCGGCTTGTCGGCGAGATCGATATCGATCCGCCCGAAGGCGACGCCCTTCTCGGTCAGGGCGATGACCGCCCGTTGCACATAGGGACACAGCTTGTGGCTGATCAGCTTCAGCGCGGCGGCCATTTTGATCCTCGCATTTCATGCAGATGCATCAAATTAAATGCATTCGCATGAAATGGTCAAGAAGGATGCATCGACATCAAAATCACGGCCGTGCGATCACGCCTCCGGTCATCGGCATCGGCACGCCCGTCGTGGCGGGATAGCTGAGCGGCAGGCCTTTCATGCCGCGCGCGGCGAGAAATCCGAAGGCCTGCGCCTCGATCGCATCCGCCGACCAGCCGAACGCGTCGGCGGACTCTACCGTGGCGGGCGCTAGCCGTTCGCGCAGCATCCGCATCATGGTGAAGTTGCGGGCGCCGCCGCCGCAGATGATCCAACTCTGCGGTACCTTCGGCAGCAGCGGCACGACTGCTGCGATCGCCGCGACGGTGAAGGCCGTCAGCGTGGCGGCGCCATCGGCCGGCGACACGTCACCCAGCGTGAGCGCCGCGAAGTCATTGCGGTCGAGCGATTTCGGCGGCGGCAGCCTGAAGAACGGCAGCGCCAGCGCGCGCGCTACCCATGCCTCGTCGGCCGTGCCCTGCGCGGCCATCCGGCCGTCCTGGTCGAAGGCCTGGCTGACGCGCCGGAACATGAAGTCGTCGAGCAGCGCATTGCCCGGCCCCGTATCGCAGGCGATCAGCGTCTGGTCGCCATCGATATAGGTGATGTTGGAGACCCCACCGATATTGACGACGACCGTGGGGCCCTCACGCTGCAGCGACTGCACCAAGGCACGGTGATAGACCGGCACGAATGGTGCGCCCTGCCCGCCCGCCTCGACATCGGCCGCGCGGAAGTCGGACATGACGGGAATATGGATCGCCTTGGCCAGGGCCTGCGCGTCGCCGATCTGCACGGTCAGCCGCCGCTCCGGCCGATGCAGCACGGTCTGGCCATGGAAGCCGACAATGTCGAGGTCCTGGGCGGTCAGGCGGTTCTGCGCAAGGAAGGCGGCCACCGCCTCCGCATGCGCCAGGGTCACGGCATGCTCGGCGGCACGCAGGACACCCGGGCGCGCCTCGCGTCGCTCCAGATGCACGGCCTCGGCCAGCGCCTGCCGCAACAGGCTGCGCTCGCTCCCACTATAGGGCCGGTAGCCGGTTGGGCCGAACGCCTTGATCCGGCGGCCGTCCGTCTCGAGCAGGGCCACGTCGACCCCGTCCAGCGAGGTACCGCTCATCAGACCCAGCGTTGTCAGAATCATCGTCATCAAACCTGAAAAGGCCCACCTTTTGCGCCGAGTACGGCCAAATCGAGGTCGCGGCTTGTGCAAGCCGCCCGCTTCTTATAAGCCCACGGCACGCGCCGCCGCCGCAAATCTCGCCGCGATTTGCGCAGATCAGCGTAAACAACATTCTTCAGAGTCGTCGATAAATGACTGCGTTCAAGTCCGATTTCCTCAACGTGCTGCAGAGCCGCGGCTTCATTCACCAGTGCTCGGATTTCGAGGGCCTCGACGCGCTCGCGGCCAAGGGCGAAGCCACCGCTTACGTCGGCTACGACTGTACCGCGCCGTCGCTGCATATCGGCAACTTCCTGACCATGATGATGCTGTACTGGCTGCAGCAGACCGGGAACAAGCCGATTACCCTGATGGGCGGCGGCACCACCATGGTCGGCGATCCCTCCGGCAAGGACGAGACCCGTGCGATGCGCACAGTCGCGGAGATCGAGGCCAACAAGGCCAGCATCCGCGGCGTGTTCGCCAAGGTGCTGCGCTACGGCGACGGAGCGACCGATGCAGCCATGCTCGACAATGCGGAGTGGCTGACGAAGTTGAATTGGATCGAGATGCTGCGCGACATCGGCCGGCATTTCTCGGTCAACCGCATGCTGACCATGGACTCCGTGCGGCTGCGGCTTGAGCGCGAGCAGGAGATGAGCTTCATCGAGTTCAACTACATGGTCTGCCAGGCCTATGACTTCGTCGAGCTGTCGCGCCGGGTCGGCTGCCGACTGCAGATGGGCGGCTCCGACCAGTGGGGCAACATCGTCAACGGCGTCGAGCTCGGCCGCCGCATGGGCACGCCGCAGCTGTTCGCACTGACCACGCCGCTGCTCACGACGGCCTCGGGCGCCAAGATGGGTAAGACCGCGCAGGGCGCGATCTGGCTGAATGCGGATCAATGCAGCCCGTACGAATTCTGGCAATATTGGCGCAACACCGAGGACGCCGACGTCGCGCGCTTCCTCAAGCTGTTCACGACCTTGCCGCTCGCCGAGATCGACAAGCTCGCCGCGCTGCAGGGCGCCGAGATCAACGAGGCCAAGAAGGCGCTCGCGGACGCCGCCACCGCTCTGCTGCACGGCGAAGAGGCCGCGCGGACCGCGGCGGAGACGGCACGCCGCACCTTCGAGGAAGGCGCGATCGCCGAGAACCTGCCGACGGTCGAGGTTCTGCAAGGCGAATTCGAAGCCGGGCTCGGGGTCCTGGCGGCATTCGTCAAGGCCGGCCTTGTCGCCTCCAACGGCGAAGCGCGGCGCCAAATCAAGGGCGGCGGCCTGCGCGTCAATGACACGCCAGTGACGGACGAGAAGATGGTGCTGACGCCGAAAGAGTTGACCAGCGAGGGCGTGATCAAGCTCTCGCTCGGCAAGAAGCGCCACGTCCTGATCAAGCCTGCATAGGCGCATTCGCTTTTCTCGGCTTGCCAGGGCGCCCAATCTGCGGCCCCCTGGCAGCCATGAAAACAAAAGCTTTTGGGGAGGACGCATCGCCAGCCCCGGCGCAGCCGGCGCGCGTGGGGCTCGTCGTGCTGGCCCTGTGCTTTGCCCTGTCGGTGCTTGGACGTGGGCTCGCCGAGAGCTTCACCGTCTTCCTGAAGCCCATTTCCGAAAGCCTGGGCTGGGACCGCGCCGAAGTGGTCTCGATCTATTCGCTCGCGGCGCTGACCGGCGGGCTGGCTGCGCCGCTGATCGGCCGACTGTTCGATCATTCCGGCCCTCGCGCCGTCTACGCCCTCGGCCTGCTGCTGCTCGGCACGGCCTTCCTGATCGCCGCCTCCGCCTGGCAACTCTGGCAATTCCAGCTCTCGCTCGGCCTCTGCGTCGGCGCCGGTGTCGCGCTGATCGGACTGGTGCCGAACTCGATCCTGCTCGGGCGCTGGTTCGGACCGAAACTGCCGACAGCCATGTCGGTGATCTATTCAGCCACCGGCGCCGGCGTGCTGATCCTGCTGCCTGCGTCGCAGCTCCTGATCGACCACATCGGCTGGCGCAGCGCCTATCACCTGTTTGGCGCCGTCGCGCTCGCCCTGCTCGTGCCGCTGTTGCTGCTGCCGTGGCGAGTGTTCGCCAGGGGCGCCTCGCATATCACGCGTCCGATGAGCATCGAACTGGGCGATGACGGCTGGACCTTGCTGCGGGCGCTGCGTCATCACGCATTCTGGGCGCTGTTCGCGACCTTCTTCTTCACGGCGATCGGAATGTTTTCGATCGCGCCGCAGGTCGTAGCCTATCTGATCGACGCCGGCTTTCCGCCGCTGCACGCCGCGACCGCCTGGGGTTTCTCCGGCGTGGCGCTCTTGTTCGGCATGCTCGGCGTCTCCTGGCTCGACGGCGTGATCGGGCGCAGGCCGTCGGTTCTGTTCTCCTACGCGTTGTCCATCTCCGGCATCCTGATGCTGTGGGCACTGCAATGGGCGCCGAACATCTGGCTGCTGACCGGTTTCGTCATCTGCTTCGGCAGCATGATCGGCTCACGCGGTCCGCTGTTGTCAGCAACTGCAATGAAGATCTTTCGCGGCAAGCGGCTCGGTACGATCTACGGCACCATCACCATCGGTTCGAGTCTCGGTGCAGCACTCGGCTCCTGGGCCGGCGGCGTCATCCACGATGTCACCCACAGCTACAATACGCTGCTCGTGCTCGCATTGGTCAGCGTCGTCATAGGCATGATCCCGTTTCTCGTCGTTCCGGCCTTGCGCAATTAGTTCGGACGACTCACGTGTGAGCCGCACAAGGAATTGCGCGCCGCATCCGCAGTACGGCCCAGCGTCCGTCTAATGGACACGCAAGAAGTGGGCCACATTCACGATTAGTAAGAGGATTGATGGTCGTTCGTTCGTCAAAATAATCTTGACGAGGAAGCCATGGCTCTGCTCAGCCGCATGAAGATCCGCACCAAGCTCGCGAGCATGGTGATCCTCGCTGCCTTGACCGTACTCGCGATCGTTGCCGTCTCGGTCTGGCTCAGCCGCACCCGCATGCTGGAGGATCGCATCACGCAAATGCACACCGCGGTCGGTGCGATCGACGGCATCACCTCGACCATCGAGGAGGTCTCGGCGATCGCCGCCACCATCGGCTCGGCGATCGAGGAACAGGGCGCGGCCACTGCCGAGATCGCCCGCAACGTGACGCAGGCGGCGCAGGCGACGCGCGAGGTCACCGCCAATATCGGCGGCGTTTCGACCGCGGCCAACGAGACCGGCGGTGCCGCCGGTCACGTGCTGAGCGCGGCCACCAATCTGTCCAAACAGGCCGAGCAACTCGCAGCCGAGGTGAACACCTTCCTCGCCGGCGTGCGTGCCGCGTAGCAGCGCGATCAATTGTTCGGCGGGATCTCTGGCGGCGCGTAGGGCTGCTTGCCGGTATCGAACCGGAAGATGTTGCGGAACACGCCGGGGGCGATCGCCGAGATCGGGTTGACGCGCACCACCGGCTTGCCGGGCGTACCGACCACCTCATAGGTCACGCCGAACATACCTTCCCGGTTGCCGTTGCCCAGGAACAACCCGAACAACGGAATCTGGCCGGCGATGTTGTTCAGCCCATAGGCCGGGATGATGGTGCCGTTCATCCGCACCTGGTTGGCGTTGTAGTCGATATTGCCCTCGATCGTGAGGCCGATCGTTGGCCCCTGCACGATGCCGTCCTTGACCAGCAACAGGCCCGGTTGCCGCGTGAACTCGGCACGCGCTGCACTGAAGCCGATGCCCTGCCCGCTGCCGATGCCGCCGCCGGCGACTGCGCGGTCGAGCGCCTGTTCGCCCTTGACGGTGAAGTCGCGCATGTTGATCAGCCCTTCCTTCGGGCTGGTGTCAGCGGTCGGCGGCTCCATCGCGAGCTCCAGCTGTCCACCGATCACTTTGGTATAGGTGTCGGTAAAGTTCAGGAACGCGCCAGCGTCGTTGGTCTGCAGATAGATCACCTCGCGGCCTTGCGCGCGGCCGGCACGCTGACTTGAAACCGGAGCGTCGCGGCCGACGCGCAGATCCGCAGCGACCGGCGTATCGCGCCCGATCTTGCCGGCAAGCGTAAAGCTCTTGAAAGCTCCGCCGCGCCGCGACAGCTTGACGTCGACGCTGCGCAGCGCCTCACCGTTGAAGCCGGCGACCGCGCCGAGCTTCACGTCGGCGTCGATGTCGATGCCCTTGGACTTGGTCTTGTCGGTGTCCTTGCCGGACATGGTCGATTTGATGAAGCCGCGGCCGTCGAACACGTCGCCACGCATCGTCACCTTGAGCACGCCGTCCTGGCCTCGCTCGGCCTTGAGCTGCGCCTTGTCGCCGTCCGAAGGGGCATAGGTCGGGAAATTGGCGTTGGTCACATCGCTGTTCTGGTCGACCTCGATCGAGCCCTTGATCGAGGCGCCACTGCTGTCGATGACGATGTCCTCGAACCGCGTCGATTGCGGCTTGCTCACCACGTTGAAGGTGGCACGGCCGGCCCTGCCCGGCAGCTTCACCCATCCGGGCAGAACGTTGTCGAGCTTGACCTGGGTCAGATCGGCCTCGACAGCGATCTTGCTGTCGTGATCGCTGGAGGAAGCAATCTTGCCATTGAGCTTGAGCGGGATGTTGCCGCTGAGCGCCGATCCGAAATCCATGCCGAGCCGCGCGCGGCCGGCATCGTCGAGCGTCGCCTGCAGCTTGATGTCGGCGTCGCCGTCGGCCGGCTTGCGATAGTCGAGCGAGGCCTGCTGGCCGTTGATCTTGACGTCGCCCTTGACCTGATAGGCCTGGTTGTTGGCGGCGATCTTCAGCGTGCTCGCCTCGAGCTTCTGGCCCATCACCACCTTCTCGGCGGAGAAGTTGGTCAGATCGGCCGTCACCACGTAGCTGGTGTCGGTCTTGGTCAGCTCGCCCTTCACCGGCATCGCGAGATTGATGTTGGCCGAGAAGGTTCCCTTGCTGGTGTTCGGATCGATCGGCGTCGCCGACAAATCGCTCAGCCGGTCGGACGCGAGAATCTCGGCCGCAGCGGCGACCTGGCCGTCGACGCGCATGCGCAGCCGCGACGGCGGCGGCTTCGGCGCCATGTCCGGCACCTCGAACACGACGTCGGAGAAATTGATCTTGCGGCCGGCGGGTGTGTCGGCCACGCCCTGGCCGATAGTGACGGTCGCGGTGCGGCCGGTCACATGCGCCCTCAGATCGGCGTCGTGCACCGGAGGCAGACCGTCGACGGGAAGCACGCTCACGCCGGTGGCGAAGATGTTGATCTCGAGACCGTCGTCGGGAATCGGCGGCCCCTTGCGCGGCAGATTCTTCACCGGCGAGTTGAGGGCGACGTCGATACGTTGCAGCGAGCCGCGCTCGATGCGGTCGATGACCCAGGCCCGAACCTCCGGGACGATCAACGCCGGCCACAGCCGCTTCATCGCGGTCGCCGACATCGGCGTGCCGGCGAAGCCGAGCTTGATCTGCGGCTCGCCCGAATAGTCGATGCTGCCGGTGCCGGCGACCCCGATCTCTCCGTTGGAGATGTCGGCCTGCGTCAGCAATACGCGCTTGCCTTGGGTATCGAAGCGGAAGCCGATCGAGATGCGATTGAAGATCAAAGGCGGCTCGTTCTCGATGCCGCCGAGCAGGATCGTCCCGCCGGAGAGGCCGAGACGCCAGTCGTTGACCGCGCCATCCGGAGGCTCGAGACGGCCGAGCAAGGTGATGCGATTGGCACCGGACACGATCTTGAACGGCGCGACCAGCACCCGGCGGCCAGCATCCCATTCCAGGTTCAGCTCCGCCGAATCGATCGGCATCGGATAATCGGGCGTATCGGTATCGATGACGGTGCCGGCGCCGACCGTCAGCTTGCCGCTCAGATAGGTCGGCAGCCCGTCGCGGCCGAGTTCACCCTTGACCTCGCCGGACAGCGGCAGATCGGCCATGTAGGTGAGGTCCTTCAGCCGCAGCGCCAGCAGGATGTTGCTGCTCGACACCTGGTCGGCTTTGACATCGACCGTGCGCACGCCGTTCGACGGCGCACCGATGGTAACACGCAGCGACCAGGGCTTGGCGCCCTCCTCGCCGACACTGAGCGCGACGCCGCCGCCGGCTGGCCGACGCAGGCTCAGGCTGATGTTCTCGAACGTCCATTTGTTGCCGCGCTGCTGGTCGTCCACGACCAGCACGCCGTTCTTCAGCCCGATCTCGTTGAGGTTCTGCCCGTCGAGCCCGCTGAGACTCAAGCTGTCCAGCCAGTCGAGCCCAGCCAAAATCCCGCTCGGCGCATTGGCCTGCGCAGCGCCTGCCGGTGGCGTGGCGGCCGCCGGTTCGTTCCCGCCTTGCGAGGCCGCCGCAGCCCCGGGTGCGCTCGCCGCGCCGCTGTCCACGCGCGAGAAGGTCGGCGGCAGGCCAGCATCGCGCTTGGAGGCGACGCCGGTCGCCAGCGGCTTGTTGGCGGACCCGGTCGACACCGTAACGGTGCCGTCGGGCGCAATGCGGACCGCCAGCTCGGCGTCGACCAGCTTCAGGCTCTCGGCGCGCAGCTGGCCCATCAGCAGCGCCGCACCGGAGAGCCGCACCTCGGCCTTGGGCGCGCTCGCGACCACGGCATGATCCTGATCGCGCACGACGACATCACGGATCCGCACCGCGATATGGACCCGCCCTGCGCGTTCGATCTGGGTGCCGCCGACTTCGACGGTGTTGCCATGACCGATATTGTCCTCGATCGCGGTTGCGAGCCAGGGCGTGACGATGTCGAGATTGATCGGCCCCATCCCCAAGCGCCACCACAGGCCGGCGAAACTTACGGAGAAAAACACGATCAGCGTGGTGATCGCGGCCAGGAGCCGCCGCCCCCAGCCGCCTTCGCCGGTCCAGCGGCGCAGCGCCGCGGGTCCGCTCGTCAGCAAACGCAGTCGCGAGTTCGAGCCCGCCAGCAGGCGCCGCGCGCGGTGGTGGCGCACGACGTCGTCGTGGTCGCGGTCCTCGACCGGATGATCGTCCGGCGCATGCGCGTGATCCCAGCCGGCATCGTTCCAGTGCCCGGCCTGGGTCTCCGCCTGCAGATGGGGCCGTTGGGGAGACGTATTCCTTGCCATTGCCTCTCGGCGTCGCGTGTCAGTTGAGTCGCAACCAGCCTGGTACGTACCAGATCGGTCGCAGGTTCGGCCTCGCCCGTTGACAGGTAGCGAGGGGTTCTCTGCCGACATCGCCCCCGATCCTTGACTGGTCCTGTTGCTCATTCGCCGGGTGCCGACGGCCCGCTCGACGAGCGCGGCCGGCAAGGCGCCGAAATCCTTGTCACCATACCTCGCCGGCGTCAGATTTGCCCAGCGACTCCTGCCATCGATCCGAAGTTCCCCGGAAGCCCTCACTCGGCTTCACTTGGCTGCGTCGTCCCGGGAACTCCGATCGGTGAGCGGAACGAGATGGTTTAGCGAGACGGTTGTGGGCACCACGACTTAAGGACGACGTTTCTAGGCCGATGTTTTAAGGACGATTTCCAAGGACGACTGTCCCAGGACGACTTTCGAGGGCCACGTTCCAGGTCCACTCTCCGAAGTTCGATTAAAATCCGCGGCAGTGATTCTCGCGAGCTTCGGAAAGCGGGTGCCAATCCGCGCCAGCGCGCCGGACAAGGATTCGCACACGGCCATGATTGATCCGCGGAAAGCGTCGAAAGGAAGGCGTATGTCAAAGCAATCACGTAAGAAATCTTCAAAAACCTCTGGGCCTGCCAGATCCGCCGCCAAGGCGGTTGCCAAGTCCAGCAAGGTCAAGTCCGGCAGCGCTAAGTCCGGAAGCGTCAAGTCTGCCGCGAAGTCCGGCGCATCTTCGAAAACGCCGGCCAAGGCCGGTAACAAGGTCGCCAAGCCGCCCGTCAAGGCCACGGTCAAAAAGACCTCCGCCGCGAAGCCGACCAGCGAATCCGCGCCGAGCACAGCGGGTCTGGCACCCGGCATGAAGGCGCCTGGCTTCAAACTGCCGCGCGATGGCGGCGGAACCGCCTCGCTCGCCGATTATGCCGGCCAGAAGCTGGTGCTGTTCTTCTATCCCAAGGCGAATACGCCCGGCTGTACCAAGGAGGCGATCGACTTCACCCGCCTGGCCCAGGCGTTCGCCGACAGCGGAACAGTGGTGCTTGGCGTCTCCGCCGACAGCGTGAAGGCGCAGGACAATTTCCGCGACAAGCACGCCCTTTCGGTTCCGCTCGTCTCCGACGAACGTCACGAGATGCTCGAGGCCTATGGCGCCTGGGGCGAGAAATCCCTCTACGGCCGCAAATTCCTCGGCATCATCCGGAGCACCGTGCTGATCGGCCGCGACGGCCGCATCGCCAAGGTCTGGCGCAACGTCAAGGTCGACGGCCATGCCGACGCGGTGCTCGCCGCAGCGAAGGAGCTTTAAGACCCGCCCGGTTCCATTGAGATAATATTAACCATGGGTGGGTCAAATCGGCAGCTGTAAAGCCGTAGGACTGCACGATCCGACCGGCGCGGGAGTGCCGATGTCGCATCGTTCCGGCCATCATGCCGAATATCCTCATCATCATGCCCATGATCGCAGTCGCGCCCTGCAAGCGCGGCGCGTTCCGACAAGTCAGCCGGCGTCCGCCCCTGCCGCGTCCAAGAGCGATTACACGCTACTGCATGCTGGCAAGCAGGTTCGCATCGGGCCGGTGGTGTTCTGGATCGTGGTCGGGACCGTCACGCTGCTCGGTCTGTGGTCGGCAGCCACCGCGACCTATTTCGCCTTCCGCGACGACGTGCTGACCCGCCTGATCGCCCGTCAGGCTGAGATGCAATACGCCTATGAGGATCGCATCGCCGACCTGCGCGCCAAGGTCGATCGTGCGACCGGCCGTCAACTGCTCGACCAGGAGCAGTTCGACCAGAAGCTCGACCAGATCCTGAAGCGCCAGGCCGCGCTGGAGAGCCGCGCCGCGACGCTCGGCAGCATTCCCGATATCACCGGCACGATCCGGCCGCAGGCGCGCAGCAGCGCGTCCGAGACGACACCGGCGAACGCGACGCCGAAACCATCGCCGATCAGCGACACCGTGATCTTCAGGGCGCCGCCCGACCGCGAGGCACGGCTCGAATCCCGCACACCATTGATGCCCAACGCGCAGCCGAACCAATTCGCCAAGCTGAACGGCGTCGAGAATGTCCTGACCAAGCTGCAGCGCTCGCTCGACCAGGTCGAGGCGCGGCAGATCGCGATGCTCAACACGGCCGAGGAGAGCATGGAATCGCGGCTGCGACGGATGCGCGGCGTGATCACCGATCTCGGCCTCGACACGGCACAACTCGAAGCCGCCGCTCCCAAGGGCCCACCGATGGGCGGGCCTTTCGTTCCCGTGAAGCTCAACGCAGAGTCCGGCCCGTTCGAGCGCCAGCTCTACCGCATCAACATCACCCGCGCCCAGGTCGAGCGCCTCAACCGCACGCTGTCGCTGGTGCCCTATCGCAAGCCCGTGGTCGGCGAGGTCGAGTTCACTTCGGGCTTCGGCGTTCGCTCAGATCCCTTCCTCGGACGGCCCGCGATGCATACCGGCCTCGACTTCCGCGCCCAGACCGGCGATCCCGTGCGCGTCACCGCCAACGGCAAGGTGGTGTCGGCCGGCTGGGCCGGCGGCTATGGCCGCATGGTCGAGGTCGATCACGGCAACGGCCTGTCCACGCGCTACGGACATCTCTCCGAGATCAACGTGCATATCGGCCAGCAGGTCAGAATCGGCGAAGTGATCGGCGAGGTCGGCTCGACCGGCCGCTCCACCGGCCCGCATCTCCACTACGAGACCCGCATCGACGGCGAGGCGGTCGACCCGCAGAAATTCCTGCGCGCCGGCGTGCGGCTGAGCGCGGGATAGCGGCTCTGCTCCGAACGACCATCCTCAACCATCCAGCTCCGTCTCGTTACGCCGGACTGCACAGCTATACAGCTTTGCGGGGGACGAACGCCTGTGGCGATCCGGCCACAAGCTGCGACCTTCGCCGGTCGAACCTCGCACGCGACGCGTCTCCGCTCCGAGATGTGCTAATCATTCCCGCCAGGGGATTAGGGCTGTGCGTCATCATCATTCACATCAGCGCTTGGGCGCGGGCATCATCGCCTGCGCGATGGCCTATGTGATCGCGCTGCAGCTCACGCTCGCGCTGACCCTGAATGCCTGGCTGCCGCCAGACCTGAACTACGCGTTCGGCGAGATCTGCCACACCCAGGCGCTGGCCGGTGACGGCGCATCCTCCCGCGAACCGGGGCCGGTGAAGGGCGCCGCGCATTGCCCGCTCTGCGTCATGCCGGCCTTTGCGCTGCTGCCACCGCCGGATGCGCCCGCAGTCACGCTCCGCCGCACACTCGGGATCGTCTTCGAGATCGTCGCCGCGCCGCGCATCGAGCTCGCCGAGGTCCACTCCTCGCATCGCGCCCGCGCGCCGCCTGCAAGGGTGCCAGAGCGGGCCTGAGCGGACGGACCGCTCCCGCCATCATCTCACCATCCAGCGTTCGCCTCGCAGCCGACAGCGGCACCCCGCCGGTGCCGCATGCGTCTGCACGCGCCGCAACCCCGTTTCATCCGCCGGACGCGGCCCATCGCGCGCCCGGCCCCGTTCCGATGCGCAAGCACCTTGCGCGACAGGTTTTCAAAGTCCGTCCATGTCACATCCATTTATGTCATATCCATCCACGGGCCATCGCCGCCCGCTCCTGCTCGTCACCGCCGCGCTGTTCGCGCCGGCGCTGCTCACGACCACCGCGCTGGTGCCGCCGCTTGCAATGGCTGCCCGCGCGCAAACCGCCGACCGGTTGCCGACGGTGACCGTCAATGCGCCTCAGCCGCGCCGGGCCAAGCGCAAGCCGCACTCGGCGGCGAACGCGCAGCCCACCACGGCGCCCGCCGCAACCACGGCCACACGGGACGAGCACACCGCGCCGCCGATCGGCGCAACCGCGCTGCCGCCGCAGGCCGGCGTCCAGCGCGCGCTGTCGTCGAGCGATTCCGCGTCCCTGGTCACCGATCTTCCCGGCGGCGCCACCTGGGGCGCCGGCGGTGTCTCCAGCCTGCCCGCGATCAACGGCTTCGGCGCCGACCGTCTGCAGGTCGCGATCAACTCGATGCTGATCAGCCCGGCCTGCCCCAACGAGATGAATCCGCCGCTGTCCTTCGTCAATCCGGCGATGGTCGCGAAGATGCGCGCCTATCTCGGCATCGGTCCGGTCTCGGTCGGTGGCGACTATGTCGGCAGCCGCATCGACGTCACCACAGCGCCACCGGCTTTCGCGCCGGAGACCGCGGGCTGGATCACCAGCACACAGCTGTCGAGCTTCTTCCGTAGCAACGGCAACGCCTACGGCGTCGATGCGAGCGCCACGGTCGCCAACCGCGACACCAGCATCACCTATACCGGCGGCTGGGTCCGCTCCGGCAACTACAAGGCCGGCGACGGTTCGACCATCAAGTCGACGCTGTACGAGACGCAGAACCACGCCATCAGCGTTTCCAAGCAGACCTTCGGCAACCTCTTCACCTTCCAGGTCGGCGGCCAGTTCATCCCGTATCAGGGCTATGTGAACCAGTACATGGACATGGTCTACAACCGAGGCCTGTTCGCCAACGGCCGCTACGAGGGCGTGTTCGACTGGGGCAAGCTCGAGGCCAGCGCCTTCGTGCACCAGATCCGACACACCATGGGCTTCATCGCACCCGACAAGGTGGCGGACATGCCGATGGACACCAAGGGGCTCGACACCGGCTACGCCGTCAAGGTCACGATCCCGGTCTCCGGCCACGACCTGTTGCGGGTCGGCAACGAGCTGGCGCTGAACCGGCTGGATGATTGGTGGAGTCCGGTCGCGGGATCGATGATGATGGGCCCGAACACCTTCATCAACATCAACGGCGGCACCCGTGACCGCGTCGGCACCTTCGTCGAATGGGAGCGGCACTGGGACCGGCAATGGACCTCGATCATCGGCGTGCGCAACGACGTGGTGTGGATGAACACCGGTAACGTGCAGGGCTACAACGCGATGACCTCCGGCGCCGACGCCGCCGCCTTCAACGGCAGCGACCGCGCCCGCACCGACATCCATCTCGACGGCTCCGCGCTGGTCCGTTACGAGCCGAACGACGTCAGCCAGTACGAGCTCGGCTTCGCGCGCAAGACCCGCTCGCCCAACCTCTATGAGCGATACGCTTGGTCGACCGACGCGATGGCGATGCAGATGATCGGCTGGTTCGGCGACGGCAACGGCTATGTCGGCAATCTCGACCTCAAGCCGGAAAAGGCGCACACGGTGAGCTTCACCGCCGGCTGGCACGATCCGGCGCAGAAGATCTGGGACGTCAAGGTGACGCCCTATGCGAGCTACGTGCAGGACTATATCGACGTCGACCGCTGCGGCACCGCAAGCTGTCTTGCCAACAATCCGGCTAATCTGACAGCGAACAACGGCTTCGTCTATCTGCAGTTCGCCAATCATGACGCGACGCTCTATGGCGTCAATGTCGAGGGACGACTGACGGTCTGGGATGACCTCATTTACGGCCAGGGTCAGGTCCGCGGTCTCATCGGCTACGTCCGCGGCAAGCGCACCGACGGCATCGACCTCTATCACATGATGCCGATCAACGCGAAGCTCGCGCTCGACCACCGGCTCGGCAGCTGGACCAGCAGCATCGAGCTGCAGCTCGTCGGCTCCAAGGACGTCGTCAGCCAGGTCCACAATGAGTTGACGACGCCAGGCTACGCCCTGGTCAACCTGCGCACCGGCTACCAGTGGCAGCATGCGCGGATCGACCTCGGCATCGACAACCTGTTCGACCAGAACTACTACCTGCCGCTCGGCGGCGCCGACCTGGTCGACTACAAGGTGGTCTCGATGATGGGCTCGTCGGCGGCCTACGGCTACGCCGTCAAGGGTCCGGGGCGCTCGTTCAATGCCAGGCTGAGCGTGAACTTCTGACAGCCTCCCCGCGGCCCGCGCCGCCGTGATGGCGCGGGCCGCGGGGAGCAGCTCCGTCAGTGGCAAGGAGGTCGGCTCATGCCCTGAAGCTCGGGTCGATCCGGTCGAGTTTGCGCAGCAGAGCGGGCCACACCAGCCGTTCCGCAAGCTGCGACATGCCGCCGGACATGGCGAGCTTGGCATTTTTCTCGATCACCTCCGGCGCGGTCGGATGATCCATGGAGATGTCGCCGAGCATGCGGGTGCGCACTTGCATGGTGCAGGCGCGCTCGAGGAAATACATCCGCAGGAACGCTTCGGCGCACGTGCGCCCGACCGCGAGCGTGCCGTGATTGTGCAGGAGCATCAGGTTCTTGGAGCCGAGATCCCGCTGCAGGCGCGGCCGTTCGTCATGGTCGAGCGCAACCCCCTCGTAGTCGTGATAGGCGAGCTCCGGCAGCACCAGCTGGGCGGTCTGGTTCAGCGGCAGCAGGCGCTCCTTCGAGGTGGAGACCGCCGTGCCATCCGGCGTGTGCAGATGCATGACGCAGCCGGCATCGTCGCGAACTTCGTGGACCGCCGAATGGATCGTGAAGCCCGCGGGATTGACCGGAAACTCGGAATGCCCGACGGGCTTGCCGTCGAGCCCGATCTTCACGAGGCTCGAGGCGGTGATTTCCTCGAACATCATTCCATAGGGGTTGATCAGGAATTGATGATCCGGTCCCGACAGGCGCGCTGAAATATGCGTGAAGATCAGGTCGTCCCAACCGTAGAGGGCAACCAGCCGATAGCAGGCGGCGAGATCGATGCGAATGGCCTTCTCGGCCGCGTATACGGCGTCCTGATTCATTTTCTCTCCCAGGGCAGTCTTGTTGTGCAGTTCGACGAAGCGGCGACTCTAACAGAAAAGCGAGCGGCGTCCCATAGCCCGGAGCTACCGCCATGAGCACGGTCGCGCCGACGCGTTCACCGCATCAGGAAGCGGGTGATCGCTCGACCCAGCTTGGCGCTGTCCAACGGCTCCCTCAGAGACGCCTTTGCCGTCGCGACGACGTCATCGGGCGCGACACCCGCACGCAGTTCACACAGCGCATGAGCATAATCCGCATCGAACTCCGGATGCGGCTGGACGGACAGAGTCGTGCCGCTCTCGTACAGCAGACCGGCATGGGGCGTGAACGGCGATGACAGGATGGTGCGGGCGCTGGATGGCGCCGCGATCACCTGGTCCTGATGCGAGCAAGCGATGGCGAGCTGGGGGTCCGCGACGATCCCGTTCTCCGGAGAGACCTGATAGACGTGCCGACCGAGACCCCAACCTTTGTCCGATTTGCGGACGAGGCCACCCATCGCCTGCGCGATCAGCTGGTGTCCGAAGCAGACGCCGACCATCGGCGTGCCCTTCGCGTCGGCCGCCCGCACGAAATCCTCGAGCGGCGCGATCCAGTCGAGCCCATCGTAGACGCCTGCGGCAGAGCCGGTGATAAGGATCGCCTGCAACGAGCCGGGTTCAGGCAATCGCTCCCCATTCGCGAGACTGACAACCTCGCATTCGATCGAGATATCCTCGGCGCGGAACATCCGTTCGAACATGGCCGGATAAGAGCCGTGGCGCGCGCGATATTGCGCTGGGACCAGCCCGGTTTCGATGATCGTGATGCGAGGCATGAGATTCCCTGAATGGATGGGCAAGGGCCGACAACGTGCAGCATGTGCCCCCCCGCGAGTGACAGCTCCGACGCGATTGAGAGAAGTGATCTTGTCGGCGAACCTGCACCTGAAAACAAGAAGGGCGCGCCGCAGCCCGCCCAATTGATTGCGCATGTCTCACTTGTGACGAGACTGCAATCAGCTGCGCGATTCGCCTCGTTCATGCGCCCCGAAAGCAGGATTCCGGGGGGGGGGGACGCCCCGGAACCCGTGGCTCCGCCCTGACGAGGGCTCACTCCGATAGCGGTGCGTCAGGCAGATGCATCTCATGCCATAGCGCGTTCAGCACGCCGAAACCGACCGCGAGACTGACACCGAGAATCCAGGTGAAGTACCACATCGTGACATCCTCCATCAGTAGAGCTTGTGCCCATCGGCCTCGACCTGCGCGGCCGTCACGGGGCCGCGCAGGACCCGGTAGACGAAGGCCGTGTAGGCCAGAATGATCGGCATGAAGATCAGGGTTGCCAGCAGCATCACGAACAGGGTGAGCTGGCTGGATGACGCATCCCACACCGTGAGACTCGCCTTCGGCTCGATCGAGGACGGCATCAGGAATGGGAACATGCTGACGCCGGCCGTGCTGACGATGCCGAAGATCGAAATCGCGCTGGCGAGAAACGCAGTCAGCCGCAGGCCCGCCCGGCTTGCCACCGCCAAGCCGAGCGCGCCGGCGACGCCGAGCCCCGGCGCTGCCAGCATCCAGGGATGGGCCGCATAGTTCGCCAACCACTGACCGGGTAGCATCACGACGGCCTTGAGCAGCGGATTGGACGGACCTGCGACCGCAGCATCGCCCGTGATGGCAAAGCCGGAAATGCCGAAGGCGATCCACACTCCGGCCAGCACGAACAAGCCGGCAGTCACGATCGGGAGGATCGTTGCGATTCGGCCTGCGCGCGCCGCAACCTCCCCGCTCGTCTTGAGCGCGAGATAGGCGGCCCCATGGGAAGCCAGCATGGACAGCGACACCAGTCCGCACAGTAGCCCGAATGGATTGAGCAGCTCGAACAGCCCTGATCCCTCATAGAAGACCCGGAGATCCTGGTCGATCCTGAACGGCACGCCCTCCAGAAGATTGCCGATGGCGACACCGAACACGAGGCTCGGCACCACCCCACCCGCAAACAGTGCGTAATCCCAGGTCGCGCGCCAGCCTGGGCTTTTCAGCTTGTTGCGGAACTCGAAGCCGACCGGCCGCAGGATCAGCGTTGCCAGCACCAGGAACATCGCGACGTAAAAGCCGGAAAACGCCGTCGCGTAGACCATCGGCCAGGCAGCGAAGATCGCACCGCCGCCGAGGACGAGCCAAACCTGGTTGCCGTCCCAGACCGGCCCGATCGCATTGATCGCGACGCGCCGCTCGGTATCGGTTCGGGCCACGAAGGGCAGCACAGCGGCCGTACCGAGATCGAAGCCATCCATGATGGCAAAGCCGATCAGCAGCACGCCGAGCAGCAACCACCAGATCAAACGGAGATGTTCGTAGTCGAGAGGGATTTGCATGACTCTAGCCTCATTCGGCGGGCGTGGCGGCGGACACTGCGGCGGCGGGATGTTCGGCGGCGGCCGCCGGTGGCGGCGCGAGAGCCTTGACCGGCCCCATGCCGATATATTTGCGCATCAGCATCACATCGATCACGAGCAAGGTTGAATAGAACAGGACGAAGCCTGTCAGCGTGAACAGAACCTGCGGCAGAGATAGCGATGACGACGCCAGGCCGGTCGGCAGCACGCCGTCGATCGCCCAGGGCTGCCGTCCATATTCCGCGACGATCCAGCCGAGTTCTGCGGCGACCCACGGCAACGGCCATGACCACACCGCCGCACGCAAAAGCCAGCGCCGCTCGAAGTTGCGCCCGCTTGCCGACCAGAACGCGGCGCCAAGCAGCGCGATGAAGTAGAAGCCGAGCGCGACCATGACCCGGAACGACCAGAACAGCGGTGCGACATGAGGCACCGTGCTCCAGGCGGCCTTGGCGATGGTGGCCTCGTCGGCCTTGCGAGGATCGCTGACATAGCGCTTCAACAGTAGCGCGTAGCCGAGATCCTTGGCATGCGCCGCAAGCTCCGAGCGCGCGGCCTGGTTGGTCCGGTCAGCGCGCAGGGCATCGAGCGCGTTATAAGCCACGAGCCCGTCGCGAATGCGCCTCTCGTTGTCCCGGACCAGATCGGCGATACCGAGCAGCTTCTGATCGAGCGAACGTGTGGCGATCAGGCCGAGTGCCCACGGCACCTGGATCTCGTAGTGGTTCTGCCTGCTCTCCTGATCGGGAATGGCGAAGACCGTGAAGGCGGCCGGCGTCGGCTCGGTCTGCCACATCGCCTCGATGGCGGCGAGCTTCATGCGCTGGTTCTCACTCACCGTGTAACCGCTTTCGTCGCCGAGCACGACCACCGACAGCGCCGACGCGAGTCCGAAGGAGGCGGCGACGATGAAGGAGCGCCGTGCGAAGGCGATGTGGCGTTTGCGCAGCAGATACCAGGATGAGATCGCCAAAACAAAAATCGAACCGCACACATAACCGGCGCTCACCGTGTGGACGAACTTCGATTGTGCGACCGGATTGAACATCAGATCGTAGAACGATGTCAGCTCCATCCGCATCGTATCGGGATTGAACGCGGCACCGACCGGATTCTGCATCCAGCCATTGGCGATCAAAATCCACAGTGCCGACAGGTTCGACCCGATCGCGACCAGCCAGGTCACTACGAGATGGCCGAGCTTCGACATCCGGTCCCAGCCGAAGAAGAACAGCCCGACAAAGGTGGATTCCAGGAAAAAGGCCATTAGGCCTTCGATCGCCAGCGGCGCGCCGAAGATGTCGCCGACATAATGCGAGTAGTAGGCCCAGTTCGTACCGAACTGGAACTCCATGGTAATTCCGGTCGCAACGCCCATGGCGAAATTGATGCCGAAGAGCTTGCCCCAGAATTTGGTCATGTCGCGCCAGATCTCGCGGCCGGTCATGACATAGCTCGTCTCCATGATCACGAGGATGAAGGACAGGCCGAGCGTGAGAGGAACGAAGAGGAAGTGATAGAGAGCCGTGAGCCCGAACTGAAGTCGGGCGAGACTCGTGGGATCGAGATCCAACATGAGAGCCTTCTCTAGGGTTGAGGTTGCTCGACGCCGATCACGCGCGCGATCGCGCGGTCGGAGCTCGCGGTGCGTGGCCCGTCGAAGGCGACGAAGGCCTGCATCGAGAGCACGACGAGGAGCTTGAGGACGAGCGCGGCAACGATCGTGCGTTGCAGCGGCGTTGTTGGGCGCAGACCCGCGAGTGCGAAGTCGCGCAGGGAGGCGAGCACGGGCCAGGCGCGTGGCGATCGGCGCGACCGGGCCTTCGCTGAGGGTGGAACCCGTCGCCGCTGCCTCACGACAACAGCTTGGGCTTCCGCGTCGGCGCTGGCCGAGATGCGGTTCGATGACATAGACGTGTCTCTTGTCTTTACCGATGGGATGGCGCGGCCCGTCGCACGTGACGTCGCCTCGTCGACGGCGGCAATGCGAGACGGGCTATCCGACAGACAGCTGAGGTGGAGCGCGCGGCCAGGCTGGAGAGGCGGTTGATGTCGCGACGACCACCATCGCGCGAGGCTTCAGATGCAGCGCCAGCGCGTGCCGAAGCGGAGCTGGAAGGCCCGCAGCCGCAGCGAGCGCCGCATGACCGTCGGCGAGCGGAAGACAGAACAGGCAGGAGGGTGCATGTACGGAGGCCTCGCCTGCCCCGTCGTCGGCGATCCGATGGCCGTCGGCATCGACGACGATCGGCCCGGCCGCCGAGCAGATCAGGCTCCAGCCGTTCATCAGCGCGCGAGCCGCGAAGTCCGTGCGCGGACTCCCGAACGGAAGAACGATGCTCAACAGAGTGTTGAACGCCAGGGCGATGGCACAGACAGTCGCCGCCAGTTGCTGGCGCTGCGTCTCGCGGCTCCGATCAATGGATGTGTCGTACCGCCCGCTCAATTCGCGCGCTCCGGAAGCCGCTCGCCCTTGAGCCCGAAACTATAGTTCCCGGCTTTCTTCGGTTTGACAAAGATCAAACCACCTGTGCTGCGAGAGCAGTGCAGATTGTCGTTCAGCGGACGGATCGGTTGCGCGAGCAAAGGTGCAAGTCCCGGTCACGACGATCATGACACCCCGACTCGGGTCTTCTGCACGAGGCGTGACGCGCATACGCCGGCATGCAATCGATGATTGCTCAAACGAGCGCTTGGCTCCAAGGAAAGCCAGTGCCTCACGAAGGCAGGTCAATTCCACAAATTTCTCTTTCGTTTTTTCAGAAATCATGTATACTCTTCCCGTCCCGCCTCACTGAGGGGCGTACGCGTCGTCACGGACGTTGAGCGCGGGATGCGGTGGACGCATTGATGCCGTTGGACGAACGGCTGTCGATGCGGACGGCGAAGTCGCGTGGTCCTGGCATCCCGACGCTGATGCCTGCGCAACGCGCGGAAACGCGCATTGTCGCAATACGGTGGCCAAAAAGCCCGGCGCACCGGGGAGATCGCGTATAAGTCGTAACCCATCGCGCAGGGAATGCCGGATGATCCGGCTGATCCTGTGGTGACTGCCGCCTGCTTTTTTTGCTGCAGGCGGGCCATGGGTGAGGCCTTCACCCGGCATTCCCTGCGCCCTCTCCCCGAGGGCTTCGTTTATAACTCGGGCGCGCGGCGCCGCGGGACGTGTTTTTGCACGCCCATATTGCTCTTGCTCGCCAGTCAAATCGAGTTCCGGCAGATATGCCACGTTTGACCAAGCATGCTCCGATGTCGGCCGCAGCCGTACTCATTCGTCCTTTGAGCTCAGCCCTTAGCCCCGGAGCAAACTCATGAATGGCGCTTCGCAGATCGACCGGAGGCACAGCGTCTCCAGATGCATCAGGGCAAGCGAGGATGCGATCTATGAGGCCTTCATCAAGCCGGAGAGCTTGGTACGCTGGCTTCCGCCCGAGGGGGCAAGAGGCGAGATCAGGCAGTTCGATGTGCGTGAAGGCGGCAGCTTCGAGCTTGTTTTGACCTTTGCTGCCGCTCCGGGCAAATCCTCCTCGCACCAGGACGTCGTCCGGGGTCGTTTCCTGCAGCTCGTGCCGGGAAAGCGGATCGTGCAGGCGATCGATTTTGTCTCCGACCGGCCGGAGTTCGCGGGCACGATGACCATGACCTGGTCGCTTACGCCGGCGGCGGACGGTACGCTCGTCTCGATCCTTGCCGAAAACGTGCCGATCGGAATCGGCCGCACGGACCACGAGCTCGGCATGGCGTCGTCTTTGGAGAATCTGGCGCGTTTCGTCGAATGATGGCTCTGCTCGTCCAAACCGGCTTACCGGCCGCCGCCCACGGTGCGAATCGGGCGGCCCTGGCTGATGAAGGCGTAATGACCGCTGCCGAGGCTGCCGATCATCAAGGCCTCGACCACGGGCTCGGCGATCGGACCGGTCGCAGCCCAGTCGACCACGAAGTTGGCCCCGGTGCCGCCGCGAACGTCCTTGGTGGGGATGAATATCTCGACGGTGGCAAACGGCTTCACTGCAATCGGCTCCTGCAGATAGGCCTGCACCAACGCTCCGGACGTACCGAAATAGCTGATGCGCTTGAGGATGAGCGGCATCGCTTCCGAAGCGTTATGCACGCTCAGGGTCACCGAAAAATCGGCGTTCACCTTGCCCGGCGTCATCGCCACGCTGGAATACACCGGGACATAGAGCGCGCCCGATACGGTCTGCGGCTCCGCTGGAACCTGGGTCAGCGAAGCCGCAAAGGTCTGCTTCAGATCTGCCGTCTGGGCGTGAGCCATCGAAGCCGGCAGCAGAAGCAGGATCAGCCAGAGCTTCATGCGCATGTGACATATTGTCCATTTCAGCGTAATGCGGCCTCGCCTAGTTTGCCGCGGTGAGGCCGGATTCATGCAAGAACTGATTGGGGACATCACGCTCAGCATCCTGTTTGCGTGGGGGCTGGGGCTGGCTGCGCAGTTTTCGCGGCAGCCGTCGATTCTCGCCTATCTGATCGCGGGCTTCGTCATTGGTCCATTTGGAACCGGCTGGGTCAAGTCCCAGGAATCGATCTCCGTCATCTCCGAGCTCGGCCTGATCTTCATGCTGTTCATGATCGGGCTGGAGATCGACCTGAAGAAGATCATCCGCGCCGGCCCGGTGATCCTGCTCGCCGGCGGCGTGCAGATCATCGGCGGCGCCCTGCTTGGACTCCTGTTCTTCATCGCGATCGGCATGGGCCTGGGCGAGGGCCATTACGATGCGCTTTATTTGAGCGTGGCCTGCGCGCTGTCCTCGACGGTGATCATCGTCAAGGTGCTGTACGAGAAGCGTGAGCTCGACACCCTGCCCGGCCGCATCACGCTCGGCGTTCTGGTGCTGCAGGACGTGTTCGCGATCCTGTTCCTGGCGGTGCAGCCGAGCCTCGACAATTTGCAGATCGGCGTGGTCCTGCTGTCATTCGCGCGCGCTGGAACGCTCGTCGCGATCGCGCTGCTGCTCAGCCGCTACGTGCTGCCGCAGCTGTTTCATCGCGTCGCCCGCAGTCCGGAGTTGATCCTGCTTGGCGCGCTGGCCTGGTGCTTCCTGATCGGCGAGATCGCCGAGCGGCTGCACTTGTCGCGCGAGATGGGCTCGCTGGTCGCCGGCGTGTCGCTGTCGACATTCCCTTATGCGCTGGACGTCACCGCCAAAGTGACCACCTTGCGCGACTTCTTCATCACGCTATTCTTTGTCGCGCTCGGCATGACCATCCCCGTTCCCAACATGTCGGTCGTCGGCCTGGCGCTGGTCGTTGCGCTGTTCACTGTCGCAAGTCGGCTGCTCTCGACCTTTGCCCCGCTCTATCTGATGCGCCAGGGCCTGCGCGCGAGCCTGCTGCCGGCGCTCAACCTGGCGCAGATCAGCGAGTTCTCGCTGGTGATCATCCAGACCGGCGTCGCCGCCGGCCATCTGCGCGGCGCGACCTCGAACGCGGCCTCGTTTGCCTTCGTCGTGCTCGCCGTGCTGTCGACCTTCGTGATCGTGCGCTCGGACCCGATCGTCCGCCGGACGATTCCGCTTCTGAAGCGGCTGGGCCTGCGCGATCTGGATCACGCGCAGGATCATGAGACGGGCGACGAAGCCGGCCATGGCAACGGCCGGCCAATCGTGATCCTCGGCTTCTACCGCACGGCCAGCGCGCTCCTGGCCGAGATCGAGCGCAACCAGCCCGCCCTGCTCGAGCAGATCGGCGTGATCGATTTCAATCCCCTGGTCTTCCGGACCTTGTCCGAGCGCGGCATCCAGGTGACCTATGGCGACATCAGCAATGCCGACACGCTGGTTCATGCCGGCGTCGGCAAGGCCGAGCTGATCATCCTGAGCGTGCCGGACTCGCTGCTCAAAGGCGCGAGCAACGAGAAGCTGGTGCGGCACGTCCGCAGCATCAACAGGACCGCCAAGATCGTCGCCACCGCCGACCTGCTCGCCGACGTCAACGACCTCTACGACGCCGGCGCCGATTACGTCGCGCTGCCGCGCCTGAACGACGCGCAGGTGCTGCTCAACCTGATCGAGGCGGCCAGCGCGGGCCTGCTGGCGGATCGCCGCCGCGAGACCGAGGCGCTGCTCGAAGGCCGAAGCGAGGTGCTGCCGTGACGCGGTTGGGCGGGATTTGCCCCGGTAGCGGCACGCTGATTTCAGCCGCAGCCACGCCGCTGGCGCACTTGCGCGAAAGCCGGTAAGTCATATTCCATGACAGCCGCCAATCTCCACGTCGTCGATCACCCGCTGGTCCAGCACAAGCTCTCCTTGATGCGCGAGCGCGACCGCTCGACGAAGGGCTTCCGCGAGCTCCTGAACGAGATCGGCATGCTGCTGGCCTACGAGGTGACGCGCGACCTGCCGCTGGAGCTGGTCGACATCGAAACGCCGCTCGCGCCGATGAAGGCGCCGAAGATCGCGGGCAAGAAATTGACGCTGGCGCCGATCCTGCGCGCCGGGGTCGGCTTCCTCGACGGCATGCTGGCGCTGCTGCCGTCGGCGCGCGTCGCCCATATCGGGCTCTATCGCGATCCCAAGACGCTGGAAGCGGTGGAATACTACTTCAAGGCGCCGCAGGACCTCTCCGACCGCACGGTGATCCTGATGGACCCGATGCTGGCGACCGGCAATTCCGCCTGCGCCGCGGCGGCGCTGCTGAAATCGCGTGGGGCGCGCGACATCCGCTTCGTCTGCCTGCTCGCCGCGCCCGAAGGCATCGCGCAGTTTCAGAGCGAGCACCCGGATATCCCGATCTGGACCGCGGCGATCGACGAGAGACTGAACGACCACGCCTATATCGTGCCCGGTCTCGGCGACGCCGGCGACCGCATGTTCGGCACCAAATGAGCCGACCCGCGTGCCCGTGATGCGGCGGATCGGGCCGAAGCATCCACGGCTCGGTGCCGCTGCGGGACACGCAGCGGAATGGCTGGCCACGAGATTGTTCGCCCGGGCCGGCTTCCACCGGCTCGGCTCGGCCTTCGCGGAGGCCCGTCTTGCCGAGGCGCACGAGCGGCTTACGCGCGGCGAGACGCTTTATCTCGCTGGCCTCGGGCCGGCCGGGACACACAATTCCGGCGTCGCGCTCGTGGAGGTCACACAGGCGAACGGCCCGCGGCTGATCCTCAACAACGAGGAGGAGCGCTTCTCCGGCAACAAGCACACCAGCGAATATCCGCGCGCATCGATCGACGCCATGATCGCGGCGCTGCGCGGCATGGGCCGCGACGTCTCCGACATCTTCGCCTGGCTGACGACGTGGGATTATCCGGCGCTCGCCGGCACCCTGGCCCGCACCATTCTGGAAGAAGCGCCGCAGAGCTTGGGTCTGCTCCGCACCACCGAAGCCGCCGGTTTCGACGCCCGCCGCATGGACCAGATGACACGCACGCCCAAGATCCTGGCCAAGCAGCTCGGCCTTGGCGAACGCGTGCCGCTGATCATGATGCCGCATCATGACAACCACGCCTGGTTCTCCTATGCCGCTTCGCCCTTTGCCGCCGACGACGATCCGGTCGCCATCGCTGTGCTCGACGGCACCGGTGATCGCGGCTCAGTCTCGCTCTATGAGGGGCGGGCCGGCACGATGCGAAAGCTCTATAGCAATGACAGCGTGTTCGACTCGCTCGGCGCCTTCTACAGCGTGATCGCCTCGACCCAGGGCGGCTGGACCTGGCTCTCCTGCGAGGGCCGCTACATGGGCGCTGCCGCCTGGGGCAACATGGATCGCGCCAGCAATCGTTACTATCAGCGGCTCAGGGACGTGCTGGTGCTGGCAGATGGCGGCGAGATCAGGCTCAACCGCGCGCTCGCCAGCTGGTACGCCTCGCCGTTCGAAGCGCCCTATCACCCTGCCCTGACGGAGATCCTCGGTGAGCCGCTGAAGCCGTCGCAGCTGTGGAATCCGGATGCCGTGCTGCGCGTCGAGGACATCCAGCACCGCGCCGATACGCAAGAGCGGCTCGACAAGGCTGCCGCCACGCAGCTCGTGTTCGAGGATGCGATGGTCCACGTCGTGGATCACCTGTTGCGAACGACCGGCGCCCATCGGCTGATCCTGACCGGCGGCGTCGCACTGAACGCGGTCGGCAATATGCGGCTGCTCGAACATTTCGATGCGGTGTGGTTCGCGACGGCACAAGGTCGCGAAGCGCGGCTCCATCTGTGGGTGCCGCCGGTGCCCGGCGATCCCGGCGTGCCGATCGGGGCCGCTTGGCTGTTTGCGCATCTGGCGGGCGCGCCGCGCGGCGCAGCGCTCAGCCATGCTTTCTATTGCGGCCTGCCGCCGGCCCGCGCGGAGATCGAAGCCGCCCTTCGCGCCGATGACGTCACAGCGGAAGAGATCGGCGAAGTCGCAACGCCGGACGGCCGCGCAGCGGTGGCCGACCTCATGGCTTTCGTGGTCGCACAGGGCGGCGTCATCGCGCTCTACCAGGGCGCCGGCGAGACCGGTCCGCGCGCGCTCGGCCACCGCTCGATCCTCGCCAATCCCTGCGATCCCGACGCCCGTGAGCGGCTCAATGCACGGGTCAAGTATCGCGAGGCCATCCGCCCCTTGGCACCGATGGCGACGCTGGAGGCCGCGCGCAACCATTTCGTGCTCGAGGACGGCTGCGCGGACGCCGACTACAATGCCTACAACTACATGGTGCTGACGGCGCATGCGAAACCAAAGGCGCGCGAGAATATCCCGGCTGTGATCCATGCCGACGGTACCGGACGCATCCAGATCGTGCACGAGCGCGACGATCCGCTGACCTACGCCTATCTGAAGGCAATGGGGCGCCATGCCGGCGTCGAGATGTCCGTCAACACGTCTTTCAACGTCGCGGGCCCGATCGCGCAGACGCCGCAACAGGCGGTCGAGACCTTGCGCCGCGCCAAAGGGCTGGATGCCGTGATCATGGTGGCGAGCGATGGCACCACCTTCGCCGTCCGCCACGGCGGCGAACGCGACGGAGGCCGGTTCTCGGATTGGTATGCGCGGTGGAGAGCTCGATGTCCGCGCCGTTAGGCCTTCGGCTGCGAAATGAGTTCGATCATGCGGCCTTCGTCGTCGTCGGGCATCTCCGCAGTCGCGTACGCGTAGGCCTCCACCGCGGCCCGCGTTACGAGTGGCGGTTCGCGCAGCAGCTGCTCGGCGAGCTGCAACGCGTAGGCGGCATCCTTGTGACGAAGCGCAGCGGTGAAGGTCGCGTCGGAAAAGTCCCGCGCTATCATTCGCGGCGCATGGCGGAGGACCTGCGGACTCGCAGTCACGCCGCTCTGAACAGCCTCGAGCACAAGCTTCATGTCGAGGCCGGCCTGTTCGGCGATCGCAAGCCCTTCGGCAAGGCCCGCAATCTGGATCGCCCCCATCAGATTGTTGATGAGCTTGTAGACCGAGCCGGAGCCCACCGGGCCGAAATGCCGGATCGTCGATCCGATCGGCGCGAGAAACGGCCGGGCTCGGTCGAGAGCGACGGCATCGGCGCCCACCAGCAAGGTCAGCTTGCCGCTGGCGGCCGCATCCGGCAGCCCCGTCACCGGGCAGTCGATATAGATTGCACCGCGCCCATTCAGGTCTCGCGACAGCCGCAGGGCATGGTCATAGGAGACCGTGGAGCACTCGATCGCCAGCGTGCCGGGCTTCATCATCGCCGCCGCACCGTTCGGGCCGAGCCAGACCAAGCGCGAAGCCTCGTCATCGGCGACCATGGTCACGACCGCATCGACGTCGGTCGCGGCGTCTGCGGGCGAGCTCGCCCAGCGAGCGCCGCGCGCGATCAGATCCTCTGCCTTGGCCTTGCTGCGATTCCAGACCGCAACATCGAAGCCGGCATCGATGTAACGCCCTGCCATGCCACGACCCATGCGGCCGAGCCCGATGAAGGCGACGCGCGGCATTGCCTAGTCGACGTCCTCGACCGCGGCGCCCGGCGTGGTGCCGAACGCACGTTGCGCCAGGGTCGCGGCCATGAACTCGTCGAGATCGCCGTCGAGCACGCCTGCCGTGTCAGAGGTCTGCACGCCCGTGCGCAGGTCCTTCACCATCTGATAGGGCTGCAGCACGTAGGAGCGGATCTGGTGGCCCCAGCCGATCTCGGTCTTCGCAGCCTGATCGGCCGCGGCCTTCTCTTCGCGCTTCTTCAGCTCGATCTCGTAGAGGCGGGCGCGCAGCATGTCCCACGCCTGGGCGCGGTTCTTGTGCTGGGAACGGCCGGCCTGGCAGACCACCGCGACCCCTGTCGGAATATGAGTCAGCCGCACCGCCGATTCGGTCTTGTTGACGTGCTGGCCACCAGCACCGCCGGACCGCATGGTGTCGGTGCGGACGTCGGATTCCTTGATGTCGATCTTGATGCTGTCATCGATGACCGGAAAGATCTGCACCGACGAGAACGAGGTATGCCGCCGCGCGTTCGAATCGAACGGCGAGATTCGAACCAGCCGATGCACGCCGGCTTCCGTCTTCAACCAGCCATAGGCGTTATGGCCGGAGATCTGGATGGTGGCGGATTTGATTCCGGCCTCTTCACCGGGCGATTCTTCCAGATACTCGATCTTGAAGCCGTGCTTCTCGGCCCAGCGCGCGTACATGCGCAGCAGCATCTGCGCCCAGTCCTGGCTTTCGGTACCGCCGGCGCCGGCATGAACTTCGAGATAGGTGTCGAAGCGGTCGGCCTCGCCGGACAGCAGCGCTTCGAGTTCCCGCCGCGCCACTTCCTTCTTCAGCGCCTTCAACGCCGCCTCGGCCTCCGCGACGACGCCGTCATCATTCTCGGCCTCGCCGAGCTCGATCATGTCGACGTTGTCCTTCAGGTCGCGCTCCACCTTGCCGATACCGTTCAGCGCGTCCTCCAGCGAGGTGCGCTCCTGCATCAGCTTCTGGGCCTTCTGCGGATCGTTCCAGAGATTGGGATCTTCGGCGAGCTTGTTCAGCTCAGCCAGCCTTGCCGTCGATGTTTCGACGTCAAAGATGCCTCCTCAGCAGCCCGACCGACTGCTTGATCTCTTCTACAATTTTCTCGATTTCAGCGCGCATATCGCTCTCTTCAAGCTGCACCTCCACGGGATATCCGAGAGGCGCAGCAACAATTCTTGTGGGGATGTAGCGGTGCGCGGCGCAAAGCGCAATCTCCGTGCGCCGCCGAACGGCGGGTTTCACACGCGCTAATACAGCCCGCCCGTGCCCGGACGCATGAAGAAGTTGCCGGTGTCAGGCTGCCCGCCACTCTGAGACGGCATGCCGCCGCGCTGGTCCGCATCGGCGACGCCGATGACCGAATAGTTATCCGGCGGCGCCGTACCCGGCTTGAACGCTTCCATGATGGTGCGGCCGGTGTCGCCCGGGCCTGCGCGCATACCAGTCTTGGAATCGACGCGGACGAGCTTGATGCCCGCAGGGATCTTGAACGGTGTCGCAGGCTTGTCGGCGAGCGCGAGCTTCATGAAGTCGCGCGCAATCGGTGCCGCCAGATGGCCGCCCGTTGCGGCATTGCCCCGACCGAGCGGGCGCGGCTTGTCGTAGCCCATATAGATTGCGACTGCGAGGTCCGGCGAGAAGCCGACGAACCAGGCATCCTTGGCCTCGTTTGTGGTGCCGGTCTTGCCGGCGATCGGCTTACCGACCTCCTTGAGGGCCGTAGCGGTACCGGCGTTGACCACGCCCTCCAGCATCGAGGTGATCTGGTAGGCGGTCATGGTGTCCAGCACCTGCTCGCGCCGGTCGACGAGCTGCGGCTCGGGCTGATTGTGCCAGCCGTCCGGCGCGTCGCAGCCGCGGCATTCCCGGGTATCGTGCTTGAAGATGGTGTGCCCGTAACGATCCTGGATACGGTCGATCAGGGTCGGCTTCACGCGACGGCCGCCATTGGCGATCATCGAATAGGCCGTCACCATCCGCATCGCGGTCGTCTCGCCCGCGCCGAGCGCATAGGATAGATAGTTCGGCAGCTCGTCATAGACGCCGAAGCGCTTGGCATATTCGGAGATCAGCGGCATGCCGATGTCCTGCGCCAGCCGCACGGTCACCGTGTTCAAGGACAGCCGGAGCGCATTGCGCAGGGTCGTCGGTCCGAGATACTTGCCGGACGAGAAATTCTCCGGCCGCCATATCCCGGCCCCCTGCCCCTGATCGATTTCGATCGGCGCGTCGACCACTTGCGTCGACGGCGTGTAGCCGTTGTCGAGTGCCGCCGAATAGACGATCGGCTTGAACGACGAACCGGGCTGCCGATAGGCCTGGGTCGCACGGTTGAACTGGCTCTGGTCAAAAGAGAAGCCGCCGACCATCGCCAGCACGCGACCGGTGTTCGGATCCATGACGACCATCGCGCCGGATACCTCTGGCAGCTGCTCCAGGCGGTACTGCCCCTCGACCGGATTGCCTTCCTTGTAGAGTGGATCGGCGTAGATCACGTCGCCGGGCTGCAACACCTGCGTGACCGCGGTCGGCGTCCTGCGCGTGCCGGATGCCGCGCGTGCCCACCTCACGCCATCGAGCGTGATCAGCCCGGTCTGCCGTTCCTTGCTGACGGCGCCACCGAGTTCGCGGCCAGGCTGAAAGCCGATTCGCGCCGATTGGTCGCTGGTCTCCAGCACCACCGCCATCCGCCACGGCGAAATATCCGCGAGCGACTTGATGTCGGCGAGCTTCACCCCCCAATCGCCGGAGATGTCGATCTTGCTGACCGGGCCACGCCAGCCCTGCTCCTGGTCATATTTGACGAGGCCTGCGACCATCGCCTTGCGCGCCATGACCTGGACCTTTGGATCCAGCGTGGTGCGCACCGACAGCCCACCCTCGTAGAGCTTCTTCTCGCCATAGCGCTCGAAGATGTCGCGACGGACCTCCTCGGCGAAATATTCGCCGGCAAAGATGTGGGCGCCGGTGTTGCGGCTGGCAATCGTCAGCGGATCCTTGCGCGCCTTGTCGGCGTCGGCCTGTTTGATCCAACCATTCTCGAGGAGGCGATCGATCACGTAGTTGCGACGCTCGATCGCGCGATCATGGTTCCGGATCGGATGCAGGCTGCCCGGCATCTTCGGCAGAGCCGCCAGATAGGCCGCCTCGGCGACGGTGAGTTCGTTGACCGACTTGTCGAAATAGACGAGCGACGCAGCCGCCACGCCATAGGCACCCGACCCCAGGTAGATCTCGTTCAGATACAGCTCGAGGATCTTGTCCTTGGAATAGGTGCGCTCGATGCGCATCGCCAGCAGCGCTTCCTTGATCTTGCGGGTGAACGAGACCTCGTTGGTCAGGAGGAAGTTCTTGGCGACCTGCTGAGTGATGGTGGAGGCGCCCTGGGGACGGCGGTTCGAGCCAAAATTCTGGGCGTAGACGACAGCGGCGCGCGCCATGCCGGTGAAGTCGATGCCGCCATGCTCATAGAAATTCTTGTCCTCGGCGGCGAGGAACGCGTTGATGACCAGCTTGGGAACCGCCTGGATCGGCAGATAGAGCCGGCGCTCCTTCGCGTATTCGCCGACCAGCGAACCATCCACGGCATGGACACGCGTCATGACCGGCGGCTCGTAATCCTGGAGCTGCGAATAATCCGGCAGGTCCTTGGAAAAATGCCAAATCAGTCCGGCGACCGCGGCCACTCCCACCAGAAAAACGACTGTCCCGGCGGCGAACAGGAAGCCCAAAAACCGCACCAGAAAGCGCATCGGCAATATCCGTTTCAACTCTCGTTCGACTCTCGGCTCGAACATGCAGCGCCTCCAAGGGCGCCTTGGTCAGAATCATTCGGCGGCAATGATGCCGCATGAGCCGCGTTCAGGAACCTTGCACGGGCAAGCCTACCATAAGTTCGCCAGCGTGGCGGATCTGGCATTCGCTGCAGTGCTGCCACGCGGCTGAATCTTTCTCGATTCCCACTGCCTCGCGGTACGCTTATAGGGCGGCGGCTGTGGCCAAACTAGGGCTTTGCCCGGGCGGGCGTCTTGGTCTCAGGACGCGGCCCGGCCGCGGTGGCGATGCGCTTGGCCAGGAACGAATCGACCGCGCGGGCCATCGCGTCAGCGGTGCGGGAACGCCAGCTTTCGGAGATCAGATTGCCCATGTCGCTCTTGTTGGAGACATAACCGAGCTCGACCAGCACAGAGGGCACGTCGGGCGCCTTGAGCACTCGGAACCCTGCGGATTTGAGTGGCCTCTTATGCATATGCACCGCAGTTTTCATGTCATTCATCAAAAGGCGGGCGAAACGGTTGGAAAAGGTTCGGGTTTCACGCCGAGCCAGATCTATCAGGATGTCCGCGACATCCGTCGGCTCCTCGGTCAGATTGACGCCGCCGATGGCATCCGCGCGGTTTTCATCTTCCGCCAGCCGCTCGGCTTCGGCGTCCGAGGCCTTGTCGGATAGCGTGTAGATCGTGGCGCCCTGGGCATCACCTTCGCCGCGGGGCAGCGCATCGGCATGAATCGAGACGAACAGGTCGGCCGATTGCTTCTGCGCGATGCGCACCCGGTCCCCTAGCGGAATGAAGGTGTCATCATCGCGGGTCATGACCACGCGGTATTTGCCGGTCTTCTCCAGCCGATCGCGTAGCGCCTGGGCGAAAGCCAGCACCAGGTTCTTCTCCGGGACTTCGCCGGTCTGGGTCCCGTTATCGATGCCGCCGTGGCCGGGATCGATCACGACGACGGGCCTGCCATCGGGCGGCGCGGGAGGTCCGGGCGGCGCGGCCGGCGTCGTGGCCGCAGGGGCCTGAATTGCGGGCGGAGTGCCGGGCGGCAGTGCGGTGGCGGTTGCGCCCGCATCCGCGACATTCGCCCTCGGCTGCGAGCGGCTTTCAGTCCCGATCAACTGTGCGAAACTGGTCTGATCGACTTCCTCCAGTTCCAGCACCAGCCGCGCCGGCTGTCCGTTCGCCGAATCAAGCACGGACGCATTGGCGATTCGGGCCGGACCGGTGAGATCGAAGACGATGCGCGAGCCCCCCGGCAGGACCAAGCCATACCGAAATGCCTTGATCAGACCGCGGCCGGCGGTACCCGAACCGGTCGGAAGATGGAAACTGACCTGAGGGAGATCGACCACGACCCTATAAGGGTCGCCGAGCACAAAGGCTCGAAACGGAACCGCCTTGTCCAAATCGAGCACGAACCGCGTCTGCCGGGAATCGCCCGCCAAACGGGCGTCCGAAACGATCGGAAAGGCCGGAGCCTGGACAGCCGGCAGAGCCGCTTGCATGGGCGGCACAGCCGTCTGCGCCTGTACCCGGGTAGGCACAGCACATAACATTTCCGTGACGCACAGCAATGCGCATCCCAGCCAAAAGGATTGATTTGCCCGGTCAGCCAACGATTCCGTGCCTCCGCGCGATCTCTTTAGCGCAATCAAACCACAGGGTTAAATCGCTACTTCTGTCATTTCCCTTAAATTGAGGCGATTGTTGCGGACCAGCGACGGCTTCCCTTGCACCCACTCGATAATCCACGTAAGAACAAGGGGCTGAAGACCCATATACTTACTGCCGGTTGTGTCGCGTTCAGCCTCCCGGTGCAACGCCGGAGCCTTCGTATTCGACTTGATCGAAATCCGCGAAGCTTCCAGCGACCTTCCGTTCCTCTTCGGAGCCAGCGCGTCCCGCGCGGTTCAGTCGGGGCCGGTGACAAGCCCGAGCGGGGCCGGTTCCCAGGGCCACTCATTCTCGAGCCGCCCGAGGTGCTGCGCCAGACACGGCATAGCCCGATATTGTGCCCCGGACGGGGTCGGTATCGAATTCCAAGGCAAGCGTTTCGGCGCAATCTGGCCTTCAGCAGGAGACCGGCGGCACCCAATGCCGCCCACGTGTTCAGACGGGCCGACGCTTGATGCGCCATACTGTATTGCCGACCAAGACCAGCGGAACAGCCGCTCCGATCCGAGGCCAAGTCCTCGTTCGGCGGACTACTCCGCAGGTTCCGGCTTCGGCACAGCGCAACGTCAGGCGTTTAGGTCTTCCCCTCACCCCCGAATCAGGTGGACCGTCGCGTCATCCGACAGCGCGCCACGCGCTCGCGGCCAACCGCGTCCGTCGCCTTCAAGAGTTCCAATATGCCCAACAAGATGTTGATCGATGCTACCCACCCGGAAGAGACCCGGGTGGTCGTCGTCCGCGGCAACCGCGTCGAGGAGTTTGATTTCGAGACTGCCCAACGCAAGCAGCTGCGCGGCAATATCTATCTCGCCAAGGTCACGCGGGTCGAACCCTCGCTGCAGGCCGCTTTCGTCGAGTATGGCGGCAATCGCCACGGCTTTCTCGCATTCAGCGAAATCCATCCCGATTATTACCAGATCCCGGTCGCCGATCGGCAAGCGCTGATCGAAGCGGAAGAGCGCGCGCATCGCGAGGCCGAGGAGGAAAACGAGAACCGGGCCAGCCGGCGACGCAATCGCCACCGCAGTTCGCGGCGGCGCGGCAGCGGTGAGCGCGTTCAGAGCGAGATCATCGAAGGAGCCGACACCGCGTCAGGGCTGCCGCAGACCGAAGGCCATGATCTCGAATCGCATGCGCACGAGGCCGCGGGATTTGAGCCCGAGGGGTACGAGGCGCAGGGCTCACCTGGCGACTTCGGCACCCATGACGAGAGCTACGGCGACGACGACTCCGATAGCGCGCAGGCTCATGGCTTCAGCGAAGCCCAGCCCCACGAGGCACCCGCGACCGACCATCATGCCGATGACGATCACCATCACGATGATGATCATCCCGATGACGACCGTCATGATGACGATCGTGACGATCTCTCGCCTGTGGCAGCGGCGGACGCCGCCGAACACGCCGAGGCAGAGGCGTCTTCCGAAGTCCCCGTCGTCCCGTCTGAGGACCTTCCGACCGCTCCCGGAACCGAGCATTACGAGGGCGAAACTGAACGCGCGCGCGACGTGGAGCGCACCGACCTTCACGACCATGACGAGCACGCCGATGAGGTCGCTCCGGCCGACGCCGAACTGGTGACCGAGCACGAGGGTAGCGGCGTCACCATCGTTCCGCAGGACGAGAATGGCGCGGCCCATGATCATGACGACGAGGAAGAGGACGGCGAAGAAGCCGAGGAAGAACTCGTCGAGTCCGTCGGCGGCGACGACGTGCTGGAAGAGGTGCCGGAACGCACCTTCCGACCGCGCCGGCAGTACAAGATTCAAGAAGTGATCAAGCGCCGGCAGGTGATGCTGGTCCAGGTGGTCAAGGAAGAGCGTGGCAACAAGGGTGCGGCGCTGACGACATATCTGTCGCTGGCCGGCCGTTACGCGGTGCTGATGCCCAACACCGCGCGGGGCGGCGGCATCAGCCGCAAGATCACCTCGGCGCAGGATCGTTCACGCCTGAAGGAGGTCGTGCAGGATCTCGACGTGCCAGAGGGCATGGGCGTCATCCTGCGCACCGCAGGCGCCAACCGGACCAAGCCGGAGATCAAGCGCGACTTCGAGTACCTGCTGCGGCTATGGGAAACCGTCCGCGACATGACCCTGAAGTCGCAGGCGCCGACGCTGGTCTACGAGGAAGGCTCGCTGATCAAGCGCTCCTTGCGCGATCTCTACAACAAGGACATCGACGACATCCTCGTGGCTGGCGAGGCCGGCTATCACGAGGCGCACGACTTCATGAAGATGCTGATGCCGTCCAATGTGCGGGCGGTGAAGCAGTATCGCGACGGCCAGCCGCTGTTCTCCCGCATGGGAGTCGAAAGCCAGCTGGATGCGATGTTCACGCCGACCGTGCAGCTGCGCTCCGGCGGCTATATCGTCATCAATCAGACCGAGGCGCTGGTCTCGATCGACGTCAACTCCGGCCGCGCCACCCGCGAACATCACATCGAGGATACCGCGCTCAAGACGAATCTCGAGGCCGCCGAGGAAGTCGCCCGGCAGCTGCGGCTGCGCGACCTCGCCGGCCTGATCGTCATCGACTTCATCGACATGGATGAGAAGCGCAACAACCGCGCGGTCGAGCGCAAGCTGTCAGACTGCCTGCGGCAGGACCGAGCGCGAATCCAGGTCGGCCGCATCTCTCATTTCGGCCTGCTGGAAATGTCGCGCCAGCGCATCCGCGCCAGCGTGCTGGAGAGTTCGACCGAGCCCTGCACGCATTGCGGCGGCACCGGCCATGTGCGATCGGTGTCGTCGGTCGCGCTGCAGCTCTTGCGCAGCCTCGAAGAAGCCCTGATGAAGGGCGCGACCCACAATCTGGTGGTCCGCACGCGCACCGAAGTCGCGCTGTATGTGCTGAACCATAAGCGCGGTCATTTGCGCGACCTGGAGAACACCTTCAAGGTCACGCTCTCGATCATCGCGGATCCCACCGTGAGCGGGCAGCAGTCATTCATCATCGATCGTGGCGAGCAGGTGCATACGCTCGAAGCGGCCAAGGCGCTTGTCGCGGCGCAGGCCTCCGCGCCGATGGTCGTGGATGAGGTCTACGATGAGGACGAGCCGTTCGATATCGAGACCGAATCCGAGGTTGAGACGGATGAGACCGAAGGACTGTCCGACGAGGCGGCCGCCGGTGACGCCGCTGCTGGCGAAGGAACGCGGCGCCGTCGGCGCCGGCGCCGGCGTGGCCGCGGAGGCGGCGAGGCGCCGCGCGAAGAGACCCAGTCCGACGAGGGCACCGTCGCGGTGCATCCGCTCGAGGCCGGCCAGACCGCGGAGCTGACGGCCGAAGATTCCGAAGCCGACGACGAGGAAGCCGACGAGCTGCCCGCTTTCGCCCAGGGCGAGGCGCAGGGCGATCAGCCCGGCGGCGAACGTCGGCCGCGGCGCCGCGGACGGCGCGGTGGGCGACGCCGGCGCGGTGGCGACGATGGACTCGCAGCCTCGATTGCCGACGAGCTCAACCCGCCCGTGGCCTCCGAGGTCGAAGGTGCGGTCGCAGATTTCGACGGCAACGGCTCGAGCTTGCCCCAGGGGCCGGGCGCCGAACCGATCTCTGCCGCTGTAACGGCGGAGATCCGCCCGGCCGCGACCGAGCCTGCCGAGCAGCCGGTCGCGTCGGAGCCGGAGAAGGCCGAGCCACAGAAGACCGAATCCGAGAAGGCGCCGCGGCGCTCGACCGTGCGCGAAAAGGTCAGCTTCCTCGCCGAACCGAAGCAGGAGTCCCCTGCTCCGATCGTCGATGCCGGCGCGAGCGCGCCGCCCGAAGCCGCTCCTGCACCTGCCGCGGAGGCGCCGGCACCGGAAGCCGCGACGGAGACACCTGCGCCACGCCGTGTCGGCTGGTGGTCGCGGAGGTTCGGGGGCGGACAGTAACCGAGCGGCCCGACTGAGAATTCCTGACAAGCAAAACGCCCGGCCATTGGCCGGGCGTTTTTTCGTGCAGTCCTGAACAGAGCAGAGTTTAGCCGGTGGTAACCGCAGTCTCGACGTCTGAGGGATCGATCTCCTGGTTCAGACGCTTCAGGAGGCGCTCATGGTCGAGCTCGCCTTCCCACCACGACACGAACACCGCGGCGATGCCGTTGCCGGTGATGTTGGTCAGCGCGCGCACCTCGCTCATGAACTTGTCGATCGAGAACACGATCGCCATGCCCGGAACGAGCGCCGGGCTGACGACGGACAGCGTGGCCGCAAGCGTAATGAACCCCGCACCGGTGACGCCGCTCGCCCCCTTGGACGTGAGCATCGCAACGACCAGGATGGTCAGCTGCTGGCCGAAGCTCAGGTCGACGCCGAGCGCCTGGGCGATGAACAGAGTCGCCAGCGTCATGTAGATGTTGGTGCCGTCGAGGTTGAAGGAATAGCCGGTCGGCACCACCAGGCCGACCACCGGCTTCGAGCAGCCGAGCCGCTCCAGCTTCTCCATCAGCTGCGGCAGCGCGCTTTCGGATGAGCTCGTGCCGAGCACGATCAGGAGCTCGTCCTTGATATAGACGATGAACTTGAAAATGCTGAAACCGATGAAGCGCGCGATCAGCCCAAGCACGATCACCACGAACAAGGCGGCGGTGATATAGAACAGCGCGATCAGGCCGATCAGGTTGCCGAGCGCTGCCGGACCGAATTTGCCGATCGTATAGGCCATCGCACCGAAGGCGCCGAGCGGCGCGGCCTTCATCACGATTGCGATCACGCCGAACACCGCGTGCGCGGCGTCGTCGATCACGTCGCGCAGGCGGTGGCCGCGCTCGCCGAGCGCCATCAGCGCAAAGCCGAATAGGATCGCGAACAACAGCACCTGAAGGATGTCGCCACGGGCAAGCGCGCCGACGACGCTGTCGGGGATGATGTTGAGGATAAAGTCGACGGTCTTCTGGGACTCCGCCTGCGTCACATACTTGGCCACAGCGGCAGCATCCGGCTTGGCGGCAAGGCCGTGCCCGATCGGAGCCAGATTGCCAACGATCAGGCCGAGGACGAGCGCGAAGGTAGAGACGATCTCGAAATAGACCAGCGCCTTGATGCCGACCCGACCGACCTTGCTCGCGCTCTGGATGTGCGCAATACCCGAGACCACCGTACAGAAGATGATCGGCGCGATCACCATCTTGATCAGCTTGATGAAGCCGTCGCCGAGGGCCTTGACCCACTCGTTGGTGGCGACATTAGGCCATAACCAACCGACCACAACACCAATGACAATGGCAATCAAGACCTGGACATAGAGTATCCTGTACCAGGGCTTCTTCGCCGCCAGCTGCGGCGCAGCCTGCGCTGCGGTTCCCGTAACTGCCCCCATAACGCTTCGTTCTCCCTTCCGTGAGCTTCATCCAGGCTGGCTTCCGCCAGCCCTCGTTCATTCCACCTCACGCAAATTGTCAGGCCGGAGTCAATGGCCGAGGAGGTGCAGCGAGCTACCGTCGCTGGAGGGCTAGGCCAGCCAGCGCGCGATCCGCGCCACGGCTTCCCGCATGTCGTCAGCCGATCGTGCATAGGAAAAACGCACGAAGCTGCGGCCATGAATGGGGTCGAAATCGACCCCCGGCGTCGCCGCAACGTGGATTTCCTCCAGCATTCGTTTGGTGAATTCGAAGCTGTCGGAGGTGAAGCCGGAGACGTCGGCATAGAGGTAGAACGCGCCGTCGGCCGGCAGAAACTTCGTCAGTCCCGCCTTCGGAAGCCCCTCGATCAGGATCCGGCGATTCTCCTGATAGCCATGTTTGATGGCGTCCATCTCGGTCCGGCCATCAAACGCGGCTTCGGCCGCGATCTGCGACAGTGTCGGCACGGAAATCGCGAGATTCTGCTGCAACCGCTCGATCGGGCGGACCAGCGTGTCCGGCACCACCATCCAGCCGATCCGCCATCCCGTCATGCAAAAGTACTTCGAGAACGAATTGATGACGAGCGCATCGGGCGAGAGTTCGGCCGCGGTCACCGCGGGAAATGCATAGTCCAACCCGTGATAGATCTCGTCGGAGATGAAGCGGATGCCGGCATCGTGGGCAGCGCCAATCACGCCCCCCAAAGCCTCGCGCGACATCATCGTACCGGTAGGATTGGCCGGACTGGCGACGAGAACGCCTTTCAATGGCGTTTTGCGGTGCGCCGCAAGCAGTGCCTCGCCGGTCAGCGCATGGCGCGTCTCGCTTGTGGTCTCGATCAGCACCGGCTCGCAGCCGAGCGCAGTCAGGATGTGGCGATAGGGCGGATAGCCCGGCACCGTCACCGCGACACGGTCGCCCGGCTCGAACATGGCGAGAAATGCCAGGATGAATGCGGCCGACGATCCCGTGGTGATCACGATCCTGGCCGGATCGACCGCGCAGCCATAGGTCTCGCGATAATGCCGCGCGATCCGCTCCCGCAGCGAACTGATCCCCAGGGCCGAGGTATAGTCGATCCGCGCCGTTTCCAGCGCGGTATGGGCAGCGGCGATCGCTGCCCGGGGCGCCGGTGCGGCCGGCTGGCCGACCTCCATGTGGATGACATGGCCGCCGGCGGCCTCGATCCGCGCGGCCGCCGCCATCACATCCATCACCATGAACGGCGGAACCTCGCTGCGGCGCGAAGGCGTCAGCAAGCCGGCAATCCGCTGTTCCATTTGTCTCGTGAGTGTCGCGTCGCCCATGGATATCTGCTATTGACCCCGGCTGTTCTGACCCGGCTTCTCAACCTGGCGGCGCGTGCCGGGACAGGTGTTTTGCGCCGCAGTTGAGCCGCATTCCGCGGTTTGGTGGGCAATAGCCCGTATCGAGCCCCGCGCCAATTGCAAAGATCGCCTGATGTTGCTCCGTATCGTGCTTCGCAAGAACCTTTCCGGCCTGATCTCCGCCGTGGTCGCCGGCGCGATGGCGCTCGTAACCGTGATGCCTGCCGCCGCCCAGCAGGGCAAGGGCCCGCCGATCCTGCGCGACACCGAGACCGAGGCACTGCTGCGCGAATATACGCGCCCGATTCTTCGCGTTGCGGGGCTTGAGAAGCAGAACATTCAGATGGTCATCATCAACGACGCGTCCTTCAATGCGTTCGTTGCCGACGGCCGCCGCATCTTCGTCAATTACGGCGCGATCATGCAGTCGGAGACGCCGAACCAGCTGATCGGCGTCTTGGCCCACGAAACCGGCCATCTGGCCGGCGGCCATCTTGCCAAGCTGCGCCAGCAACTGGCGAACGCGCAGACCCAGATGATCATCGCCACCGTGCTCGGCGCCGGTGCGCTTGCGATGGGCGCACGCGGCGGTGCCGGCAACGGGCTCGCCAATGCCGGTGCCGCAGCCCTCGCCGGCCCCGGCGAGATGATCCGGCGTTCGCTGCTGTCCTACCAGCGCCAACAGGAGGAAAACGCCGACCGCGCCGGCGTCAAGTTTCTGACCGCGACCGCCCAATCGCCGAAGGGCATGTACGAGACCTTCAAGCGTTTCACCAGCGAGAGCCTGTTCGCAGCGCGAGGCGCCGATCCCTATCTGCAGTCCCACCCGATGCCGGCCGATCGTGTCGAGGCCCTCGAGGGGCTGGCCCGGCAGAGCCCGTATTGGGACAAGAAGGACGATCCCGCGCTCCAGCTCCGCCACGACATGGTCCGCGCCAAGATCTCGGCCTTCATGGAGCGGCCCGACACCGTCGCCCGGCGCTACCCGCAGACCGACAACAGCCTACCGGCGCGCTATGCCCGGGCCATTTCGACCTACCTGCACGGCGACCTGCGCAGCGCCCTCGCCCAGATCGACACCCTGATCCAGGTCCAGCCGAACAATCCCTATTTCTACGAGGTGCGGGGTCAGGCCCTCCTCGAGGGCGGCCGGCCGGCCGAGGCCATCGCGCCGCTGCGCAAGGCGGTCCAGCTCTCGGGCCATGCTCCGCTCATCGAGATGTTACTTGGGCAGGCTTTGGTTGCCACGGATAATAAGGCCTACACCGACGAAGCGATCACGATCCTGCGCGCCGCGGTGTCGCGCGAAACCGAAGCGCCGCTCGGCTACAGCCAGCTCGCGATGGCCTATGGCCGCAAGGGCGATTATGCGGAAGCTGATCTCGCATCGGCACAAGCAGCCTTCCTGCGCGGCGACAACAAGACGGCACGCGAGCTCGCCTCGCGCGCCAAGACGCGGTTTGCAGTCGGCTCGCCCGGCTGGGTGAAGGCCGACGACATCGTTTCGACAAAGCCGCTTCCCGGCCAAAAAGGCGAATAGAAATCTCGGTTACAAATCTCGGTATAGTCTCGCCTTGCAGACCCGACCACGACCAACGATAAGGACACGATCGTTTTGACCCAGAGAGCCACGTACATGTCGTCACTCCGCCCCCTCTTCCCTGCGCTGGTCGCGCTTTCGTTGTGTGCCGCGCCGCAGGCGGTGTCTGCAGAGAGCTTTTCCGACGCTCAGCGCGGCGAGATCGAGACCATCATCAAGAACTATCTGGTTTCGCATCCCGAAGTCCTGGAAGAGTCGATGACCGAACTCGGCAAGCGCCAGGCTGCCGCGGAAGCCGCCAAGCATGAGGCGAGCATCGCCAAGAACGCGGATGCGATCTTCAATTCGCCGCGCGGCGTCGTGCTCGGCAACAAGGACGGCGACGTCACCTTCGTCGAATTCTTCGACTACAATTGCGGCTACTGTAAACGCGCCATGGCCGACATGCTCGACCTCTTGAAGAGCGACAGCAAGTTGAAGGTGGTGCTGAAAGAATTCCCGGTGCTGAGCCAGGGCTCCGTCGAGGCGGCGCAGGTCGCCGTCGCCGTGCGGATGCAGGCGCCGCAGAAATATCTCGACTTCCACCAGAAGCTGTTGGGCGGCCGCGGCCCTGCCGACAAGGCGCACGCGCTCGCGGTGGCCAAGGACCTCGGCCTCGACATGAACAAGATCGAGAAGGACATGGCAGGCCCGGAAGCCAAGGCGACGATCGAGGAGAATTTCAAGCTCGCCGAGGACATGGGGATGAACGGCACGCCGAGCTACGTCATCGGCAACAAGGTCGTGATCGGTGCCGTCGGACTCGAGGGCCTCAAGGAGAAGATCAGCAACGCCCGCTGCGGCAAGGCAACTTGCTGATTGAAGCGCCTGCTATCTCACGTCGAGCCAACTAACACTCGCAAGGGTCGGTTGAAGCAACCGGCCCTTGTTGTTTGTACGGCTGATGATCGTGCGGTCATCTTGTGTTCAGCAAGCTGAGCATCCGTTCAGAAAGCCGCGAGCGACAACAAAATCCTGGAACCAATCGCAGCGTACGGAACATCTCCAATCTCCTGCAGTTGTCGGCGCGGGCAATGCCGATAACACGAGGAGGATTGAGAATGACTAATCGCTTGATGGTATCCGTTGCGGCGATCGCGCTGATCGCCGGTGCCGGATTTGCGCACGCGCAGGGCGCGGGCACCGGTGGCCACGAATCCAGTGGTGCTGCAATGCAGGGCGGCGCGACGGGTGGCACGACGTCGGGCCCCGGCTCGAGTGGCAGCGCTACAATGAACCGCGACGGCACATCCCCGTCCGCGGGCGGCTCCAAGGAGATGAAGTCGAGCCAGTCCGAGCAGAAGGGCAGCGCCAAGGGGCAGCATGCCGAAGACAACATGCGTGGTCAGAAGTCGAAGAGCATGAGCTCGGAGAACGAGACCAAGGGCGGCTCCAAGGAGATGAAGGCTGAAGGCCGCGACAGCAAGACCGGCACCAGCAACGCTGAGAATCGCGAGGGCCGTAGCGGCACCAATATGAACGCGCAAAGCCGAGAGGGCGCCAGCGGCACCAACATGAACGCGCAGAGCCGAGAGGGTGGCAGCGGCGCCAACATGAACGCGCAGACCAAGACCGGCACCGATCGTTCGCAGGTCACCACCGGCCAGGCGGGCGCCGGCGCCAAGCTCTCGACTGAGCAGCGCACCAAGATCTCGAGCGTGATCCGCAGCCAGCACGTCGAGTCGCTGAACAACGTCAACTTCTCGGTCTCCGTCGGCACACGCGTGCCGCGCGACATCCACTTCCGTCCGCTTCCGACGGAAGTCGTGAGCATCTACCCGGAATGGCGCGGATTTGACTTCATCGTGGTCCATGACCGGATCGTCGTCATCGATCCGAACACCTACGAGATCGTCGCGGTTCTGGACGCCTGATTGCGACCCGGCGCGTGAAGAGACAGAGGGCGGGCAGCAATGCCCGCCCATTTTCGTGGCTGGGCTCATCGCTTTTCCGCTGCAGCGCCGTCATGGTGGTTAACCTGCGATTTCCACAGCTTCGGCGCACGTTTTTATAAGCCGGTTGAGCGATCTGGGGTAACATCCTGCCCTGCGAAAGGCTTCCCCTTCGCAGTTTTGTTACATATAACCCCGGCCACCTGCCGCCACATTGCCGGGATTGGGATGGCCGAAGCCCCTCAGCAGACGATCTACGTTCTCAACGGACCCAACCTTAACCTGTTGGGCACCCGCGAGCCGGAAACCTATGGCCATGCAACCCTCGCCGACGTCGAGAAGCTGTGCATCGACACGGCGGCGGCGTACGGCCTGACCGCGGAGTGTCGCCAGTCGAACCATGAGGGTGTGCTGGTCGACTGCATCCACGAGGCCCGGGCCAAGCAGGCGGTCGGCATCATCATCAATGCGGGCGCCTATTCTCACACCTCGATCGCGTTGCACGACGCGTTGATGGCGGTCAAAATCCCCGCCGTGGAGGTGCATATCAGCAACATCCACGCCCGCGAGAGCTTCCGGCACCATTCTTTCACCGCGAAGGCGGCGTTTGCATCCGTTTGCGGGTTCGGCATCGACGGCTATCGATTGGCCATCGCCGGGCTTGCCGAGAGAATTGGCGCCGGAAATACCAACAAGGCAACGGCCTAAGGCCTTTCCGCCCGGCAGAACAGCAAGAAGAGTTTTGGATCACCATCATGGCGCGCCAGCCCAATGACAAGACACCGATGAAATCCGACGACAGCGAGCTGATCCGCGAACTCGCGGCCTTGCTCGACGAAACCAGCCTGACCGAGATCGAGCTTGAACGCGCGGGATTGCGCGTCCGCGTGGCACGCAACGTGACCGTGGCGGCGGCCGTCCCCTCGGCCGTGACCGCCGCTGCGGCCGGCGTGCCGGTCGTCGTCGCGGCGGCTGCGGCCGGCGCCGATCTGTCGAAACATCCCGGTGTGGTTCCGTCGCCGATGGTCGGCACCGCCTATTGGGCACCCGAGCCCGGCGCCAAGCCATTCGTCGAGGTCGGGGCCAAGGTCACGGTCGGCCAGACCTTGATGATCATCGAAGCCATGAAAACGATGAACCAGATCCCCTCCCCGCGCGCGGGGACTGTGACGCAGATCCTGGTCGAGGATGGCCAGCCGGTCGAGTTCGGCGAGCCGCTGGTGATCATTGAATAGGAGCGAAGAGCGAACGGGCGAATAGCGAAGTTGTTCATTCCCTGCTCGCTATTCGCCACTCGCCCATCGAGGCAACATGTTCGACAAGATTCTGATCGCCAATCGCGGCGAAATCGCCCTTCGCATTCTGCGGGCTTGCAAGGAGCTCGGCATCTCCACCGTCGCGGTGCATTCGACCGCCGACGCTGATGCCATGCATGTGCGGCTCGCCGATGAGAGCGTCTGCATCGGACCGCCGCCCTCGAAGGACAGCTATCTCAACGTTCCGGCGCTGCTGGCCGCCTGCGAGATCACCGGCGCCGACGCAGTGCATCCGGGCTACGGCTTCCTGTCCGAAAATGCACGTTTTGCGGAAATTCTCGCCGAGCACAACCTGCACTTCATCGGCCCCAAGGCCGAGCACATCCGCCTGATGGGCGACAAGATCGAGGCCAAGAAGACGGCCAAGCGCCTTGGCATTCCCGTGGTGCCGGGCTCGGACGGCGCGGTCGCGCCCGATCAGGATGCGATGGCGATCGCCAAGGAGATCGGCTTTCCGGTGCTGGTGAAGGCGGCAGCCGGCGGCGGCGGTCGCGGCATGAAGGTCGCGCACACCGAGGCCGATCTTGCGCTCGCGCTGACCACCGCCGCCAACGAGGCCAGATCGGCCTTCGGCGACGCCTCGGTCTATCTGGAAAAATATCTGCAGAAGCCGCGGCATATCGAAATCCAAGTCCTCGGCGATGGCCGCGGTGGTGCCATCCATCTTGGCGAGCGCGACTGCTCGCTGCAGCGCCGCCATCAGAAGGTCTGGGAAGAAGGCCCCTCGCCCGCACTGGACGCGGCAGGCCGAGCCAAGATCGGCGAGACGGTCGCGAAGGCGATGCAGGAGCTGAAATATCTCGGCGTCGGCACCGTCGAATTCCTCTACGAGGACGGCGAATTCTATTTCATCGAGATGAACACCCGCATCCAGGTCGAGCATCCCGTCACCGAGATGATCACCGGAATCGATCTCGTGCTGGAGCAGATTCGCATCGCCGCCGGCGGCGATCTGCCGATGACCCAGGACGAGGTCGTCATCAACGGCCATTCGATCGAATGCCGCGTGAATGCCGAGAACCCGGTCACCTTCCGTCCATCGCCCGGCAAGATCCAGCAATATCACCCACCCGGCGGCCTCGGCGTCCGGATCGATTCCGCCGTCTACCAGGGCTACGTGATCCCGCCCTTCTACGACTCGCTGGTCGGCAAGCTGATCGTGCACGGCAAGACCCGTGTCGAATGCCTGATGCGGTTGCGGCGCGCGCTGGACGAAATGGTCGTCGAAGGCGTCGAGACGACGCTGCCGCTGTTCCGCGCGCTGGTGCGCGAGCCGGCGATCATCGACGGCGACTACCACATCCATTGGCTCGAGCAGTATCTCGCGGGGCAGAAGGCGGATTGAGGCGCTCCGCTCTTTTCTAAAGGCCGCCACGGAACCAAATCAGCACATCAGCGTTTTGGCTCGGGGAACGTTCCCCGCGGGGGCCATCAATTTTTCCGTGGACGATGAGCGTAGATCGTGGCGCCTGAGGTGAGACACAGGCGTACGCTGGGTCAGATCCTGCTGCTGTCGGCGGGCTTCTTGGTGCTGGTCGTGATCAGCACGGCCTCCGTGTTGCTGGTGGACAAGGCCCGCGACGACAGCGGCCGGGTGGTCCACACCATCGAGGTCGAAAACCAGCTGAACACGCTACTGCTCGATGTCCGCCGCGCCGAGAGCAATGCGCGCGGCTACCTTTTGACCCGCGGTGACGAGTTCTTGGCGGCGCACGACGCCGCTGTGGCTGCAATCCACCCCGACCTCGATAAGCTCGCGAGCTTGGTGGCCGACAATCAGCTGCAGGTGACGCATCTGGCTAGGTTGCGGAGGGAGATCGAAACCCGGCTCGGCCAATTCGAGCGTGAGAAGGCGCTGGCTGCACAAGGTGATGCGGCAGGAGCCGCCGCGTTGGTCCGCAGCGCGGCATCGAGCAATACCAACACGAATATCCAAGACACCGCTGGGCAGATGCGCACCGAGGAGGAACGGCTGTTTGCACTGCGGGCGGCCAGCGCCGACTCCAGCCAGAGCCTCGCGACGCTCGTGACCATCACGGGCTCAGGCCTGGTGGTGCTGCTTGCCGGCATTTCGGTTCTCCTGGTCCGCCGTTCCACCCGTGCCCGCGACGAGGCCGAAGCGCGGCTGCGGGAGAACAATCTCAACCTTGAAGCCACCGTCGACGAGCGCACCGCGGACTTGCGCGAGGCCAACGACGAAATCCAGCGCTTTGCCTATATCGTCAGCCACGATTTGCGCTCGCCGCTAGTGAACATCATGGGCTTCACCAGCGAGCTGGAGGAACTGCGCAACGACATCTTCCGGCGGCTCGCCACGCTGGCGCGGGCAGCCTCAGCCTCCCCGCCGCCCCCGGAGGGAGCCGAGCCCGAGCTCGGGGACACCGACAAGCAGCTCTCGGAGGATTTTTCCGAAGCGCTCGGCTTCATCAAATCGTCGATCGCCAAGATGGATCGCCTGATCACGGCGATCCTGAACCTCACCCGCGAAGGCCGCCGCGAATTCGTGCCGACCCGGATCGATCTACGCGAGCTGATAGAGACGATCGTGACGACGCTCGCCCATCAGGCGGCCGAGGCCAATGCGACGATCCGGGTCGAGCCGCTGCCGACCATCGTCAGCGATCGCCTTGCGCTGGAGCAGATCTTCTCCAACCTCATCGACAATGCGATCAAATATCTAAAGCCAGACATGCCCGGCGACATCGCGATCCGGGCGCGCACCAAGCTCGGCTTTGCGATTTTGGAGATCACCGATAACGGCCGGGGGATTGATCCGAAGGATCATCAGCGTATCTTTGAGCTGTTCCGCCGTGCGGGAGCCCAGGACCGGCCTGGACAGGGCATAGGACTTGCCCATGTGCGCGCATTGGTTCGGCGCTTGGGCGGAACCATGTCGGTCGCATCGGACCTCGGGCAAGGCAGCACGTTCACCATCACGCTCCCGATCAACTGGAACGCCAGCAACCGGAACTTAGATCGATGACCATGCCCGTGACGATCATCATGATCGAGGATGACGAGGGACACGCCCGCCTGATCGAGCGGAACATCCGCCGCTCCGGCGTGAACAATGAGATCATCCCGTTCAGCAACGGTACAGATGCCGTGAAGTATCTGTTGGGGGACGACGGCAGCGGTATTGCGCACAAAGGGCGCGCGCTCCTGATCCTGCTCGATCTCAATCTGCCTGATATGACCGGCATCGAGATCCTGCGGACGGTCAAGGAAAACAAGTTCCTGAAGAGCGCGCCGGTCGTGATCCTGACCACGACCGATGACTCGCAGGAGATCAAGCGATGCTACGAACTCGGTTGCAACGTCTACATCACCAAGCCAGTGAACTACGAGAGTTTCGCCAACGCCATTCGCCAGCTCGGCCTGTTCTTCTCGGTCATCCAGGTTCCACCCACGGCATGACGTCACCCTCTCCCACCCTGCTCTACATCGATGACGACGCGGCGCTGGCGCGGCTGGTCGAACGCGGCCTCACGCGCTCGGGCTTCAAGGTGGAACACGCGCCCGGCGGCGCTGAAGGATTGGCGCGCCTCGAACAGGGCGGCATCGACGTGGTGGCGCTGGACCAGTACATGCCAGGGTTCGACGGTTTGGAGACGCTGGAGCGCATTTTGGCGCTGCCCGATCCACCCCCGGTCGTGTTCGTCACCGCCTCGCAAGACTCCAAGATCGCGGTGACGGCGCTGAAGGCCGGCGCCGCCGATTATCTCGTCAAGGACGTTCAGGGCGAGTTCGTTCCGCTCCTGCAGGTGGCTGCCGAAGGCGCGCTGCGCCAAGCGCGCCTGCAGAAGGCTCGCGACGAAGCCGAGGCCGAGGTGCGGGCCTCCCGTGACCGCTATGCCGCGCTCGCTGCCGAGCGCGAGGTGCTGCTCCGCGAGGTCAATCACCGCGTCGGAAACTCGCTGCAGATCATCGCCTCGCTTTTGCATCTGCAGGCCAACAGCAGCGCCCAGGAAGACGTCAAGGCAGCGCTCACCAATGCGATGGGACGCGTCGCGGCCGTGGCACAGGTGCATCGCCGTCTCTACACGTCGCACGACCTGAAGAGCGTGCTACTCAATCAATATCTCGAGGCGTTGCTCGAAGACCTCCGCCGCTCCGCGGAAGGCAACCGGATGTCGCGGCTGACCTTGAAGGCGGAGCCGATCGAGATCGATCCCGATCGCGCGGTCGCGATCGGAATCATTGTCAACGAGTTGGTGATGAACGCGGTCAAATACGCCTATCCGGATTGCCCGGGCCCCATCCATGTGGAGCTGGGCCTCGAAGGCGACGACATCGTCTTGTCGATTGCCGATAACGGCGTGGGCTTGAACGGCGCCGGCAGCGATCCACGCTCGACCGGCATGGGCCAGCGCATCGTCAACGCGATGGCGACCAAGCTCGACGCGACCGTACAGCCCGATCCAAGCCATCAAGGCACCAAGATCGTCGTGCGATTCAGCCGCACCAAGCAGACACCGCGGCCGGCCGCCGCCGCAGTGGGCTGAGAAGCGGCCGGCGCACAAGATGCGGTGATGGCCGGTCGCCTACGCGGCCGCCGCCTGCTATGCTTCAACCATGAATTCGCGCGAGTCTGCTGCGTCCGAAATCACGCCCGAAGTTCTGCTGCGCGCCTATGCCTGCGGCATCTTTCCGATGGCCGAGAGCGCCGACGATCCGAGCCTGTTCTGGGTCGAGCCCGAGCTGCGCGGCATCATCCCGCTCCACGGTTTCCGCGTCGCCTCGCGGCTGGCGCGCACGGTGCGCTCGGACGTCTTCACCGTCACCGTCAACAAGGCGTTCAAGGCGGTAATGGACGGCTGCGCCGAGCCGCAGGTGGGCCGCGAGGACACCTGGATCAACAAGCGCATCCGCGAGCTCTATACCGGCCTCTACGCGATCGGGCACTGCCACAGCGTCGAGTGCTGGCAAAATGACGAATTGGTTGGCGGCCTCTATGGCGTCAGCTTGGGCCGGGCGTTTTTCGGCGAGAGCATGTTTCACCGCGCGCGCGACGCGTCCAAAGTGGCGCTGGTGCACCTGGTGGCCCGGCTGATCGCCGGCGGCTTCGAATTGCTCGACACCCAATATGTCACCGAGCACCTGAAGACCTTTGGCGCGGTCGAGATCCCGCGCCGCCGCTACACCGCGCTGCTCGAGAAGGCGCTGGCGGGACCTGCGGCCAATTTCGCCAGGTTGCCGGTCGACCGCCCCATTTCAGGCGCCGAGGCGCTCGCGATCATCGCCGAGCGTGGATAGCGCGCTTCCATTCGCCGCGATGCAATCGCATCTGGTCGCTTGCGTCCGCAACGACGGCCGAGAACAGAGCTAGCGGAAAATCCCGAACGGGCCGCCGCCCGACTGCGGAGGCGGTGGAGGCGGCGCGGCCTGCTGGGTCTGATATTGCGGCGGCGGAGGCACCGGTGCTTGCGCGCGCGGCTGTGGCTGTCGCTGCGGCCGTCTCTGCGCCGGCTGCGAGGCGGGCGTCGCGGCCGGCTTCGACGGGTCGGGCGCGGCGCTGACCACCGTGGTCTGCGGATCTTTGCAGTCCGTCAGCCAGATATCGTAGATCGGGTGCTCGACGCCGTGGAGGCCCGGGCTCGCCGCGAACATCCAGCCGGAGAAGATCCGCTTCACCTCGCCCTGCAGGGTGATCTCGTCGACCTCGACGAAGGCGTCGGTGTTGGCGGCTTCCGTCGCCGGCCGCGTATAGCAGGCGTCGGTCTTCACCCGCAGCGCACCGAACTGCACGGTCTCGCCGATATCCTCGTCGAAATTGATGATCCGGCCGGTGATCTTGTCGAGCCCCGAGAACGTCGCCTTCTTGTTCACGATCTTCTGTGCCGGCGGCTCGGTCACGACCTCGTCGCCCGGCTGCAGGGTGGCCGGCGTCTGAGGCACGTTGCCGTTCGGCGGCACGGCCGCGTTCTGCGGCGCGCCGGCCGGCGGATTGGCCCTCGGCTGCCGCTGTCCGGGTGGCAGACCCGGCAGGTTCGCGTTGGCGCCCGGAGCCGGCGCAGCACCCGGCTGTCCGTTCGGCGGCACCGCCGCCACGGGCGGGTTAGTCTGCGGCGCGACGGTGCTTCCAGGCGGCGGCGGCAAGGGTTGCGACTGCACCGGACCGGGCAGCGCGGCGCCCTGCCCTGGCGGCAGCCGGGGCGTCGGCGCCGGCAGCACCCGGCCTTGCGGCAGTTCCGGCACCTCTTCCTCCTCGTCCGGAGGCGGCATCGGTTCTCCACGGCGCGGAATATTGCCTGGAGGACGCGGAACAGGGTCAGAAAAGATCGTGCCGATCTGCGCCCGCGCCGGCAGAGGCAGCGCGAGGGAGGTGGCGGCCAGCAAGGCCGCGAGACCGGTGACAGTAATGAATCGATGCATCTCGCGCGGCTTTATCAGGCGAATCGGGGTCTTGGACAGTCTAATGGCGTCATGTCCCATCCGCCGCTCTCGATCGGGTACCCCGTTAACATGCCGAATAAGGCGACGAAAGGGCGACTTCCCGGCGTACCGCGGGCTGGCCGGGCGCCTGCACAGATGAGATAGTCGGCCAAACCGCAAGTTCCACCCGCGGCAACAAGAAGCATCCGGCTCAAGCGGGTGCAGAATGAGGAAACAATGCCCGCTTCCCTTGGCCTTGACGGCAAGGTTGCCGTCGTCACCGGTGCTGCCGGCGTGATCGGCGCCGCAACGATGCGGCTGATGGCCGCGCGCGGCGCCCGCATCGTCGCGGTCGACCGCCGCGAATCCGATCTGCAAGCCGCGATCGCCGAACTGCCGGCGAGCGCCGAAGCTCTCGCGGTCGTCGCCGACGTGACTCGCGAGGAGGATGTAGCCGCTTATGTCCGCGCCGCGTGCGACCGCTTCGGCACGATCGACGTCTTCTACAACAATGCCGGCGTCGAAGGCGAGATCAAGCCGATCACCGACTATCCGCTGGACGCCTTCCGCCGTGTGCTCGACGTCAACGTGGTCGGCGTGTTCCTCGGCTTGAAGCACGTGCTGCCGGTGATGCTGGCGCAGAACCGCGGCGCGATCATAAACACGGCCTCGATTGCGGGGTTGATCGGCTCGCCGCAGATCGCAGTCTACAGCGCCAGCAAACATGCCGTGATCGGCCTGACCAAGAGCGCGGCCTTCGAATGCAGCGGCACCAATGTCCGCGTGAACTGTGTCTGTCCCGGCCTGATCGACAGCCGCATGCTGAGCGCGATCGTCGCAGGCCGCGGTGGCGGATCGGTGCCGCATGACAAGCTCGTCGAGCGAATTCCAGCCCGCCGGCTCGGACAAGCTTCGGAGGTCGCCTCCATCATCGCCTTCCTGGCCTCCGACGAGGCGAGTTACGTCAACGGCTCCGCCTACACTGTCGATGGCGGACGCACCGCCGCGTGACAGCAGCTCATTCAAGAGGTCACTAGCCAATGCCCGTTACGCTCGATGCCGATGCCGCCGCCGTCTACAAGGCCTTCCAGGAGGCTGGCCGGCCCGCATATGAAACGCTCACGCCGGACGAAGCGCGCGCCTATTACTTCGCCGCGCGCGTTGTCACCAATCCGGAACCGCCCGAACTCGCCGAGGTGCAAGAGTTTGCCATCCCTGCTCCCCACGGCGCGATCCCGGCACGGCTGTATCGGCCGATGCGGCTGCCGGATGGGCCCGCGCCAGTCTTGGTGTTCTTCCACGGCGGCGGCTGGGTAATCGGCAATCTCGACACCCACGACATCGTCTGCCGCAAGCTCGCGCATGAAGGCGAACTGATCGTGATCTCGGTCGATTATCGCCTCGCGCCCGAGCACAAATTCCCGGCGGCGGTCGACGATGCGGTGGGAGCCGCGCAGTGGATCGCCGACAACGCAGCTGCAATCGGCATCGACGCGAGGCGGCTCAGCGTCGGTGGCGATTCGGCCGGCGGCAATCTCGCCGCCGTGGTCGCGCTCGCCGCACGCGACGGCAAAGGACCTAAGATTGCGGGCCAGGTGCTGATCTATCCCGCCACCGACTTCACGATGAGCCATCCCTCGCACAGCGAGCCCGAGACCAGCGTGCTGCTGACGCATTCGGTGATCCGCTGGTTTCGCGACCATTATCTCGGCAGCGCCGCCGACGTGCATGATTGGCGCGCATCCCCGGCGCGGGCGGAGACGCTGGTCGGCCTGCCGCCAGCGTATGTACTGACGGCAGGCGCCGATCCCTTGCGGGACGAAGGCAACGATTATGCGTTGCGTTTGCGAGAGGCCGGCGTGGCAGTCACGTACCGGCATTTCCCGGGCCAGTTCCACGGCTTCTTCACCATGGGCAAATTGCTGGATCAGGCGAATGTCGCAGCCGTCGAGATCGGGGCGTGGCTGAGAGCGTTGAACGAGCGGGATGCGTCTTGCCAGACAGGCCGTTCCGTGTGATGTACGCCCTGGTATGCATCATGCCAGAGGCGCAACGACGATCTTTGCGCCGTCCTTTCGGGGCGTCTGACCGAAGACTTCGGGCCGATCCCCGTCGCGGCGTGACTGAAAATTCGAACAAATAGTCTGGGGAAGACCAAGGTATGGCGCGCAACATTCTGATCCTGGGAGCCTCATACGGCTCATTGCTGGCGACCAAGCTCCTGATGGCCGGCCACAACGTCACCCTGGTGTGCCGGAAGAAGACCGCGGATCTCATCAATCGCGACGGCACCGAGGTCCGCATCAAGCTGCGCGACGAGCCGGCCCACCGCTCGATCTTTTCCCGCGACCTGCCGGGGACCTTGGATGCGAAGGCGCCGAACGAGGTCGAGCTCTCCCGCTACGATCTGGTCGCGCTTGCGATGCAGGAGCCGCAATATACCAACCACACGATCCGGGTACTGATGGTCAAGATCGCCGAGGCGAAGCTGCCTTGCCTGTCGATCATGAACATGCCGCCGCTGCCCTACCTCAAGCGCATCCCCGCGCTGGCGAACATGGATTTGGAGGAAGCCTACACCAATGCCCAGGTGTGGGAACGCTTCACCCCGGGCCTGGTGACGCTCTGCTCGCCCGATCCTCAGGCCTTCCGGCCGCCGGAAGAGGGTCCAAACGTGCTGCATGTCGGCCTGCCGACGAACTTCAAGGCCGCGACATTCGCGGATGAGAAACACAACGCACTGCTGCGCGAGCTCGAGGCCGACATCGATGCGGTGACGCTGGAGGGCAAGGACGTTCCGGTCAAGCTCAAGGTGTTCGATTCGCTGTTCGTGCCATTGGCAAAATGGTCGATGCTGCTCACCGGCAATTACCGCTGCATCACGCCGTCTGAGCCGCGGCCGATCCGCGAGGCCGTGCATGGCGACCTGAAGCTCTCGCAATCGATCTATGACCATGTCGACGCGATCGCGCGGCGTCTCGGCGCCGACCCGAAGGATCAGGTGCCGTTCGAGAAATATGCGAAGGCGGCCGAAAGCCTGCTGAAGCCGTCATCGGCGGCTCGCGCCGTCGCCAGCGGCGCGCCCTTCATCGAGCGGGTCGACCTGTTGGTGAAGCTGATCTCGCATCAGCTCGGCATGCCCAGCGCCGAGATCGACCGCACGGTCGAGATCGTCGATCAGAAGCTGAACGAGAAGATCGTGGTGGGCGGCTCCAGCGCCCAGTAGCGCGGGCCACGACGACGTGCGGGCGCGCGCTGAGACCTCGCGCGCCCGGCTAGGCGGACGATCGCTGACATCGTCGGTAACGAGATGTGACTTTGCGCTGAAACCCTGCTGACGCATGGTCGCGCCGTTCCTTCATCTCGTTGCTCCGGACGTTCGAATGTTGTCTCCGCTGTGCGGCGCCCTCGCCCTTCCTCTTCAGGCCCTGACCTGGCTCGGCAACCAGGGCACCCGCGCGATCGCTGCCCTCGTGCTGTTCGGGATCGCGCTGCCGCCGCTTGGCGATCTGCTACGGCCCTACGTCACCAAGGCGATCTTCCTCCTGCTCTGCATCTCCTTCATGCGGGTCGATATCTCGGCTCTGCACGCGCATCTGCGGCGGCCGGCGCTGGTGCTGATGGCGACCGGATGGACGACGGTCGCCGTTCCCGCGCTGGTCGGCCTATCAGCGCATTTCGCCGCAGCCGATACCCACACGCCCGATCTGTTCCTGGCGCTGATGCTGCAGGCCATGGCCTCGCCGATGATGGCATCGCCCGCGCTGGCCGCGCTGATGGGGCTCGATGCGACGCTGGTGCTGATCACGCTCGTAACCTCGACAGCGCTGGTGCCGCTCACCGCTCCGCTGTTCGCCTCCATCTTCCTCCGGCAGATCCTGACCCTGTCACCGCTCGCGCTCGGGCTGAAGCTTGCAGGCATCCTCGCCGGCGCACTTGTCGTCGCCGTCATCATCCGCCTCGTCGCCGGCATCGAGGTGATCCGCCGCCATCGCGCCCCGATCGACGGGCTGAACGTGCTGATCCTGTACGTCTTCGTGGCCGCGGTGATGGGCCATGTCCTCGCCGACGTCATGGCCGATCCCCTACATATGCTGGCACTCGCCGCGCTCGCCTTTGCGATGTTCTTCCTGCTGCTTGGCCTCACCATTCTGCTGTTCCGCACCCGAGGATACGATCGCGCCATGGCGCTGGGGCTGATGGTGTCACAGCGCAACATGGGGCTCATGCTGGCCGCGACCGAAGGCGCGCTGCCCGGCACCACCTGGCTCTATTTCGCGATGAGCCAGTTTCCGATTTATCTGGCACCACAGCTGTTGCAGCCGCTGGCCAATCGGCTGCGCGCCGGCGCGCAGCTGCAGGCCGAAAGCGATCATCGCTTGATCAGCCCTGCATCCGAATGAAGCATCGGCGCGCTACGCGTTACGCTCGCAGGTGGTGACCGATCGCCTCCGCCTTCCTGACGTTGCCGAAACGGCTGACATCCGTGTTGCTGAGGCGCGAGGCCGACGCTAGGCTCCGCTCAGCCGGGGCAGGAGGATTTAAGTGACCACATCCGACGAACAAAAGATTTCCGAAGACCGCCGCGAGGCCTTGCGCTATGCGCTTGCGATCGGCAGCGGCGCAGCGCTTGCGTCCGCGATGACCGCGCCCGCATCGGCGCAGGCCGCAGCCGACAACACGCTCGACCGCGTCCGCGCCAGCAAGGTGCTGCGGATCGCCGTGCTGCCGGGCGAGCTGCCCTACTTCAACAAGGATCTCGCCAGCGGCACCTGGTCGGGCTTCTCGATCGAGATGGCCAACGACATCGCCAAGCTGCTCGACGTCAAGCTCGAATACATCGAGTCGACCTATGGCAATTCGGTGCTCGACCTGCAGGCCAACAAGATCGATCTCGGCTTCGCACTCAATCCGACCCCGCAGCGCGCGCTGGTGGTCGATTTCACCAACACCGTGTTTCCGCATCCGTTCGGCGCCATGCTGAAGAAGGGCATGGAGGCGAAAACCTGGGCCGACATCAACAAGCCGGAGGTGAAAATCGCCGTCGACGTCGGCTCCGCTAACGAGGCGGTGGCCCGGCGCTTTGCGCCCAACGCGACCATCAAATCGTTGAAGTCGCGCGACGAGGTGATGCTGGAGATGTCGTCCGGCCGCGTCGACTGCGTCGTCAATGCGCTGGTGCTGGGACTCACCGCGATCGCCAAGAACCCGAATCTCGGCACCTACAAGATCCTGCAGTCGCCCTCGGTCGCGGTCGCCTCCGCGATGGCGGTGCGACGCGAGCCCGACAAGCGCTGGCGCGACTTCCTCTCGGTGTGGGTGGACTACAATCGCGGCATCGGCCAGATGCGCGAATGGTTCGTCAAAGGCCTGTCACTGTCCGGCGTAAAGCCCGAGGACGTCCCGGTCGAGCTGAGCATCTGATCCCGCTCGCGACCGTCATTGCGAGGAGCGCGAGCAACGAAGCAATCCAGACTATATTCTCGACCCTGGATTGCTTCGCTTCGCTCGCAATGACGCCATGACTAAAGGTGATGTAGCGTGGGCAGAGCGAAGCGTGCCCACCGACAATGCGTCGCCGCTCAACGCGGTGGGCACGGCGCATTCGCGCCTTGCCCACCCTACAAATCCGGGAGTGCGGCTCACGCCTTATCGTACGTCATGCCGCGCTCGAACCGCCGGCCGAGCCAGGTCGCGGGAAACAGGATCGCGAAATAGATCACGGCCACGATCGTGTAGACCTCGAGCGGCCGGTAGGTGTCGGCATTGATCAGGGTCGCGTTGTAGACGAGATCCGGTACGGCGATCACCGACACCAGCGAGGTGTTCTTGAGCTGGGTGACCGACTGGTTGACGTAAGGCGCGAGCATCGGCTTGAGCGCCTGCGGCAGGATGATGAGCCGCATCATGCGCCATGATTTCAGGCCGAGGGCGCGTGCCGCATCCCACTGCCCGCGCGGCACGCTCTCGATGCTGCCGCGTATGATCTCGGCGTAGAAGGCCCCGCCATAGAGCGACAGCACGGAGATCGCCGCGACATGCGCGGGGATGTTGACGCCGATCAGCACCGGGAAAGCATAGTAGAACCAGATGATCTGCACGAGCAGCGGCGTGCAGCGGAACAGCTCGATATAGGCGAGCAGCAACCAGTCGATCACCGGCAGTCGCCGGAGCCTGACCATGCCGACGATCAGCCCGATCATCGTGCCGAGAAAGATCGTGCCGACCGTGTAGGCCATGGTCCAGCCGATTCCGATCCAGAACAGCCGACTATATTTGGTGAGGATCGCGAAATCCCAGACGTAGTTCATGCCCTCTCCGCGGTGGCGCGATCGCGCGCCGATACTGTTTCGGCTCTCACAGGTAGCGGCTCGGGGAAAACGCCGCGGCGTCGATCGCTGGCGTGTCGCCTGCGATCATCGCGGCAATGGCAGCCCCCGTCGCCGGCCCCGTGGTGAAGCCGATATGCTGGTTGCCGAATGCAAACCACAGGCCGGCATGGCGCGGTGCCGGGCCGATCATCGGCAGCGAGTCCGGCAAGGTCGGTCGCGCGCCGCGCCATGGGACGGCCACCGCCTCGCCGAATTCCGCGACGCTACGCGCCAGCGGCACCACCTCTTCGAGCTGGGCAAGGTTCGATGGCGCGTCCCGGTCCGTCAGCTCGACGCCGCTGCTGACGCGGATGCCGTTCTCCATCGGCGTCATCACGAAGCTGCCCTCGGCATCGTGGATCGGACGGCCCAGGCCGCGTGCCGGGTTTGGCTTGAACTCCTGGTGATAGCCGCGCTCGAAGGCCATCGGCACCTTGTAGCCCAGCGGCCTCAGGATATCCGGCGACCACGGTCCGAGCGCGACCACGATGTGGCGGGCCCGGATCGCGCGGTCGGCGAGCACCACGCGCCAGCCCTCGGCATCCGTCAGCAGCGACTTGATCTCGGACATCAGCAATATGCCGCCTCGTCCCTCGTACATCCGCGCATAGGCCTTGGTGACGTTGCCCGGCGAATCGACCGAAGCCGTCTGGCTGTGCAGCAGCCCGACCTTGTAGGCCGGGATGATGCGGGGCTCGAGCGCGGAGATCGCCTGGCGATCCAACAACTCGCTCTTGATGCCGTACTCCGCCAGAAAATCGTGCTCGGCTTTGGCGGCCGCGATGGCATCGCTGCGCCAGACCTTGAGCCAGCCGGTCTCGCGGATGCGCTGCGGCTCCCCCGCTTTCACGATCCAGTCGCGGTGCAGTTTCAGCGAGGCGCCGATCAGGCCATGCAGCGCCGTCGCCCGCGGCTTCACCCGCGACGGCGCCGCGTTGGCGAGGAAGCGCAGCACCCAATCGGGATTGCGCAGCGTCCAGGCCGGATTCCAGCGCAGGGCCGCATTCTGGTTGGTGAGGTAGGACGGCAGCGCCTTGAACAGCGACGGCTTGTTGAGCGGCAGGATCGAGGCGCTCGAGAGGATGCCGGCATTGCCGTAAGAGGTCTCCTCGCCCGGCGGCTTGCGATCGACGAGAACAACGGAGAAGCCGCGTTCGCGGATCGCATAGGCCGTCGATGTGCCGACGATGCCCGCCCCCAATACGACGACATCTGCCGCTTGCTCGTTCGCTTCGCCCGTCATCAGTCCTGCATACCTACATCAAGGTCAGTCCGCCATCGACCGGCAGCACGGCACCGGTGATGTGGCGGGCTTCCGGCGACACCAAGAACGCCACCGTCGCAGCGATATCGACGGGCTCAGCAAGTTGCTGCAGCGGATTGAGCTTGGCCGCTCTCTCCCAGGCGGCCGGATCGAGCGAGCCGAGTCGTCCGGCATCCTTGCGCGTATAGCCGGGTACGACGACATTGGCCGTCGCGCCTGACGGTGCAAGCTCGATGGCGAGGCACTTCACCAGAGCTTCCAGCGCAGCCTTGGCTGCCGCGGAGGCCGGAAAAGTGCCGCCGGGCACGAAACGATGCGCCACGAAACTCGAGATCGCGACGACGCGTCCCTGCGCGCTGCGCGTGAGATCGGGCAATGCGGCGCTCGCAAGTTCATGAAAGGCGCCCGGCATCACGGCAAAGGAGTGATCGAGTCTCTCGCGGGTGAGATCTTGAAAACTGCGGCGATCGGCGAAGCCCGCAGCATGGATGAGCGCGTCGACGGCGCCGAACCTCTCGCGCGTAGCGGCGACCAGTTCGGACGCGGTGCCCGCGACGGCGAGATCCCCGCAGCGCCAGGCAACCTCGGCACCGGCCTGTCGGCATTCGTCGGCCACGGCGGCAAGCCGCTCCAGGCTCGCTTCATCCGCTCCCTGTCCGTGCAGCACGAGATGCTGGCCCGGCGCAGCCAGCCGGCGCGCCACAGCCGCGCCGATGCCGGCACCGCCGCCGGTGACGATGGAAATGCCCATGACCCCCAAATCGCAAACGATCTATCTTGGCCGGACTATAGGTCTCGCGTCCGCGAATGCCAACAATCGCGCCGGCATTGGTCCATGCGCGCCCGGGAAGTTCGAAGAGCGCCCGCACAGCACATCGAAGCACGTGCGGCCTTGAGTTTGAGTGGCGGTCCCGCGGCAAGGAGGAATCCGAACGCCCAATCCGCTGCGCCAGACAGACAGGACTAGACCGACAATCCTCCGCAGGTCACGACGATCCTCGCGGCCTGCCAGAACCAGGTCCCGCCATCATGCGCTGCCTGCAGGCTGAAGAAGCGTTTGTTCCAATGCGGATCATGCGTGAAGCGGATGTTCTCGATCACGAAGGCCTGCTGTTGCCGCTTCCATTCTTTCGCCCAGGCGAAATGCGCTTCGTCCAGTTGCTGCCGCAGCCTGGCGACTTCGACCACATAGGGCGATGGAAACAGAACTCCGAAACTCATGGAGGTGGCCATGTGCGATCTTCTCGACCTCCTGGCGCATCGGCCGCGACTCTATCCCGCCCGCGCGGCGCGGCGCAACGCCTGCGGCGGCTGGCCGAAGGCGCGGATGAAGGCACGGCGCATCCGTTCCGGATCGCGGAAGCCGGTCAATTCGGCCACGCGCTCGATCGGCTCGTGCGAGGCCTGCACGCGCTGTCGCGCCGCCTCGATGCGCAGCCGCTCCACGGCCTTCGACGGCGTGCTGCCGGTCTCCGCGATGAAGGCGCGCGTGAAATGCCGCGCGCTCATCCCGGCGCGCTCGGCGAGATCGTCGACCGTCAGCGGCGCGCCGAGGTTCTCGCGTGCCCAGGTCAGCAACTGACCGAAGCGGCCGTTCGGCGCCTTCAACTCCAGCAGCGATGAGAACTGCGACTGCCCGCCGCTGCGGCGGTGATAGAGCACGAGTTGCCGCGCCGTATCCCGCGCGATGGCATCGCCATGATCCTCCTCGACCATCGCGAGCGCGAGATCGATTCCCGCGGTGATGCCGGCCGATGTCCAGATGTTGCCGTCGCGGATATAGATGCTGTCCGGTTCGAGCTTCACATTGGGGTAAGTGGCCAGGAATTGCCGGGTGCGCTGCCAATGCGTGGTGGCGCGCTTGCCCTCCAGCAGACCGGCTTCGGCGAGGACGAAGGCCCCCGAACAGACGCTGGCGATGCGAACGCCGCGCCTCGCGACCGACTGCACAAAGCGGATCACGCATGGATTGCGGCAGGCGGCATCAACCCCATCGCCGCCCGCAATCAGCAAGGTCGAGAGCGCGGCCGCAGATCCGAACTTGCGCGCCAGCATCTCCACACTCGATGAGGAGCGCACCGGCCCCGGTTGGGCGGCGATCACACGGATCGATGCACGTTTGCGCGCATAGCGTCCGGCGATCTCGAAGGCCGAGATCGGACCAGCCGCGTCCAGCAGTTGGAAATCAGGAAAGATGAGGACGCCGATCATCGGGTCTCCCTCCTATGTCGGAAAACGAGGGATTTTAGACATTTTGGACATCGAGCGGACCACGCATAATTGGCGCGGTCAAGCATCCCGTCGCTCAAATGTCCCGGAGGCCTCTCATGGCTGCGTCGCTTTCGATCGTGTTCGTGCTGTTTCCGCGCGTCACCCAGCTCGACCTCACCGGTCCCCTGCAGGTGTTTTCCAGCATTCCCGGTGCAAGCATCCATCTGGCGTGGAAGCGGATCGAGCCGGTGCCAACGGATTCCGTTCTCACATTGATGCCGACCACGACGTTCGCGGAATGCCCGCAGGCGGACGTCATCTGCGTGCCCGGCGGCTTCGGCGTGGACGAGATCCTCGATGACGCTGAGGTGATCGGCTTCCTGCGCCGGCAGGCCGGCGGCGCCAAATACATTACCTCGGTCTGCACCGGCTCGCTGGCGCTCGGTGCCGCCGGTCTGCTGGACGGCTATCGTGCTGCGACACATTGGAGCGCGCGCGAGTGCCTGCCCCTGTTCGGCGCAACCACCAGCACCGAGCGCGTCTGCATCGACCGCAACCGCGTCACCGGCGGCGGCGTAACCGCAGGCATCGATTTCGCGCTGACCCTGGTCGCGCATCTGGTCGAGCGCCGAATGGCCGAATTGATCCAGCTCCGGCTGGAATATAACCCTGCCCCGCCGTTCAACGCAGGGGGGCCTGATACGGCGCCGGCCGACGTGCTCGCGACGATGCTGGAGCGAATCGCGCCGGCGCGAGAGCGCCGCGTTGCGGTGGCCAGAAGGGCAGCCGAACGGCTGAAGCAGGCCTCGCCGGCCTGATTCGCCGCGTAACGAAAAAGGCCGCCGGATCACCCGAAGGCATCCTGGCGGCCTTTCCTGTTCTTACGGTGGCACCACATCTTGCGGGCGATTGCCGGACGAAGGCGCCGCCGAGGGCTGATCTCCTGGGGGGCGCGAGGTCCTGGCTCGGGTGCCGCTGCATATCGGGGACAGTCGCGATTCTGTGCCCGAACCGACGCAGTGGATGATCCACCTCCGTAAGACGGGAACATTTGGCCACAACTTCAGGTGGTCATCAAGAGATCGCCGGCTCCCGGAGCACACACCATCCCCGTTAGTCCCGCAATTCACAGGCAGGACAACATCCGCGCAAACGGAGAGAGCACCCCGGCGCAAGGTGCCCCGGATCGGACAGGAATCAGTTGCCGGGGGTCCAGGCCTGATAATCGCCGGTCGCTTTCGGCCGGCGGCCGCTGGCGAGCGTCGAACCGGAGGGCCGGTAGGCCAACGGCGTCCCGGTCAGATTCGGCTGATGCGGCTTCTCCCATTCGCGGGGCTGGTAGCCGTCCTGGGTCGGCGGCACGTCGACCGTGTGGTGCATCCAGGCGTGCCAGGACGGCGGAATGCGGCTCGCTTCGGCCAGTCCGTTATAAATCACCCAGCGACGCTCGAAATGCAGCACCGGATCGATCTTGCCACCAGCGGTGCGGTAATAACGGTTGCCCTGCTCGTCCTGCCCGACCAGCTCGCCAAACCGCCAGGTCCACAATTGCGTGCCGAAGGTCTGACCGTTCCACCAGGTGAAGAACTTGAGCAGGAACTGTTTCATGCGCGGGAGCCGAGTTGGGACGGATGGGCCCTGATGCCACCCCGTCACCGACTTGTCCAGTACTGCCCCGCTCGGGAGCCGACGGCGGTTCACTCGCAACGCACGTCAAGGTGTGGGTCCCGATCGGGAACCTCCCTCCCCGGTTGCGGTTAGGTCCTTTTCCCCTGATGGAGTCTCATCAATGACCAGTCTGAAGAAAATGAGCGCCACATTGGCTGTGGCGCTGATTCTGCCGTTGGCGATGTCCACGGCGAGCTTCGCCCAGCGCGGCGCACCTGGGGGTGGCGCTGTTGGGGGTGGTGGCGCAGTCGGTGGCGGTGGAGGCCATGGCGGCGGAATCGGCGGCGGCCCGGGTGTTGGTGGTGGCGGCTTCGCGGGCGGCCATGCTGCTGCGATCGGCGGCGGTGGCTTCGCCGCGCGCGGCGGAATGGGCGGTCCGGGACCGGGCGTTGTGGCAAGCCCCGGCGCCAGGATCGCGGCCGGTCCGACCGTGGGACCTCGCGGCAGCTGGGCCGGTGGCGGCTGGGGCGGCGGTGGTTGGCACGGCGGCCGATGGCACCACCGCGGTGGCGGGTTCTGGCCGGGCGTCGCCGTCGGCGCCGCGCTGGGCTCATATGCCTATTATGGCGGCCCGGACTATTACTGGGATTACGGTCCAGACTATTACACCGACTACTCCTACTATGACGACAGTGCACCGGTTGCGGTGGTCGGCGGCGATGCGAGCTACTGCGCGCGGCGCTATCGCTCCTACGATCCGGCCTCAGGCACCTATCTCGGCTACGACGGTCTGCGGCATCCCTGCCCGTAACCACGCACGCAATACCCGTTCGGTGACCAAAGGCGGCGCCTCCCAGCGCCGCCTTTCTCATGCTGACCTGTCGCGCGCTTTTCGCAGCTGCTCTGATTCACACCGTGCGGGCACGGTCGCTTCCGTCATAGGACGACACCGTGGATACCCGTCCTTGCGGCGCAAGCCGTCTCGGCAGATCATCGATTCATGGACATCGTCTTCCGGATACGCAGCGAGACCAGGGCCGCGGCCGTCGTTCGTCTTGCGATGCGGAATGATCGGGACGGACGATGATCCTACAACGGCTGGGACTCGTATTCGGGCTGGGAACCCTCCTGGCCATCGGAGCTGCATCGACCGCGCTCGACCTGAAGTCGCGGCACGATGCCGAACGGGTCGATCGCACGCTCGAAGTCTTGCAGCAGGCGTCGGATTTGCGTCTGCTCGTCCGTGAAGCCGAAGGCGCCGCGCGCGGCTTCGTGCTGACCGACATCGAGGGCTTTCGCACCGAATTCAGCGAAGCGAGAGCAAAGATCCCCGCGGCGCTTGCCCAACTGAGACGGGCGACCGGCGACAATCCCGGTCAGCTTGCCCTGCTCGGGCAGACCGAACCGCTGATCGCGCATAAGCTGCAGATCAGTGCCCACATGATCGACCTCCACATCGCGCGCGACGATGCAGGGCTCAAGGAGCTGATGAACTCGGCCGAAGGCCGCGCGGCGATGGCGAGGGTTTCGGAGAATCTCGATCGTTTCACCGCGGAGGGACGACGACTGCTCGCATTGCGGTCCGCAACTTCGCAACGGACCGGATCGCTGCTGCTCGGGATCGATCTGGCCGGCGTCGGCCTTGTGCTACTCATCGCCGGCCTGCTGCTGCGCCGCGCCTATGTCACCGACTGCGCCTTGCGCGCCTCGCTGGTTCGTTCCGAGGCCGAAGCGAGCTCGCTGGCCGAGAAGAGCGAACAGCAGCATGCCGATCTCGTTGCGGCGCATGAGAAGCTGCGGCATTCGGCCGAGGTGCTCGCGAACACCTTCAACACGATGGCCGAAGGCGTGCTGGTCGTCGACGCCGCCAACGAGGTGATGTTCTCCAATCCGGCCGTGGAGCACCTGCTCGGTTATCGCCAGGGCAAAAGCCTCGAAGAGGTTCGCAGCCAGATCCAGGTGTTCGAAAGCGACGGGACCACGCCGATCGCGGCCTCGGAGCTGCCGACGCCGCGGGCGCTCCGCGGCGAGTCCTTCGATCGCTGCGAAGTCGTGGTCTATCGCCGCGACAGCCGCGACGCCCTTCGCCTCATGATCAGCGGCCGTCCGTTGCGCAGCGCCGATGGCCGGATCACGGGAGCGGCGATGGTCTATCACGACATCACGGCCGTCCACGAAGCCGAGCGGCTGCTGCACCAGGCGCAGAAGCTGGACGCGATCGGCAAGCTGACCGGCGGCGTCGCGCATGACTTCAACAACATGCTGACCATCATCACCGGCACGATCGAATTGTTGATCGACGAGACCAAGGATCGGCCGGCCGCGGCAGCGACGGCCGGGCTGATCAGCCAGGCGGCCGATCGCTGCACGGAGCTGATCCGCCACCTCCTCGCCTTCGCGCGCAAGCAGCCCCTGCATCCGCGCGACAGCGACGTGAACGTGACCGTGCTCGACATCGCCAAGCTGTTGCGTCCGACGCTCGGCGAGCAGATCGAGATCAACTCCATCATCGAAGACGACGTGCTGCTGGCGCACATCGATTCCGCCCAGCTGGCCAATGCGCTGGTGAATCTCGCGATCAATGCCCGCGACGCGATGCCGAACGGCGGCAAGCTGCTGTTGGAGACGCGAAAGGCGGTGCTCGACGCGGCCTATGCGGCCGCTAATGCCGGCGTCACCGCCGGGCCCTACATCATGGTGGCCGTGAGCGATACCGGGACCGGCATGCCGCCCGAGGTGCGCGACCGCGCCTTCGAGCCCTTCTTCACCACCAAGAAGGCCGGCGAAGGCTCGGGACTGGGCCTCAGCATGGTCTACGGCTTCGTCAAGCAGTCCGGCGGCCACATCAATATCTACAGCGAGGAAGGACGCGGCACGACTGTGCGGATGTATCTGCCGCCGGCCAAGGGCAGCGCGGCGCTCAGCGACGCGATCGAGCCGCCGGTGCCGGGCGGGAGCGAGACCATCCTCGTGGTCGAGGACGACCAGCTGGTGCAGGACTTCGTCGTCGTCCAGCTGAAGACGCTCGGCTATACCACGATCACGGCCTCGACCGGGGCCGAGGCGCTGGCGAAAATCGATTCCGGCGCGCAGTTCGACCTGCTGTTCACCGATATCATCATGCCCGGCGGCATGAACGGCAAGGAGCTCGCCGAGGCGGTCTGCGCCCGCCGGCCGGACACCAAGGTGCTCTACACCTCCGGTTACACCGACAACGTCATGGCCGAACACGGCCGCCTCGAGCATGGCGCCCTGCTCCTGAGCAAGCCCTACCGCAAATCGGAACTGGCGCAGGTGGTGCGGCAGGCGCTGCGCGGGCCCGAGGACGGCGCGGGCAGGACCGCTCCGTGAGTCTCGCCGATGCAAGGGCAAATGCCGTAGTCGGACGGGTGCGGATGGCTGCCCTGTGAACAGCGGGATGAAGGGCTGTGGACGGCGCCCCTCGAAATATTTTCAGGTTTGGAATCCGCTCGGACTCACCGATACTTACCCTGTTCACAAAGCCGGCACGCGGCCTGGTTTTCCCGCACTTTCCCCCATATTTAGTGTTTGATTCAGGAACTCGCACTAGTTCTTGACGGGCGCGACGGAGTCGTCCTAGCTTCCATCCCGTCGGCGCGAGTTCTGTTCGGGTCCCGCCGGCACCTCCCGACGCGTTCCGAGATGATACTCCGCCGGCCATTGGGCTCCGGGTGAAGGGCTTGTCTGCCCTGTTTTCGGGACGGATCTGGAACGCGCTGATGAGGGGCCCGGCACAGGGTCCATGGGGCAGTTGGAGCGTTGAAGAGAGCGGACCGGGTTCACCGGTTCTCACGGTTGCGTTCGCGTCCGGCCCGGCGGGGTGGACAGCGGCGCGGCAAAGGAAAATGATCCGGGTCTCGCGCAAGCGGCAGCCCGGGAACTTGATTGGGGCACGACCGATGCGGATTGAACGGCGACACACCACTGAAGGCCAGTCACCCTATGCCGGGATCGATTTCCGGCTGACCACGTCGGAGATCAAGAATCCCGACGGGTCGGTGGTGTTCCGGCTCGAGAATGTCGAAGTGCCCGAGTTCTGGTCGCAGGTCGCCTCCGATGTGCTGGCGCAGAAATATTTCCGTAAGGCCGGCGTCGCTGCGCGGCTGAAGAAGGTCGAGGAAGAAAGCGTGCCGTCCTGGCTGTGGCGCGCCGTGCCCGACACCGACGCCCTCAATGCGGTCCCCGAGAACGAGCGCTATGGCAGCGAGCGGTCCGCCAAGCAGGTGTTCGACCGCCTCGCCGGCTGCTGGACCTATTGGGGCTGGAAGGGCGGCTACTTCACCGCCGAGGAGGACGCGCAGGCGTTCTATGACGAGCTGCGCTTCATGCTCGCCAGGCAGATGGTGGCGCCGAACTCGCCGCAATGGTTCAACACCGGCCTGCACTGGGCTTACGGCATCGATGGCCCCGGCCAGGGCCACTATTACGTCGACTACAAGACCGGCAAGCTGACCCGCTCGAAATCCTCCTATGAGCATCCGCAGCCGCATGCCTGCTTCATCCAGGGCGTCGACGACGACCTCGTCAACGACGGCGGCATCATGGACCTGTGGGTGCGCGAGGCCCGCCTGTTCAAATACGGCTCCGGCACCGGCTCCAACTTCTCGCGCCTGCGCGGCGAAGGCGAGAGGCTGTCGGGCGGCGGCCGCTCGAGCGGCCTGATGAGCTTTCTCAAGATCGGCGACCGCGCCGCCGGCGCAATCAAGTCGGGCGGCACCACCCGCCGTGCCGCCAAGATGGTCGTGGTCGACGCCGACCATCCGGACATCGAGGCCTATATCGACTGGAAGGTGAAGGAGGAGCAGAAGGTCGCGGCCCTCGTCACCGGCTCCAAGATCAACCAGAAGCACCTCAAGGCGGTGCTGAAGGCCTGCGTCAATTGCGAAGGCTCTGGCGACGACTGCTTCGATCCCGAGAAGAACCCCGCCCTGCGCCGCGAGATCAAGCTGGCGCGCCGCGCGCTGGTGCCCGACAACTTCATCAAGCGCGTCATCCAGTTCGCCAAGCAGGGCTACAAGGACATCGACTTCCCGGTCTACGACACCGACTGGGATTCGGAAGCCTATCTCACCGTCTCCGGCCAGAACTCCAACAACTCGGTGTCGCTGAAGGACGACTTCCTGCGCGCGGTGGAGACCGACGGCGACTGGAACCTCGTGGGCCGCACCACCAAGAAGATCACCAAGACGCTGAAGGCGCGCGACCTCTGGGAGAAGATCGGCTACGCCGCCTGGGCGTCGGCCGATCCCGGCCTGCACTTCAACACCACGATGAACGACTGGCACACCTGCAAGGCGTCCGGCGACATCCGCGCGTCCAATCCGTGCTCGGAATACATGTTCCTGGACGACACGGCGTGCAACCTGGCCTCGGCCAACCTGCTGACGTTCTACAACACCACCACCAAGCATTTCGACGTCGGCGCTTACGAGCATCTGTGCCGGCTCTGGACGCTGGTGCTCGAGATCTCCGTGCTGATGGCGCAGTTCCCGTCCAAGGCGATCGCGGAATTGTCCTACGAGTTCCGCACCCTCGGCCTCGGCTACGCCAATATCGGCGGTCTCTTGATGACCATGGGCCTGCCCTACGACAGCAAGGAAGGCCGCGCGCTGTGCGGCGCGCTGTCGGCCATCATGACCGGCATCGCCTACAAGACCTCGGCGGAGATGGCGGGCGAGCTCGGTACCTTCCCCGGTTACAAGAAGAACACCGCGCACATGCTGCGCGTCATCCGCAACCATCGCCGCGCCGCGCACGGCCAGGCGACCGGCTATGAGGCGCTCTCGGTCAACCCGGTGCCGCTCGACCACGCCTCCTGCCCGCAAGGATCGATCGTCGCCCATGCCACCAAGGCCTGGGACGATGCGCTCGAGCTCGGCGAGAAGAACGGCTTCCGCAACGCCCAGGTCACGGTGGTGGCGCCGACCGGCACCATCGGCCTCGTCATGGATTGCGACACCACCGGCATCGAGCCCGATTTCGCGCTGGTGAAGTTCAAGAAGCTCGCCGGCGGCGGCTACTTCAAGATCATCAACCGCGCCGTGCCGGAGGCGCTGCGCGCGCTCGGCTATCGCGAAAGCGAGATCGCGGAGATCGAGGCCTATGCGGTCGGCCACGGCTCGCTGTCCAACGCGCCCGGCATCAACGCCTCCACCTTGAAGGCCAAGGGCTTCACCGACGAAGCCATTGCAAAAGTCGAGAAGGCGCTGCCGACCGCCTTCGACATCAAGTTCGTCTTCAACAAGTGGACGCTGGGCGAGGACTTCATCCGCGACCAGCTCGGCGTGGCGGCGGAAGCGATCGCAGCCCCTGGATTCGACCTGCTCTCGGCGATCGGCTTCACCAAGCGCGAGATCGAGGCGGCGAACGTCCACATCTGCGGCGCGATGACGGTCGAGGGCGCGCCACACCTCAAGGCCGAGCATTATCCGGTGTTCGATTGTGCCAATCCCTGCGGCAAGGTCGGCAAGCGCTATCTCTCGGTCGAGAGCCACATCCGCATGATGGCGGCGGCGCAGCCCTTCATCTCGGGGGCGATCTCCAAGACCATCAACATGCCGAACGACGCCACGGTCGAGGACTGCAAGGCGGCCTACATGCTGTCCTGGAAGCTGGCGCTGAAGGCCAACGCGCTCTATCGCGACGGCTCCAAGCTGTCGCAGCCGCTGAACTCGCAGCTCATCAGCGACGATGAGGACGAGGACGATGCGGTCGAGGCGCTCTACGAGAAGCCGATGGCGGCGCGCGCGGCGCAGATCTCCGAGCGCGTGGTCGAGAAACTGGTCGAGCGCATCGTGGTGATGCGCGAGCGCGAGAAGATGCCGGACCGCCGCAAGGGCTACACCCAGAAGGCTGTTGTCGGCGGCCACAAGGTCTACTTGCGGACCGGCGAATATGACGACGGCCGTCTCGGCGAGATCTTCATCGACATGCACAAGGAAGGCGCGGCGCTGCGCTCCTTCATCAACAACTTCGCCATCGCGGTGTCGCTGGGCCTCCAGTACGGCGTGCCGCTGGAGGAATATGTCGACGCCTTCACCTTCACCCGCTTCGAGCCGGCGGGCCCCGTGCAGGGCAACGACAGCATCAAGTACGCCACCTCGATCCTGGACTACGTGTTCCGCGAGCTCGCGGTGAGCTACATGTCGCGCTTCGACCTCGCCCATGTCGATCCCTCCGAGAGCAATTTCGACGCCCTCGGCCGCGGTGTCGACGAAGGCAAGCCGTCGGAGGACGGACCGAGCCAGCAGGCCGCGAGATACGTCTCGCGCGGCCTGACCCGCTCCCGCACCGACAACCTCGTCGTCATGCGCGGCGGCACTTCGTCAGGCGGCCACGCTGCCTCCGTCCCCTCCCCCCTTGCGGGGGAGGGTCAGGGAGGGGGGTCCAAGATCACCTCTCTCTCCTCTTCGCGGACCGGCGACACCCTCGAAGGCGCCGTCGCCCTGAAGCAGGACGCGCAACACGACCTCTCCCCCACGGAGAAGCTGGAAGCGCTGCAATGGAGCAAGGCCGGCTCAGCCGCCACGCAGACCGCCACCAAGGCCGAACGCCGCGCCGAAGCCAAGGCCAAAGGCTACGAAGGCGAGATGTGCAGCGAGTGCGGCAACTTCACGCTGGTGCGGAATGGCACGTGTATGAAGTGTGATACGTGCGGAAGCACGACGGGGTGTAGCTAACACTTAACTGTGAGGTGGTGGGAAACTCAAAGTTCTGTACTTATGAGCCAAAGTTCCGAACTAGGTGTCGAGATTTCAATGACTTAGCCCCTGCCGCGACGGGCATAAAACGCCCCCTACTAAAACCTCTACTTTCGTAGCCCCCCAAAACCCCGCCGGCGACGGCGGGGTTTTCGTTTATTGTGGACCGCGTACGTCGCTTACCGGTCGACGGCGGTAGCGAAGGCGACGACACCGGCATTCACCTCGCTGCCGACCGAGAGCAGCGTTGACAGCAAGGCTGCGCCCGCAATCTGCCTCCAATGATTGTCGACCTCGTCCGATAGCCCCGAATGGCCGCCGGCATCGTCGCCCGGCTGCCGTTCGAGCACGATCAAGCGGCCATTTGGCATGATCAGACGGGTCCAGACCAGAAGCACACCCGCGCCGTCGGCGTACAACCCAACAGGACTCTAACTGCGGCTGGATGAAACTTCGGTGGCAGGTCAGGACTCAAATTCAAAATGCCAAGATGAGCTGCTGCTGGTTTGATGAACACCGAGATTAGGTGTTTCATAAAGCCGGAGGTCGGGGATGAAGAGACGGACGTTTAGTCGCGAGTTCAAGGTCGACCGGTCAAGCTGGTCAGGGAGCGCGGGGTATCGGTAGTGCAAGCCGGCCGCGGGGCACCGCTGTTGTCGACGGACCGCGTGCGACCGGCACGATCAGCAGGTTCGCTCTGAATCTGCACCGCGTCCGCGCCGCTCTTGTCGCTCGACGACACATCCTCCAGCGACAGAGTGATGCGATCAACTACGCTTTCGGGCGATCGTCCATACAAGCAAGGCGGTTGTTGATGTCCCAGCGGGCAGATGTCCATCCAGGTCTTGTTGATCCACCAACAATTGCCACACCCAGCGGGCGCGATGTTGATATTCTCGGGGTAGCCAAAATAGTCGATCGGAGTCGGCCCAAACAGCACGGCGGAGGCAGTCCCCACGCTTGCGGCGATGTGCACGAGCCCGCCTTCGTTATCGATGTGCAGAAGCGCCCGCTGCAGAATGGCCACAGCTTCCGGAAGCGTCGTTTTCTCGATCAGGTCGTGGTCTGCTCCAGCAATTGGAACCGAGTTCTTCGAGCCAAGCTGCACGACGGCGATATCCGGAAAGCGGAGTTTGAACAACCGGACCAACTCGTCTCCATGAGGATAGCACTTGGTGGCAGATCGCCCGGTGACGATAAAGCCGGTGTCGAAGCCGTTGTTGATCGTGACAAAACGTGCGGGCAGACCGTGGCGGCTCAAGGCGTCCGGCTCCATCGGCAACGGATAGAGCGCACCGCGATAGGGAATTCTCGCAAGGCTATGAAGGAAGTTATCGCGCCGACGCCCCATGAACACGACTCTGTTGGCAAGATGATGGTCCATGTAGGGATGGCGATCGATGCAAATCTCGAACTCCGCACGCGTTTTCATCAGATGTGCGCATGCCTTTATCAATCGATCGTTGGCGGCCAGCAAGTCCCAACGAGCGACCGAATCGTGGATCCAAACGATCTGGTTCGCCCGCAGGGCCAGGGGATAGTGCGAAAAAAGACGATGAAACAGAAGCTCGTGATAGACCTTGTTCAAGCCTGTCAGCGGAGCGAACGCCCAGCGGCCAATCTCAGGGTTCGGGCAATAGAGGTCAAATCGAAAGTCCTCGACCGCCGCCGCAAGATCGCGCATGAAGCGCGCCACCACGATATAGTCGCCCAGACCGCCTGTAACCAGGACTGCGATGAGCGGCCTCGGAGCAAAGGCGCTCAAATCCGCCGAGATGTGCGGAGCTATCTCGGGTGCTTCCGCTTTCGCTGACGCGCTCGCGCGGAGGCGCCCGTACGCCCGCTTGAGCAACTGCATCGCAAATCTGCCCGTGCGCGGCATGCTTCCGTTCTGCCGGTGAAAAATGCCGATCTGCTGTACTACGCGGACAACCTCTCCGATGAGGCGCGCCCCCGGCATGTACCTCCTCAGCCGCATTGGCATCATGACCTCAACGATCCGTCCCCATTGCCGAGCCGGACCTCGCGTGCATAGCTTTGCGCTCCGGCCCGAATACCCTACCGCCAGCGGGAGGCCGCTCAAGTGCCTCCACAACGTGAGCCACGACGTCTTCCACCGCGTGGGAGCTCATGCATCGAGCTTCTTCGAAGGACCTGACACACTGATCCATCCAGGCCTCACTGATCCACCAGCATCCGCCACAGAAGCGCGGGCGAAGATTGATGTTACTCCTGTAGCCGAAATAGTCGGCATCCGTCGGTCCGAATAGGACAAGCGACTGAACTCCAAAACAAGCGGCGACGTGAACCAGGCCGCTATCTACGTCGATGTGCAGCCGAGAGGCGGAGATGATCGCCGCTGCCTCGGCCAGACTGGTCTTTCCGATCAGGTCAACCTGAGCGCCCGCAATTGCTCTGCTGGTGCGCGGCGATCCGAGCTGAACGAACCTGATTCCTGGGCAGATTTCGGTCAGGCGCGAAACGACGCGATCGAAGCTGCCGTAACATTTTGTGGACGAGTTGCCGCTGACGATGAAGGCCGGATCGAACCCGTTGTGCACCGTTACGAAATTGATTCCACGGAGGCCAAAACGCGTGATGGCATCGGGCTCGGTCCGCAACCTCAACTGATCGCCGCCGTAATCGATGCCCGCCTGTGCATGCAGATAAGTGGCACGCGTCGCGTTGGCGAACACTGCACGCCTGGCGAGATCTCCCCACGTGTAGGGAACTCCTTTCAAGAGCAATTCATTCCGCGTCAACGACGCGGCAATGTTGGCACGGACTTTTCCGAACTTCTCCTCGAACTGCCCGCAACCCACATTTGAAGCAGTCTCCCCCATCACCTGGACCATCTGATCAACCCTGAGCGCATGCGAGAACATATCGACGCTCTTGCCAAACAGACTCGCACTCAAGCACCCCCGAAACCCGGGCACAGCTTCGTATATCCAGGACGATCTCGCTTCGTCATTGCAGGCGATGACGAATTGGAACGCACCGCATGCCGCCCGAAGGTCTCGAACGAACCGCGCCACGACGATGTCGTCCCCGACGCCACCTCCAGCCGTCTGAATTAGCAGCTTCGGCAGCTCCACTGTAAGCCTATTCGTCAGCGCTCGCCGGCTCCCGCGGCGCCTCGCCTTCGCGAAGGCCCACCTTGCGAGCAAGGGCGTTTTACGCAATCCGTATCGCAGCAGGAACCTCGCCGCACGCACGGGACTACCCGACAGTCCGTAAATACCGTTGACGCGCCGCACCAAACGACGGCGCACATCACCAACGAACATTTGCCCATCTCTTGCCGATCCCATTGCTAGCAGCCAACCTTCGCTAGCTGTGAATTGCCCGAATATGCCTCCATGACGGCTTCTGTCGCACCGATCATTCTAACAGCTCCGTTCTCCAGCCAGACGACCTTGTTACAAACACTGCGAATAATGGCTTCGTTGTGCGAGGCGAGAATGAGAAGGTCCGCCTTTCCGAGCAGCTCGGCCATGCGCCTCTGGGCCTTCTCGACAAATGATCGGTCTCCCGTGCCGATCATCTCGTCCATGACAACGACTTCGGGTCGGACCGCGGTTGAGATGGCGAACGCCAGGCGAACAAACATGCCTGCGGAATAGGTACGCACCGGTAGGTGCAAATATTCTCCGAGCTCTGAAAACTCGCCGATGGCCGGGGACAACTCTCTTGCCTCGGCGAACGAAAGACCGAGAAACACGCAGCGAAATATTATGTTCTGCCAGCCGGTCGCCTCCGGCTCCATTCCCAACGTGATATCCGTGAACGACGACACCTTGCCGTTGATCCGGACTTCACCTGACACGGGCGGATAGACTCCCGAGACCACTCGCAAGAACGTCGTCTTCCCAGCTCCGTTGTGGCCAATCACGCCCAGGCGATCGCCATCCGAGAGCTCCAGGGTGACCTGCTGCAATGCCTTGACGACGACCGTATCGTCGTGTGTCGCTAGTCTGCCGCCAAGCCGCGAGAATACAGCGGTTCTGACCGATCTGGTACGCGACGTGAAGACAGGAAAGTCAACGCTCACGTTGTCGAGCCGAACGTTCGCCATCGCTTCAGATCCAAAAGATAATGCGACGCTGAGAGAGCCCTATCAGCGGCAACGCCAGCACAAAGCCGCCGATCGCGAAGACGAGCGCGCCGACCCACTCCGCGGGACCCGGAATATCTCCCATGATCGGATCTCTCACGACCGAGAGGAGATCGGCGAACGGATTGAGAGCCAGAAGGTATTGCGTGTCCGGCGGAAGCTGGCTCGGCTTCCAGAAGATGGGCGTCACGAAGAACGCGATCAACAGCGCGCTTTGAACGACCTGTGTCAGATCGCGAAACCGCACGCATATGATCGCGATCGCGTAGGTCGTCCAGACGAGGCTCAACAGCAGCAGAACAATGCCCGGGATGGCGAGCAGACTGACCATGCCGAATGGCACCGGAAAGGCCACCACCGTCAGGATTGCGATCGGCAGATTGTGGAGAAACACCAGGAAGTGCCGGAACACGAGCGCGTAGATCGCCGTCGAGAAGCTCATTCCCTGGTTGAGGAAGATCGAGCCCGCCGACACAAACGCAGTCGGGGCCTCTCCGATCGCACCTGAGATCAAGGTCCATAGAATCTGCGAGATCGCGATAAATGGCATCAGTTCGCTGATCCGTACTTTCCAGAGCATCGACCACACAACTCCCACCGCGGCCACCAAGACGCCGGTCGAAACCGTCATCCAGAATTGCCCGAGACGCGAGCGCGAGTAACGCCTGCGGATCTCGCCAAGGCCCATCAGATAACTTACGCGCCAATTGGTCAGTCCGGCGCACAAATCCGCGGCTCCAATCAAGCACCAGCGCCACTCTGTGGAAGACCGCGCTATTGCGGATCGTTCAGCAGCACGTGTAGGGACGGGCGAGAAAGTCGGCATGCAAGGTCACCGTGACGCCAGAGGAGCGCGCGAGGGCGCCTCAAGATCAGGCTTCCGCTCGGCCCGCTCGCCGGTCTCAGGCTGCGTTCCCCAGCTTCCGTTCGACATGTCGGTCGCAAGCGAATCCTCTATTCGCTCGCACATATGATGGTAGATGCAGACGTGGAGCTGCTGGACGATGGGGGTCTCCTGTGACGGCATTGCAAGCAGGACGTCGGCCAGGCCCGCAAGTCTGCCGCCGCCGGCGCCCGTCATGGCTATGGTCCCAATGCCTATTTCGCGCGCCATCTCGAAAGCACGCACGACGTTTACAGAATTGCCTGACGTGCTGACGCCAAGAAGCACGCTTCCGGCACTTCCGTAGGCCTCGACCTGCCGCGCGAACACCGTGTCATACGAATAGTCGTTGGCCCAGGCCGTAAGCACCGCGGGATTGGATGCCAAGCAGATGCAGTTGATCGCCCGTCTCTCCCTGAGAAAGCGACCGACGAGTTCGCCGGCGATGTGCATTGCGTCCGCCGCCGATCCGCCGTTGCCGCATACCAGCAGCGCATGACCGCCGCGAAGCGCGGCAGTTATCAATCCGACAGCTCGGCCGACCTCCGACACCACGTCCGAGCTGATGAGGCGATCCATCGCCGCACGTGATGCTTCGAGATGCTGGACAAGCATGTCAGTTCCCTTGATTACGCTATTACGCTGCTCACGCATGCGCGCCGCCTTCTGCAGTGGAGCGACTTTCCGCAGCAATGCGCGTGCTACGTGTCATCCTGGCCCGGTAAGCGCTCGCATACTCGCGCCCCCTTTGACGAAGGGGCATTTCCAGCCAATTATGCGTCATCGCGCCGGCGGCGACCGTGAGTGAATAGGCAAGCGCCAGATAGGCTAGCTTGCCGGGCCACGAATCGTCATAGATATGCAATGCTCGACACAACTCCCGGACTCCCTTGAACACGATCAGGTGTGAGACGTACAGGCTGTATGATCTTTGTCCGGTCCACACGAGGGCCCTGCGCAATCCCGGAGGGCTCGCGATATAGCCCTTGCCGAAAGAGGCTGCCAAGACCAGCAGCGCAGCGATTATCGCCACCAAGCCGAGAAAGAAGCTCTCGCGCCAGAAGTATTGCGCCGTTCCGATCGCAAACAGGCCGCCGAATGTGCAGGCGCATCGCGCAATACCGCCCGAAAGGAAGGTCGGCTCCACGAACCGATAGAACTCGGTGGCGCTCAGTCTCGCAATGAGGATGCCCCATGCGAGTCCGTCCGTTCGGATGAACCAGCCGATGACATCCCCGTTTGCCGGGCGACGCATGGGCAACTGCATTGCGATCAGACCCACCAGGACGCCGACCAGATACTTTCGCGGCAGGACCACGATCAGGGCGGGGAGAATGAGGTAGAACTGCGTCTCGAGCGAGAGGCTCCAATAGTGCGGATACAAAGCTCCGCATTGCCCCTGCCACGCATTGCAAGCGAACCGATGGAAATTCTCAAAATTGAGCAACGAGGCGATCAGGTCACTGATATTCTCATGCCTTGAGCCGATCTCCCGTGGATCGTCAATGACGATGAGAACGATGCCCGCAGCGAGCCAAAACCATCCGGCGGGTGCCAGCCGCCAAAAACGGCGGATCCAGAACATGACCGTCTCCCGCACGGCATCGCGCGCGGGCATGCCATAGCCGACGGTCGAATCGAGCGACCGATAGATGACGAAGCCAGATATCACAAAGAACAGGTCGACACCGGTCCAGCCGCTCCAATGGCTCCTGATCTGCTCGATGTTCGGCAGACCCACAATCGACGTGATATGCTCATACAAAACAGCAAGGACGCTATATGCGCGGAGAAGCTCGATATCCGCGTTCAACTGTTTTGCTGGTGCTTCCACGCTCAACATTGCTATTCCACATGTCAATCTCTGATATGGCGCATCCGAGGCTCAGATAAGTGCGCCGATATACTCCGAGACCCCCCTCTCAAGCGACGTAAGCGACAGCGTGGGTCCGCTCGCGGCCAACTTGGTCATGTCCGCTTCCGTGAAATATTGATACCGCTCGCGAATGGCGGGGGGCATATCGACGTAGCGAATTCGCGGTTCGCGTCCTACCGCTAGACCGACCGCCAGCGCCAGGTCTCGAAATGACCGCGCCCGCCCCGTTCCGACGTTGAACAATCCAGATATCTCGGGATGCTGCAGCAGCCACACGACGATCCTGACGCAATCCTTGACATAGATGAAATCTCGCAATTGGCCGCCGTCCTGATATCGCGGGTCGTGCGACTTGAACAACTCGATCTCCTCGCCAGCCGCGATCTTCGGATAGATCTTATGTACGACTGACCGCATGTCTCCCTTGTGTGCCTCGTTCGGACCGTACACGTTGAAGAACTTCAGCCCGGCCCACTGCGGCGGCCGGAGCCTGCCCGCCTGCGCGTCGGCAACGAACCGCCGATCAATCACATGCTTGCTCCAGCCATATGCATTCAGCGGAACGAGCCGGCTCAGAGCCTCCGGAGATTCGTCGTCAGAGAAGCCTGCAGCTCCATCGCCATAAGTCGCCGCAGAAGACGCGTAAATTAGCGGTACGCCGTACTGGCCAGCAAAATGCCAGAGCCTCAACGACAGCCGGATATTGTTTCGCACGATCTTGTCCACGTCGGACTCGGTGGTGGAGCTTACGGCACCCATGTGCACGATCGCGGCAACGTCTCGTGCGTGATCTCTCATCCAGTAATCGAGCGCTTCCGGAAGAATCAGGTCGTATAGCCGTCCCTTCACGAGATTCCTCCACTTCTCGCCGCTGCGGAGCCGATCGCAGATCACGACGTCGGCCCCTTGCCCAGCCAGTGCCATCGCAATGTTCGAGCCGATGAAGCCGCAACCGCCGGTTACCAGGTACAAGGACTTCATCGGACGACCGCGACGTTCGCACCAATTGCGCTGCGCTGAACCAGACGGGTTGTTGATTGCAGAGGGACGAGCCAGGCACGCACCACCGTGCCACCCCACGACTTGACCATATCGCCCCCCACGATCTCGTGCTCAGGATAATCCGCACCTTTGACGAGCACGTCGGGCTTCAGCATATTTATCAGCTTGGCCGGGGTGTCTTCTCGGAACACAACGACAAGATCGACCTGCCTCATAGAAGCCATTACGGCTGCACGGGCGGCCTCACTCTGCAACGGACGGGACGGACCCTTCAGCCGGCGGACCGACTCGTCACTATTCAATGCGACGACCAGCCGGTCGCAGTTCGCCCTCGCCTGCTGAACCAGCGAAACATGCCCTGGATGGATAAGATCGAAACAGCCATTGGTGAATCCACACGTAAGCCCCTCGTCCCGCCATCTCTCCCGCTGCTCAAGCGCCGCCTCGATATCGACAATGCGACTGTCGCTTCGCCCGAGCGAGACATCCAACGCGCGATCAAGTTCACTCAGTGCAACCGCAGCAGTACCCCTCTTGCCCACCGCGACGCCGGCTGCCACGTTGGCTCGCTTCATCGCGTCAACCACATCGAGGCCCACGGCCAGCGAAACCGCGAGGACGGCCGAGACAGTATCACCGGCGCCAGAGACATCGAACACCTCTTGCGCGGCAGACCGCTGGTGAACCGGCCGTTGACCGGCGCGATAGAGTGACATGCCTTCTTCGGATCGTGTAACGAGTATCATCGCGCCTGTCGATGCAGCCGCCCCATCGGCGGCATGCTCAATTTCCTGATCAGATTCACAGGCCAGCCCAGTTGCAGCTCTTAGTTCATGACGGTTCGGCTTGATGATGGTCGCACCAGCATAGGCCTCCAGGCGGGCCCGTTTCGGGTCGACCAAGACAGTTTTTCCGCTAGCTTTCGTCCGATCGATGACATGCCGCAAGAGCCGATCGGTCAACATGCCCTTTGCATAATCGGAAATGACGACCACGTCGCATCGCGCGATAGTCGCTTCATACGCCTCGATGAGCTTGTTCTCGACGTCGGCGTCGATCGGCGCGCTGCTCTCTCGATCAATACGCACGACTTGTTGGTCGGCACCGAGCACCCGGGTCTTGGTTGTCGTTGGCCGTGTATCATCGACGATGAAATTCGGTGAGATTCCCCCTCCAGCCTTCCGTATGGCAATATCGAGCTCACTGGCTTCGAGATCACGGCCCACAACGCCGATCAAGATCGCCTCGCCTTCCAGCGCCGCAATGTTTGCGGCCACGTTTCCAGCGCATCCAGGCGAGGATCGGAGTTTTAGCTCCCGTACGATCGGGATTGGCGCCTCGGGCGATATCCGGGTCACTTCGCCATAGACATACCGATCGATGGCAACATCCCCGATGACCATCACCCTCGGTACGACCGCCGTTTGTCCGATTGACATTCAGTAGACTCCAGCCATCAATTCAAGAGCCCAGCATGGCGATACGCCGGCACACCAACGCAGGACCAATGTGGAAATTCGGGCAGCTCAACGCGATAACGGTTGAATTTCTCTCTATCGAGTTGATGCCAAAGAGGACCGCTCGGAGACATCGGCTAATGCGGCGGCAGCGAACCGATCGTCATTTTCTCTGGGATACGAGTGCTGTCACGATCATCGCTCCTCCCGAGCGGCACTCGCGCGTACAGCATTTCGAGCTGTGACGCGAATAGCCCTTCATATTTCAGCTGCGTTATCGCTGTCGTACTGGTTTGAAGGACACGCTCGCGAGCACGGCTCCCGAGCGTTCCAAAGCGATGCGGGGCGTTGATCAGGCTTAGGATTGCCTCTTTGAGAGCCGTCTCAGAACCAACGGGCACAGTGTAACCTTCCACGCCGTTCCGTACGAAGTCCTCGCAGCCGGGAACTGCCGTCACGATGGACGCGCGGCCGCATGCGGCCGCCTCCAGGAGCGCTCGCGGCAGACCTTCGCCTCCCCGGCTTGAGAAGATGGCTGCGTGCGAGTTCTCCCAGATCGAGGCGATCTTGTCGCTGAACCCATGGTAATGAATACCGGCAACTCCGCTCAAAGTCTCTGGAGCGAGCGGACGCGGGTTGGCGTAATCCGGCACGCCGTAGATGTGCAGCTCGACTGGATATCCCTCCCGGGCCAATGCCGATACCGCTCCGACGGCGAGATCGACTCCCTTGGACCAGATCAGCCGGGAGACTGTTGCGAACCGAAACGGAGGCGCCCCAGGCAGCTCGCACGCTCGAAATTCGCTCGGATCGACACCGGCGCCCATCAGAATGGATACCTGATGGCCACGACGTGCAATTCCGGTGGATATGGGATCCGACCGGTTCTCGAATACGAAGTGCGTACGCTGACGCGACGTATAGCCCAAGGCACGGAAGACGACCTGTCGCATCAGTCTTGCGCGCAGCCCCCCCGAAATGCCGATGAATCCAATGCCCGTGATCACGAAGATGAACCTGTACGATCGCAACAGCGTCTCGGTGAGAGCAATGACGAGGCACACTCGCAACGAATATGCGACGACGACCGAGGGCCCAATTTTTCTCAATACTGCAGCGAACCACAGAGCTTCCCTGATCATGGACAACAGCGAATTGTCGCCACGACTTGTCGGGCTTGCTATGATTTTGATACCGTCCGCTTGAGAGGCTCGGCCTCTCAGTTGGCTGGGGATGATCGCATAAACTTGCGCGTTCGCGGCCTTCGCCGCCCTGATGGCAGGCGAAAAATGCCTGAACAGGAACTCCGAATCGCTTGCGACGAAACAGATGGTCTTCGTCAGTCCAGCTTCAGTCTTGAGTTCGACGTCCACCACGCGAGATACCTCCAACGCGCGCCCGGTCTCAACCACCTCCGAAAAGGCGGATGACGCCAAAGATGCCGGCGAGAACAAAGGGCCTCACCGCCATGGAGATCGTCGGACTGACTGATCTCCGCGCTCCCTGATTATTCGGTAGAAAATCACAGGTTGCGCGCCGCGCATTGACAGTGCCGGAACAACAATTGGACGAAGGCGCACGTTCCGAACGTCAGGAATGAGTTCTGCCAGCCGGAAGTGCTCGCCGGACCTGAGATCGCGAAAGAGGTGAGTCGGTCCAACACGCAACGCAGGCGCATGCACCTCCATTTGACGGGAGACACTAGGTTAATGCAGCTACTCTCTTTGCCTCGCTCGATGCTGCGCGTCCGAGGATACGGAAACTCACGAACTCTGAATTCGAAACTGCGCACGCACGCCTTTCGCGCTCGCAACCATGGAGACCCATGGTGCGACGACGCGTCTAAACTCTGGTTTAGGCAACTAAAATGTCGTACCCCATGGTCAGGTTTACGGACCGACGCCGGAACTGAGCTGCTGATCGATAAAGATGCCGTTTTCGCCCATTTGAATAATCTTCCTGAACCCACGAGCGTCCAATAGACCTGAAATCCGGTCTTCGTCTCGCCCTGCCGAGCTATATGTCTCGACGCAGATGACGCGCGGGCGCGTTACGAAGCTTGCCGCATGCAAGATATCGTGGTCGAGACCCTCGGCATCCAGGCTGAGCAGGTCGGGACAACGGCCATTGCAATAGGCATCTACAATCTGGTCGAGTGTCATGACTTTGACCAGGATTTGGTCCGTGATGCGGAATCTCGAATCGCTCGCGACGAATTCTTCGGCAGCCTGTCTGGAGAATGTATTTCGACCCGACTGAGCGTCAATCCGGTAAAACGTCATTGTCGAGGCGCTTCCACCGACGCCCGCATTCACGTTAACATCCTCAGGACGCTCTCTGAAGAATGCAGGCATCAAGTCGGGATTTGCGTCCACGTTGACGCCGCGAGAACCGCGTTTATGGAGCAAAGCAGTATTGCTGCAGTCGATGGGATGATGCGCACCGATGTCCAAATAGGTCGGCCTGCCAATGCCCAACTGCTCGAAAAGCGCAACGAGCACGAGATCCTCGCCATGTTGCGAGTAGGTCAGGTGGCCGTACCTCTGATCGGGATGCCCCCGAAACTCCTCTCGGTTGCAGGGCTCTCGTTGGCTGATTGCGTCAATCTTGGATTCGATGTGAATGAGCCGGTCCCGCAGTTCGGAGATCATTTACTGTTTCCTCCATCTCGATGACCGAGCTTCACGCCTGACGCCGATGAAATCCGCTCTATATGAGATCGCGCACGTCATCAAGAGATGGCCCGCAGCAAGAGGAGCTGTGTGGGCGCGGGAGCAGCGAAGCACGCTGCAGTCTTGCTCCCTAACCACAGCTCAACAGGCGCATCAAGGTGACATCTTGATGACTCCTACCCGCCTTCAGCTTCCACAACGCCTCGGTGCGACTTGGTTTATTGATCGTGGGGTCAGCAGATCTCGCGTCCTTCGTCGTCCTAGCATGGACCAGGATCGATCGGCCGGGTCCGGTGCGGGACTACGACACTTGAAGCGACTCCGCGCACAAGGCTGATGATGGGAAGTAACCGGCAGCTTCGCCACTAGAGATAATGTCGCAGACCGAAGATATCGCGGAACTTCCGCCACCGATCGGCGTTAGCGACCTTGGGGATCGCGATCTGATCGCGAACCGTCTCGGTGCCGTTCACGGATTTGCCTGGCTCATGATCCAAGGCAATCGTCACGTCACTTTTCGGGGTGAATGCGACGGCAATGTTGAAGGCAAAGGTGATGCTTCTCGGAGACATGGGTGTCGGGAAGACGTCAATCATGTACCGCCTTGTCTATGATCGGTTTTCAGGAGATTACCGAACGATGTTCGGGGTCGAGATATTGACCCATGATGTGGCGTTGGACATAGATAATTGTCGCAAGATCATGCGATTCGCGCTTTGGGATACCGACGGGGATTTCAGCACGCAGATCTTCGACAGCGTGTACTTGGTTGGCGCCATGTCAGCTATCATCGTCTCGGATGCAACACGGCCGCAGACGATCACCCGCATGATCGAGCTTGCGACAGCCTTCGACACGAAATTTCCGGGCAAACCGTTCAAGGCGGTGATCAACAAGGCTGACCTGCTTCAACCCAGTCGACAGATGTATGGCCTTGCCGATCTGCAGAATGTCAGCTTTGTCAGTGCAAAGACCGGCTGGGGTCTCGCCGAGACCGCCGCGGATCTCGCGGGCGAGCTTTACCGCAAATCACTCTCGTCAACGCCATAGACCTATCGAGGCTGCCCGGCGATTGCCTCTCCGAGATGCCCATCCCCCGGTAACGTTGTCGCGCTCTATTGCGCTGGACCTGGCGAGCGAGTTGAACCGCCAAATGCATGACCCGAAGGCGCTCATCTCATTGGGCGCTCATCTCATTGGGCGGTCGACGACAACTCGCGTGCGTCTGCGTCGATTGATTGACCCATTCCGGAGTGGCTAATGCAGATGTCGACGCGTCAGCCCGCGCATGGGCGAAGGGTAACGGGCCATGAGTGCGAAGCAAGACGGATATCAGGAGACCTCTTTGCGAGCTCTGCTCACGGATGTCCCGGTCGGCGAAGACAATGCCCAATCCTCGCGCGAGATCTGGTTGAAGCACGACTGCTGGACTCAGCCGTCCGTTCGCCGCATGTTGAAATATCTGGCGTGTCGCGGCGCGGTTTCGATCAAAACGGAGACGCATTCCGCAACAGGCTGGCGTTATATGTTCTGGCGAGAGACACCTCACTTCGAGTGAGCCAAAATTGACCCTGGCCTTCAGAGCAGGCCGAACCTCTGGTCGAGTGGTTCGTCCGTCCTTCCGGTCGACGGATATGTCGCCTAGGGAGCCATCAATCTGGCAATGAGACCTGCACGATTCTTGACTTGGCACTTGCTGAGGATGACGCTGACGTAGTTCTTGACCGTTCCCTCGGCAAGGTTGAGACTCAGGCCTATCTCGGCGTTACTCTTACCCTCGACAATTAGATTGAGAATCTCATTTTCACGATCTGTGAGTTCTTCTCGCGTTGAGAGACCGCGTCGAACGCTGGACCGCAGGCGCTTGAACTCCTCTAAAATCCGCGTCGCGATAACCGGCGAGAGCTGCGCTTGACCGGCAAGAACAGCTCTAATAGTCCTCGCGATTTCGTGTATCGGGCTTTCCTTGAGCAGATAGGCGCTTGCCCCGGCGCTGATGGACTCGAAGATCAGATCGTCCAAGGCAAACGTGGTCAGGACGATGACCTTCGTGCCCGGAAGCTCCTGAACGATTTTGCGAATGGCATCGATCCCCGGGGAGCGCGGCATTTCCAGATCCATAAGGACAACGTCCGGGCGATAGTCGCGGGCGAGCTGAACCGCACGCTGTCCGTCCGCCGCCCGATCGACGATCTCGAACCGGGAGTCGTGCTGCGCCAGGAGGATGCCGAGACCATCCCGGAAAATCGGTTGATCGTCGGCAATGAGGATTCTCACGTTGGTCGCTTCCGCTGGATCTATCTCGAACACGGACTGTCCTCGGTCATAGCGCACCAATGCTACCGCAAGGGAATCGTCGGTGTCGGACCTGGAGACCGCTTTATCGGCAGGGACAACCGCACTGATGTGCCCTCGCCCGGCCCGCTATCGATCGAGCAGACGCCACCCGCCAATATCGCGATCTCTTTCATGCCAATCAACCCGTAGTGAAAAGCTGGTAGCGATGTAGCGTCGAAACCGCGACCATCGTCTCGTATCTCGATTTCGAGCATGCCCGAACTTCGGTCGCGGGTCGCTCTTATCCAGACCCGCCCCGCAGCGGAGTGACGTTCGATATTTCTCAGAGCCTCGGTGACGATTCTGTCTATGGTGCTCCCGTGACGGGCGACGTCGTCGCGCAGAGCCCGATCGACGTCAACCTCTATTTCGACCTCGATCCGCCTCGCAAATTCTGCAACGATCAACTCCAGACCGAGCACCTCGTCCGCATCCTTCGTCAGCCGCAGGCCGTCGATTGCCCGGCGCGCCCGCGCGAGGCCCGAAGCTGCCGCTTCCTCGGCAGCCGCCAGGCTGTCGGCCAGCGCGCTTGGGTCTGTCTCAAGAAAGTGACGACTCAACCGGATCTGCATCAGAAGCCCGACGATCGAATGCACCAACGTATCATGCAGGTCCCGGGCCAGCCGCATGCGTTCGCGCGCCAACGAAGCAATCCGCACCTCGATGCTCGCTGCCTCGAGTTGCTGCTCGGCCAGTCGCCGAGCGCGCCGCTCGCTGCCGAGCAGCAACTCCACCTGCCGCGCGGAAAAATCCGGCATCGCGATCAAGAGATAGTGAAGCTTGTCCTCGATCCAGATGATCACAACCGTAACTGGCTCGCTGAGGCCGAGCGAAAGCCCGCGGAGGCCCGGCAGAGCAATGTTACGCCTGCGTCCCTGCGCCAGTGATGCAAGCTCCGCCTCCATTCCCGCGAGCGGCATACTGTTGCAGCAATCTGCACCAAGCGCGGGCAACCACTCTAGAAGCGGTCCAAACTTGCGACTGACAGCCCTATCCGCCTCGATGACTGCGATGCTGATTACGTCGGTTTCGGCTGCGCCGCGCAATTCGGAGTTGAAGTCGATCATTGCGCCTTTCTCATGCAAGCCAAGATCGAATAGGCCGGCGCGCCCTTCGATTGAGCCGCAGGTCGCGCCAGTTCCAGTTCGCTCGCCCGTCACCGGACGAACGGATCTCTGTCGCTTAGTTGTATAACTCGTAATATTCGCCTGTGCTGTCAATCCTAACTTTGGCAAAATCCAGTGGAGCAGATCACCGTCCCTCCACCCGACCGCGAGCGGGCCTGCCGCTGGTCTGAAGATGTGAAAGCGTCGATCGGCACGCGGACAAAACCACTAGGTACCCGGTATCCCACCGGCCGGCGTACGCGGTCCAACCCAGGCGAACACCAGGGGCTTCCTAGACCAAGTGTCAGTCCGGACAAGATCGCGAAGAGGATCACAGCGACCATGACGGCCATCTGCCACGATCGGAGAGGTGCGTCCGTCGTTGGGCTCGCGCGCTCCAGCCGCGTCTCATCGTGTACGGGCGGCATAAAGGTATAGCTGAACACGGGTTGATATCGGCCGACGGGCAACTCGACGCGCACAGGATCGTGTCGCCCGGGACCGAGATAGTATGTGTGCAGGAGCGCTCGGAGGCGCTTCGCCTGAACCCGGACGACGGAGTTTATCTGAGGATCAAAATCGGTGCTTCGTCCCAGCGCCATCGTCGCAATCGTATAGCTCTTCAGGCGCTCGGCCCGACCATCCAGCGCTTCGACAACCACATATTTGAGAAACTGGGACGCGGCTTTGCTCTTCCGAAACTCGCCGTTGTCCAGCAAGCGCGACAATTGCATCTCGATCTCTTGCCTGTCCGGCCCATTCCAAGTGGTCGCGGCAGGGACCTTCCTATGACCTCCCGCCAACTCTTGCCGCGCGTCAATCTCCAACTGACCTTCGAGCATCATCGCTTCGAACTCCACAACCGACGCACCCGATGACCCAAGACGCTCGTTTTGACGGTCGCGGGTATTGGGCACCTCGGGCTAGAGGCTCGGTACACGTACGAGAACCTCGTCATAATTCATCCATCCCTGTTCGTTGACGTGTCGCCCGCCCCCAGCCCTTGCGATGCGAGCGCGTCCACAAAACGGAGCAGATTTTTTGAATCCTGACACGTGGACAAAGTCACGAGACTTCCTGACAAAAGTCATATGACCAAGCCCGATCAGGGATCGAAGCCGCCGCCGAGACAATGCAACTTATGCGCGCAATCAACAACTTCACAGTTCGAAGGCATCGGGACTCCCGACGCGAACCGGGCGCTGCAACGGCAGAATGCGGTTGCTTCCCTCCGGACGAGCCGACTGAACAGACCTCGGAATCTCGTCACCTTCAGTATCGCCAGTGAGATCAAACCGGCGAAGTATCTCCCGCGGGCTCATGCCGAAACGCCGCTTGAACGCCCGATTGAAGTAGGGCTGGTCGGTGAAGCCCGCGTCGTAGGCAATCTTGCCGATCTTGCGGCCCGTGTGCGGGCTATAACTCAGCTCCTGATAAGCCCATCGAAGCCGCGCATCCAATATCCGTTCCGAGAACGAGGCGCCGCTTTCTTGGAATATCGCGTTGACGTACCGGTTGCTCAATCCCGAAAGAGCGCTCAAGCGACGGAGTGAGAACGACGGATCCCGGAAGCGTTCTCGAACGATCTGCAGGAGCAACCTCAAATGCCGCCCCTTGGCGCCGGCTACACGGCGCGCCTCCGCACAGTCGCCCAGCTCGTCGCACGCGGCAACCAGCAATGGGATGGCTGCGCGCGTTAGGACCTTGTTAACCAAATTGAGATGAGAGAGCTCCTTGGTAGATTCGCTCGACGTGCTGAGCTCGCCAACCACGTAACTCGCCATTGTCCCGAGCAGCTCGATCGCCCTCCACGACCTGTTATTGGCGTCGATTCTATGTGGAACATCATCGACGCCCCGGTAGAATGAGCGACACGGAATGGCAACGCAGAGATGTTTTTGCTCCTCTACCCCATTATATCGCGGACGGCCCTTGCCCCCCAGGAGTCCATGAAGAGAATTCGAGACGTAACAGCTGCTGATCCCGTTCTCGAAAACAGCCCATACCATCGGAGCGGAGGTCTTCCGGTCCAGCTCTTTCAAGAAGCCGGCAAATCCCCACGCCCACAAGATGCTGCCACCATCGGCGGCATCGCAAGTCGTCACCGCGACGCCTTCCGGCTCGGTCACGTGAAGCGCCACGCGGATCGACCGATTCCCGGTCTGTTGGAGCTCGCCGCGATGACTGATACCGACCTGGCCAAGAATGCTCATGCTTTCCCCCTGTTTTCAGGAACGAACGGCAACGCCATCGCTTCCAGGTAGAAAGAGAGCCACCTTTGTCGATTTTTGCAGCGTGGTAACGGTTACTTCAGGAAGGGTGAACGCCGCGCGTAACGCCGAATCGGGGAACCTCGCCTTCGCTCGGTCTACCCGACAGGCTCAGGACAACTGCCCCCAATTGGGACGGATGGGCGCTCTGTCATCCACCCGAGTGTACTAAATCGCTGGAATTGAACCGAATGGGTCGCACCAACTCGGGCAGGCCGATGCACACCAGGGTCGATTTCGCTCATTCCTTATAGCCAGACGGCTAGCGTGCGGTCACCTTTCGTGTCGGCATCGCCGAGAGCTCTTCACCCCCCGTACATGCCGATGTAACGTAGTATGCATATCTTCCAAACGTAACCCGTTATCGAAGTTGAGGGCAACGCACGCAAACCCTCCTGCGCTCGGTGGCCAACGCCTGTGTGTTAGGGCTTGTTGATCGAGGCTCTGACCGCTTCAGAGAAGCCGAGACCAGAGATGACCATCTCGCGATCGGCGGCGCCGACCAGAATAGGCGTCGGGCCGGCCATGTTCGCCACCGTCATCGATTTGAACCGTACAATGAGCATTCCACCGGTGATCAAGGCGTTGAGCTGCGCAGTCGTGAGCGGCCAAAGCGTCATGCACCCCTGGGCGTCGCACGTGACGAAAGCCAGCTTGGTGACACGACTGGTCTTTTCACGCCGTGAGCCAGCGATCGCGCCTCCGGAGGCTGCCGCGACCGTGAGTCCCGACCGCAGCGACACGCCGTAAGGAAGATGGAGCATGGCGGCAGGCTGCCCCTCGCGGGTGGTCGTCACCACGATGTCACCAAGCATCTTGCCTTCCGTTTGACCCGCCCCGAACAAGCTGCAGAATCGGCGCCGTTCGGCAGTGACTTCATCGCACACGACACGCCAATTCTGAAAGCTTGCCTCGATCCGCCGTATCGCGCCTTCCTTGAAGACATCGCGATTGATTGCCGGTCCGACGTACAGGGACTCGCGGTCGGTCGTCCCGGCAAGGGACGTCGATACAGGCGGCAGGACGAAGAGCAAGGCTAAGGCCGCGCCGATGAACGCCAAGCTTCTGGACCACACGACGCGATCTCCTTCCCAACGCGGCACTCGTCCACCTGCCGACAACGTCGGTTCACGCCGCTGTCTCGGCGGCGGCCACGATCATTCGCCGAAGGATAGGCCAACTGAGGCGAATCTCTTGTCAGGTGCGGCACCCAGATTGTCATTCCTCGCAGACCTGAATCGACGATCACCCCCATTCCGGTCGACGACCCGTACTGCCCTCGAGCCGCACCTGCGCGAACGGCGTCTGCCCAGGCATCTCGCTCAACGTGGCATCCAGCGCAGCCTTCAGGCTCGACATCCGGAATGGCTTCACGAGGAAGAAGGTGGCGCCCGCCTCGATCGCGAGACGCGGATATTGTTCCGATGTATTGGCGGTCATCATGATAAACCCGAGGAGCGCAAGGCGGCGACTTCTGCGCACCATCCTCAGGAGTTGATAGCCATCGGCAGGCTCCATATTCCAGTCGGAGATGACGACATCAACGGGCGTCGCGTTCAAAAAGGACCAGGCCGACCCGACTTCATGCAGGACCCCAATCTGGCCAACGCCAATGCGGCTGAGCAGGAAGGCAACTGTGGTCGCAAACGTCGGATCATCATCCACGACCAGGACAGATAGCTTCTCGTAAAGCGAATGCATCCACAGCCTCCAATGAACAACGAAGACACCTTGGAGCATCGTGGCGAAGGCCGCCACATCATCGAGAAAGTGATATGAATCGTTCAAGTTTGTTCGACTTGGAATTGTCGAGATCGGTCACTTCATCGTCGCGGACGTCCCTCGCTGCTAATTGCCGTCTCCGTTCGCGACGTCATATTCGCCGGCCTGCATGGCCCTGCTTTCCACGACAAGATCGGCCGGCCCGCCGATCAGCAACAGATGCTCCATGTCTCGGTGGCGAATGAGGACGAGGCGACGGCCGCTTGCGAGCCTCACGACCTGGATCGGTGCAACGCGCCATGGCTGGCCCATCCGAGCCTTCAGCCGGCGTTCCGCAGCGTAGTCGCGAAGCAGCCAGAAGGCGAGACCGACCAGTGCCAGCACCGATGCCAGCATGAGAACGATTGCGAGTTGAACCTGCACCGCTTCCTCCAATCCAATCATGCCGGTACCCGTACAGATCGTCATCTTCCGTGGCCCGGTAGCTTGTTTGTCTACGGCACGATTGTGCGGTCAGGTCCAATTTGCGCACCTTTGGATCCATTTGCTTACCGGCACGCTCTCGTGACAATGGCTTCACGCGAATCGGCATTCAGCATCGGCACAGACGGATGAAGCACGTCAGCGCGAACAGGGACCATTATAGGACGAGCGTCGCGCGCGGCATCATCTATGGACTCGCCTTTTCGGCTGTGCTGTTCACGTTCCTCTTCTGCGTCGCTCGGGCGCTTGATCCACCGGTCTGACAACCAGACATCATGCGTGACATCAGTTGCAGCGGGCAGTCCCGACGATGCGAATTCCGTGTCTCGGCTCAGCAGCCGTCCTCAGCCAAAGACTTTGTCAGCCGGAGCACGATTTCCTGATTCAGCGAGCGCCCCCTCTCCTTAGCGCACTTCTTGAGCTGGTCGCGGAGCTGCTCCGGCACGCTCGGATGGATCTGCACCTTTCGCAGGCGTTGCTTTATCGCGCTCGGCTGATCTACCATTTACTTCCCTGCCGCTACAGCTGACCATCCCATTTGCCCGCGTAAACCATAGTGGCCTCGTACGGCCAGGTATTTTCTCGCAGCGAACCTCGCTTGTCGCCCAACGCGCGATCGGTACCAAGCGCGCTCCGCCCCTGCATAGACGCGCCGCCGCGGCCGTTCAGCCCTCGACCGACGAACGACTCGAAGTGCGAAGGCGGCGGGACAATTGAACGTGCGCATGCAGCGGTAGCGGATCGCGTGTCATCGCACGACACGCGATGCCGACCGATCGCGGGATCCGGGCCTGCGCCCTGTAGGAGCGCCACGTCCGGCTGGAGATGCCGAACAGCTGCGCCACCTCAGAGTTGGTCAGCCGCGTGGCCGCCTGCCAGGCACGCGCATCTTCGTTGGTGAAGGGCCGCTGTTCCTCCGCGAGTTGCCATAGCACGAGCGCGGTCAGCACCGCGCCTTCACAGCAGTCCCAGAACACCGCGTCGCCGGATTGCGAGACGCGCAACAACCGGAGGGACTCCGGCGGGAGCAAGACTGCGCGGCGCGAGCCTCCCGAGCGGATCCACCCGTCCAGTCGTACGGAAGTTGATGAGCTCTGGTGTCTCCAGCGCACCATGATCAGTGCGGAAGCGATCACGTCGATCGTTTCGATGACCGGCCGCATGCTCGTGAGAGACATTCCGTAAGGAGCCAACTCGTCCTGCTGACCGGGTCCGCCAGATTCCTCGGTCGAGTGAGCCGCCTCCGGCCGGAGATCAGTTCGACCGGGGCTCATTGCTCTTCTGCTGCGGCTTGCGCGATGTCTGTGGCGGATTGGACTGGTCGGGCCGGGCAAGGAGCAGCTGCGGCTGACCAGATCTCACAACCGGCCTCGGAGGCGTCGGAGCCGCCGGCGGCGCAGCGCTCGCGGCTGCGCCGGATTCCGGGCCTTCCTTTGGCTTGTCCTGGCCTCCTTGCGAGCCGGCGGAGATCGCCTCCAGCAGCCAGCGCCCACCCACCGACTGATACATCAGATCGAAATGGAACGGGCTCGGCCGTCCCGCGAAGTCGCCCGCGATGTGCAACAGACCGTTGGCCTCGATCCTCGGCTCAAATGCGAACTGCGGCTCGAGAATAGCACCCGGCGAGAGGTCAAACTTCTCGCGACGGAAGTTCGCAAACAGGTCGGTGAGCTGCGCCGGTGTATTCACCTGCTGGAAGCTGGGAGAGGCCAGCGCGTGCAGGACCGTGTAGTTTCCGGATTTGTTGGCCTGATCGAGCGCAATGACGGTCGAGCGGACGAGCAGCAGCGCGAGCATCCGGTCGACTTGCCAAGGCTTGGTGGAAAGCGCGGGCGGCACCGGCGCAGGTGGCGTCGGCGCAGACGGCGTCGGGGTTTGTCCAGCAGCTGCCGGCACAACCTCTGCCCGGGCCCCGGTCGGCGCCAGACAACAGATGAGCAACAGGATCGCTCGGACCTGCGGATTCATGCTCACAACCTTCTCTTAATTGTCATCGAGTCGACCGATGCTGTTCGATCCGGTCGCTTCAGTCGAGCTCGTAAGGGACGTCGCAGGCCATCAGCTCATGTCCGTCCGAGCTCAGCGCGAAGGTGCCATGCAGCGTGCAGGCCTGCTTGTAGGCGAGCAGCACCCGCCCGCTGCCGCCGCGGTCGAATTGCACGATCCGCACCGGACAGACCGTTGCGCTGCTGCATTGCCGATTGATGATCTGCGAGACGACGATGCGTTCACCCCGGCAGCCCCGGTACGCGCCCTCCCAAATGTCGGTCTTGTGCGGGCTATTGACGTTCCACAGCTCGAAGTCTGTCCAGAGGCCGGACGGATCGTGCTCGGTCCGCTGCGCGATGCGGCTCATGGGGATACGCTGGTACTTTCCGCCTTCGTGGCAGGTTGACGCCGGAACGGACATATCAGCCGCCGGTGACGGCCGGGACGTGAACGCAAGCGACAGCAGCAAGCCTGCGGCGCAGATCGTGATCTTGGATGTCATCTGACGATTCCCGATGTTGGTAGCCACGGACGCGCCGGTGGGTCGGCGCGCGATCTAGTTCCAGGTATAGGTGGCGCTCGCGCCGACCGTGAGATCGTCCATGCTCCTACTGGTCGGCGAGAACGCGAGTCCCGCCGAGACCCGCCACAGGCGATCCTCGGTCGTGTAACCCGCACCCATCGCGAAGCCCGCCTGATTGTGATGGTAGGTGACGGCAGCGCCGGTCGACAGCTTGCCCGGGCGATCGTCGTAGCGGACCATGCCCAGAGCGGCCGCCGTGGCGATGCCCGCGTCGGCGCGGCGGGCGTTGGTGTCGATCTGGCTTTGCAGATTGCCGAAGCCCGTGGCGATGTTGTTGATCGCCTGGTTGGTGGCATAAAGCTGCGAGCCGTTCACCGCCTCGGTCGACGTCGGCGAGAGCGTTCCTGGAGCAACATTGCTCAGGGTCACCGGGCCGCCGCCGCCCGCCGGATTGCTCAGCACATACGTATTCGAGGTCGGCGCCTGCCACGAACCCGGCACGTTCGCCTGGGTCGCATAGAGCTGCTTGCCGTTGACCGCGTCGGTCGAGGTCGACGAGACGGCTCCGTCCCCGACGTTGTGCAGCACGACGGGCCCGCTGGAGCCGCCGACCAGGGTGAGGTCGTTGGTCGGCGTGCCGCCGTTTGGCGTCGTCGGCGTCGAGGAGTTCGAGTACTGCACCGGGCCGGCCCCACCCTTGTAGAGCACGTCCACCGCCTGATTGGTGGTGTAAAGCTGGCTGCCGTTGATCGCATCGGTCGAGGTTGCACTGAGCCGGCCCGCGGCGACGTTGGTGATGGTCCGCTCGGCGCCAACCGCCCCGACGCTCACCGTGCTCGTGGGGGATGTTCCCGCAAAGGTGTAGGCTTTGCCGCCGATCTCGGTCCCGGTCGTGGCGACGGCCGCCGATGTTGTCGAGCCCTGACCGAGAGCGACAGCGCCGGCGTTGGATGCGGTCGCGCCGTAGCCGATGGCGGTCGATCCGGCACCTGAGGCGGAGGCGGCAACACCCGCGGCCATCGAATTGGCGCCGGTGGCGCCATCGTTGGCGTAGTTCGCCTGCTGGGCGCCGTTGTCATTGACGCTATAATAACGGGTCTTCGCGCCGGCGACCACGGTGTTCATTTGCGAGACATTGACCGCATCCGTCGCATTGGTACCGGCGGCGACGTTGGTGATCTTGGTTCCTCCAGCGTCGATTCCGGCTGACGTCACGCTCGGTCCGCCGGCAATGGTCAAGCCATTGGTGTCGATCTTGGTGTTGCCGGTGGTGACCGAGGTGAAGCTCGGAGTCATGCTGGTGGCGATCTGGATCTCCGACCCGACCTGGGTGATCGCGATATTGTTGCCGGCGGTGAAGGTCGCGGTCGAGCCGGGCGCGATGTTCTGCACAGTGGTGCCGCTGACCGTGCCGGTGCCGGTGGCCTTGGTGGTGACGTTCCAGCCGGCGCCTGCGAGCTGCTGCACCGCATAGAGCTGCGAGCCGTTCACCGCATCGGTGGAGGTTGAACTCACCGCTCCCGGGGCGACGTTGGTGATCGTGGTGCCGCCGGATCCGGCGAGTGTGATCTTGTTGTAGTTCACCGTGCCGCCGGAGGTATCGTACTTGACGGCGCCCTGACTGAGCGTGTCGATGGCCTGATTGGTCGCATAAAGCTGCGAGCCGTTGATGGCATCGGTGGACGTCGCGCTGATCCGCCCGGCGGCGACGTTGGTGATCTGCCGCTCGGAGCCGGCAGCACCGATGCTGACCACGCTGGTCGGCGAAGCGCCGGCGAAGTTGTAGGTGGTGCCGTTGATCGTGGCGCTCGCGGTCGGATTGGGCGCGGCGGTAGTGCTGCCGGAGCCAAGCGCGACGTCGTTGGCATTGTTCGCTGTCGCGCCGAAGCCGAGTGCGGTCGAGCCGGCACCGGCGGCGGAGGCGGCAACGCCCGCGGCCAGCGAATTGGTGCCGGTCGCGCCATTGTTGGCGTAGTTCGCCTGCTGGGTGCCGCCGTCGTTGACACTGTAATAGTGCGTCTGGACGTTCGTCACCGCCGTCTGCATCTGCGTCAGGTTCACCGCATCTGTCGGATTGGTCGCCGCCGCCACGTTGGTGATCTTGGTGCCGCCCGCATCGATGCCGCTCGAAGTGACGCTCGGCCCGCCATTGATGGTCAGGCCGCTGGAGTTCATCGTGGTGTTGCCGGTCGTCACCGAGGTGAAGCTCGGCGTCATGCTGGTGGCGATCTGCACCTCCGCGCCGTTCTGCGTCACCGCGATGTTGTTGCCCGCGGTGAAGGTCGCGGTCGCCCCCGGCGCGATTTTCTGCACCGTCGTGCCGCTGACCGTACCTGTCCCGGTCGATGACGTCGTGACGTTCCAGCCGGCGTTCGCCACCTGCTGCACGGCCGTGACGGCCTGATTGGTCGCATAAAGCTGCGAGCCGTTGATGGCATCGGTGGACGTCGCGCTGATCCGCCCGGCCGCGACGTTGGTGATCTGGCGCTCGGAGCCCGAGGCGCCGACGCTGACGACGCTGGTCGGCGAGGTGCCGGCAAACGAGTAGAATGTCCCTGCGATCGTGGCTCCACTTGTCGCGTTCGGAGTCGCGGTTACGGAGCCCGCGCCCAGTGCGACATCGTTCTGGTTGGTCGCGGTTGCTCCTGAACCGAGCGCCAGAGCCTTGGTTGTGTTGGCCGCAGCCGTATCACCGAGAGCAATCGCACCGCCGCCGCCCGCGGTCGAGCTGTTGCCCAACGCCACCGCCCCTTGGCCCGTCGCGGTGTTCGCATTGCCCAATGCGACGGCGCCCTGGCCGTTCGAGCTGTTATTGGCGCCCATGGCGACGGCGCCGGTTCCGGCCGCGGTGTTGGGATCGCCGATCGCGACCGCACCATTCCCATTGGCGGTGTTTCCGGCGCCGATCGAGACCGCTTTGCCGCCCAGTGCGGTGGCGCCCGCTCCGATCGCCACCGCACTGGCCGTCTGCGCGCTGGCGCCGTCGCCGACAGCGACTGCGGAAGCCGCGGCGGCCACAGCACGCCGGCCGAGCGCAGTCGAGCCGACGCCCGATGCACTGGCCGAATTACCGAGCGCAGCTGAACCCTCAGCAGATGCGGACGCGGCGCTGCCCAGCGCGATCGAGTTGAGTCCCGCGGCATTGGCCTTAACCCCGATGGCGGTGGCGCTGTTGCCGGACGCGACCGTCGCTCCAGAGCTAGCGCCGTCCGAGGTGCTGGTCTGGGCCGAGCCGATGGCGATGGAATTGGCGCCCGCGGCCGCGTTCATCGTGGCGACACTGCCCATCCTCATAGAGTAGGTGCCGGTGGCGACGTCGGTGACACCAATTTTGCCCGCATTGACAAACAGCAGCCCGCCAAGCGTCAGATTTACTTCTTGTTGGAAAGTTGCGCCTGCGTAGAAAAGACTGCGATTCGTTTGCGTCGAGGCATCTGCAGCACTGCAACCGGACTGATACCCCCCGCCAGCATCCGTGGTAGTGAACGAGCTGGCCATCGTACCTGCGTCTTCAATCCAGGCGCAGGACCTGTCATTGCTATTGCCCGTGTTATTTACGAAAACCTTCGCGCTCGCCGGCCCGGCGAAGCTCAGACCTGCGACCAGCGACAGCCCCGCGATGCGCGGGGCGTGCAGCCCCAGCAGCCCCATACCAAGTCTCTTGCGCCGGATGCCGAGCACGCGGTGAGCCCGCCGCAACACGGCGATCAGCCTGCGCCGGAGCGATCGGCAGTCGCCTGCCGCATGATCAACCCAGTTGGCGACAAAGGCTGCGGCGCTCGATTGCGAATTCATGATCATGGCGATCTTCTCCCAGTTCAACTGCATGCGACCAGTCCAAGGGACCGGAGCAACGCTCCAAGACAGCCATCTTGCCCCTCGCGCGAGACGGCTCCGACACTGCGCCCACGGCGCAAAAGCATCCGCCGCCGTCCTGGCAACGCTGCGCATCCGTCGCCTGCCTTCGCGTGCAGACGACACTCCCTCACGATCAATCCGAACTCACTACGAACGCCAATGTCCGATCTCTCGGCCGCTCGCCCCACAATGCGCGTTCGCGTTCTGCGACACGACCTATGATTGAAATACATCCTTCGATTCACCATGCAGGGAGCCTAGACAGGCGCCGGAGTCGTCGTATTGCTCGTAGCGGCATCAACATTGACTGGCACGGTACGACCGACCAGCAAACCGAACGATCGCGCCAGATCGCGAGCGCAGCGCATGCCGATCAATGTCCGCGGGTTGCCACAGCAAAGCACGGTCGGGATTGCAGCCACCTGCAAGCCGAAGCGTCATCTCGAGAGCGCGGCCGCTTTCACTTGCGGCGAGCGCCGCGCCTGCGTAGCTTTTGAAGCTGTGTCGTCTTCAGTCCAGCATAGCCGAACTCCGCGAACGCGCGCCGCCAGGAGTTGAACTCCGTTTCGCTGATCCGAAGCTTTTCCCAGAGATCGCGCTCCGCGAGCGCGCCGGACTGCACGGCCAGCAGAACCCGTAGCTTCTTCAGCGGCGTCCAGCGGCGGCGCATCCGGTCAGGGGAGCCGGGATCGGCAGCCTCGCCGCCACGGTGCGGCCTCTCCTGATCGCTTGCAAAGGCCTTGGACTGCTGCGACGGCGAACGACACGTTTCTCTGGTCATTGGTTCCTTGGGCTCGACACGAAAGGGCGCGGCGGAGCGTGGTCCTTCGGCTTCGCCAAGCTCAGCTTTGAGCAAGTCGGTCTCCGCCGCCATCGAGCGCCGGCACGACCTGCGTCTCTCGTTGGAGAGGCGCGAAACCCTAAGTAGGAAAGCACGCGCAATCTAGGACCGAACGGAAGTGAACTTGTCCGAAACCGCATTCAGTGCCGACCGGCGCGCAATCGGACAAGCCGTGGGTACCCGACGACAATATTTGCCTCGCGGAGCAGACTAGGTTCGACGCATTCCGGTATTCGAATCGCTGTCTCGCCGTCGTCGAGACAGCCGGCCGATGGCCGGGCATTCCTCGGAGAGGCAAGATGTCATCATTGTCGTATGTCCCCGCACGCTCGTCGTGGCTGATCGCCGTCCTTGCTGTCTTGTTCGCCTTCGCCGCGGCAGCGGTCCTCACCTTCACCTCGTTGGGTGAGCATGTCATGTCCCTCCTTGCCGGGACCAGCGCCGCAGAACCGATCCAGCCGGACGGGAGTCAGCCGGACAAGAGCAAGGTTGCCGCGCTGCAGATCGCGGACAAGGCCGGCGTGCGTGCCTGTGCGCCGCTGCTCGGCCTGGTATCCTCGCAGATCGCCACCGGCCGTCATGTGGCGACTGCGCTCTGGAACAAGGAGGCAGCCGACAAGCACATCTTCTCGGTGACGAATGCGGTTGCCAGCGGCGATCCGGCCTCGCCGCTGCTGCTCAGCTTCGCCGGCGTGACGCCCCTGGCGAGTACGAGTTGCGATGCGAGCTCGCTGGTCGTGCAGCCTTACCCGGTGAGCTGCGACACGGTCGGCGCGGCCCTGGAAACGAAAGGTGCGGCGAAGGGCGATTTCGCCGACAACGTCAAGATGTACAATTACCGCGAGCCCGGTGCGCGGTCTTTCCTGCTCCCCGCCTCCACGTCAATCTGCATCGTGATCACAGCCCAGACGTGGTTCGGCAAATGAGGGCCGGCAGTCCGGTGTGGCGGCTGTGCGCTTGTCGCCCTCGGCTTCTTTTTGTCGCAGACAGCACAATCGCCGAGCCCGGTATTGCATCCGAGAAGCGTTCGGATCAACCTTGGTGACGCAGTGGAATTTGAAGTGACGCAATGAGGCGCGGCAGTAATCGAACCGGTCTGGGAGCACGGATATCCCTCGCCAAGCGCGCGCTGACAAGCGTACCTGATGGTCGGAGAAGGCTGAGCCAACCATATCGCGACGCGCGGGAACCTTGCGCGAGGGCGTCGAGTTCCCACGGATCCTGCGTCGATCGACCGATATGAATGCAGACATCCAAAGCGGCTCCTCGCCGGTCCCGAGCGAGCCCGTCGACGTCGGGGCTGAGCTCGATCGAATTCTACGGGATCCAAGCTTTCGCCGTAATCCTGCTGCGATGCAGTTCCTGCGCTTTGTGGTGCAGGAGACTCTCGAAGGCCGCGGTGACCGGCTGAAGGCCTTCACCATCGCCACCTCCGTCCTCGGACGCGGCAGCGATTTCGATCCGCAGGTCAATTCCGTCGTGCGCGTCCAGGCCAAGCGCCTGCGCGAGCTCTTGGAGAACTACTACAGGGGAACCGGGGCGAAGAATCCGATGCATATCGTGCTGCCCGTCGGCTCGTATCAGCCGCAGTTCCTGCGAGCTGTGCCGGTCGAGGAGGAGGTGCCACCACCTAGGTCCGAAGAAAGCAACGTCGCGCCGAAGTTGCCGCGTCTGCTCTATCCGGGTCATGTCGTGATCTTGCTGGTGACGCTGGTGCTTGGAACGGCCCTGCTCTCGCGCGACGTCGCGCGCCTGTTCGGCGCACAGGTGAGCACACCGGTGCTCGGCCTTCCGAGCGTCCTCGTGCAAACCGATCCTCCGACATCCGACGAACAGACGGGGCTGATCGCCACGTCACTCGAGAGCGCGTTGACCCACTACGACCTGACCGTCATGCACAATCGTGCGGACGCAGACCATCAGAGCGCCGTGGATTATGTCCTTCTGGTCCGGGCCGGAGCGTCGGACAGGTCGCGGCGGGACTTCGTATTCCGGCTGCTCAGCGCGCGCTCCAACGAGATCATCTGGTCTCGCGCATTCCAGGGCATTGACGTGAGCGTCCAGAGCACGGCCGACGACCGCATGGTGAGCACGGTCGCCGCGGACGTCGGCGAACTCTGGATCGGCGCGATCATGACGGATGCACTCCGCCGCTCCAGTTCGACTGCTGCCCGGAACCTTCAGGGCAGGGCCTGCGTTCTGCGGGCGCTCGATACCATCCTTCACTACGCCTATGACCTGCCGGAGTCGCTCGCCTGCCTCGAAGCAGAGGTCAGCCGGCAGCCTGACGATCCACGGCTGCTGTCGCTGCTCTCGGCGGTACTGGTTTCCGAGTATCTCGACGGGACGCCGGGCCGAAACCCCGAGTCAGACATCGCGCGGGCTCGGGAGCTCGCAGAGCGAGCCGCAAGCCGCTCGCCCAAGCTCGGGATCGGTCTTCTCGCGCTGTTCGCAGCGCGTTTTTTTGGAGGCGATCCCGAAAGCGCCTTCGAGCTGACGCCGCAGATCCTCGATGGTCCACCCGTATCCGGCCTCAGCCAGTCCTTGCTGGCGGCAACCAATATCGCACGCGGCCACCACGACGAGGACGTGGCGTTCGGAGCGCAACTACAGGCCGGCGCCATCCAGCCGACTGTTTTCATGCCGCCCTACGCGGCGCTGGCGGCCTACATGCGCAACGATGCCGTCAATGCCCGGCGTATCGTCTTCCGATCGGAGGCCTCGCCGGTGCCGCTCACCTTGCTGCTTCGGATTGCGCTATGCGCAACCAAGCAGGACGAGGAGTGTGCCGTGCGGGCGGCCGAGCGGCTCGCGCACTGCTATCCCGGGGTGGCCAGCGATATTCCCGCAGCACTGGACCGTTATGGCTTAGGCGACGAGCTCAAGAGGAAACTTCTCGCCGATCTCAGACGGGGACGTCCGTTGAACGATGTCGCCGCCCCGTAACATTGTGGAACGTTGCGCGGAACGCCACCGCATCGACGGCCGACGGCAGCGCAGGACGATGCGCAAGTGATGCTGTAGGCGACAACACTCGCGCGCTCCCATCCGTAGACACCGCGGCTCATTCCCAGCATCATCTCGGCACAAAGGCGGATGTATAACCGCTTCCTCCTACCCAGATCCCCAATCCCCACCGGACTTTGCCGCATCGAGGCTTCACTGCTTCGATGCGGCTCTTGTCGGTTCATTGGCGGGCACCGCAGTCGGTTGCGGCCCTTGCAGACGCCCTCAGTGCCGCGGCTGGCAGCGGATTAGGGGAAGCGGGCTGTTCTCCGGACCGAGCGCGCCAAGCAACTGCTCGCGACCGCCGATGGAGAAATAGCGTACGATCTCGGGCAGGAAGCCGAGGTCCAGGTAATAGTGTTCGCTTGACGAGCGCCACCAGGAGACCGACAACCTGCAGCGCGCTAGGGCCTCGTCATCCAACAAGTCCGCCAGACTATCCACCCGTTGCCGGCCTTGCCCGACAATGATTCCGAACTCAGCGAAGTGAGCTCGAACGGCACAAGCCGTCATGGTTCTCTGGCGGACCAGCAAGCCTCTTGCGCGATGAAGCATCAAAAAGCCCTGGCTCTCGACGCTCTTGATTGGGACGAACCTCATATTGGGGCGGGTGACCGCTTCGCAGATCGCGGCCGCATCAGCGGCGTCGTTCTTGGCTCCTCGCCGCACGTAAGGTTTTACATAGGCCGGCGGAATCAATCTCACTTCGTGTCCGAACCGCCGGATCTCGCGTGCCCAGTAGTGAGCAGTAGCGCAGGCCTCGATGCCGACCAGGCACGGCTCGAGTGACGAGAAGAACGACGCGATCTCGCCTCGCCGGAGGCGTTGGCGATTGATCACTTGGCCTTTTCTGTCAACCGCATGGACGTGGAAGACGTGCTTCGAAATGTCCAACCCAATCGTCGCGACTTCCATTGGTGAACTCCTCCTGTTAGCGGGTCCTGTACATCGACAGTATATCCCGGGCTGCGAAAGAGCGGGGCCGTCTTCCCCATCAACGGCCGCATGCGCGACGAGTTCTTGAACGAGACGCTGTTCTTCGGTCTCGACGACGCCAGGCGCAAGCTCGCTTCTTGGGTCGCCGATTACAACGGCGAGCGGCCGCACTCCTCGCTGAAATACGAAACCCCGGTGGCTTACGCTGCCATCCTCACCGCAACGGGCGATCGGCTGCGCAACCCCGACCAACTCCGCCAATCGCCCGTTGCTCCACCCGCGCCAGTCGGCGTACAACCCAACAGGACTCTAACCGCGGCTGGATGAAACTTCGGTGGCAGGTCAATGGGTCGCTCGGGCAGGCCGCTTCTGCGGTCCGGACCCTCAAGCTGACGTTGAAGTAGGCGTTTGGCGAGTCCCAACCGGGCAATGGCGGTCAGAAATGCAGCTGCTTTGAAAAGCGAAGCCGACCGATCATACTCGCATCGCACTGGCATTATGCGGGTAGAACACATTGCGATCGCTTTCCCCGCATCTCTTCAGAAACTTACATAATCTGGGTGGCTGGCGGATCAGCGGTTCAGACGCCGCGTGCTAAGGTTTTCGTGAGGCAACCCGCCGTCCGATCCGCGCCCTCGTCTGCCGGCGCAATCTCAATGACAAGCCAGTCCAAGACCGGGCGCTTAAGTTCGGCCAGACCACGTGGACTTCTCGGCTTTCGTGGTTCCGGATTGCCGGTCCTGCAGTGGCATGATGAAGCCCGATGTAGTGTTCTTCGGCGAAACAGTCCCCCGAGACCGGGTCGCCTTCGGCATCGTCGGCGACGAAATCCTCAAAGCGGATCGGCGGCGTGCGTTTCCAACTTCCGTTGGCAACTCGACATTTCGCCCAGGCATTATTTGTCGTCGTCCTTGGTAGATTTCCGTTCGCAGGGAGAAGCGTGGGCGACGATCTAAAGGATCTCGAGACCGCCCTCGCCTGCGTCGAAGTTTTCGCGTCGGGTGGACGAGTAGGCTTCGCCGTGCTCGCTGCCCTTCCTTGGTTCAATTGGCCGGGGCTCGATTAGACACCTTGCAGTAATTCCGACAAAGTCGTGGTAAGCTTAGATTATGCAGGCGGGATGATCGGGATGAAAGAGATTCTTATTGCAATTCTCGGCGTAGCTTCAGCCATCTTCGGGGCCAAATGGTTCAACCCGGACTTCGACCAATTCCCCTACTTCTGGAGGAATACTGATATAAGGATTTCCAGCGACTTCGTTTACGTGCATTTCGATTTTTTCGCCGATCAGCGGAAAGATCAGCCCGTCGACAGCTTCAACGGCACACCAGTTTTCGACAAAGCTACGTACGTTGAGAACGTCGATATGCACCGGACGAGCGCCGCGTACGCCATACGCCTCACCAGCAGCGGGATCGAGCCCGAAATCAAGGCGATTGAGCCACAGGTCCGGCTCAAGACGAAGCGTGCGCCGACCGAAGACAAGAACACGATTGAGTACACGGTCGAATCAGAGGCGGACCTCGACCAGAATACGGAGTACGCGTTGACCGGCGTGTCCCCCAGCCCGCGCATGATCTACGTTTTCCGAAACGGCTTTCAGGGCGGCAACTCGTTGGGAGGAAAGGACATCAAGTACCCAACAGAGAAACTCACCCTAGTTTACGATTTCACATCGATCCGATGGTCCGAATACGCCGAAACGCCTGCGCCCTCCGCTTGCCTCAAACACGCGAAAGAAGACGATTCACGCACGGTGCCTGTCAATTGGCAGAACGGAATCGCGATCGTGGAAGCGATCAAGCTTCAGCCGGGCGACAAAGTTCGAATCTTTTGGACCTGGCGCGGACAAAACTCGGCCGTTTCCTGCGGCGACGCTCTTTAAGCAATTCCGAGAAGCCTAATGATTTCGACCTGCATCAAGGACGCCAACCGCCTACTTGCTATGCCCCTCCCCGACATCGATCGCATCATGCCGATGATCGCCAAGCAAGTACGGCAGGCGCTGGCTTTACCTACCAAGCGATCACGACCGAGCCGTTCGGCACAGGAATGGCTACCGAGCGCCGCAGCAGCTGCCCGTTCCGCAAACAAGCGCAAGTTGACGATCACCTAAGCAAGGCTTGGCGTATGCTTGAGCGCGAAGGGTTCATCGAGATCTCTCCCGGCATCAATGGCACCCTCGCCGACGGCCAACTCCGATAAAAATGACAGTCCATCGCAGAACGCCTCTCCGAGCACGTCCAAAACGGCCGAACCTGAAGGCTACGAAACCGGTCGCGACGATTTCGCGAAGGCCGAAGGAGAGCTATCCGTCACTGCGCTCGTGGACGATGGCGCAAGTCTTCGAACACTGATCCGCTTGGCAAAAACGACAGCATGGCCGCTGTGGGTATGACTTCCACACTGCCGAATTCCGTTGACTGGATGCGGGATACCCGCAGCGTCCACGTCCGACCGTATCCAGGCTGGCCGGATACGGTCGGAATGCGGACGAACTCAAACCACTCTCTGATGAAGCTGTCCTGCCCGGCGTCGAGGTGGTCGCCACAAATCATAGCTACGTCACCGATGTCGCGTAGCCTGCAGTTGTGCCAAAATGCGACACCTATTTGAAGGTCAGAAGTCTCCGCGGTGTATCTACCATCATCGAACGAATCTGTTCATCCGAGATACCGCGCCTACGCATGAAGGGCAGAATATTGGCATAGATATGCTGATAGCCATGCCCGCCGTATCGCAACAATCTCGTCTTTGAGAAAATGTCGTGGCTGATCACCAACTGGTCGCCATATCCACGGTCGAGGAGGACCTTGATCCACTTTACGCGGAGATTGTCATTTGGCATGTCGATGTCGGCCGGACCGTAGGCGGACTGTTCCCAACCAAAAAGATCGAACTCTAGAATCGCTCCCGTATCCGCTAGGCGCAGCAGCCGCTCTTCATCGAAAATGGTGCGTTCGATGTGACTGACAATCAGCCTCTCTACGATCCCGCCCGTGCTCCGAACGAAATCGGCGACCTTCTTTGGTTGATCGGGATGTCGGCCAGGGTGAACGTTCAGCGAAGCTCCGGTTTCCATTTGTGCGAGAACGGCGCCTTCGAGCACCCGCCTCTCAGCGGCATCCCAAGGCTCCTCGCATCCGATTTCGCCGATGATCCCTGCGCGGATGTTTGTACCCCATGCGCCCTCGCGAATCGCGGCGATCATCTCGGACGCGAAGCTATCAACGCTTCGATCTTTGTTTTCGGGAAAATGGTAGCCGTGAACGTAGTGGCCGCAGCCCATAACTATGTTGATACCAGACTCGCGCGAGATCCGAGCAAGCGTCTCCGGTTCGGGGCCTATTCCGCCGATGGTCAGTTCGACTAGGCTATTTCCTCCCGCGGCCTTCAGTTCCTTCAGTTCGGCAATCGCGACGTCGGGCTCGTCCAGGCGAAAATTGTTCGCAGAGGACAACTGCCCATAGCGGATCTTAAAGGAATTCTCCAAGGTAATGATGTCGTCAGGGGGCAACGGCTTTGCGCGCTGGCTCAGCGGATTGAGATCTACAATGAGATGCTCATGCATCAAAGTGGAGCCGAGCTCCTCTGGGTCGATGAGCCCAGTCACCGTTTGGATCTTACCGCTGAGTTTGGTGTGGTTAGACATGGGTAATCCGCTTCTTGAGCCCTCAAGGCCCCGTGCTACGTAAGAAGCAAGGCATCGTCATCAATGCTCTCGGCCCGGACATCAGAGAATTTCTGGAGAAGGTCTTCGACCGTGAGGCCTTTGCGATCATCTCCGCTGAAATCCAGCACAATGCGCCCTTCGTGCATCATGATGGTGCGAGTGCCGTGATCGAGCGCCTGCCGCATCGAATGCGTGACCATGAGCGTGGTCAAATTACCCCTCCGAACGAGGTCGTCCGTGAGCCGCATGATCGATGCAGCCGTTCTTGGATCGAGTGCGGCCGTGTGTTCGTCCAAGAGAAGCAATTTCATTCCAACAAGCGCCGCCATCAGAAGGCTGACGGTCTGCCGCTGCCCTCCCGAAAGCTGCGACATTTTCTCATGGAGGCGGTTCTCCAGCCCGAGGCCGAGTACGGACAACTCATCCTTGAAACGGGAAACGAGCTGCCGGTTGCTTGCGAGCGCTAAGCCTCGCCGCGTACCTCGTGCCGCCGCTAGCGCCATGTTTTCTTCGATCGTCAACGAACCGCATGTACCGACAAGCGGATCCTGGAACACGCGTCCGACATAGGAAGCACGTCGATTGAGCGGCAAGAACGTTACATCCTGTTCGTCGAACAGGATGCGGCCCTGAGACAGCTTGTTTTCCCCGCTGAGCGTATTGAGCAGGGTGGACTTTCCAGCGCCGTTGCTCCCGATGACAGTGACAAACTCACCGGGCTTCAGCGTAAGCGACACGCCTCGCAACGCGACACGTTCCAAGGGCGTTCCCACGCCGAAGATGACGGTAGCTTTGTCCAGCGCAATCATAGCTCACCTCGTACGGCGCGGGCGTCACGGGTTGTCTGGGACTTCCGTGCGATTCTTTTACGTACCCTTGGCATCAGCAACGCGAATATGACCAGGAGTGCGGTGATCAAGTTCAAATCCTGCGATTGCAGACCGATAGCGTTGAGATTGAGCGCTAAGGCGACGACAACACGGAATACGAGCGCACCCAAAATTGCCCCGAGAACGGAGGGCAGGACCTTAGAGCTCGAGATAAAGCTCTCGCCAAGAATGACGGCCGCGAGCCCAACGACAATCGTTCCGATGCCCATCGCGACATCGGCCGACCCTTGGCTCTGGGCGAATAGCGACCCTGCGAGGCCAACTAGGCCATTGCTGATCGCGAGCCCGACGAAAACGGCAAGCTTGGTATCGACGCCGTTGGCGGCTGCCATGCGGCTGTTGATCCCCGTCGCGCGAATGGCAAGACCGATCTGCGAGGAAAGGAACCGTGAGACGATGGCAATGGATGCGAAAGCGAAGATCAGGAGGGTAGCAACGACAGCCTGCGAGTCAGGCAGCCCAAAGTCTTGAAGGTATGAAAAAATTGTCCGTTCTTGAAGCAGGGCGATGTTGGGTTGCCCCATGATGCGGAGATTGATCGAGTATAGCGCGATCGAAACAAGAATACCCGACAACAGGTGCAAAAAGCCGAGGCTGACGGTCAGCAAAGCGGTAATGCACCCGGCCGCGGCGCCAACGAGTGCGCCAAGCGCCGTAGCGACCAATGGATCTATTCCGTTGACCAGGGAGACCGCCGTCGTCGCTGCGCCGAGAGGAAAGCTCCCTTCGACGGTCAGGTCGGGAAAATCCAAAACGCGAAACGAGATGTAGACCGCGATCGCCACCAAGCCGAAAATCAGACCTGCCTCGATGGCTCCCATCCATGCGAAATATGACATGGCGTGCGCCTCCTCATTTCACGGTCGTCTTGACGGTCTCACGAAACGACGCCGGCGCGGATACACCGAGCTGGCTTGCGATCTTCGCGTTGAAGCCGAGGTCAAGAGAGGAAGGAAGGTCGACGGCGATTTCACCCGGCTTTTCGCCTTTGAGAACCCGCACCACGATTGCGGCAGTCCGCACACCGATCTGCTCGTAGTCGACTCCGGTCGCGGCAAGCGCACCCCTCGGGACACTGCCCAGGTCGGAAGCGAAGATCGGAATTTTCGATTCCAGGCTTACCCGCGTAAGCGCCTCGAAGTTCGACGTGAGCGTTCCATCGTTGGGGGCATAGAAGACGTCTGCTTTCCCCACCAGACTCTGCGCAGCCGGAAGCACATCGCTCGCCTTGGCGATTGATGCCTCCACAGTCGCAAAACCTAGGCTAGCGGCTTCAGTCTTGAAGCGATCGACCGACGCGCGCGAGTTGGCTTCCCCCGCGTTGTAGACGATGCCTATGTTCTTTGCAGCCGGAACGAGTTGTTTGATGGTTGCGAGCAGTTGGCCAAAGGGCGCGCGGTCACTGGTCCCGGTGATGTTGCCGCCGGGATGTTGAAGATCATGGACGACCTTTGCTCCCAGTGGATCAGCGAGCCCGGCGAAGACGATTGGCAGGTCCTTGATCGTCTGGGCCATCGGCTGCGCGACTGGAGTGCCCGTCGCCACGATTACCTCCGGACGGTCACCGGCGAACTTCTTCGCGATCTGGACAGCGGTAACCGTGCTTCCTTGGGCGCTCTGCAGTTCGATCCGGTAGCCGTTCTCCGATGTGATCCCGCCCTTATCCAAACCTTCGCGCAAGCCTTTCAAGAGTAGCTGTACCGAGGGATGCTCGACGAAGGTTGCGACCGCGACAACCTTCTCGGCAGCTTGCGTAGATGTTGCGAGGCCAAATTGCAGTAGCATGCTGGCGGCAAGAAGCATTTTCTTCACGTTCCCACTCCTTTTCTGTTCTTTCGATAGGTATTTGTGCGTCAAGAACCCACTCGGCTCGCCGTTCGCGGCGCCCTCTTTAGCGTCGCTCTGGGATGAGCCCCCCTGGCTTGAAGCGCAACGTCGCGAGGAGGATTACCCCCATAACGATGAGACGCATCTGCGAGGCGTTTCTGATGAGCTGTTCGCGAACCGGATTTCCATCCGAGAGCCACCCAACCGTGTTTTGCAGAAGCCATGTCCCGATGGGGTCGGCTTCGATCCAACAGGTCCAGATGATCAGCGCGCCGAGCACCGCGCCCCAGTTGGTTCCAGCGCCCCCGACGATCACCATCACCCATATGAGGAAGGTGAAACGCAATGGCTGGTACGATCCAGGCGTGAATTGACCATCCAAAGTAACAAGCATGGCTCCGGCTAGCCCGACGACAGCCGCGCCCAGCATGAAAACGCTCAGATGCAAATTTTCGACGTTCTTACCCATCGCGCTCGCGGCAACCTCATTGTCACGAACTGCGTAGATCATTCGGCCCCAAGGGGAATGAAGCGCTCTTTCTGACAACCACAGAAGCACGCCGAGCACGACCGTAAACAGTCCGGCATATCCGAGTTTGACCGCCAGCGACGCGCCGTCCTGCGGAAGAAGGCCGAGATAGTTGCTCAACGTCTGAAGCCACGGTGTCTGCGCGAGCTCGAGTTCGTCCGGCAATGGTCTGGGGAGGCCGACAACGTTCTTGACGCCGCGGCTCAGCCAGTCTTCGTTTTTGAGGATCGCAACGACAATCTCCGATATTCCCAAGCTTGCGATCGCCAAGTAGTCGCCTCGAAGGCCGAGCGCGATCTTGCCGACGAGCCAGGCCGCGGCCGCAGCGAAGACCGCGCCAACGGGCCAGGACAGAAGCACTGGCAATCCGAGACCACCAAGATAACCCTTTGCCGAGGGATCTATCGCCTCAATCGCCTCCTTGGCTGGAACGAAGAAGTGCTCGAGTAGGGCGTAGCCCAGCACGATCAAAACAACGATCACTGCTGATTTAATCCGCCGTGAAAGCGACGACAGCCGAACCGCTCCAAGCACGGCGACGACGACTAGAACGGCGACGACCAATGATGCGATGAGGCCAGCCCCGCCAGCCGTGACGGCCGCAGGGACGCCGGCGGCTGATACCACGACAACAGCTAGGCCGCCGAGCGCAGCGAAGCCCATTACGCCAAGGTTGGGAAGCCCCGCATAACCCCACTGCATGTTGAGCCCGAGAGACATCACTGCGGAAACGAGACAAAGATTTAGGATCGTCAGCGCGACAGAAGCGCTTTGGATTGCCGCGATTATCAAAAGAATAGCGGCGACGGCAGCGAAGAGAGCGATGTTTCTGATAGAGAAGCTCACGCTGACCTCCTGTTGAGAAAACCGGAAGGCCGGACGATTAGAACTACGACGAGAATAACGAAAGAAACGGCATACTTATAGTCGGTCGAAATCAACTGATAGAGGCTGTCAGACGTCCAATCTGCCGGAACTACGTAGCCTAAGAACCTCTTGAACGAGTAGGTAAGCGCCACTTCGGAAAATGCGACTATGAACCCTCCGATAATCGCACCGACAGGGTTGCCAAAGCCCCCGACGATCGCCGCCGCAAAGATTGGCAAGACGAGCTGTTGATACACAAAGGGCCGAAAGCTCTTGTCCAGGCCGTACAAAACTCCCGCAAGAGTCGCCAGCGTCGCAGCCAGGATCCATGTGATGGTCACAACACGCTGCGCACTGATGCCCGAAAGGCCCGCAAGGTCTTCATTGTCAGCGTAGGCACGCATTGCCTTACCAGTCTTCGTATAGTGAAGAAACCAGAAGAGCAGCGCGACGCTTGCGGCTGCTAACACGATTGTCATGATCTGTGTCGCCCGGATGGCAAGTCCTTCCTGCAACCCTGTCAGATCCCTGAAGCCTTTTGCAGAAACGACGAAGCGCACACCGTCATCAAGGGTGCGATCATCGGTTCCGATGATGAACCGGACGATGCCGCTCATAACCAGCATGACGCCGATCGAAACGATCAGCAGAACGATCGGATCGGAGCGCTTCGCCCGGTAGTATCGGTACACACACCGATCTGTCCCGAGCGACACCAAGACTGTGACGAAGATACCGACCGGCAACGCGAGCAATGCCGTCGCCAATGGCTGTATTGTGAGCCCTCTCGCCTGGAGCCACCAAGTCACCAGAAGGGTCGTCATCGTGCCGAACGACATGAGTTCCCCGTGGGCGAAGTTGGAAAACCGCAGAACGCTGAAGAGCAGGCTGACCCCCAAAGCACCCAGTGCAAGCTGGCAGCCATACGTCGTCGCGGGAACGATCAAATAGTTAAGCAAAAGGACGAAAGCATTTGCGAGATCATGCATTGCTCAGCCCCCCAGAAACGTCATGCGTACTTCGTCGTTGGCGAGTAGCGCTGCCCCTGTATCGGTGAATTTGTTTTCTCCCTGCACAAGGACATAACCGACGTCGGCTATCTCGAGTGCGGGCTTGGCATTCTGTTCGACCATCAGAATCGCGATTCCGGTACGAGCAACCTCGATGATGCGGTCGAAGAGTTCGTCCATCACGATGGGCGAAACCCCGGCGGTCGGTTCATCAAGCATGAGTACCTTTGGTTGGGTCATGAGGGCGCGACCAACCGCGACCTGCTGGCGCTGACCACCCGAAAGCTCCCCGGCGAGCTGGCGCCGCTTGGGCTTGAGTGCCGGAAAAAGCTCGAATATTTCTTCGATCGTTCCCCGAATATCGTCTTTGCGCAGGTAACCCCCCATCTCGAGGTTTTCCTGTACCGTCATGGACGGAAACACATTGTTGACTTGCGGGACAAAGCTCATCCCTCGTTCAACGCGGCGCTGAGGTGACAGTGACGTAATATCCTCATCTTCGAGACGCACTGATCCCGAGCGGATCGGCAGCATTCCGAACAAGGCTTTCATCGCTGTTGATTTTCCAGCGCCATTCGGGCCGACGATTACGGTCACCTGCCCCTTTTGCGCGGTGATCGAGCAGGAGCGGAGAATATCGACAGCGCCATAGCCGCCGGTCATGCTGTTTCCTGAGAGGAAAGTCATGAATGAACCTCCCTTTTGTGTTTCGGTCCGTGCCCCAGATAGGCTTCGACCACGTCTTGATTGGCCTTGATCTCCGCCACAGTCCCCTGCGCCATGACGGATCCCTCCGCCATGACGATGACGGGATTACAGAGCTGAGCGATAAAATCCATGTCGTGTTCGACGAGGCAGAACGTATAGCCGCGCTCTTTGTTGAGCCGGATTATTGCATCGCCGATTTCATAGAGGAGTGTCCTGTTGACGCCCGCGCCAACCTCGTCGAGGAAAACGATCTTCGGATCGGCCATCATAGTCCGACCAAGTTCGAGAAGCTTTTTCTGCCCGCCCGAAATGTTGCCGGCCGGCAGATCGGCGACGTGGCTCAACTTCAAAAAGTCCAGCACTTCATCTGCTTTTCGTCGGGCCTGATGATCGAACTGTTGAACCAAGCCGGGCCGCAGCCAGACGTTCACGAGGCGCTCGCCGGGATGACCGGGAGCGACAACCATGAGGTTCTCGCGAACGGTCAACGTCGAAAACTCGTGTGCGACTTGAAAAGTACGAAGTAGCCCTCTCGCAAATAGTTGATGCGGGGGCATGCCGGTGATATCCAAGCCATCCAACAGGACGCGGCCAGATGTTGGCTGGTAACGCCCAGCAATAAGATTAAACAACGTCGACTTTCCGGCGCCATTCGGACCGATCAGTCCCGTTATCTTTCCCGATTGAATGGTAAGCGACACATCGTTTACGGCCACAAGACCGCCGAAGCGCTTAAACAGCTTCTCCACTGTGATCATACTGACGTCTCTTGTGAAGGGGACGGCCGGCCTCAGGGCCGAGCGTCCGTCCGCGGGAATTAGCGGTAGCCGACCGTGGTGATCGCCCCATCCTTGATTAGGATTTCCCGGAAATTGCCCGCGCTTTCACCGGGTGGGACAAGCTTCACGTTAGATGCGCCGACGTAGTCGATCTTTCCGCCTTGGGAGAGAATCTTCAGGCCCTTTGCCAACTCGCCGGGCAGGATCTTCTCTCCAGGGCCGTTGGCGATCTCCATGACCTTGTCTTTGAAAAGCTTACCGTCGCTCGATTTCGCGGCCTGCATTGCCAGCAAAATGATCGCGGCAGCGTCGTATGACTCGGCTGCATATGGGCCAACCTTGAAGCCCGCCTTCGCCGCCATCGCCTTGTAGAGTTCCGTCCCGTTGGAATCGGAGCCGGGGACGTCACCGAACGAGCCATTCAGCTCCGGCCCGATCGCCTTGATGAGGCTGTCGCCGATCATGCCGTCCGGCAACACGAACTTTCCGAATGCACCAGCATCGAGGGCGGCGCGAACGATCCCCTTGCCGCCCTGGTCGAGATAGCCGGCAACAACGAGAACGTCCCCTCCGGCCGAAGCCAATGACGCGACCTCTGCACTGTAGTCGGCCTTTCCGTCTTCATGCGAAGCCGTGATCGTGACCTTTCCACCGAGTTTCTCGAAGTTGGTCTTGATGCTGTCGGCGAGGCCTTTTCCGTAGTCGTTGTTGGTGTACGTGATCGCCGCGGTCTTGATCCCACGATCCTTCATGATCGCCGCGAGAACTTCGCCTTGGCGCGCGTCCGAGGACGCTGTCCGGTAGAAAAAGCCGTTGCTCTTCAGCGTCGAGAGAGCCGGCGAGCTTGCCGAGGGTGACACCATGACAACGCCCTTCGGCATGGCAACATTTGTCAGAACCGCCGCCGATTCTCCCGAGCAGGTAGCGCCGACGATCGCATTCACCTTGTCTGACGAGACAAGGCGTTCCGCCGCCGCGGTTGCTGCGCCAGCGTCAATACAGGTCGAGTCCGCGCGAACGGCCACGACTTTGCTCGCGCCCAGGAAGAGACCACTGTCGCTGACTTCCTTGATCGCGAGCTCGGCACCAGCCGCCATGTCGGGAGCGGTCGATTCAAGCGGGCCTGTGAATCCGAGCAGCACACCGAGTTTGACGTCATTCGCAAATGCCGGGAAGGAAAGGGCCGCCGATACTGCGAGGCATATAAGAGGGCGTTTCATTGCGGGTTCCCCTTGTGTATTTAACGCCGTACAGGAACGGCGTACAAGAGAAACCGGAGATTTGCAATAGCCCGTGCCGGCTGGAGGGGTTTCACGGCGATTGCGAGTTGTTTGGCTGGACAGAGAGAGGCAAAACCTCCGCCGCTATGACGCGCGACAGAACACATGCGCCGCAAACATGTGGCGTCGAATGGCGGGACAGATTTGGGCCTTCGGCCGAGGCAGATTTCTGGCGCCTTCAGAAGCTGATGGATCCCATAGGCGGCTCAGTTGTTGAAACCAGAGGGCGCGTATCGATTGTACTTGTGCAGCAAACTGACCAGGCGGTCATGTGGCAAGGCGTAGATCGTTGAGCCATTGGCGCCGGACATCGTCTCTGATGCGACGAGTTGATTGACGAGGGCCTCCTCTACCGCCTCAACCGTTCCTTTAAACAAAGCATCGAGAACCTGATGCTCGTTGTCGCTGACGAAGACCTTGCCGTTTGGCTTTCCTTTTAGCGGTGTCGTGTTGGTCGTCGAAAAGGCCAGACTGAATTCTCCGGAATTCGTCGCCGCCGTGCTACCTTCGCGGCCGACGCCCAATGCGGCTCGTCGCGCAAGCCGCTGCAATTGATGGGGCTGCAAAGGCGCGTCCGTTGCGATGACAATGAGCAACGAATTCTTGACCTCGCCGTCCGCTGCAGGCCCTTCTCGCAGGAGGGGATTCATATTGGGCATCAGGTCTGTAATTTCGTGGCCTATCGGCATTCCAGCGATCCGCAGATCAGATCGGCGGCCATGGTTTGCCTGCACGAGAACGCCAACTGTATAGCGTTGTCGCTTTACGGCAACCACCCGCGAGGAGGTCCCGGTCCCCCCCTTAAACTGATAGGCCGTCATACCCGTGCCGCCGCCGACATTTCCCTCCGGCACTGGACCGCCACCCGCGTTGTCCATGGCTGCGAAGACATGCTCGAGCTTCAGCGACCGGCCGTGGACGTCGTTGAGCCTGCTATCGAGGGTTTCTCCCACAACTGGAAGCAGCCTTGTGATCAGGTGATCGTCGGCGAGAAATCCCGGCCGGGACGACCAATCAATAAGGCCCTGGTGAACGACACTCAGGTTGCCGGTTCCGGTCAATGCGATCGGGCCAAAGAGCAGGCCGACTTCGTCCACCACATGCAAACCGGTAAATTCTCCGGTGCCATTGATAACGGCACGGCCGGCCGCGACCGCATCTTTGCCGTGCTTGCCCAGCGGAAAGATGATCGTGACGCCGGTACGTACCGGACCTCGCCCTCGCACCAGGAGGCCGTCACCCTGGATAAGGGTAGTCATGCCAACTTCGATCCCAGCAACGTCTGTTATCGTGTTGTTCGGTCCCGGAGTGCCGTCGAAGGGAACGCCCAGTTCGCGAGCTCGCGGTTTCCCTTCACTTGCGAGGTCACAGGCTTTCGAAATTTCCATGGTGTTGTATCCGCTGCACATTGAAATCGCGGGACGCAGCGCAAGCGCATTCGCGACTACGCTGCCTCCGGGCCGTTAAGACAGATATCGCTTGCAATAATGAAGCGCGATCAAGCTGATCAATGCTGCCGCGGCGACGTAGAAGCCAGGCGCCAACAATGACCCGGTCGCACTCAGGAGCCAGGCAATGATGAAAGGAGCAAAGCCCCCGAATATCGCCACGCCGAAGGAGTAGCCCACTGATAGGCCGGTTCCCCGTATTTTTGCAGGGAGGCACATCCACTGTGAAGAACAGCGATGGTATGTGTTGAGAGAATTGTGCGAAATCGTCGAGGGCGAATGGCGGCGCGACGGCAACCACGCCATCAGGTCCGGCGGCGCGCTCGAGGCTGCTGGCGGCAATAGCGCAGAGCTCGATGTCATTTGTCAGTTGTGGATCATAGTGACCCCACTCTACCCGCCCCAGCGCCCCTACTGCGCTCGCCATGCCTTCCACCAGCGAACTCAGCCGGCGTTCCATTTCAGGCATACTGGCTGCGTCCGTCACACGCAGCGCTCCTTCCATGACAGCGACATCGGGGATGACGTTGAACTTTTCGCCACCGCGAAAGCTCCCGATCGAAAGGGTTGCCTGGTTGCGGTAGACGTCTGTGTTCCGGCTGATGATCGTCTGAAGTCCCAGCAAGATTTGCGCCCCGACCACGAGCGGATCGATCGTGCGCCAGGGCATCGACGCATGCCCTCCCTTACCCTCAACAACAATTTTGAACTGCCGCATGGCGTAGCCACCGCAGCCTACATGGTAGTGGATGTGACCGGCGGTGCCTGGCGGTTTTCCTCCGACGACATGGATGCCGTACATCGCCTCCGGTTTTGGACTACTCAAAGCCCCTTCGGCCAACAGGAGCTTGGCCCCATGTAAACCCACCCAACCGGGTGGGGGCCCTTCTTCGGCGGGCTGAAACACAAACAGGACCGTGCCTGGGAGATCGTCTCGTAGAGCCGCCAGGACTTCGGCCGCACCCATCAGAACTGCCGTATGCGCATCGTGCCCGCACGCGTGCATGACAGGGACCTCGACGCCTCCCCAGTCAGCGGTTACTTTCGATGCAAACGGCAGCCCGGTCTCCTCGCGCACAGGAAGCGCGTCCATATCGGCGCGCAGAGCGATGACGGGACCGTCCATTGAACCTCGGAGCACGCCGATCACGCCCGTGCCTCCGCCGAGCCCAGTACGCACCTCATCAAAGCGAAGCGCTCGAAGATGCGCGGCCACTAATGAACTTGTCCGGAACTCCTTGCAGGCAAGTTCAGGGCGCGCATGTATTTCGCGCCGCCACTCGATGACCTTGCTCTCAACAGCCAGCGCCAATTGATCGACAAGGTCGAGCAAATCACTTCGTGGAGCCGGTGGCTCCAAAGTTTCAGGCTGAATTGCCGTCATTGAACCTCCGCTGGGTCGCCGTCATGGCTTTCTGCGTTTATTATGCAGCGTACAAGAACACTGTACATTAATCAGCCCATGTGGCAAGCTCCATCCGGCGCTGCAGCTCTGGCCGACAACAGCCGTTCGAGGGTGTCATCCGTAGATGTCTTCCAACGTCGGAACTGGGTCAGCGTGGGTCGTCGGAGGGGCTTCAACGTTGGAGCGCAGGGCTGCTCAAACCTTGGGCAGGGGTACCACGGAGGAAGCAATAACACTGTACAATGAACCTTGTGCCACCTGTGTTTCTTGAGATACGCCGAGGGTGGTTTTCCCGTACGGCATTCAAACAAGGTCATTCGTTTCGGTCGTAGTTTGGGAGTCGGCCCGAATCACCAACCGATTCTGCCCTGCGAGGCACGGACGACCAGAAATGGAGATCTGAAAATGAGCCACGCAGTGGTGGGTCGACAGAGGCGAGCTCCGCGAAAGTCAACACCTCAGCCGGATCAGCCGGGCCTCACCAGGGAGGCAATCGTCGCGGCCGCCATCAGGCTCATCGACGCCACGGAGCTCGAAAGCTTCAGCATGCGCAATTTGGCGAAGGAACTGGGAGTTTATCCGACCGCGATCTACTGGCATATTCCAAGCCGCAGTGCAGTCATCGCCGAAGTGATCTCAGAAGTGTTGCGAGACATCGCGCCCGCGCTTCCGCTGGATTGGAAGACGTGGCTGAAGTGCCTGTTTCGGAACTTTCGTGAGGCCATCCGTCAGCATCCAAACGTCGCACCGCTTATTGGTGTCCAACTTATCTCCAATGCGAGTGTTGACCTGGATATGATCGAGCGGATCCTCGCTGTCCTGACCCAGGCAGGATGCCCGCCCGAGCAATTGCGCTCGGCGTGCAACGCCGTCATCGTGACCGCCGTGGGTTTGACAACCCAGGAATTTACAGTGGCGCCGAAGGAGGAAGCCGCCGAGTGGGCAATTGGGATGCGTCGGATCCTGACTGTGTTGACCCAAGCGGGTTGTCCGCCCGAACGGTTGCGCGCGGCTTACAACGCCGTTGTCGCGGCCATGGTGGGCTTCACAACCCAGGAATTCGCAATGGTGCCGAAGGAGAAAGCCGCCGAGTGGGCAATCGGAATGCATAGTGTCGTTGCTTCGGTGGAAGCTGACCACCATCCAATCCTCGCGCGTAATATTGACGGCCTCGCCAACAAGAGCTTCATTCTGCGATGGCAAAATGGCGCTGAGACACCGATGGACGATAGCTTCGAGCTGTTTATCGATGCCTTCATCACAGGCCTCGAGACAGTTATAGACAGGCCGCGTCAGACATCGTCCTGAGATTGGTTGCCATCGGACAGCCCCGCGGCGAAACAACTCGACCAGAGCGGGAAATCTAGTGCGTCAGGCCCGGCACATTTTGCCACGTGACGGTCGTAGTCCTTCGCCGTCGTCAAGGGTGGCATGAAGACCGAAAGCAAAATCGCCGGCCCGGACGAGGCTGGCCCGGCGAGATCGCATAGTGCAACTTCCAAGCTGTCTATTTACCTGGGCCGTTCCTCAGCACCGAATGGCTCCGGCCATAGACAAAATAGACCGCGAGTCCGATCGCCAGCCAGACGAAGAGGCGCAGCCAGGTTTCCCAGGGCAGGAAGACCATCAGGCCAAGGCAGCACAGCATTCCCCCGACCGGGACAACCGGCACTGCCGGCGTCCGGAATGGGCGCGGCACATGAGGATCCGTGCGACGCAAATAGACAACGGCACCGCAGACCAGGATGAACGCGAATAGCGTGCCGATGCTCACCATCTCACCGAGGATGTCTATCGGGGTGAGAGCGGCGACCACGGCCACGACGACGCCAATTATCGCAATGCTGAGATGCGGAGTGCCAAGAGTCGGATGTACGCGGGCGAAGAGCGGCGGCAGTAGGCCGTCCTTCGCGATCTGGAAGAAGATGCGGCTCTGGCCGTAGAGCACAACCAGGATCACTGTGGTGATGCCGGCCAGGGCCCCAATTTTGATCAGTATTGAGATCAAGGGCATGCCGATTATATCGACGGCTTTGGCGATTGGATCGGAGACGCCGACGAGGTCGGTATAGTGCACCAAGCCAGTGAGCACGGCCGAGACTAGGATATAGAGGATGGTGCAGATCAGCAGCGAGCCGAGGATACCGACCGGCATGTCGCGCTGCGGGTCTCTCGCCTCCTGAGCCGCGGTGGAGACGGCGTCGAATCCGATGAAGGCGAAGAACACGACGGAGGCGCCGCGCATAATGCCGGACCAGCCGAAATGGCCGAATTCCCCGGTATTGTCTGGAATGAAGGGATGCCAGTTGGCCGGATTCACGAAACCGGAGCCTATGGCAATGAATGCTAGCACCACGGTAAGCTTCACCGCGACCATGATGTTGTTAAGCCGCGCCGATTCCTTTGTGCCTCCGATCAGCACGAAGGTGAGCAGCAGAACAATGAAAGCAGCAGGGAGGTTAACGATACCCGCCACTGTAGTGCCATCGGGCAACTTTGTCTGGGTGTAGGGCGCGGCTGCAAGGGCGGGTGGGATGTCGATGCCAAAATTGTGCAGTAGGCTGACGACATAACTCGACCACCCGACCGCCACGGTAGCGGCGCCCATGGCATATTCGAGCACGAGATCCCAGCCGATGATCCAGGCGAACAATTCGCCAAGTGTGGCGTAGGTGTAGGTGTAGGTGTAGGTGTAGGTGTACGTTAAACCCGAAACGGGTAGGAGGGAAGAGAGTTCGGCATAACATAGGCCAACGAAGGCGCACGCGATGCCACCGACCACGAAGGATAGCATGATGCTGGGACCGGCATAATTTGCAGCAGCCGTTCCCGTGAGAATGAAGATACCGGCGCCGATGATGCAACCGATACCCAAGGCCGTGATGCTCCAGACGCCGAGCGTCTTGGACAGGGCGTGCTTTTCCCCTTCGGCAATGATGTCCGCCACTGGCTTGCGCGACATGAGTCCTTGGTCAGCCATTGTTGATTTCTCCCTCTTCGATGGCGAACTGAGGGTCGGCCGTCAGGTTGAGAGTGGTCGGCGCAAATGGGCTGGTTGAGCCCTGCCAAAGCGAACAGGACAGTCGACATCGCAATGCACACATAGAATGCTTTTCATTCCGGCTTCCCCTTGTTGTACAGTGTACTTGTACACCGTACAACAAGGGTGTGGGATTTGCAAGGCCCCCCTTCCTCCAGCCGCGGCCCGGGCACACATGACAGATATTTCAGACAAATTTCGTGGAAAGGCTGGTCGCAATGATTTCCAATTGTACGATGGACAGTGTACAATCCGAAGGGAGCCTCTGGTCAGCAGTTGGCTTGGCCGGCCGAACAATTGCGGAATGTATGGAGAATTGAAATGAACCAGGCCGTTGTAGGTCGACAGAGGCGAGCGCCGCGAAAGTCGAAACCTCAGCCCGATCAGCCGGGTCTCACCAGGGAGGCAATCGTCGCGGCCGCTATCAAGCTCATCGACGCCACGGAGCTCGAAAGCTTCAGCATGCGCAATTTGGCGAAGGAACTGGGCGTCTATCCCACGGCGATCTACTGGCATATCCCAAGCCGTAACGCAGTCATTGCCGAAGTCATTTCGGAAGTGTTGCGCGGCATCGCACCCGCTCTTCCGCTGGATTGGAAGACGTGGCTGAAGTCCTTGTTTTGGAACTATCGTGAGGCCATCCGCCAACATCCGAACGTTGCGCCGCTCATTGGTGTCCAGCTCGTATCCAACGCCAGTGTGGACCTCGACATGATCGAGCGCATCCTGACTGTCCTGACCCAGGCTGGGTGCCCTCCCGAGCGGTTGCGCGCGGCTTACAACGCCGTGATCGCGGCCATGGTGGGCTTCACAACCCAAGAATTCGCAATGGTGCCGAAGGAAGAAGCCGCCGAGTGGGCGATCGGGATGCGTAGCGTCGTTGCTTCCGTGGAAGCTGACCACCATCCAATCCTCGCGCGCAATATTGAAGGCCTGGCCAACAAGAGCTTCATTTTGCGATGGCAAAATGGCGCTGAGGCCCCAATGGACGACAGCTTCGAGCTGTTTGTTGATGCCTTCATCGCAGGCCTGGAGGCAGTTATGGACAGGCAGCCACAGAGATCATCCTGAGACCGGTTTCCATTGGAGAGGCTGGTGGCTTGTCGTCGGCATAAAATTGCGCCCCAACCGTACTGGTGCCATCAAGAAAATCCCGAATGACGTCATGCACGAATGGGTTCTCCGCGCAGATTGCGTGGAAAAGATCGTCCGAATCGCGGCGAAGCAAGTCGACCATGGCCTTCAAATGGTCAAAGGCGGTGGTGGTCAATGACAGGGTGGGGGAAGGCATCGACAGAAGAATGCGGGAAATCAAATGCGTCAGGCCCTGTACATAGGCCATCTGGCGGTCGTGATCTTCCGCCGTCGTCACCGCGACCTTGAGCTTCAGCCGACTGCGAAGAAAGGCAGCCACCATTCGCCAGGCCGTCCCACGTATCGGGACGATGGCGAGCGGCAGACCGTCTATTCCTGCCTTCCCGCTCTGAGGGCCGAAAAGGGGATGGGTGCCAATAACCTGCACATGGCTCGGCAGCTCCGCCAGAATTGCGGCCGGCTCTGTTTTGACTGAGCAGACGTCAAGGACGATACTTCCCTTTCGCAAGTGCGGCGCGATATCGCGGACGACCTTCTCAAGCATCTGGACGGGCATCGACAACACGACGATGTCGCAACTCGCCGCGTCCCGCAACGTCGCCGAATGGAGTCCGTATTTTGCCGCGAGCGGTCTGAGATCAGCAACCGGATCGAAGCCGACGACACGAAAATATGGCGCGAGATGCTTGACGGCGAAGGCGCCAAAAGCGCCTACGCCGATCATGCCGAGGGACAACTGCCGCGGTTTCCTGTGAACGGGGACAACGGACGCGATCATGGTCTTCCAGCTTTTTCGGCCTTGAACGCGGCAAATGTCGCCTCGAGTAGGCCGACGATCTCGTGCACTTGTTCTCTCGTGACGATCAGAGGCGGGGCGATCATCAGCCACTCGCCGTAGCGACCATATGCGGTACGGCGCGTGTAAAGCAGAAGGCCTCGCTCGATCCCGAGCTGAACCAGGCGGCCGACCGATGGTTCTCCAGATGCGAAAACCGATTTCCGCTCTTTGTTTGACACAACCTCGATCGCGGTAAGCAGACCCTTGCCGCGCACGTCGCCAATGAAATCGCAGCGATCCATCAGCGCAATCAGCTCCGCTTTCAGAAGCTCGCCCATTTCGGCCGCATTGCTCATCAGGTCCCGCTCGACGAGTTCGGTGAGCGCGGCATGAGCGATGGCGCAGGACAGCGGATTGGCGGAATAGGTGTGGCCGTGGACGAACCCCCCCGCGTTGCGCAGGATGTCCGTCATTTCAGCGCTGACCATGACAACGCCGAGGGGCGTGTAGCCCGCAGAAACGCCCTTGGCGAGGGTGCACATGTCGGGCTTAGCGAGCGGCCAATGCTCCGCTGAGAGGAACTTGCCCGTGCGCCCGGCGCCGCTCATCACCTCGTCGTAAATGAGCAGGACGCCATGGCGCGTGCAGATGTCGCGAACAAGGCTGTAGTAGACGTCGTGTGCTACGAGCGCGCCTGTCGCGAGCCCCCCGACTGGCTCCATGATAAAGGCGAGCACGGTCTCGGGTCCTTCCGCAAGAATGGCCTCTTCCAGTGCTCTGGCTGCCGCCTCGGCCGCACCCTTTGCGTCTTGACCTTCGGCAAGCCGATAGGTGAAGGGCGCTGGCACCTTCGGCATGATGCGAGTGACCTCGCCATAGAGGTATTCGCTTTCAGGATCGCCCGTTACCGACACGGCTCCCAATGAAGCGCCGTGGTAGCTCGGCATTCTGGCGAGCGCTTTCCATTTCGTGTCCCGGCCCGTGACGACAGCGTATTGCCGAGCGAACTTGAGCGCCGCCTCCGTGGCTTCGGAACCGCCGGAAACGATAAACGCTCGCTCGAAACCCGGTCCGGACAGCGTCGCCAGCAATTCAGCCAGTTGGATGTTCGGTTCGTTTTCGAAGAGATTCCTGCTCGCGAAGGACACCTTCGACATCTGCGAGACGCCCGCCTCTATCACACGGCGGTTGCCGTGCCCGAGATTGCAGCAAATCGGCCCGGAGGAGGCATCAACGTAACGCTTCCCGGCAGTATCCCACATGTAGATGCCTTCGGCGCGCGAGATGGTTGGAAGTCGTTTCGCGCCGATCGGGGTGTAAAAGAGCTGGATTGGTCCGCCAACTGGCGGGAAACTATCGATCATCTTAGAAATACTCGTCAGCTGTTGAGTTGAGCCAATAGCGGCCGGCGGCGTTCGACGAAGCGCGTGACTGCGCTCTTCAATCGTTCGGTCTCCGCGTCACCGATGGGCAAGGACAGCGCAATCAGGCCACGACGAGCCAGGTAGATGCCTTCCTCGAGCATGTCGAAGAAGAACAACTCCTTAAGCCTCTCATTCTGCCCCCTGAGGTCCCCAGCGTTACGGATTTCCGCCTTGGTGCCATGAACATTCATGACGGATCCAAGCCCCGTGAGGCTCATCGGAAACTCCGCTTTTCGAAGGATCGCGTTCAGGTCGTCCCGGAGGCCGCTTCCCCGATCATTGAATCGCGACACCGCCTCCCGATCGAGTCTTTCTCGCAGGCCGGCCAGCCCCGCCGCCATGGTCAGAGTGTTATTGTTGAAGGTCCCCGGATGCGAAAGGCTGCTCGGTCGCCGCGGATCAAACCGTTCAAGGAGATCAGCACGACCACCATAGGCGCCGAACGAGAGTCCACCGCCAAAGTATTTGCCGATCACAGTAATATCTGGAAGAATCTTCAATTGCGACTGGCGACCTCCGAATGCGAGCCGGGAAGTCATCACCTCATCAAAAATAAGAAGCGCGCCGACTGCATCAGTCGCGTGGCGCAATGCGCCGAGAAACTCCACGTCGCCCGGGATACAACCGCCGGCGCCAAGCATCGGTTCGACAAGCACGGCGGCCAGATCTGGTCCATGCTTCCTGACCAGAGCCGTCGCGGCTTCGGGATCGTTATAAGGGCATATGATAAAGTCGTGTGGCACGTTGATCGGTGACGAGACGCCGCCAAAAAAGCTAATTGCGCTTCCGTGATACGCGCCGTCGAAAACAAGAATTTTGGAGCGTCCGGTCGCGACTTTCGCCAGCGCGATGGCCATCAGATTGGCTTCTGTTCCTGAATTCGTGAATCGCACGAGATCGATCGACGGAATGCGATTGCAGATTTCCGCTGCGAGCTCGGATTCGAGTCTGTTGTGTCCCGAAAGGCTTAGCCCGTCATCCATCGCTTTCTTGATCGCCTGCAGGATGCATTCATCCGAATGCCCATAGAGGCCGGCGGTGTACTCGCCGAGAAAGTCATCGTAGCGATGGCCGTCCATGTCCCACAGAGTGCATCCTTCTCCGCGCACCATGGTGACGGGGAACGGCTTGTAAAAAAGCACCGTACGCGTGTTGCCGCCGGGCATGGAGAGACTGGCTCGCTCGAATTGCTCGGCGCTCGCTGAATTGCGTTGCGCGAATGTGTCCGTAGCCTCGGCCAATGCCAGCGCAAGCGCGTCGCTCGCCGGTTGTTGCAGTGCGCTCTGTCCCATCGTGCCTCTCAATGATATCGTCCTGATAAAATTCTTGGACATCGTACAGGACTTATTGTACGCTGTCTAGGTGAGGACCGCTGGAAGATCAAATGATTCTGGGTTCCGGAGCGACCGGCCGATGCCCCATCGCTACGAGCAGTAACTTAATGTGGGAGGACGAGGCGATATGACTCAACAGGGAGAATTGCTTTGGGAGGGCACCGACGAGTATGTCGCCAGTTCAAACATCTCAAAATTCGTGGATTGGCTCAAAGCGGAGCGCGGCCTTCATTTCGGCGCTTACAATGAGCTCTGGCAGTGGTCGGCCACCGAAGTCGAGGATTTCTGGCAGGCGATATGGGACTATTTTAGAATCCACTCGATCACGCCCCCCGGGGCTTCGCTGGTCAAGCGCACGATGCCGGGAGCCGAATGGTTCCCTGGCGCCCTCGTAAATTTTACGGAGCATGTCCTACGCCACGCGAATGACGGCGACCCCGACCGTCCCTTTCTGTTTCACAAGTCCGAGCTGCGTCCCCTCCAGACCTTGAGCTGGGCGGAAGTTGTGCGCGATGTGCAGAAACTCGCGACCGAGCTGCGCCGTTTGGGCGTTCGTCCGGGCGATCGGGTGGCTGCCTACATGCCGAACATCGCCGAGACCGTGCTCGCCATGCTGGCTACGGCCGCGGTCGGAGGCATTTGGTCGACCGCCGCGCCGGAATTTGGCGCAAGCACGGTGATCGATCGATTCACTCAGACCCGCCCTAAGGTCCTTTTCGTCGCGGATGGCTATCGTTACGGCGGGAAGGATTTCGACCGGACAGAGCAAATTCGCGCGATCGTCGCCTCGCTCGAAAGTGTTGAGACCGTCGTTTGGCTTGACTACCTCACCAGGAAGGAAGAGCTGCCGAACTGTGGACGGCGCCTCGTCCGCTGGCCATCCCTCTTCGCCGGCGAGCCCGTTGCCTCGGGAGAGTTCGAGTACCAATACGTCCCTGGCGATCATCCGTTGTGGATACTTTTCTCTTCGGGCACGACCGGCCTTCCGAAACCCATCGTGCATGGACATCTCGGCATTCTTCTAGAGCACTATAAGTCTGCGGCCTTTCATCTCAACCTGAAACCCGGAAGCGTGATGTGCTTCTACACCACCACTGGCTGGATGATGTGGAACACGTTGATGTGGGCACCTCTCATGAACGGTGCTGCCGTGCTCTATGACGGCCATCCGACCTTCCCCGACGCCGGGATGCTGTTGGGGCTCGCAGCAGAAACGGGCGCGCAGTCGCTGGGAACCAGCCCGACGTCCGTGCAGCTCATGGCAGCCCAGCACATCGTTCCCAAAGACAAGGGCGACTTTAGCCCCTTGGAGAACATCTTCCTTGTCGGATCTCCCGCGACGCCTGAAACGTTTGCCTGGCTCTATGAGCACGTCAAACCGAATCTGTGGGTGACCTCTCAGTCCGGGGGCACGGAGTTCTGCTCAGGGCTCGTTGCCGGCGTGCCGTCACTGCCAGTCTATGCAGGTGAAATCCAGGCGCGCGCACTCGGCGTCGATCTGCACGCTTACGGTGAGAATGGGGAGCCTTTGATAGGGACCCCAGGCGAACTCGTTATCAGGAAACCGATGCCCTCCATGCCCCTTTTCCTGTGGGGTGATGTGGATTCTGAGCGATATCGCGCCTCCTATTTCGACGTCTATCCGGGCGTCTGGTGTCATGGCGACCGCATCACGATCACCGAGAGGGGTAGCTGCATCGTGCATGGCCGGTCGGATGCGACCCTCAATCGATTCGGCGTTCGGATCGGATCGGCCGAGATCTATCGCACGCTTGAACAGATTGAAGGGGTTGCCGATAGCCTCGTGGTCTGCATCGAAGAAGAAAATGGCGGCTACTTCATGCCCCTTTTCGTCCGCCTTGTTGAGCGCCAGGGGCTCGACGAAAAGCTGATCGCACGGATCAAGGCCCGACTGAGGGAGGAGCGAAGCCCTCGTCATGTACCGGACGTGGTGATCGAGGCGCCTGACATCCCTTACACACTTACCGGAAAGAAAATGGAAATCCCCGTTCGCAAGCTGCTGATGGGGCAGTCGGTCGAAGCCTCCGTCAACCTCGGCTCGATGCGAAACCCTGAAGCGATCGACTGGTACGCAAGCTTCTCGAATTCGCGCCGCGAAGCCAAATCCAAGGAGTCTAAGGCATGATCGATCTCACCAAAATCCGGGCAATCGATATTCATACTCATGCGGAAGAACCTTGCGGTTGCCACGCGAACGATGGCTATGACGCGTTGCAAGGGGCACTCACTTCACGTTGCGTGATAATTCCAAGTTGAAGGGAGTACTGGATGTCGGGATGGGAGAGCTCCAAAAGAGCGCCCTTCCCGTAACTATTCTCGACATCCTCACCCCAAGCAGCGAACTTTTGAAGTCGCGCAAATAGCGAGCGCGTTTTATCGTCGTTTTCGTTCTCGATGTTTGACTTGAACTTGCTCAGAAATCGCTTCAGCAGCGAGATGCTGCGTGTCTCTGCACAATTGAGCATCGACAATATCGCATCCGGCGCGATCACTCGCAAAGATTGGCAAGATTGGTCTTCTGCTGATCGTGCCTTGCTTTCCATGACTGGTCTCGATTGAGGTTGGACTAAGAGATCACTCGGATCGGATTGAGGGTATGCACAGCTAATTCTGATATGAAAATCCGCCGGCGGCTAGTGCTGCTGGCGGACAGTTGCTAGTTCACCCAAGTACAGCTTTCTTACGCAGCGAGCGACGTAAGCTCCCGGTAATGGCCGCCTGTCGTACAGGTAGTTCGGCGGGAACAGCCAAGCATTGCCTCGGCTGGCGTGTGGCCTGCACTGCGCGGGGCGATCAAGGACCTGGCGCGAAAGCGATCAAGGAATCGTTATCCCCTTCGGGACAAGTCCGTCGAACAGAAATTCGATGCCTTCTGCCTCGATCGTTCGCTGCAGACTAGCCAGCGTCCCTGAGTATGGCAGGGACTTCCCTGTCTCATAATCCGCAATTGAACTCTTCGAGACCCCAGCTCGCGCAGATAAGTCGTCTTGGCTCCATCTGAGCCATGCCCGCGCCGCTCGCAGTTGCGCCGGTGAGATCTTCCGAACGTCCGCGTTAACCATAACCCCAACCCGATCTACCGGATTTCGCTGATGTGTGGTATATTAACCGTTAAGTTGTTCTCGAATTCAGCCGATACGGCGCTCGCCTACAAGGCGAGTCGTGTCGAAGCTTAGCTTGCAATCCTTGCAAAGGATTTAGTTCATTCTCCGCGCGTCGTCGCAACAGATCTGACAGTAGGATTCGCACATCGACTCCTGCTCCGCCGTGCTTTGGCTTGATGTCGTTCGTCTCGTACATGCTCTCGGGGGAAACAACACATGTCGGCAATCGCTCACAAAATCGCCTCTTCGGAAAACATCCGCCAGCATACAGCGCAACAACAGCAGACGCTAGTAATCCTTCCGCTGCCGACCGAGTCCTTCGGCTCACCCACGAAGTGGTGGCGAACTCGCGAGCCCGGTTCGTACTCATGTGGCGACCTCCGGCACCTAAGAAGAACGTTGATCCGGATCCAAACGATCTCCGACAAGGAATGGTCGGCTGCTATCCGAGGCTACGCGGCCGCCAGCATTGCGGTCTCCATCCGGCAACTCAACAAGCATGTGATCAGCGCTATCGAAGTCGACGTTGCTCTTTCCGCTGTGCTGGCTTGCGCAATCGAGGGTGATATCACCTCGCCGGTCATGCTCTCATCTGCATTGCGCCGCCGGTCCAAGATTGATCCAAAATGCCATCGCCTCGTTGAACTCTGGCTTAACGCAAGACGGTGATGCAAGCGACATCCACTGCAACAGCCTTATTGCGCGGCCTTCGGGAGAGCTCAATGGACACGACACTGCCCCGCGGCTTACCTGATCGGCACTGTATATCAGCGTCCACCCCTGGACGCTCCGAGACATCCACACCTCGGAATTGGTACTGAGCAATCCGAAAAGTAGTCGGCTCGTCCGCGATCGACCGTCTACATCTGGCAAGCGGATGACATCAGGGATAGGCACGTCCGTCCCGAAAACAACTGTCTCGCCGTCTCGTCGACAAAAGCGCGAGGCGCTCATTGCCTCGCACTTACAAGACTAGCAGCGACTTCTTCGCTCCAGTTCTTCCATCCATCGGCATCTGAGCAAGTGCCGAGAACACGAGCCATGTCATGTTCATTGTCAATGATAACACCCCCATTCCGGAGATCTCCTTGGAGATCGAACGGCTGCAGCGGCTCCTGACCGATCTGAACCGCGCACGGGTCGGACAACATCCCGATCGGCAGACGATCGCCAATGCCCCGGTGCTCGACCAGTGGCAAATAGCCTTCCGCCCCGAGCTCTGCATCGTCGGCACGATGGGCGGACACCCGCATGTGCAGGATGGCCATCGCGGAATGACAAGCGGCTTATGGTTACTGGCTCCGGCCCTCGGCTATGCGCGAACGCTGTCTCGCATCTACGCGCTTGGTCGCCCAGCCCTCGAAGGCAGCGTTAATCACTGAATAGTTGCTTCCACATCGCTTCAGCACCGCAGTGGATCCGTCATGCGAAACCGAACGCACATTCGCGAATATGTACAACATGGCACGCCTCCTCGCCATGCCGCAAACCTCATCATCCGAATCTCGATCGTTCGCGCGCTCCGCCGGAGTGGCCTTCACCATGTCCTGCGTGGAAAACCTGCTTTCGTCGCCTTTACCGGTGCGCAACCGGAACTTCTCGAAGTGTACGCCCGGGAAGCTTTGGCACTTCTGGGGGCGGTGGTCGACCATGAAACGACCTACCACGCCTTGTTCTGGCACAGGGAGGATGCAGGGAAATCTCCGGCTGATCGCGATTCGCTCCGCTTGTTGTCGAACCACAGCATCGTGCTCGGATTCGCCTCAGACAAAGAGGACGTGCCAGTTGCGTTTCAACGGATCGCAGACCAAATCGTAGCACTCGACCGAACTGATGAACGCGTGTTGGCAGCGGCCTTCAGGGCAATCTTTCGCGACGTCCCTCCTCCTCAAACTCTTTCTGCGGCGGCCGATGTTCCCATCGAAGTCTTGAACGTCTACCTCAGCAGCGGCCGCACACTGCGCCAGGCGATCGACCTTATCGAGCGGTATCGTTCCGTTTCCCCGGAGGCTCGGAAGGCCGACCTGACGCCACACCCTCGCCTCCAGGAATTGACCGGATTGGGAGATGTCGCAGATTGGGGGATGTCGCTGGCAAGGGATCTTCAGGAGTATCGCGACCAGCGGCTGTCGTGGGCCGACGTTGACCGCGGGGCTCTGGTTAGCGGGCCATCAGGGACCGGCAAGACGCTGTTCGCAAGAGCTTTGGGGAACACTTGCGGCGTTCCGGTGCACGTACACTCGCTCGCCAGGTGGCAAGCGAAGGGACATCTCGGCGAGCTCCTGAAAGCCATGCGCCGCGCTTTCGACGAATCCATCAAGTCCGCCCCTTGCATCCTGTTCATCGATGAAATCGACGCTGTCGGAAATCGGGAAAATTTTCAGGGGGCAAACGAGCAGTACTGCAGGGAGGTGGTAGACGCGCTGCTGGAGTGCCTTGACGGCCTGGAAGGCCGAGAAGGCGTTGTCGTCGTCGCCGCGACAAACTACCCCGAAAAGGTCGACCCCGCCCTCCTCCGACCTGGACGTCTCGACAGGCATTTCTCAATCGCCCCGCCTGATCTGGCCGCACGCTCGAAGATCCTGCGATATCACCTCGGTGACCACCTTGCCGGGTTCGATCTGACCGACATTGCCCGCCGCCTCGAGGGCGCGACGGGCGCCTTGATCGAGAGGGTTGTCCGTGACGCACGCCGACGCGCCCGACGTTCCGGACAGCCGATGCTGCTCGAGGACTTGGAACGGGGTTTCCCGCGTATCCGGCTGTCCGAGGCCGCATTCCAGCGGGCTTGCGTTCACGAAGCCGGGCACGTTCTGGTTGGCCACCTTTTGAGCGCGGAATCCGGCAGCATTCCGACCGCTGCCCGGGTCCTGCGGGAAACCGTCCATTCACAAAGCGACGCCGGCCAGACGGAATTTTATCGAATTCCAGGCTTCGACCGCTCGATCACCGGCCATCTCGCCGAAATGACGACCTTGCTGGCTGGACTTGCGGCCGAAGATGTTGTCCTGGGTGGCCATGCTGGTGGCAGCGGCGGCGCGGAAAACTCAGATCTTCATCTCGCGACCGTCCTCGCAGCGGGCCTGGAATCATCGTTCGGCCTCGGCAACAGCCTCGTGTACCTCGTTCCCAACGATCCCGTCGAAATTCTAGCATTAGTTCGCAGCGATTCCCGCCTGCGTCGACAGGTCCATGCGAAGCTCAAAGCCTGCGCGCAACGCGCTCGTGTGCTGATAGGCCAACATCGCGGCAAGCTGGTCTTGATCGCTGACGCCCTCGCCCAGCACAGCCAACTTACGTCCTCCGATATCACCCGCCTCGTACGAGGAGAGGATTCAAATGATGTTTCTTCAAATTGTGAGGACCGCAATAGGGATCTCGTAACCTCACTCCTACCCGAGCAATAAAAGGTCTCACGGGAGACAATGGCAGGGCGCGCCGGGGAAACCAGCTTCCATCGCACTCCAGGGTTTGACAAGATAAAGGCTAGATACATCGCGAAGGTCACGACCCTACTCGCCGAACTGGCGGCCGAACCGGTCGTGTTGGGCGAATATGCGGACGACGGCAGCGGATCAATCGATTCCGATTTATATCAGGCAACGCTTGTCGCCGCTGCAGTTGAGGCATCCCTCGGATTGGGGCAGACTTTGACCTGCATGACCTCCACTGATCCGGACCAACCGATTGAACGCCTCAAGAATGATCCGGCGCTCGTCAGCGATTGAGAGTCTCCTCGGCGACGTATGAAGGGCGCCCGAGCGCTGGCCCGAGCAGAACCGTCGAGTGCTTCATCTCTTGGCGCGTGAATTCGTCGCTCAGACCGGTATCGATCGGGAGCATTTCTCGGCATCATCTTAAAAATGGCCGCAAGATCGATCCCACCTGGATGAAGTCGCTCCTATCCGGCGACGATCGATTCGAGCCGCCGCGGCTGCTTCACGATCCAGTTACACTTTTCTCGATTTTTGACGCTCAACGTTCAATACGCCATTAAGGCAACGCCAAAAGTGGAGCCATCGAGATGAAGTCGGATCTTGTGGACGACGCGTTGCAACTGTATGCAGCACGTCCTTTCGCATTAGCGAAAGCCCGCAGCCTGATCGTCTTCGCAGATGATCCCAACCAGAGGAGGCTCAAATGTTGAACGCATTCACGCAAGCCTCCGGCTGCATCTCCGCACGCAAATCCTCGGTGCTCGTCAACATATCGGCGTGATCGTTGGCGGCTTGCCGCTTGCACTGTCGCACGCCGATGCGGGCATCGCATGTCCCGAACGACAACGTTCCGACGCATTCTGGCGTCGCCGTGGGGAGATCACGTCCATGATCCCGCTCGCCACACTGACTGACGGCCTGAAAACGCGCTGACCTAGCAGACACGTCCGCAACGTCGCCGCCGAACGCTCGGTATCGCGATCCAACTCGCTCGTCAAAGGCGGTGCGAGGCGCCGGAATCCGCTTGCCGAACGCCATGTTTACCGGAGACCCCACATGTACTCGCACCACACCCTCTACCGCGAAATCATTTCCGCCAACCCCCACGTCATTGCGGGAGCATCGCGCCGGTCTGCGAGGTTTGGTGGCACTGACACCTATAGGGGCTGCCTCATAACACGCCTGTTTGCGAACCGTGCCCTCAAGGCCATGGGCGCGCGGTGGTGATCGAACCCAGCGTCGCTGATCGCATCCCCGTTCCGAAGAGGCTTGGATCGAAGATCGTGGTGCTTATCGACCCGTTCCGGAGGCGCGAAATCTACGCCGAAAGCGGCCTCGAATCCAAGCACGTCACTTCGTTCATTGCCCGATCGGACGTGATCGCGATTCACGAGCAGTTTCTCGTCTCCTACACCCGCGACGGAACGACACACATCCACTACGTGGATGCGGTCGTTGATTTCGCCGATGGAAAGCGCATTGCGCATTTTATCAAGTATGCCGCAGAGGCACACAAGGTGGCGCTTGAGGACCTCGTCCGGATGATCGCCGCAACCGGCGACCACAAATTCGATGAATATCGTGTCTTGACGGAGTTCGACATCAGCCCGACGACAATCGCAAACGCCGAGCTCATCGTTCGATGCGGACGCAACTTCGACATCGACGCCATCGACCTGGTCCGTAATCATCTTCGATCGGCGCCGCCCGTCGTCACGCCTCGAACGATCGCCGGTCAAACCGAACTAGGATCGCGCGGTTCAGACGCCTTGATCGCCATGCTCCAGTCAGAGGATGTGAGCCTTGTGCGCCCATATTCCACAATCACACCCGATACACGGTTCAATAACTTTATTGGCCGTCGCCCATCGTGATCTAGCAAATAACTCTGGATTTTCCGTCCTCGCTTCAGTCATGTCCACGATCAAAGGTGTGCCAATTCGCATTTACGCGTCATTATCTACGTTGCTTCGAAATGAGTGATCGACGTGAGCGCAGCAACAGGTTCGGTCGTCACGACCGCCTGACTCTGGATGGTCAGACCTATCGCGTCTTCCAGAAAGAACGAGATCGCTTCACTCTTCAGCTGGTATCGGACAGCCTGCTCCAGGACTACTTCATCACAAAGTCGGATGCGGAGATAAACGCCCTCAGGCGAACGGGACGGCTGAAGTACGAACGCGATTTTTACTCCAAGACGCTCGCCTACCTCCGTCAACGCAACGACAGCTCTGATCTTTCGGACCTTCCGGAAGATGCACTGCGCACCATCGCCTGGAAGACGGAGTGGTGCGTGCGTTTCCATCGTCGACGGATCGATACGAACTCAGCATGGAGGCCGAGACAGTCCCCAACCGACTTAAAGCGATTCATTGATTCCGAAAAACACGTGATGGACCGATGGTACTTCGACCTGTACGGCGAACGCCGGCGGCCCGGTCGTCGGATCGCGGGACAGCCTCGAAAGGAATTCGATTATCCCGGCCCCTCTGCCCTTCGCGAATGGTTGACTCTGTTTCGAAAACACGACGAGCGGATGGAGGCATTCCGCCCCGGCTACGAGCGTTCCGGAAATCGAAATCAGATCAATCCTCTCGCGCTTCCGATAATCGACCAATGCGTGCCGCGTTACGCGACGAACACCAGACCCTTGATGCGCGACATCTACGAGGACGTCGAGCTCGCATTGGAGGATTTGAACGCCACTCTTCCTGAACGGCAAAAGGTTTACGTAAGCGAGACGGCCGTTCGTCGTCGAATACATAAAATTGACCCGTTCCTGCTCGAAGCGGGGCGGTTCAGTCTCGACCGGGCAATCCGCAAATACACGCCAGTTGGACTCGGCCTATCAGTCCACATGCCCATGGAACGGGTGGAAATGGATGATTGGGAGTTCGACCTCATGAGCCTGGTCATCCGGACAGACACCTGGCGTAAGTTATCCGAGGAACAGAAGGCTGACATTCCTCGAGCGCGATGTACCGCTACCGTAGCCATCGATGTCGCAACCCGGTGCATCGTGGGCTTTCACTTGACTCCCTTGCCGCCAAGCACGCAAGGCGCAAAATCCGCGTTACGCACCGTCATGACCGACAAGTCCGCGATCGCTGGTTTTGCAAACTGCATAAGCGATTGGCCGATGTTCGGCAGACCTGGAGCCATCGTTACGGATGGAGGCCCTGCGTTCAAAGGGGACTTTAGCGACTCCGTTCGATTGAGCGCAACCAACCGCGTGATGCCCGATATGGATCCTCAAATGCGAGGAACCATCGAGGCATTCTTCCGGCTATTCAAGCGCGTGTGTCGGTACTTTGCGGGGCAGACATTCGCAAATGTCGTTGAGAAGGATGACTACCCTGCAAAGGAAATGGCAAGCGCGACGTTCGAAAAGACTTTCCAGGCCGCCGTGCGATACATCGTCGACCGCTATCATCACCGCGGCCATCGCGGCCTCGAGGGACGCACTCCCTATGGCGAATGGACCCGCCTCACCCGGAAGTACGGCCTCGATCAGCCTCCAACACCGCATCAGCTTTTCGTGGCGTTTGGGTATAAGGACGAAAGAGTTATCGATAAGCACGGGATTCAGATCTTCGGCTTGAGTTACAACAGCGACACCCTGGCGCTGCTGCGCGCAAGGCTTGGACGCGGGAAGGTCGATTTCTTCGTCGACCCACGTGACCTCGGCTCCATTCTTGTCGTCGTTCCGCGTGCCTTCCGCGAGGTGCGCGAGATAAAAGCCCAGCTCGACGGCGACTGCCTTCTCGTCGCGTCGGTCGGGGGCATCGCATCCGGCGTGACTTTGGAACAGCATCTGTGGGCACGCAAGGAAGTCCGCGAATTTGCCAAAGCCGAGCAAGCTGCTGGCCGTCCGTTTCGGCTCGGAGCCCATCGCGATCTGTTGTCGGCCGGTGAACAGGCGCGACGAGATGCAGGTCTGGATTTCTTCGGCCTCTCGCAAAAGCAATACAGTTTTCTATCGGCGGCCTTCCGCCAAAAGACCCGGGCGGCGTTCTCGACACCGCAACACCCCGAGTCTCCCCAGCAGGTCGATGAGAAACCCGGCAAGGTAGTCGTAACCATGCCCAGACGACCACCAACGCGGTCGTCGTCCAAACCGAGACCGAAGAAATCGTCCGCCAACTCGTCCGCGACGCCTGCAACCGACCAGCCGTTTAGCAGCAGCATCAATCTGTATGGAGAAGATGAATGACGTCCAGTTCACCGCGGCGCACTAAGAGCGCCCCTCCCCCTGCGCTACCTGAACCACCCAAGGCGGACGACTTCGAGTCCAGGATGCTAGCTAAGCTCTCGAGTAACAGCCGCCGTACCGTGGAGATTCTTCGTCGGGTAAAAGGGGTATACGTTGCGTGTGGTCGCGACGCCGCATTGAGAAATAAGCTTGACCTGTTTCTGGAGCATATCCTCTCGTACAATGGAACCCGCCGCGACGATGGCCGCATTTTCTTCATCACGGGAGAAAGCGGCGCGGGCAAGTCGACAATCGTCAGGCAATTGATCGCAGAGACCCCAGTACTGCAGCCGGAACGACGACTATACGGACTGGTCAGTCCGATCGTATCGGTTTCGTTGACCGGCCCATGCACCTTGAACACTCTCGGGGAAAAAATCCTGGAAAAGGCCGGGTATCCGATAGTTCAGAAAATTGGGCCTAGCCAATTATGGATGTCCCTTCCGGAGCGGCTCGGCCACCGCGAGATCATGCTCGTCCACATCGACGAAACGCAGAACATGCTGAAGAAGACACGACAGAACAAGGATCGCAAAGACCTGGCCAATGCGTTGAAGGGCGCAATGAACGATCAGGACTGGCCGATTAGTTTCATTATGAGCGGGCTACCTCTAACGACCGATCTTGCCCGTCTCGATGAGCAGTTCGAACGTCGCGGCTTTTTTCAAGAGTTGCCTGATATCGATATGGAGAACGAGTCCGAGCGGAAACTCGTCTTAAAGATCATCAAGGACATGACGAGCGCAGCTGATATCAAATGCGATGACGTCTTGAAAACCGACATTCCGGACCGGGTCGCCCATGCCGCCAACTACAGATATGGACGAACAACGCAGGTCGTTCTCGCTACGATCCACGACGCTGTGCGACACAATGCATCATCTCTTCATCGGAACCATTTCGCCAGCGCATATCTGGCTCATTCGAACGCTCAAGGGCATGACGAGATGAACCCGTTCCTCGCCGATGACTGGCGAACGCTCCCTCCGGGATCCTTTATATTTGAAAGCGAGGAGGAGTGACGATGATACGGCGCGCGGTCAGTTGGCGCCATTCTCTTGAGCAGAGAGAGCCAGCGGTCGGCTTCGCGTCGCGATTGGCCGGACTAAATGGCCGATCCATGCGCGTCTTCTTGCGCGAAGTGTGCATCTCGGCCCACGATCTCGATAAGAGCCGGCAAGGCGCCCTTGATGCCGTTGCCGCGCTCGGCAATCTCGATCCGGTACAGCTCACGCAGTTTACGCCGTTTCCCGTCGGGGACGGAAACTACGTCACGATCGGGGCAGAAGCACTCCACCGCCTTTCGGTTCGGCGGACCTACTTTTGCATCTGCCCGCATTGCGTTCGAGACGACATCTTCAGATATGAAGGTCCGATCGCGGCCCGCCCCTGGCTTCGTCTCGAATGGATCGTAACGCACTTCCGATCTTGCGACCGGCACAACGTCCTGTTGATGCCCCAAACCCCTGTCCGACGCCGCTACGAGCCGTTCGACTTTACGGAGTGGATTGGTCGCATCATTCCTGAGCTCGATGGCTTGGCTTCGGACGCCATCCCAACCCGTCCATCCCCGTTTCAGCGATGGCTGACGGACCGTCTTGAAGGGAAGCGCAATTCGGGCAACTGGCTGGATGACATGCAGCTGTACGCGGCCGTGGATTTCTGCGAGATGCTCGGGCTGTCCGCTCTGCACGCTCCCAAGGTTCGCGTGGGATCGCTGACGGAATCGGAACATGCGGCAGCAGCCGACGAAGGATTCAGAATAGCCAACCAAGGCGAGGAAGAGATCGAACGACTATTGGTCCGCCTGGCCGACGCCCAGTCCACGACGCGCGGCTTCTGGGGACTACGGGATACCTTCGGGCACGCCTACGGCCTTCTGAACAAGACGAAAACCAATCCGGATTTCGCCAAGCCGAGAGCCGTATTTCGACGTGTCGCTATCGCAAAAGTCCCGATCGAGGCCGGGACCGACGTCCTCGGGGAGACCCTGGAGAAGCAGGTGGTCCATACAATCCGGTCCGCGTCCAAGGTGTCGGGCGCACACAGCCTTACCATCCGACGCCTGTTCGAAAGGAAACGTCTCCGGGACGAGCAGACCCTCCAACTCATGGATCATCGAGTGACCATCAATTCGGACGAAGTCGAAGAGATGCTGATGGCCCTCAAGACTGCATTGACCACAACACAGGTCCAGAAGACGACCGGCATTCCGCGCAATCATCTATTCTACATGATCAACGCCGGACACCTGCCGACCGTCACGGCCTCCAACGAGAAGGCCTACGCAAAGCACAGATTTACCCAGGCCGCGGTCGACGATACGCTCGAACGCCTGTTTTCCGGCACCGTGCCAGTGGCGAAGCCAACCGGGCGCCAGATGTCCATTCTCAGGGCCCGGCAAGCTTCCGTGTCGGGACTCAACGAAATCATCGACTTTCTGTTCTCTGGCCAAATCTGGAAAGGTCTGCTGGCCAGACGACGCGAATACGGAGCTCTTCTAGTCGATGCGGACGAGATCATTGCCGCAATCCGTCGCGGTCGCTCGAAATCGGGCTTCAGCAAACCTGAGGCGGCCAAGTTCATTGTCGGCATGGCGCGCGATTCCGTGGGAAAATTCGTTGCCTCGGGTCACCTTGAGCTCGTGGAGGAGTTCAGCCCAGAAGCGCGGAGAAACGTTCAGGTCGTGTCCCGGGAGAGCGCGGATGCGTTTCTCCAGAACTACGTTTCGTTGGGTGAGCTATCGCATACTGCTGGCCTTCATCACAAGCAGGTGCGATCGGCCCTTCGAACGGTTGGGATCGAGGCCCACTTTGATCCGGATGACTTCCTAAGCTTCTTCTATGTGAGAGCTGACGTGAATGGTGCACTTCAACGCAATCCTGACCTTTGGTCTTCGGGAGTCAAATGAGGTGGTCCCGGTTGTCTGAACAGGTTTTCCGCGTCGATAAGTAGAGCCTCTGCCGTGGTTAGGCCGCCGCGCGGAGCGGAGGAAGATCGAAGTAGGCTTGATCCGGGGTGCGGTCGTCAAGGCTCGAATGCGGACGGCGGCCATTGTAAAAGTCGAGATACCGGCCGATCGAGTTCCGGGCATCACCGACAGTTTCGTAGGCTCGCAGATAGACCTCCTCGTATTTGATGCTCTTCCACAGCCTCTCGTCCTGTCCAGATTTCCGGGACCAACTCAGAGCACGCTCTTGGTGAGGTCGACACACTCCCCGAATGTCGCTTTCGACACGCAATAGTCCGGCATTAGGTAGCAAACGCCACCAGACGAAAATCTCACTGCTTGTCATAGTAGCCCCATCGATATCGGGGGTTTTGATGGATGTGGTTCGCGAACTGCGTCGCAAGCAGGATGCTTTAAGGAGTGATCGTCCGTTGCTATTCGAGCGTCTGGCAGAGGTCGACAAGCAAGTTGCGGCGCTCGATACGGTTATCCAGATTTGGGAGCCGGATCATTTTCCGACGAAGGCAGTCGCTCGGCGTCGTGGAAAGAGCGAGAAGTTTCTCGACGGACTTTTCGAAGGCGAGAACTTCGCGGCGTTGATTCTCGACACGCTGCGCCTGCGGCTCTATGTGCCGGAGACCGGCCGCATCATGATCGATGGCGTCGACCTCGCTATGGTCGATGTTAGCTGGCTGCGGCGGCAGCTCGGGGTGGTGCTGCAGGAGAACGTACTGTTCAACCGCTCGATCCGCGACAACATTGCGCTGGCAGATTCCGGCATGCCAATGGAGAGTGTCATTGCCGCTGCGCAGCTTGCTGGCGCGCATGACTTCATCCTGGACCAGAATCCGCGCCATGCAGCCGCGCGGCGTATCGAACGAATGCCGTACATGAGATCGACGATCTGAAACCGCTTACGGTTCGTCCAAGAATGAGGATGCCAAAGATCTCGCCGGTACGTAGACATCTGGCGATAGCCTTTCGCAGTTGGGAGGATTGCGCCGAATGACTTCCGGATTCAACATTGTTGATGATGGGGCGCGTCGGTCTTCCCGTCGGGGCGATCGGTGTTGACGGGGAGCGTATGGATGACTTCAAGGATAGCGGCCAAGCAGGTTGCGGATCAAACCGATGAAATCGAATCATCGGGGCGATCACTGACTGCCCAAGCAAAAGTGCTTGTGACCGAGTGGAAGGCAGCCAGGGCATCTAGGGGCCGATTTGCCAGTACCCTCATGCAGAGTCCGCCCGCTTCTGATGATGTTTTGATGGAACGAGCCTTCACGCTCATGACGAAATCCAACACAGAGCAAGTTCGCCTAAAATTCCTTCGCACGTCGATGGAAATCGGTTCTGTGAGATCATTGCGCGCGCGAGTTGCCAGATGGGACGCTTTTTTCTCCGCGTCGCCGAGTGACGCAGTCTTGGAAGAATTCCAAGCCATCAAGGCGACGCTCGACGAGATGTCGGAAGTTGAACGAACTCATGGCATCGGCGCATTGCTCAATCTGAATCACCCGGTCGTCATTGGGCTTTCACAGAGGCCAGGTTCGTGGATAGGCCCTCAAGAAATACAAAATGCTCGTTCCTATCAGCGCTTAAGCGGCGGCGTATCGCTGGGCGTACATTCTTCGACCAATTCATCTATCGAAGCAAACGGTTGACCTTTTTGAACGCCATGTTTATCGAAGTATAGATATCGTTTCTTCACTTTCGCCTTAGTCGAGATCACGACAGACGAGCCGTCCTTTATTAGATTCTCGATGTTCTCGAGAAACTCTTGATATAGCAGATCCTTCAATATTTCTGCATTTTCAATCGCCCCGGCGTCTGCAAGAGCGGATTTGAAAGCATCTGGTCCTGCATGTCCCGGGAAAGATCGGCCGTTCACGACAGCGTAGTAGATCAGTATTCCTTCTACGAACGTCATGCCAATTGCTTTAGTCATTGATTCTCCGATACCGAGGTTGTGAGCGTCACTCGTTTGCTCAGACGACAAGAGAGGTTGCGATTAAGCAGGCGGTTGCTGATCAATTTCAATCTCTCAGCCCCGGTCTATCGCCTAGCAGAGGATTCGCCTACCCGCCCCCTCCCGAGGCGCTGCGTGGCCTGGTATCGGACCTCCGCGCCGGTGGAGGATATTTCGTGATGACCGTGCAATATCGACGCGCCGGGAGATCAGCGCCTCGCCCCGGGTCGGTCTAGTGGATGATACACCTTGGGCTCTTCTTCCAGGGAGCGGCTGGCCTTCACCACCCTGCCCGGACCGCCCCGGGTCGTCCACGGGCACGCGCCTCGTCCACGCGACGATGACGAAGGTCTGCCTATTGTCGCCGTGATGCCTCGATTTTGGTACTTCCAGCTTGTCCTGATGAACAACCGCGATCCAAGCAAGAACGAACGCTTCTTTGACGGCGGTGGTTTTTTCGATTCAAGTCGATACAACTCGACAGGTCAGTTGGTTCATCGTCAGATGATCCGATTGTGGTGGAAAGTTGTGGCGTGGGCTGTGGGATGGGCGCTGGTGCTTGGAGCCGCAGAACCCCACCTGCGCTAGAACAGTCGTCAATGAACAGCTCAGCAGTGGAACGTTGGCTTTCGGTCAAAAATGCACCTCAACTTCGCCGATCGAGAACGTCGGCTTAGGGCCACAAGCGGTCGTCCGCCGCACTATCGAGAATTGCTGTCGATTACGTCCCGGCTTGCTGAAGTGATCGACAACCATCGACGAAGCTCAGGCGTGGGCCGACGAATGCCCTGCTTTCCGCGTCGGCCAATCGCCCTGGCATGCCGAAAGAAGCCATATGCGGAGAGCAGGATTAGAGCGGTCGCGGTGACGATGTTACCAGTCGCGAAAAAGGCAATACAAACGATCCACACGCCAAAAAAGATGGCGTGCCATAGCGCGGCGAACCCGAGATAGGTTTTGCCTGTTGGGATGCCTCTGCTCATGCTGATCACTTATGCATCCTTGCAGCCCGCCGCACCTCCATGTTGATCTTTTCGGCTTGCCGACGACCTCATGGTAAAGACTGCGTTGCGTGTTATCGAAACGGGCGACATCCGCTTGGGTCAAAAGCCGCCTTACAGTCCCGCTGTGGGTTACTTCCGGTTGTGCCCGCGAGCAGACATCGCCTGCGCCGACCGCAAGGGGCGACGCGAGTTCGCCGAACCGCAGTGTTTTTCCGCGTCCGTCGGCGAGCTTTTCGACCGCGTGGTTCCGCACCTCGGGCTATCCGGAGGCGTCTAGTTCACATCTTTGGGTCGCCGGAGACCACAACTTTGGGTCTCTCGATTTGGGACAGTTAGAAAACCCTTATGGATCAGTGACTTCAGGATGACCTAGTTCGGAACTTTGGGTTTCCCACCAAATGGCCCAACGACGATCTTACCTTGAAGATGAAGATATCGAGCTAGTGGCACGAGATGCACGCCGGGTCCTCGGGATAGAATACATCCCGAGGCCTGACATGGTGACCGCCCTCTTTAAGGCGCAGCACCTTGGCATCATTCATAGCTATGTCCGCGTTCCCGATGCGGACATGCACGAAGATCTTGCGGCGTATGACCCCGATCAGCGAATGCTGAAACTACAAGAAAGCACTTTCGTTGCCGCAAACGAAGTGCTCGGACATCCGCCCGAACGGGCTCGCGCCCGCTTCACAATAGCCCACGAATTTGGCCACGTTTTTCTCGGCCACACGAAGACCCGTCATCGCAATATATCAGGCCGACGGATCGAGCAGATCGCACCATCTATCATTAAGGATGAAAAGGATGCAGATCGCTTTGCCGCAGCTTTCTTGGCCCCCTCTCATTTGCTTGAAAATCCACTACTCTCTTCTGCGAAAGAGGTCCGAGATAGATTCGGAATTAGCCTCTCTGCGTCTACTATTCGACTAGAATCACTCCAACGAATGTATCGTCGAGCACACGGAATCCCGCGACCAATTCCGCCGAGCATCTATGAATTCCTATCTGATGCAGCAAAGCGTGGCGCAAAAGTCACTAGCCTGGAAGCCGAGCGTAGCCGCAGGGTTGCGGAAGCTAGGGTACGGGGCTACGAAGGCGAGGCGTGCTCTGAGTGTGGCAACTTCACCCTGGTGCGCAATGGCACTTGTACGAAATGTGATACTTGCGGAAGCAAGACGGGGTGTTCGTGAGGCACCAGCAATTTACCACCGGAAATTGTAATCAGCAAAGGGTGGCTCCGAGCCACCTATTTTTTGAGATTGGTCATATGTCATCGCTTAAGGTCAACCAAATCAAAGCTCGACTTCGAACCCTCTTTGAACCTCATCTCGACCTAAGCGATCTCTCCGAAAAAGACACCGAGAGAGACCAAAAAATTCTAACACGATGCCTGGCTGCTTTTGGCGTATATGCCATAGCGGCATGCAGTCCAGAGCAGGCCGCTGCCGCCGTATGGGACGGTTCCGGCGACAACGGAATAGATGCCGCCTATTTCGATCAATCAGATCTATGCGTCGTATTCGTCCAATCAAAATGGATCAACAAGGGCTCAGGCGAACCAGAAGCCAAGGATCTGGGTCCCTTCATAAATGGAGTAAAAGATGCAATCGAACAGAACCAAGCCAATTTCGGCGCACGGGTTCAAGCTCGATTGGCCGACATCCTCGTCAGAATAAATACGCCAGGAACTTCGATCCATTTAGCACTCGTCACTACGGGAGCGAGCACACTAGCAGCGCCCGGTCAGAGCCTAATCGATAAGTTATTGAAGGAGCTGAATGGTGAAGATCCAGACGAGATCGCTTCCAGCGAGCTGATGGGCCTTTCCGAAGTATACTCTCGGCTGGCGAATGATCCGCTTCAAGGCAACCTGACGCTTGACGCGCAGATTCTTGATTGGTCTCGCGTCAACTCTCCGTATGCAGCTTACTTCGGATTAATCGACGGTTTGCAGCTGAAGACATGGTGGAGAAAACATGGAAAAGGTCTGGTCGCAGCCAACATCCGTCAATCCTTAGGTACCACCGAAGTAAACAACGAGATTCGTCAAACTGCGATAAGTGCGCCAGAGCACTTCTGGTACTTCAACAACGGAATCACCTTGACCGCTGACGAAGCGCTCAAGGCACCTGCTAACGCTGCATCACAATCCGCCGGCCAATTCAAATTTCGTGGAGCATCCATTGTAAATGGCGCCCAGACAGTTAGCTCCCTCAGCAAGGTAGACAACGATGCAAATCTTGGCAAGGTCCGCGTCCCGATACGGGTTATATTGCTAAAATCGACACCAGCAGGATTCGGCAACGCCGTAACACGGACAAACAACCTTCAAAATCGCATAGAGTCCCGAGACTTCGTTGCCCAAGACCCTCAACAAAGAAGAATACGTGAAGAAATGGCGGTCGAGGGTATCGACTATCAGTTTCTCCGAAGCGAAGACGTCGTCGCGACGTCCACTTCTTGTGAATTGATCGAAGTGACGACAGCGCTAGCTTGCGCCTCTGGCGATCCGAATTTAGCCGTACAAGTTAAGACTGGTATAGGCCGCTTCTTCAACGACCTCGCCAAGCCCCCGTATAAGGCGGTATTCAACCCCGCGGTCAGCGGTGCGCACGCCTTCAACGCCACGATTGTCAGCAGAAAAATTGACGACTGGATAGAGAAAAAGAAAAAGACTATTGCAAAAAAGAGCGGCACTCGGTGGGGAGTCCTCATTCATGGAAATCGAATTCTGGCATCAGTGGCGTTTCGAAAGCTGGGCATCCAAAAGCTATCGCAACCGATAAAAGACTTTGGCGCCGATCTTAACACCAAAGTGCTCGAGGCAATCTGCGAAGATACCTACCAGGAGATCGTCAAATCTGTAGACAAGAAGTTTCCTGGAAAATTTCTCGCTGTTCTTTTCAAGAACCCGTCCGCGAGCAAGCAAGTATTTGATGATGCCAGCAATCCTCCCGTAAAAGGCTCAACCAAGAGCCCCTCGTCGACAAAAAGGTCGTAGCAATCGGAGGGCGCAATAACGGAGCCTAATCCGCCGCTTGACCCGATCGGCGGTTTACGTTTGGCCACCACGAAGCTTGGACGCGTTACGGTGATAGTGCACTGATCTCTCGCTCACCCAACACGCTCACGACCTCATACACCAGCACCGCCGCCGCAGGCGTGGGCCGCCACGGATTGGCACCGCCAAGGAGTTCATCAAGGGCGCAGACGATCAGGTTACTCCAATCGCGCCTAACGATAACACTGCCCTTTTCTTCCGACGCCCTACTGCTCCGCCGCCAGCCGCACGACCTGCCGGCCGCCGTTCAGCTCGCGGAGCTTGTTGACGTACTCCTCGGGCCGGGTCCAGCGGACCGGGGTGTCCAGGCCCATGAAGCTGGCGATGCTGCCGATGAATGAGGTGCAGTTCGCCGTTTCGGCGTTCCACACCGGCGAGTCCGCCTGCAGCTTCTTGATGTAGGCGAACACGCGCTTGGCGTCGGCTTCGTTCAGATAGACGCGGTAGCTCGCGGTCACATAGTCCGGATCGAGATCGCCATAGCTCGCGCCGGTCTCGGACGGCACGAAGGTGAAATAGCCGAGCACGTAGGCGAGCTCGTCGCCGGCCGGGGTCAGGCCAGCGACGTCGACCGCCTTCTCGCTGCTCTTGCCATACCAGACGAAGGCGTGGCCCCAGCTCGCGGCGGTGCGCGCCCGGAAGTCGACATAGTATGGCCCTTTAACCTCGGAGACGCGCCGGGCGGGCGCGGTCCGTGCGACCTCATGAGCCATGCGGGCGACTGCCGGCCGCGCGGAGGCGGCCTGCGCGACGCAGGGCAGCAGCAAAGCTGACAACGAAAGTGCGACCCAGCCGAAACGCCGCATGACAAGCACGCCCCCGGGGATGATGACGTCTGGTGAAAGAGCTGACCGGGCTCAGTAGCCGCGGCGATACCCCGGCGCGGGGACGACCACCGGCGCCTTGCCGACCGGAGACTTGCCAATCGGAGCTTTGCCGATCGGCATCTTGCCGAACGCGGGCTGCTCGTAGACCGGCTGCGGACGCGGCAGATCGGCGGCATGGGCCATCGTCACCAGCGCGAGCATCGCGCCTGCTGAAATCACGAATGTCTTCACTCGAACTCTCCCCGAGTCTGAACAGCACCCCAAGCCCTCAGCACCACGACCATGAACGACGGATTGCGTCGAGAGTGGGGCAGCCGGTCATAACATTGGGGCCGCGGTCACTGTCTTCCGCGTGATCTCGACGGCACCAGAACACGTGTTGCGAGGCCCTTTGATCGGTTGTGGCCGAAACAGCGCGTAAGGGTGGATTAGCGGAGCGTCATCCGCCGTTTCGCCCCTTAAGGGGTGCAGTCCAGCACACTTTATCGTGACGGCGGTATAGTCCGCTTTTTGCTTGCTGCCTTCGTCTCCCCACGCGCGGTCAAGGACGACAGCGCTCCTCTTGCTGCACGTTCCATTCTCAAACACAATTGGGCGGTTCCTTCCTGAGCTCGGCATGACCGTTTCGGCAACCAGCGTCCGTTTTGACGAACACACCATGTCGGTCGAATTGACCGATGGTCGAACGCTCAGGGTGCCCTTGGCTCGGTTTCCTCGCCTGCTGCACGCCACTCCGGCCGAGCGTCAACAGGTCGAGATAAAATTACGGTGACGCTGCATTTTACTCGCCTCGCTAAGTCCGTGCGGCTATCCGCACTTGCATAAGTCGGCATTCTTGCCGACGATCAGGTCACCTATACTGAGCCCGCCATAACCGTCTCAGTGACCAGCGTCCGGTTTCAAGCGAGCTGCGTAGCCCGGATGAGCGTCAACGACATCCGGGGCTCACGCGCTTTTCCCGGATATCAGCTTCGCTGATGCCGACTACTAGTCTAGATTATAATGCAGGAAGTAGTGCGCCAGACGACGTATTTAACAACGTTCAGCGCTTTCAGTTGGAGTTGCGAGCTCGAGACACACCAACGGTCGTTTCTGACTTTGAGTATGATCGCAACCAGAGGCCCATGATCCGATTGATGTCGGAGCGCGCCTGATAACCAGCAAGCGTAGGGCGGATTAGTTAGTTAGACAGCGGCTCGTCCATCAGAAACACTGCGGGGTGCCGCACCATCGCGCGGCCGAGCGCAACACACTGGCATTGACCGCCCGAAAGTTGGCCCGGCTTGCGGCGTAGCAGATGGGCGATGTCGAGCATGGAAGCAGCCTGCTGGATCTCACTGCGGATCGCCTTTTCAATGCCGGCACGTCCCGGCCATGCACGGCCCACACGCGGCAGCCGCTGGGCAAAGGTCAGGCGGCGGGTCCGCAATGGCAGCGCGAGATTATCGAACACGCTAAGATGTGGATAGAGCGCGTAAGACTGAAACACCATGGCGACGTCGCGCTCCTTGGGGCGCTTGTCGTTCACGCAGCGGCCGCCCACCACGACCTCGCCGCGATCCTGCGCCTCCAGCCCAGCGATGATCCGCAGCAAAGTCGACTTTCCGCATCCCGAGGGCCCTACCAAGGTAAGGAACTCCCCATCGCGAATGCTCAGCGAAACTCCTTTCACGACGGCGGTTTGGCCATAGCTCTTCTCGATGTGGCGTAGCTCGATCTCAGCCATCCTGGCCTCCCCGCGCGGCCTGAAGCGGACGCCCATCCATTCCAGAACCAGGAAGCCCAAGATGGGCAAGAATGGTTGGCGCGATGTCGACGACACAGGAAGGCTCTTGCCTCACCGCGCCACGGCTGAAGCCGGCGCCCTCGATCATGAGAAAGGGCGCCTGCTCGCCTGCGCCGAGGCCGCCGTGCTGGCCGCTGCCGAGAATATCTGCCTTGCCGCCGGCGCGCTCCGCAACGAGGCTGGTGCCAGCTACGCCATAGGCGTTGGCTTCCTGGCTCGCGCGCATTGAGACCGCAAAAGCAAGGCCATGATCCCGGGACTGCCCCACCGACCCCAGAGCGCTGCCATCGAGAACAGTGCCCGTCCATTCCTGATTGGCAAGGAAGTCGCCAAGCGAGGGCGTGCGTGCGACGAAATCGGGATGGACATAGAGCAGCGCGGAGGTGCCATTGGAGGCGACGACCACGTCGGATGAATCAGCGCTCTCCTTCAATCCGGCGGCGATCAGTTCTTCATCAATGTCGACGACGCCTGCGACCGTCTGATGACCGTGATCCGATCCTATCAGCAATAGAATATCGTCCCGGTCCGCGAGCCTAGCCACCGCGTCCATGACCCGCCCCGCATTGCGGTCGGCCTCTTCCAGCACCGCAAGATGACCGGGTGATCCCATCGGCAAGACATGCTGCGTGGCGTCCGGCTCGCCGAGCCATAGCACCGCAAGAGCAGGAGGATCGGACTGGGGCAACACCGCTTCGCGGATGAAGCGCTCGGTCATCGCCCGGTCACCCTCTACATCCAGCGTGACGCGGAGCTGTTCGTCTTGCGGCAGCGGGACCCGGCCGCGGCCGTACGATCCGGCCCGATGATAGACCCGTCCAAATCCATCCGGATCGTGCGCATAGGCCGCTCCTGGCGATACGTTGCTGAAGATGACAGCACCGCCGCTGTCCGTTACGTACTCCGCCAAGGTTGGCACCGCCAATGCGCGACCGGTGACGCGTCGCTTATGCTGGAGAAAGTCGGGCCGGCCCGCGTCGTGCCGAACGAGTCGCCCGTTCTCCATTAGCGCCATGGTGTTGCCCTGCAAGCCGTGGCGCGCCGGATGGCAACCGGTTGCCAGGCTCGCCGAAACCACCCGCGTGCAAGACGGAAACACCGTGCGATGGGCGGCGAACTGCTCGGAGCGCCCAGCGAAGGCCGCCAGACGAGGCGTGGTCTGGGCCGTCACGAGATCACGGCGTAGACCATCGAGGATGACGAGGACCGCGCGACGCATGGTCAGACTTCCACATCATTGAGCAGTGCAGAAAAAACGTCGTAGTTGCGGAGCCGTTGCCCTGCCCTGCCCTCCGCCAGCCCAGGCCGCAGCGGGTGAGAGAGGATGAACGGAACCACCTGCTCAGCGAGGCCGCCATGAGAACGCAGCCGCTCGCCCGCGAGCTGCGAAACGTCGTGGTCGCGGGCACGAGCGCCGAGGGCGACGCCCGACCTGGCGACCACGGCGATGTCGCCTTCACGATCCTCCGGCAGATCGAAGCGCAGGCACGCTTCCTCACGCGACGCGGCCAAACAGACGCCAGGAATCTGGCGAATGAACTCCAGCACCGCGCCGCTCGAAATCCCGGTCCGTTGAAGATGGACACGGACGAAGCCGCCGAGAGCGCCATGGTGACGTACGAAGGGATCCGTGATCGGGCAGATAACGCGGGTTGAACCGGCCCCGAAGGCGGCATCCAGCAGGTCGCCAAGATAGATGACGTTGGGCTCACCGTTCGGGTGGGCCATGTCGTTCATGCCATGGTCGGCGACAATTCCGAGGCGGGCGCCGAGCGCGATCAATGTTGCGAACCGCTGGTCCACCTCGTGCATAAAGGCGATCGCTTCGGGAGCATCCGGCCCATGCTTGTGCTGCACGTAGTCGGATAGCGACAGGTAAATCAGGTCCGGCCGACGCGCCTCAAGCAGGCGAATTCCCGCATCGAGCACGAACAAGGAAAGATCGGCAGAATACAGATCTGGCGCTCCACGCCCCACCAGCGCGCCGATTGCGGAGATTCCGTTCTCCGCTTCGGTTGCATCGTCGGCTTTCTCGGCAGAGAACGCGATGCCGTCGAGCCCATGGCCGAGCGCTCTGCGCAGCTTGTCCTTGGCAGTAACCGCAACAACCCTGGCTCCTGCCTGCGAGAAGGCTGCCAGGATCGTCGGCGCGCGCACGGGAGTCGCATCCACCATCATAATTTCTGCGCCGGTATCACGGTCGAGATAGAAATTGCCGGAGACACCGTGAACGGCGGGTGACACACCGCATACGATGGACACGTTGTTGGGGTTGGTGAATGTCGGCATTGCCGCAAGCGCCGAGGCGCTGAAGCCTTCGCGCCGCATCCGATCGATGGCGGGGATGGCTCCGGCGGCGCTGGCAGATTCGATATAGGCCGGATCGCAGCCGTCGAAGCAGACGACCACAGCCGGACGTTTCGGCCAGGCGTAGGCGCGCCCGTTCACTCGGAGTAGAGCTCTCTCCGCGCGATTTGGCGTGGCATCGGTCAATATCCAATCAGACTTGTTCATGAAAAGACTTACCGTTGAGGGTTACAGCATCCGTGAGCCATGCCGCCACACGCAGAAGATCGTGGTCGCCCCCTTGACAGCCAACGAGTTGGACACCGATCGGCATGTCATTTATTCCGCGCAGCAGCGGCAGGGACACGGTCGGTAGTCCGCACAGGCTCCAGGGCATGGACATGACGCCGGAGCCCGGCCCCTCCTCGAGGCGCGTCGCCTCACCCGGTGCGGAAAGTGTGAGCAAGGCGTCATGATCAGACAACAATGCCGCGGCCAGAGCGCCGAGCCGGTCGGCCATGGCTTCGAGTTCGAGATAACGTACAGCACTTAACGCGCGCCCGGCAACGATCCCCTCCTGCAGCGGCGGACAGAAGCTGCGGAAGGTGTTCTCCGGCAGGGCACCGAAACGATTTGCCAGATGAGCGTTCAGAAGGCCCAGCACGACCTCAAGCGCCATGTCGAATTCGCCAGGCAGATCGACTGCGGCTACGGCCACAGGCAGTCCGGCAACCAAACGATCAAGAGCTTGTCGCGCGTCGGGACTGACGCGGTCCCAGCCCGGTCCACGGACAAAGCCGAGCCTCGGCGGATGCCGCAGTGGTTCGACCTCCGTAAGTCTGCGATCGAATGCTCCGGCGAATAGCGTGAGATCGTCGACGGACCGGGCCAGCAGACCGATATGCGCCACGCGCGGGACCAGCACGTTCGATCCCCGCATGCTCGTGAACCCGAATGACGGCTTGAAGGCGAACGCACCGCAGAACGAAGCTGGCAGCGTCGTGGATGCCGTGTGCTGGGTACCGAGCGCCAGCGGAACCATATGATCGACCACGGCCGCCGCAGAGCCCGCCGACGACACGCCGGGGGACCGCGACAGATCCAGGGGATTGTGGGTCGGACTGGGATGATACATGCCGAATTCGGAGGTGCTGGTCTTACCGACGATGAGCGCCCCGGCCTGATGCAGCACGCTGACGGCATCAGCGTCTTCGGTCGGCCGGCGCCCACGCAAGCTTGCGCTGCCGTATTCGGATGGCATGTTGCTGGTGTCGAACACGTCCTTTACACCGACTGGCAGGCCGTGCAGTGGGCCGAGCGGCAATCCCGCGGCCTGACATTCATCTGCCAGCCGCGCCCGTTCCCGCGCCGCATCCGCATCCAAAAAGCTCCAGGCCTTCACCTGCGGTTCGCGAGTGGCGATCCGCTCGAGGCAGGCTTCCATCACGGATGCCGCTGTCAGCCGACGATCGCGGATCGCATTGACGATCGTACGAGCTGACAATTCATTCAATCGCCTGCAGTCCGAAACGAGCGCGAGCCTCTGGGTGCCTGATGCGTCATTCATTGACCGACGGCCTCCGCCACCCGCGGGACCGCGGCGTTGTCCGAGGTCGCATGTTGCCGACGAAGATTTGCGGTGAGTGCAAGGGCCTGGGGCAATAGCCCGTCGCGAAACAGCAGGACGCAAAGAATGAAGACGGCCCCCTGAACAGCCAGGATCCAGGAACCGAACGGCGACAGGAAATGCTGCATCGTTACCAAGACAGCGGCGCCGATGAGAGGGCCCCCAAATGTCCCGATACCGCCGATCAATGCCATCAGCACGGCTTCACCCGAGAGATGCCAATGCGCGTCAGACAAGGTCGCCAATTGGAAGACGATGGCACTGAGGGAGCCGGCCACGCCAGCGCAGAAAGCCGCGATGCCGAATGCAGCGACTTTGTATGCGTCGACATGATGCCCCAGCGACAGAGCCCTGCGTTCATTGTCGCGAATGGCGATCAGCATCATCCCGAACGGGGAACTCATCAAACGACGTAGGCCGAACAGCACGCCGAGCATGGCAGCGGCGCTGAGCCAATAGACATTGGCGTCCTCGCGCAGATCGATCAGTCCCAGCAACATGCCGCGGGGGACTGACTGAATGCCGTCCTCGCCATGGGTGAAGCTGGCCTGCAGATAGACAAAATAGATCATCTGCGCGATCGCCAGCGTGATCATGGCCTGATAGATGCCACGGCGCCTGATCGCGAAGATGCCCATCACAAGTCCAAGACCGAGCGCGGCCGCGATCCCGATGCCGATTGCCGTTTCCGGTGGGAGGGCCCACTCCTTCGCCGCATGAGCAGTGAGATAGGCCGCCGTGCCGAACAAGGCCGCCTGGCCGAAGGACATGATACCGGCGAACCCGAGCAGGAAGTTGAATGACGCGGCAAAGATTGTGAAACAGAAGACCTTCATCAGATAAACGGGATAGAGCAGCACCGGCAGCGCCACGAGAGCGGCCGCGGCAGCGAGCGCCGGCACCATGCCGTTCGTGCGTTTGGCGGCGGCATCCTTTCCGGCGGGCTCGATCCAGGAAAGCCGGGCCGCCATGAATTCATGGGACCGGACGACCGGAATGCCGAAGAGCCCCTGCGGGCGAAGCAGAAGCACGATGCACATGAAGGCGAACACGACGAAGCTCGCTGCCTGCGGGACCAGCGCCTGCGTCAGGCTCTCGATCAGCGCGAGCGCATAGCTCGAGACGATGGTTCCCGCGATCGAACCCATGCCGCCGATAACGATGATCGCAAACACGACAAGCAGGATGTCCGAACCCATCAACGGGCTGACCTGGTAGATCGGCGCGGCCAGCGCGCCTGCCAGTCCCGCCAGGCCCGAGCCCAAGGCAAAAGTAGCGGCGAAGACACGAGGCACGCCAACGCCGAGGGCTTCAGCAGCGGCTGCATTTTCAGACGAGGCGCGCAGTATCGAGCCCAGACGCGTGCGAGCAATGGCGATCCAGACGATCACACATGTGACGAGCGCCACAGCAACGACCCAAAGCCGGTATACGGGGAAATAGAGAAAGCCGAAATCAACCCCACCGGCTAACCAATCCGGCGCGACGTAGGGCAGTCCGGTTGAACCGAATTGGGCCTGGAAAGCGCCCTGAACGACCATCGCCGCGCCGAAGGTCAGCATGAAGCCGTAGAGCGGATCGAGGCCGTAGGTTCGACGCAGCAGCCAGCGTTCGAGCATCATGCCGAAAGCGGCTACGCACACCGGCGCGAAAGCCACCCCCCCGAAATAGTCCAATCCGAGATATCGAGAACCGGCCCATGCAGCAAAAGCGCCCATCATATAGAGCACGCCATGCGTCATGTTGAGAACGTTGAGAAGGCCGAAGATGAGCGCCAGCCCGAGACTGAGCAGCGCGTAGAACGAACCATTGACGAGGCCGATCGTCAGATAGCCGAGGATGAGGTCCATCATGCAGGACTCACAGCGCAAGACGTTGGAGAAGCCGAGCCTTGACGTGCTCGCCACCTCGGGTTTCGAGATCGTCCGCAACCTCACCGTTTTCGATCGCCACCACGCGATCGGCGAGATGCAGGACGAAATCGAGGTTCTGTTCCACAAGCAGGATCGTGTAGCCGCGGCGCTTGAGCTCGATCAGCACCTGCTCGATCTGTCTCACGATGACCGGCGCCAGTCCTTCGGTGGGCTCGTCCAGTAGAAGCGTCTGCGCGCCCGTGCGCAAAATCCGGGCGATCGCGAGCATTTGCTGCTCACCGCCGCTGAGCTGATCGCCGTAGTGGCGTCCCCTGGTGCGAAGATTCGGAAACAGCGCGAAGATATCGGCTTTGACCATGCCTGTGGCGCAAACCGCTGGAGGAAGGGCGAGATTCTCCTCGACGGTCAGGCCGGAGAAGATCGCCCGCTCCTCGGGGCAATAACCGATGCCGAACCTTGTGCGCTCATATGGGCGCAGTCCGCTTGCGTCGCACCCGGACAGGACAATGCTGCCGGTTTGTCGCGGCAGCAACCCCATGATGGCGCGAAGGATGGTTGTCTTGCCTGCGCCGTTGCGACCGACCAGACAAGTGACCTCGCCGGGCCGAACCGTGAATCCGACGCCGAACAGCACCTGGGAATCGCCATACCAAGCTTCCACGTCCGAGAGGCGCAGCGAAACGGCGTCAGGCACAGCGGTCGGCTCCGATATAGGCGTTGATCACGCGAGGGTCCCGCGCGACGTCGTCGTAAGTCCCCTCGCAGAGGACCGCGCCTTCCGCGAGCACCGTGACCTTCGTCGCCAGACTCTTCACGACTTGCAGATTGTGCTCCACCAGAAGGACGCCGCAGGTGGCAGCGACCGTCTTGATCAGAGCTGCAACGGGCGCGATGTCCTCTCGGGCCAGGCCAGCGGTCGGCTCGTCGAGCAGCAGAAATTTCGGTCCAATCGCGATCGTCGTGACGATCTCAAGCAGTCGCCGGCGGCCATAGGGCAGATCCGCAGCCCGGCGTTTGCTTTCGTCCGCGAGCCCGGCCTGATCGAGAAGATGCCGGACCCTTGCTTCATTTTCGTCTCGTCTCGAGCGACCGCACAGGAGCTGCAGACCCCGCACGTTCAGCGCGAGTGCCGTACCGACATTGTCGGCGACGGAGAGATTGGGGAAGATCGAGCAAATCTGAAACGATCTGGCGAGCCCGAGCCGCGCAAGTCGGTTCGGCGAAACTGACGTCACATCCACACCGTTGAGACGAACTTGGCCAGCGCTCGGTTTCGTAAAGCCGCTGATCACGTTGAACAGCGTGGTCTTGCCTGCCCCGTTGGGCCCGATCACCGCATGAATTGCCCTTGCATCGAGATCGAGCGAGACCCCACGAAGCGCCTCGAAATCACCGAACCGAACAGCCAGGTTGCGAGCGGTCAGCATCGAAGCTGCAGCTCGCCCTGCGACGGCCGAGGCAATCGGTGCGGCTGCCAGCCGCGGACGATCAAGAAGGATGGTCGTCATCGAACGCTCGCAGCGGCGCAGCCCGCCGTCTCATTCGAGCGAAAGGCGGTATCGGCCGGGACCGTGGCAATCCGCTCATAATAGTCCCACGGGCCCTTGCTCTCGGCCGGGGTCTTCACGCGATAAACCCCAAGATCGTAGATGACCCGTCCGTTTTCCTGGATGCGGACCTGTTGACCGAATTTATCGACCGGCAGCTTTCGCATTTCCGCGTTCACGAGCGCGGCATCGTCGGTCTTCGCTTTGTCGGCGGCCTTGAGATAGTGCAGCACGCTCGTATAGACGCCAGCCTGCTCTCGGGTCGGCATGCGTCCATGAACCTTGAAAAAGCGCTCCGAAAAGGCGCGAGTGCCGTCCGTGTCATTCCAATAGAAGCCGGTCGTGATGATTAGGCCCTGGGCCGCTTCGAGCCCGACGCTGTTGATGTCGGTGACAAACGCGTGGAGAGCCGCGACATGCTGCCCCCCACGGATGATACCGAACTGACCGGCCTGTTTGATGGCATTGACGGTATCGGCACCAGCGCTCGCCAGCGCCACGACCTGGGCCTGCGAGGATTTCGCGCGCAGCAGAAGGGCAGAGAAGTCGGCCGTGCTCAGAGGGTGCCGCGCACTTCCGATCACCTTGCCCCCACGTTCCTCGACCAAGCGCGTGGCGTCCTTTTCGAGATCGTGGCCGAATGCATAGTCCGCAGTCAGAAAATACCAGGACTTCAGATCCTGCTGCACCAGAGCGGCGGCGGTCCCGCGCGCGAGCGAATAGGTGTCGTCAGTCCAGTGCGTGACAAACGGCGAGCAACGCGCTCCGGTGATCTCAACGCTTGCGGCACCAGATATCATCAAGGAACGTCTTTTTTCGGTGGCAATGGCCATCAACCCGAAGACCACGCCTGAATGCGGCAGGTCGACGATCACGTCGACACCGCGCCGGTCGAACCATTCGCGGGCAATCGCAGAGGCAACCTCGGGCTTATTCTGGTGGTCCGCAGCAATGATCTCGATGGGGACGCCGCCAGCGATTCCACCAGAATCCTCGACCGCCATACGGGCCGCCACGATCGATCCGGGTCCGCCGACGTCCGCAACGACTCCGCTTTGATCACCCATCACACCGATAATGATCTTGTTGTCGGAAAATTCCGCGACGGCGGACGTCGCCCCGCCGCACAACAGCAATGTTGCGATGATCAGCCGACGCATGGACCGTCTCCTGTTTCCAAGCTCGGCGGACAGATAGAGGCAACCCATAACACATTTGTGACGAACTAGGTACATTTGGGTCACAACATATGAGCTGTGGAAAAGCCTGATGGGTTGCCATTCCGCCCCCGGAACAGGCAAACAGCAGATTCCTGAAGCCGAATCGGAGGGCCCGGGCGTGTTGATTAGAGGCCCGCAAGCGGCACCAGGCGAAGGCGAAGCCGGCGATGGTCGGACCGAGGCCGCACTGGTAGCAAAGATCTGCTGGTACTACTTCAGAGAGGGGCAAACCCAGGACGCGATCGCGCAGCGGCTGAAGATGACCCGCAAGCGGGTCAACCGCATCCTTGGCGAGGCACGGGAAAGCGGCTTCGTGCAAATCACGATCGCCGACCCCGCGGGCCTGCGGACCGAGCTCGAAGAAGAACTCATCCGCAAATTCAATCTGCGTCACGCGATCGTGGTGCCGGTCCCTATGGGCGGCACCGATGTGCGCTCTTTCGTCGGAGCTGCCGCCGCGCGATACGTCGCCGAATGCCTCCCGCCGTCGGGTTCACTGGGAATCACCTGGGGAGGCACCATCAATGCCGCCGCTCAAAACCTGCCGCAGCGATCGGGAGACGGCACCCGCGTCGTCCTGATGTCCGGCGGGCTTGCCGAAAGCGCGCCGATCAATCCGTATGACAACGCAACCATGATCGCCCGAGCGCTTGGCGCGCGATGCTATTATCTGACCGCGCCGATGTTCGCCGAGACCGCGGAGCTGAGAGACATTCTGGTCGCGAGCGAACCTGTTCGTTCGGTGCTCGCGATGGTGCCCTCTCTCGACGTTGCGCTCTTGAGCGCGATCGACCTGTCTCCGAAATCGAAGGCACTCGAATATGACGTCATTTCTCGCGAGACCTGGGCTTCGCTGCTTGACGCCGGCGCCGTCGGAGATATTTGCGGCCACTACCTCGATTCAGCCGGTAAGCCCCTTCGCCATCCCCTGGTACAGCGGACGATCAACCCACCGATCGAGCATGTGCTTCAGATCAGACATCGGATCCTCGCCGCCGGAGGTGAGCACAAGGTCGACATTATTCGCGCTGGCCTGCTGGCTGGCTTCTGCCAGGTCCTAGTCACCGATGAAGCGGCTGCGTCCAAACTCCTGGATTGAAGCTTATCTCACCACGGCAGTGAGTAGGTCTTGATGTTGGTAAAGCTCTTCATGGCCTCCAGCACGCCCTCTTTATGGCCGAGACCGGAATCCTTGATGCCGCCGAACGGCGTCAGCTCCGTCCGGTATCCAGGGACTTCCCACACGTTGACGCACCCCACGTCCAAGGCATCCACAAAGCGGGTGATGTGGTCGAGCCTGTTTGTGCACAGTCCCGCCGAAAGACCGAAGGCCGATGAGTTTGCGATGGCGATGATGTGATCGACATCCTCCGGGCAGCGAATGATCGGCAGAACAGGACCAAAGGTCTCTTCGTGCACCAACTCGCATTCAGGCGGGACATGGTCCAGCATCGTCGGCGGGTACAGCGCGCCCTGCGGAGTATTGCCGAGCAGCAGACGGGCGCCCTCGCGAATTGCCGCCTCGACGCGCCCGGCAATCGTTGACGCCGCTTTCGCGTTGATGACCGTCCCCACATCCGTGTTGGGATCCATGGGATCTCCTGCTGCGAGCCGCTTCATCAGAGGGAGGGTCGCTTCGACAAAGCGGTCCGCGATGCCCTCGACGACAAGTGCTCGCTTGACGGCAGTACAGCGTTGCCCGGAATTTCTCGTCGCGCCCTCCACCGCCAATCTGGCGGCGCGATCGGGGTCGGCGTCACTCATGACAATCAGAGGATCATTGCCGCCGAGCTCGAGCACCAGCCTTCTGTATCCCACCCGCTCGGCAATTCTCTTTCCGGTGCTCACCGATCCGGTAAACGTCACCAAGTCGATGTCCGGGTCATTAATCATCGCCTCTCCTATCGAACGCGGATCCCCGGTGATCACCGACAACATTTCCGGTGGCAGTCCCGCCTCATAAAGCAGCTCGGCAAGAGCGAGCGCGGTCAAAGGCGTCGTCTCCGCTGGCTTGAGGACGACCCTGTTGTTGGTCGCGATCGCCGGAGCGAGCTTGTGGCTCACGAGATTCAGGGGATGATTGAAGGGTGTGATCGCTGAGATCACCCCAAGAAGAGGCGTCCTGGTCGCAAATATGCGCCGGCTCTGCGCTGCCCCTCCGATATCGCCCGCGTAAATCGCCCCATCGTCCTGGATTACTGCGTGCGCCGCAAATGACCAGACATCTCTGGCTCGCACGGTTTCGCGCAGCGAATCCTTCAAGCACAGGCCGCTTTCTGATGTAATGAGCTGTGCAAGCCGGTCCTGGTTTGCCTCGATCGCCTCAGCCGTGGCGAGCAGGATCCGCGCCCGCTCACGCCTTGTGAGCCTGGGACGGAATGCCCGGGCGATCGCGAAGGCGCGCCGAACATGCTCGGGACTCGCCTGCGGCACCGCCGCTATCACCTGATCGGTAAACGGATTCCGAACGTCGATGGACAAATCCGTCAGGACATCCTCTCCCGCGACCTTCATTGGCTGAAGAAGACGTGTCGAGTTAAACATCGCCGGACTCCATATGGTGTTCGCTGCCGATCGTTGCCGTTCACGTGCGTGGCATCATGCTCAAGAGGGTTGGGTCCTTTGACCGCCAGCATGCCAGATCACGATCGTGACACCGACCACGATAAGGACACAGGCGACCACGACACGGGTCGTGGGGGTCTCCCGTTGCAAGACGGCGGCTGCAACCAAGGCAACGACCGGAATAAGCACGAGGCTCTGAGATGCGATCTGTGCGGAAATGAAGCTCAGCGCACGATACCAAGCGACGAATGCTAGCCCGGTCGCCACGATACAGTTGAACGCGATGGGCCAGACAAGGTCCGGCAATTGGTTCCAGTCCGGACGACGTTCCAATAGAACCGAGGCAACGATCACAACTGCGCCTGAGATCGCCAATTGAAAGATGGTACGGCTCCACACGTCGCCGCCGCCGGGCGCGCGTTTATGGATCCAGGTTCCCAGTGCCCAGCTGAAAGCCGCCGTCGAAAGCAGCGCAATGCCCAGGATACCATGAGGTGTCGCCGCTGGATTGGCGCCGGAGGCGAGCAGCCCGAGACCAAGCATGCCGCAGGTCAGCGCGATGACGTCGAGGAGCGATTGCCGCTGGCGATCGACAGCCCATTCGATCGCGACGAGCCACAAGGGCATCGTATAAAAGATCAGGGCACTGGTCCCGACATCGAGATACTGCAAGCCGGCCAGGCTCAGCCCGAGGCCTCCGGCCATTTGAAGGAGACCCACGGCGACTAGTCTGCCCTTTCCAACACCACCGAGCCGGAGTGGATATCCAAGACACAGTCGCGCCGCTCCGATGGCAATGGCCCCACCGAGCAAACGGATGCCGGTGAAAAGCAGCGGTGGCGAAGACTGCAGGGCCTCCTTGATCACAAGCCAATTCGTGCCCCAAATAATGACGACGAAGGAGAGGCAGAGAAAGCTGGTCAGCGTATTGACCGCCTGGTGCTTCACCGGGCCGCTCCCGCCGATGACGCCTGGACATGCAGGGCCCGCGGCTGACTCAGCGCAATCTGGAACGCCTGTTTATTCTCCTCCGGGCTGTGAAGCGATGTCACGCGCGGCAGCGAGCGCGAATGCGATCGATTGACCTTGCACAGCACGAAGTGCGGACCTTCCGTGGACAGGCTTCGAGCAACCGCCTCGCCCAATTCGGCGCCGGTCAGACAGCGGGTGGCCGCGCTGTACCCGCAGGCCAAAGCAACCGCTTCGAGCGAGGAAGTGACCGAGGTTGATTCCTGCCCTCCAGTCGAAACGTAACCTTCGTTGTCGAGCACGATATGAACGAAATTTCGAGGAGATGCGTATCCGATCGTCGACAACACCCCCATATGCATCAGCACGGCGCCATCGCCATCCAGCGCGACCACCCGACGCGATGGATGCGCGAGCGCGACCCCCGCGGCCACCGCGCTGCAATGGCCGAGCGACCCCTGCATGTAGAAATTCTCCCGGCGGTCGCTTAGACGAAATAGCTCGCGCGAAATGAAGCCGGTCGTTGAAACCACGAGATCCGTGGGTTGGAGGGCTTCGCCAACGATTTCCAGAGCGCACCCGACGCTGAGCGGATAATCGCTTACTGGTTGTTTGCCGTTGACGACGCCGCCTGGGCCCGCCGACAGCTGACCTTTCCGAACCAAAATCGCAAACGAGACCGAGCGCTCAAATGCCTCTTCGGCCTTCAGGAGGACCGCCATGAACCCCTGTGGCGTCCCGTCGAACTCGCTCCATGGGATGGCCAATTGATCGAGCAATGCGTGGGTATTGGCCCCCATTATACGATGCTGCGGTTCGTCCTCGGGCTCGTCGGCGTGTCCCCGCACAGAGATCAGAAGTAGTGTCGGAATGCAATTGACCTGGACCAGCGATGTCAGCGGATTGATGATGTTTCCCAGACCCGAATTCTGGAGAGCAACGACGCTTCGTCGCCCCGCCAGGGTCGCGCCGACGGCAAATGATAACGCGCTGCCTTCGCTCGCCGCCGGGACTGACACGATATCGTCGTCCACGGACACTTGCTGGAACAGATCAGCGAAATTCGAGCAGGGTACGCCGGAAAAGAACTCGTACTTCTGCTGCTTTAGAAGGCCCAAGAGTATCGTTGTCGACAAAGTCATTGAGACTTCCCTCCCGAGGGGCCGACTTTTCTCCGACGTCAGCCGGAGCGCAGCGCTTGGTGTCGTCGGCATCGACGACACCAAGATCGGACGAAACGCCTTCAGACAGCGATCTCGTCCAGACCGAGCTCTCGTTCAGCTGGAGCTGTTGGCGAGCTTTCGCGCCGTGATGAGACTTCGATTGCAGATCGACTTTCGATAGTCGACGGTATGAAAGCCGGCGTCTTCCATAAGGGAGCGCATATCCTCGAAACTGTAGCAGCAGCCCTCATAGCCGGTCGTCAGCAGAACCGAGTATTCCGCCTCCGCAATCGGCGCAGGGCGACCGCCTCGGTCGTCCGGGTGACAGCTGTAGACGGCCACCCGTCCGCCAGACGGCAGGCTTTGAAAGGATTTTTCCAGCAGCAGTCGGACCTTTTCCGGCCCCCAATTGTGCAGGACATGTGAATATAGATGGAGCGAAGCGGTCGTGGGAAACGGATCGACGAACATATCTCCGGCAACCACACGCGCTCTTGGCGCCGTCAGCTTGCGCTCGGCCAGACATTGCATGGCGAGCTGGTCGACGGGAGGACGCTCAAATATCGTCGTCGACAGGTTGGGATACCGGTTGAGCAGGTGCGCCGAATAGACACCCGATCCTCCTCCCACGTCCAGAAGTGCCGTGTCCTGTGAACAATCAAGCAGTCGCGCGAGATCAGGCGCAAAGATCCGGCCGCGCTCCTCCATTCCGCGCGTATTCAGGTCGGCAAAATCGTCGGTTTGCATCAGCGCGTCCCAATTGGTCGTGTCGCCACGATCAACATGCCAGGTGTCAGGCGCGCCCAGGCGCAGCACGTCGTAAATCTCCCGGACCGATGATTTGTACTTCATGGTCGCGATGTAGGAGGAAATATTCTCGCTTGAGTTTCGGCTCAAATACCGCCGCGCGGAAGACGTCGCGAACAGCTTGCCGTCGACATTGGTGAGCAGCCCCCAGGATTCAAAGAGCCTGATCATCGTTCGCGTCGGCCGCTCCTTGAGCTGGAAATGCCCGCGCAGCGCGGCTTCGTTCACAGGGTTTTCCTCGATATAGGTGAAGAGGTCGAGCCATGAGACAGCTGCAATATAGAGATCAGACGCGTAGGAACTATCGCGCCATCGGATCACCTCCGCGATATCCGGCTCTGGCAGCTGATTTGGTCTCGGGGCCTCTAGCGTTGAATGAAGCATGGCACGATCTCCGCGTTGGGAAGGTTTCTATGCTGGGGATGAAGCCCGGGAATCACGCTTTCGCGCGATCACTTCCGTTGCATGTCGGCAGATATCGCTCCTCGGCCGCAGCGAGCTCGCCGTAACGCATCAGACCAAAGACCTCGTCAAGCGAGGCGACTTCGCCTTCGATGCCGGCGATGCTCTCCTCGGCGACAATGCGGCCGCAGATGTCTCTCATCCCGGCGAACGCCGCTCGCATCGAGTGATTGGCCCAGATCACCGTCGAGATACCGGCTTCACGATAGGCCGCGACGGGCGTTCGGTAGTATTTGGTGGGGACGATCACGACGGGAAGCCTGTTTTGCCAGGCGCCGGCGAAGGAGAGGATCTCATCCGCAACGTTCTTGCGTGAATGAATGAGAATGGCATCAGCTCCGGCCTCGGCATAGGCATGGGCACGGGTGAGCGCCTCGTCCATTCCGTGGCCAGCAATCAGCGCCTCGATACGCGCGACGAGGACCAAGTCGTCGCCTACCGTATCTCTTACAGCACGCAGTCTGCCCGAAAACTCGCCGGTATCGGCAAGCGGATGCCTATCACCGACGAACGAATTCATCTTGGGAAAGCCCTTATCCTCCAGCGCAAGGCCGGCAGCGCCGCGTTGCTGAAGCTTGCGCGCCAGAAGGCGTGCATTGTTGAAATTGCCGAAGCCGCTGTCGCCATCGACAAGCACTGGAAGGTCCGTCGAGTCCACCATGCGCTCGACGACGTCAACGAGCTGGGTCCAGGATGCTTCGTTGGCGTCGCGGTAGCCGAGCGCGCATGAAATCGACAGGCCGGATGCCCAGAGTCCCTTGAAACCTGCACGCTCGGCTATCGCGCCCGATAGACCGTCATGAGCTTCCATCAGGAAGGTCAGGTCACGATTGGAGCAAATCTGATCGCGAAGCTTGTCCGCCACTCGCGTTGCAGCGTGGTGATCATGGCCGTTGGCGACGACGGACTGTTTTTGCGGTTGCATGCCGAACTCCTTAACGCCCCATCTGCATCGTCATCTTTATGACTATCTATAGTTGTCATAATTCCGCGCTTGGCGTCAATATCTAATTCTAGTTGATATGGAAAAAATCTAATTCTAGTTGCCAACAAGGAACTCATGCTGGAGAGGAGCAGTTCGTCCTCCCGCGCCGGGCCCTGGACGGCAACGACAGACGAAGTGCGAAAATCGCAGGAAAAGACGCCGTCGCCAAAGCGCGTAGCCGATCACCCTTCGGATTTTTGTATCCAGCAAAACGAGTGAAAACGAGTTGACACAACTTCGCCAAAAAATGCTCGCCAGATGGACGACTTTGCTTCGGGGTGACGATGAGGGTCACATGCAAACGATCGTACTGGATGACCAGGGTCGCGCATGGGACGCGCGGTCACCGACCTTGAAAAGCTTCCTGCATTGCTCGCTTCCCGACTTCGATTTTCTGGCCTACTTGATCGAAAATCTGGGATTTGTGGCGATCACGAAAATCGCTCCCGATGCTGCGCGCATCCGATTTCGGCCCGAAACGGTGTCGCAGACGAGCATCGCCGCGGCGCTATATTGCCTTGCCGATATGGGAATCGAGCGCACAATCATTTCCCACCCGGACCAGTTCGCCGAAAAGCTGGCCCCTAGCCTGGCGCAGACGATCGCCTACATCGCCGAGCGGGTCGCTGCCAGCCATCAGCCGCCCCCTACCGCATTCACGAGCAGAGAGCAGCCGCTCGACATCCTCGCGAACAGGGACGAAGCACTTTCATCCCTTTTTGCGCAATGGATTGATTCGAAACAGGTCTACGATTCAGCGGCGCTGGCCGACCGGTTACCTGAAACGCTGCGTGCGCGCTTCATGCTCGTCGAGCCGGTCGAGGGGCGGCTGACGATTACCGAGGTCGGATCTGGCTTTGAAATATACGGCGAGACCTGGCGAAGGAATGCGAGGGGCCTGCCCATGGAAGAACAACCGGATTACGATTACGGCCGATGGGTGCAGGGCATCTACCGCCGCGTCCTGGAGACGCGACTGCCGCGCCTCGACGAGGTCGACGCCGTGATCAGACGGCCGGACAGGAACGATCGCATTCACTGCCATTATCGGCGTCTGATCTTGCCGTTCACCTACAAGGTAAACGGAGAAACATGCCTTCTGGGGGCGTCGGTCTTTGACGTCAGGGAGCAACGATCCGCCCTAGATCGCCGGGCTGTCGAAGAATGTCCGGCGTAGATCAATCCGCCCTTCCCTGATGCGGTAGACATCTGCAAAACGAATGCTGAGATTGCGCCCATTCTTGGCAACACCGGAAAAGTTGCCCCAGCACGCAATGTTGGCACCGTCGCTCAGCACTCGCTCGACGCGGTGCTCGCCGAGCGAAATAATCCGTTTCGTCAGGTAGAAGTCCAGGATAGCCATCCTTCCGACGAATGGCTCGTAACCCGGTCGCTCATAGATCGCCTCGTCGTGGAGAAATTCGCAAAGCCCAGCCCAGTCCCGGCCGTCGATGCAATCGAACAATTCCTTGACAAGCCGTTCTGAATCCTCAGGACGAAAGGTCTGGATATTCATACCGCCTCGCCTTACGATATCAGTGGTTTGCTTCCTCGGTAGTGCTGGGTCCAGTGACCGGGACGCTCGCCCAAGCCATGACCGCTGAAAGATCGGCGAGCAGTTCGTCAGACTGCATCCAAGCCAACCCGCAGCGCATTTCGCCGAGCGGCGCCGCCACCAGTCTGATACAGCTGCGCTCAACTTTCGTGTATCCGGCGCGCTCTGCGAGGCCGCCGGCGATGACGGCATCGCCCAACATGCCAATCGTGAAATCGCTCTGCCAGCGCGTGAAGGCGTATGCCCGTGAAATGCGCGGCAGGATGGTTCCAAGGTCCTTGCCTCTGAAATCGCGCCGATACCAGATGGCACCGGAAAAGACGACACGCCCGGTGATTGTCTCGGCAATTGGCGCGGTGATCTCGCAGCGATCGTTGCGCGCGAAAGCGGCGCCAGGATCGGCATAGAACATTCGCAGCGAAGTGGCCTCCTCCTTCAGAGAAGTTTCCGGCCACTCATAGAGGCGCGCCGCTTGCGTTGCGACGACCTCTCCATCCTTGCACCGCCCGATCAGCACAAAGGCTGTCTCGGGCGTGACGCCGCCCAGGGCCTGGTCAAAAACCGGTACAAGCGGACGCCAACTGTCGGAATTGGCCCTGTTGACGTCGATGAGATCCTGCAGGCTGCCAAATGACAGCGTTACTCCGCGATCCTTTGCAGCGCTATCGGCCCAAAGGAAGAACCGTCCGAGCAGACCTACCGGCCCATGCTTGATCTTGAGACGAGCAGGTAGGCGCCCCGATGTCGGAAGAGGCTCTTGCATGGATTGGACGTCCCGCAATTCTCGTGTCCCTACCGCCAATAATCCGTGCGTTTGTAACCTGCATGACATAATTCTAGTTGATAGTGCCACCTAGAAGTTGATATGCCCTATTAACTACCCCTCGTTGAGTGTGCGGAACAAGAATTCAACCGCGGTGCTTGATGCCTTCGGAACCTTCCCAGAAAAAATCGAAATCCCGCACGCCGAACCGGCGCGGCAGCAAGATCAGGGTTTCGTCGAAAAAGCCGACCCAGGTCGATCAGCACGTGGGCAAGCGACTGCGTCTCAGGCGCAACCTCCTCGGCTTGAGTCAAGACGAATTGGCAAGGCGCCTTGGCCTGACGTCTCAGCTCATTCAGAAATATGAGGCGGGGGAAACCCGGATCAGCGCATCGAGACTCTACGGCATTGCCACGCAGCTCGCCGTCCCAATCACTTGGTTCTTCGATGAGTTAGAGGACAAGAAACGGACGTCCGCCGAGTCGAAGCAAGCCTCCGAAGCGCAGGACTGGAGTGAACTCGTTACAAAGCGGGAGTCGCGTCAGCTGCTCGAGCTCTACTTCGGCATTACTGATGAACGTCTTCGCCGAAAGGTCATGGAGGTCGCACAGCTTTTGAAGAGTAGCGGCACGGAATAGCGACGGCCAACGATGAGTACTTGACGCCAACTTCTGATTAGAAATCGACTCGTTCGCCTGTGATCCGAAACATCTAGTACCTCGACACAGAGGTCTTGACCGGTTGATCCGGGTCCAGCAAGATCGGTCGGTCTTCGGGCGCGACGAGGACTTCGATGCTACGTGGACCGCGCGCTCCTTGAGGTCCCGAGCAACAAACTCCGTGAGCGCTTGCGTCTTGAAGACAAGCGGACAGAAGTCTGGTGTGCCTGGCAGGTTGTTGCGGACGCGGTTCCGCGCCGAATTCTGCCCGGAGCTTCCATATTGGAGTTCGGTATCCACAGCATCGACATAGGAGACCTTGTCCGCCGTAGGCAGATTGAGCTGGCACTGCAACAGCCATTCATAGAGAAACCAGTTGCGACGGGTGTAGAGCCCGGTTGGCTTCTGCTTCACAAGCTCCGCGATCTCGTCGTCCTTCGCAGCAAGGAAGAGCCGCTTCAGGATGGCGAGGTCGAGGCCTTCGTTCTTGAGTGCGAAGGTGAGATGTCCCTCAAGCGTCGCCACCGGCGCATGACGTGGCGTGTAGATGCGCCATCCCCTTGATCGATGATGCGGTGCTTTGTTCCGATGGCGGAGAGGACGCGTGGGACCGGGACGGACAAGTGGTAGGCGTCAATCAGCGCCGCATAGCCGGCCGGGATCGCTGCCTCTGGCAGCCTTCGATCGTGAAAAACGCTCACTTGGCCTGAAAACTTCATCTACATTGGCCAAATTTATGAAGAATGTTCTCGGCCGTGAATTTCCCCCGCGATCTCTCCTCCATGCCGAAATTACATCTTATGCCACGAAAAACCTTCCCAGATGATTCAGACACGTCAAAACTCTTCACGAACTCGCGTAAGGCGCCCCCAACGGCGGTAAGTCGAAGCGCAGCCCTCGTTCAACCGGCCAACACGCGAGGCCGAGCCCACAATTCCAAGAGGAAACCCAACAAAATACCAAGTTCTTAACGGGATGCGGCCCAGCTGGAGCCAAAAGCCAAGCGAACCGCGCCCGGCACTTTCCACCGAGTATATCCCCCTGCCGTTGCATGTGATCTGCATGACGGCCGCAACAAGTTCGTGATCCCAGATGCGGCCGTAGTCCGGCCCGGTGACGGCCCAAAGCTCGACTTGGCCGCTGTCGACAGTCAACCTGTCTCAGAGGTTGTGCGCAGCAAGAAATCCCTCCCTGCAGCAGCTTTCTTGGATGATGGTCAACGTGAGACAGTTACGATTGTGACCTGCCACCGAAGGTCGGGCCGACTGTGCCTGGGACAAAGCCCCTTACCGAATGATGCCTTAGACATCAATATAGCTATACAGAACGCCTTCATTGGTATAATTAATCGGGCTACTAGCATTTGAGTACGCAGCATTGATGCGCCAAATGTCAGAACTGACATCTCGACGATGATTACCGCTGCGCAGCTCCGCGCGGCCAGGGCGCTTCTTGGCATCGACCAGCGCCAGCTTGCAGAACTGTCCGGTCTTTCGGTCCCCACGATTCAGCGCATGGAAGCGAGCGAAGGGGTCGTGCGCGGCAACGTCGATTCCTTGATGAAATTGATCGAGGCACTGAACCAGAGTGGCATCGAACTGATCGGCGACGGAGCAACCAGTCAGACCGGAGGCCGCGGAGTCCGGCTCAAGCAGCCCGCACTCTCCGACGCGCGCCACGTGAAGGACATGGCGAAAAGGGCATAGGATGCATTTCCGATGAGTATCATTGCATTCCTCATGCTCTGCGCGGCAGCGATGTTGGGGGTTGCGCTGTTGGCGGTAGCCATCGCGCGCGGGCATGCGGCGACCCGCATCATCTACGGCGCCATGCTGGCGCTGTGCAGCGCGGCGACGGTTTCTTCGCTCACCGCGCTTGCCGACCAGGCCGGCGGTCCGACCGACCTGATTCTGCCGCTCGGCCTGCCCTGGATCGGCGCGCACTTCGCGATCGATGCGCTCGCGGCCTTTTTTCTCGTGGTCGTGAATATCGGCGGCACCGCGGCGAGCCTCTACGCACTCGGCTACGGCGTGCACGAGGAAGAGCCGCATCGCGTGCTGCCGTTCTTTCCGGCCTTCCTCGCCGGAATGAATCTGGTCGTGCTGGCGGCTGATGCTTTCAGCTATCTGTTGTCCTGGGAGTTCATGTCGCTGGCCTCCTGGGCGCTCGTGATCGCGCATCATCGCGATCCCGAGAACAGGCGCGCCGGCTACGTGTATCTGATCATGGCGAGCCTCGGCACGCTCGCGCTCCTGCTCGCTCTCGGCCTGCTCGCCGGACCGGACGGCAATTACAGCTTCGAGGCGATCAGGCATGGCGCGCGAACGCCGCTGACGTCGGCGATGGTGCTCGTGCTGGTCCTGATCGGTGCAGGATCCAAGGCTGGGCTGGTGCCGCTACATGCCTGGCTGCCGCTGGCGCATCCAGCGGCGCCAAGTCACGTTTCGGCGCTGATGAGCGGCGTGATGACCAAGGTCGCGATCTACGCCTTCATCCGCATCGTGTTCGACCTTGCCGGCGGCCTGCCCTGGTGGTCGGGCGCGCTGCTGCTCGCGATCGGCAGCCTGAGCGCAGTGCTGGGCGTGTTGCAGGCCCTGATGCAGGACGACGCCAAGCGGCTGCTCGCCTATTCGACCATTGAAAATATCGGCATCGTCTTCATCGGGCTCGGCCTTGCGCTGGCGTTCCGCGCCGACGCCATGAATGCGGCGGCTGCGCTGGCGATGACGGCGGCCCTGTTGCACGTACTCAACCATTCCTTCTTCAAGAGCCTGCTCTTCTTCGGCGCCGGCGCAGTGCTGACCGCGACCGGCGAGCGCGACATGGATCGCCTCGGCGGATTGATCCACCGCATGCCGACGACGAGCTTCCTGTTCCTGGTCGGTTGCATGGCGATCTCGGCGCTGCCGCCGCTGAACGGCTTCGTGTCGGAATGGCTCACCTTTCAGGCCGTGCTTCAAAGCCCCGATCTGCCGCAATGGGTGCTGAAGGTCATGGTCCCGGCGGCCGGCGGCCTGCTTGCGCTCGCAGCAGCGCTCGCGGGTGCGACGTTCGTCAAGGCCTTCGGCATCACCTTCCTCGGCCGCCCGCGCAGCACGGAAGCGGCGAACGCAACGGAAGTGGACCGCTTTTCGCTCTGGGCCATGGCGATACTCGCCCTGCTCTGCCTGATCGCGGGCATCGTTCCGGGCTCCATTATGGATGCCATAGCCCCGATCACGCGCCAGTTTGCCGGCGCGGCGCTGACGCCCCAGGCAAGCCGGCCCTGGCTCACGATCGTGCCGGAGGCCGAAACCGGCAGTTCGTATAACGGCCTGCTCGTCTTTCTCTTCATCGCCACGTCCGCGCTCCTCGCAGTGTGGGCGATCCACCGCTTCGCCTCGCACGCGATCCGCCGCGGCCCGGCCTGGGATTGCGGCTTTCCCGATACCAGTCCGCTCACGCAATATTCCGGCTCGAGTTTTGCCCAGCCTATCCGCCGCGTGTTCCTGGCGCGGACGCCCGTCACGAGCGAAAAGGTCAGCATGCCCGCTCCCGGTGATACACGTGCCGCCCGCTTCACGCTGACGATCACCGATCCGGTGTGGGAATGGCTGTACAAGCCCGTCGCCCGCGCCGTGGAGGGCGCCGCCCTCCAACTCAACAAGCTGCAATTCCTCACCATCCGCCGCTACCTCAGCCTCGTCTTCCTCTCCCTCGTGCTGCTTTTGCTGGTGCTCGCCATATGGAGCTGATGTCTGCCCTTCTCGTTCAGGTCTCCCAGATGATGCTGGTGCTGCTGGCAGCACCGCTCCTGACCGGCTTCGTACGCAAGGTGAAGGCGCGCATCCAGCGCCGCCGCGGCCCGCCGATCGTGCAGCCCTATCGCGACATTCTCCGACTCCTGAAGAAGGAAGTCGTGGTTGCCGAAAATGCTTCGTGGATATTCCGCGTCGCGCCCTATCTGATCTTCGCAGCGACTTGGGTCGCCGCCGCGCTGGTGCCGACCTTCGCGACGGGACTGCTGTTCAGCTGGTCCGCCGACCTCATCGCCATCATTGCGCTGCTCGCCAGCGCACGGTTCTTCCTGGCGCTGGCCGGCATGGATATCGGCACTGCCTTCGGCGGCATCGGGGCGAGCCGGGAAATGATGATCGCCTCGCTCGCCGAGCCGGCCATGCTCCTGATCATCTTCACCATGGCACTGGTCGCGCGCTCGACGCAGCTATCGGCCGTGGCCGATCTGATGGCCTCGGGCGTCGGCCTGCGCGTCTCGCTCGGCCTGGCGCTGATAGGACTGATCATCATCGCCATCGCGGAAAACGGGCGCATTCCGGTCGACAACCCGGCCACGCATCTCGAGCTCACCATGGTGCATGAAGCCATGGTGCTGGAATATTCCGGTCGCCATCTCGCGATGATCGAACTCGCCGCCGCGGTCAAGCTGCTTCTCTACATCTCGCTGATCGGCTGCATCTTCATACCGTGGACGCTCACCGAGCCCGGCGCCTCCCCTGTGAGCTATCTGGCCGGATCCGCAGGCTTTCTCGCCAAGCTGGCCATCTTCGGCTTCCTGCTCGGCGTGTTCGAGACGGCCATCGCCAAGATGCGCGTCTTCCGGTTGCCGGACTTCATCGGCGGAGCCCTGATGCTCGGCCTGCTCGGCACGCTGCTGTTGTTCGTATCGAGGAGCCTCTAGCAATGGCGCACGGACTGACATTCGATGTCGCGCACCTGCTGGCGGGGGGCTTGCTGCTGGTCAGCTTCCTGATGATCACGCAGCACAGGCTCTATTCGCTGCTGAACGCCTTTGCGCTCCAGGCACTTCTGCTGGCGATGTCGGTCGCCTGGCAGGCCAACGTCCAGCACGCGCCGCATCTCTATGTCACTGCTCTGATCGCGCTGGTCTTCAAGGCCGTGGTCGTGCCGGTCGGGCTGCATCGCATCATCCAGAGGCTCGGCATTCATCGCGAGATCGAAACCGTGATCGGTTCCGGAACGACCATGCTGGCCGGCATGGGACTGGTCGCGCTCTCGATGACGGTCATGCTGAAGGTCACCCCCACCGCCGATCCGCTCGCACGCGAGGACCTCGCCTTCGCGCTGTCGGTCGTGCTGCTCGGTCTGTTGATGATGGTGAGCCGGCGCAACGCCGTGAGCCAGGTGGTCGGCTTCATGTCGCTGGAGAACGGGCTGGTACTCGCCGGCACCGGCGCGCGCGGCATGCCGCTGGTCGTCGAGATCAGCGTCGCCTTCTCGATCCTGATCGCCTTCTTCGTGATCGGCGTCTTCCTGTTCCGAATCCGCGAGCGCTTCGACACCGTCGATGTGCAGGCGCTGGATCGCTTTCGCGGAGAGCGCCGATGACTTTCTCCGACAGCAGCGGCGTCATCTTCGTCCTCATCATCCCGGTCGTCTCGGCCGCGGTGCTGGCCCTGCTTCCCGACTATCGACTTTCGGCGCGCCTCAACGTGCTGGCGTCGGGGTCGACCTTCGTGGCGTCACTGTCGTTGTTCTTTGCCGATCGCAGCCAGGCTGGACATTATCTGTTCGTCGACGACCTCAACATCGCGTTCATCGTGCTCAACACCTTCGTCGGCTTCACCACCAGCGTGTTTTCGGCAAGCTATATCGGGCACGAGCTCGAGACCGGACGGCTGACGCCGGTACACCTGCGTTTTTACCACGCCATGTACCAAGTCATGATGGGCGGAATGAATCTCGCACTGACCGCCAACAATATCGGCCTGATGTGGGTCGGCATCGAGCTGGCGACGCTGACGACCGTGCTGATGGTCGGCATCTACCGCACCCATGAGGCGCTGGAAGCGGCCTGGAAGTATTTCATTCTCGGCAGCGTGGGCATCGGGCTCGCGCTGTTCGGCACCATCCTGGTCTACATGGCAGCGCTTCCCGTGGTGGGCGAAGGCATCAACGGCATGGTCTGGACGGTGCTGGTCGCGCGGGCCGCGCAATTCGATCCGGAGCTGATCAACGTCGCCTTCATCTTCCTGCTGCTCGGCTACGGCACCAAGGTGGGGCTGGCGCCGCTGCACGCCTGGCTGCCGGATGCGCATGCGGAAGGGCCGACGCCGATCTCCGCGGTGTTGTCGGGCCTCCTGCTCAACGTCGCACTCTATGCAGTGCTTCGCTTCAAGATCGTGCTGGCCGCCAATCCGAGTGCGGTGGCTCCCGGACAACTGATGGTGACACTCGGTCTGGTGTCGCTGGTGTTCGCCGCCTTCATGCTCTACCGGAGGCGCGACATCAAACGCCTGTTCGCCTATTCGTCGATCGAGCACATGGGCATCATCACTTTTGCCTTCGGGATGGGCGGCCCGGTCGCGAATTTTGCCGGTCTCCTGCACATGGCGATGCACAGCCTCACCAAATCGGGGATCTTCTTTGCCGTCGGCCATGTCGCGCAGATCAAGGGCACTCAGAAGATCGCCGACATCCGCGGCCTGACCGTGACCCACCCGGCGCTCGGCTGGAGTCTTGTGATCGGCGTGGTGGCCATCGCCGGATTGCCGCCGTTCGGCGTCTTCATGAGCGAATTCCTGGTCGTCAGCTCGACCTTCGCGCGCGAGCCGCTGCTTGCCATCCCGCTCGTGCTGGGCATCGTGCTCGCGCTCGGCGCGCTGTTCTACCATCTCAACGGCATCGCTTTTGGCGAGCCGACCGGAAGCACCGCGCCGTCGGATGCGTCCTACACGCCGATGATCCTGCATTTCGGTCTCGTGCTCATCGCCGGAATCTTCCTTCCGCCTACGCTGGTCACGTGGTTTCGGCACGTCGCCGATATTCTGGGGTGATTGCAATGAGCCTCGACGAAATCTTGCGAAAAGGCGAGCCTGCATCGAGCCACCGTCCCTGGCCGCGCGCCGTCGTCAGCGTCGCGACCTGGAACGAAGCGATCGCGGGACTTGCCGGCGGCGACTGGCAACTGCTGGGCCTTTGGGGCGAGGCGGATCGCGTTCACATGGCGCTGCTCGATGCGCCGAAGGCGGCGGTCGGCATCGTCACGCTCGATTGCCCGGAGCGCCGCTATCCGTCGGTGAGCCTGCATCACCCGCCGGCGCTTCGGCTGGAGCGGACCATCCGCGACATCCACGGCTTGCAGCCGGAGGCCTTGCCGGACCCTCGGGCTTGGCTCGATCACGGCAATTGGGACCTGCGGCATCCGTTGGCTGCGAAACCGGAGCCAACGCCGATCGACAAAGCCTATGCATTCCTTCCCGCCGAAGGCGACGGCCTGCACCAGATCCCGGTCGGCCCGGTCCATGCCGGCATCATCGAGCCTGGGCACTTCCGCTTTACCGCCAACGGCGAGACGGTGGTGCGGCTCGAACCCCGGCTTGGCTATGTGCACAAGGGCATCGAGGGCCTAATGGTGGGCGCGAACCTTGCGAAGGCGGCTCAGCTCGCGGCGCGCGCGTCCGGTGACAGCACGGTCGCTTACGGACTGGCCTTCGCGCGCGCGGTGGAAGCCGCGCTGGGGGCGGAAGCTCCGCCGCGAGCGAACCATCTGCGCGCGCTGATGGCAGAGCTGGAGCGTCTCGCCAATCACCTCGGTGATTTCGGCGCGATCTGCAACGACGCTTCCTTCACCCTGATGCTAGCCCATTGCGGCATATTGCGCGAGAAGGTGCTGCGGGCCGCGGGTGACGTTTTCGGCCACCGCTTGATGCGCGACTTGATCCTGCCCGGCGGAGCGGGTGCCGATATCAACCAGAATGGCGTCCATGCGATCCGATCGCTGGTGGGCGAGATCCAGGCCCGCTTCCCTGCCCTTGTCGAGCTCTACGACAACACTGCCTCGCTCCAGGATCGCACCGTCACAACGGGCACAGTGAAGCCAGATCTCGCCCGCCAATACGCGCCTGGCGGCTTCATCGGCCGCGCGTCAGGCCGCGCCTTCGACGCGCGCAAGCATCTTGCCTATGCACCCTATGACGAGCTCGCCTTCGAGGTTGCCGTGCTCGAGGCTGGCGACGTCAATGCGCGTGTGTGGATTCGCATTCGCGAGATCGAGCAAAGTCTAAGGCTCGTCATCCAATTGCTGGAACGGATGCCGCAAGGCGAAGTGCGGATCAATCTCCCCGTTGTCGGCCACGCTTGCGAGGGCATAGCGCTGGTGGAGGGTTTTCGCGGCGACATCCTGGTCTGGCTCAGGCTCAATGCCGACAACAGCATTGCGCGTTGCCATTTACGCGACCCCTCCTGGTTCCAATGGCCGCTGCTGGAGGCCGCGATCCAAGACAACATCGTTGCCGATTTCCCGCTCTGCAACAAATCGTTCAACTGCTCCTATGCGGGCCACGACCTCTAAAGCGCGATGAGATTGGGATGAATAGTCATCGCGCTTCGGGGTTATGTTTGAGCATGACCGCAAACGCGTTCCGCAAAGACGGCTGCGCACTTTTCCGGATCATGCTTTAAGGACATCCAGATGAGAAAACTGCTGTTCCAGAGTCTCGTGCAGATGCCGTTGACGGAGCCGGCGCCGTCGGCCGACGATCGGGCACTTGCAGAAGTGGGCGCTGCGCTGGAGCGGGCGGCCCGGCGGCGCCTTGGCCGGTCGCTGTCAATCCGCGAGGTCGATGCCGGCTCCTGCAACGGCTGCGAGCTGGAAATTCATGCGCTCAACAACTCTTATTACGATCTCGAACGCTTCGGCCTGCGCTTCGTCGCGTCACCGCGCCACGCGGACGTGCTGCTGGTGACCGGGCCGGTGACGAAGAACATGCGCATGGCGCTGGAGCGGACCTGCAACGCAACGCCCAATCCGAAGTGGGTCGTGGCCGTGGGCGACTGCGCCCGCGACGGCGGGTGCTTCGCCGGCAGCTATGCCGTGGTTGGGGGCGTGGGAGAGGTCGTGCCGGTCGATCTGCATGTCCCGGGGTGCCCGCCCGCTCCGCGCGAAATTCTCCGCGGGTTGTTGGCCCTTCTCGAACGCGTGGCTTCTGCGCCGACAGCCACCACGCCATAGCTATACCGATCGCATCCAGCCTGGCTGAGGCTGCCTGCTGGCACCGACACGAACATTGCGGGTTGATCGTTGCAGATTTGACCTACCCCTTAAAAAAAAATCCTCCAGATGGAGTTAGAGTCCGCCCTGACGAAGGACGGACAGATGAAGCGAAAGCGGTTTACGGAAGAGCAGATCATAGCGGTGCTGAAGGAGCACGAGGCTGGGGCGAAGACGGCGGACTTGGCCCGCAAGCACGGGATATCCGAGGCGACGTTCTACAATTGGAAGGCCAAATTCGGGGGCATGGACGTGTCCGAGGCCAAGCGCCTCAAGGTCCTTGAGGATGAGAATGCCAAGCTGAAGAAGCTTCTGGCCGAGCAGATGCTAGATGCGGCGGCATTGCGGGAGTTGCTCTCAAAAAAATGGTAGGGCCCGCTGCCAAGCGCGCCGCATCTACCGGCTCTATCGGGAGGAAGGGCTCACCGTGCGCAAGCGTCGTGCCCACCGCAAGGCCTGTGGTGTCCGCGTGCCGATCCTGGTGGAAGCCAAGCCGAACGCACGCTGGTCTCTGGACTTTGTGTCGGACCAGTTCGCAGGCGGACGGCGCTTCCGTATCCTCAACATCATCGATGACGTCACCAAGGAGTGCCTGGGCGCGATCGCCGACACCTCGATCTCGGGCCGGCGGGTGGCGCGGGAGCTGAGCTCGATCGTCAGCAAGCGTGGCAAGCCGGGGTCGATCGTCTCGGACAACGGCACCGAGTTCACCTGCAACGCGATGCTGGCCTGGTGCAAGGACAACGCCATCGACTGGCACTTCATCGCGCCGGGCAAGCCGATCCAGAACGCGTTTGTCGAGAGCTTCAACGGCCGCATGCGCGACGAGTTCTTGAACGAGACGCTGTTCTTCGGCCTCGACGACGCCAGGCGCAAGCTCGCTTCTTGGGTCGCCGATTACAACGGCGAGCGGCCGCACTCCTCGCTGAAATACGAAACCCCGGTGGCTTACGCTGCCATCCTCACCGCAACGGGCGATCGGCTGCGCAACCCCGACCAACTCCGCCAATCGCCCGTTGCTCCACCCGCGCCAGTCGGCGTACAACCCAACAGGACTCTAACCGCGGCTGGATGAAACTTCGGTGGCAGGTCAAGGTCTATTCGGTCACGGCGTATCTGCTGTTCCTGAACGGGATCGTGCCCGAGGACACGACTCTCGATGCCGCGTCCCTGGCAAAGGTCGAGATGCCGAACCGCAACGGCTTCACCCGGGATCCGCGGCCAGACGTGGCGCCGAAATGACGCTGGCCTGATCAGGGATTGGCCAGCGGAAATAGATTTCCAAACTGTCGAGCGACGCCTCTCCATCATATCCGCCCTTCGGCAGCCATTGCGTGGGGCTGAACGCGATCTCGAATCCCAGCTCGTCGGCCTTGCGCACGATCTCGGCATTGTAGTCGTAGGTCCAGGTCGAGCTCGATGGAAAGGTCGAAAGCCGGTCTTCGGAGAGCCTTCGGCAAATTGAGCATCGCCGCCAATGGCGCGCCATGCAGAACAAAACTGCGAACTCGTATGTTATTGAGATAACAATTATAACCAACACACGCGGAAACGAGCCCTTGCTCTCCCTGCAAGCCCTGAACACAACGACTTCGCAAGTTCGAGCCGCGTAGTTCGCGACTTTGACATGGCCGGCTGCCGGAAAGAAAGACGAAACGACGGCTCCCCTTGGTCAAAGCTCGCCGACCCGGCGAGGATGCGCCTTCGTATGCCATGCCCAGGCTGACCTGATGATCGTACGCAGGTCCGATCGCAATGGACGGAACTGGAGATCGTCGTTGGCAGCTGTGGGGTCCGCCACCAACGTGGAGGGGTCACCGGGGCGACGATCCTTCATCGTTGCGGGCGGCGCAGAACCGGTTTCACGCTCAATGGCGTGCAACACCTCTTTGACAGAATAACCCTTGCCAGTTCCGAGATTGAACGCTCGTCCGACAATTTTCCTTTCGTTTCTCATCAAGGCATGGATCGCCCTCACATGCGCATCTGCCAAATCGCTGACATGAATGTAGTCCCGGACTGCCGATCCATCGGGAGTGTCGTAATCATCCCCGTAGACGGCGAACTCATCCAGGTGCCCCTGCATGGCCATCAGCGCCCGCGGAATCAGATGAGTTTCGGGGTCCCGAAGTTCGCCGATAAGCCCGCAATCATCCGCCCCGCAAGCATTGAAATAGCGCAACCGAATCGCGTTGAATCCATATGAAGCCTCGAAGTCCCCGATGATCTGTTCCGCCATCCATTTCGATCTGCCGTATGGATTTACGGCACGACCTGCCTGGGCTTCTCTGATGGGCATCCCCGATACTTCGCCATAGACTGCACCGGTGCTCGAAAAAACAATGTTGGAGCATCCGGCCTTGCGCATGGAGTCGAGCAGCGTCAGCGTGCCGACCACGTTGTTACGATAATAAATGTGAGGATGCGATACAGACTCACCCACGAGGCTCGATGCCGCCAGATGAATAACGGCCTGGATCTCAAATTCCTTCAGCGCCGCAACGAGGCTCCGTTCGTCCAGGATGTCCCCTGTAACAAGAGGGCCCCAGTTCACAAACGATCGATGGCCGATTGTAAGGTTGTCGTAGCAGACAGGCTCAAATCCAGCTTCCTTAACTGCCTTGCAACAATGTGACCCGATGTATCCGGCTCCGCCCGTAACAAGAATCCGCCGCCCAGCACCCATGCAAGAACTCGCTTTCTTCAGCCGCAACCTTCCCGCGCCGCAACCTCAACCACTGCGATCAAATATCGACACGACACCTTTCGACCGATACCATGGGCTGTCGTTGTGGTCGACCGGCTTGCTCAATCCCGCTCATTCGGGTGAAGGCTTCCAACGTGCTGCAGTCGTCGTGGCGATCCATGCAAGGCAGCGATCCGGCCAGTTTGCGACCTCGCCGCCATGAATTCCAAGGCCAAAGCCATGGCCGCCGTGATCACAGATCATGGCCTCCACAGGCACGGTCGCGGCGCGCAGCGCCTCAAGGTAGACGAAGCTATTCTCTGGCTTGGCGACGGTGTCGTCCCGAGCGTGAACGACAAATGTCGGACAGACGTCTGGCGTGACGGCCCGCTCAAAGGAGTAACGTCCGGCCATGGCATCGGATGGAGACTTCCCGAGCAGGGCCTTGCGTGATCCAGCATGGGTAATGGCCCGATCCATTGAGATTACGGGGTAGACCAGGATGGCAAAGGCCGGCGATCCCGCCGACCGCGAGGCCCATGCCACCATATGCCCGCCGGCCGAGAAGCCCATGGCGCCGATCCGATCCGAGCGGATCCCCCACACCGTCGCATGGGCGCGCGTTACCGCCAGCGCTTCGTCGAGATCGGCCATCGGCAAAGGCGGGGCGGCGCCCCCCCGATCCGATTGCGGCAGCCGATATTTCAGGACAAGGCCGGCAATGCCCCGCGCAGCCAGCCAGCGCGCCACGTCATGACCTTCCTTATCGATGGTGACGCCGGCATAGCCGCCGCCCGGACAGATGACGATCGCCGTTCCGGTCGCGATCCGTCGCTCTGGGAGGAACACCGTCAAGGTCGGCCGGCCGACGAGGCGCACCGAGCGGTCGGGACGACTGACGCCACGCTCCTCGACCCGGTCGGCCATCGCCGACCCGCCGGACCCGGTGCCCAGCGCCAACTCGATCGGCAGCCGCCCGTCGCCCGTCGTCGTCCACGACGATCCCATCTGCAGGACCTCACGCAGGATATGCTCGACGCCCTCGATGGCAGGCAGCGCCAACGTCATGGCTGAAGATGTCTTGGCTGAAGACGCCGCTGCATCCAAGCCCACAGCGGCATAGCGGCCGCGAACCAGCCGCGCGAGGCGTGCAATGCCGGGTCGGGGACTGTCCGTCACGACGGGAATGCCGAACAGGACGCCCAAAATGGCGCCCCAGTTCGCACCGCGCGACGACGGCGCGTAGAGAGCCGCGGGCCGACGGCCACGCAACTGCCAAGCCAGCCGCATCAGGCCGGAGAACCGCGTGAGTCCGGCCGGCCAGAGTTCCGGCGCAAACCAAGTGGGATCGAAGCCGTCGCGCAAGGTAGCGGCTCGCGCCAGCGATGCCGCGTCGGCATCGTCGAACAGAATTGCCAATCGGAACGGTGTGGGCGCTTTCATCGCCCCGGCCGAAGCGCACGTTGTGCTGTTCATCGCGTCCGCACGCCGTCAGACCACGTCGGCAAAGCCGCGCTTCGTGCGCATGAAGAAAGCATAGCCAGCGACAGCGACAACGACGCCAGCGGCGAACATCGCGCCCAGCCTCCCCCATTCCGGCGCAAGCCCCAGCACGGCGACCTTGCGCGCATCATCGACCAGCGCGGCAATCGGATTGAGATCGAACAGCCATCGGAATTCCGAGGGGACACTGCTCAGCGAATAGAAGATCGCGCTGGCAAACATGAGCACTGTCAGCAACAATGGCACCATCGCGTTGAGATCCCTGACAAACACGCCGAGACTGGACAGCAGCCAGCTAAAGCCCAATGCAAAGCAGATCAATGGCGCGACCACGAGCGGAAGCAGCGCCGCCGTAGCCGGAACCGTACCGTGCGCCAGCAGGACGCCGCAGAAGAATGGGACGAAGCTGACGATCATCTGCACGAGCGCGGCCGCCACGGCCGACAGCGACAGGATCTCCAGCGGGAAAACCACCTTGGTGACGAAGTTAGGTTTCGAGACGATCAGAGCGGGCGAGCGTCCGACCGCCTCGGCGAAGAAATCGAATAGGATCAGCCCGCAGAACATCGAGAGCACGAAGTCCAGCTTGCCCGCGCCACCGCCGAGTTGCGGCTGCAGGATGAAGCCAAAGACGACCACATAGACCGTCAGCATACCCAGCGGCCGCAACAGCGACCAGATAACGCCCAGATACGAGCCGCGGTAGCGCGCCAGAATATCCCGCAAGGTGAACTGCCGAAGCAGCGTACCGTGCGCGACCAGTCTGCGCACGATTTCCCACGGCAACAGCAGTTGCGGCCAGGAAAAATGATCGCGCGATTGCTGCATGGCCGCCATGTTACGTCACCACCCGATGCGAAACTATAGGTATTAACAAGTTTGACAGTAGCGCCAAGCGAGTGCAAGCAAATAGCCGGATTCCGCACCGACAGCGACGACTCCGCATCTTCTCAGGCACAGCGCTCATGACAACCGGGCATCAGGATCGCTTTCCGCCGTGGGCTCTGGCGCTCTTGACCTTAGTCGGGTCCGCTCTGATCGCGCTGCCCTCGTTTCCCGGACGGATGAATGCCGATGCGCTCGACCTCTATGGCCAGGCACTCGGCGCCCCCCTTCACGACTGGCACGCTCCTCTCGTGGCCTGGCTGTGGAGAATGATCGGCGCCTCTCCGGCCCTGGTCGCGGTGCATACCACGCTGATCGTCTTCGCGATCGTTTACGCGGTCGTCCTCACCTTACGCGCCCATGGCCTTTCGTCGCCGGCGGCGTTGCTGGCCGCGTTCGGCTTCGCGCTGTTCCCGCCCGTGCTCGGTTACCTCGCCGCAGTTTCGAAGGACACCTGGGTGGCCGCGCTATTCGTCGCGACCTTCGCGATGTCCTCAGCGGCCGCGCCGGCCAGGCTCGTCCATACGCGCGCAACCCTGATTGCGCTCGCGCCATCGATACGCCCGGAGACCGTTCTTCTGCTGCCGCTGTTCATTTGGGGCGAGTACGTCCTGGCCGGACGAAAATTGCTCCCCGCCGCCCGCTTCGCCGGGGTCTTGCTCCTCACCGCCGCCGCGCTAGGCCTGTTCGTCGCAAAAGTCGTCAAGCCTGAAGCCCGGCATGCCGAGGGCGGGATCTTTCTGTTCGACCTCGCCGGCATTTCGATCCGGACCGATCAGCTTTTGCTGACTCCTGCGAGCTTTCCCGCCAACGATCTTGCTGTGCTGCAGCGGCACTACTGGAGCGACAGCCTGTCTCCGATCGCATGGGCGAATCCCGAAAGTGAAATGGTGCGGTTCGTCGTCGGCGACGACTTGGCAGAACTGCGTCGCCGCTGGGAGAGCGCCATTGTTGCCTATCCGCTCGCATATCTCGACACCCGCAGCGTCATCGTGCGCAAGTACCTGCGCGGGCATTGGACGTACCATCCCGGCATCGATTCAAATCCTCGTATTCACCTCTTTTGGCCGAAGGCGAACGGAATGGTGAATGCCTATCTCGATGCCGCGCCTCAATGGCTCTCCAGCCATTGGCTGCCGATGATCGGAGCCGTCGTCCTTCTGGCGGCCATAGTGCGGCTGAAACTGCATCGGCGTCGACCGGAGTGGATGGCCTATCTGGTCGTGGCTATCGCCTATCAGGTCATGCTGCTTCCCCTCATCGTCGTGCCGGATTATCGGTTCGGATATGCGGGCGTGATCCTGTTCTTCCTGATCCTTGGGTTGACGTCGCGCGATCTCGCGCTGATGGAACGAGCGCGGACAGCGGGCGATGACCCTGGGACCAAGGCGGAGGGCATCGCCGGCGGGCTGGTCGCGCCGGTGTCGGCGTCCGCGGGATTACCGGGTCAGAAGCCAATAGACCGCGCGCTGCACCGGTGAGCCCCGACGATTGCGGCCGGCATGCCAATAATCGTGCCGGAGCACCCATCGAAACGACTGCGGTCGCGCCAGCATCCGCAGGCTGTGCGGATAGGCCAGCAGTCGTCTCGCGTATATGGCACCGAATCCTTCTCCGTGCGGGATATCGCCGACATATCGCGCCTCCGCTTCGGTCGGATACTGCAGGAAGCGCTTCAATTGCGCCGCCGCCGCGTCCTTGGACAAGGCCAGGTCCGGAAACCGGACCTTCAGCGCCAGATAATCGTCGACGAATTGCATCGCCCCTTGTTGCATGCGCGCGATACTCTCGACCCTGTAGGGCTCGAGATCGGTGGACGCCCTAACCGGAAAATAGTTGCCGTCGGCGTCGCGCTCCATACGAACGATCGTGCCCTCCGTCGCCGAAAACAACAATTCGACGACTTCGACCCCCTCCCAGATCAGGCGGCGGTAGTCGTCCGGTTCGCCCCGCCGGAAAAGGTAGGCGTCGTGGGGATATTTCTCGTCGGGCAAAACGATCTCGTGCGCGAACCCATATGTGCCGAGATAGAGTCCGGTAATCTCCGGGCAATCCCCCCTCTCGCGCAGCATATCGGTGATCGACCGCTGCATCGTACCATGCCAACCGACGTCGATCAGGCCAACGCGGCGGCCCCCCACCAGACCGGAAGCGCTCAAATAGTCCAGCAGAACCTCACGTTCCTCGCGCGCGTTCTCGCAGATCGGTCCTGCAAGCCCGAGGAACAATTGTCGCAGGCGTCCATAGTCCGCTTCCGTCTTGACCTCGTGGTCGGGGCCGCTAAATCCAGCCGCACCGAAAGCTCCCTGATGTTTGCGCCAGTCGACGCCAGCGCGCTCGATGAATTGCGCCGCCGTAAGCACCGATGTCCCACCCGACAGAAACCGGATGACATCCTCATTGAGGTCCTTGATCGCCGCCACGTTAAGCGCACGCCTCGAACCATAAAGATAGTGAGTCTCTTTGACCGCTCCATCTGCCGCGGCGGCCAGCTTGTCATAGACCTGCTGCATAACGAGGCCTTCGCGGGCCAGGAAATACAGGGCGTCCAACTGGCGCGCCTTAGCCTGCTCAATCAACCATTCCGTGAAGCCGACAAACAGCGGACCGGCCGTTACATAGCCGAAATCCTCCCAAAAGCTCTCCTCGCGCGAGACCGGCACGGCGTCCCGCCTTGCATGGGTGATCCGGTTGGCGATCAGCCCCTGCGCGACCGACCTTGCCGCAGATACAGGCTCCGATGTCTTCCACACCTTCGAGACGCGGTGAGAGCTCATATACGCGTCCATGCAGCGCCGGTAATGCCAAGTCGACATTCCATGCTTCCGTCCCATCTCGATGTCCGCGCGGATGTTGTCGCCGAGGTGCAGCCAGCGCTGACCTTCACCGGGCAGGCGCGCTCGCGCTTCGGCATGGAGCTCGCCGGTTGACTTTGTCTTCTTCGAGACCGACGAAACCAGCAAGGCTTCATAGCCGTCGTAGCCGGCATTCCGCAGCAGGTCGGCGATCACCTGCTCCGGAAGGTACGAATCGGAGATGAAGGCGATTGGCTTGCCGCGATCGCGGCACCAGCGATAGGCATCATGAATGAACGGATTGCGCCGGCAGACATCGAGCTCCGCCTCGATTTCCATTTGCGCAACGGCCCTAGCCAAATCCGAATCGATAGCCAGGGACTCAGAAAGGGTGCCGTAGATTTCGTCCAACGTGACTTCCCGGGCACGCTGGTTTTGCCAGGCGCGTTCGCGCGCCAACCGCTCCGCATCGCGCCGCGCCGCCGCGAACTGTATTGAATCTGCGCCGAGCCTGCGGCGCACGGCCGGCTCCATCAACAGAAAGAGATCATCAGGCTCCGCCAACGCGCGAAGAATCGACGTATCGAAGACGTCGAATGAAACGACGTCGGCATCATCAAGTCTGGATTGGAGTTCCGCGTCCATGTAGCTTTGCATGCTCAATCGTATTTTTTTCGACGAAAAACGCGGTGAAGAAAACCCTTGTCCTGGCGCCGTTTTCGAAGCCACGCCTCCAATAGAAACATCTGCCACGAAATATTGGCCAGGGTGCCGATCCCGGTGCGGCCGCTATTCAGTTCCTGACGAAGCCATTCGTTGCGGAGGAAGGCGCTGTAGTTCTCATGCTGGTGGCTCTGATCGACGACCGAGTTGCTGTATTCGACCGCGCCTGCCGGCAAACGATGGTGATAATAGGCCAGGCATTCGCACAGCACTCCGATCTCGAAGGATTGCAGGAATCGGACATTAAATTCCCAGTCACCCAGAACCGGAAGATCCTCCCGGAAGGGGCCGATCTTCGCCAGCGCATCTCTCCTGAACAGGAACGAGATCGGCGGGAACATGTTTTGCGCCAGCATGCGAAACAGATGCACCCCCTTCACCCAGGAATTGAAATCGTGTCGGAGCACGGTCTCGATCCGGTCCTCTCTTATGGTTTCGACGACTCTCTCCGTGTGGGTGATCACGCCGGCCAGTTTCGGAAACGTCGCATTCGCCTCCATATAGGCCACAGTCTTACTGAGGAAGTCCGGTCGCCACGCGTCATCATCGTCGTGAATAACGATATAGCGGCTGGATGACGCTTCAACGCCTTGATTTGACGCGGCTTCCATGCCGCGCGATGTATTGTTGTGGATGACGTGGCAACGACCAGCATAACGGCCCGCGCGCTGGGCGATCAGTCCGTCGACCGTGGCAGGATCGCCGCCGTCGTTGACCACGACGTGAATCCAATCCTCGAAGCTCTGGCCCAACACGCTGTCCAGGGCGCGCGGCAGCAGCAACGGACGGTTCCTGGTCCGCGTGATCACCGCAACAGTGTCATCCATCTGCCGATATCCCCAATCCATCCCGTCAATCACCGTCGGAGCGGCGAACGATGCCGAACGCACGCAACCAGCCGGAAGGCTGCCGTCTTTCCAGCTCGCCGACGCGCTGCTTGAATCTCTCGCTTTCCTGCCACCAGCGGTCGGTCTGCCCCCTCTGCCATTGCAAGTCGATGGAGGCGCGGTAGCGGTCGACGAGCCATTCGCCGCGGTAGAGATAGCCGCGGATCTTGTCCGGCACGCCTTCCGCGAGCCCGGCGCGGTACCAGCGCTCGCCCTTGGGAAAGAGGATGCCGAGCCCCCACCGGTTCAGGAATTCGAAGTGCGGATGGCGCTGCTTGATCTCTGCCCAGAAGCGGGCGGACTCGTAACCCGATGACGACGCAATGTCGTGCATCAGGATGATTCCGTCCCGGGCAAGCTTCGGCAACCAGGTGGTGAAATCGCTGCGAACAGCGTCATAGGTGTGCAGGCCGTCGATATGCAGCAGATCGATCGAATCGTCGTCGAACGCTTCCGTCGCCTGGTCGAAGCGGGCGCGATGCAGCACAAAGCGATCGTCGGCGAACGAGGCGGCCATCGTCTTCGCGACCGTCTCGTACGCTTCGCCGCCATAGTGGCCGCAGTGCTCGTCGCCTTCCCACGTATCGATGCCGACGACCCGGCTCGGCAGATCGCGATCTTTGACCGCCTGGCAGAAGGCAAAATAGGAGCAGCCGTAGTGAACGCCGAGTTCGACGATCAGGCGCGGCCGCGCAAAGCCGACCAGGTCGTACGCGAAGTCGCGGTGCCCCTGCCAGGGGGATATCGCGAGCTGGGGGTTCAGGACATCCGACTCGTAAGCTGGTTCGCTGACGACCCAGGCTGGTTGCTGCGACAGGTCGGCGGAGCGCGCGGGCTCGGCCATACGCCACCGGATTGATGGAGGCGCTGCCGAACCGGGGGCTGGCCGGGCCGCGGAACCGCCAAGCGGCGCGATGTCGAGCTTCGTTATGGGGTTGTTGAAGATGCCGTGGATCGCCCGACCAGGACTGATGGCGTTGAGCTTGACGACGCTATGAGCCCAGCATTGGACGACGTGCCGCAGCGGATCCGTCCCCTCGCCAATGCCGACCGTGAGGGTGTAGTCGCCCGGCTGGATTTCCGGCCAGACGAATTCGAGCCGCACCAGGTGTTCGCCGGGATCGAGTGCGACGAGGCCGCGGGCGAGGCTACAACTGTTCTCGCCGCAGATCTGATTGCCGAGACGGTCGCTGAGCAGATAGCCGACGATCACGTGCGTCTTCGTTGCGGCGCACCCCAACAACAGGTCGACGCTGATCCGGTCCCCCGCCTGAACCGTACCGGCCGGAGCAAGATCAGGTTTGGTGACGGCGACCCGCCTGATCAGAACGTCCCCCGCCCCGCTCAATTGCGACGATTTGAGATCAATCCATGGCAGCCGCTTGAACCTGTCCGCGTCCATGTCCGCGCCCGGCGCAGAGCGCCTGCCGAGCGCCGCGGAGCCGGCGTCCGCCACGGAACGGTCGCGCCCGTCGGAGACGCGGTGCGACATCCTGATGTAGAAATCGACTGCATCCCTTGAGTTTCCGGCGAAGACGATTTCGCCTCGGTCGAGCACATAGGCGTATTCGGTCACGCTGCGAATCGCCTGGAGGTCGTGCGTGACGAAGACCTTGGTGACATCAGCCATCGCCTCCCTCATGTGGCGGATGCATTTCTGCTGGAAGAAGATGTCGCCGACGCTCAGCGCCTCGTCGACCAGCAGCACCTCCGGCTTGAGACAGGCGGAGGTGGCGAACGCCAGACGGACGATCATGCCGCTGGAATAGGTCTTGGTCGGTTGGTCGATGAAATCGCCGATGTCCGCAAACGCGGCGATTTCGTCGAATTTCGCGTCGGTCTGCCGCCGGCTCATACCGCGGATGGCCGCATTCAGATAGACGTTCTCACGCCCCGAAAAGTCCGGATCGAAGCCGCTGCCAAGCTCGAGCATGGCGGCAATGCTGCCGACGACGGCGATCTCGCCCTGACTCGGCGTCAGCGTCCCAGCGAGCAGCTGCAAGAGCGTGCTCTTGCCTGAACCATTGCGGCCGATGATACCGACACTGGCGCCGCGCCGCACCTCGAGCGAGACGTCATGCAGGGCGTAGTAGTTGCGAACGGCGCCATGCGACAATCGCTCGCAGGTATCTCGCGCCGCGGCCGGCAGGAACGGCAGTTGGCCAAGTCGCCCGAGCAGCGGCCCATGTAGGCGCGCCGCCGGCGACGACCAGACCGTGTAGGCTTTGGAGACGTTCTCGACTTTGATGGCGGGTGATGGCATCTGCGCAGACTGCGGACGAAGGCCATGCCATCAAATATCAACGAGCAGGCTCTGGCAATTGCAACCTTGAAGAGGTCCGATATCTATCAATCCGGGGCGAAGAACGGTAGAGAAGAACAACAGAATCGTTGAATACAGTTCGTACCGGTATTCTTTCTTGATCTGGGACAACACATTGCCCCGCTGGGCGCCGCTTCTGCCAGCCAAGCTTCGCTTTCGGCAAATGCTGGCGGCGCATCACGGCGGACGGACGAAGGGCCAGTTCGTGGCTGTCCCGGAGGAACCGCCGCCCGACCCGCTCCGCGCGCCACTCCGCATTCACTTCTGGACACCCAATCCGTGGCCCAGTACCGCCATCCATGTCGATCGGGTCGTACCGGAGTTGCGCCGTCAAGTCGCAGCTCTCGGCCTGCCTTGGCAAATCGATGCCGGATACCTCCCCGCCGCGCCGGTGGATTGGCTGCTCTGCCTCAAGGCCGTCCCGCCGCGTGGCCTGTGCTCACCGCATCGTACCGTCCTGCTGCAGCCCGACGACGCGGACCGGGTCTGGGCGGATCTCGACCGCTTCGCTCATGTCGTCTCGGTTTCCTCTCCGGTATTCGCATCGTTCTTAGGGACTGCCCATCCCCGCGCCTGGTTCATCGAGGAGACCGAAACGATCGATCTCATCGAAAGCGGCGGCGCCGCGCTCGACGCTGCGGCACCGTCGCAACGGCCGCCACTCTTGTTGTGGCATGGCACGCGGGAAAGCCTCGATGGTCTCGTCGCCCTGAAGGACGCGCTCGCTTCGCTCGGCCGCGACACCGATGCCGAACTCGTCATCCTCACGAACCTTCCGGACCGGAGCGAACAGTGGGGCGCACTGCCAGTCCGCTACGCCGCCTGGTCGCCCAAAGCGCTGTGCGCGCTGGCAGCCCAGGCCCGGCTGGGCATCGTCCCGGCGCGGCCGTCAGTTCCCGATTCTTATCTCAAGTCTGCCGGCCGCATGCGTGGCCTGTTCGCCCGGGGATGTCCGGCCATCGGCGACGCCCGGTCGCCGGATGTTGTCGCCTTCAGCGAGATCTGCGGCGTGCCGTCGGCGCAGACCGCGGATCAATGGCGCGACGCGATTCGGCAGATCTGGAACGACGATGTGCAGCTGGATCGCGTTGCGCGTCAGGGACATGCCCAGATGCGCGCACATTATAATACGGCTCGAACCGCGGCCCAGTGGCTTTGGTTCCTCGGCGGTGGCGCTGAAGGGCCCGACCGCCACGGCAGCCCCCCTCCCGCTGCCTTGCCCCGAGACCGCACATGACCGCAATCGGCGGGAACAGCCACTCCTCTTCCGCCGTGGTGCATCGCCGCACGACCTCGTCGCCGCTGACGGTCGAGCAGGTCCACACCCGCGCGCAACTGCACGATTTCATCGTCCTGCCGCGAGTGATCTACAACGGGATGCCGGGTTTCGTCGCTCCGCTCGACTACGAACGGCGGCAGATGCTCGATCCCCGCCACAACTCATTCTTCACGCACGGGCAGGCAGCCTATTGGATCGCCATGCGGAATGGTCGGCCGCAGGGACGCATCTCAGCCCAGATCGATCATGCTGCCGTCGGGCCGGAGGCGGCCGACATCGGACTGTTCGGCTGTCTCGACGCGATCGACGACGGCGACGTCGTCAACGCGCTGTTCGTGGCCGCGGAGGCTTGGCTGCGTCAGCAGCGGCGCAAGGTGGCTCGGGGACCATTCCTGCTGTCGATCAATGGCGAATCTGGCCTCCTCCTGGAAGGGCAACAGGAGCCGCCGATGACGCTGTTCCCATGGCATCCCGACTATCTCGATGGTCGCGTTCGCGACGCCGGATACGCGCTCGTCCGATCGTTGCTCTGCTTCCAGTACAATAGAATGGACGTCGGCACCGAGAGTCGTTTCGAACGATTCTCCTCCATGCGACGTCACGCCGGCATCACCACGCGCGACATTCACCTCGACGCCCTCGAGGCCGACATGGAGCTGGCGAGGCAGATCTTCAATGATGGTTGGCAGGACAATTGGGGCTTCACCCCGACCACGCAGTCCGATGTTCACGCACTGACTGCCCAGTTCAAGCCGATGCTGTTTTCCGACGCTGGATTCTTCATCGAGGTCGATGGCGAGCCCGCAGCCTTCATGCTGGCGATTCCCAATTTGTTCGATGTCGCCGCCGGGCTCGGGCCTGCCCCGAGCCTCGTCGGCTGGCTCAAGCTGTTGATCCGCATCAGACGCGCAAAATATCGTTCCTTCAGAATTGTGCTGCTCGGCATGGCCTCGAAATACCGCAGCAGCGCTCTCCGCGCGGCGATTGCGGCCGTCATGGTCGAGGAGCTCTGGAAGCGCGGATCGACGCTGGGCATCGACCGGGCAATAGCCGGGTGGGTTCTCGACGACAACCCTCTGGCGCAATCCCTGACGCGGATCGGATTGCGACAATCGCACACCTATGGAGTCTACGAGAAGAGCATTGTAGACTGACTTGAAATTGCTGCAACCAGGCAGCACAACCGGACACGCGATCGGAGGCACGATTGACTCAATCGAATGTGGAAAAGGCCGCTCTTACCGCCTCCCTGGCCGACCAGATCCTTGAAGTCATCATCAGCGAAGGGAAGATCGACCCGGCCAAGACGACCCCCGATGCGACGCTGGAGAGTCTCGAGATCCAATCCATCGACGTCGTCATGATCCTGATGGCGATCGAGGAGAAGTTCGGCGTCTATGTGCCGATCGACGGCGGCATCGCTGACGTCAAGGACCTGAGCGGATTCGTGCAACAGATCGAAGCCCGCATTCTGGTGGAGCGCAGCTGACGTGTCGCGCCCTCGCGTCGTCGTCACTGGCATGGGCGCGGCTTGCGCGACCGGCAAGGGCATTGACGCCCTCTGGCGGGCAGCCCGCGACGGACAGAGCGCCGTGCGACCGCTCGAATTCGAGCGCCCGGGCTCGAACCAGATCAAGCTCGCAGCGCAGATCAAATCCTTCGCCCCGGAGAGCTATGTCGAGGCCAAGGTTCTGCCGTTCTGCGACCGATACGCGCAGCTTGCCATCGTCGCTGCGGACGAAGCCCTGTCCCAGGCTGGCCTTGCGCGCGAGGAGCGCCAGGGTCCGACGACCGCCGTGATTCTCGGAACCGGCGTCGGCGGCATCACCACCATCGACGAGCAGTGCTACAGCGCCTACGCGACGAAGTCCCGTCTCAATCCGCTGGCCATTCCGCGCATCATGAGCAGCGCCGCCACCTCGCACCTGAGCATACGCTACGGCTGCACCGGCCCGACCTTCACCATCACAAGCGCCTGCGCCTCATCGGCCCAGGCGATCGGAATAGGTACCTCGCTGGTCCGGTCCGGCGCGGTGGAGCGGGCGATCGTTGGCGGCAGCGAATCGTCGATGACCGCGCTGAATATCCGCACCTGGGAATTGCTGCGAGTGCTGACCCCGGATGCCTGTCGGCCCTTCTCCACGGGCCGCAACGGCATGGTGCTCGGCGAGGGCGCCGCCATCATGGTGATCGAAAAACTCGAGACCGCGCGCCGACGCAACGTCGAACCGCTGGCCGAGATCGTCGGCTATGGCACGTCGAGCGATGCTTTCGACATCGTTCGTCCCGACCCCAATGGCGCTCGGTCCGCGATGGAACAGGCCATCGCCGACGCCGGGCTGACGCCCGGCGATATCGACTATGTCAACGCCCATGGCACCGGCACCGTCGCCAACGATATCGCCGAGGCCGAGGCGCTGCAGCGCGTGTTCAGCGAACGGCTGCCACGCCTCGCAGTGTCGTCCACAAAGCCGATCCACGGCCACGCACTGGGCGCCGGCGGGGCGATCGAGCTGGCGATCACCATCATGGCGATGCGCGACAACGTTGCGCCGCCGACCATCAACTGGCTTGGTGCCGATGCGAAATGCGGCATCGACCCGGTCGCCAACGCGGCGCGCGCGATGCCGATCCGCGTCGCCATCTCGAACTCCTTCGCCTTCGGAGGCGTCAACGCATGCCTCGCCGTCGCGCGGGCGGATTGACCCTGAGGGATCTGATGTGAGCGGGCCGGGCAGCGCGCAGGACCAGATCAGCATCGGTCCGATTGCGGTCCGCACGGACACGGCGGACGTCGCTGCCTTCGTGTCCGCGCTGGGGCTGCGGCGCGGCTTCGGCCCCGTACCGTTTGCCTTTCCGATCCGCTGGCTCAGCCTTCCCGCAATCCGACCAACCGTGATCGGCAGGCTCGGGCTCACCGATGAAATCGTCGTGCAGCAATCGCAGACCTTCACCTATCATGAAGGCCTCGGCGCCGATCGCGACTACGGCTTCGCAGTCGAAGCCCGTCGCGAGCGGACCCCAACGGACCGGACGCTCTTGCGCGGGACCGTGTGCGATTCCGAAGGGAGAATCGTCACAACGCTCGACACGCTGTTGCGCACGTTTCGTCCCGACGCAGCACGCGACGCAGCACTCCGTTCGCGCCCGATGCCGGACTCGAGCTTTCCGGTGATCGAGACCGGGCCGATCGACATCGCGCAGACCGAGAGCTATGCGGCGGCATCGCTCGACGACAATCCGCTCCACAGCGATCCCGCGACGGCTCGCGCCGCAGGTCTCGACGGCCTGATTATCCACGGCATGCTGGCGATGGGGCAGATCGAAGGCGCGCTCCGCGACTGGATACCGGCACTGCGGATCAATCGCATCCATGGCAATTTCCTGTTGCCCGTTCCAGTTGGCAGCCGCCTGCTCTTCTCTGGCCGTGTTGTGCGAATGCCATCGGACGTGCCGGGTAGCGGTCGCGCCGAGCAGTTGATCCTGCGCGTCATCGTCTCGACCGATGCGGGGTACGCAGCATGCGTCGCTGAAATCGCGGCGCGCCACGACGGCTGAGGATCGCACATCATGTCCGCCCCCCGCTCGATCGTCATCACCGGAGCCAGCAGCGGCATCGGCCGCGCGCTCGCGATGAGCTATGCCGCGCCAGGCATTCACATGGCGCTGTCCGGCCGGGACGAGGGCCGCCTGGAAGAAACGGCAGCACTGTGCCGGGCCAAAGGCGCAGCCGTCTCGACCGCGTCGATCGATGTCCGGGATCGCAATCGAATGGCGGGATGGATCCGCGCCATCGACGACGCCGCCCCGATCGGGCTTGCGATCGCCGGCGCCGGGGTCGCCGCTGGGCTCGGCATCGGCCGGCTGCGGGAAGATCCGGCCGTCGTGCGCAACGTGATCGCAATCAACCTGATCGGCGCCATCAACACCATCGATCCCCTGGCGGAGCGGATGTGCATGCGCGGGCGCGGGACGATCGCCGTCATCGGGTCGATCGGCGCCTTGCGCGGCCTGCCCTCCTGTCCGGCATACAGCGCCAGCAAGGCCGGCCTTCACGCCTATGCCGAGTCGCTTCGTCCTACTCTTGCCGCCCAGGGCGTCACCATCAGCACCATTGCGCCTGGATTCGTCGACACGGCACTCAACCGCGACACCGTCTGTCCGAAGCCCCTCATCATGAGCGCCGACCGTGCGGCCGCCATCATACGGCGGCGGCTGGAGCGCGGCGATGCGGTCATCGCATTCCCCCGCCTGCTGGCCTTCGGTCTGCATTTGACCCGCCTGTTGCCGCGGCGCTTGACCGACCTTGCGTTCGCCGCAGTCCATGTCGACGTGCCCGAGCGCACCGAACTCTACAACGAGTGACAGGCGCCGGCGATGGACGCGCTCTCGATGCTCCCAGTCGCCGCAGCTGCATGGTGGGCGATCTCCTGCGCTCTTCGCATCACGACCATCTCTGCCGCATTGGCGCACCCTCGCTTACGGCGCAAATTGGCTACGCGACATGATCGACCACCGGTCTCGATCGTGATCCCAATCCGCCGGCTGGAATTCGACGCCGAAGCGGCCTTCGCATCCGCCTTCGCGCAAGTCTATCCGCAAAGCGAGGTTCTGGTCTCGGCCGCGGAAGACCGCTCGCCGATGATCGAGATCGCCCGGCAGGTCGCTGCGCAATTCCCGGCGGTCGGCGCGCGGATCCTGACCGGAAACGAGCGCATCACTCCGAACCCGAAAGTCAGCAATCTCGCGCCGGCGATCGCAGCGGCGCAGCACGACCTGATCCTGATCAAGGATTCGAACATTCTCCTGAGCCCCGACCAACTCGCCGATCTGATGACGAACCTGACCGCCGGCGTCGGCCTCGTCTGCGCGATCCCAGTTGCCGTCGCCCCGACCGGATTCGCCGCCGAACTCGAGCGGGCATTCCTCAATGGGCAGGCCGCTCCGCTGACGCTGGCACTGTCCGTCGCCGGCGCAGACGTCGGCTTCGGCAAGGTCATGCTGTTCGACCGCCGAGATCTGGCGCGGGCGGGCGGCATCGGATTGATGGCTTCGGCCTTCGGCGACGATCACGCGCTGTCGCAAGGGCTGGCACGCCTCGGCTTGCGAACGGTGTTCGCCGCCAAGGAGATCCATCAGCCGATCGGCCGGCGGCCGTTCAGCGAAGTCTGGGACCGCCACCAGCGCTGGATGGTCATTCGTCGAATCCAGGCGCCGCTGGCCTTCTGCGCCGAACCGCTGGTCAGCGGCGCTTTCACGGCCCTGTGCGGTGCCGTGGGCGCTACAGCCTTCGGAATGCCATGGTGGCTGATGGCGGGCGCGACCCTGCTCGGCTGGGTCTTGCTCGACGTCATCTTCTTCGCGGCTAAAGGCTGGGGCTGGTCCTGGATGTCCCCACTCTCTGGATTGTGCCGGGAAGTCCTCATTCCCGTAATGTGGCTGAAGGCGCTGGTCGACCGCCGCGTGACCTGGGCCGGACTGCCGTTCGACGTTCCCGCCAAGACCACCTGATCAGAGGCCCGATCGGACCGGCGCCTGACCGATCGCCGCCGGCGGTTCATGCCGCCGCGCAAGGCCGGCATCGATTGATCCGATCTGCCGGTTCAGGCTTGCGATCACCTCTTTGGAGAACGGCCCGACATGGAGGTAGAGCAGAAATAGCGAGACCACCTGTTTGAGCGCCCTCGGATTGCGGATTGCGCATTCGGCGATGGTCGCAAGGAATCCGCCCAGGAGTTCCGGCCGCCGCGCGGCCAGGAACCAGAGCAGGCGTATGACCGTCGCCGCATCGTTCAAAACCACCCGCCAGGGCACCGAGGCATTGATGCGAGCCGGGACCAGCAGGCGGGCGACCGCCCGGATCCGCCCGAAGAAGGCCGCAGGCCGATTGACCCGTTCCAATATCGAGCGGTAGTCGCCCAACACGTCGCGCCGCGCCCGGGCGGTTCGGAAATTGAGGCCCTCGGTGCATTGATCGCCGCCATCGGCGCTGCTGACGAAGCTGAAATCGACCTCAGGGTTCAGCCGCCCCTCGCGTTCGAGTCGTCGCGAGAGCTGGGTCTGCGGCAGCGCGGTCAGCAGGCCGACCATACAGATCGGCAGCCCGGCCGTTTCGATGCAGGAGACCATCTCGTCGGCGATCCGCTCGCGTTCGTCGTCGAACCCAACCACGAAACCTGCGGTCACGAACATTCCGGCACGGTAGACCTTGTGGATGCAGTCGGCGAGATTGCGCCGCGTATTCTGCTTCTTCTGGGCGGACAGCAGCGCGTCCTCGTTGGGGCTTTCGATCCCAATGAAGACCGCCCCGAAATTGGCGTCGCGCATCAGGTGCAGCAGGACATCGTCGTCGGCGAGGTTGATCGAGGCCTGCGTGCTGAACGTGAAGGGATAGCCGTGCGCTTTTTGCCAGGCGCATAGATGCGGCAGAAACTGTTTCACCGCCTTCTTGTTGCCGATCAGATTGTCGTCGACGAAATCGACATGGCCGCGATAACCGAGCCGGTAGAGGCTCTCCAGCTCCCCGAGCAGCTGTTCGACGGTCTTCGCGCGCGGCACCCGTCCGTAGAGCTCGATGATGTCGCAGAACTCGCAGATGAACGGACAACCCCGCGAAAACTGGACGGACAAAGCCAGATAGTGGTCGAGCTTGAGAAGGTCGAAACGCGGGGGCGGACTCCTGGTCACATCGACGGTGAATTTCTCCGCCTCGAACAGCCCGCGGCGCTCGCCCGCATTCCAGGACTCTATGAAAGCGGCCATCGTCGCTTCGACCTCACCCGGCATGCGAAAGTCCGCATGACTGTAGGCATCCGGACTGGAGGTGATGTCCGGCCCGCCGACGACGACCGGCTTGCCGCGGGACTGACCGAGTTCGATCAGGCGCAGCGTATCGGCTCGCTGCGGGATCATGCCGCCCGTCATGACCATGTCGGCCCAGGCGAGATCGGATTCGCCGACCTCCTCCGCATTGCGGTCGATGAGGCGGACCGACCATTCCTTCGGCAGCATCGCCGCGACGGTGATCAGGCCGAGCGGCGGCTCCATGCGCCGCTTGCCCGCGATCCGGCAGGTCGTCGTCAGGCTCCAGAACGACGTCAGATCGAAGCGAGGATAGACGAGGAGGACGTTGCATCGTGTCGCTGCCATGAACTCCCTCCCGCTCCTGCCGACCGCCGCCGCTCAGTACCCCATCAGACCGCAACAGCGGGCGCAGACCGGCATGAGCCCGTCGCGACCGATGCTCGCCCGAAACTGCCTGTATGGCTCGGAATTCCATAATTCCGTGATCGTCGACGTCTTGACGTTGCCGACGACGTAGTCGTGGTAGTCGCGGCACGGCGAGACATCGCCGTTGCTGTTGATCTCGACCGCCTGGAAGATCGCCGCACATTCGTCATAGCCGAAGTGCTCCTGATGGTCGGTGTAATACGTCGTCAGCTTGTCCGAGCCGGAGATCGGCGGAATCAACGCGACCGCGGGCGATGACCAGCCGGACGATCGTTCCATCACCGCCCGTAGCTGATCGTCCAGCGCCTCCGTGCTGCTGGGCTTCCAGCTTCCGACCCAGCCGCGATGGCGGGTCGGATAGAAGCCGAAGCGGCGGAAGAAATCCTTCTCGTGCGCCTCCGCGTTACCTTGGTCGATCCACCAGGACAGATAGAAGACAAAAAGATCGACCTTGTCCCGAAAGGCATCGTAGATGTCGACCAGATGCTTGCAGTTGGCCTGCGAAATCACGGTCAAGGCGGCGATGAAGGGCAGCCCGCGGCCATGCTTCGCCCGTGCCTCGGCGACCGCATCCAGCCCGCGGCAAAGCTCGTGGAAATTGTCGCCGCCGCCCCCCGCGGCCGGTCGCAGCGCATTGTGCAGGTCAGCGCGATGACCGTCGACCGACACCTGCAACAGGAAGAGCGGCGCCTTGGCCAGCCGTTCGGCGGAGGCAGCCACCCGCGTACCGTTGGTCGCGATGCTCACCGGCAGCCCGAGTTCGGTAGCCCCCTCGATCAGGTCGAGGATGCCGTCATAGAGCATCGGCTCGCCGCCCCAGAAATAGACCAGCGGACCATGACCATGGTCGACGAGGTCGTGCAGCAACTCGAGATAGCGACCGGTCGGGATCTCGCGCTCCTTCAGATTCCGGAGGCTGGAGTTGAGCAGATAGCCATTGTCGCCCCACTGGCCGCAGGTATGGCAGCGCAGATTGCAGCGGTCGGTCAGACGGAAGCTCGCCTGACGAATCCTACCGGCCTCGCCTTCCGTACGACTGATCCGGAACTTGCTGAAAATCCGCTTGTCTGCTTCCATCTGGATCAGCTTGGTTGCGATCCATGGATGCGGAAGGACTCGTCGCGCGTAGCGCGCCGCAGTTAGTATCCCCAGGCTGCTCGTCTTTGCCATGACTTCCCGACCGTCGTCGTCCCATCAAGCCCGATCCGAAGCCGCGACGCCGTGCGGCGCCAGCATCATCTTCCAATCACGCCAGCTTCACCAACTTCGACACCTCGGCCACGGCGTTGACCGCCGCCCGGATCTGGTCCGGCGTGTGGGCAGCGGAGACGCTGAAGCGCAACACCACGTCTCCGTCGGGTGTCGCTGGCGGCACCAGCAGATTGACGTAGATGCCGCGGTCGAGCAGCGCCTTCCAGAATTCATAGCCGGCGGCCAACCCGGGCATCCGGATGCTCCCCACGGGGCCAGGGTCCGCGCAAGGCCGGACGCCGATCCTGGCGAGGCCGTCATGCATGGCTCGCGCGTTGCGCCAGAGGTCGTCTCGCAATTTCGGTTCCGCGCCGATCAGGTGAAGCGCCCGCCGCGCCGCCGCCACGATCGGAGGTGGGAGCGATGCGGTGTAGAGATACGGCCTGCTCATGAAGCGCAGCGCGCGCAACGCGCTCGAATCGCTCACGGCGTAACCACCGATTCCGCCAAGGCTCTTGCTGAAGGTGCCTACGATTACGTCGACATTGGCTTCGACGCCGAGATGTTCGGCGATGCCGCGGCCGTAGCGCCCGTAGATGCCGAGCGAATGGGCCTCGTCGACGATGACCACCGCTCCATGGCGCCGCGCGACGGTCGTCAGGCCCTTGAGCTCGCCAAGGTCGCCTCGAACGCTGTAGAGCCCCTCGCAGATCACCAACGTCTGCGGTCCGGGAACGTTGCTGCGTGCAAATCGGCTATCGAGATCGCTGCGGTCATTGTGAGCGAAGCTCTCCACCTGGGCGCCACTCAATCGACAGGCATCGAATATGCTGGCGTGGCAATGGGCATCGACGAAGATCATGTCGCCCTTGCGGGCGAGCGCCGAAATCACGCCCAGATTGGCCATGAACCCCGTGCTGAAGATCACCGCATCGCGCCGACCATAGAGGGTCGCGATGTCCTCCTCGAGCATCACGTGGAGACGGTGATTGCCTGCAGCGACCCGAGAAGCCGTGGAGCCCGTCCCGTAATGTCGCGCTGCCTCGACCGAAGCCTCGATGCACGCCGGATTGAAGTTGAGCCCAAGATAGCTGTTGGTACCGAACATCAAGGTTCGGCGGCCTGCGACCACAGCGGTGACGGTGTCCACGACATCATCGACGACAATGCTCAGCGGGTTGGTTCGCGAATCGGCCAACCTCTCCAGCGAGTTGCCGAGGCGATCTGCACGCGCCAATATTCCGTTTCCACCGTTATCCATAAGCCGATCCGTCTAAGTAATCCGATGAGTCATCCGAACTAACCGTCAAGGACATGGCGGCGCGATCGCGTTCGACAATTCATCGTGCGGTCCATTGACGAGAGCGGCGGCGCCCCCGTCCCACAAAGCTAGTCCGGCGTGCAGTGCCGGCACGCCGGTCATTCCGAGCCGCATCGAAACGGCAGGCGCGGCGGACGGTGCGGCCATCGCCCCGCCGCGGCGCCTGAGGGCGAGGATGAGTGCCAGCGCCAGCTCGGCCAGAAGGAGCCCGCCGACCGCCCATGTCGTCCGCAAGTCCACCAGCGTCTGCTCGATGGTGAGCACCATGAAGAAATGCAGCGCCCCGATCGCGGCGCAGACGAGCCAGGCACGCGGCCCTCGGCGATCGCCGAGGCTGCGCCAGACGGGAAGCAGTTCGAGGCCGAGCCAGGTATGGAGGAGTGCGAGAAGCGGGATTCCCAGGCGGTTGAGAGCCTCATGAATCCATTCGCGCGCCGTCCCCGGATCGGCCATGGCCTTGGAGCGGCCGTCGAGGAAGTCCTGCAGGGGCACTTCGTCGATGATCGTATAGTCACGCTTGACCCCTCCAAAGCCATATTCGTTCAGCGGGACGAATATGCGAGTATAGGCGACGCTCCTGACCTCGGACCGTCCGCTCCGCAAGCTCTGAACGGTCCCGTCGAGCAGCACTATGCCGCTTTCGTCCCCTTGCCTTTCGAACACCGCGTAACGCGCTTTGTAGACCCGCTCCTCGTCGTCGGACATCGCCTGCCGGACGAAGACATCGGCCAGCTCGTTGCCCTTGATGTAGTTCCTGAAATAGAAGACTTGGCGACCATGATCGAACTGATTGAAAACGCCGACCTTGAGCAGCGCCGGGTTTACCCCGCGCCGCAGCGAGAACAGCACGTCGTGGAGGTGCCCTGAGGTTAGCGGAACGACCCAACAGGTCAGCAAATAGCCAAGCACCACCGCGGCGAATGCGACGGCAAAGCCGGGCAACCGCGCAGCGAAGGTCGAGCGACCGCTCGAATAGATCACAATCAAGATCCCATCTGCGGCAAACCTGCCGTAGGACCAGACGATCGCGATCGCAACCAACGCCGGGAGGACATGGAAGAGGATCATCGGCCCGGTGCTGGCGAGCGCGGGCCACACCAAGCTGGTATAAAGCGCGTCTTCGCCCAGATGGCTGATCAGAGAGATCAGGATCACCGGTCCGACGACAACCGCGACGGCGACTACCGAAGCGAGCAAAATCTGCCGTGTCAGATATCTGTCAATGACCCCAACTACCACGCTTCGCCCCTGGCAGCAGTTCCACTCGGGAGGACGGTCCTTCCTAGGAATCGTTCTCACCACAGTCCCCGAAGCCGTAATGCCGGCAGCCGCCCCTTACCGCCAACACTCGACATACGAAAACTATACTATCTTGGCGAGCATGTCCTGAAAACGCCCCCGGCCATCCACATTTCGCGACGCTCTTGCGGGCCACGGCCGAATACGGTCAAGGTTCGCAGCAATGACCGTTTCGGACAATGCCGTGTGGATGCCCTGACCGGCCGACGCGGTACTATCGTCACGAAGCGTAGACTCACTGAGCCGCAATGCAGAAGCTCATCAATCTCGCGATTTTCATCGACGATCTTGGGGTCGGCGGGACCCAGAACTGGCTGACTCTTCTGGTGCCGGCACTGGCCGCGCGCGGTTTCGCGGTGCGCGTCTACGGCATGCGTGCGATTGCGCATCCCGAAATCCTTGAACGTCTGGCGCCTTACGCCGAAGTTCAAATCATCGGCGAAGGCCGCCTGTGGGCAGGACCCGGACTGCTGCGCCTGACGCAGGAACTCCGGACCTGGCCGGCCCAGGTCGTGCAGACGGCGCTGCCGACCTCCGACATGATCGGCCGCTCGCTGGCATGGCTGACGGGGGTACCGGCGATCTTTTCCACCATCCGCGGCCGGAACGTCGACAAGCCAAGCTGGCAGAGGTGGCTTGATCGCCGCACCGCACATCTGGCCAGGGCGGTCGTCTTCAATGACCGCGAGGCGGTGCCGTTTGCGATCCGCCACGAGGGCATACGCGCAGGCCAGGTCGTCTACATTCCCAATGGCGTTTCGATCACGACGGCGCGCCGGCCACCCGGCGACGTGCGCAGGGAACTGCAGACATCCCCGGAAGCGACCGTGCTCGCGACCGTCGCCCGCCTCCATCCGTCCAAGGGACAAAAATATCTGTTGCGCGCCTTCCGTCTCGTTCGCGAGCGCTACCCCGGCGCGGTTCTGTGGCTCGTCGGCGACGGTGAGTGTCGAGCGGCGTTGGAGCGCGAAGCTGGCGAACTTGGTATAACGGCGTCCGTCCGCTTCGCGGGCACCCGGCGCGATGTGCGCGACATCCTCGCCGCCGTCGATCTCTTCGCGCTTCCCTCGTTGTGGGAAGGCATGCCCAATGCGCTGATGGAAGCCATGGCCGCGAGCCGACCGGTGGTCGCTTCCGACGTCGACGCCATCCGCGAACTGGTGATCCACGGCAAGACCGGTTGGATGGTCAGGCCGGGCGACGCCGACGCTCTTGCACGCTGCATGATGGATATCCTGGCGGATCCCGCCCGGGCAGCCGACATCGGCCAGGCAGGCTTGCGGCACGTTCGCAAGCATTTCTCACTGGATGGCATGGCGGATGCCTACGCGACATTGTATCGCAACGGCCTGAAGGACGCGGCACTACGCGTGGGAGCCCCGTTGCGATGAAGATCGTTCATATCCTCGATAATCTCGATCGCGGCGGAGCTCAAACCATGCTGCGGAGCGTGGTGGCCGGCCTCACGGCGCGCGGCCACATCCAGCACATCATTTGCCTCAACGAGATATTCAACGAAGAGGTCGTTGCTGCCATGCGCGCCGCCGGAGCCAGCGTCGAGATCATCGGGCGGCCGCGCCTGTACGGCCTGATCGGCCTTTGGCACCTCGCCGCGGAATTGCGGCGGCGCCGGCCGGATCTCGTCCACACCGAACTCCCGTGGGGCGATCTGATCGGACGCACCGCCGCCCGCGTCGCCGGCATCGCCCCGATCGTCTCGACCGTGACCGCCCGCTACGCGGACAAGCCACGGCTGCAATTGTGGTTCGATCGCAAGACCGCGGCCTGGGCCGACCGCGTAGCCTTCCAGAGCGCCGAAATCGTCCCCTTCTCGCTCGCGCATGAAGGTGTCCGGCGCGACCAGGTTCAGGTCATTCCGAACGGGGTCGATGCGGACGACCGTGACCGTTCCGTTGCAGCATCCGCCCTGCGCCGGGACCATGGCGGCGGCGCCGCCACCATCCTCGGCATGGTCGCACGGTTGCACCCACAGAAGGCCCACCCCGATCTCCTCGAAGCGTTCGCAAAGCTGGCTGGTTCGGACATTTGCCTCTGGCTGGTCGGCGACGGACCTGATCGCGCGCAACTCACGGAGCAGGCGCGCGCGCTCGGCATCGCCGATCGCGTGGTCTTCGCCGGTGACCGCGGCGACGTTCGCGACTGGATCGCCGCGATGGATATCTTCGTTCATCCGACTTATTTCGAGGGCCTGCCGCTCGCAGTCCTCGAGGCCATGGCCATGGGCAAACCGGTCATTACCTCGCCGGTCGACGGGCTTCGCAGCCTGATCACCTCCGGCGTCGACGGCTGGCTGGTGCCGCCCGGCAATCCCGACGCTCTCGCCGAGATCATCGGCCATGTCGTCGCCCATCCCGAGGAACGGGCCCGCGTTGCCGCGAGGGGCGCGATCCGCGCGCTGTCGCAATACGGCTCGGATCGCGTGGTCGAAGCCTATGAAACGCTGTTCAAGTCCGTGCTCGAGGCCCGGAGCGCGGGGAGCGGCGCCAACGGCCGTCGATGAACGCATCGATCGCGGCAAAGGCCGCATCGTTGCCGCAGAAATCTCCGCAACCGATCCGATCGCGGTAGCTCTCCAGCCGCACCTCGAATTCGCGCAGGATCCGCGACGAGAAAGTCGCCAGATCGGCACGCATGCCGTAACCGAGCCGCTCCAGATAGTACGCGTTGAGAAACTGCTCGAAGGCGCCGCTGACCGGAATCGACAGCACCGGCTTGCCGAGATGCAGCGCCTCGGAGATGAGCGTATGGCCACCGCCGCAGACAACGAAGGCGCAGGACGCCAAATCATCGAGAAACGATTGCTCGTCGAATGCCCTGAAGACGACGCGGCCCAGGCTGCAGCGCTCGCCCAGGCCGTAGACACGGACCGGCCGATCAAGCGTGGCGAGATGCTCGACGAAGGCCGGGAACGTCGGATAGCCCTGATAGGCGACGACGTGGTCACCCGCCGTCGGCCGGCGCGCAACGACGTCGCGCCGCAGCAGCGGCGGCAGTTGTCGAAGCCAGGGGCTCGCCGCCCGCGCGGGAACGTCGAAAAAGTTGCAGACGAGGTACTGGTCCGCCGAACTGAACAGAAGCCGGACCGCCGCCGCCGTCGCTAGCCAGCTCGACATTTGGCCCAGAGGGCATGCGATCCGTCCCATGGTGATGACATGCTGGTTGTCGAGCGACAGGCAGGCCACTCCCATCCTGCGCGCCACCCTCGGCACGAAGAACTCGTAGTCAGTCATGGCAAAGTCCGGGGCGAAGGCCTCGGCCGCCTGCTCGACCCGGCGGCGCCAGTGCGCGCCATTGCTGAGTGTCGTGGCGGTACGCAGCAACGCCGCCGGAGCATCGACCCGATGCGAGCCCACGGGCGTGACCGGATTGGGACACTCGAACACCAGGAATTGGCTCCCGAGCAGGCGCGCTGCTTCTCCGTGACAGACGAACAGGAAGTCGTGCTGGGAATAATGCTGCGCCAAGGTCAAGGCGCGGATCGCGTGGCCCCGGCCGGTCCCGTGCACGCCATAGAGAATGCGCGCCATGGAATCAGACCGGCGCGCCGGCAGGCGGATGAAACGGCGGCCAGCATCGCGAAAGATAATTCACCATCGGCCGGTTCATTCCTTGTGCCGACGATCCGCAGGACCGTCGCCTTGCCCTTCGACTCATCTTATGGTTGTTATTGGGTACAGAACATTCTAACGAGCAAGGATCGTGTCGAGAAGAGCGTCCGGGCGCATTAGCGAGAACAGTTTGGTCACGGGCGGCGCCGGCTTCATCGGTTCGCATCTGTGCGAGCGACTGATTTCTGACGGCCACCAGGTCGTCTGCGTCGACAATTTCTTCACCGGCACACGCCGCAATATCGAGCCCCTTCTCGACGATAGGAATTTCGAGCTGCTTCGGCACGACGTGACGTTTCCTCTCTATGTCGAGGTCGACAGCATCTACAACCTCGCCTGCCCGGCCTCGCCGGTCCATTACCAGCACGATCCCGTGCAGACGACCAAGACCAGCGTTCACGGCGCCATCAACATGCTAGGGCTGGCGAAACGGCTCAAGGCCATGATCCTTCAGGCGTCGACCTCGGAAGTCTACGGCGACCCGGAGAAGCACCCGCAGACGGAGGATTATTGGGGCAACGTCAATCCGATCGGTCCGCGGTCCTGTTACGATGAAGGTAAGCGCTGCGCCGAGACGCTGTTCTTCGATTATTGGCGCCAGCACCGCTTACAGATCAAGGTGGCCAGAATCTTCAATACCTACGGGCCTCGCATGCACCCCCACGACGGGCGCGTCGTCTCGAACTTCATCGTCCAGGCGCTGCTCGGCAAGCCGATCACCCTGTATGGCAACGGATCGCAGACGCGATCGTTCTGCTATGTCGACGACATGGTCGATGCGCTCGTCCGCCTCGCCGCGACACCCGACGATGTGACCGGACCGGTCAATCTCGGCAATCCCGCCGAGATCTCGATCCAGGAACTCGCCAGGACCATCATCGAGTTGTGCAATTCGCGGTCTGCTATCGTATGCGGGGAGCGACCGGTAGATGATCCATGTCGGCGACGGCCCGACATAACGCGCGCCGAAGCTGTCCTGTCATGGCAGCCAAGGATTGGCCTTACCGAAGGCCTGACCAGGACGATCGCCTATTTCGACCGGCTCCTCTCCGAGGATGCTGTCCGCAGATCCCTGCTGGACGATCCGAATTGAGGTGACTGGCCTCGGTGTGGACCGGTCGACGGAATCTCGCTCGCCGGCGTCTGATGCCTGCGCGAGAATCGGCAAGACGACCTGTTGCTGCGTCTCCGGCTCTATGGTCGCCACAGTCCGACATCGACGGGCCTCTCGTTGCGATCGAGCTTCATCTTGCAATGCCATGGCCATTGCGCTGCAGTTGCAACATGATCGGCCAGCCCCTTTTACAAATTGGGCATGCCGCACCGCAACGACGATTGCATCGGCGGGGTTCTCGATGACCTTCGCCGACTGGACGACCTTGATCGATGGCGCATGATGGATGCCGGCCGCGAGGACATATCCATAGACATCCGCTACTGACCTCCGCGGCGCCATCTTCGTTTGTGGAATGACAAATCCGCCTTTGGTCGACGCGTTCAAAGGTCGGACTGCTAGCTTGGATGCCAAACCGCCATTGGCCGTCTCGCCCTCGTAGAAGACGATTTGCTGAGACTTCACACCTGCCCCGTTGAGTTAGACCAGATCAGAACCTTCCCAGTTCTTCACGGGCGATTACTTTCGGCGATCAGGATCTTGCAATGAGCATCGCGGCGCGCCTGCTCTTTCTTTTGATGTGGAGTAGCGGCGCGATCTTCGTGCCCTGCATTCTCAGGGGTCTGGCACGTAGTCCGCATCGATTTGCGTTTCGCGCCATTCTCGAAGCATGATCGCACCGCGCTTTGGATAGCGCTCTGCAAGATTCTTGAGAGCCATTATTCTGTCTGTCCGAAAATGCCGGAAGTCTGCTCGTTTCTCGCACCACCCGACCAGGATCCGAACCTTTTGGAAATAACCCAAAGCGAAAGGCCATATAGTTCTGTCGGACTGGTTTCCTGCCGCGTCAACATAGGCTATTTGGAGCTTCTGTTCATTGCGGATCGCTGTCCGCACGATCTTGAGCTCGATCGCTTCGACATCTTCGATCGTTCTTGGCCCGACGAGAAGGGCCGAACTCTCCAGTTCATCCTTCAAACTCTCCGGAAGTACCTCCGTGATCTTTGCCAAGGCATTTGATGCGGCTTTTGTTATCGGTTCATCGGCAAACTTGGCCACCCAAGAAAATCCAAGCATCAGGGCTTCCAGTTCCTCCTGCGAAAACATCAGCGGCGGCAACATGAAGCCCGGTCGAAGGATATAGCCGACGCCCGGCTCGCCTTCGATGTTCGCTCCTTGTGCCTGTAGGGATGCGATATCCCGATAAAGCGTACGAATGCTGATGCCGAGGTCTTGGGCTAATCGTGCTCCGCTCACCGGGCGGCTGTGTCGCCGGAGCACTTGTAGGAGAGACAGCAATCGTTCGGATCTGGCCATGACGCATGCTGCCAGTTTTTGGCACCGGCGTCGCATATATTCGTCCTGCAACATCGCAGCAGGACAACTTTCGATGGCAACTCCGAACCTCATCCTTCTCTACGTTGAAGACCCGGCACGCAGCCGTGCGTTCTATGAAAAGCTGCTGGGTAGAGCGCCTGCAGCATCATTTCCGACCTATGTCGCCTTCGAGTTTACCAATGGCCTATATCTTGGCCTCTGGTCCACGAAGGCGGCGAACTTCGTATCGTCCGGAACGGGCCATCGCTCTGAACTTGCATTCATGGTGGACGATGACGCTGCGGTAGACCGTCTATACGCCGCTTGGCGCGACGCTGGCGTATCCATCGAGCAGGAACCGAGCGTGGCGGTTTTCGGACGCACATTCGTTGCGGTCGATCCCGATGGGCATCGTCTGCGCGTCTGCACGCCCGACGACTAGGATCGGGTAGGCAAAGGAATGAGAGTTACGTTGACAGTGCACTTAACTTCGGTGCATGCGGACGCGCGACGACGGCCGCCTATCCCCCGCAACGGCTTCGATTGCCGTTGCTTCACGCTTTCTTCTCGCACGCCAACGCTATGTCTCCGGCATAACGAGAGCTGAAAATATCGAAAAGGCAGTCGAACAGCTTCCTCCGCGTGAGCTCGCGCGGTTACGCCCGTGGCTCCAGCCGGTTCGTCCAATCAACCTGTGGCGGACCCTTCCCTCATTGGATGTTGAATCGCGCGCCCGGGCATTCGTTGGTGACGGTCGTTCCGACGAGCTGCGCGGCGACCGACGTCGGCTTCGGGATCGCGACGATCATCCAACGCCCTTTCTTGTTCAGCCAGAACCGACCCGTCGTCGTGGCGATGCGACGCTCGGTGTATTTTTTCGTCGCGATCAAGGGCACCTTGGACTTCGGCATGGGGACTTCCTTCCAGGGGTCGAACGAATAGAAGTCCAGGAAGAAAAAGTGCCATTCGATTTTTTGGAATTCATGGTGCGAGACGACGACCTTGACCATCGAGCTTCCCGTAAGCCATGCCGCGCCCATCGGGTCGGGTTCGACCTGCAGGCATTTTGTGTGTAGCGGCTCCTGGACATAGAGAAAATTCGTTCTCTGACTTTGCGAAAGCATCGCCGAGGTCACTGGCTGCCCCACATTTGCATCGCCGGCCGGCCCCGAACAGATCGGCACTGTGGGCGGGCCTTGTCCGGTCCATGGGTTGTTGCTGCAATAGATGTAACGCGACCATGACGACCAACCGGTGGACGCCGTTTCCTCCGCCTTGCCCGTCTCGCGGTCCCAAATGCCGGTGAACTTGACCGTCTTGCTCGGCGGGCAAGCCGTCTGAGGAGGCCCGGTCCACCAATGGGTGGTTTCGAACTCATAGATCGATTGCTTCGGGTACGGGTACATGACCACCTTGGCGCTGGTCAGCGCGTGGTGCGCCGAACACCCTTCCCCCTTCGTATCGAGCCAGCAGAAGATCGGAAAGGTTTCGCTCGGCCAGCAGCCCGCGCGCGCCGAGGACGACCCCAGAAGAGCGATCACGACAGCCAACCCAAAGAGACAAGCACGCACTGGCGTTCTCCCGCATGCATCTTCCAGTTGAGATTGCCCCGCTTCCTCGCCGCGACCTTTGATCGAGATCAACCACATTGATCCCATCGACCACGGGCGAGCTGCGGACGTTCGCTCCACCTTGCGAGCCCGTGGCAGTCAGTGTGCTAAGGTCGGCGGTCGGCCGGCCGCCGTCCTCATCCTGCGCCATTTCGCCCAGGTGAAGTACGACCCGCGCCAGACAATCCGGAGCCGGCAAGCAAGCCTGGATTGCTTCGTCGCCTGCGCTCCTCGCAATGACAGACCACCGGCATCGCGCCGGTTGGGAGATGCCGGTCCGCACCGCAGACGCGGCCGTCCAACTGATTTGCGCCGGGGATTGCGGGTGACAGTGCACTTTATCAGTAGGACCGCCGGACCCGGCCCGCATTGCGAGCTCCATCCCACGATCAAACGCAAGCGGCGACACCGCGCTTGCATGCCTTCGCCAAATTCCGTACGCGATGAAGGTCGTCTATACCGACGAAGCCCTCAACGACCTCGCCGCAATCGCCGATTGGCTCATGCTCCACCATCCGACCGTCGCGCTGGCTGTCGAGCGGCGCATCTGACGTGTCGTTGCCCACATTGCACGCTGGTCCACGAGCGCAAGGCGGCTCCCGGCCCGCCCCGATGTTCGCGTTATTCCGCTTGGACGCTCCCCTTACGAAATCTTCTATCGCGCGACCGACGACACGATCGAGATACTTCATATCCATCATGCCGCACGGCAGCCTTGGGACCCGAAGCCATAGAGCGCAGCATGAACTTGGACCATTGGACCAGAGGCTATACGCAGGCCGAACTCGACGATGCGCAGGCGAAATTCGGCCTGGTCTTCCCACCCGATCTCGTCGCGCTATTGAGAGAGCGCCGACCGGTGCGCGGCCATGACTGGGCCGACGAAGCCGCCATTCGCAGCATGCTGGAGTGGCCCCTCGAGGGGCTGCTCTTCGATATCGAGCATAACGCGCTATGGTGGTCCGAATGGGGAGAGAGGCCTGACCACCCGGAGGCACGCGCCGAAGTGCTCCGCTCCGTTCTCTCGCGCGCGCCCAAGCTGATCCCCTTGCTCAGCCACCGCTATCTTCCGGAGCAGCCACACGAGTCCGGCAATCCCGTGTTCTCTGTCTACCAGGCCGACGTGATTCATTACGGCGCGAACCTGGAGGACTATTTCGAGCGGGAGTTCAACGGCTGGGGACATCGGCCGTGGCCGGATCAGATCAGGTACGTTCCGTTCTGGTCCGATCTCGTCGAGCGCAACTGTTAGCGAGCTGCGTAGCCCGGGTGAGCATTAGCAACATCGGGGGTCTCACGCGTTTTCCCGGATATCGCTTCGCTCATCCGAGCTTCTTGCCAATGGCCGTCAACGCAGTTTGCGCCGCCGATTGAAACCGACAAAGCTTGCGCCCAACAGTCATTTTCGGCAGCCTTTTCAAGCTGATTTGGCCTGTCCAGTCCCTCGCGCAAAAATATCCTTCTTTCGCTTTTTCGGAAATCATGATCTTATCCGCTCGTCCCGCCTCGGCACGAGGGGCGTATCGCGATCGTCACGACACGCGGGGTGGGATGCGGTGGGCGGATCGGGTTGCAGCGTGATCATTCATGCCGACGAACAACCTGATGCGCACGGCGAAATCGTGTGGTCCTGGCATCCCGGTGCTGATGCCCAGCGCAACGCGCTTAGTGCGTTGCGCTGACGTGACGAGGCTTCGCCTCGCGCGGACGGGGGCAAGAAAGCCGGTCCCCGGGGAGAGCGCGTATAAGCGTTAAAACCATCGCGCAGGGAAGGCCGGTTGTAGGCCGTACCTGTGGTGACTGCCGCCTGCTTTTCTTCTGCAGGCGGGCCATGGGTGCTGGCCTTGCATCCGGCCTTCCCTGCGCCCTCGATTTCGAGAGCGTGAAGCTACCCGTGCATCTCTCGGGCACCTCGTGCCGCGAGAACGTATCATCATATCTGCTGTCGGGAGATCTGCGGTTTGACAGTGTGGAACGAGTCGAAGCCGCTCCGTCGGCAAAGGACGGGAGGCCCGTGTTGGGCAGCGAAGGCCAGGCGCAGCGAGGCTGCACGCTCCGCGTCGATCGATCCGCGCCGCCGGATGGTCGCGGCCCTACTCTCCGCCGACGCCAATCCGGTTCGGCAGCCGCTTCTCCAGCGCATATTTGAAGAGCGCGACCGTACGGAATACCGCATGCGCAAACTTGCCATAGGGCAAGGTCAGGAACAGCGCCATCACGGTGCCGAGATGGATCGCAAGCCACAGCGCCATGAACCGGGTGTCGCGGAGCACGAGCAGAGCAAGCCCGGTGAGGCTGACGATGAAGAGCAGCGCGATGAAGCCGCGGTCCATCGGCCGCTGCGCGGCATCGCCCCGCTCGGGACTACGGTGCAGGTTGAGCCAGAGCAGGCCCGCAGGGCCGACCAACAGGCCGATGCCTCCGACCGTGCCGAGCATCACGGGAAGGCTGAGCCAGGGATATGGCGCCTCATAGGCCAGGACGTAGTGGTCAAGCGTCGCCACGCTGGTGGCGGCGAAGCACAACAGGAAGCCGTACATCGTCAGTTGGTGAAACCAGCGCCGCGACAGCGTGAAGCGATCGTCGTCCTCGTTGCAGCCCTCGCCATGGCCACCGCCGAGATAGCGCAGCCGGGCAACGTCGCTTGCCGCTTCCACCGCGGCCGGACCGCGCGCCTTGGCCAGCTCGGCCGCCCCCGGCGGGATCGCTTCGCGCGCCGGCGAGATGTCGCGCCAGAACCTGACGACGCCGACCGCGAAAGCCACCATGGCGAACACGAACACGGCGCCGAACAGGCTCGCCAGAAGATTGTGCGGGAAGATCGCATAGAAATTCCCGCCGAGCGGCTTGTCGGTCAGCCCGCCGGCGATGGCGGTCGCGAGCACGAGAAACAACGCAAGCCCGCCGGCCAGCGCGAGCGCAAGCGTCAGGCCTTGACGCTGATAGAGCTGTCCGAAGCTGGAAGGCCACGCATAGTGCCGATATGTCCGCCCCCTCACCTTCGCCATTGCCTTGGGCACGTTGACGACGAATTCGTGCGGCGGCGCATATTGGCAGGCGTAGAGGCACGCCCCGCAATTGTGGCAGAGATTGGCGAGGTAATGCGTGTCGGCCCCCGTGAACTCGAGCCGGCGCGTCATCGCCGGAAACACGGCGCAGAAGCCCTCGCAATAGCGGCAGGCGTTGCAGATCTGCATGACCCGCGCGATCTCCTGCTCGTCCTTGCCGAGTAACGCGCTCAGGTCCGGCATGGTGGAGCCGGCCGCGGCCGCGATCGTCTCAGTGAGCGGCGGCATAGGCCAGCTCCTCCTTGAACTCGGGATGATGGAATCCGGCGCTCGCGGCGGCATTGACGCCGGCGATGCGGCCGAACGCGGTGCCGATGCTCATGCCGACCCCCGCGGTGTAGCCCTTGCCCAGCACATTGCCGGCCATCATCTCGCCGGCCGCAAACAGGTTGGCGCTTGGCACGCCGGCAAAACGCACGGCGGCGCTCTCGTCGGTCTTCATCCCGAGATAGGTGAAGGTGATGCCGGGCTTCAGCGGATAGGCGAAGAACGGCGCCGCATCGATCGGCTGGGCCCAATGGGTCTTCGGCGGGGTCAGCCCCTCGGTGCGGCAGTCATCGAGCACGGTGTGATCGAAGCTGCCGGGGCGGCAGGCGGCATTGTAGGCGTTCAGGGTTGCGGTGAAGCTCGCGACATCGAGACCGATCTTCTGCGCCAGCTCCTCCAGCGTCTCGGCCCGCGTGCCCGGAAACACCGGCGGCATGAAGCGGCCGACCGCCTTGCGATCGATGATCGACCATGCGGTCTGCCCGGGCTGTTGCGCCACGAGCCGTCCCCAGATGGCGTAGCGCTTGGGCCAGAAATCCTCGCCCTCGTCGTAGAAGCGCTGCGCCTCCCGGTTCACCACGACACCGAGCGAGACGCAGTCGATGCGGGTGCAGATGCCGCCGTCGTAGAGCGGCGCGCGGGCGTCGATCGCGACGCAGTGCGCCTGGGTCGGATCGCCGATCGCGTCGGCACCGGCGTCCAGCATGAACTTCAGCAGCACACCCTGGTTGAAGCGCGTGCCGCGGATCAGGAAATTCTCCGCCGGCCATTCGCCGCGCTCGTTGCGGCCCCAGGCTTCGCGCTGCCATGCGAGATTGGATTCGAAGCCGCCGCAGGCGAGCACGCAAGCTTTGGCGGCGATGCGCTCACCCTGCTCGGTGATCGCGGCGACGAAGCGCCCGTCCTTGAGCTCGAGGCTCTTCACCGGCGTGTCGTAGCGCACGGCAATGCCGAGCCCGGCGGCGCTGCGGTAATACGCATTCACCAGCGCCTTGCCGCCGCCCATGAAGAAGGCGTTGGTGCGCGCCACATGCAGTGCGCCGGAGAGCGGCGGCTGGAAGTGCACGCCGTGGCGGCGCATCCAGGGCCGGCAGCGCGAGGAATGCCGGATCACCAGCCGGGCCAGCCGCTCATCCGTCAAGCCGCCAGTGACCTTGAGCAGGTCCTGCCAGTATTCCTCTTCCCTGTAGGCATCGACCAGCACGTCCTGCGGCGCATCGTGCATGCAGCGCAGGTTGCGCACATGCATCGAGTTGCCGCCACGCCAGCTTTGCGGCGCGGATTCCAGCAGCAGCACCGAGGCGCCCGCCTCGCGCGCCATCAGCGCCGCGCACAGCGCGGCGTTGCCGCCGCCAATGACGAGAACGTCCGGCTCTCCTGCCATCAGATGATTGCTCCCGCAGCCGTTGGTCCGGCGGAACCGCCGAAGGAAAGTGCCGGCCCCAATGTGATCGTGAGCCCTGGATAGGCGCCTTCCATGACCAAGGCCATATGGTTGCTGCAAGCGAACCAGCCCAGGAGCGGCAAGCCATGCGCGCGGAGCGGTGCTTCGATCGGTGCGATGCAAGGGCCGGTGTTTTGACTGGCACCGCCCAGCGAGCGCTGCCAGACGTTGCCGCCGCGCGCGGCTTGGCTGTTGAATTCGGACACGGTCTCGACAAAAGCGGTTTCGGGAATATCGATCATGCGTGCCAGACTGATCGCACGATCAGCGCGCTTCGGATAGCCGGATGCGATATCCTGCACATCCGAGCGCGAGAACGGCTTAACCTTGCCCCACCCGCATTTCCACAAAAAGCGACGATCGCAGATCAGCCACGCGGGAATCGCAACCTCGGCATGGGCAAGCTGAGCGTGGCCGAATTCATGACTGTATCCCGCCACTGCCCCCCGATGCGACCCCGGCCGGAGCGCTCGCGACGAGCTAACGCAATTTTGCGTGGCTTTAGCTTCCTGACTGAAACAAAGTTCCCGTTCGGTCGTTCCTGTAAACCTTCCCGCCAAACCAACGCCGCGACGAGCGTAGCCTTGAGGGTAGCACCATCATGATCAAATCCCGATTGCTGATCGCCGGTCTCATTGCAGGCGCAAGCGCGATCGCAGTCCCCCTCGTCACCGCCGTCGCTGTCCAGGACACCGGGCTCGCGCCTCAGGATCTCGCCGTGCTCGCCGGCGTGATCCAACTCGTCCGCCAGGATTACGTTCATCCCGTGGGCTCGGACGAACTGGTCAAGGACGCGCTCAAGGGGATGCTCCGTCGCCTCGACCCGCATTCCGATTACATGGACGAACAGGAGTTCAAGGATTCCAAGGCCGACATGGCCGGGAAATTCGGCGGGCTTGGCATGCAGATTTCGCAGCAGGAGGGCGTGGTGAAGATCATCGCGCCGATCGATGGGACCCCGGCCGCGTGCGCCAAGCTCGAACCGGGCGATGCCATCGTCATGGTCGACCACACCAGCACGCAAGGGGTCAGCCTGCAGAAGGTGGTCGACGAATTGCGCGGCGATCCCGGCTCGAAGGTGACGGTCACCATTCTCCGCGGCAAGCAGGAGCCGTTCGACGTCACGCTGACGCGGGAGATCATCAAGGTCGCATCCGTCAAGTCCGAGCTCGAGCCCGGCGGCATCGGCTATATCAGGATCACCCAGTTCGGCGGCGACACGGCGGATGGCTTCAAGAAGGCGATCACGGATTTCAAGCAGGGCCCTGACGGCGGCGTGAAGGGCCTCGTGATCGATCTGCGCAACGATCCCGGCGGGCTTTTGACCGCGGCCGTCGACGTCGCCGGCGATCTGCTCGACGGCGGACCCGTGGTCAGCATTCATGGCCGACAGGCAGACGATCAGCAGAGCTTCGCTGCGCCGGCGCATGGCGACATGTTGCCCGGCGTCCCCGTCGTGGTTCTGATCAATGGCGCCTCGGCGTCGGCCTCGGAGATCGTCGCCGGCGCCCTGCAGGACCGGCACCGCGCCACCATCATGGGAACGCAAAGCTTCGGCAAAGGCTCGGTACAGACCATTGTCCCCCTGAAAGGACACGGCGCGGTACGGCTGACGACCGCGCTCTACTACACGCCCTCGGGCCGCTCCATTCAGGATGACGGCATCGCCCCTAACGTCGTGGTCGAAGCGCCCAAGGACCAGCAGATCAGCGGCGGCCCCCTGCTGCGCGAAGCCGCGCTGCAGGGCGCGTTCAAGAATCCGGGACCGCTCGGGCCGACGCCCGGCGCGAACACGACGCAGGCCGCACTGTCGCATGAAAAAACCACGTCTTCGGCCCCGATCAAGGCCGACCTGATCGGCAAGCCTGGCGATGCGCAGCTGAAGGCGGCCCTCGCCTATCTGGATGCGAATGCGGGCGAGCAGGCGAAATCGACCGGCGCGCCCCAGACGAGTCCCGACGTCAAGTGACCACCCCTCTTCGGTGCGGCGCGAGGTGATCGATGACAAAGTTTGCGAAGGGTGATCACGTCTCCTGGAACTCGGAGGCCGGCCATGTCACCGGCCGCATCATCGCGGTTCACGTGCGCGACTTCGACTACAAGGGGCACCGCCATCACGCCTCCAAGGCGTCGCCACAATACGAGATCAAGAGCGACAAGAGCGACCACATCGCGGCGCACAAGGAGAGCGCATTGACGAAGCTGAGCGGCAAATAAGACAGCGGTTCGGATGGGTGAAGCAGCGCACCGCTCCGAGAACGCGACGGCGCCCAGCGCTCCTCCCGTCTTCACCATCGGCCATTCCACCCGCTCCATTGCCGAGTTCGTCACCTTGCTGCAGGCCGGCCGCGTTCAGCTCGTCGTCGATATCAGGCGCATCCCGCGCTCGCGGACCAACCCGCAGTACAATGCCGATGTGCTGCCTGCCGCGCTTGCGCACTATCAGATCAACCACACGCGCATTGCCGAGCTCGGCGGCCTGCGCAAGGCGAGCGGCATCGCGCCGGAGACCAACGGCTTCTGGACCAACCAAAGCTTCCATCATTATGCGGACTACGCCCTCACGGACGACTTTCGGCGCGGCTTCGATCGTCTTCTGCAAGTATCAGCCGAGCAGCGCACGGCCATCATGTGCGCGGAGGCCGTGTGGTGGCGCTGTCATCGGCGCATCGTGGCCGACTATCTGATCAATGCCGGTCGCACCGTCTACCATTTGATGGACACCGATCAGGTACAGGCAGCGACCTTGTCGCAAGGCGCCGTGCGCGCCGGAGACGCGTTGATCTATCCGGCGTCGGCGGACCGGGCGTAGAATGGGTTGAGCATCGCAATCCCGCCGACCACGACGTCAGACTTGGTGGGTATGGCTCCGCTCAACTCGGTCCATGGCTGCTGGGACAAATCGGGCTGCCAGCATCCGTCATGGCGAGCCGAGCGAACCAGTCCCCGCGAATGGCCAAGGCATATTCAAGATTGCGACCAATCGGCCCACCTTCCTGAATAATGCGGCGCTAGAATGCGGCCCCGGCTATCTCCGAGATGAATCGTCCGCAGCGCTCGACGATCAGATCCTTGTCGTTGTCCAGAGTCGCCACATGGTAGGAGTTGTCGAGCCAGAGCAGGCGCACATCGCTTGAACTCACCTCCTGCGCGATTCGCTTGCCATTCGTCGACGGCACGATGTGATCCTCTTTGGAATGAATCGCGAGCGTGGGACAGGTGACCTTGCGCAGCAAGCTTTCGGTTGCCGCAATCAGGACGTGGACCTGCCGGAGGCAGGCGACCGGTACCTCCTGATAAGCGAGCTCTTTGACGCCTGCAGCCTTGATGTCCGAGCCGATGCCCGGGACACGCTTCGGCGCTGCGCCGTCCGATATGAGTTCGGCCATTGCGCCGTCAAAGATTCCGACCGCGCCGTTAATCGGGATGGCGCCGGCCACGATGTTCGGAAATCGCGCGGCAAGATTGAGGGTAATCGTGCCCCCCATGGAGAGGCCGGTAACGAATACTCTTTTGCCCTGACCTGCCAGTTCATGAAGAGCCTGCTCCGCCGACGCCAGCCAATCGAGATAGCCGGTCGTCTCCATATCGTCCGGCGAGGTGCCGTGGCCCTTCAGGCGCGGGCCGCTCACGGTAAAGCCGAAGCGTCGGTGGAGCTCTTCGCCGAGATACCGCATGCTTTGCGTCGATCCAGTGAAACCGTGGAGCACGAGGACCGCGGGTCCCTTGCCCTGCATGAAGAACGGTTCGGCTCCAGCCATCACCTCAGTCATGTCATCTCTCTCCTGTTGTCATCCTGCGGCCGCAGCCGTTCTCGCTTGGTTATCGAATGCCTCAGGACTGACGCCTCGCTGAATAGGCGGCCGCCGCGACGCCGATAATCGTCCCCTGCAGCATCAGCTTGGCAGGCTCGCCGAGCCCGAGGCTCGTCAGCAGGTTGAAGCTGAACGTCAACATCAAGGCGGCGACGGTTGGGCCGAGCACGCCCCCCCTGCCCGAGCCGAAGGTAACGCCGCCGAGAATGACCGCCGCGAGCGAATTCAGCGCCAGGTCGCGGCCGATATCCATGCTGCCGACACCGACAAAGCCAATGAGCAGGAACCCGGAAAACACGGCGAACAGGCTCGACAGGACGTGGACGATCGTCACCACTCGAACGTAGGGAATGCCCGAAACCCAGGCGGCCTGCGGATTGGCGCCGATGGCATCGATATAGCGGCCCAACACCGAAACCCGCAGAAAAATTGCAGCGGGCATCAAGAGGCCGAGCCAGACCAGCAGCGCGACCGGGAAGACGCCCACTCGCAGCTGCCCGATCTGGCGCAACAGCACGGGCGCGTCCCCTGGCGACCTTAACTGGCTGAACGAGACGACTACGCCGCTGATGATCATGGTCATGGCCAGTGTCACGATCACCGAGGACGCACGCAGGCGCGTGATGAAGAACGCGTTGATCAATCCGACCGAAGCACCGAAGGCCAGGCAGATCAGGAGCAAGACCGGTTCGGAAAACGGCAGCAAGCCGCTCGTAAGAATATAGCTCACGCCGACAATAACGCCGCCGATAGAAAGGTCGAGCGACAGGACGCGCATGCAGAGCGACTGGCCTATGACTGCGATTCCGAGCGGAGCCGCCTGACGCGCGATCAGGAACAAGAGCAGCGGGGACAGCAACGCTGGACGGACCAGGTAGGAGGTGCACAGCAAAATCACGAGGGCGGCATAGGCGAATGGAAGCTCCCGAACGGCACTTGCCGCCGAGCGCAGCCTTTGCCCCCACATGAGCGGTCTACCCATCGTCACCTCGGTCATGCGCCGATCACCTTCCGCCTCTGCAGGCCGATCGCCAGCAGCAGCAGGCAGCCCGTGGCCGCGGTTCGGAGGAACGGCGAGATACCGACCAGATTCATTCCGTTGGTCATGAAGCCGAGCGTAAGGACGCCCGCAACGACACCGGTAACGCTGCCGGCACCGCCGGCCAGTTGAACCCCACCCAAGGCGATGGCGGTGACGGAGTCGAGCGAATAGGACGCACCGATCGTTGCGTCACCTCCGGCGACCCGTGCTGTCAGAAAGGTGCCCGCCAACACCGCACTGAGAGAGCAGATCACGTAGCAAGCGATCCTGTGCAAGGTGACGGGAACCCCATTGCGAGCCGCGCTGGTCGGATTGGCGCCGATCGCAAAAATGCGGAGCCCGAAGCGGGTGAGGTGCAGCATCGCGGCAGTCAGACCCACCGCCGCCACGCACCAGAAGAACGCGGCCGGGATACCGTCGACTTCCGAGACTGCAAGCGTCCTCAGATATTCCGGAACCACCCCACCCGGTACGGGATGGATCAGTAAAGCCAAGCCTTGCAAGAAGGTCATGGTCGCAAGCGACATGACGAGCGGATGGACGCTGAACAAGGTCACGCCGATTCCATTGACAAGCCCGGCAGCAATGCCGACCGCTAATACAGCAGGCATTGCCAACTGGGGATCCAGCGCGACTAGCATCGCGCTCGTCAGGCTCATGACCGAGCCGACGGAAAGGTCGATGCCCCCGGAAATGGCCACGATCATCTGTCCCAGCGAAACGATCAGAAGTCCCGCGATCTGGCTGTTGACGTTGGCAAGATTCTGAAAGCTGAGAAAAGTTGAGGATGAAAGACAGAGGATAAGGAAGAGGGCTAACGGCAGCACGAGCGTCATTGCCTTGATGCCGGAGCGGCCCGGTGTGCGCAAAAGCCTAAGCATTGGCGCTCCCGGCCTGGGATCCGTCGGCGGACGATTGTTCGGTCAAGGCAAAGCGCATAACCTCCTCCTCGCTGGTCATAGCGCCGTCGAGTTCTGCGGTGATGGCGCCACCACGTACGACCACAACCCGGTCACAGAGCCCCAATACTTCCTGCAATTCGCTCGAGGTCAGCACGACCGCGCCGCCGCCATCCGCGAAATCTCGCAACAATGCATAGATCTCGGCTTTGGCGCCGATATCGACGCCGCGGGTCGGCTCCTCCAGAAGAAGCACATCGACGCCGGACGCCAGCCAACGTCCGATCATGACCTTCTGCTGATTGCCACCTGACAGCATTCCTACGAGCTGTTTGGGACTCGTCGCGCGAACTCGCATGCGCTCCATGAGGCTGGCGACGAGGTCCGTCCTGACCTTTGCGCGCTGCCAGACCGAGAAACGGCGAAGCATGCCGAGCACGATGTTTTCCGAGATCGACAGCGAGAGATAGAGCCCTTCAGACTTCCGGTCTTCAGGCACGAAACCGATACCCGCGAGCGCGGTGGCGACCACGGTGAGATCGAGTGGATGCGAGCCGTCCCCAGCGGCGCTCGACTTTGCCACTTGTCCCTGGACCGCCGGCTGCAATCCGGCGAGCGCACGGATGATATCGCGCTGGCCCTGCCCCTCGAGTCCCGCGAGGCCAAGGATTTCTCCGCGCCGCACCGCGAATGAAACCGAAGGACCGCCCTCCGCTGCAACCAAGCCGGACACATCGAGCGCGGAATTCGAAGATCTCTGCAGCGGCTTGCGAGCGGGATAGAATTGCGTAAGCACGCGCCCAACCATGAGCGAGATAAGTTCGTCGTGGGTGAGATCTCGCGCGGCCCGCGTCGCGACATGCTGGCCATCCTTGAGCACCGACACCTGGTCACAGAACTTGAATATCTCGTCGAGCCGGTGGCTGACGTAGAAGATCAGCTTGCCTTCCGACTTGAGTGAAGCGATCAATTCCCCAAGCTTCTCGACCTCGGGCGCATTCAGCGCGGCCGTCGGTTCATCGAAGATGAAGATGTCTGCGTCGGCCGAGATTCCCTTGGCGATCTCCACGAGCTGCTGATCAGCAACGGAGAGCTCGCGGCAATATTCGTCAACACCGATCCGGCTGCCGAGGCGCTTCAAGGCGACCTCCGCCCTCGCGCGCATGACTCTGCGGTCGACCATCCCGCGGCGCGTAGGCTCTCGACCGAGGAAAAGATTCTCCGCCACAGTAAGGTTTGGCAGCAGCGTCAATTCCTGGAAGATCGTCGAGATGCCGGAACGCTGCGCATCGTGGGGGCTGTCGAGCCAAGCGGCCTCGCCGCGCAGCAAGATCCTTCCTTCGTCCGGCCGATGCACACCAGCAAGCAGGTTCATCAGCGTGGATTTGCCGGCGCCATTTTCGCCCGTAATCGCATGAACGGAGCCGGCCGCGCAATCGACAGACACCTCACTAAGCGCCACGTTCGATCCGAAGCGCTTGACGACCTTATCGAACGAAACCAAAGGAACGGAATCGTCCCGCCGCGACGTTCCACCCGCCGGGTGAGCTTCAGCCAGAGGAGGCACCACGTCCGCTCCGCGCTGGTGTCTAGCGCTTGAACATTTTCTGGATCTCCGCTTCCGGCAACGTCGACGTCACCCAGAAGGAGTCATTGAGATCCGGCCGGTAGTAGGATTTCAGATTGGCATTATCGATTGGCGCCGGCGAAGAATAATAGGATTTGTGCAGCGACTTACCCTCAAGAAGAGCAACCGCCGCCCTCAGCACGGCCGGGCCTAGTCCCGGCGTGAAGATCGGGGAAACGGCCTCGACCTTTGCATCTGTCCACGCGCGCAAGAAGCCGTTATTGGCTTCCCCCGTCATTGGGACCAGGGGCTTGCCGGCCTCTTTGAATACGTCGATGCAGGCTCGCGTCATATCCGCGCCCGAGAACCAAATGCCATCGACAGGCTGACCGGACAGCACGAGGTTCTCGCAAAGCTGCTTGCCCTTGGTATAATTCCAGTCGCCGTAAACCTCGGTGCCGATCTTGAGGTTCGTTCCCTCGATGGCCTTGCGAAATCCATTGTAGCGCAAGATCTCCTCGCCGACGCCGGCAACGCCGCGAAACGCCCAGATCGTCCCCTTGCCGCCCAGCTTCTGGACCAGAAATTTACCTCCGACCTCGCCGAAGCGTTCACCTCCGCCCATGATCTCGACCGTCGAAGCCAATTCACCATTGCTGCTGCCGAAGTTGATCACTGGAATGCCCGCTGCTACCGCAGCATCAACCTGCTTCTTGACGAGAGGCGGCGCGAGGGGAGCAACGATCAACACGTCAACTTTTTGAGCGATCAAGTCCTCCATGTCGGCGACCTGCTTGGCCGGTTGCCAGTTCGCCTCGGTAAAGATGAATTGCTTGATGTTCGGGTTGTGCGCCGCCTCGTATTTCGTTTCCTCAGCCATCTGGACGATCCAGGTGTTGCCGACGCCTGGAAACGACATGCCGATCTTCCACGGCCCGTCCTTCTTGAATTTCCCGGGCGGAGTCATGTCCGGCGAGGTCGCTTCGAGCAAGTTCGGCGGCAGCAGCTGCACCTCATCCTGTGCAAGTGCTGGGACTGGCGACGCCGCGACCGTTCCGAGAAGCAGCAGAAGTCCTGACATCCGCGCGATGTGCGTCATTCGTCCCCCCTTTTTATTCAGCGACAATTTGATCTTCAGCGACGCGTCAGTGGCGCGAGCTATTTTCGTATCGCCTTTCATTCGAAAGAAACACGCCGCGAATCGAAAATCAAGACGCTTGGCTCATGGCGGAGGTCAGAACCCGCTTGCGCCGTTGTCGCGCCGCATGCGGCTCGAGCCGCGATGCCTTCTTGAGAATCTTGCTTGAAGAATCTTGGTTGCGCCGCAACACCGCATCCTGCACCTTTTCAGGCTTCCACCGATACGTTTGCAACAGTTGAGGGCAACCTTTTCGTCCGGCGATATCCAGTCCGGCTAAATCGCGAGAAGCCGCAAGGTGAGCAGCCCCTCCAGCCGCAGAGGCGCAGTTCTTACGAGTTCGCTCGCAATCGAATGGTGGACGCTGCGGTTGCGGTCATGTCACACAGCGGCATCGAACGGATTTTCGATGCGCTGATCAGCCAAAGCCATGCTGCGGCCTTGCGCCGAGTCACATTCGGCGGCTTCTCATGCACATGATGTGCGCCACCCGCTTGATCGTCTTGGGCGGCAACGGCTTCACCCGCGGCGGCCGGGCCGCGTCCTTAACAGCCCCTCGCCTCTTGGGCGTGCAGCGCGCCGACCGCGCGGTCATCGTTTGATGGACGCGGATCAGGTTCGGGCAGCGATCTTGTCGCAGGGCTTCGTGCGCGCCGGCGACAGACTGATCTACCCGGCTTCGGACGGCAAATGAGAGAGCAAGATACTGGATTGCGTGATCGCTCTGCTCCTCGCAATGACGAACCACTGAATTCGCATCGCGGTGGATCTTGCGGTTGATGGCGTGGACCGAACTGCGCTAACTGATTTGGCTCGTTTGTCCAGCCTCTCGTATCAAAATATTCTTATTTCGTTTTTTCAGAATTCATGCTCTTATCTTGCCGTCCCGCCTCGACACGAGGGGCGTATCGCGATCGTCACGACACGCGGGGTGGGATGCGGTGGGCGTGCCGGGTTGACCGTGATCTTCACGTGGACGAACGACCTGACACGCACGGCGAAATCGTGTGGTCCTGGCATCCCGGTGCTGGTGTCAAGCTGCGTGGAAGATGATCCGCGAGGCGACGGGGGCAATCAAGCCGGTCCCCGAGGAGAGCGCGTATAAGCCGTAAAGCCATCCGCGCAGGGAAGGCCGGTTGTAGCGGCCCACCCGTGGTGACTGCCGCCTGCTTTTCTTCTGCAGGCGGGCCATGGGTGCTGGCCTTGCATCCGGCCTTCCCTGCGCCCTCGATATCGAGAGCGTGTAGCCATTGAACATCACTCGGGCATTCGTGCCGCGAGAACGCGGAATCGTATCTGCTGGCTGGCAACGTTCAACTGGGCGCCCCCTGTGATCGAAGAAGGCGGATTGCGTTGATTGCTGCTGGCGTTGGGTGATCAAGAAACGACCTTGCAGCGCGACGATGCAACCTGCATGAAGCTCATTCGGTCGCTGGTGAATAGAGGGCATGGTCGTGGACAAACTGACCTTGGAGGGATCCGGCGGGGCCGCGTCCGAGGCATTGGACGTGCCGGCGGCGAGGCGAGGCGGCCGTTCCCTTCCCTATCTGGCCGGGCTGATCGCCGTCCTGTTCTGGGGCGCCACGCCGGCCGCCACCGTGCTGGTTGCGCGCGAGATGTCCTCGTCGCTGATCGGACCGTCGCGACTGCTGATGGCGGCGGCCTTTCTCGTACCGATTGTTCTCGTCTGTCGGCCACCGTTCCCGACCGACAAAGGAGCCTGGATTGCCCTCGCCGTCAACGGCGTGATCGGGTTCGGCGGCTCATTCTTCCTGCAGGGCCTCGGCTTTTCACGAACCTCGACGTCGCATGCGGCCCTCATCCTGGCTTGTGCGCCGGTGATCACCGCACTGATCCAACATCTGCTCTTGCGCTCGTTTCCACGGCCGCTTTGGCTGGTCGGAAGCGCGATCGCCTTGTGCGGCGAGGCGCTGCTGATCCTCATGCGTTTCAATGGGGACGTCGGCAGCAGCGGAACCATGCTCGGCGACCTCATCGTTCTCCTGGGAACGGTCACGGTGAGCATCGGCTATCTGGCCGGCGCGAGATTATCGGCTCGCATCGGGCTGTTCGGCGCCACTGCATGGTCGATCATCTTCGGCGCGGTTTTCATGCTGCCCCTGTCGCGATCCCTCGCGCAGCCGCTCGCGGCTTTGACGGCCTTGGCCGGCGGTTCGCTGCTGTTCCTGGCGGTGTTCTGCACGCTGATCGGTTTCGCGGCCTGGTTCTGGGCCCTGCAGCGCGGCGGCGTGTCGGCGATCGCGCCTCTCCAGTTCGCCCAGCCGATCGTATCGCTGGTAATCGCGACGATGTTTCTCGGCGAGCATTTTTCGCTGGCGATGCTGGTGTCGGTCGGGCTTGTGCTCGCGGGTGTCTATATCTGCCGGCGATCGGTGATGGCGAAGGGCTGACCGGATACATGGTCCGCAAGCCCCGATCTCGCAAGAAGCGCTGGACCGCCCTGCTCCGCCGGATCAGACGCGGCGCGCGCTGGACGCGGCGGAGGCTGAGCGCAACGCCGCGGCCGGTCCGGATCGCGGGGCTCGCCGTGATCCTGCTCGCGGCGTTCTTTCTGGTGAACATCATGTATCAGGTGATCCGCAAGCCGAGCGAGCTGTTCGTCTTTGTCGGCCACCGGCTCGACAAGGAGCCGCCCGAGACCTGGCGGCAGTATGGATCGCTGTTTCGCGCCTACGCCACCGCCACGATCACGCCCGAACTGCTGGCTGCACTGGCGCAGACCGAGAGCTCCGGCAATCCTGTGACGCGCACCTATTGGCGCTGGCAGCTCGCGCTCAATCCGTTCAGCGTCTACAAGCCGGCTTCCAGCGCGGTCGGCCTGTTCCAGATGACCGACGCCGCCTTTGCGGAATCCGCGCGCTATTGCATCCGCGACCACGCCGTCACCGACGATGGCTGCGGCTCGCTTCTCCCCTACATCCGTGCGCTGCCGCGCCATGCGGTCGAACTGACGGCGATCTATCTCGACCGTCAGGTCGCCGCCGTGCTCGCCCGCGCATCCGACGCAAAGCCGAACGCGCTCCAGCGGCAGGATCTCGCCGCCTTGATCCATCTGTGCGGCGCCGGCCCTGCCGCCGCCTTCATGCGCCGCGGCTTTCGACCGGCCGACGGCGAGCGTTGCGGCGATCACCTCGCTGCCGGCTATCTCGCCCGGGTCAATGCGATGAAGCGGGAGTTCAAACGCCTTGCGGCCGAGGAGAGAGATTAGCGGTGCTTCAACACGACGCGAGCGGCGCGTCTTAACCATCATCCTTAACGCATTGGCAACATCTTGGCTCGCATTTTCACCGTCTCATTCAGCAAGGAGACACCATGTCAGACATCGGCATTCCCGGCGGCCGGATCAGGTCTTTCGTCGAACGGATCGAAAATCTGGACGCCGAACTGCAGGAGATCAGCGAGCAGAAGAAGGAGGTCTTTGCTGAAGCCAAGGGCGAAGGTTTCGACGTCAAAATCCTCAAAGAGATCATCAAGCTCAGGAAGCAGGACCAGGAGGAGCGCGACGAGCACGAGACGCTGCTCGACATGTATCTGCGTGCGATGGAATCCGCCGAAAGCGAACCCACCGCCAAGGCTGCTTGAGACCCGTATCCACGCGCTTGGTCACGCGACGGGCGCGCACCTCGCGATGGACACATCGGGGGAACAACAACTGAGCCAGGCGGTATCCGCCGCCTTGCTGCCGCCGCTCGTCGAGCCGGGCACTCACATCGGCTCCATCATGGGAATGCTGCGACATGAAGACAACAAGGCTGACCGAAGTCCTGAAACGCATCGAGGCATGGCCGGCGGACGCTCAGGACGACCTGGCCGAGTTCGTGCTCGTGCTCGACGCCGGGGTCAAGAGGGCCAATACCAGCCGCACGCGCAGCGATTGGCCGGCATCGCTCGCGGCCTGTGCGCCGTCACCGAAGGCACCGACCCAGAGGGTGTAGGATCGGTTGAGCGACCGGCAAGTCCATCACATCGAAATCGGCCGCCGCCACTCACCGCGGCCAGTGGCGATAATAGGCGCCGAAGCCCGGGCTGCACCAGAAGCTCGGATAGCCGGCATAGGCGCTTGCCCAGGGCGGATGATCGCCGGAGCAGGCCTCGTCATCGGCGTTGCGCCAGGCATACGGGCCCCAGCGCCAGCCGCTATGCCAGCCTGGCCCGTGGCGCCAGCCGACGAATTGCACCGGCACGGCAGCGATGAGCCGAGCGCCGGCCGAAAGCGCCGCCACCGGCGCAGCCGATGCCGGCGCAATTGCACTTGCCGCCACGACGCCGGCGACACACAGCGCGCCTGCGACATCCAAGATCCGCATGGCCAGCTCCTCTCGCACTTTCCGTTACGCTTGCCGTTGCGCCTTCCGGCGGAGACGCTGGCCTCCGCCGTGATGCTGAACGTGCGCCTATTTCTCGTCTTCCAACGTGACCGCCACGGCGCCAATCGCCGAGAGCCGCACCTTGTCGCCTTCCACGTCGGCGACCAGACCCTTGTCGATGTAGTGATGATGACCCTGGTGGCTGCCCTGGCCGCTGTCCTTCCGGGTCAACTTGATGCGATTGCCTTCGACGCGGTCCACGGTGCCGACGTGCACGCCGTCGGCGCCGATCACATCCATGTGCTCCCTGATCTCCTTCATAGCCAGCCTCCTCTGCGGCAAATCGCGCGGCGCGATGCGGGGCCATCGCAATCGCGCGGTACGCCGCCTCTTGGTGAAAGATGCATCTTTCAACCGGCTGTCGTACCCGACGTTCCCGACGCCCGCCGCACGCACGCATCAATTGATTTTGCTTCAAATGATCTTGCTCAAGTTGATAGCGATTCACCTGAGCCTCGCCACCCGTCTGGCTCGGTACGCAGGCCGGCGCGAGCAGCAACTGCCAATCACTCGCATCAATGGAGACGGCAGCTTCACTCCTTGGGGCGACGCGCGACGCCGCGCTTGACTTCCCCGGCTCCGCTCCTATCGGTTTGCCTCACTGCAACAGATGAGGTCACCATGGACGCGATGACATGCCCGCAATGCCGATCCGAACACGCCTATCAGGACGGCGCGCTGTGGGTCTGCCCGGAATGCGGCCATGAATGGAGCGGCGAAGCCGGCGCGGCGGCCGAGGCCGCGGACGATGCGAGCATTCGCGATGCCAACGGCAACGTACTGGCCGATGGCGACAGCGTCATCGTGATCAAGGATCTGAAGGTCAAGGGTTCGTCCTCGGTGGTCAAAGGCGGCACCAAGGTGCGCAACATCCGGTTGCAGGAAGCAAGCGACGGCCACAACATCGCCTGCAAGATCGACGGCATCGGCCAGATGAATTTGAAATCCGAGTTCGTCCGCAAGGCCTGAGCGCACGCTGCGCCAGGATGAGATGCGAGGAGACCATGAACGGCAATCGCACCTACGGCATCCGCATCGAGGGCGCCAAATACGGCGTCGGATTCGGCTCGGCGCTGGCCATCGCGATCTCCTACACCAACAATCATTCCATCCTGTGGGCGATCATCCACGGCATTCTCGGCTGGCTCTACGTGATCTATGTGGCGCTGTTCCGCTGAGCCGCGCACCCACATGCTCCGCACACCAGCAAAAAATGGCTCCCTTTCGGGGAGCCATTTCAATCGATCCCTGCTCGATCGGTATCCTGCAATTCGTTAGTCGTCCCAATCGTGATAGTGGTGACGCCGGATGATCACGGTCCGATCGGCGTCGCGATCGTACCAGCCGCGGTGGAAGCCGCGATCGTGGTAGTAGACCCGCGGGCCATAGTCGCGGCCGTAATAATGGTCGCGGTCCACGCCGACGCGGACCCCGACCCCCTCGGCGCTGGCGATGGTCGGCGCTGCTACGGCGATGGTCGCAAGCGCTGCGAAAACGTAGGAAAGTTTCTGCATGTCCTCTCTCCTCTCGTTACCCTGGGGAGAAAACGAAGCCACCAGAACGCCGTTCCGGTTTCGGCGGCGAAACTTTCTTGAACAGCCATTCAGTCTGTTCCCAACTTAGCAAGCCGAGCCCCGCGTGCGTGCTGACCGAGCTCAGCTCATTCAATGTGCAAAGCTCGATGCTGCCTCGCCCAGGAGAACGCAGGCGCCTGCTAGGCCAAGCGGCGCCACGCCTGGGGATATTGCGGGCCCATGCTGGTGATTCAGCGCCTCAAGTCGACTGAGGCGAGCAAGCGCGGAACCCTTCGGACTGCCCACGATCGAATGGCAGAAGGCGCCCGTAGAATCACGGCCGGGATTCACCACTTGGCATGAACCCTGCTTTCGTAAATCCAACCGGGTTCACTCTTTGAAGGCAGGAATACCGTGCTGGTCACTCTCGTCGCACTGCTCTGCAATGGCCAAGTCTGCATGGAGAAGGTGGTCACCAACAGCGAGATGTCAGGAATCACGATGACCTCGTGTGCCGTGAACGCGCAGATCGGCATCGCCGACTGGCTCTCCAAAGGGCCGTATCAAGCCTGGCATTTGCAGAGCTACAAATGCATCGCCGGCAAATATACGCCGAAGAGCAGCGCGTAGGACGCTGACGTCAGGGTTGACCGAGCTGTCGGCTCCGCAACGCGGGCCTCGTCATTTCCAGGACAAACTGCGCGCAGATCGGGCCCAAACAGCCGCTCTTCGAGGCAATCGCGATGGAAATTGACTTGGCCCGGTTTCTGCAGAGTGGTCGCGTCCAACAGGAGACGCGGCATGCCGCTCTATAGCTTCCATTGCGCCAAATGCGCCGACGACATCGAGTTGCTGATCGGAGTGGCGGAAACACCGGTTTGCCCGACCTGCGGCGGCAAGAAACTGACCCGGCTGCCGTCGCTGGTGGCAGCTCCTGGGAAGAGTGCGGGCATCATAAAGGCGGCACGCGCCCAGGCGGCGCGCGAAGGGCATTTGAGCAATTTCAGCCGCAGCGAGCGCAAACGCTGAGGCGCTTGCGCTCGGTTGAGCCAATCTCGCCGATCGCTCACACCAGTGGCATTCCGATCCGGCCGAGGCCGGGAAACTTCAGCGCCGGCCTGCGGAGATCGACGCCGAGCACGCCGCCGAAAAAGTTCAGTTCGAGGCCTTCGATCCAGCCGACGGTGAGCCCAAGATAACCGCCCAGCGAAGCGAACACGCCCGTGCCGGATGGGGTGAGGCCCCACCAGCCCGCGACCGGAAAATCCTTGCCAATGGCCGTCGGTGGCAACACCGCCTTGAGCTCCGGGACCGCGTTGAGCGAGGCCTGCACGAAGGTGTTGGAGTTCGGCCCGGGCCAGGCATTGTAGTCGCCATAGGCCCGAAACCTGTAGCTCTCGATCACGCTGCGGATCCTGGGAATGACGTCCCGAGCCGCTTCGCCGTCGACCGCGAGCACCACCTCAGGCACCGCGCCGAACCAGCGGCCATCGGGTGCGAAGCCGTCGACCCGGATCGGTTCGCCCCAGGCCGTGTAGTCGTAGCGCGTGTAGCGCGGCGCCCCTTTTTCCTTCACCACGATCCAGGTGTGGACGGCGAAGATGCCGCGCCAGCGTACCGTGCGCGCGGCGAAGACGCGGACCACAGCATCCGGTTGCGCAGACGGAGGCGGCAACAGCCCTGCGCTCGAACGCTCCGCGGCTTGCCAACTGCCACGCCGGTCGTCGCGCAGGTAATTTACGGCCGATACGGAGATCGGCACGACGAGGAGCAGCAGAAAGACCAGCACGAGCTTCTTCAATGGGCAACGGATCGGGCGAGACGTTAGCGAGGACCTTGGAGGTAGTCATTGAGGCCATGTTGCCAGTCCACCACACGCATGGAAAGACGCCGGGCACGAGGCCAGGCATCCCGCAGTCGCCCTCAATCAATGCGGCTCAATGCGGATGGCCGGGTCCGCCGCCTCGCGGGCCACCTACGCTGCCGATATGGGGTGCAACCCCCAGGGCCGCGCCGCCGCCGATGCGCGGCACGCCACCGATCTGAGGAACTCCACCGATCGGAGCACGCGGAGCATTGATCTGGGCGCGAGCCGCCAGCGGAGCCGCGCTTGGTCGCGCGATGTTGGGCTGCGCAAAATGCGGCGTGACCGTCGGGCGAACGATCGGGCCGGGCGCGAAGCGCGCGCCGAGAGGCGTCCCCGGCTGTGCACCGCCGAATTGCTGCGGAGCGACCCGATGCCCGATGCCCACGGTGCCTCCTGCTCCATACCCGCGCTGCGCAAAGCCGCCCGGCGGGAACGGATGCGCTCCGGGACCAGCGACGTTCGGCTGAGGCGTCACGCCTGCCCCCGTCTGTCCGGCGAAATCAGGATGCTGGCGCGGTCCATATGCCACCAATGGCGGATGATGATGCCAGTAGCGGTTCCAATAGGAATGGCGGTGATACCAGGGTCGACCGATATAATAGCTGCCCCAGTAGCTCGGCACGACAAACGGCACGATCGGCACGTCATCGACGTAGTCGGGCAGATAGACGTATTGCCGTCCGTAGAGGTAGGCGAGTGAAGTCGCGGCGACCCAACCGCGCTCGCCAGCATAGCTCACGTCGCACCAGGCGCCGCCGCGGATGCAGCCATGGATGTTCACGCGAGCGCCGGCGGGGATGCGATCGACAGCAGGGAATCCGGTGCCGGGTCCGGCGCGCAGAGTGACCATGTTGCGCACGACGCCCGGCGCCGCGATTGCGGAGACCGGCGCGGTCGCCAACAACGCAGCCGCGATCCATGTCCTGAGTGTCATGATGATAGCCTCCTATTTGAAGAAGGAACCCAGGAACGAACTCGCCGTTCCGTGCACGCAATGTCGCACCGGAAGCAGCCGAAATAGCGGCCGAAATGAAGGCTAATGCGGCTCGCCGTTGCCGGACAGGATCTGCGCGGCGCCGCCGAGACCTCGCCGGAATGCTTCATCGAAAGTGACCCCACCGAAGCGCCACCGGTGCGACTGACCATTGAGGTCCAGACGCCACTCGGTGCTCCAGCCGAGCGCATTGTCGTCCCAACTAAGCTGCCCGATGAGGATCGCCTCTGCGCCGCGCCGGGTCAGCGCTGGCGCAAAATCCGCGGGAGCAGCGGCGGCGAGGCCGGTCGGCTCGCTCCTTGCTTGCGACAAGGCTGCATCGTCCGGTAACACGATCGTAAGGCCGCGCTTGACTGCCGCCGCAGCCAACGCCTCGCGCTGCAGCTCCGACTGACGGCCATCGGACATCACGACATAGCTGCGCCCGCCCGGCACCATGACGACGCCGACGCCGAGCACCGGACGATGCGAGAGCCAGGGCTTGAGCCCGAAGGTTGCAAGCAGATCGTCGATCTTCGCTTTGTCGAAATCGACGATGAGATCAAACGGGCGGTCGCGGGTGCCCTGCTCGTCGCGCTTCGGCGTGCCCGACATCTGATCGTGATAGTCGAAGCCGGTCACGAATTCGGCGGCGTGCGCCTTGTAGGACAAAAGTCGAGGATCTCCGGCGAGCTGCAGCCCGCCGGAGACCTTGATCAGCACGTCCTCGAGGCAGGCGGCAAAGCCGACGCCGCGGTTCGGCTCGCCCTGGCCAGTGACGATGGTTTGGGCGCGATAGAGTTCATCGGCGTGTGCCGATTGCGAAAGCACCAGCAATGCGGTGATCAGCTGGATGGCGAGGATGAACGTCACGCCGCGACGCACCGATTCCGTCGCCTCATTGGCTGATCGCCGCGACATCATCTCCGCTCGACGTCCGTTCGCTCCCCACGTGATCGAACGCATCGCTACCGCTGCCCCTCGGTTGGATCGAACTATTTCTGCCGATCGAGCTTGGTGATCGTCTTGCTGCCACCGTTGTCGGAGGTCGCAAAGGTCACGCGATCGCCGGCATGGACGTTCTCGACCATCGCATTGTCCTTGATCTTGAATTCCTCCGCGGCGCCGGAGCCGTTGGCGCCCACGGTCCCGGTTTGAATGCGTTGAATCGAGATCGTGCCGTTCAGCCGGTTGATCCCGGTCACCAGGCCGGTCGCACCTTGCTCGGCAGCGATTGCCGGCACACCGATCGCGACAGCCGCGATCCCTGCCAGAATTATCGTTGCTGCTCTCATCGGCCTTCTCCTGACTGTTGATCCCGGGAACAAGACGCCGCGAATCCATTGGTTCCCGGGAACCTGCATTTCAATACTCTGCAAACGCGGCAGTATGACGAATGCCGATCGGATGAAGACTTCCGTTTCACTCATACGATCGCGCAATCTCTCCTTTGCGCAATTGCTAATGACATTCCGACTCGCAAGTCAGACGTCAGCACCTCCAACTATCTAGTTTATCGTCAGAAGCGAACAAGCATCGTCGCGGCACTTACGCACACACAATCACATCAAGAGCGCCTCGCGATGCGTGGCACCGCCGGCGGCAAGCCTCCATTCATCATTGCGTCACAAAGCGCCTTGACAGCGCACCGCCAGAGGAGGAGCATCGATTTCGTTAGTGCTTCGATTGCAGTCACATAAGCGACAGCAACCGCAACACTGACAACCGCAACAGCAAAGGGAGGTTTGATGACGCCCCCTCCGTATCAGATCCGCTGAGTGCGTCGGTATTCCTTCGGACCTGCGCATAGCGGCAAAAACCACGAACGGCACGCCGGGTCGAGGATTAGTGGGCCGCATCAGTGAGGCATGGCCCCTACCCGCCCGGCGCTGTGCCGTTTGAAGCGTGACATCCCAGTTCTTGATGCGGCAGCCGTCGAAGACTCCATTGCGGCGATCGAGCGCAGTCCGCACCATCATGCAACGATCCTGACGCAACGGCGATTGCGCCAAATTGATTGTTGATGTCGGAAAACCGGTTTGAAACGATGATTGCCGGTCTCGTCATCGCGCGGCGGGCGCCTTCAATGCCGCCCGCCGCGGCGAGAACCTGCCGCTACTTACTGTAATCGTAGAAGCCCTTGCCGGTCTTACGACCGAGCTGGCCTGCGGCCACCATTTCCTTCAGCAGCGGCGCGGGGCGATATTTCGGGTCGTTGAAGCCATTGTAGAACACTTCCATCACCGACAGCATCGTGTCGAGGCCGATGAGATCTGCAAGAGCAAGCGGGCCGATCGGGTGATTGCAACCGAGCTTCATGCCTTCGTCGATGTCTTCGGCCGTTGCGATGCCTTCCGAGAAGGCGAAGATAGCTTCGTTGATCATCGGGCAGAGAATGCGATTGACCGCAAAGCCCGGGCTGTTCCTGGCGGTGATCGCAACCTTACCGATCCGCTTGGCGAAGGCTTCGGCTATGGCAAGCGTCGCATCCGAGGTCTGCAGGCCGCGGATCAGCTCAAGCAGCGCCATCATCGGCACCGGATTGAAGAAGTGCATGCCGATGAAACGGTCCGGCCGGTCCGTCGCGGTCGCCAGCTTGGTGATCGAGATCGACGAGGTGTTGGTCGCGATCAACGCCTCCGGCTTCAAGATCGCACAAACGTCCTTGAGGATCTTGAGCTTCAGCTCCTCATTCTCGGTCGCAGCTTCGATGACGAGATCGCATGCGGAAAGCTTGCTCCTGTCGGTGGTGGCGGTGATGCGCGAGAGCGCCGCCTCCTTGTCGGCCGCCGTCAGCTTGTCCTTTTTCAAGAGCCGATCGAGGCTTGAGCTGACGGCAGAAAGCCCGCGCTGGACTGCTGCATCTGAAATGTCGATCATGATCACGGGTACGCCGGCGACAGCGCAGACCTGCGCGATGCCGTTGCCCATGGTGCCCGCTCCGATGATGCCAACCGTCCCAATCATGCTCGTACCCTCTTCGTCTTTTTCGTCTTCGTCCTGCGCCAAGGTCTTGCGCTAAAGTCCTGCACCAAGGTCCTGCGCCAAGCGCGATGCAGGCTGCTTAGCAGGCAATCCCCGCAACCGATAGGTCCCGTATCCGGGCTGTCAAGCCGCACCGCTGACGCGTGGCGGGCTGGTCGCGGCGACAGCATGGAAAGCGTCGCGAATCGCCGTCAGCAGGGCTTGCACGCGTGCGAGGCTGGCGCGCGTCGCCGGCACCAGCGCCTTGACCCAGAGATCCGGAATCGGAATCTCAGGCAGCACTTCGACCAGCGCGCCCGTGCGCAACGGCACGGCAACCGCCGCCCGGGACACCACCGCGATCCCGCTGCCGGCGCGTAGCGCATCGATCAGAAGCGCGTTGTTGTTGCTGACAAAGCGTGGGCGCACCGCGACCGTGATCACGCCGGTCTTGCCTTCGAAGGTCCACACCGGTCCCATCGGCGTAAACACAAGGCAATCGTGGTTGACGAGATCACGGACGTGATGCGGAGAGCCTCGCCGGGCCAAGTATGAGGGAGAGGCGCAGAGCACGCGCGGAAACGCAAGCAACGGCTCCTCGAGCACGCCGTGGAAGGACGATGGCATCATCGTCAGCACGATATCGAATCCTTCCTCCACCGGATTCACGGTCCGATCGACCAGAACGGCCTCCAGTGTGACGCGCGGATATTCGATCTGAAACGAGGACAGGATTTCAGCAAGGTCGATGGCCATCGGCGAAGCCGGTGCCTTGATCCGCACCTGTCCCTCAAGCTCCTGTGGCGATCGCATGATGCCTGCGACCATCTCGTCATATTCGCGCACGATGGCGCGGATAACCTCGAGATAGCGCTCGCCGACTTCGGTGAGTTGCAGGCGCCGGGTGCTCCGTCGCAGGAGTGTGCAGCGCAGCGACCATTCGAGCTGCCCGACCCGCTTGGTCAAGACCGATGGTGCAATCCCGAGCTGCCGGCCGGCCTCGGAGAAGCTCCCGGCACGGACCGTCGCCACAAAAGCCTTCATATTCAAAAGGCTATCAGTCATTTCATCCAATCAGGAAAAGATATCACGCCAAAATAGCCTATTCTCCCTCGATCTCGAAGCAAATAGCCTTCTCCTGCAAACTGCTTTGGCAGCGGGCGCGACCGTCGGTTGCGCTTCGCGATCGGTCGCTCCGCCCAGAACCGCCGATCAGTTGCCGACGTGGTTTGCAGCAAGCCGTCAAAAACAAAACAACGGCCATGGGGAAGGAACGACAATGAGCGCATCCGCAATCATTGATGTCAGCGCTGTGATCGAGCGCCAGCGCCGCAATGGCCTGGTGCTGACCGTCATGATGCTGTCGACGGCCATGATGTTTCTCGATGGATACGACCTGCATGCAATGGCGTTTGCCGCGCCCGCGATTATCCGCAACTGGGGTATCGACAAGGGATCGCTGGGCATCGTTTTCAGTGCCGGCGTGTTCGGTATCCTCGTCGGCGGTCTCGTCTTCGGCTATCTCGGCGACCGCATTGGCCGCCGCCCGTCGATCGTGGCCGCGACGATCACCTTCGGCGGCTTCAGCCTGCTGACCGTCTGGGCCGGCGATCTGCCTGCGCTGATCGCGCTCCGGTTCCTCGCAGGCCTCGGCATCGGCGGCCTCGCGCCTTTGTGCTATTCCCTCAACCTCGAATATGTTCCGGCCAAATACCGCGGCACGGTCGTTGCGATCATCATGCTGGGCTATGTCGCCGGAGGCAGCGCCGGCGGCGTGATCGCGGCCTGGCTGGTGCCGCATCTCGGCTGGCAGATCGTGTTCTGGATCGGAGGCGTGCTGCCCTTGGCCGCGGCCGCGCTCTGTTTCTTCACCCTTCCCGAGTCGATCAAATTCCTGGTCGTGCACGGCAGGCGGCCAGACGAAGTCGCCCGCATCCTCAACCGGATCGAACGTGATCTTGGGGCCCAACCGCGCGCGCGCTTCATCATCGACGAGGAGCAGCAGCCCGGCCAGTCGGGCCGCGGCCTGAGTTCGAAGCTCGCCGCCTTGTTCGATGGGCAACTCGCGCTGATCACGCCCCTGTTGTGGCTGGCCTACATCGCAAGCTCGATGACGATGTTCTTCCTCGGCAGCTGGACACCGATCCTGGCCGAAGCGTCGGGACACACGCCGGCGCAGGCCGCGTTCGCACTCTCGATGTTCAGCCTCGGCGGCGCGATCGGCGCGCTGATCGCGGGCTGGATGCTGGACAAGTTCGGCGTGCTGGCCATCGCCATCGTGCCGATGATCGCATCGCCCCTGGTCGCTTCGGTTGGCCTGGCCGGCTTCAGTGACGGCGCATTCCTCGGGGCCATGGCCTGCGTCGGCTTCTTCGTCATCGGAGGACATCAGGGGCTGAACAGCGCCGTCGGCCAATTCTATCCCAGCGCCAACCGATCCACCGCAGTCGGTTGGGCATTATCCGTTGCCAAGATCGGCTCGATCACCGGCCCCTTGATCGCGGGCTTGCTGCTCGCCCGGCACCTGCCCGTCTCCAATCTGTTCCTGCTCGCGGCGCTGCCACCCCTGGTGATGGCTGGCTGCGTGCTTGCGCTTGGACTGTCGCAGCGCCGGCATGCCGCCGCCGTTTCCTCCGAAGCAAGCCCAGCAAAGATGGACCAGGCCGCGCCGGCGTGATGCGCGGATGCGGACCATGAACCGCCTCTAAAGGGAGCAAACCGATGAAGATGCCTTACGCAGGAGCGATCGATTGCGATCTGCACATACCCGCGCCCAGCATGGCGCAGCTCCTGCCCTATCTCAACGACTACTGGCGCGATCAGATCGTCAATCGCGCGATCGACCGCATGCCATTTGCGATGACGAGCTACCCGCCGAACGCGCCGATCAGCATGCGCGCCGACTGGCGACTGCCGGCAACGGCCGATCCGCTCGAAGCGCTGCGCGCGCATGTGCTCGACGCATTCGGACTCGATCTCGCCATCGCCAATGTGATCCATGGCTGCGTGGCGCTCCACAATGACGATATGGCCGCAGCCTTGTGTCGCGGCGTCAACGACTGGCTGCGGGCCGAGTGGCTCGATCGCGAGCCGCGGCTGCGCGGCTCGATCCTGATCCATCCGCAAGACATCCAGCAGGCGGTCACGGAGATCGAACGGCTCGCGCCGGACGATCGCTTCGTCCAGGTGCTGCTGCTGGCGATGGGCGAGCGGCTGCTCGGCCGGCGCGAGTTCTTCCCGCTCTATGAGGCGGCAGAGCGGCACGGGCTCGTCATTGCCGCGCATGCCGGCAGCACCTATCGCTATGCGCCGACCATCATCGGCTGGCCCTGTTATCAGTTCGAGGATTATGTCGCCCAGGCGCAGGCGTTCGAGAACCAGACGGTGAGCCTGATCGCCGAAGGCGTATTCCAGCGCTTCCCCAGGCTCAAATTCGCCTTCCTGGAATCCGGCGTGAGCTGGCTGCCGGTGACGATGTGGCGCACGGACAAGACCTGGCGCGGCGCCCGCCCCGAGACGCCCTGGGTCGACCGCTGGCCGTCCGAGATCATCCGCGAGCATATCCGGCTGACCATCCAGCCGTTCGACGCCGCGGACGCCACGGCCGTTGCGCAAACGCTCGACCGCATCGGCTCGGACGAGATGCTGCTGTTTGCGACCGACTATCCACATTGGCAGTTCGACGGCGACGACGTGCTGCCCGACGGACTGCCCGAGACTGCCCTGAGCAGGATCCTCGCCGGCAATGCGCGCGCGACCTATCCGCGCCTCGCCCAGCGCGCAGCCGGCGGGACGACCCAAGCGATCAAGGAGGACGTGCGATGAACGCTCCATTTCTCGAACAGAAGGCGCGCCAGACACTGTCGGTCGTCGACTGCGACATCCATCCGGCGCATCGCACGCCGGGCGAATTGCTCCCTTATCTCGAGCCTCGCTGGCGCGAGCACTATCAGACCTATGGCGTGCATGTGCGACAGGCGCTCTCGAATTCGCTGATGTTCCCGCGCATGATGGCGGCAGGCATGCGCAGCGACGCGTTGCCCCAGAGCGGGCCCGCGGGCTCAGACCTCGACATGCTGCGCAGGCAGCATCTCGATCCGGTCAATGTCGAGTTCGGCCTGTTGATGGCGCTGAGCAAGGGCGGGATGGAGGAGCGCAATCCCGGCTTTGCCGCCGCGATGTCGCGCGCCACCAACGACTGGCAGATCGACCGCTGGGTCCGCGAGGAGCCGCGGCTGCGCGCCGGCATCGTGGTGCCCCAGGAATTCCCCGAGGCGGCGGTTGCCGAGATCGAGCGCTGTGCCGGCGATCGCCGCTATGTGCAGATCATGATGTCGTCGCGGCCCTCCGACCCGCTCGGTCATCCCCGCTACTGGCCGATCTATGAGGCCGCCGAGCGCGCCGGCCTGCCGATCGGCCTTCATCCCGTCGGCTACAATGGCGGCCATCCGTCCACCGGTTCGGGCTGGCCAACCTATTATCTGCAGGAGCACTATGTGTTCGTCGCCTGCATGGAGTCGCTGGCCGCGAGCTTCATTCTGGGCGGCGTGTTCGAACGCTTTCCGAAACTCAGGATCGTTCTCGTCGAAGGCGGCTTTGCCTGGGCGCCAACGCTGGCCTGGCGCATGGACAAGCACTTCGAGAAATTCCGCAAGGAGGTGCCGCATCTGAAACGGCGGCCATCGGAATATCTGCGTGAGCACATCTGGTGGACGACGCAACCGATCGAGGAGCCGGACCACGCGCGCCATCTGATCGAGATCATCGACTGGATCGGCTGGGACCATCTGCTCTATTCATCGGACTATCCGCACTGGGACTACGACAATCCGAGCTTCTCGTTCAAATTCCCGATGACGGAGGAGCAGCGCCGCAAGATCTTCAGGGACAATGCCGTCGCATTGTATCGCCTGTCATGAGCCGGCACGTGATTTGTGCGGCGGACCAGCTGCCTCCGGGTGCGCGGAAGGTCGCGGTCGTCGACGGCCGCGAGATCGCGCTGTTCAATGTCGAGGGGCGGCTGCATGCCCTGCTCAATCGCTGCCCGCATGGCGGCGCGCAGATCTGCAACGGCGTGGTCACCGGCATCGCGCGCTCCTCCGGCCCGGGTGACTACCGCCTGGAACGCCAGGGCGAGTTCCTGCGCTGTCCCTGGCACGGTTGGGAATTCGAGCTCGCCACCGGCCAATCCTGGTGCGATCCGGGTTCGACCCGGTTGCGCAACTATGAAGTCAAGCTCGAGGCCGGCGCCGAATTGGTGAAAGGGCCCTATGTTGCGGAGCGCTATCCGGTGACCATCGAGGGCGCCTATGTCGTCGTCGAACTCTGATTAGCCTACTTCAGCTCAACGGCACCGCCGGAACGATTTCGCCGGCCCGCTCGTTCGCATGGTTCGGACCGGACCGAGGTCGGTCACGGATGAACCAGGTGGAGCGGCTTCCATGGGCGGCGGAACGGGCGGCGCTGAAACGTTTTGGGGCTGGGGGATCGGCATTCTGATCCTCGGTCTGGTCCTCGCTTATGCCGCGATACGCGCCGGCCGGCTGCGACCCGCCGAACGCGCCCGCCTTGATCAGAACACCAGGGACACTCTGCGGGCGCAGGACAAGATGGAGCGCAACGGCCCGGCAGGCGGTGACGCGCCGATCCGCAGCGGCATGCCCTATGGCGTCATCATTCCGATCGCCTTGGTCGCCTTCGCGATCGTGCTGATGATCTGGTCGTTCGCAGGCGACCGCGTGCCGCGACAGGACGCCCAGACCGCGAACCAGCAGACCACCGGCAGCGCCGTGCCGAAGAAAAGCGAGCCTTCCGCCCCCGCGCCGGCAATGCCGCGCAACGACGCCGGAAGCGATAGCGCACGCGGCACGCAGGGACCGCTGAACAAGAGCCAGTGAGCGGAAGGACCGTTTCACGCCCCTCTTGCCTGGAACGTGCCGCGCGCATCCACTTCGGCGGCACTGAGACGGTGGAATGCCGGACGGCAACCAAGAAAGGAACCGGTACGGCGCAGTCAAGTTGGCGCAGCATCCTTCTTGTCCTGCTGAGGAGCTGTGCTGTGACGATCGCCGACACCCCACCCCCCATCCGCCTCGAACCGACCGTTCAGGTCGCGCGGCACCCGATCCATCCCATGCTGGTGCCGTTTCCGATCGTCTGTTTCATCGGCGCGCTCATCACCGACATCGTCTAGTGGCGGACCGCCGAAATGATGTGGACCGACATTTCAGCCTGGCTGCTGCTGGTCGGCCTGATCATGGGCGTGCTGGCTGGAATTGCCGGACTGATCGACTTCCTCGGCAATCCCCTGATCCGGGCACAGACGCCGGCCTGGCCCCATATGCTCGGCAATCTCCTGGTGCTGGTGCTGGTGTTCTTCAACAACATGGTCCACACGCGCGATGCCTGGACATCGGTCGTGCTGACCGGCCTCATCCTCTCACTGATCACGGTTCTGATCCTGCCGGTCACCGGCTGGCTCGGCTAGTCGATGGTTTATCGTCACGGCGTGGGAGTGGTCCGACGACAGGCTTCAGGACGTTCCGCGTGGCGCCGCTGTTCACCACGCTGCTGCTCGGCAGCGCAGCGTTCGGCCTGGCCGGATGCGATAATGGCGGCGATCCCAAGGCCGAGGTCGGCGCCAATCCACCGCTGCCGGCGCTCCAGCAGTTCCTGCTGCCGCCGATGAAACTGGCGACCGTGGTGGACTGGAAGGAGGGCGAGATGCCGACGGTGGCGCCGGGCCTGAAGATCGAGGCTCTGGCGACCGGCCTGCAGCACCCCCGCTCCCTCTACACGCTCCCGAATGGCGACATCCTTGTCGTGGAGTCCAAGGCTCCGCCGCCGCCCCCGCCGAAGCGCCCGAAGGACTTCGTGATGGCCTGGGTCGAAGCCTGGGTGACCTCCGGCGGCAACACCGGGCCGAGCAACCGCATCACGCTCCTTCATGATGCCAATGGCGACGGTGTGCCCAAAGCCAAGAGCGTGTTCCTCGACCACCTCCATTCACCGTTCGGCGTCGCGCTCGTCGGCAACGACCTCTACGTCGCCAACACCGATGCCATCGTTCGTTATCCCTACACGCCGGGCGCGACGCAGATGACCGCACCCGGAACCACCTTGATGCCGCTCCCGGGCGGTCCGATCGACCACCACTGGACCAAGAGCCTGACCGCAAGCCCCGACGGCAACCTGCTCTATGTCGGCGTCGGCTCGAACAGCAACATTACCGAGAACGGCATCGAAGCCGAGAAGAACCGCGCCGATATTCTCGAGGTCAACCGCGCCAACGGCCGCTGGCGCATCTTCGCCAGCGGCCTGCGCAATCCGAACGGATTGACGTTCGAGCCGCAAAGCCACGCGCTCTGGACGGTCGTCAACGAACGCGACGAGATCGGCCCCGACCTCGTCCCGGACTACATGACTTCGGTGAAGGACGGCGGCTTCTATGGCTGGCCTTATAGCTATTACGGCCAGCATCTGGACCCACGTGTCATGCCGCAACGGCCCGATCTGGTCGAAAAAGCCATCGTACCGGACTACGCCCTGAGCTCGCATGTCGCGCCGCTCGGCCTCGTCTTCTACACCGGGACCGCCCTGCCGCAGGCCTATCGTGGCGGCGCCTTCGTTGGCGAGCACGGCAGCTGGAACCGGACCCCGCTCAACGGCTACAAGGTCGTCTACGTCCCGTTTGCGGATGGCAAGCCGAGCGGTCCGGCGCAGGACGTGGTGACGGGATTCTTGAACGGCGACAACCAGGCGCGCGGCCGGCCGTCGGGCTTGCGGTCGACAAGACCGGAGCGCTGCTGATCGCCGACGACGTCGGCAACACGGTATGGCGCGTGACCGCCGCGGGAGGGTGAACAAAGGAGCGCCGCGAGCCCTGAAGCCGCGGCGCTCTCACTTTAGTACCAAGCCGATTCAGTTCGAACGAAGCGCGTTTTCGAGCTGGCGCTTGCTCATCTTCGAGCGGCCTGCGATCCCGCGCTTCTTCGCCTTGGCATAGAGCTCCTGCCGCGTCGCTCCGCCCGAGCTCCGCGTGCGCGATCGCGCGGCTTTCTGTCCCTGTGCGATCGGCTTGCGCGCATTGCGCCCGCGCATCGCCGGCGTGCTTTCGCGACGTCCCCTGGCGCCGACCCGCGACTTGCCTTCGCGCTCCTGCTGCGCGGTGCGCCCTTCAGCTTCCTTGCGCTCGGTGCGCTGCAGATTGCGCTTGTTTCGGCGAGGGCTCTCATAGTTGGATGCCCCCGCCTCCTCCAACGCGATGGCGATCGCCTGCCGCCGGTTCTTGACCTTGCCGCCGCGGCCGCTTCGCAGTTCGCCGTGCTTGAACTCATGCATCACCCGACCGGTGATGCGCCTTTGCCGTGCAGATTCCTTTACCATCGCAACTCTCCCGTCATGGCGCAGAAACACGTCGACGCAGGTCAGTGTTCCGTGGTGCTAGCTGATGCAATGCTGAACACCCCCGACGGTTTCGAACAGAGATCGAAGAACGAGCGGGCAGCGCACGCAAAAAGTTCCGCCGCTACAATCATTTTTTGATCCGCATGCCATAACGTGCGTTAGCGACTGCCCAGCGGCATGGTTGGACACTGTCGGTCACAGATGATGGAGACCGTGCAGATGACCACAACGACGATCACGCGCAATCGGCGCAAGCAAGCGATGTCTTTCGACCACCGCCTGCGGCAGGTCGCAATCGACGCGCGCGAGGCGGCACGAGTGCTGCCCGAAGGAGAGGAACGGAACACACTCCTGAAAAAGGCACTTCAGGCGGAAACGGCTGCGCACATCAATGCATGGCTGGGCTTGCCCAATCTGCGCGGACGGTCGGGCTAAGCGTCCGACCTGGTGAGTTCGGCCGGAACCGCAACCAACCTGATCGCTTGAGAGTGAGGAGAGCTCGGTACAATCAAGAGCGGACCATGGCGCGCATTCTCATCGGCACGTCGGGCTGGCACTATGTCTCCTGGCGCGGGGTGTTCTTCCCCAAGGAATTGCTGATCAAGCATCAGCTTGCCTATTATGCGAGCCAGTTTCAGACGGCCGAGCTGAACGGCGTGTTCTACCGCACCCCGACCGAAAATGCGGTGCGCAGTTGGCGCGAGCAGACCGGTCCGGATTTCGTCTTTGCCTGGAAGGCCTCCAAATTCATCACGCATTGGAAGCGCCTGTCGGACCGCTCCGTGAACAGCCTGGAACTGATGGAGAGCCGGCTTGCGCTGCTCGGCGACAAGGCCGGCCCGGTGCTGTTTCAGTTGCCGCCGCAGTTCGAGGCCGATCCCGAACGTCTCGGCGCCTTCTTCAAGCTGCTGTCGAACAAACGCCGCTGCAGTTTCGAGTTCCGGCATCCGAGCTGGTACTGCCCGCGCATCATGCGCATGCTCGCGGACGAGAACATCTCGCTCTGCCTGTCCGACCATCACGACGCGCCGGCGCCGTGGAAGCGCACCGCCGATTTCGTCTATGTGCGCGGGCACGGGCCCAGCGGGGATTACAAGGACAACTATCCGCCCGCCGCGCTCGGCGCCTGGGCGAAGCGCATCCGCTCGTGGAAGGCCCAGGGCTGCGATGTCTTCGTCTATTTCGACAACGACCAGAAGAGCGCAGCGCCCGCCGATGCCCTGAAGCTGCGCGGTCTGCTCGAACCGGGAATGCGCGCCCCGCACACACGTCGTGCCGCATAGCTCGCCGATCCGGCGCCCCGTCCGGCCCGAGGGGCCGACATCGCCTGACGGGCGCCTACAGATCGTGCTGCGCCGCGGGTCGGCGGCAAGGAGCAAGCGATTTTCGGTTGGCAAGGTCCATCTGGCATTGCAAAATAACGCTGGACGGTGCCCGGGCGAACGCAAAGCGGTCCCAGATTTACCAAGCAATTGCCTTGGTTTGGACAAATCCGGCTGGACTGTGGGGCGTGGCAGGGATGGTCCAGCAATGCGCCCCGGCAAGGTTGGGACGCCGGCGCGCTGGCTGACGTTGGAATTGAACTTCGAGCTGGAAGTGAACGGCGCCGCCGCAGACCATGCTGGCGCGAGGACAACCGGTACCAGTTTGCGTCGACGCCGCCTGTAAGGCTTTATGATACACGCAAAGGCCGCAACCCTGCTGATGCGGGCGGCCAAAGAGGACGGATCGCCAATGCTTTCCACGCCACCTGTCGCCGACCCCAATCAGCAACCTAAGGGTGTGATCGATCCGGAGATCATTCTGGCCGCTCGGGCCGACCGCGTAGCAGCTCCTCAAGGCGCGGACGCCGCGCGGCGCTCCGAACGCCAGGGGCCGCGGCCGGCCGACATTCCCGTTCCGGCGGTCGATACCAGCCTGCGCGTCGCCGACACCGGCGCGGAGGACGAACCGGCCGAACGCACCTCGATCGCCACCTGGGCGGTCCGGACCGTGGTGGCCATCCTGTTTGCGGTCGTCAGCGCCGTCGGGGCCGCGGCTTGGCAGACCTACGGCGACCAGGCGCAGGAGATGGCCGCGCGCTGGATTCCGCATATCTCGCTGTCGTCGACCTTTACAGGGAAAACACCTGCCGAGCCCACCCAGGCAAGTACCGACAGCCCAACGAAGGATAGTCAAAGCACGACCGCTGACGCTGCGCCGGCGCAGCCCACCCCGGCCGCTGCGTCCGCGCCCACTGCAACGGCAGCAGCCGTGCCCCCCTCGGATCAGACCCAGCTGCTGCAGTCCATGGCCCATGACCTTGCGGCGATGGGGCAGCAGATCACCGATCTCAAAGCCAGCATTGCCCAGCTCAAGACCGGGCAGGACCAGATGGCGCGCGAGATCGCGCGCCTGTCGGAGAAGGCGGAGCGCACCAGCGAGGCGAGATCGTTCGATCCCAGGGCGATCGAGCAGACGCTGCGTCCGCGACCTGCGCCGCGGCCAGCGACCGCTGCGACAGGCGCCGCCCCTGCTGCAGCCCCCGTACATCGGCCGCGACCCGCTGCGCCGCCCGCACAGAGCGTCTCGGCCCCGCCGACCGGGGCTGCGCCGATGCCGCTGCAATCGGCTCCTGCCCCGCAGGCGACAGCCGATTCCGACGGCAATAGCGTGGTGCGGCCGCCGATGCCGGTGCGTTAACGCGGCGAATTTGAAGCTCTGATCGATTTCTTCGTGCGCTCTTTGCCGCAACCGTCGGCTGTCGCCAACAGGCGGCCGCAGCGGACGCTGCGAAATGCTTGAAGGCACGCGGGTGTTCACGTTATGGAACTACACCTGCAAGCGCAGCCCGCGATCGAGGCCCCGTTCGCCGCAAGGCTGTCGATAGCAAAGCATTGGCGAGGAGCCCATGAGCCTGACCGACCCGACCGTCCTGAGTGCGTCTGAGCTCGCCGAGCGCATCGCACTCCTGCGCGACAATATCCGCCAGATCACTGAGCAGGCAGCATCTCAATCGGGAGCCGCCGACGAGGAGCGCAATGCCGACCGCCTCGCGCAGCAGAGTGATGAACTCGATCTGCTGCTCAAGGAGCAGGAACGCCGTCTGAACAAATAGGCGGCAGCATTCCCGGGAGGGAGCACGACGGCGGTTTTGCTGCAGCGCGCTCGGTGTTGATCACGACTCATTGGCGCGCTAGCCTTGGAAAAAACAGCGGGAGGTTTCCAAGGATGCGTTATGTGTTGTCGATGGCGGCGTTGCTGATGATCGCGGCGCCGGCACAGGCCGAGCCCCGGTCCACCTATGTGACTTTCGTGCTGCAGGCCTTTGCCGCCAAGGTCGAGTGCCCTGGCACCGAGCTGGTCTACCAGGACCTCGTGCAGAAGGCGCAGGAGATGCACATGCCCGATGGCACCACTGAACAGGTGCGCAAGGCCATCGCCTATTTGCATACCGGCGGCAAGATGGGTGAGCGCCAGGACGATACGCTGATGTCCGAGGTGGCGCTGGCGACCCAAACGACCGATCTGGACCAGCGCCGGCTCGGCATGACCGCATGGTGCGCAGACCAGAAGACGCGTCTGGCCGGCTTTATCCGAGCGAAGAACTAGTTGCTGCGGGTAGCCATCCTCGCCCTCACTCACACGTGACGGGGCCGGGGCCGGCAAGCGATCGAACCGTTGGAGATCTCTGCTAGGCAGGAACGCGCCGTCTTGCGCATTGCATCACGGCGCCCCCTGATAAGGAGACCTGCCATGCGCATGGAAACCGCCTTTCTGTTCGATCTCGACGGCACGCTGGTCGACAGCGTCTACCAGCACGTCCTCGCCTGGAAGCGCGCACTCGACGCCGAGAACATCGAGCTCTCGGTGTGGCGCATCCACCGCAAGATCGGCATGAGCGGCGGCCTCTTCACCAACCAGCTGCTCCGCGAGACCGGGGTAGCCATCGAGCCGGATCGGATCGAACGGCTGCGGCGGGCCCATGCCGAGGCCTATCGGCAACTTGGCGACAAGGTGCGGCCCCTGCCCGGTGCGCGCGAACTGCTCACATTCCTCACCGATTCCAACATTCCCTGGGCGATCGCGACCAGCGGTCGCATGGAAACCGCAGCGATCAATCTCGCGGCGCTGGGCGTCGATCCGCACCAATGCCCCGTGGTGACCCGTGACCAGGTGCGCTACGCCAAGCCCGATCCCGACCTGTTCCTGGCCGCGGCGGCACGCCTCGACGTGGCGATCGAACGCTGCATCGTCGTCGGCGACAGCATCTGGGACATGCTCGCAGCCACCCGCTGCCGCGCGCTCGGGGTCGGCCTGCTCAGCGGCGGCTATGGCTCGGAAGAGCTGCGGCAATCCGGGGCCATTCGCGTCTACGAGGACCCGGCCGATCTGCTCGGCCATATCGACGAAGTCGGCGGCAGGCGCTAACGCCCTGACCTGAGGCCGAAGGCGCGGCGGGCTCGCGACTCAGGTCTGCGGCCCCGACAGCGAGATCTCGCGCTCGGCGCGAAACACGTTGGCATAGAGGTTGGCGATCCACTGCCGTCCGGTCGAGGTCATGTTGAGGTAGCGGATCTCGGTCTGGATATGCGGGGCAACGCTGTTCCAGTAGAACTGAGGATAACGATCCACGATATCGGCGGGCGACTCGTAACCGAGCTGCCGGTTGATCCCAACCTCCTCGAACTCGTGATAGAGCGCGTTGGCCTTGCGGATGTAGTTGGGGTCGCCAAGCTGTCCGATCAGGTCTGCGGCGCGCACGATCGACTGCTCCTCGTCGAACTGCTGCCCGGCCAGGGGCGGAAAGCGTGTGCCCTCGATCGCGCGCGCGATGCGCTCCTTGTCGAGCGGCGCCACACCTTCGATCCGCTTCATGACGTACAGCTTGGAACGGTCGACGTGGTACGGCATCAGCCCCGCATCCGAGGAGCCGCGCGGCAGCCGGACCTTGCGGCCGGGCTCGTCCATCACGTAGCCGTCCTCGTCATCGTCCGCGAACAAGCCGCGGACATAGCCTATGTCGTGCAACAGGCAGGCGATGATGACATGCGCATAGTCGTCCGCGGTGAAATGGCTATGCAGCGCACGTCCGCGCAGGATCTCATGTCCGGCGAGCGTCACCAGAAGCGTATGCTCGACGTTGTGATAGAGCGCATCGCTGTTGCCGATGCATTCGAGAGCTATCCGCGCCGCGGCCGGCACGACTTCGGAGAGTTGCGTGTTCGACGAACCGAAACGACGCCGCATATAGGAGCCGAGAAACTGCTCCAATGCCGTGGCCGCGAGCTCCGGTAACGTCATCATTGGGTATTGCCCCGCTTCAGCCAGCCTGACGCGTTCGCTCCCGCCCCTTCGTCCACCGCCTACGGAACATAGCCGAGATTGGTCCCTCCGGCCACAACCTGGATGATGCCGCCGGGAGTCTACGGAGATCTCGTTGCTAAAAGAGCTAACGGCCGGTCACCGGGTTAGCGGATGCAACGGCTGGTCCGGGTAGCCCCGCCGGCTGCGGCTTTGTGCCGCTGGCACTTGGGGGAGAGCCCCGAGACATTCCCGAGCGAATGGCGCTTGCGCCATTGAGACTCCCGGCAAGCGCCGTCATGCCACCAGCAGCAGCACGGACGCGCCGCAGCGCTCAAGCCAGCCTTCAGGCGACGTCGGCCTGCGGCGCGGCCTGCCCGGCGACAGCCAACGCGTCCAGATCAACCAGGGCTGGATCGTCCGCGCCCGGTTCGACCTGCTGCTGCCCGCTGCCATGGACATGCATCAGCGTTTGCACCCGCCGTGCGTTGAGATAATCGACATGCTGATGCTGCAGCGCCGCCGTGAGCAACGTCTTGGGCAATGCCGCCATCGTGAAGGCCGCCACGCGCCGGACCTCCTCGCCTTCCCGCCAGCTGAGCGGGCTCAGCGTATAGATCATCTGCCGGTCGCTCTCGGGCGGCGGAAGCTGCTTGGTCTCAGGTGGCGCCAGCAAGGCGACGTTGGCATTGCCGACGCGCGTGCGCACCGCGGCCGAGCGCAATTCCCAACAGATCAGTTCGGCCGCGGCCAGCACTTCCCGCCTGATCTCGTCCACGTCAGCCGCAAAGCGCGTCGCCTCGCTCAGCGCCGCCTTGCTGCGGGTGACGGCGTCGATCAGCGCGGCGGCCCCGATCTCGAACCGCGGCACGGCCTGCTCGATCGCCCCCGCCACCGCTTCGATCTCGTTCGCGGCCCGGTCGCGATCGCGCTGCGCGATCGCATCGGCCAGCGCGCGCTCGGCGAGCACGATCTGCTCGTCGCAATCGGCCACTGCGGCGCGCAGCGCTTTCGCCTTGTCCTCGACCACCTGCATCTTGGCCTCGGCGCGATCGAGTTGGCCATTGCTCGCGCCTGCCTTGGCCAGCCGTTCGGCCACGAGGCGCTTTTCGTCCAGCGCCTTCTCGGCCAGGAGCAACCGCTCCTTCAGCTTGTGGCGCGCCGCGTGCTTGTCCTTCAACGCTCGCTCGAAAATCTCGACCGGGCTGAGCTCACGCCTGAAAAAGACCATCGAATATCCCTTTGGCGACATCTCGCCGCGATCGCGTCAGGCCGCGGCGAATCCGCTGCCGAATCATTTCGGTGGGATTCTTGCGTTGAAATTGGGTCGGAAACCAGGATGAGATTGTCCGCGGCGTTCGATCATCGCGCTTGACGGTGGAGAACGCGCCACGCCGAATCTCGGCCGAGGCAGAATGTTCCGCCTCGGCTCGCGTCATGCGGTCCTACGTCCAGACCTCGTTGCTAACTTTGGTGCGGCCCCCGCATCATCTTCATGGCATCTGCGATGTGGCGCCATTCCTTGGCCTCGTCGGCCTCGCCTTTGCTCTCACAGGCTTGTGCCTGCTGCGCTGCCTGCGCGATCGCCTGAGGGCCGTGCTGTTCCATCATTCGCCGCGCGATTGTATGGATTTGCGTTTCCGACATCATGGCGCTGCTCCATAGTTCCAACAGCAGCGATTCGGCTGTTGATCGCTTCTAACTGGCAGACGCGAGATCAGGTTCCCTTCCGTCGCGACATCCCGAATCGGTTCCGCTGATGGTATGCGGTCCGTAATTCACCTTACGTGGTGGCACCGAATTTCGCTGATCGCACGGCGCTGCTAATTCTGCACTGATGATTCGCTTGGCGAGCAGGAGACGGATATGGCGCAGGTCTTCTTCCATTGCTCCAATGACGACGAGGTCCTGATTGATCGGCAGGGAGCTGCTGTCCTCGATCTCACCGAGGCGCGCGATCACGCCGCGCGCGTGATGCGCTCTCTGATCACGACCGAAGGCGACGAAGATTGGCGTGAATGGGTGGTTCACGTCTCCGACGATCTCGGCGAGGAAATTTTCGCAGTTCCCTTCGCCTCGGTGCTCGGCCGCATGCAGTGAGGCCGCCATGCTGACCCGCTCGCCATTGGCTCATCGCTTGCGCATTCTGACCGCACGCTGGCAGAAGCTGGTCGCGCTGGCGCGGGACCCTTACCGGCCGGAACGCCACTACATGCGCGGGCCGGGCCCGAAATGGCGCGCGAAGCACGGCACCGAGACGGGCGCCGGCTGCTAGCCCCACACTGGGCGCTTTTCGAACCCTCGATCCTGCACTCTTCTCGCCACATTTCTGCGTATTGCTCGCCGCCGATAAGGACGGGGAGACTTTCATGATCATGAGCGGGATGCGGATGATGGCCGCAGCGACACTGGCGCTTGCACTGACGGCGCCGGTCGCGATGGCAGATGAGCACCGCGGCGGTGACGCCGCGCTCGGCGCTCTGTCCGGAGCCGTGGTGTTCGGTCCCGTCGGCGCGGTCGCGGGTGCCGTAGTCGGTTATACCGCAGGCCCGTCGATTGCCCGCTCCTGGGGTTTCCGCCGCTCGCATGCCAGCAGGCAGCAGCCACGGCGACCAGCGCGCGAGGCGCGCGCCGAGGCCCGCACAGAGGCTCCAGTGTCCGCTCCGGTCGCAGCAGCTCGGCCGCCGGTCGCCGCAGCCCCCTCGGCCGCTCCGGCTCAGGCTCAGGGCCCGAGCGCGCCACCGGTGCAGACCTTCGAATAGACTGCGAACGGACGCCGCCGCTGACACTTGGCCGCGGCGCCCACGTTCGGCTCAGTAGCCGCGAGCGCGATCGACCGCGTTAAGCAGGGGCTCGCCGCGCTTGAGCCGGCGGACATTCTCCGCGATCTGCTGAGCAATCACCGTCCACGAGGCGATCGCGGCCATGTGCGGCGTCACCAGTACGCCTGGTTCGCGCCACAATGGATGATCTGCAGGCAGCGGCTCGCGCTCGAACACGTCGAGCACGGCCCCGCGCAGGTGACCCGTCCGCAGCAGCGCAACCAGGTCGTCGGCAATGAGATGCTCGCCCCGGCTGCACAGGACGAGCGCGGCCCCCTTCGGCAACCGGCTCAGGCGCTCGGCGTTGAGCAGCCCCAGGGTCGACGGCGTCAGCGGCAGCAGCGACACCAGTATGTCGACCTCGCCGAGGAACGCATCGAGCGCCGCAGCACCGCTGAAGGTCCTGATGCCATCGGCTGTCTTGGCCGAGCGCGACCAGGCGCTGACCGAAAAGCCGAGATCGACCAGCCGGCGCGCCGCATCGGTGCCGAGCGTACCGAGCCCGAGAATGCCGACACGCGTATCCTGCGGCGCCCGCTGCGCATAGCGATGCCAGGCACCGGTCCGCGCATTATCAATCACCCGGTCGAAATCGCGGTGGAAATACAGCGTGCTCCACAGCACGAATTCGGTCATCGCAACGCTGATGTCGGGATCGACGATACGACAGACCGGCCGGTCCGGCACACTCGGATCGGCGAGGATGTTGTCGACGCCGGCCGCGATCGAATGGATCAGCTTCAGATTGGGCATCGCGGCGAGCGCGCCGGCTTGCGGCTTCCAGCACACCGCAAGCTCGGCCTCGCGCGAGGCTTCTTCCGGCCAGGATGCGCAGGTAAGGCCGGGCAGCTCGCGCCGAAGCAATGGCTCCAGCGGATCCATCAGACCCGGCGTACTGAGAAAAGCGACGGAAATCATGCGACCGGCGACCAATCGCTCGATGCCGCCGCACGCAGACCGCACCATTGGGCGATGAACAGCGCGATGCTCAAGGTGGTCTTGCGCACGCTGTCGAGTTCGACGCGCTCGTCAAAGGCATGCGGACCTATGCCGTACGGCCCATAGCATAGCGCCGGAATGCCGTAATCGACCGTGTAGTACCGGGTATCGTTGACCGCAGTGGACAGCCGGTCTTCCAGCGGTCGCTCGAACACGCGCTCATGCACGGCGGCGAGCGCGGCTTCCGCCGCGCTGCCGGGCTCGCATACGGCAGGATCGGCCTGAAAGCCGCTCCAGATCAATTCGGCCGGATTGCTCGACAGGAAGCTGTCGCCCGCCTGTGCCTCGGCCAGGCAACGCTCGACGCCGGCCATTGCCTGCTGAGGCGTCTCGCCGGGCAGGATGCCGAGCCGGCAGTCGAGCTCGCACCACGCCGCCGTCGAACTCGCCCAATCGCCGCCCTTGATGATGCCGACGTTGAACTTGATGGGATTCTTGACCGCACCAAACCACTTGTTCGCAGCGGCCCTGGCGTTGATCCCGGCGGTGTAGTCCTGAAACGCGCGCACCAGGTGCATCGCCGAGAGGATCGCGCTGGTGCCGGTTTCGGAATAGGCGACATGCACCGGCGCGCCGCGCACCCGCAGCCGGAACCAGACCGCGCCGACCTGGGCGCGCGTCAGCGTATGACCGGTCGGCTCCGGGATCAGGCAGGCATCGGCGGAGTAACCGCGCATCAGCGTCGCGAGCGCGCCATTGCCGGTGCTCTCCTCTTCCGTGACGGTCTCGAGATGAATGCGCCCGTCCGGCAGGAAGCCGGCCGACCTGATCGCATCGAGCGCGAAGATCATCGCGGAGACGCCGCCCTTCATGTCCTGCGCGCCACGGCCGATCATCCAGCCATCGCGAACGATGGCCTCATAGGGCGGATCGGCCCAGAGGTCCGCTGGACCTTCCGGCACCACATCGACGTGCCCTTGCAGGATCAGGCTGCGGCCCTTGCCATCGCTCTCGAGTGTCGCCACGACCTGCTTGGAGCCTTCGAGCGCAATGGCGTCCATCGGTGCGGCTTTCGGATGGCGCGCCAGATCGACATCGGCGAGGCTGAACCGATCGACCTTGTAGCCGCGCGCCTCGAACTGCTTGGCGAGCCAATCCTGCGCCGGCGCCTCCTCGCCGCGCAGGCTCCTGAACTGCACGAGCTTCTGCAGGAATGCGACCTGATCCTGAAAATTCCGATCGATCGCGGCACGCAGCCGCTCCATCACGTCGTTCGGCACCGCTGCCGTCTTGTCCGTCACAGTCCTCGCCCCTCGCCGCTCGCTTCAACTCTGCCATCAGCATGACACAGCAGGGCACTTATCCAGCATCGTTGGCCCGGCGTCCACCAGTGCCCGGCTTCGTTGGCGATGATCGGGGCGCGCTCGACCGCCGGCCGGCGTCGAGGCGCTCAGCGCTTACGCAAAGGCTGTGCACGCCTTGAGCGGCGTGACCAATATCCGCTCATCGGAGGCGGCTGCGCGAGCTGCGAATTGCGCAGCGCGCATTCACCCATGCGTCGCCAGCGCGGCTGGTGCTTCGCTTCGCCGCACGCGCCAAAGCTATTCCGCGAGAACCGTCTTCAGCCACAGCCGCAGCGCGACGATCGTAGGTTCATCCCAGCGCTCCTTGAGCGCAACGAGCTGATAGGAGCCCATATAGATTGAAGATGGAATAACCTCGACCAATGCTCCGGAGCGCAGATCGTCGTCGACGAGAATGTCGTTGGCGAGCGCCACACCGTGCCCGAACCGAGCCGCTTCGATCGCAAGATGGGTGTGCCACAGCGTCTGCCCCTGCAACGAGCCCGACTCGGAATGACCGGCCAGGGTAAACCAGCGTTCCCATTGCTCGGTGGTTTCCTCGTAGTTCAGTGCGGCCGCCGCAAGGCCTGCCAATGTCGAGATGTCGGGATGGCGCGCGAGGTAAGCAGGGCTTGCCACCGGAAACACGCGCGGGCGCAGCAGCGCTTCCGCCATCAGCGCACCATTGGTGTCGACCTTGTCGGCATACACGATCTCGGCATCGGCCTCGCCGCGCGCCAAGTCGGGGCGCGAAAGCGTCGGCTGCAGATTGATGTCCCAATGGTGCGGTGGTCCCGTCAGTTCCGGCAGTCGCGGCAACAGGCGCCGGGTGACGATGCCTGGAATGCACCAAATCTTCAGGGTCGGTCGCGACGCAGGCCGCACCATCAACGTGGCGCGCGCGATGATGTCGAAGCCCTGTTTCACCTGCGCATGAAACAATTGGCCGACACCGGTGAGCGCGATGCCTCGCCCGACCGGCCGGACGAGCCCCACGCCAAGGCTTCGCTGCAGGTTCTGCAGGTGCCGTGAGATGACGGTATGGCTGACTGCGAGTTCGTCTCCGGCTGAGCGCACGCTGCCGGTACGCCCCACCGCCTCGAAAGCACGCAAAGCAATGAGAGAAGGCAATCGGGATGTGGTCATTGGGTTAATACTCGACACGCGACGACTTGTTCGAACGCTGCTGCCGAGCCGCCGGGACATCCGCTCCACACCCCTTCCCTGCGGGGCAGCGAAACCAGCCCACACCGGCTTTTGAGCGAGTCTAAGCCGGCTTCATGGCCGCGACGGTTCCCTTTTCAGGCCTCGGTAATCCCGGCCCCATTCACCAGACTGCGGCGCCAAGCCGGCATTGCCTAAAATTTTCCATAATCCTCTTCTGAAATCGTGACCGCTTCGAGCAGGAGAACCCGGAAGATGCGGATCACCGACGTGATCTTCGCCGGTTCGCTGGCGGCCCTCGTTGCGGCGGCGCCAGCGCTGGCGAAGAATTCCCCGACACCAAAGACCGACGATCAACAGGCGATGTCATCGCCCTGCCGTGCCTATCAGCAGGCGCCGGACGGGACCTGGACCGAGCTGCCATGCCAGGAGCCCGGTGCCAGCGCGCCAGCGCGGCAGAAATCGGTCAGCAGCGGCGCCGCGGAGCCGTCGCGCTGACACAGATTGCCTAGTCGGATGAGGTCCGGTGCAGGAAGGCGCGCAGGCCTCGTGCGCCTTCAGCGCCGTGCCTGAACAACATGCCGAGATGATCGCCTTCAGTCGACAGGTCGTGCAGGCCGTGTGCTTTGGCAAAGGCCTGCATTGGATCATGCGCCGGGTCATGGCGGCCGTTCCACAACATCACCGGCTGCGTAAGACCGAGCACGGCCTGTTCCGCGCCTTCCAGCTCGTAGAGTGCCTCGAAGCAGGCACGCACGCCCGCCTCGTGCTCGGACGTCACCCATTCCGTCAGCTTAGGTGCCGTCGCTCGGGCGAATTTCATGAAGCCGTCGAAAGTGACCGGCCCGTTCGTGCCCGGCGCCAATCCGCTCATCAGGTTCCAGCCAGCCACCACGAGTGACGACAACCGGCTGGCGTAATCCTTGGCGACGCCGACCGCGAGCCAGCCGCCCATGGAATGGCCAATGACATGCGCGCGTTCACAGCCGAGATCATCGATCACGGCGACAATGTCTCCCGCGCGCTGATCCTGCGCGTAGAGCGCAGGATCAGCCGGCTTATCACTGCGGCCATGGCCGAGAGAATCCACGCAAACAACGCGGAAGTCCTGCGCCAGCACGTCGACGATGCCGCACCGTCGCCAGCTCGCGCCGTCGAGCAACAGGCCATGCTGCAGAACGACGAGCGGTCCAGCACCATCCACGGTGTAGTGAAGGCGCTGTCCGCGATGAGTGGCGAACGGCATACGAATTTCTCCTGCTCCCCTTACGTGGCAAAATGGGGATGAAGACAGGCGGCGCAACAAGTTTGCGTTCCTCGGCGAAACGAATCTGGATTGCCTCGATCACAATGACGGAGCTCGAAACGCCGATCTAATTCTCAATAAGGCGGCGGCTTTCGCTCGCGCTGGGCTGTCGCAGCCTCCGCCCACCACAACAGATCGTCGGCGAAGCGCGGAAACGCGTGCGCCAGCGCCTTGCCCGCCTCGCCGGTCGGCTCACCATCCGCCGACAGCGTCTGCGCAATCGGCCCGACGGCGAGCGTGCTCGACACCACCACCATGCCCATCTCCGAGAGCGTCCCGTGCCAGGCCGTGGCGGCGCGGGCGCCCGACAGACGGCCGGCGGAATAGCTTGCGATTGCCGCCGGACGCCAGAACCACTCCTCCAGGAAATGGTCGGTGAGGTTCTTCAGCCCCGGCTGCAGGCCCCAATTATATTCGCCGGTGACGAAGACGAAGCCGTCGGCCGCGCGGATCTTCCCCGCCAGCTCTTCCATCGGCGCAGGCGCCTCGCCCTTTTTGTATTCCTTGTACATGCGGTCGAGCATGGGAAGGCCGACCGCCTTGGCATCGATCAGTTCGACATCCACGCCCTTGGCGCGCAGGCCTTCGACGACGAAATGGGCAAGGCGGATGCCCATCCGATCGGAGCGATAGGAGCCGTACAGCACCAGGATACGGAAACTCATGGCAGGTCACCTCCGGATGGCATGTTCGAGCCAGAGTAGCATGCCCGCCTCTGTCTTCCGAACGGCCCTCGCTCCTGCAGCGCGCAGACTTCCCGCCCGCGGCGCGAGGGGCGAGCGCAAACGGCGGGACGTCGGCACGCGACCACCGCGCCGAGGCGTTTAGGGATCGACTATCGCATCACCGAGACCGAAGCCGAGCGCTCGGTCGGTTTGCCGAACACGCTGCGGCAGCCGGCACTGAGGCTCGCGCGCTGGCGCTGCATGCAGGCCACGATGCGGTCGCGGTCGGGAATTTCCGACGAGCACAGCCGGAAGACGTCGCCGGTGCAGAGCCGGCGCTGATCGTCTTCCGTGAAGGCGCTGCTCGCCGATGGCAGCATTGCGACACAGGCCGCCAAGCCTGCGGCCGCAAGAGTCAAGTTCGGTATCCTGAACAGATCAGTCCGCATCGTCGCCCCCACATTGCCTGCTGTTTGCCTCGATCCACCCCCGCTGCCCGCTCCCCGCGAAGCAGCGCCGCCGCCGCAGAATCAAATCATGACACGTCGATACGCGCCTTCAACACGCGCGTTTCTCCGTGCACCAGAATTTTGCCGGCTGTTGCAGCTGCGACTCTCAGCGCGAGGCATGTGCGGACAAATCCGTCACGGCAGGAACTTGTGCGCGCCGCCAAATCGTCACGACCGGACCGCATTGCGGCCCCGCCCCGCGCACAGTCTGGCGGCGTATTAGCGGCGGTTCCGAGTGTGGGCGTGAGGGAGGCAGGTCATGGCGTACACGATGATCGCGGAGCGCGATAACCAAAAAGTTCGCAAACAGCGCGAGAGTGCCCTGATCGTCCTCGCCAACGCGCGCGTCCTGGAAAGCCAGGGCTGGCAGGTCGTCATCGTGAACGATGACGGCAAGGATTTCAATCTCGCCGCATTCGAGGCGGGCCTGGCGCAGAAATTCTCGTCCTGGTTCCAGGCAACGACGCGGGAGGTCTCATCCCCCGCTGATGGAGACGAGGCCGCGGCGGAGGCCACGGAGGCGCTGGTCGCGGCAGAGCTGGTCGCCGAAGCCATGGAAGCCGAGGAGCACGAACTCCAGGAGGTTGACGAAAGCGATTTCGACGACCTCGAAGGCGAAGATGCCGAGCGCGAGAGCGTCCGGACCGAGCCTGTCGATGCCGAGCAGGCCGTCCTCGACGAGATCGCGCTCGAGATCGCAACGGTCGACTGACCGCGGCGGCGCGCCGTCACTCTCCTCCTTCGTAGAACAGCTCCAGCGGCAGGCCGACCAGCGCCTTGCCGATCCATTCGCGTGCGATGATGTTGGACGGCCCCATCGCGATCGCGGCGCGTGCATCGCGGAAAGCGCGCTCGATCGGGCCGCGGTGGTAGCCATAGCCGCCGGTGACGGTCAGCGCTGACGAGGCCACCTTGTTGGCGACCTCGGCGGCATGGACCTTGAACTCGGTCAGCGGGATCAGGATCTCGCTCTGCGGCCGTCCCGCCCGCCACAGCTCGTCGAGCTTTTCGGCCAGCTCGATCCGCCACGGCCGCAGGCTCTCCACCAGCACCTTGGCCGCGCCGAGTTCCTGACGGATCGCCTGATAGTCCGACAGGCTCTTGTTCCTGTCCTTGTGCACGAAACCGGTCGTATGCGCGACCGCGGCATTGAGCACACCGCGCGCCAGGCCTTCCCACACCGCGCCGAGCCCGATCAGGTAGACCGGCGACACGCCGTCATAGATGATCTCCTTGCCCTGCCCTTCGGCGCCGAGCCGGTCGCGCTGCGGTATCAGCACATTGGCGTAGCGGATCGGGCCGGAATGGTTGGCGCGGACGCCGAGCGCCTCCCATGGCCGCGACTCGATGCCATCGGCCTTGCCGTCGACGATGAAGAAGATGATGTCGGCCTGGTCCTCGGCGCCGGGCGTGCGCGTCTGCGCGACGTAGAAGTCGGCCTGCCCCGAGCTCGTCGTGAACGACTTCTCGGCATTGAGCCTGTAATTGTCGCCGTCGCGCGAGGCCTCCGACAGGTTGTACCACCAGTGCCCGCCGGTGGCGCGCTCGCTGGTCGAATAGGTGCCGAGCAGCGTGCCGTTGTTCGCCTTCAGCCAGCGCTCCTTCTGGTCGTCGGAGCCGAACAGGTTGATGGTCTGGGCCGCGCCGACATGCATGACATAGACGAGGCCGGTCGAGGCATCGGCCTGGCCGATCCGATAGGCAGCTTCCGCGAAATCGACATGGCCGAGCCCGAGCCCGCCGAAGCGCGGCGCGTTCAGCACGCCGGTCCAGCCGGCCTCGGCGAGCGCCAGCAGGTTCTCGCGCGGAAAGCGGCCTTCGCGATCGTTGCGGTCGGCATTGGCCCTGACCACCTGCTCGATCACGGTGTCGAGCTGCGGATACGGACCTTCCTCGAGCTTGCGTACGGCGGTGCTGGTCGGCATGCGGGGTCTCCTCTTTTCCCTGAAGTCAGGCCACGGCCTGGGTTGAATGCGCCGGCGCCGCAGCGCCGCCGAGATAGAGATGCTTGATGTCGGCGCGCCGCCGCAGCTCGCGCGCGGGGCCGGACAGCACGCTGCGGCCGCCCTCCAGCACGATCGCGCGGTCCGCGAAGCGCAGCGCCACGGTCGAATTCTGCTCGGCGACCAGGAGCGACAATCCCTGCTCGGCGTTCAGCGTCTTGAGCGCGCGGAAGATGGCTTCGACCACCAGCGGCGCCAGCCCCATCGAGGGCTCGTCGAGCACGAGAAGCCGCGGGCGCGACATCAGCGCGCGGCCGATCGCCGTCATCTGCTGCTCGCCACCGGAGGTCAGGCCCGCCACCGACCGGCGGTGCCGCGCAAGCTGCGGAAACAGCGCATACACACGATCGAGGCCGTCGCGGATGTCTCCCCGCCTGGCGTCGCGGCCGATCGCGCCGGTGATCAGGTTCTCCTCCACGGTCAGCGAGGCGAAGCAATGGCGCCCCTCGAGCACCGGCACGAGGCCGCCGCGCACCAGCTCCGCGGCTGCGACGGAGGTGACGTCACGTCCATCAAAGGCGATGCGGCCGGCGGTGATCTGGCCGCGCCGCGCCGGCAGCAGCGCCGAGACCGCTTGCAGCGTCGTCGACTTGCCGGCGCCGTTGGCGCCGAGCAGCGCGACGATCTCGCCGCGCTTGACCGCGACCGACACGTCGCTGACCGCGCGAATCGCCTGGTCGTAGGTCGCCGCCAGATGTTCGACCGACAGCAGCACGTCACTCATGATGGACCGTCCTTGGATGGCGATGCGCGGCAGGCCTGCTCCCGCGCATCGGGCCTGCCGTCATTGTCCGACCGGCTCGTCGCCGGAGCTGCGGATCTTGATGCCGTGCTCCTGCGCATAGGCGGTCGAGGATTTCTCGATGATCGGCCGCAGCGCCGCCCAGTCCGGCGAGATCCAGTCGGACACCACCTTCCACTTGGCGCCGTCCCATTGCTGGAAGGTCACACGGCCATCGCCCTCGTGATTATCCCAGGTGACGTGGATCGAATGAAATAGACCCTTGGCGCCGAGTGCCTCGACCCGCGCTGGGTCGAGCTGCAGATGTTCGAAGCCCCAGCGCACCTCGTCGCCGGTCAAAGTGCGCTTACCGAACTTCTCCTGCGCGATCCTGACCGCCTCCACGTTGAGGATGCCGTTCACGATGCCGAGATTGTGGTAGACGCTGCCGATCCGCTTCTTGTCGTCGAGATTGCCCTTGCCGCCGCCGTACACGGTCTTGATGATCTCCTGCAGGACCGGATATTCCGCGCCGGAGGCCTGCGTCGTGATCGCGACGTAGCCCTTGGCGGCATCGCCGGCCGGGATCACGTCTTCCTCGGAGTTGGACCAGACGTTCCCGATGATGTGGTCGACCGGGAAGCCGACCTTCTGCGCCGTCTTCAGCGCCACCGGGTTCATCACGCCCCAGCCACGCAGCACGACGTAGTCGGCCTTGGCGCGCCGGATCGACAGCCATTGCGACTGCTGCTCATTGCCGGGATGCGGCACCTCAATCTGCTCGAGCGCGAAGCCGTATTTGTCCGCGAGCAGCTTGTAGATCGGGATCGTCTCCTTGCCATAGGGCGAGCCGTGATAGAGCACGATGATCTTCTTGCCCTTCAGTTTCTCCGGCCCGCCCTCGCGCGAGGCGATGTAGTTCACGATGCCCGAGGTCTCGCTGTAGGGATTGAGCAGCAGCGGAAACACGTAAGGGAACACGCGGCCATCGGTGGAATCGGTGCGGCCGTGGTTGATCGTGATCAGCGGCACCTTGTCCTTGGTGATGCGGTCGATCATCGCGTAGGCGATGCCGACCGAGAGCGGATTCCAGGCCGCCACGCCCGGCCGGCTCTTCAGCCGCTCATAGACCTCGACGCCGCGCTCGACCTCGTACTGGGTCTCGCCCTCGTCCCAGGTCAACTTGACGCCGCCAACGCCGCCGTCGCGGATGTTGATCAGGTTGAGATAGTCGATGAAGCCGCCGAAGAAACCGGTGCCACCTGCTGCGTAAGGCCCGACGCGATAGCTCTGCAGCGGGAAGAACTGCTCGTCCGCCTTGACCGATACCGTCGTGGCGAGGCCGAGCGCGAACGCCGCCCCCATCGCCATTTTCACTCGTCTGAACACGGTCATCATAACTCCTTTTCTCGTGAGGCTGTCTCAGGTCTGTCGTCAGGTTGCGGTGGTCTGCGGCTTGGCGCGACGCAGCGAGGCCCAGGCCCGATCGAGCAACGCGATCAGCCCGCGCGGCTCGGCGATCAGGAAGACGATGATCAGCGCACCGATTACGATGCGCTGGCTCATTTCGAGCACGCCGGAGTCGAACAGGCCGCCGAGCAGCGCAGCTCCGAGCCGCGACAGCAGCAGCGGAAACGCGACGATGAAGGCCGCGCCCACGAAGGCGCCACGCAGCGAGGCGAGCCCGCCGATGATGATGATGAACAGGATCTGAAACGAGCGATCGAGGTTGAAGCCGGCCGGCTCGACCGTGCGCAGATACGCGAAGGCCCACAGCACCCCCGCGACGCCGATCAGGAACGAGGACACCGCAAAGGCCAGCAGCTTGGTGCGCAACAGCGGCACCCCGATCACCTTCGCCGCCACCTCATGGTCACGCACCGCGATGAAGTTGCGGCCGGTCTGCGAGGCCAGGAGCCTGGCGGTCAGTGCGGTCGCGAACGCGACGACGGTCAACGTAAAGACGTAGCGTCCGATCGCGCTTGTGAAGGTGAGACGACCGATGCGGATTACCGGCGCGTCGATCACGCCCGATGGATTGTCGTTTGAGAACCAGCCGAACTTGGTCAGCGCCCACTGCACGAAGAACTGCGCGGCCAAGGTCGAGACGGCCAGGTAGAAGCCGCGCAGCCGCAGGCTGGGCAGGCCGAAGATGATGCCGAACAGGGCGGCGACCACTCCCGCCAGCACGATGTCGGCGAGCAGCGGCAGCTCCGGCACGCGAAGATTGAGATTGTAGGCAGCATAAGCCCCGACAGCGAGGAACGCCGCGGAGCCCAGTGACACCTGCCCGGCATAGCCGGTCAGCACGTTGAGCCCGACCGCCGCGAGCGCCAGCGCCAGGAACGGCGTCAGCACCGCATCCATCAGATAGTCCGAGCCGATCAGCGGCACGAGGCCGTAAGCCAGCACGAGCAGGATCACCACGCCGAGCAAATTGGCCTTGAGCAGCGACGGTTTCGTCGGGGTCACGGTCGCATCGAGGATCATCGTCACGGCTACACCCTTTCGACCAGCTTCTGGCCGAACAGGCCGGACGGGCGCACCAGGAGCAGCGCCAGCGCCACCACATAGGCCGCCCAAGCCTCGATGCCGCCGCCGAAGAACGGCCCGACATAGACCTCCGCGAGCTTCTCGATGGCGCCGATCAGGAGCCCGCCAATAATCGCGCCGGCGATCGAGTCGAAGCCGCCGAGCACCAGCACCGGCAGGGCCTTGAGCACGACCAGCGACAGCGAGAACTGCACGCCGAGCCGCGCCCCCCACAACAAGCCGGCGACCAGCGCGACGATCCCGGCCGCCGTCCACACTGCGGCCCAGACCCGTGGCAGCCGCAGCCCCACTGCGAGCGCAGCAAACTGATCGTCGGCCACGGCGCGAAAGGCGAGCCCGGTGCGCGTGTAGCGGAAGAACAGCGTGAACAGCGCGACGAGACTGCCGGCGACTGCGGCCGCGAACAGGTCGAAGCGGCTGATGAAAACCCCGCCGACGTCAAAGGGAGTGTCGCTGACCCCGATATCGAGCCCGTGCACCTGAGTGCCCCACACCAGTTGCGCGGCCCCCTCGATCACATAGGACAGACCAAGCGTCGCCATGAACAGCGTGATCGGCGGCTGGTTGATCAGCGGCCGCAACACGGCGCGTTCGACCGCAACACCGAGCCCGACCATGATCGCGAGCGTCGCCAAGAGCGCCAACGGGAACGACGTGCCGCGCTCGACCAGGCTGACGAAGGTCAAGGCGGCGAACAGGAGCATCGCGCCTTGCGCAAAATTGAGCACGCCCGAGGTCTTGTAGATCAGCACGAAGCCGATCGCGACCAGCGAATACATCACGCCGGAGAGCAGCCCGCCGATCAGGACTTCGATCAGGAATTGATAGTCGAACATCAGATCGCAAGCTCCGCTTCGTCCTCATGAGCGACGCCGAGATAGGCGTCCACGACGGCCTGATCGGCGCGGATCTCCTCCGGCCGCCCATCTGCGATCTTGCGGCCATAGTCGAGCACCGCGATGTGATCGGAGAGCTCCATCACGATGCCGATGTCGTGCTCGATCAGCACGATCGTGGTGCCGTAGCTGTCGCGCGCATTGCGGACGTGCTGCGCCAGCTCCTGCTTCTCGCTCAGGGTCACTCCGGCAAAGGGTTCATCGAGCAGCAGCAGGCGTGGACGAGCCACCAGCGCGCGCGCCAGCTCGACCCGCTTCTGCAGGCCGTAAGGCAGCGTGCCGGCGATCCGGCGCCGCACATCGGCGAGATGCAGGAAACCGATCACCGCGTCGGCGGCGACGCGATTCTCTGCTTCGATGCGCCGCGCCAGCGGCGAACCGATGATCTGGCGGACAAAGCCGGCGCGGACGCGATGCGCGAGGCCCATCAGCACGTTGTCGAAGACGGACAATCCCTTGAACAGCGCGAGATTCTGGAAGGTGCGGGCAACGCCATGGCTCGCCAGCCTCGCCGTCGGCACCTGACGGAACTCACGATCGCCAAGCCACACGGCGCCGGCATCCGGCCGGTAGAGCCCGCTGACGACATTCAGCAGCGAGCTCTTGCCGGCGCCATTCGGGCCGATTATGGCCCTGATCTCGCCCTCCGCGACGTCGAGATCGATGTCCCGGAGGGCGCTGACGCCGCCGAACGACAGCGAGATATTGGCGAGCCGCAGCACCGGACGCGGGCTGCGGACGTCCGCACGAGCCGGCAGTTCGGCCGCCTCCGCCGCGAGCAGCTGACGCGCTGTCCCCGGGGCATACGTCTCGAGGGCCAGCACATCCATCCATGTCGCCAATCCCGACAAAGCGGCTCTCCCTCGCCTACTCGGCGGCCTGGGCGCGCGCGCCCGCCTTGGAGCTCTCCTTGGCTTCGAGCTCGCGCACCAGCGGGATCACGTGCTTGCCGAAATACTCGACCTCCTCCTGGAAATGCAGGAAGCCGAGCAGGATCAGATCGGCGCCGACCTCCTTGAGCGCGACGATGCGTTCGGCAATCTGCTGTGGCGTGCCGATCAGGTTGGTCTTGAAGCCGTCGTTGTACTGAACGAGATCTTCGAAGGTCGATTTGGCCCAGTTGCCCTCGCGTTCCGGTGAGGCCTTGCCCGCGTTGGCCACCTCATGTGCGAAGGCGTTGACGGCCTCCGGATCGGCATGATCGAGAATCTCCTTCAGCACGGCCTGCGCTTCGGCCTCGGTATCGCGCGCGATCGCGAATGCGTTGACGCCGATCTTGACCGAATGGTTGTTGGCCTTCGCCTTGGCCCTGATGTCGTCGACCTGCGCCTTGATGCCCTCGACCGTATTGCCGTTGGTGAAGTACCAGTCGGACACCCGCGAGGCCATGTCGCGCGCCGCCCGCGAGCTGCCGCCCTGGAAGATTTCCGGCTGCGGATCGATCGGCTTCGGCTTCAGCGAATAATTCGTGAAGCGATAGAAGTCGCCGCGGAAATTGAAATTGTCCTCGGTCCAGATGCCGCGCAGCACGCGGATGAACTCCTCGGAGCGGCGGTAGCGCTCGTCATGGTCGAGCCAGGGCTCGCCGATCGCGGCGAACTCGCCACGGAACCAGCCGCTGACGATGTTCACCGCCACGCGGCCTTCGGTGAGATGGTTGATGGTCGCGATCTGCTTGGCGACCACCGCCGGATGCCAGGGTCCCGGCAGGATCGCCGCGATCACCTTCAGCCGCGTGGTCGCTCCGAGCAGCGCATGGCTGAACGAGACCGATTCATGCTGATACTCCGCGCCGTAGCCGGCGGTGAAGCGGATCTGGCTCAACGCGTAATCGAATCCGCTCTCTTCGGCGATCTGCGCCAAGCGCTTGTTGTAGCCAATGTCCCAGCTCGTCCGCTGCGGAATCTTGGAGATCACCAGGCCGCCCGAAACGTTGGGCACCCAATAGGCAAACTTGATCGCTGACTCTTTGGCCGTCATTGTTTCCTCGCTTTGTCCTCATCAGCACACGCCGGCACCGCCTGGATGCCGGCACCGCCTGGATAAGGACGACAACCGGCATTCGCGCCGCCAGCCGGCAGTGCGCGTGTGTTGGATTGCACCAAATATCGAGATGAGCAGGCATCGCCTGCCGATGCCGCGACGCGCCGGCGTCGCGACCGCCGTATCAAACCGTCAACAGAGCCACGCGCAGACCGTGCGCAACAGGCTGCCATTCATGAGTGGAGCCGCATCGCTATCGTGGCGATCATCATCGACGATCATGCATGTTCCCTCTGTCAACCAACGTCGACCGACGTTCGAAGTGTCTCAGAGAAGACCGCATCGAGCGAGTCCAAGACCGTCTATATTTGATTGCAGAAGCAAAAGCGGGTTTCTTAGATTCCCGCCGGACGGATCATTTGTCCTGTCCCATCTCCGGCGATGCCTCCGCGTTGTTTGACAACGAGGGCGCGGACTCATTAACGCGCAACCATGGCCTGATTGACGCAAGCTGGACGAAGGCGAGGCAACTAAGGGCAGACGCGACGCATGTTGGCCGGTGTGATCAACAAAACAAAAGTGATCGCGTCATCCGAGACTAACGGCCGCCAGATCCAAAATCGCTGATGTGATCCGCCCCACCCACCTCCTTGATGAAGGCGAGCAGGAGCGTGCTGAGCCGAGCCGGCTGCTCCTGTTGGATCCAGTGACCGGCGCCGTCGATCAGCTCGATGCCGCTCATCCTCGTCGCCGCCTTCGTCCTCATGAGATCGACCGCGCCCGGCGCCGAATAGGTGCCCCAATCGCTCTTTCCGCCGATGAAGAGCGACGGGACATCGATCGTCTTGCCCGAAAACAGGCGCAACTCAGCGTTCAGGTCAGGATCGGAATAGACCCGGTAAGCCTGCAGGGCGCCTTGAAACCCGGTGCGGCCATACTCCTCCGTGTACACTCCGAGTTCCGGCTCAGTCAGCCATTTGCAGGCCTGGACCTCAGCTGCGGAAGGGTGGAATGGAGCGACGGTCTGGGGCATCGTCTTGCCAAGATCCATGACGTAATAGGTGGGCATCTTTGCAAGTTCTGTGGCGGTTCGCGCCTTCAACGGATGCGGCTTGTTTCCCGGCCAATCGGCGCTCTTGACGTAGAAAAATGCACGAAGAAACGCATGTAGACCTTGAGGGGGGTGCCACATGTCATCGTTCGCTCCCCGTGTGCTCAAATATTGTTGGTAATACTCTCTCGGCGGATCGAGCGCCGCCAGCGCGGCCGCCAGCTTTTGATTTTCGGTGTTCGGTTGGACCGACGATGCCTCGCTTTCCGCAGTGTTGAAAGGAAACGCCGGCGGACCGGGAAACGGTGCGCTCATCAGCACCACGGAGGGAAAGACGTCAGGGCGCGCCAGCGAACAATAAGCGGCCACGGGTGAGCCGAAGTCGTGCCCGACGAGCATTGCCGTGCGCCGATACCCCAACGCCGAAACCAGTCCGAGGGCGTCGCGCGTCATGTTCAAAAGGCTGTAGGGTTCAAGCGGAGTGTCATAGCTGTTCACCCAACCGGTGGTGCGGCCAAAGCCCCGCTGGTCGGGCGCCACCACATGGTACCCGGCGTCAGCCAATAGCGGGAGCAGGTGTCGCCAGCCATAAGCCAGATCCGGAAAGCCGTGCAGAAGCAGCACGAGCGGCCGGCCGCGGCTTTCGTAACCAGCCTCGAGAATATGGACATCGAGGCCGTTGATCCCATGGATCATGCGCGAGCGAACCCCCTTGGGAAGCGTACCCTCGCCATATGTTGCTGTGGCCAAATCGGTTTCTCCTATGGGATTTGCGCGGCCCGGTCGAAGGGAAGCCGCGACCAGACCGGCCGCGCCCATCGCTAAGAGGGCTCGTCGGGACGCCGATGACTTGAGACCAACTGGATGACTCATCACGGCGCGCACTGTCCGCGTGCAGGCGCTTGGTCCGGGCATTGGTAGAGGAGCATCACGAGATTCTTTCTATGGTGATCACCATAGTATGGCAATCGCCATAGTACCGTCAAGCGGAAGGTGCTACGTTCACGGCATGCCACGTAAGACTGACGCCCGCGCTCGCGCGATTGCCACAGCTGAACGACTGTTTCGCATCCAAGGCTACACAGCGACTGGATTGACCCAGATCATTGAAGAAAGCGGTGCACCGAAAGGGTCGTTCTACTTTCATTTTCCGCGCGGCAAGGCACAGCTCGCAGAAGAAGCAATCGATCATTACGTCGCGAGCAGGATTGCGGTATTGCGGAATATCTCCGCGAATACGACGGGCGACGCTCTGACCTTTGTTCATCAGATTTTCAGCACATTCGCGGCTGAAATGGTCGCCTCCGATTTCCGTTATGGATGCCTGATGCAAAATCTGGCGAATGAGCTGCCCGCGCTCGATGCTGAGCTGACCAAGCGGGTCGCGCGCGGATTTGTCGATTCGACCGAGATAATCGCTGAGCATTTTAGAGGGTGCGGTTTCGCTCCCACGCGCGCGTCCTCTACCGCAACCGCGTTGGTAGCCGCCCTCGAAGGCGCCCGAACAATCGCCCGCTTGGAGCGATCACCGGCTGTATTCGAGGCGCTCGCGGATGTCAGTTGCCAACGGTGCCAGTTACCAAAATGACCGGGAGATTCGCCGCCGGGATATCCTCGTGTCGGCTCTTGGGCCCAGAGCGGACCATTGTCGAAATCCGGATGAACAGCTAGTCCTGTTCGCGTCCCCTTGAGCTTGGCCGCTTCGACGAGTGGAAACATACTGGATGCCGATTGGCGAATACGTCAGCCCAGATGGTCAGCTGAAATTTCTTGTAACCTGTCCCGACGGCGATTGGACGCTGGGCTTCGACGGATGTCCCACTCACACGCATGGGAGCATCCTTGCTGGTTTGTCGGGCATTGACGAAGTCACCGCCGTCGAACGCTATCTCGCTGATCTCATCGGAAATCTCAGCGTCATTAATATCATACGGATTTCGGGTGTTCTAAGCGATGCTTGGATAACCGATGATCCTGCCGAAGAAGTGCTTAGCTGGCAGAAATACGGCGCTCCGGACGAGACGGTTGAATTTCGGCTATGGAATGGGACCGCCGTGCAGCCCTGAGTTACGGACTCCTGCATATATGACGAGTGTGCTTCGTTGCCTTTTGGCCCATTTGCGACTTCCCGGTCGGGCGCGGCGGCAGTCCGCACCCCGGACATGACCGGAAGCAATCGATCACGAGACCGACAGGCGGCTGTTGACCCGAAGCGGACCTCCGCAATGGGCTTGGTCTGTAGTGGGACCAGCGCTAGATTGAGCGTGAACGGTCTAAAGGGAGATGACAGTGAATTTCTCACGCGACGAACTCGTTGCCCGGTTGGTCAAGGCGGGTGAACTTGAAGTCATCGGTGGGGATCAGTCAGAGACTGACAGCTACTTTGACACGGAGCATTTCCGCTTCCACGGACCTGGCGGCTTCGAGACGGACTACGGCGGGCTCACCAACTACTTCAAGTCCGTACGCGCAGCGTTTGATGATCGCTCAATCCGTCGGGGTATCATCGTCGTCGAGGGCAACTACGTAGCCTGCCAGACGTGGATCGAGGGAAGATTTGTCCATGAGTTTACACATTCACCGGCCGGCCCTCTGCCTCCGAACGGCGAACGGGTAATTTGGGATTTGTCAAACATCTTCCGGTTTGACGATAAAGGTCGTCTTCTCGAAGAGTGGGTGCGGACTGATTACCGCAGCTTTCTTCGCCAGCTTGGAGCGGAAGGTCGTTAAGGCGCGGGTTGAAACGAGATTGGAAATACCAGCTGCTACGCGCTGGTCGATAAATAGAGCCACTTCCGCGTTTGGCCTTAAGCGGCGGTCGGAGGATGTCTGGTCTTCTGCCGCTGTCGGTGAACAAGCCGACATCCCGGCGAACGGGTTCGACGGCTGCATGAGGCCCGTGCAGCGGGCATCCGATGGAATGAGCCGTTCCTCTAGATTGAGTTAGGGGCTGTCCTAATTCGATGGTCACCGAGCGTTCCGGTTAGCCTTATCGGCTCAGCTGGCGCGAGCCGCCTTCTCACGAGCCTGACAGCGTCGATGTAGGGATTTGACGCGCGATGCCGCTCTAGATCAGAGCAAAGCGCATCGACTGCTGCCTTGTCAAAATCGATTTCGGGAGGGTCTAGCTGCAAGTCGGTCTCGACCACCAGAACCGTTTTCGTGCCATTCGCGTCAATGACGTATTCGACATTAACGGACAGCACGTTTCGGTCGGTTATCATATGAATCTCATTGACTGGGGCCGTTGGCGTCCTCCCCATATCATGACACGCCTGCGATGTCGTCGCTTGGCCCGTCCCGGACCTTCCGGTCTGCGCCCGCGATGTCGGCTTTCGGACCTCGACCAGAAGTAAGCAGGTCGGGACCGATGGCCGCTTTGATCCGCAGCGGTCATAGTCGTTCGTGAATTTTATGGCTATCCCGGTCAGATCGCATATCAAAACCGCCCGCGCCGAAACACGAAGTTCGCCAGCGATTTCAACGCAAATCGGCCTGTCCAGTCTGGCCGCGAAAAATTTTCCTGTTTCGTATTTTCGGAAATCATGTTTTTCTATCGCCATCCTGCCTCACCACGGAGGGGCGTTGCGCGCGATCGTCACGACACGCGAGGCAGGGAGGCGGTGGCCGCGAGACATCGGCAGCGCTCATTGAGCGCGGACGAACGATGCTTTGCGGACGTCGAAATCGTGTGGTCCTGGCGCCCCGGTGCTGGCGTCCTGCACAACGCGTTCACGCGTTGTCGCAGCGCGATGATGCTCCGCATCACGTGGACAGGGGCAAGAGAGCCGGTCCCTGAGGAGAGCGCGTATAAGACGTAAAGCCATCGCGCAGGGAATGCCGGATGTTCGGCTTAACCTGTGGTGACTGCCGCCTGCTTTCTTTGTTGCAGGCGGGCCATGGGTGAGGCCTTCACCCGGCATTCCCTGCGCCCTCCATCTTGTGAGGGTCCCGGCTTCGATAACTCGGGCGTATCAGCGCCGCGAGACGGTGACGGTCATGAGTAGCGCCGCGAACGGCGGACAGCCCCCGCTCCGGACTTTCCCGCGCTCACAACATCTTCGCGTGGACGAACAGCGTGCGCACGGCATTGGTCGCTTGCACTGTCATGATCGCGTTGTCAGCGGCAGCCTCGAGCGCGGACACCGCCTGACCGTGCAGCGATCTGAACTCCATCCATTCGACCGCATTGAGGCTGGCCAGGAACTGATAGGCCTGTCCCACCGTCGAAATCGCGACCGACTTGCCGTTGACCTTGATGTTGAAGGTGGTGCGCAGCCGTGTCTCAGAGCTTGCAGGATCGCTCATCGGCCAGCTCCGGGACGGGCGACGAGATTGGGCGCTGCGATCGCGCAGGGGCGCAGCAAGGTATCACTACTCCGATTTCAGCGCGGTCCTGGTGAACGCAGCGCTGTCGAGCCTGGTGACGACCACGAGCCGATTGAACTCGCCGTCGTCGTAGGCCTTCAGGAAGCGATCATAGTTCCGGATCGACACGCAGCCGTTGGAATCGCCATCGGGACCGAGCATGTAGCTATGGGTGAGCAGGCCGACGCGCCCAAGCGCCGAGCCTTCTACAGCGGTCATGCGGAGGGCCCGAACGCCGTGAAACAGCTTCTCACGCGGCTTGAGCTCGTAGGTAGCAGGCGGCGTTGCGCCGACCATGCGCTGATTGACGTGCTCGGGGTCGTCCCGCAGCCCCCCCATGCCGGAATGGGCTTCAAGGCCGATGCCGGACGGCAAATAGACCATCTTTGCCGTGATGTCATAGACCGCCGTCTGGCGGTCATAGCCGAGGGCCGCGAGATCCACGCCGGGGCGGATGCCGCTGTCCGGCGTCAGGGAGGCGAGCTTGGCCGGGCTCGGCAAGAGATCCGAGAGCTTTTGCAGGAAGGAGCGGTCATCGCCCGGCATCCCGACGTCGCCCGGCACGGCCGAAGCCAGCAGGCTCGTCGGCTGATTGGCCGCTACAGGTCGCGGTCGTGGCAGAGGCACCCCGGGCGCCGGCATCGTGACGCCGGTGCCTTCCGTCAGGGCGGGCCGCCAATCGCCGGCGGCCGTGTCGCCGGAGCCGCTGTTGCGCGATCCCATGCCGATCACCAACGCGGCGCGCGCATCGAGGAGCTGCCGGTCGAAGCCGCGCGAGGCAAAGCGATCAAGCGCCCGAATGGCGTCTTTCTCGGAATAGGCGGTGGCCGAGGCAGCTGCCGGCGCGAAACGCGTTTCGAAGGAGATCTGAGGGGCCGTCGGAATCGCAGCGGCGGCCAACGGCGCCCGATCGGCATCGGCGCCGATCCAGGCGGCGGCCCCCGCAGAAATGGCAAGCCCGGCCAGCAACAGCGCGACGACCTCGGACCGTCCGAAGCGGTCACGCGTCAGCAGCATGTCTACGCTTGCTTCGGTAGAAGCCATCGCAACCCCAGTATGCCCCCATCGGTTCACCTGGCGAAGGCGACCGACCCCAGGGGGATTCGACTCGTCGTGACATAGGAAGGACAAGAGTGCGGCATAATCTAGACCAAGGTCGCCCGATGACAGCAAAACTTGCCGCCCCTCAAGAGGAGGCGCATGGCCGGGCTTTCAGCCCCGTCCACTTGAAATTCAATTTTGAAACAAGGGGTTAGACCCGTCATGACCACATCCGCCTTCGATCTGGACCGCTTCGTCGCAGCCCAGGACCCACTCTATTCACATGTCGTCGCCGAGCTTGCCGCGGGCCGTAAGCAGAGCCACTGGATGTGGTTCATCTTCCCGCAGGTTGCCGGCCTCGGCTTTTCCGCCATGGCCCAACGCTACGCCATCCGCTCGCGCGCGGAGGCTGAGGCGTATCTCGCCCATCCCATCCTTGGTTCGCGGCTCCTCGAATGCACGCGCCTCGTGCTCGAGGTGAGCGGCAAGACCATTCACGCCATTCTTGGCTCGCCCGACGACATCAAATTCCGCTCGTCGATGACGTTGTTCGACGCGGTGGCGAATCAGCCGATCTTCGCCCAGGCGATCGACAAATATTACGGAGGCGAGAAGGACCAGGCGACGCTCGATCTTCTGGACCGGCTGCGAACCTAGTCCGCTGATTCCGCCGGACGGGAGACGTGGGGAGAAAGGCTCCCTACCACTGCGCGTTATGGTCGCAGAACTCGGCAAGGATAACCGGCGATTAATACCCGCAACTTACGGTTCCGCCTTAACGCGTCTTTTACCGTGGTGGTCCAGTCGCATGAAGCTCGGCACTTTGCTCACGATTTCCGTCGTTTCGCTCTCGGCGGTCGGCGGCGGCCTCGCGCTTTACGTCGCGACCGCGAAATATCAGACCATGCAGCAGGTCTCGGTTGCGCAAGAACGGCTCGCGATCGTCAGGGCGGTCGGAGACATTCCGCGCTATCTCAATTCCGAGCGCGGCTTCACCACCAACATCCTGTTTGGGCCGCCCGCCATCGATCCCAAGATGCGAAGCGATCTGGAGACCTATCGGAAGAACACCGATGGCGCGGTCACCAAGATGCTTGAGCTCCGCAGATCGCTGTCCAGCGCTCTTGACGAAAGCGCCGCGCTCGGCGGCGACATCGATGCGTTGAAGACCCGGTTTTCGTCGCTGCGCGACATGATGGATCGCGCCATGGCTGGCGCCGCCGAAACCCGCCGCGATGCGGCCAAGGCCGTCGTTGCCGAGAATTCCAAGTTCAACGCCGCCGTCACCGCCCTGCTCGACGGCCAGGTTCGCAAGCTCGCGCTGCTCGACGGCGACGCCTACCGGCAGGCCACCTACGCGAATGTCGCCTGGACGTTGCGCGACATCGGCGGCCTCAATGCGAGCACCCACAAGGCGCTGGTCGGGGCCAAGCGCAGTGCCACTGAGGCCGAGATCAAGGACTTGTACCGGACGCAAGGCCGGACCGATCAGATCCTGCTGACGCTCGATCAGTTGCGGACCAGTCCGGGAACCCCTCCCAACGTCGTCGCGGCACTGGAGCGGATGAACGAAGCCTACACGCAGCGCTTCGGCCAGGAATTGAAGATGGTGAAGGATGGCGCCGCGACCGGAAAGTATGAGCACGACGCGGACGCCTTCTTCGTCGAATCGCAACGCGGGTTGAACGCGATCATCGCAGTGCGCGATGCGTTTTACGATCATGCCGAACAGATCCTGTCGACCGCCTATTCTGCGGCACGGGTGAGTTTCACGCTCGCTCTCATCGTGCTTGTTGCCTTTGTCGCGGCCAGCGCGGCCTTGATCGGCATGATCCGCCGCCGCATCAGCCGCCCCATCGTCGACCTGACCGTCTCGATGTCACGTATCGCCGGAGGCGACATCAGTGCCGAGATTTCCGGTCTGGCGCGCAAAGACGAGATCGGCGCGATGGCTGCGGCCGTCGGCGTCTTCAAGAACAACATGATCACCGCGGATCGGCTTGCGGCCGAGAAGGCATCCGAGAGCGACGTCAAGATGCGGCGCGCACAGATGATGGACGAGCTCGCCCGCAAGTTCGAGGCGAAGGTCAGCGAACTGATCAGCGGCCTCACCCGCGCGTCCGGGGCGATGGAAAATACCGCAAAATCGATGTCCTCGACCGCGGCCTCGACCAATCGGCAGGCCGGCCTCGTCGCGGCGGCGTCGGACCAGACGTCAGGCAACGTCCAGACGGTGGCCAGCGCCACCGAAGAACTGACCTCTTCGATCTCGGAGATCAGCCGCCAAGTCGCTCAGTCCACCCAGATCGCGGCGCGCGCGGTCGACAACGCCCGTCGCACCGGCGACACCGCGCGATCGCTCGCGGAGGGCGCGCAGAAGATCGGCGACGTCGTCACCCTGATTCAGAACATCGCCGAACAGACCAATCTGTTGGCCCTGAATGCGACCATCGAAGCTGCCCGCGCCGGCGAGGCCGGACGCGGCTTTGCCGTCGTCGCCTCGGAGGTCAAATCGCTGGCCGAACAGACCGCCAAGGCAACCACCGAGATTTCGGAGCAGATCGCAGCGATCCAGACCGCGAGCGACGAGACCGTGACCGCGATCCAGGATGTCGTTCACGTCATCACCGAGATCGACCAGATCGGCATGGCCATCGCCTCGGCGATCGAGGAGCAGGGTTCGGCGACCAAGGAAATCTCGCGCAGCGTCCAGGACGCCGCACGCGGCACTCAGGACGTCAATGCCAACATCGCCGGCGTGCAGCAGGCGGCCGACCAGACTGGCAACGCCGCCCAGGAGGTGTTGTCCGCCGCCGGGGAATTGTCCTCGCAATCCCGCGATCTCGCCGACGAGGTCACGCTCTTCCTGTCGGAGGTGCGCGCGGCATAAGCAGCATGAGACGTCGCCGGGGCATACGCAGCTACCGCCCTCGTCGTTTTTTTGCGACACGGCAGCGACCGCAGCGCGACAAGCGCAGGAGGTAACGCGATATTTCAGGTGATAGCAGCGACAGGAAACTTGATCGGGCCAAGATTTAAGGGTCCGATCCGCCGCGTTATTTGTCCCAAGGAGAGATGACGATGAGGAAATTGTTTCTGATTGCCGCGCTCGCCACCTTCGCCGCCGGTTCTGCCTTTGCTCAGGATGCCTGCGAGACCAAGGCGGTCGGCAAGGACGGCAAGCCGCTCGCCGGTGCGGCCAAGACCTCGTTCATGAAGAAGTGCACGGCCGATGCTTGTGCGGCCAAGGCCGTCGGCTCCGACGGCAAGAAGCTCGCGGGCGCCGCCAAGACCTCGTTCATGAAGAAGTGCGAAGCCGGCGGCTGATCCGGACGCAGATCACGGTGACCAATGGTCCCCGCCCTTTGCGGCGGGGTCCGTTGCAACGAAGAGCATACGAAGGAGACTAAGCGTTCTCGCGCATCAGCTCCGCAAGCCCGGCGCCTCTTGGCCGCTCCGCGCGACATATTCGGTGTAGCCACCGCCATATTGGTGGATGCCCTCGGGCGTCAGCTCGAGCACGCGGTTCGACAGCGCGGCGAGAAAATGCCGGTCGTGGGAGACGAACAGCATGGTGCCTTCGAACTCGGCCAGCGCTGTGATCAGCATCTCCTTGGTCGCCATGTCCAGGTGGTTGGTCGGCTCGTCCAGGACCAGGAAGTTCGGCGGGTCGTAGAGCATCTTTGCCATCACCAGCCGCGCCTTCTCGCCGCCCGACAGCACCCGGCATTTCTTCTCGACGTCGTCGCCGGAGAAGCCGAAGCAGCCGGCGAGCGCGCGCAGCGAGCCCTGCCCCGCCTGCGGAAAGGCATCCTCCAGCGACTGGAACACGGTGCGGTCGCCCTCGAGCAGATCCATCGCGTGCTGTGCGAAGTAGCCCATCTTGACGCTGCCGCCGATCGTCACCGCACCGTCATCGGGCTCCGCCGCGCCGGCGATGAGCTTCAGCAGCGTCGACTTGCCGGCGCCGTTGACGCCCATCACGCACCAGCGCTCCTTGCGGCGGATCATGAAGTCGAGCCCCTCATAGATCCGCCGGCTGCCGTAGCGCTTGTGCACGTTCTTGAGCGCGGCCACGTCCTCGCCCGAGCGTGGCGCCGGCTGGAATTCGAATGCCACCGTCTGGCGGCGCTTCGGCGGCTCGACCCGCTCGATCTTGTCGAGCTTCTTGACGCGGCTCTGCACCTGGGCGGCATGCGAGGCCCGCGCCTTGAAGCGCTCGATGAACTTGATCTCCTTGGCGAGCATCGCCTGCTGACGCTCGTACTGCGCCTGCTGCTGCTTCTCGTTCAGCGCGCGCTGCTGCTCGTAGAACTCGTAATTGCCCGAATAGGAGGTGAGCTGGCCGGCATCGATCTCGACCACCTTGTCGATGATACGGTTGATGAACTCGCGATCGTGCGAGGTCATCAGCAGCGCGCCTTCATAACCCTTGAGAAAGTGCTCGAGCCAGATCAGGCTTTCGAGATCGAGATGGTTGCTCGGCTCGTCGAGCAGCATCACATCGGGACGCATCAGGAGAATGCGCGCCAGCGCCACCCGCATCTTCCAGCCGCCGGACAGGACGCCGACGTCCTTGTCCATCATCTCCTCGGAAAAGCCGAGGCCGGCCAGCGCCTCGCGCGCGCGGCTCTCCAGCGCATAGCCATCGAGTTCCTCGAACCGCGCCAGCACCTCGCCATAGCGGGCGATGATCTCGTCCATGTCTGCGGCGCGGTCGGGATCTGCCATCGCCGCTTCGAGCTGCTTCAGCTCGCTCGCCACCGCGGAGACCGGACCCACACCATCCATCACCTCGGCCACCGCGCTGCGGCCGGACATCTCGCCGACGTCCTGGCTGAAATAGCCGATGGAGATGCCGCGATCGACCGCGACCTGCCCCTCGTCGGGATGCTCCTGGCCCGCGATCATGCGGAACAATGTGGTCTTGCCCGCACCGTTCGGTCCGACCAAGCCGATCTTCTCGCCCCTTTGCAGGGCGGCGGAGGCTTCGATGAAGAGGATCTGGTGGCCGACTTGCTTGCTGACGTTGTCGAGGCGGATCATGCGGGCTCGGAGCGTGGACGTGTTGCCGCCGCTCTTAGTTCATGCTGCACCGCGTTGGAAGGCGCAATTTCGAAAAATACAGGCCTCGGGCCGGAGCCTCGGCTCGGTCCGGACGGGCTCTTCTCCGCTCGCCGGCCGATCACCTGCGGTGAACCGAGCGGGCTATTTTTTGCCGCCCGGCAACCGGAATATCTGGTTGCTGAACGGATTTTCAGTCGGAAGGCGGATCAGGATGAAGCTCCGTCCGATGGTACCGTGACAAGCGTTGCAGCCGTCCGTCAGCGTATTCATCGCCTTGACAAAGCTCTTTCCGTCCTTTGCATCGATCGCTCCGGAGATCGACTGGATCGGCCCCATCATGGTGGTGACGTTGTCGACCGGAATGCCCGTGTAGAGCACGGCCGCATCGGCCAGCCCGGTCCGCAGCTGGCCCAGCTCATAGGCGGCGAGCTCCCAGTTCTGCGCCTGGCCAGCAAACCACAATTTGGCGTGCCGGACCTGAATGCGAGTCATGATGTCACCGAGCCGCGGTGTATTGCGGTCGTTACCGGGTGCATCGAGCCCCGATTGCGCAACTGCAAGCGGGATTGCGCCACACGCGACCAGCAGCACTGCAACCAAACCACGCCATTTCATGTCGAACTCCATTTCCCCGCCCACCGGGACACGCCACCCGAAGATCGGTCGTGGGTCCGCGACGCAGGACGTTATTACCGTCCCAGATTGAACCCGTGCTTGCGCTCGATCAAGGTTGCGGGGCCCCCTCTCGACCGTCAGACGATCCACGAAGACCGGACATGCGTCCTTCGTCAGAAACACAGATTGCTGACGAGATTGCCGCGCTTGTCCTTCAAGACGAATGGACATTCCAGGCGCTTCAACGCCTTTTTGGCATCCTGATCGCCAAGGTCGGCCGCACGCTGGTAATAGCTCTTGGCGAGGTCGCGATCCTTTGTGCCGCCACGTCCCTGCTCGGCGAAGGCCCCCATTCGCTCCAGTGCACCCGGATGATTTTGTCCTGCCGCCTTCTCGAACATCGCGCGCGCCGCGACGTCATCCTGCGGACCGCCCTTGCCTTCCGCAAGCATCAGACCAAGCTGGTACTGGGCCTCCGGGTTGGTCTCGGCAGCCTTGGCGAGAAGGTCGCGCGCACGGGCCGGATCGGCGGACGAGGTGCCGCTCCCGCCGAGCGCCGCGAGGTTGCTGACTCCGCGCGGATTGCCGGCCTCGGCCGCACGTTCGAACAGCTTCCGGGCCTGCGCCTCGTCCTTGGTCATGCCGGCGCCGGTTGCATACAGAACGCCGAGCTCCACCATGGCTGAGGTCGAACCTTTATCGGCAGCCCTGCGCCAAGCCGCAATTGCCTCCGCCATCTGCTTGTTGGCGGCGTAGGCGCGACCGAGCTCGAACAGCGCACGACGGGCGGCGCTGGCGGCCTGTTTGCAGAACCTGATCGCGGTCGGAATATCTGCGGGCGCAATTTCGGTCACGCCTTTGATGTCCGACGGCTTGTCCGGGTCGGAAGGATCGGCCGCGATGCGATCGCACAGGACGAGATCGGCGGATTGCGCATGTGCGCCGGACGGTCCGGATGCGAGCGCCAGCAGAGCAAGGCCGAGGACGGGAAGCAGCTTTGGCATGCGACAAGGGTGCGGCGGCGCGCCGGTAAATTCAAGCGCCATCGTAGCATCGAGAGCTGGACGATGCCGGACCAACGCTCTGTCTCAAGTCCCAAAGCGAATGATCCGCCAGAGCGATCAGCTCTGGCGGATCATCGCAGTGAGCCCCCTGCCCCGGGGGTCGTAACGTCGAACTTACGCCGCCGCTTTCGCGCCGGTCGGAACGGAGGAGATCGTCTTCAGCACCTGAGACGCGATCTGGTAGGGGTCGCCTTGCGAGTTCGGACGGCGGTCTTCCAGATAGCCCTTGTAGCCGTTGTTGACGAAGGAATGCGGCACGCGGATCGACGCGCCGCGGTCGGCAACACCCCAGCTGAAGGTATCGATCGAGGCGGTCTCGTGCTTGCCGGTCAGGCGCATGTGGTTGTCCGGACCATACACGGCGATGTGGTCGGCGCGGGCCTCCTTGAAAGCGTCCATCAGCTTCTCGAAGTAGTCCTTGCCGCCGACTTCGCGCATGTGCTTGGTCGAGAAGTTGCAGTGCATGCCCGAGCCGTTCCAGTCGGTGTCGCCGAGCGGCTTGCAGTGGAATTCGATGTCGACGCCGTACTTCTCTGCCAGACGCAGCATCAGGTAGCGGGCAATCCACATCTGGTCAGCCGCGGTGCGCGAGCCCTTGCCGAAGATCTGGAATTCCCACTGGCCCTTCGCCACCTCGGCATTGATGCCTTCGTGATTGATGCCGGCCGCGAGGCAGAGGTCGAGATGCTCTTCGACCATCTTGCGGGCGATGTCGCCGACGAACTTGTAGCCGACGCCGGTGTAATACGGGCCCTGCGGGGCCGGATAACCGTACTCCGGGAAGCCGAGCGGACGGCCGTCCTTATAGAAGAAGTACTCCTGCTCGAAGCCGAACCACGCGTCAGGATCGTCCAAAATCGTCGCACGCGAGTTCGACGGATGCGGGGTCACGCCATCCGGCATCATCACTTCGCACATGACGAGCACGCCATTCGTGCGAGCGGCATCCGGGAACACGGCCACGGGCTTCAGCACGCAGTCGGAGCTATGGCCTTCGGCCTGCATCGTCGACGAGCCGTCAAAGCCCCAAAGAGGCAGCTGTTCCAGGGTCGGAAAGGACGAAAATTCCTTAATCTGAGTCTTGCCGCGCAAATTCGGCACCGGCTTGTATCCGTCGAGCCAGATGTACTCGAGCTTGTACTTTGTCATTGAGCCTCTCTGTCTAATCGAAAGGTGGGGGCGCTGTATCGAGCGCACCCCGCTTACCCGGCCACGATCGGCCAGCGCAGTCTTAAGCATGGAGCATGCCAACCCGCGACGTCCCGCCGCAGTCGGCTGAAGACAGCCCCTTCAGCTCAGCCTTGCGATCACTCCGCGGCTTGGTGCGGCAAACCAGCGCAGGACATGAGACGGCGCACGCGGCGTCGCGAAGGTTTCATGACGGAATCCCGCTTGATTCAGGGGCATTTGCCGCAGCGCCACAAGCCTGACGATCACGGCATTGGCAGCTGATGGAAATTTTCGGAAAGCCGCGGCGTCCGGCCAGCAACCTTCGATCCGGCTCAAGCGTTAGTCAGTTGCCCGCTGCCTTAGGGAAAGCAAAGCCAAAACTGCCTTCAAATTACGCAACGGCTGATTTTGTTTTGATCAGATTGCATTTCTGAAGGCAGGACCGATATCGACCCAGTACCCCCAAGAGAACGAGTCGGGCGCACCATCAGGTTGTGTTCCGATGGAAGGGAGAACGACAATGAACTCAGCCTCCGACACGAAGGGATCCGCCAGGATCTACCAATTCCCGCGTGGAGGCCGCGCCGCTCTTGGCGGCCGATCCTATGGCGAAGGTCAGAGCTCGCCCAACACTTCGCCCAAGTCAATCGCGCAGCCAGCCGCTCAAACCGGACAACCGACAATCTATTCGGGCAGCTGGTATCACGACGAGGCGATCCAAGAAGCCAAGCCGGCGTGGGACCGCTGATGCCGTCGAGAGGTGAAAGGGCCATCGCGGATTGGTGCAGATACTGAAGGGTCGAACGACATCGTTCCGGCCCTTTTCATTTGACGGCTTCAATCGCAAGGCGATCTTCAGCTTACGGATGCAGTCTGAAATGCGGCGCGCCGGCAGACGCTCCCGCTCAGTCATTCTACGAACCGCCCGCCCTGCCGGGATCAGGCAGCCTCGTTCGACTCCGTCTCTGCCGCTTCCATCGCGTCCAGATCGGCGATTACTTCTTCGAACGCCGAAATGGCCTGCTGAACGGCGGCGATCTGCATCAATTCCCAGCCGCTGACCGGACCGGTGCGGTTCTGCAAGGCGACGACGAGATCGCGCCGCTGCTCCTTGAGCTGCACCAGCGGCAAACCATGGTCCGGCAGATGTCTCATCATGGCAATGCTCCAACACCCCTCAATTACAGGCGCTGAAGCTAATCTGCGGTCCGTCGCGATCCGCTTACGAAAGTACGGCAAATTTTAGCAATTATACTTCCGGATTCACGGCGGACATGATCGAGCGCCCGAGCGCCGCGGTGGTGTATGCGGTGGCCCACTCGCTCATATGAAGATGGTCATCACCACCGTCATCCATCGCGGCAAGCGGAATCTGCGCTTCGGTGCACCAACGCTTCATCAGCGCCCAACGCTTGAACAAATTCACCTTGGCCGCGGCACAGACCTTCTCGATCCTTTGCTCAATATCCTCGGCGATTGCGAGCTTCTCTGCGAGATTCACCAATGCCGCCGTGTATTGCAGGTCCATGACCACGACATCCACTGGCTGTTCGGCCAACAAATCAAGCCCGACCGCAATCGCGGCCTCCACGGCAGCCGGATTGTAGCTGATGCTCCGATAGACCGCATTGGTCCCGACCTGCCAGATCACCAGCGCCGGCTGCTCGGCAAGCACGTCGCATTCGAAGCGCGACAACTCTTCCGGAGCCTCCTGCCCGCCAATGCCGCGATTGACGACATCGATCATGCGCCCATAGTTGTTCTGCCGCAGCAGCCATTCGAGCCGGGCGGGAAAAGCCAAGATCCCATTTGCGCCCGCGGTCGACGATGAACCGAGCGCCACAATTCTCGTTTTGCGCCGCCGCTTGAGGCTTTCGGATAGGTGCTTGAGTGGATGCTCAAATCTGACCGGATCAAGATCGGGATTGCGGATTGGTGCGTCCGTCATCTGCGTCTCCGACCGCCATCGCCATCGCGAGTACAAGCTGTGCCGTGAAGCCGCGACCATTGCAAGTCATGGCGCGCTTGCCGATATTAGGACCTTGCCGATATTAGGACTATGGCGCCGATCGGCGTGAGTTGGGATTGATGGGCAATGAACGGAACGGTCGTCGTCATTACGGGAGCACTGGGCGCGCTCGGCAGGAGCGTCGCTGAACTCGCGTTGGCCCGGGGTGCTCGCGTGGCAGGGATCGATCACGCTCAAGCCGAAATTCCGGCGAGCGATGACCGCATCGAACTCGGCGGCGTCGACCTCTCCGACGCTGAGCAAGCCAAAACGGCGCTCGACTCCGTCGCCGCACATTTCGGATCGCTCGACGCACTGATCAACATCGCCGGCGCCTTCGCATTCGAGACGGTCGCCGATGGCGACGACGCCGCCTGGCAGAAAATGCATGCGCTCAACGTGCTGACCGCGCTCCATGCCTCGCGCGCCGCAATTCCGCATCTTGTTCGATCGAAGACAGGCCGCATCGTCAATATCGGTGCGATGGGCGCGCTGCAGGCCGGCGCAGGCATGGGCCCCTATGCCGCGTCAAAGTCCGGCGTCCACCGCCTGACGGAGGCGCTGGCTGCCGAGTGGAAAGGCAAGATCACGGTCAATGCGGTGCTGCCTTCGACAATCGATACGGCCGCCAACCGCGCGGCGATGCCCAAGGCAGAATTCGATAAATGGGTGACGCCGCCGGAGATCGCCGAAGTCATCCTGTTTCTGGCGAGCGAGGCGGCAAGCGGCGTCACCGGTGCGTTGATCCCGGTCGCAGGTCGCGTCTAGCCAGAGCCGACACCTCCCCTGCCCGCTCCGGCCAAGAAATCGCCGGCCGCGCGCTGATTTTGGTCTGGCATTTTTGATCTGCCATTTTTGATCTGCCCTGGGTCGGGACATGAGGCTAGATTTGGCCGTCCTGATTCGCTTGCTCTGGATCGGCCTTGGAAACCGCGCTGTACCTGCCCGTAAAACGCTTCCTCGAGACCCTTGGCCTCTCCGTCAAGGGAGAGATTGGCGGCTGTGACGTGGTTGCGCTGAAGGGCGACGAGCCGCCGATCGTGGTGATCTGCGAACTCAAGCAAGCCTTCAATCTGGAACTGCTGCTGCAGGCCGTCGACCGGGCCGGCGCCTGTGACGAGGTCTGGGTTGCGGCGAGGTTGTCGACCCGCGGCAAGGGCCGCGAGAGCGATGCACGCTATCGCAATCTCTGCCGCAGGCTTGGTTTCGGCATGCTCGGGGTGACGGCCGGAGACGATGTCGAAGTCCTCGTGTCTCCGCCGACCAGCGCACCGCGCCGTAACCCCAAGAAGCGTTCGCGCCTGGTCGCGGAGCATCAGCGCCGCAAGGGCGATCCGGTGCTGGGTGGTTCGACCCGCGCCCCGATCATGACGGCCTATCGTCAGCAGGCGCTGGCCTGTGCGTCGGCGCTGGCGGCCGGACCGCTGCGCGTGCGTGATCTCCGTCCGGAGATTCCGGATGCAGCCAAAATTTTGTTGCGCAATGTCTATGGCTGGTTCGACCGTACCGAGCGCGGCGTCTACGCGTTGACGGAATCCGGCCGCGCCGCCTTGCGCCGCTGGCCGCAGCACACCCACATGCAGGGCACAGAAGTCGGAAATCGCGACGTGGTGAACGCATAACAGGCTTGCCGCGTCGATTTTATATTGCAATGCAACATTCGCCCTTCTAGGTATCCCGGATCATTCACGAGGCCCCAATGAGCGAAGACTGGAATACCAAATATGGCCCCCGGCGCGTCCGGCGTGACCCGCCGACCCTCGAAGAGGCGATTTTCGCTGCATCCGGCATCACCGACGATGTGCAGGCTCAGGCTGAGATCGCGTCGGCGCTGATGGGCCTTCCGCTTGAGCAGGTGCTGCCGGAAGTGAAGAAGGCCAGCCGAGTCGCCGCCCGGACGGCAACCCGCTTCATCACCGCGGACCAAGGCACGCAGCAGCGCGCCGTGGTGGTCGAACGCCGCACTGTCCGGCGCTTCAGCATCGACAAGCGCACGGGCACCTGAGGCCACGCCTTTCCGGTAAGGCTTCGCCGCAAGCGAGCGCATGGCACGCTCCAGCCCAAGCGCCCCTTCCTCGACGAAACAGCGCGTGGCGATCGACCGCCACGCGCTGTTCTTTATAGTCGTCGAATGTTGCCGGGCTCAGGCGGCGTGTTTGGTGCCGTACATGCGCGTCACCAGCTTCCAGCAAGCCCGATTCAAGTTGTAGATGGCACGCGCCGCAGCGATCGGAGTCTCGATCACGAGCTTTGCCAATTCGTCCTGCGGCTGTTGAGCGAGATCGATCGTACCGGTCGATTCGCCGTGGCTGAACACCAGGTGCGCACCGTACTTCGCAGCGAGGGCGCGCATGGCATGGTTCTGTGCACCAGTGGTAACCCGCAGCTTGCCATATCCCTTCCAGCGCGCTTCCGAAATCACCCTTTGAAATAACAGGCTGCCGACGCCGCGCCGACGCACGCAAGCCTCCACGCTGAATGCGACCTCCGGCAGGCCATCCTCGGACTGCTCCGGCGGATGCAGCTCGGCGGCGCCGCGCACGACCCCATTCTCCATGTACGCAACGATGACCGTCCCGTCCGCAGCACATTTCGCGGCATAGCGCTCAATGAAACTGTCATCCAGGAAGCCGTTGAATCGATCGTGACGGCTTTCCGGATCGAGTCGCAGCAGATGGTCACGCAGCAGCGGCAGCTCTTCGTGCTGGCTGAGCGTCCGCACATAGCCGAAGCCCGGCCGCGGACGGAAAACATCTACCTGTGGCAAAGCAAAATCTCCTCTTGGCAACCCTCGAGGAGGCGTCGATCCCTAGACAGACGCTATATTGTGCATCGCAACATGTATTTCAAGCCCGAAAATCTACTGAAAGATCATGAAACCCATGCGACATCGCTTGGCCGCCCGTGATCTCGGCGGAGTTCCTCAAAGCACGAGCTGAGTCTGCGTCACGACAGCGACCAGCCTACCGTCGTCCGTCTCGATCCGAGTCTGCCACACCTGGGTACGGCGCCCTCGATGAATGGGGCTGGCTGTTGCGATCACGGTCGCGCCTTCCTTGGCGCCGCCGATGAAGTTGGTCTTGCTCTCGATCGTGGTCGTGCCCTTGGCGTCTTCCGGCAAATTGACGACGGTCGCGGCTGCACCGACCGAATCAGCCAGTGCCATCACGGCGCCGCCGTGGATCGTGTGGTTCAGCGTGCAGAGATCGGAACGCACCAGCATGCGAGCGACGACCCGATCCGGATGGGCCTCGGTAAACGTGACACCCTTCAGTTCCGCAAAGGGCATTTTGAGCGCGTTGATCTTTTCAAGAGGCGTCATGTTTCAAGAGGCGTCATGCCCTCCCCCCATCCCCCGCTGAGCGGAGGACGCTGCGGAGATTGGCCTACGCCGTGGGCCCAGGCAACGACGTGCGAGGTCATTGCCCGGGACGGCTCGTTCCTAGCCGGCATTTTCCACGCCGCACCATTCGGCGACGAAGAGCGCAGTCGCCTTGGTCGATTTGCGCAGCGATTCGAGGTCGACGAATTCGTTGAAGCCGTGCATGGCGGCACCGCTCGCACCGAAGCAAAGGCTCGGGATGTCGTAGTTCAGTCCATAGAACCGCGTGTCGGTCAGCGCAGTGAAGACGAGATCCTCCACGTCACCGCCGAACACGGCATCGTAGGCGCGGCCGAAGGCAGCCTCCGGCTCCGCCGCGCCAGTGAGTTCGTAGCCCTCCGAGAGGAAGCCCGACCATTCCACGACCGGCGGATTGTTGGAGAGGAAGCGATGATGACGCGCGGCCGCCGCAACGCAGGCCAGAATCTCGTTCTGACATTCAGACACTGACCACCCCGGCAGGATGGCGATGCGACAGTCGACGTCGCACCAAGCGGGCACGCTGGAGGCCCAATCCCCGCCCTTGATGATGCCGGGATTGAAGTTGATCGGGTGCTGGAGCGTCTTGAAGTACTGATCGCTCTGGGCGCGGCCGTTCCATTCGGCCTCGAGTTGCTCGAGTGCCTGGATCAGGTGGTAGGCCGCCGTGATCGCGTTGGCGCCGGATCCGGCCTCGAAGACATGGACCGGGAAGCCGCGAACCTTTAGGCGAAACCAGATCACGCCGACCTGGGAACGCACCATTTTGCAGTCGGTCGGCTCGGGAATGAAGCAGGCGTCGGCCCGATAACCCCGGTGCAAGGTGGAGAGCGCACCGATCCCCGTGCTTTCCTCCTCGATCACCGACTGGAAATGAATTCGTCCCGTCGGCTTCAGCCCCGCGGACTTGATTGCGTCCAACGCATAGAGCGCACCGATGGTGCCGGACTTCATGTCACAGGCACCGCGCCCGTACATCTTGCCGTCCTTGACTACCGGGGAGAACGGCGGGGTCTCCCACATCTCGAGCGGGCCGGCGGGCACCACGTCGCAATGCCCCTGGAGAATGAGCGATTTGCCGGCGCTACTGGACGGACGATAGGTTCCGACCACGGTGCGGGCCTTGGAGAAATCGGTCTCGACCGGACCGTAGCCGCGCAAATCCTTCAACTCGTCGAGGTCGATGTGCCAATCGTCGACCTCGTAGCCGCGCTCGCGCAACAGATCGCCAATCATGTCCTGGCAAGGCCCTTCCGCACCGCGCGTGGAAGGGATCGCGACGAAGTCGCGGGTCGTCGCCAATTGTCGGTCAAAGCTCTCGTCGACCGCATCGACGATGCGGTGCGCAATATCTTTTGTGATCATCGCATTAAACATTCCCGTTACTCAGAGCGATCAAATCACAGTTTTGCATCCGATGGCACGCTTTTTGGGCGCGCTTTCAGAATCGCAGATGTCCCCCTACATTGGCGCATGCGGTCGTCCTTCGGGATGTCCGTCAAACGCAATATTCCGTCGGATGATCGGCGTACTGGGCTATGTCTCGATTTAGCCTCGAAGCGGTCGGCTGTCGTAGATCAGATGGCGGGGCCAATGGCAGAAGATCGAGAGCAAGTAATGGGCGCGGAACTATCAACGATTCGCCACGGTCGGCCGTCGTCCCGGCTGATCGGGGGCCTGATACTTGCGGTGATCCTCATCGCACCCGCCAAAGCCCAATATATCGGCCGCGAGCAGGACATCACCGATCTCCGACTCGGACAACGCGTGATGGTCGATGACGGAACTTGCCCGGCGGGTCAGGTCAAAGAGGTGTCCGGCGCCAAGATGACGTCGGCCGGTGTCGAACGAGCGAGGCAGTGCATCCCGCGTTTCGGACCCAAGAGATAGCCTCGCCAGAGTGCCTCGCTCCGCGCGCAGCAGCGATCGCGGCTATTTGGCAGGATCGAACATGCACTGAAGAACGGGCTTGGCGATCTTGGTAAAGGTTGGCCCGATTTCCGATCGCTTCGCCGGGGGGACCCAATCGGTCTCGATAGTCGGAACACCGGTTTCGCTGATGCCGCGCAACAAGGCTTCGCGCAGGTCGTTGTCCTCAACGAGGGCTGCAGCGTGGTCGTGAAGACACGAACACACTTCCTCCGGGTGCGCCCACCGGCCCAGCATGTGCGGCGCACATTGGCGCACGAAATCTCCCGGGGGATCCGGCAGTTTCGCGCTCGGACGCGCGTGGACCGAAGGCTGAAGGCTGAAGCAGACGGCGAGGGCCGCAAGACCAAGACGGAGCAGCATGGTGAGCCGTTGTTCCTCAGGTTCTTTCAGGGGCGACATGCGATGGCAAGTGGGCTGATCTGACCGTCCGACCGCCTCCCTCTGCCCTCAACCGGGTATCACCACTGAGGTGGATAACCGTCGCGGGTTTCGTCAGTTCTGCGCGACAAGCGGAAAATGGTTTCATCCCCGACAGAATTGTTTCATCCCCAAGCTTCCGACGAAACAAACCCAGGTCCTTGAGCTTTCAAATGCTTACGTCCGGATCTTAACCTCGGAACTCAGTCCGCCGAGCCCCGCTCCATTGCGAAGCATCCGCGCCCTCTCATTGAATGCTCTCTTATTGAATATAGTCGCCACACTTCTGAACCACGCCGTTATCGGCATTGCCCCAGGGCATGATCGGTACAGTGGACGTGGAGTTCTTCGGCGATCCCTCGATCAGCTTGTCCGAGTAGACCATATAGACCAGCGTGTTGCGCTTGGCGTCGCAGCCGCGAACGATCTGCATCTTTTTAAAGAAGAGCGAGCGGCGCTGACGGAACATATCATCGGCCTGCTCAAGCTTGCGCTTGAACTTGATTGGGCCAATCTGCCGGCAAGCCAATGAAATGTCTGACACCTGCTCGGCCAGCCCGAGCCAGCCCGTATAACCGCCCTTTTCCGGCACGGTAAAGTGACAGGCCACGCCGTCCACCTCCGGATCGTCGACCCCATAGGTCGCGAGCTTGTCGTTGGGGCTGAGCAGCTTGAAGACGGTGGAGCGACGGAAGATGAGATCGGGCTCGTCGGCTGCCGAGGCGGATAGGATGGGTGAGAATAGTCCCACAAGCAGCAGCAAAGTGAGGCTTTTCAGTCCCCGATTACGCAGATCGACGGAGCCAAACGTCATCTTAATCTCCCATTTTAGGCGACGCCAAGGCGCCACCCGACTTCCGCCCATGTAGGAACACAAAAGGCTGTGAGGAAGGGATCCGACAGCGCCTGATCGCGAGCTCGTTTAACGTGATGTGAGGCTTTTTTGCTACGCTGACGCCGAATCGCAGAGGGTAGAAGCCCCAAGCTGGTGAACGTGGACTCCCGTCCGCGACACTAAGACACCATATGGTTGTTGAGGATCCGTGAGAATGCTCTGCGTTCGTTCGGCCATCAGGCGCAGGTTTTATTGTGCTGCAGTGATTTCAGCATCAGTTGCGATCACTGCCAGCTCACAGGCCAACGCTGCGGGTTTTTCCTACTGGACGGATTCCGATTCCAGTTTCTACCGCCCGGCGCCGCTGATCATTCACCGGTCGCCGGTCAGAGCGCGCCACCATCAGGCCAAGCCCGCGGTCGTAGAGAAGGATGCAGCCAAGCCGCAAGGTCCCCTCATCGTCGCGATCTCGATCAACAAGCAGCAGGTCAAAATCTACGACAGCAACGGGTTGTTCGCCGAGGCACCGGTCTCCACCGGCATGAAAGGTCACCCCACCCCGACTGGGGTATTCAGTATCATCCAGAAGCAGAAATACCATCGGTCCAATATCTATAGCGGCGCGCCGATGCCCTTCATGCAGCGCATCACGTGGTCGGGTGTCGCGCTGCACGCCGGCGTGTTGCCGGGATACCCGGCCTCCCATGGCTGCATCCGCATACCTCCAGCCTTCGCCGTGAAGATGTACGGCTGGACCAGAATCGGCGCCCGGGTGTTGGTGACCTCCGGTGAGGTCGAGCCGTCGAATTTCACCCATCCGCTGCTCGCAGCGTTGAAAGCGCCGCAGCCAAGCGCGTCGGCTCAGCCGGACACCAATGCTCCGGCCGCTCCGAAAGCCGACAAGGGCGCCGCCCTGAGCCCGCCCGTGACCGTGGGCAGTGACATCGATCTGCGCTCCACGATCGGTCATGATAATGGCGCCAAATCCACGGACGCAGCAGTGCTGCTGCGCGGGCAGACCCGCACGGCTGATGCGGGCAGTTTGAACACGCCAGCCACCGTGACCGACGTCTCCGCCGTGCAAGTCACGCCGCATCCGGCTTCCGTGACGAGCACGACGGCAGGCGAGGCTGCGCTCGACGCCCCGAGCCGGCCGACAAGCGCCGCGCCCGCCGCCGCTCAAACGTCGCCGAGCGGAATCGACGCAGGAACGGGAGACATCCCGACCAAGCCGGGTGTCGCCACGATGGCGCAGACCGGTACGGTGCAGGAGAACAGGCTGGTCAACGAGACGGCCAAACGCGATGATCCCGAGGCCGTCGGCCAGACTGCCGAGAAGCCTGCTGATGCGGCCGCGACGAAAGATCCGACGACAAGTGCTGTACAGCAGGCGGTCTCAGGCGGACAGCCCGAAGCCCAACCAATCGATAAATCCACCGAGCCCGCCGGGACGACCGCGGACAGCCCAGCGAAGCCAGCCGACAAGGATCAGACCCGGGTGTCCGAAGGCGACAAGCCGCTCCCGGTCAAGCCCGAGTTGAAGCGCAACAGCGCGATTGCAATCTTCATCAGCCGGAAAGATTCCAAGCTCTACGTCCGGCAGAATTTTTCGCCGGTATTCAAGGTTGAGGTCACGATCGCGCCAAGTGATCGGCCGCTTGGCACTCATGTGTTCACGGCCTCGACCGACAAGGCTGACGCCGACGTCATGCATTGGTCGGTGGTGTCGCTTCCGGTCTCTCCGCGCAGTATGGCGCGCAATGACGATGGCGGGCAGACGCGCCACGGCAAGAAGCGCGGCGAAATACCGCTCGAAGCCAAAGACGCCTCGCAGCCGGACAGCCCGGCCGAGGCTCTCGACCGCATCGCCATTCCCGCTGACGTCCTGGCCTGGCTCGGCGCAGCGCTGTCGAACGGCAGCTCGCTGATCGTGTCCGACCAGGGCATCAACCAGGGCGAGACAGGAGAGGGCACCGAATTTATCCTCTCGTTGCGCTGACCGCCTTTGTCCTTTCCTGACGTGAGCCAGCTGGGTTAAGTGCGCGGCATGACCGAGCTCGCCGCCCCTGCTCGCCTGGGCACGCCGCAATCTGACGGCGCGCAAAACGCACTCGACCGCCTGACGTCGCTCGGCTGGCGCGGGGGCTTGGCCGCCATTCTGGGCGGCCTCGTACTCTCCTTCCTCCTATTCGGATTTGCCGTCGTCTACTTCCGCAACGCGGATATGGACTTCATGGTGATCTACAACGCGCTGGTCATGAACGATGGCAAGCCGCAGGCGTTTTTCGATCACCCGGCCTACCTCACCATTATCGGCGTGAAGTCCTGGTTTCGACTTCTGCACGCGACTGGCCTGCTCGATGCCTGGACCTTATCCGCCATTCCACCCGCGTCCGATGCGGCAGCATTTGACGCCGCGATGACGCACGCCGTTCGTGCCGGCCGAATGTTTGCACTTCTGATTGCGCTCGGCTGCGTGGTGGTCTTCGCATTCCTCATTCGCCGCATCGTCCGGGATTGGCGGGTGGCGCTGCTCGCCACCATGGCTTTCGCGCTCTCCGGCGGGATCGCGGTGCATTCGCGTATCCTCCGCAGCGAACTGATCGCGGCCATGCCCGTGATATCAGCGTTGATGATCCTCATCGTGGTGAGCCGCCGCGGCTGCACCGCGCGCCCGCTGGCCTTGGCGCTCGCATCGGCTTTGTGCGTGATCGGGCTCGAGAACAAGGTACAGGCCATCCTGTTGATCGGCGCCCTCCCCGTTCTGATCCTGCCGTTCGGCAGTGGCGCCGGCGGCAGCGCCCAATTCTGGAACCGCAACTCCGGATGGATCGCCGTCATCGCGGCAACGATCGCCGCCGCAGTCGCAACCTGGATGGCTTGGCCGCTGCTCGTCGTCGGATTCGATCGCGCCCTGCTCGACGCCACGCAGCTTCGTCCCATCCTGTTCAACGGCTTCGGTTACTATCAAGCTGCGCTTTTGCTTTTCGTTCTGAGTTGCATAATCATCTACGCCCGGATCTGGCGCACCAGCGCCGCTGAGACCACGGCGGCGATCGCAGCCGTGGTCGCCGGGGCGGCGCTGGCACTGCTGTTGCTCGACCGGGACTATGACAGCGGAAATGTCGTTGCCGTCCTCAATCCGCTGGAGAAGATGTTGAGCTTCGCCGACGCCAGCACCTCCGACGCTGCGCACGCCTCGAGCCCAGGCGCCGCATTGTTGTTGCTGCTGCAAGGCCTGGGATCAGTGCTGGCTCGCTATACTTTTGTGCTCCATTCCTCGGCTCGGCCGACCGTGTTCCTGACCTGGCTGATCGTTCCGGGTCTCGTGGTGGCATGGCGCCGCGGCGAGCGGGTCGTGGCCCTGCAAGCGCTCCTGCTCTTGCTCGCTGCCGTCGCGATCGACACGCTCGGTGTCCGCCGCGGCCTGAAAACGGAATATTTCATTTTCACCGACCCCCTGATCGTCCTCGCCGGCGCGCTCCTGCTCGACCGCCTGACGGACCTCGGCCAGTACCGCTTCGCCACAGCGATCGGCTATACGCTGGTCGCACTTCACATCGTGATCGGACAGGCCGAGCCGGTGAAATATGCGACCAGGCGGACCGGTCCTGAATCTGTCTGCGAATGGCGCGGCTACTACCTGCCCCTGCTCCAGCTGCCCTGGTGTTCGCCCTCGAAGAGCTGATCGGTTGGAACCAACGCACATTTATTTTACCGGGGGCCATAAACCACACTTCCGAAGAATGCTGCGGATGACGGCAATTTGGGCGTGTTTCGCTGATCGTTTCCTTTGCCGCCGCTCGAAGGTCTGGGCTAATATCCTCAACCGGATGGGGCCTGGATGAAACCCCGGCACGGGTACCGTGCAGCGCGGACAATTCGAGGGAACAAAATGCGTGTTGCAGCAGGACTGATCGTCGCAGGTTCCTTGGCAGTGTCGATGCTTGCCTCTGGAACGGCATGGGCCCAGGCGCAGAGGACAGCTGCAGCTGCCCCCGCTCCTGCAGCGCCAGCAGCGCAGCCCGCTGCGCAACAACAGCCGCCCCGTCCGCCTTGCATGAATCCGGATGCGCTGGGCGTCGGCCGCACGGTCGAGATCGATACCACCGGGGGGCCCGGCTTCGGCTTCGAGCACTTCAAGGAACTGGATTTCCTCCGCGACCACGAGGTGGTGCTCACCTTCGATGACGGTCCGTGGCCGGAGAACACCCCCGCTGTCCTGAAGGCGCTGGCTGATCAGTGCACGACCGGCATCTTCTTCTCGATCGGCAAGCACGCGACCTATTATCCGGAGATCCTCAAGCAAGTGTACAATGCCGGGCATACGATCGGCACCCACACTTGGTCGCATGCAACGCTCACCAACAAGAAGCTGACGGAGGACCAGCGCAAGGAGGAAATCGAGAAGGGCATCAGCGCGGTGAAATGGGCCCTTGGCGGTGTTTCGCCAGCGCCGTTCTTCCGTTTCCCGGCCCTGCAGCACCCGCCGGAGATCGTGACCTACCTCGGCACCCGCAACATCGGCATTTTCTCCTGCGACCTCGATTCCTTCGACTTCAAGGCGCGCAACGCCCAGCAGGTCATCGACGTCACCTTCAAGAAGCTAGACAAGCTCGGCAAGGGCATCATCCTGATGCACGACTTCCACAAGCACACCGCCGAAGCGCTTCCCGAGTTGCTGCGCCGGCTCAAGGCTGAAGGCTACAAGGTCGTCGCGATGCGCGCCAAGGCACCGGTGCAGTCGCTGCCGCAGTATGACGAGGAACTGCTGAAGGATGCGAAGCTGCCGACGGTGAGCCAGCGTCCGGTGTCGAGCGTCGTGACCACGGTCTCGGAATAACGCGGTCGCGTTGCATCGCTCGTGGCTGCGCTCCGGATCGAGGGCTATGTCATCGTCTCGGCCGAAGGCATGCTTGCGGACGCCCGCAATGTCATGCCCGACGCTTTGAAGTTCGAGGGCGATGCCAAGTTCTTCTCCGCCGCCCTCGACCGTGCCGATCTGATCGTGCACGGCCGCAATTCCTACGAAGACCAGCCGAACTCGCCGAAGCGCAAACGTATCGTCCTGACCCGCGGCGTCAAAGCGCTGGCGACGGATCCCGCCAATCCCAAGGCGACCTTGTGGAACCCCGCCGGCGCTTCGTTCGAAGGCGCTTGTGCGGCCGCCGGCATCGAGAGCGGCACGGTGGCGATCATCGGCGGCCCCGGCGTGTTCGCCATGTTCCTGGACCGCTACGACACCTTTTATCTCTCGCAGGCCCCGCATGTGCGCCTGCCGGGCGGCGAGCCCTGCTTCCCCGAGGTGACTGCCGAGTGCTCGCCGCAGCGGGTGCTGGCGGACCATGGCCTGCAACCCGGCACGACCACGATGCTCGACCCGGCCTTCGATGTCGAAGTCACCGCCTGGGAGCGCCGCCGCTAGGCCATGGCCGTGCGGACATTGAAGAGGAGCCTACGCGTCAAATGTCTCCATAGGCCGTCTCGGCCGGCTTTGCCGGTCCGCGGCCATAGCCGAAGATCATGAAGAGTGCGCCGATGATCGAAAGATTCTTCAGCGCGTCGATCAGGGTTTTCGCGTTGTCGGGCGGCGTCTGGTTCCAGAAATCGTGGAAGTAATAGATCGTCGCACCCACGAAGATGATCATCAGCAGCGAGAACAGCCGCGGCAGGAAATTGATCGCGATCATCAGCCCCGCAACGATCTCGAACACGCCGACCCCGATCGCCAGCATCTGCGCCGTCGGCATCTTGGTCATCGCCTCGAGCTGTGCGGTGTAGGGCGCCACGATCTCCGGGAGCGTCACCTTGCTGGCGATGAAATCGGCCGTCGCCTGAATGCCGAACAGCTTGGTCGCGCCCGTGTAGATAAACAGCACGGCGAACAGAACGCGCCCGAACGTAATGAATGCTGGCATGCTTGGCCTCACAGTGAGCTTGTTTGGCGGGGAACCGGCGAAAGTATGGAGCTTCTCCTCGATCCTTTCAAACAATCAAATCGCGGGCGGAATACGGCCGAACTCGGACGAATTCCGCCACACGCCGGTCAAATCACGCAAACAGCGTCGGCTGCGCCCGCCCGGCCCGCTCCTGAGCCTCGACGGCCGCCACCGCCGTCATGTTGAGGATGCCGCGCGCGGTCACCGACGGCGTCAGAATATGCGCCGGCCGCGCCGGGCCGATCAGGATCGGGCCGACTGGAACCGCGTCCGCGAGCACCTTGATCATCTGATAGGCGACGTTGGCGGCATCCAGGTTCGGCATGATCAGCACATTCGCCACGCCGTCGAGATCGGAATGCGGCAGGATCAGCTTGCGCGCCGTCGCCGACAGCGCAGTGTCGCCCTGCATCTCGCCGTCCGCCTCCAGGTCTGGCCGATGCTGTTTCAAGAGCGCGGTCGCCTGCCGCATCTTGCGCGATGATTCGGTGTCGTAGCCGCCGAAATCGGAATGCGACACGAAGGCGATCTTCGGCTTGATGTTGAAGCGCGTGACGTGATTGGCCGCGAGCGAAGCCATTTCCGCCAGTTCCTCGGCGGTCGGGTTCGGCCGCACCTGGGTGTCGGCGATGAAATAGGCGCCCTTGCTGGTGATGGTCAAAGCCAGCGCCGCGAAATCGCTCACCCCCGGCATGAAGCCGATGATCTCGCGCACATGACGCAGATGGCTCATATAGCGGCCCTCGACGCCGCAGATCATCGCGTCCGCCTCGCCCCGGATCACCGCAAGCGCCGCGATCACGGTCGCGTTGGTGCGCACCACCGTGCGCGCCGCGTCCGGCGTCACGCCGCGACGGCCGGCGACGTCGATATAGGTCTGCACATAGGAGCGATAGCGCGGATCATCCTCAGGATTGATGAGATCGAAATCCTTGCCCGCCTTGATCGACAGGCCGAAACGGTTGATGCGCGCCTCGACCACCGAGGGGCGTCCGACCAGGATCGGCCGCGCCAGCTTCTCCTCGAGCACGACCTGCGTCGCCCGCAGCACGCGCTCGTCCTCGCCCTCGGCGTAAATCACCCGCACCGGCTGGGTCTTCGCCTTGGCGAAGACCGGCTTCATGATCAGGCCGGAGCGGAAGGCAAAGCGCTCGAGCAGCGCGGTGTATTCGTCGAAATTCTTGATCGGCCGGGTGGCGACGCCCGAGTCCATCGCGGCTTTCGCGACGGCAGGAGCGATGCGCAGGATGAGGCGCGGATCGAACGGCGACGGGATCAGCGAGCCCGGGCCAAACCCTTGCGTCTCCCCGTTGTCGAAGCCGCGCGAGACGGCATCCGACGGCGGGTCCTGCGCGAGCTGGGCAATCGCGTCCACCGCGGCCTGCTTCATCGCCTCGTTGATCGCGGTGGCGCCAACATCGAGCGCGCCGCGGAAGATGAAGGGAAAGCAGAGGACGTTGTTGACCTGGTTCGGGAAGTCGGAACGCCCGGTGCAGATCATCGCGTCTGGCCGCGCGGCGCGTGCCTCCTCCGGCATGATCTCGGGGTTCGGATTGGCGAGCGCCATCACCAGCGGCTTGTCGGCCATCTGCTTGACCATGTCAGGCTTCAGAACGCCGCCGGCGGAGACGCCGAGGAAGATGTCGGCGCCGCCGATCACTTCGCTGAGCGTGCGCTTGTCGGTCTTCTGCGCGTAGACCGCCTTCCAGGGGTCCATCAGCGTGTTGCGGCCCTCATGCACGACGCCGTCGATGTCGGTGACCCAGATGTTCTTGCGCTGCGCGCCCATCGAGACCAGGAGATTGAGACAGGCGATCGCGGCAGCACCCGCGCCCGAGGTGACGATCTTGACCTCCGAGAGCTTCTTGCCGGCGAGCGAGAGCGCGTTCTTGATCGCCGCGCCCACGATGATCGCGGTGCCGTGCTGGTCGTCATGAAAGACCGGGATCTTCATGCGCTCCTTCAGGCGCGCCTCGATCTCGAAGCATTCCGGGCCTTTGATGTCCTCCAGATTGATGCCGCCGAAGGTCGGCTCCAGCGCCGCCACCGTCTCGACCACGCGATCGATGGTGTCGGCATTGATCTCGATGTCGAACACGTCGATGCCGGCGAATTTCTTGAACAGCACCGCCTTGCCTTCCATCACCGGCTTGGAGGCCAGCGGGCCGATATTGCCGAGGCCGAGCACCGCGGTGCCGTTGGAGACCACCGCGACCAGGTTGGCGCGGGTGGTCAGCGTGGCCGCCTCCGCCGGATTGTTGGCGATCTCGGTGCAGGCCGCGGCCACGCCCGGCGTATAGGCCAGCGCCAGGTCGCGCTGGTTCGCAAGCGGCTTGGAGGCCTGGATCTCCAGCTTGCCCGGGCGAGGCAGCCGATGGTACGCCAGTGCTGCGGAATGGAGATCTTCAGAATAGGACGACATAGGTGCTCCAGCGTTTCCGGCCCGGACTGTTGCTTTCGTGAACCTGGTTCAGGAGGGCGTTTTTCCGGCAAATGGGAAACGCATGTGAAGCACGCGAAACAGCTTTCGTGCAACATCCGAAACCATGCCGATCAACAGGCGGGGGCGGCAAATTCTCAAGGCTACAGAAGGACATCCCTACCCGATCCATTCTGCCAAGACTATGACCATTGCTTTGACCATTGCCTAAACCGTGAGCGGGGCATCGAATGAAACGGATTCTGGCGGGCATTCTCGCTGCGGTTGCAATTGCAGTCGCGGGCTTTTTCGGCTTTGGCTGGTACGCTCAGCATCGCGCCACCGCGGAGGTCGACGCGGCGTTCGACCAGATTCGCGCCGGCGGCGGCAAGGCCAGTCACGGCAAGGTCGCGTTCGACTGGCGGGCGCGGACGCTGGCGATCGCAGACATCACCACGGAGACGGCGAGCGATCCGCCCGTGCGGGTGAAGATCGGAAGCCTGACGGCGGCAGATGTGAGCCAGCCTGACGCCGCCAGTGTCGCCGCGGCCAGCATCGAGCTGAAAGACCTCGAGCTCGGCGCTCAGCTCCCGGCCCCCTCGGCGGCACAAATCACCTACAAGGTACCCGAGCTGCTCTTGAAGGATTACTCCGGCCCGACGCACCTGCAGCGGCCGCCGGCGGGCACGTCGATCCTCGATGTCTATCGCGCCGTGCTCGAACAGTTCGTCGCCCTCAGCGCCTCCTCCGCCTCCATCCCTCGCGTCGACGCCACCATCGTGTCGGGCCCCGGGACGACCGACGTCAGCTATACCGGGCTGACGATCGAGGGCATCAAGAACGGCCGGATCGCGCGCCAGAAGATCGAGAAGGTGACGTTCACGGCCAGCCTGCCCCAGCCGGACGGCAAGACCGACACGACGCCAGGCAAGATGCGCGGCCACATTGCCGATATCGCCCAGATCGACTTCGATGCGAATGTGGCCCTCGCGGCGCTGGACCCTGACAAGGCCAATGACGACCACATCTACCCCGTCTCGGGTCGGGTCTCGACCGGCGCCTATGAGATCGCCACCGACCAGGGCATCCGGATGCGGATCGAGGGGATCAGCGCGGAAGCCATGAGCTTGCGGCCTGCGAAACTGCAATTGCCCGCGCTCCTCACGGCGCTTCCGCCGGCTGGGGCGCAGCCGACTCCCGAACAGGCCCGCGAGTTGCTGACGAAAGTTGCGGGCATCTATGACGGTCTTCAGATCGATCGGGTCGAACTGCGCGGCCTCTCGGCCGAGACCCCGGAAGGTCCGGTCAAGCTCGCCACCGTCAGCCTCGACCTGCGGGACGGCAAGGCCGATATCGCCGCCGAGGGGCTGGATGCCCGATCGCCGCAGGGACCCGTCAAGCTCGGACGCTTCGCGCTGAAAGCGTTCGACGTCGCGGGGATGATGCGGCTCAGCGCGCAATTCGCCGATAAATCCGTGCCGCAACAGCGCGGCGCGGCCTTGGCGATGCTGAAACTCGTCGAAGGCATCGAGCTGAAGGGGCTCGAAGCCCCGTTCAAGTCCAGCAAGAAGCAGGTCCGGATCGATAATGTCGCGCTGAACTGGGGCCAGTTCATAGGGCCGTTCCCGACCCAGGCCCACCTGACGGCCAAGCTGGCGGGGCCGATCGATCCGTCCAATCCGGCCCTGCTGCCGCTGCTCGCAGCCGGCATCGACCAACTGGCGCTGGATGCCGATCTCGGCGCCGCCTGGACCGAGACTTCCAGCAGCTTTGCGCTCTCGCCGGTGAAGCTCGATCTCGCCAACCTGCTCGGCGCCTCCGCGAACCTGTCGCTCGCGCATGTGCCGCGCGGGCTGTTCACGCCAGATCCGCAGGCCGCGGCTGCGATGGCCGCGCAGATCGAGGCCAATGGGCTCGAGCTGTCGTTGCGCGATCTCGGTGCGATCGATCTTCTGGTCGCGCAATATGCGCGCACGCACACGATGACGCGAGAGGATGCCAGACAAGCCCTGGTTGCCAGCTTCAAGGACAGCAGCCAACAATTTGCCGTCGACAACCCTGACGTCGCGGCCGCCGTGGAGGCCATCAGCCGCTTCATCGAGACGCCGCGCCAGACGCTGACGCTCAAGCTGACGCCGCGCGCCAAGGTGCCGGCGCTGCAGCTGGTCCAGTTGCTGAAAACCGATCCGTCGATGGCGCTCACGCAGTTCAAGATCGAGGCCTCGACGGGGCTGTGAGACCAATGAAACACATCTCTCGTACCGAGGTGAAATGACGGATTGAGAGCGAGCGAACTCGGTCATCGCTTGAATGCCTTCGTGACGCGGCGCTCGATCGAGCGTCGCCAAGAGAAGTGAGCTGACGCGCTGACGCCGTCCCGCGGCGCAATCACACCCGGGTTGTGCGTGTCAGGTCGCCCCTTCGAAAGCGAAGAGAGCGCAGGGAATGCCGGGTGAAGGCCTCACCCATGGCCCGCCTGCAACGAGAAAAGCAGGCGGCAGTTACCACAGGTGCAGCCGATCAACCGGCATTCCCTGCGCGATGGTTTTAACGGCTGCTTCGCGATCTCCCTGGTGCGCCGGGCTTGTTGGCCACCATGTGCGACGACGCGTGAAACGCGTTGCGCAGGGCATCAGCGTCGGGATGCCAGGACCACGCGACTTGACCGTCCGTCTCGGCGCTCATCGTCTGTTGGCGCCTCCACGTCCACCGCTCCCCGCCTCACCGTTCGTGACGATCGGCCGAAACGTCCCTCTTCATCGAGGCGGGATGCGCGGAAAGATCGTCCTGATTTGCCCGACACGGCAAGCGCGCAAGCCTGCGACAGAGTGGCACGACAGGCAGTTGGTGCAGAAGGGGCATGCGAAGATCGCCCGTCGGGCGACTGTGCTGTGATCGGCAGCGGCGCCGTGTCCATTCACGCTGGTGCCGTACACCTCTGCTATTCGGCAGACCGACCGGGCCTCGAATCGACGCTGCCTCCGCCAAATGCCAATCCTTACGGCTGCTGTCCTTGGGGCCGCGACGGTCACTTTTCGTCATGTTGCGTGTGGGGACGACGTGAACCAATCGAGGACCACTTACTACGCCGAGCTGTACATCTATCCGATCGTTGTCGCCGGACTGCTGCTCTATGAACTTGCGGACAGCGGCTTGGCATTGCACCCGCGCTGGTTCGTCGCAGCCGCCTGCGGAGCGATACTCTGGACGCTCGCCGAATATCTGGTGCACCGGTTCCTGTACCATGAAGCGCCTGTTCTCAAGGATCTCCACGGGATGCATCACGCCCGTCCATCCGACCTCGTCGGAGCGCCGATCGGGGTCAGCGCCGTCATTTTTTGTTCATGGTTCTTCCTGGTCGCACGCGTCTCGGACGTCGAGATCGCAAGCGGAAGCGCGAGCGGCCTGATCCTCGGTTACGTTCTGTATCTGACGGTCCACGACGCGGTACATCGTTGGCCGCTGAGCGAAGACTCATGGCTGCGCAAGCATCGACTCCGGCATCTGCGCCATCATCGCGATCCCAAGCCGGGTAATTTCGGCGTCACGACGAGCTTCTGGGATCATGTGTTTGGCACTGCCATCGTGCCAAAACGCGCGCGCCCGCAAGACGCCTGACGGCGGCAAACGCTTCAATATGCCCGCGAGCCGTCCAAGCGAATGCCATGCGCGCCTTCCGAACGCTCGCTCAGTGTGCGCGATCGATCGATATCCGGTCCCCGATAGAGATGCTCGGGGACCGTTCCAAGCGTCGATTCATGCACCTGTTCCGGCGCAAGGCCGTAGAACCTTTGAAAACTCATGATCAGCGGCCGCCACCGGTCGGGATCGACCTTGTTCGGATCCGCCGGGTTGAGGATACGTTGCTCACAATAGACCCGTTGGACCCGAACCTCGAAGATCTGGACACGGCCACGCAACGCTGCATCGTTGCCGGCAAGATCGTGATGGGCCTCAACCACACACTCCATCTGCACGGGGCATTGCTTCACCCGCGGCGGGGCCACCGTCTCGGACGGCACCGGCGTGAACTCCGAGATGCCGAACTTGTCCTTCTCGCAACGATAGCCGCGCGCTCTCTTGCTATCCGGCACCGGATCGGAGCCGGTGGTGAGGGCGAGCTTGTCCACCAACGAAGCGCAGCCGACATCCGGCAGGTTGAGCACGCACTCCCGCGTGCGCAGCATGTTTTGCGGCGTCTTCGAGTGGGCCGCCAGTCCCAGAATGCAACGCCACCCCAGCCAGAATGCCGACGACATCGGCGCCAGATTGTAACTGCCATCCGCATTGGCCGTACTGATGAGGACCACCGGGGTTCCAAAGTAAAGGATCGATGGTTCCGTTCGTATATGCATGATGCTCGGCTCCGGGGTGAACTGCTCGGTGCAGCAGATATCGGCAAATGGAGCGCGCATTCCCACCCGAAAGCTGACAGCGAATGTCCGCCTTCTCTGCTGCTGACGTCTTACAGCACAGTGGCTAGAACGTGAGCCGGCAGATATGCCACGATCGGGTCATCGTCGCCCGATGATCGACGACTTTCGGATTCCAGCCAGGCCAGCACAATGAACACCCCCGCAAATCTCGCCGAGAAGCTCGCAACGTTCACCGACCGCTTCTCGCCGCGCACGGTCGCGACCTACAACGACAATGACATCATGGTGGCCAAGCTCGAAGGGCCATTCCACTGGCACAAGCATGACGACACCGACGATTTCTTCCTGGTGCTGAAGGGCACGCTCGACATCGAGCTGCGGGATCGCACCGTCACCCTCAATCCCGGCGAGGTCTTCGTGGTGCCAAGAGGGATCGAACACCGGCCGGTAGCCCGCGGCGAAGTGCACATCCTGCTGATCGAGCCGACCGGCACACCCAATAGCGGGGATAAGGCAACTGCCGCACCGCGCATCCTCGCCTGATCGAACACGGGGATCTGATAACGACGAATTGAGATCGGTTTGATGGGAAAAGCCGCGTTGCGGCCTCCCTCTTCAACAAAGCGTCAGTCGCGTCGGCTATAGCTGCACGCCAGATACGCGCCCATGGTCCTCCCCTGTATCGGGCTCGCTGCGCAGCGGTCCAGAGTTCGTCGTCCAATGACGACAGCGGAGAATGGCCGTGCAATCTTGAAAGACACACGTCATGCGATGGAAGAATACGAAATTCGAGTTCGGTGCCTTGGCCAAGCTGTTTCATTGGACCAGCGCCGCCGCTTTCATCGCCGCCTATATCGTCGTCTACTACGTCATCTGGTTCATGGACGATAGTTCGGATGAATCCCTGCCGGTTCTCAACATCCATTGGGTGCTTGGACTCTTCGTGGGCTTCTCGGTTCTGCCGCGCCTGTTCTGGCGGCTGATCAATGTGCAGCCGGAGCCGCCGCACGGCTCTGCGGTCGAACACCGGCTCGCTCAGCTGGCGCATGCGGGACTGTATGGCTTGCTGATCCTGCTGCCGCTGACCGGCTATATCGGCACCGACGCCAGCACCGATTTCGGCCTGTTCAAGGTGGCAAGCTTCCGCGAAACCATGTTGTTCGGCTGGATCGAAGACGGGCTGGGGATCAGTTGGGAGACCTTCGAGCCGCCGGTCGATGCCATCCACCATTTCGTCGGCAAATGGATCGCGTGGCCTGTCGTCGGGCTGCATGTCGCCGCCGCGCTGTTTCATCACGTAGTCCGCCGCGACGACGTTTTGACTCGCATGCTGCCGCATCGCCGGCCGGCCGCGGGCAGCCCAGCCTAGGCCCCTAAAATCCTACCAATCCGTTTTAGACTCCCTTAACAACGGTCGTCCGCCTGGCCCAACGACATCTCAGCGGACCGATATTCCCAAAACGCAAGTAAGCATTGCTTAATGGCGCATCCTCATAGTTCCGCTTTGCCGCGAGGTGAGCGGCGGCGGAAGCTTGTTTGCTTTCTCCGATCCGCAATCGGGACCGTGCCACAGACGAGTGTCTCCCGCGGGAACGGCAATGAGGGTGACAGCAATGCTACGCGGCTTGGTGCTGCGCTTCGCAAGACATCGTGAGGCCAACGTCGCCATCACATTCGCGCTGATGATGGTGCCGACGATCTATTTGTTGGGCATGGCGCTCGATTACACCCAGGCTGTGCGCAAGCAGGGCCAATTGGACGCGGCCGCCGATGCTGCGGCGATCGCCGCCGTCAGGCCGGCAATGTTGAATCAGACAAACGCCACCGTCGTCCAGCAGACAGCAGCGGCCGTCTTTGCGGCGAAGGCGAATCTTCCCGGTCTGGTCTCCGTGCCGGCGCCCACGATCACGGTCACCGATTCCGGCCTGCAGCGCACCATCACCGTTGCCTATACCGCGCAATCCATCAACAATTTCCCGTCCCTCCTCGGGACTCCGGCGTGGCAGCTCAAGGGCTCCGCTGTGGCTAAAGCCTCGAGCGCGCCCAACATGAATTTCTACCTGCTGCTGGATGACTCGCCGTCGATGGGGATCGGCGCGACTGCGACCGACATCAGCAACCTTATCGCCTACACCGCACCCAAATACCAGAAAGCGACATCGTCGCAGAATTGCGGCTTCGCCTGTCATGAAACCAATATCGCTCACGACGGCGGGACCAAGGATAACCTCGCGATCGCACGAGCTAACAATATCACCTTGCGGATCGATCTCGTGACGAGCGCCGTCAACCAGTTGCTCAATTCGTGGTCGAACTGTCCGCAGCCAGGCGTATCGGGGGGCGTCATGCAGTGCATGTCAGCCCTGAACAACACCACCTATAAAGCGGCCCTCTATACGTTCGACTTGGGTTTGAACACACTGGCCTCGTTGACCACCCCGACGGCGGCAGGAACCTCAGTTTCAAACATTGCGCTGATGCCGGTCGTCTACCAGAACTGCGTCGTCACGACGAGCAACTGTAAGACCGACAACGGGACCAACATCGCCGGCGCGCTCACCAGCCTCAACAACAGCATGCCTACTCCCGGTCTTGGCAGCAACACGTCTGGAGATACGCCCCAGGAGGTGATCTTCCTGGTCACCGACGGCTTCGAAGACAAAATCTCCGCAACTTGCCCCAACGGCACCTTCGCCTCCAACAGTCGATGCCAGCAGCCGCTCGACACCTCGATCTGCACGACCATCAAGAACCGAGGCATCAAGATCGCGATCCTCTACACCGAGTACCTGCAACTCAAGACCCCCAATATCCCGGTGACCGACAACTGGTATATGACTTGGGTAGACCCGTACGACGAGCCTTCGTCCTCAACCGGCACCATCGCGAAAAACCTGCAATCATGCGCCTCGCCCGGTTTCTTCGCCGACGTTCAGACCGGCGGCGACATCTCGACCGCGCTGACGAACCTCTTCCTCAAGGTCGCATCAAGCACGGCCAGCCTCGTGCAGTAGGATCAGCCCATGACTGCACCGGACCTCACATCGGCGAAGGCGCGCAGCAAGAGCTGCACCGCCTTCGTCAAGGACAGCAAGGGTGCGACGGCCGTCGAATTCGCCCTGGTTGCCGCACCGTTCCTTGCCCTCATCATCGCACTCTTTCAAACCTTCCTGGTTTTCTTCGCTCAGCAGCTGCTGGAGACGGTCGCGAGTCAATCCGCGCGCCTTGTCATGACCGGACAGGTGCAGACGCAGAACATGGATCAGGCAACCTTCAAGCAGCAGGTCTGCGGCAATATCCGCATCTTCTTCGACTGCAACAGCTTGATGGTCGACTTGCAAGTCGCCAATTCGTGGTCGTCAACCAACACGGGCATGCCCACGCTGACCTATGACAGCAACGGAAACGTCAGCAACAGCTGGCAATTCAACGCCGGCCACGCCGGCGATATCGTCGTTCTCCGGGTGATGTACGTCTGGCCGGTCATGCTGGGGCCACTTGGTTTCAATCTCTCGAATCTGTCGACCGGCAACAGGCTGCTCATGGCCTCCGCTGCGTTCCAGAATGAGCCGTCCTCTTAAGGAGTCAGATATGCTCGCCGGCCTGTCATTCCGAGTGCGGGGGCTATGGACCGACGCCAAAGCCGTGGCGGCGACGGAGTTCGCCATCGTGCTGCCGCTCATGCTGCTGCTGTATCTCGGCGGCATCGAACTCGGGAACGGGCTGGCCATCAATGTCAAGGTCAGCGAGACCTCGCACAGCGTCGCCGACATGATTTCGCAGAACACGCAGGTCACTGCGACTCAGATGCAAGCCATTCTTCAGGCTTCGTCCTCGATCATGGCGCCATATCCCGTGACGGACAGCAACGGCCCGCTCATCACGGTCACGGTGTCCGAGGTCTCCACCGACGGCAACGGCAATGCAACCGTGCAATGGAGCCAGTCGACCAATTCGACCGCGGCGAGGCCCGTCGGCCAGCCGATGACACTGTCCGCCTTCACCTCGAACACCACGCCAACCAACGCCAACATCTCCCTGATCCTGGGCGAGGTTTCCTATACCTATAAACCCAATCTCGGCTCCGGGGTCGTGGGCAACGTGACGCTGTCCGACAGCTACTATCTGTTTCCACGCTGCTCGACCAACGGTCCCACCACGTCGAACTATCCTTATTACGACGTCAAATACCCCGCGACCGCGACGTGTACCTGCATCCAGCATGTGCAGCAGAAGAGCTGCTGACAGGGGCCGCCCGCCCTGCTCCGTTTAGAACTGGAAGTACAAGAACTCCAGTCGCTGCCACATGCCGAACAAAGAAACCGTCAGCGCCGCCGCAACCAGCGCCGCCCAACCGGCTGAGGGGCGCCAGCGGAGCGTGCCGACATGCTCGGGCGGACGGCGATATTCCCGGTAACCCAGAATCTGCAGCGCGTTCGGCAGCCCAATCGCGATGACGAACGCAGACGTCATCATGGTAGCGCCGAGCCAGAAGAAGCCGTCCGAGCCGACCCAGATGGGCAGGCCAAAGGTGGTGAACACGCCGGACGGAACGTAGGCAGGCCCCTCCAGCGGATACCCGAACATCCCGCTAAACATCCGAAGTGCGCCGCCCAGCGTTGCCGCCCGAAAGAATACCCAGGCAAGCACGACGCTTCCGAAAGTGACGGACCAGCTCAGCACGCGCGTGGCTGCTGCTTTGGGCTTGCCATCCGTTCCGCGCAGCTTCCGCCAAAGATGGTTGGTGACGAGGTAGGCACCATGCAGCCCGCCCCAGATCACAAAATTCCACCCCGCCCCATGCCAGAGGCCGCCGAGCAGCATTGTCGTCATCAGATTGAGATACCGGCGCCCGCTGCCTTGCCGATTCCCGCCGAGCGGGATGTAAAGGTAGTCGCGCAAGAAGCGCGACAACGTAATGTGCCAGCACCGCCAGAACTCGATGATGGAGAGGCAACGGTAGGGAGAGCGGAAATTCACCGGCAGGCGGACGCCGAACAGCAACGCGAGCCCGATGGCCATATCGGAATAGCCGGAGAAATCGAAATAGATCTGCAAGGTGTAGGCGAGTGTCGCAAGCCAGGCGAAATGTGACGGCACCGTACCGCCCGCATCCAGATGAGTGAAGATCGGACTCACGAATTGTGACAGCTCATCTGCAATCATCACCTTCTTGAACAATCCGGCGGAGAAGATCGCCACGGCCCGAGCAGCCAGCACCGCCGCACGGTGGCTCGACGTTCGCTTGAACTGCGGGATCATCTCCGCGTGGTGAACCAGCGGACCCGCGATCAGATGCGGGAAGAAGCTGACGAACAACGCGTAGCTCACCACGTCGCGCTCCACCTTCGCGCCGCGCATGACGTCGACCAGATACGCGATCTGCTGGAAGGTGAAGAAGGAAATGCCGAGCGGCAGGACGACGTTTGCCGGCGCGAATTGCGCGCCTGTCACTGCACCCAGGCTGTCGAGCAGGAAATTGGAATATTTGAAATATGCGAGCAGTGCGAGATCGATGGTGACACCGAAGATGCCGACGACCCGGCGTCGCTTGCGGTCCTCCATGAGCAGGCCGAGCGTAAAATTCATGGCCATCGAACCCGCGAGCAGCAGCAGATATGCCGGATTCCAGGCGCCATAGAATATCAGCGATGCGGTCAGCAGAACGAGGATGCCCGCGCGTTGCGAGTGGCGGCGCGCCGCGGCAAAGGCCAGCAACGTGGCCGGCAGGAACTGAAAAAGGAATGTGAACGAGGAGAACAGCATTGTGCTAGTGAGCGAGCCGGGCGATCAGGCCGCGGGTATAGATCGGCATCCCGTCTTTATTCACGTGCATCTCGTCACTGAACTTGGCCGCGGTCAGTCCGTCTATGGCAGGGATATGGATGAGCGCAAAGCCGCAGCGATCGGCAGCATGCCGGAGTAGCTGCAGAGTCTCTGCTTCGTAACGGAGCCATTCGACATCGGCGCTGCGATCGCCCGGAATCCAAGGCGGCTCCACGACGGTGAGCTTGCGCGACAGGCGAGCAATCTCACACATGGCCTCGACGGCGGCGCGGGACTTCGGCCCCGAAATGTCCCAGTGCTCGTAGTGTGGATGCCGCCCGAGATTTGGATAATCCGGGGCTCTTCCGCTCAGCATCAGGACGCCGCCGCCCGGCGGTACCGTCCCATGCCTCGCCACTTCCTGGACCTCGGCGAGGCGTGCCGAAAAGGAGGCACGAATGTAGCGGACCAAGGTCCCGACCCGCAGCGGCAGAAATGTCGCCAGTTGCTGGAAGACATTCATCCGCGCGGCGACATCGAGCGGATAGACTGATGCCGAACGCACGCCCTCGTTAAAGATGAAAGGCGCGACGCTGAGCACAACATGCGCGTCACCAAATACGTCAGGGAAGGCTCGCGCCGCACCGAGCACAGCGAGAGGCTCACCAGCCTCATAGGCGATGTTGACCGCAAATCCCGGCTGCTGCCCCAGGAGCTTCGCCGCAAGGAGCGGGTCGACCCCGAACTCGGTCCGGCTTTCGCCCGCAAAGATCAGATGTGGGCGCGATTGCAACAGCGGCAATTTTCGGGCGAGCTCTTGCGGAATGTCGACATGGACCAGATCGGCCAGTGCGAGCAGGCCCGTAAACGCGGCCAGCCACAGGCAACACGTGCCGACGAGCACGCTCGCAATCCAAGTCAGGCAGGTGCCAGAGGCGCCCGCGGGAGCGAACGGAACTTGAAGCGACCCGACCTCGACCATCGTATCCTAGGAGCCGACCAACGCAGGGGGCAACTTGCGTCATCGGGGACCGTCATTGCAAGCCCAACGAATACGGACCCGCGGGCATGAGGCGGTAGGCTCGCTTCGCCGCTGCGGCCTGCTGCTGAGACCTCAGCAGCAGGCCGCAGCGGAAAAAGATCGTCCCTACTTGTTCGGCAGGTTGGTCCTGATGTGCAGCTCGCGCAGCTGCTTCACCGTCGCTTCCGACGGCGCGCCCATCAGCAGATCCATGGCCTGCTGGTTCATCGGGAACAGCGAGATCTCGCGCAGGTTCGTGGTGCCACAGAGCAGCATCACGATGCGATCGACGCCGGCCGCCATGCCGCCATGCGGCGGGGCGCCGTATTGGAACGCGCGGTACATGCCGCCGAAGCGCTCGACCACGTCCTGCTCGCCATAGCCCGCGATCTCGAACGCCTTCACCATCGCTTCCGGCTTGTGATTGCGGATGCCGCCGGAGGCGATCTCATAGCCGTTGCAGGTGATGTCGTACTGGAACGCCTTGATGGTCAGCGGATCCTGCGTCTGCAGCGCTTCGAGGCCGCCCTGCGGCATCGAGAACGGGTTATGCGAGAAGTCGACCTTCTTGTCGTCCTCGTTGTACTCGTACATCGGGAAATCGACGATCCAGGCCAGCTTGAACTGATCCTTGTCGGCGAGGTTCAGCTCATCTGAGACCTTGTTGCGCGCAAGGCCTGCGAACTTCCAGAATTTGTCCGGATCGCCAGCGACGAAGAAGGCGGCGTCGCCGTCCTTGGTGCCGAGCTGTTCGCGGATCGCCGCGGTGCGCTCCGGCCCGATATTGTTGGCAAGCGGGCCGGCGCCTTCATTGCCCTCGCGCCACATGATGTAGCCGAGGCCCGGCTGGCCTTCACCCTGCGCCCACGAGTTCATGCGGTCGCAGAAGGCACGGCTGCCGCCACCCGGCGCCGGGATCGCCCAGACCTGGTTCTTCGGGTCCTCCAGCATGCGCGCGAACACCTTGAAGCCGGAGCCGCGGAAGTGCTCGGAGACATCCTGCATCTCGATCGGATTGCGCAGGTCGGGCTTGTCGCTGCCGTATTTGCGGATCGCCTCCGCGAACGGAATGCGCGGAAACACCTCGGTGACCGGCTTGCCCTCGGCGAATTCGGCGAACACCCCGCGGACCACGGGCTCCATGGCCGCGAACACGTCCTCCTGGGTGACGAAGCTCATCTCGATGTCGAGCTGATAGAACTCGCCCGGCAGGCGGTCGGCGCGCGGGTCCTCGTCGCGGAAGCACGGCGCGATCTGGAAGTAGCGGTCGAAGCCGCTCATCATCAGCAGCTGCTTGTATTGCTGCGGCGCCTGCGGCAGCGCGTAGAATTTGCCGGGATGAATGCGCGACGGCACCAGGAAGTCGCGCGCCCCCTCGGGCGAAGACGCGGTCAGGATCGGGGTCTGGAATTCGAAGAAGCCCTGCTCCTTCATCCGGCGGCGCATGGAATCGATGATCGCCATGCGGCGCATGATGTTATTGTGCAGCTTCTCGCGGCGCAGGTCGAGGAAGCGGTATTTCAGGCGAATATCCTCGGGATATTCCTGCTCGCCGAACACCGGCAGCGGCAGCTCGCCGGCCGGCCCCAGCACCTCGATGTCGGCAACGTAAAGCTCGACCTGGCCCGTGGGTAGCTCCGGATTGTCGGTGCCCTCCGGACGGTGGCGCACCCTGCCCTCCATCCGCACCACCCATTCCGAGCGCAGCTTCTCGGCCGCGGAGAACGCCGGCGAATCCGGGTCCACCACGCATTGCGTGATGCCGTAATGGTCGCGCAGGTCGACGAATAGCACGCCGCCATGGTCGCGGATGCGATGGCACCAGCCGGACAGGCGGACGGTCTCTCCGATGTTGCTCTCGCGGAGCGCGCCGCAGGTATGGGTCCGGTAGCGATGCATGGTCGTCCTGAATTCGATCGTCTGAGGAGAGGGAATCGGCCGCGCCTTCAGGCGCCAGCCGATGCGCGGCCGGTTTAGCCGAGCGAACCCCGCGCGGCAACCGAATGCGCTCATCCTTTTTCGGCCGAGCCGCGGGAGACAGGCGCGGTTCGCCGGGCCGGGATGCCGCCGCCGGGCCTGCCGCCGAATTGAGCTGCCGCAGGATAGCTCAACTGACGGCCGTTTGGGCTCGAAAAGCCGGCGCGCCACGCCTATCTTTACCGCTATGACCGTGCATTTCCCCTTCCAGAACTCCTATGCCGCGCTGCCGGACAATTTCTTCGCCCGCGTCGCGCCAACGCCCGTCGCCGCCCCGCGACTGATCAAGCTGAACCGGCCGCTGGCCGAGGAGCTGGGGCTCGACCCAAAAGAGCTGGAGACGGCCGAGGGCGCCGATATCCTGGCCGGCAAGACCGTGCCCGCAGGCGCCGAGCCGATCGCGATGGCCTATGCCGGCCACCAGTTCGGGCATTTTGTTCCCCAGCTCGGCGACGGCCGCGCCATCCTGCTCGGCGAGGTCGTGGACCGGAACGGTATCCGCCGCGACATCCAGCTCAAGGGCTCCGGTCCGACGCCATTTTCACGCCGTGGCGACGGCCGCGCCGCACTCGGGCCGGTCTTACGCGAATACATCGTCAGCGAGGCGATGCATGCGATGGGCATCCCGACCACCCGTTCGCTGGCCGCGGTCGTGACCGGCGAGCCGGTCTACCGCGAAGGCGCCCTGCCCGGCGCGGTGCTGACGCGTATCGCATCCAGCCACATCCGGGTCGGCACGTTCCAATATTTTGCCGCTCGGGGCAACGTTGAGGCCGTCCGCCAGCTCGCCGATCATGTCATCGCCCGGCACTACCCTGAGATCATCGGCTCGGAACGGCCCTATCACGCCCTGCTCGATGCCGTGATCGCCCGGCAGGCTCGGCTGATCGCGCAATGGCTCCTGATCGGCTTCATCCACGGCGTGATGAACACCGACAACACCTCGGTCGCCGGCGAAACCATCGACTATGGCCCCTGTGCTTTCATGGACGCCTACGATCCCAAGCAGGTGTTCTCCTCGATCGACGAGTTCGGCCGTTACGCGTTTGCCAATCAGCCGCGGATCGGGCTCTGGAACCTGACCCGGCTGGCCGAGTGCCTGCTGCCGCTGCTCGACGAGGACAAGGAGACCGCGATCAAGCAGGCGGAAGCCGCACTCGACGGCTTTGCCGAGCAGTTCACGTCGGCCCATCAGGCCGGCCTGCGGCGCAAGCTCGGGCTGGCCACCGAGCGCGAGGGCGATCGCGAGCTGGCCCAGGCGCTGTTCGACGTCATGACCGCCGGCCAGGCCGATTTCACCCGCACCTTCCGCCGCCTGAGTGACGCCGCGGGCAGCGGTGACACCTCCGAGGTCCGGGCCATGTTCGCGGAGCCGGCCGGGTTCGACGAATGGGCCCCGCGCTGGCGCCAGCGCCTCGCGGAGGAACGCGAGACGTCCCCCGCGGCACGGCAGGCCGCGATGTGCGCGGTCAATCCGGCCTTCATCCCGCGCAACCACCGTATCGAGGCGGTGATCGCGGCCGCAGTCCGAGACGACGATTTCGCGCCGTTCGAAGAGCTGATCACCGTGTTGGCCAAGCCTTATGAGGACCAGCCGGCATTCGCCGCCTATGCCGAACCGCCGCAGCCCGAGGAGCGGGTGCTGCAGACATTCTGCGGCACGTAGCGACCGGTCCGGGCGTCAATCCGCTCCACGGAGCTATTAACCGCGCGTCCACCATCGCGACGCGCGGGATCGTGCGTTTAAGAAATGGTCAACGCAGCCCCGACAATTCTCGCGATCTGTCGGGAGATCGGCTGGTGGACGCTCTGGTTTTCGAATTCATGGGATTGGCGATGATCGCGCTGTGCGTCATCGCACTCGCCGTGCCCTGCGGCCGCCGGCGATCAGGCCGCGTGCGCAATCAGTAACGATCAAGCGGGAGCCGGTTCAACCTGCGGGCGCTTCCCACGAGCACTTCCCGGCCGCTTGGCCCTGATCCAGCCGAAATGCAAGCCCCGAATTCGTCCCAAGACCCTTGACATATCAGCGCTTTCGGACGACGGCGTAAGTCAGCGCGTCATGGATCATTCATGGACTTGATCACCACTACCGCGGACCTTGCGGCCGCCTGTACCCGCCTCGCCCGGCATCCCGTCATCACCGTGGATACCGAGTTCCTGCGCGAGACCACCTATTATCCCCTACTCTGCGTGGTGCAGATGGCGAGCCCGGAAGAGGCGCTCGTCATCGACGCACTCGCCGATGGCATTGATCTGAAGCCATTCTTCGCGCTGATGGCCAATGAGAACGTGCTGAAGGTCTTCCACGCCGCGCGCCAGGATATCGAGATCATCTGGCACCGCGCCGGCATCGTGCCGCACCCGATCTTCGACACCCAGGTCGCCGCCATGGTGCTCGGCTACGGCGACAGCATCGCCTATGACCAGCTGGTCGAGCGCATCACCGGCCATCGCCCGGACAAGACCCACCGCTTCACCGACTGGTCACGCCGGCCGCTGACCAAGGAGCAGATCCACTACGCCGAGGCCGACGTCACGCATCTGCGCGATGTCTTTGCCGCGCTCGATGCCGACCTGAAGCGACGGCAACGGAGCGACTGGGTCAGCGAGGAGATGGAGGTGCTGACCTCGCCGCGCACCTACGACTTCCACCCCGAGCGGGCCTGGGAGCGACTGAAGACCCGGGTGCGCAAGCCGAAGGAATTGGCGGTCCTGATGGAGATCGCCGCCTGGCGCGAGCAGGAAGCACAGAGCCGCGACGTGCCGCGCAGCCGCGTGCTGAAGGACGATGCGATCGGCGACATCGCTACGCACGCGCCGACCTCGATCGAGAAGCTCGGCAATCTGCGTTCGCTGCCGAAGGGCTTCGAGCGCTCGAAATGGGGCGCGGACATCGTCGCCGCCGTGCAGCGCGGAGTGGCGCGCGATCCGGCCAGCCTGCCCAAGATCGAGAAGCCGCGCAACAACTCCAATGGAGCTGCGATCGTCGAATTGCTGAAGGTGTTGCTGCGGATGACTTCGGAGCGGCACGCCGTCGCCAGCAAGGTCATCGCGACCGTCGACGATCTCGAGCAGATCGCCCTCGACGACAACGCCGATGTCGCCGCATTGCACGGCTGGCGTCGCGACTTGTTCGGCGAGGCCGCATTGGCGTTGAAGCATGGCCGCCTGGCGCTCGCGATCGAAAAAGGTCGCGTTGTGCGGGTCGATCGCGGCAGTTAACACCAAAGGATGTAAATTCGCTGGTTTATTGCAGAATGCAAAGGGTCAATACAGATCCATTACAAATCATGTCTACTGGTTCAGATCGGATGACGGCCCACTCCCGCCGGTAAGGCCTCCCGCTCAGATATTGATGCTCATATTTCGGAACTAACGCTCGCATTTCGGAGCCAAACCACACTGGAATCAAAGACTTTTTTGTCCAATTCCGGACTTCGCGTTGCGAAGCCGCTAAGTCCGGAATTTGGACATTGCGTTCTCATATATTCTAGCGTTTCTCAAAATACGACGTACGCAAATGAGTTCGCTGTGATCCCAATATCGGCTGCCCACTAATCTGTCCCATTTTCCGGGCCCTGTTTGGCGGCCAATGCCTGCGAAACTTCGATAACAGCCATTGACAGAATATAGGCGCTAGTAGGTAAGTTGAGCTCACGCGCTTTTTCAACGGCCGCCTGGAGAGTGCGGGCCAATTCCTTGAGCTCTTCCTCTCGGGTCGCCATGACCTTCTCGTTTCTGGAGCTTATGCGTGAGCACGGACGATTGCGAATCGCGGGGAGAGAGGCTGCTGCGCCTGCTGCACGAACATCAATTGGATCTGAACGTCGTCGAGGGTCTGCGGCTCATCATTGCGTTCAACAAAATTAAAGAATCCTCCGATCGGCGCGTTCTGATCGAACTCGCCGAACGCCTGTCGAAGTAACTGCGCCATCGGCTGTCCGCTTACACCGCGACCTGACCGCTTGCGTCGGTCAGGTCGGCACATTTCACGACGCCTGCGAAATTGCCGATGACCTTGGTGACGACGAGCTTGTAGGACGCGACGTCGTCGATGCCCGGCCGGCGGCAGGCCACGGCATCCCCCACCACCTGATAACGATGGCTGCGATGAAAGCCGTCGACCACGGTCGACAGGATGGTTTCGTCGAGCGAGAAGCCGAGCACGACGCAGCGGATGCTGCGCATATTGGCCATGTACTCGGCAAAGCGCGAGGAGCTGTAGGCCGATGGGAGCGGATGCTCAAAGGCGAGTTCGCCGGGATTCGGCTTCAACTCCGTAATCCAATTGGTCAGGTTCGAGGCGGGATTGAACCAGGCCGCCTGCGCGATCCGCTTCAGATGGATCACCGGCCAGAGATTGTCGCGCCACAACGTCATGAGTTCGAGGCAGCGCGGCATGACCCGGTCACCATCGGCGATCAGATGCTTGCGCCCTTCCGCGAGATATTCGCATTGCAGGTCGGCGCAGATGAGCACCGGCGGATCATGCTCGATGGTGTCGACCATATCGCGGGGCTGGCTCATTGTCGTGCTGCCGCAACGCCGCGCAAGGGGGAAGATGGCGGCCGGCCCGCCGACAGGTCGAGCACGCCAGGCCGATCCCAATCGCCTTCAGGGCGGATGATCACATAGGGATCGCTGTCGAGCGTGATCGCGTCATCGCTCGGCTCGAGCTCCAGCACCATCTCGGTGTAGGAAAAGTCCGAGAAGGTCAGCTTGCGATTTTGCCCGATCGGCTTGGCGCCGAAATGCGCCCAGAAGTCGACCAGCCGGTCCTGCGCCTGACCGTAGATCTTGCGAAAACCCTTGCGTCTCACATAGTCGACGCTGGCCTGCACCAGCTTGAAGGACAGCCGCGAGCGGCGATATTGGTGACGCACGGCAAGCCGTTCGACCTTGGCAAATTCGCCGAAGAAGCGCACCCGCAGGCAGCCCGCCGGCTCTTTGCCGATGAAGCCGATGAAATGCGCGGCAACCAGGTCGTTGCCGTCGAACTCCTCTTCCATCGGGCAGTCCTGCTCGGCGAGGTAGACTGCAGAACGGATGGCCGTCACGAGCATGAGGTCGTTCGCATCGCGCGCGATGCGAACCGATATCGCCCGTGGGTTCGCCTTGTTGGTTGCAACGGAGCTAATGGCGTGCATCCGCGACACTCCTCGTCAACGATCGCTGTACTGAAACATGGGTGGACTGCATTGCCGACGGCACTCGATTCCAGGGCCGCTGATAGCACCACAGATCCGGCTGGAAGCTGGCGATGGGTTTGAAGCCCAGCGTCACCAGGAGCGCGCGCCCGTCTCGGCTTGATGGTTGCGCATAGTAATCCGCGCTGACAAATCGCGGCCCGCGAAGGAACCGAGCAACATTGGCGATTGCAACCGCCCCGCGACCGCGGGCGGCAAGCGCCCATACATAGATCGCCTCAACTTCTTCACCGGCGCCCGCGAGATATTCGCGCGAAGGCTGCGTCAGATCGATCTCATCCAATAGTAGCGCATCCATCCCGCTACTATTCAAATAGAGAAAGGCTATGCCCCCGAGCAGATTTGCGCCACTACGAAAGGCGAATATGGAGTGCTGATCATGCTTCCAGAACTGCTCGAGAGCCGTTTCCGAAATACGAACTCCCGGAATCTCTTTCTTGGCTATGGCCGCCAGCTCACCCAACTCGCCCAACTGCGCTGGGGCTGCGACAGCTGCTCGTGTCGGCGCAAGCGCGTCCAGCTCATGGCGACGCGCAAATTCCCTACTTCCTTGGAATATGTTCTGCATCTATGGTTCCCGCTGGTCTTGATCACTCATCATACCTGACGGGGCTCGAGGGTATGCGGCAACGTTTGCATCGGGGTGCTGCATCCACGCAGCACAAAAAATTTGACGAAACACTTAAGGCTTCGTGGGAAGACTTGAGAGCTTTTCTTCTATGCACCCGCCACCAGAGCTTCAGGAATGCCGCCGAAGTTCTCGGCCTGACCGGCACGACGTTGATGCGGAAGATCGATCGGCTCGAGCATGAGCTCGGCTGCAAGCTGTTTATCCGCGATCAGTCAGGTCTGTCGCTCAGCGATGAGGGACATGCTCTTCTATTTGACGTGGAGCAGATGGAGCGACTTAGTTTCAACATCTTCCGCAGGGCCTCGATGTCAACTGACACTCACGGCTCAGTCCGCGTCGCAGTGACGGAAGGTCCTGGCAATTTCTGGATTTTGCCCCGATTGATCGACTTTCAGAAAACCTATCGCAAGATTATGGTCGACCTGAACTGCGCAATGGAGCAGGCGGACGTATCACGTCTCGAGGCCGACATTTCCATTCAATTGGAACGACCAACAGATCCAGACCTCATCGTCACTAAATTGGGAAGGCTTCACATCTATACGTTCGTCTCGGAAGCCTATCGAGATGCGTATGGCGTGCCCACGTCGCTTGCAGACCTTCGAAATCACCGCATCGTCAAGCAGCATGGCGTTCAGCTCGACGAGACCGGTTATGCGCGAGTACTCGGTCTTGAGTCCTTGGAGGGAATTGTCGGCATTTCGACCAATTCAAGCGTTGCTGTACTTTATGCGATTGAGCGCGGCGCAGGCGTCGGCTTTCTGCCGACATCGGCGATTGCCTTGGGCGCGCCACTCGTACCGGTTGATCTTGGGATCAATTACCACATGGATCTGTGGCTCACCTACCACAAGGAGTTCCGTCACTCCGACCGACATAAGCTGGTCATCGACTGGCTCAAAAGCATCTTCGATCCGAAGGTCTACGCCTGCTTCCGAGACGAGTTCATCCACCCGACAGCCCTGATCCCGCTCATGACAGCATCACGGGAGAATTTCGGGCTACAGGGTTATATCGCCCCCAAGCCTGTGTAGGCCTGCCACTCGCAGCCTCCTTCGCCGCAACACCAGCGGTATATCGATACTCCTCCGGCTCCGAACGGCCGCCACATCCCCTCCAGCCGCGACCGCGGGCCGATCCCCGTCCGGTAGGTCGCAAGAGTGGTACGGGCGCTTGGAACCAGAACGGGCCCACGGAGACGGAGCCTCCAAATTGGAGCCGCCGACTGCGGCGATCCGTCCGCAGTTCCACCCAAAGTCACTCGTTCGGCCGGACGCCGACCGGCACATCGGCAACCCATGTGGTTCCGCAGCCACAACTCTCGGAATTGAGACGCAGGCGCAGCCCTCGTCCTACGCCCGCCCCAATCTTGCTATCCGGCGCAAATCGTGTTGCAATCTCAGGTGCAATCGGATCCGGCCGTTCGACTGTGCGTTTCGCGACTTCGGAAATTGAACAGACTTCGGGAAGCCCGTTTGTGGCGTGGCACGCAATTCGCGTGGCCGCGTCTTTTTTTCGTCTAGACGAGGAGACAACGATGCCGATGCACAAAGGCACCGTCAAATGGTTCAACCCGACCAAGGGTTATGGGTTCATCAAACCGGCAGGGGGCGACAAGGACGTCTTCGTCCACATCTCCGCTGTGGAGCGCGCAGGCTTGTCCACGCTCAACGAAAACCAGGCGGTCGAATATGACCTTGTGGAGAGTCGCGGCAAGACGTCGGCCGAGAATCTGAAAGTGTCCTGAACCAAGCTCAGCACACTATTCTCTTACCGCCATTCGCCTGGACGGATCGCGACACCCGTCGCGTTCCGAAATACACCTCAACACCGGATCTGCCGATCTTCGCATCTGGCCGATCGGTCAAACTTCGTCATGGCTGGCACAGGCGGCCATGACCCCCACCCCCGGCCCTCGCCGGGGGAATTTGCCCGATCAGCGCGCTCAACCGGCCGGTGCTGGCCAAACCAGCGCCTGACCTTGCGGACCGGCTGTCGTGGTCTTGCACAGATCGCCTTCCAAACGCACCTGTCCTGCGGCAAGCAGCCGCAAAGCGGCAGGATAGATGCGATGCTCGATCTCGAGAATCCGCGTCGAGAGCGTCTCCGCCGTGTCGTCATCGCCGACCGGGACCGCCCCCTGCATCACGATCGGCCCGGCATCGGTTTCGGGGATGACGAAATGCACGGTCGCCCCCGAGATCTTCACCCCAGCGCGCAAGGCCTGGCCGTGCGGGTCGAGCCCCGGAAATGACGGCAGCAGCGAGGGATGGATATTCAGCATCCTGCCGTGCCAGCGCAGCACGAACTCGGCCGTGAACAGGCGCATGAAACCGGCGAGGCAAATCAGCTCGATGCCGTGCCGATCGAGCGCCTGCTGCAACACCGCCTCGAAACCGGCGCGGTCCTTGCCGAACGGCTTGCTCTCGATCACCAGGGTCGGGACGTTCTGGTCGGTCGCCCATTGCAGACCGGCGGCATCGGCGCGGTTCGAGATCACGACCGCGATCTCGGCCGGAAAATCGCTTGCTGCCGCTGCGCGGACCAAGGCCGCCATGTTCGACCCGCGGCCGGAAATCAGAATGGCGACACGTCGCTTCATGTTGTCACCGCGCCAAGTCGAGATGACCGTTATAGACGACGCGCTGTTCGCCGTGCTGACCGTCCTGGACCGGGATCACCTCACCCAAGAGCGTGACGCTCTCGCCGTTCGCAGTGAGGACCTCGCTGACCTTGTCCACGGCATCGGCCTGCACGATCGCGATCATGCCGATGCCGCAGTTGAAGGTGCGCAGCAACTCCAGCTCGGCGATGCCGCCCTGCTCCGCCAGCCATTTGAACACCGGCAGCACCGGCAGGCGGGCGAGGTCGATGGAGACGCCAAGCTGCTTCGGCAGCACGCGCGGGATGTTGTCGGTGAAGCCGCCGCCGGTGATGTGGGCGAGGCCCTTCACGGCGCCGGTCTCGCGGATCGCCCGCAGGCATGATTTGACGTAGAGCCGCGTCGGCGCCAGCAGCGCGCCGCCCAGCGTCATGACAGGCGCGAACGGCGCCTGGGCATCGAAACCGAGGCCGGATTGCGCGACGATCTTGCGGACCAGCGAGAAGCCGTTGGAGTGCACGCCCGACGAGGCGAGCCCGATCACCGCATCGCCGGCCGCGATGTCGCCCCGCGGCAGCAGCGTGCCGCGCTCGGCCGCCCCAACCGCAAAGCCGGCCAGATCGTAGTCGCCATCCTTGTACAGGCCGGGCATTTCGGCGGTCTCGCCGCCGATCAGCGCGCAGCCTGACTCGCGGCACCCTTCCGCGATGCTGGCCACGATGGAGGCCGTCGTCTCCGGATCGAGCTTGCCGCAGGCGAAGTAATCCAGGAAGAACAAGGGCTCGGCCCCCTGCACCACGAGGTCGTTGACCGACATCGCCACGAGATCGATGCCGATCCCGGCATGCAGCCCGGTCTCGATCGCGATCTTCACCTTGGTGCCGACGCCATCGGTCGCCGCGACCAGCACAGGGTCCTTGAAGCCGGCCGCCTTCAAGTCGAACAGGCCACCGAAGCCGCCGATCTCGGCGTCGGCGCCGGCGCGCGCGGTGGCGCGAACCATCGGCTTGATCAGATCGACCAGGCGGTTCCCGGCATCGATATCGACCCCCGAATCCGCGTAAGTGAGCCCGTTTTTGCGCTCGGCCATGGTAAAACCCTTAATTTCGTCCGCTGGTTACGTCGAATTCTCGCTGCGCGCAATGGCTCGCAAGGGATCGATCCCCATACTATGTTGGAGCTGGCTGGTTCTCCCCGCCTGATGAATCGGGCATTGCGATCTTTTCGGCAGCCGGGACGTGTTGCGTGACCATTCCCCACTCTATTCCAAATCTGATTACCCTGGGACGCATCCTGCTGGTCCCGATCGTGGTGTGGGCCATCGCCTCCAACCAGATGGAGATCGCCTTCGCGGTGTTCGTGGTGGCCGGGATCAGCGATGCGGTCGACGGCTTTCTGGCCAAGCGCTTCAATCTGCGATCCGAACTCGGCGCGCTGCTCGACCCACTTGCCGACAAGGCGCTCCTGGTCTCGATCTTCATCACGCTCGGCGTCTGGGGCGCGATCCCGCGCTGGATCGTGATCCTGGTGGTCTCGCGCGACATCATGATCGTGTCGGCGGTGATCGTGTCGTGGCTGTTCGATCGGCCGGTCGCGATGCGGCCATTGATGGTATCGAAGCTGAACACGGCGGCCCAGGTTGCGTTCGCTGCGCTGGTGCTCGCCTCGCTCGGTTTCCGCTTCGACCCCAGCCCGTACGATGGCGTCCTGATGGCCCTGGTGACCGTCTTTACGCTCGTCTCTGTCGCGCTTTATCTGGTGGAGTGGGTGCGTCACATGAACACCATCGAACCCAGATGAGCCACCGGCTCCACAACGACCGATCCAAGATGGAGCAGACCTGACGTGGCCAGCCACACGCCTCCTCGCCAACTGGCGCTTGCGCTGCCGCATGCCGAAAGCCTCTCGCGCGACAATTTTTTCGAAGGCCCGTGCAACGCCGCAGGCCTCGCGCTGATCGAGGCCTGGCCGGAATGGCCCGCGAAGACCATGTTCCTGGCGGGACCGGAGGGATCGGGCAAAAGCCATCTCGCCGCAATCTGGGCCCAGCAGGCCGGCGCGCGCTCGCTCTCGGCCCATGCGCTCGAAGCAGCCGCCGTGCCCAGCGCGCTCGTCACCGGCGCCCTGGTGCTGGAGGATCTCAAGGCCGGCGACATCGACGAACGCGCCCTGTTCCATCTGCTCAATCTGGCGCGCCAGGACGGCGCCTACGTCCTGATCACCACCTGCCAGACACCGGCGTCGCTGCCGATCGCGCTGAACGATTTGCGCTCGCGGCTGCGCGCCATTCCGGTGGTCGAGTTGCTGCCGCCGGACGACCAGTTGTTTCGGGCCCTGATCGTGAAATTGTGCGCCGACCGCCAGTTGACGATCGACGAGGCCGTCGTGAGCTATCTGGCCACTCGGATCGAACGCTCCTACGCGGCCGCCCGGGAGGTGGTCGCCCTGCTGGATGCCGAATCCTTGCGGCTCGGCCGGCCGGTGACGCGAGCGCTCGCCGTAGAACTGTTGCGAAAACATGATCAATCACCTCCCGCGTCTTGACGTTCTCCCTGGCGGGAACATCAATGGGCGCGGATGCGTCAACCGATGATCGGCCCGCATCGCAACGCGCGGCCAGCCCCGGCTTTCACTCACGATGGACCGACTTCTCATGGACTCTGCGCAAGCTACTGAAATCAATGAGAAACAGGCGGCAACGCCCGCGCCGCCGTCGATCGCCACGAGCCCCGAGCGCTTCATCAATCGCGAGCTCTCCTGGCTGCATTTCAACCGCCGCGTCCTGGAGGAATCGGTCAATCCGCGCCATCCGGCATTGGAACGGGTGCGGTTCCTGTCGATTTCCGCCAACAACCTTGATGAATTCTTCATGGTCCGGGTCGCCGGCATCCGCGCCCAGGTGCGCGAGGGCATCGCCGAGCGCAGCCCGGACGGCCTGACCCCGCTCGAACAGCTCAAGGTCATCAACGAAAGCGTATCGCAGCTTGCGATCGACCAGCAGGCGATCTGGCGCGACCTGCGCCGCGTGCTCGCCGAAGTCGGGGTGGTTTTGGTGGATGGCCAGGATCTCACCAAGGCCGAGCGCAACTGGATCGAGGATCACTTCCTCGCCAACATCTTCCCGCTGCTGACGCCGCTCGCGATCGATCCCGCGCATCCCTTCCCGTTCATTCCGAGCCTCGGCTTCACGGTGGCGCTGCAGCTGACGCGTGTCTCCGACGGCCGGCCGATGAATGCGCTGATCCGCATGCCCGGCAAGCTCGACCGCTTCATTCGCTTCCCCGGTGCCAAGGACGGCGTGGTGCGCCTGATCACCCTGGAACAGGCCACCGGCCTGTTCATCGGCCGTCTGTTCCCCGGCTACACGGTCAAGGGACAGGGCGCCTTCCGTATCATCCGGGACTCCGAAATCGAAATCGAGGAAGAAGCGGAAGACCTGGTTCGGCTGTTCGAGACGGCGCTGAAGCGGCGTCGCCGCGGTTCGGTGATCCGGCTCGAGATCGAGGCCAACATGCCGGCGGAGCTGCGTCTCTTCGTGCAGGAGGCGCTGTCGACGACGGGCGACGAAGTGTTCCTGGTCGACGGCGTGCTCGCCATGAACGAGCTGTCGCAGCTGACGCGGGTCGATCGTCCCGATCTCGAATTTCAGCCCTATGTGCCGCGTCATCCCGAGCGGGTGCGCGAGCATGGCGGCGACATTTTCGCCGCGATCCGCCAGAAGGACCTGATCGTCCATCATCCTTACGAATCCTTCGACGTCGTCGTGCAGTTCCTGCAGCAGGCCGCGCGCGACCCCGACGTGGTCGCGATCAAGCAGACGCTGTACCGCACCTCGAACAACTCGCCGATCGTGCGCACGCTGGCGGAAGCCGCCGAGGCCGGCAAATCGGTGACCGCGCTGATCGAGCTGAAGGCCCGGTTCGACGAGGAAGCCAATATCCGCTGGGCGCGCGACCTCGAACGCGCGGGCGTGCAGGTGGTCTACGGCTTCCTGCAGCTCAAGACCCACGCCAAGCTGTCGATGGTCGTGCGCCGCGAGGGCGGCAGCCTCACCACCTATGTCCACACCGGGACCGGCAACTATCATCCGGTGACCGCGCGCATCTACACCGACCTCTCCTATTTCACCTCCGATCCCGTGATCGGCCGCGACGTCACGCGTGTGTTCAACTACATCACCGGCTATGCCGAGCCGATCGACATCGAGAAGATGGCGGTGTCGCCCCTGACCTTGCGCAAGCGAATGATCGAGCACATCCACGGCGAGATCAATTTCGCTCGACAGGGCAAGCCGGCCGCGATCTGGATGAAGATGAACTCGCTGGTCGACCCCGACATCATCGATGCGCTCTACGAGGCCTCCCAGGCCGGTGTCGTGATCGAGCTGGTGGTGCGCGGCATCTGCTGCCTGCGCCCGGGCATTCCCGGGCTGTCGGAGAACATCCGCGTCAAGTCCATCATCGGCCGCTTCCTGGAGCATGGCCGCATCTACTGCTTCGGCATGGGCCACGGCCTGCCGAGCGCCAAAGCGGCCGTGTACATCTCCTCGGCCGACATGATGCCGCGCAATCTCGACCGTCGCGTCGAGGTGCTCTGCCCCATGCAAAATCCGACGGTGCATCAGCAGGTCATGGAGCAGATCATGGTCGCAAACCTCATCGATACCGAGCAGAGCTGGCAGTTGTTGCCGGACGGATCGTCGAAGCGTATGAAGGCCGCACCCGGCGAGGAGCCGTTCAATTTGCACAACTACTTCATGACCAATCCGAGTCTGTCCGGCCGTGGAAAGTCGCTCAAGGAATCATCGCCGCGCCGCCTCACACGCCGCAAGTGACGTGACAGTCTTGTATTGCGGAATCCTGCCGTGAAGCGGCCGCGCAAGCGGGGGCCGACGCGACCTCAAAGCGTCGGCGTCATCGACATCGGCTCGAACTCGGTCCGTCTCGTCGTGTATCAGGCGCTGGAGCGCAGCCTCCTCACCGTCTTCAACGAGAAGGCGCTGTGCGGGCTCGGGCGCGAGGTCCAGACCACCGGCCTCTTGGCAGCTGATGCCGTCGACAAGGCGCTCACGGCGCTGACGCGCTTTCGCGCCCTGTGCAAGGTGCAGCAGGTCGGGCGCGTGCATGCGATCGCCACCGCCGCCTGCCGCGACGCCTCCAACGGCCCCGACTTCATCGCACGCGCCGAGAAGATCTGCGGCGCCAAGATCCAGATCCTGTCGGGCACCGAGGAAGCGCGCTATTCCGCGCTCGGGGTCGTCTCCGGCGTTCACAAGCCGGACGGCATCGTCGGCGATCTCGGCGGCGGCTCGCTCGAACTGATCGATGTCCGCGGCCACCAGGTCCATAGCGGCGTGACGCTGCCGCTCGGCGGGCTCGCGCTGCAGGACCTCGCCGAAAAATCGCTGAAGAAGGCGGAGCGGATCGTGCGCGACGCACTGACCGATCTGCCGCAGCTCGTGGCCGGGCCCGGCCGCACCTTCTACGCCGTCGGCGGCACCTGGCGCGCGCTGGCGAAGATCCACATCATCCAGAGCGGCTATCCGCTCAGCGTGATGCACGGCTATGCCATTCCGGCTGCGTCGGCGCTCGATTTTGCCCGCCGCCTGCGCGAGCTCGCAGCAGCCGACATGCTCGCCGACATCGAGGCCGTGGCCGAGGCGCGGCGGCCGCTGCTCACCTATGCGGCCTTGGTGCTGGAATACGTCATCCGCGTCGCCAGGCCGAAGACCATCGTGTTCTCGACCTATGGCGTGCGCGAGGGCCTGCTCTACGCCAAGCTCTCCGAGAGGGAGCGCGCCGAGGACGGGCTGCTCAGCGCCGCGCAAAGCCTGAACGAACTGCTGTCGCGGTCGGCCCGCCATGCCCGCGAGCTGATGGACTGGACCGATCGGCTGGTTCGGGTCGCCCATCTCGAGGAGACCGAGGAGGAGCGCCGCCTGCGTCATGCGGCCTGCCTGCTGTCCGACATCGGCTGGCGGATGCATCCGGACCACCGAGGCGAGGAGACCTATGGCCTCATTCTCAACGGCAATTTCGGCTCGATCAGCCATGAGGGCCGTATCTTCGTCGCGTTGTCGGTGTTCTTCCGTTACGAGGGCTTTCGCGACGAAGCGGCCCCGCCGGCTCTGATGCGGCGCCTGCCGAAGGCCCAGATCGAGCGCGCCAGGATCCTCGGCGCGGCGTTCCGCGTCGCGCACCTCATCTCGGCCGCCCGCCCCGGGGTGCTGCCGGCGACCCATTTCCGCAGCCGCGACGACCAGCTGATGCTGGTGTTCGAACATCGCATGGTCGATCTCGTCGCCGACCGCGTCGGCGGCCGCTTCAAGCAGCTGGCCCGGCTGATCGGCCGTACCGGATCGGTGGTGCTGAGTTAGCTCGCCTGCTGCCATTCGCACACGACCTCTCCTTCCCGCCGCACGTTAGTGCCCGAGGTGTGCTGTTCGAGCTCCCTCTTGATACAGAGGGCGCGGGGAACGCCGGGTGAAGGCCTCACCCATGGCCCGCCTGCAAAAAGAAAGCAGGCGGCAGTCACCACAGGTTCAGCCGAACATCCGGCATTCCCCGCGCGATGGGCTTACGGCTTATACGTGCTCTCCCCAGGGACCGGCTGTTTTGTCCCTGTCGTCAGCGCGACGCGAAAGCGTCGTCACGAACTTGACCTCAGCACCGGGAGGCCAGGACCACACGACTTCACCGTCCGCAGAGCACCGTTCGTCCGCGCCCAAACGAGCGCCTTCCGATGCTTCGCGGCCACCGCCTCCCCGCCTCGCGTGTCGTGACGATCGCGCGCAACGCCCCTCCGTGGTGAGGCGGGATGGCGTCAGAGAAACATGATTTCCGAAAATACGAAACAAGAAAATTTTTCACGCGAGGACTGGACAGGCTGATTTGCGTTGAAATCGCTGGCGAACTTCGTGTTTCGGCGCAGCGGCTTGAAAGCGAATTTTGCGGCTGCATGCGATCTCGCTCCCGGCAAGACCGATCGGCCCGTCCGGTTCGCCTCCCCCAAGCGTCGCCCGCCAACGGGCCGCACCGTCGCCTCAAGGCAGCAGCTATCGATCTAGCCCGGACCGGAGTCCGCGTGAACCTCACCTGCAGACATCGGCGCTTTCAAGCGTGTGGTCAGCTTAGGGCCGATTCCGTTGAAAAAGTCGGCAGTAGTTTCGTCGTGAACGCCAGCTGTTTCGAGGACGAATTGGCGCGGTGTGGTTCACGCGGGCGTCGGTGTGGACATCGGGATCAGCTTGGCCATCTTACGAAGATTTTGAGCGGCTGCAGCCAGGGTGAACTCGTCGCGTGCGCCGTTCGGCCCTCTTAGTCGCAGCCGATCCAGCTTGAGGATGCGCTTGAGATGCGCGAACAGCATCTCAATCTTCTTGCGGAGCCGGCGTGAAGTGCGGCCTTCCCATGAGCTTGCGATCTCGCGTGCCATGTCGCGAGCGCCCTCGTAGATCGAGCGCGGCACTTTTCGGGCCGGGGTGTTGGGGCAACACCTGCTTCTTAGAGAGCATGCTTGACAATCGTGCTTGCTCGCACGGTAGAGGACCGTCGTATCGTTGTTCACCAGCGTCCCTGTAGTGGTGAGGGGTTTGCCAGCGGGGCAGCGATAGACGTCCCTGGTATGGTCGTAGGTGAAGGCCTCACGCGAGAAGGTCCCGTCGGTGCGGGCCGACTTGTCGAAGACGGTCACGTGCGGCTCGATCCCCTGCTCGTAGACTAGCCAGCCAAGCATCTCAGCTGAGCCATAGGCGCTGTCGCCGAGAAGCCGGCTTGGATAAAGATCGAACCTTTCGATTGAACGCTCAATCATGCGCTTGGCGGCCAATACTTCTGCCTGGCGGATCGCCGTGGTCGCTTCGACATCGACGATGATCGCATTCTCGATGTCGACCAGATAGTTCGTCGAGTAGGCGAAGAAGGCTTGGCCGCCGTGCGCTCCCGTCCAGCGCGCCGCCGGGTCGGAGGGCGACACAAACTTGGGCGTGACCTCCGTCGCGGCACCGAACGCGGCATCATCAAGAACGGCAAGGTACTCGTCGATCGCTCGACCCGCAGCCTCCGGCGGAAGCCCCTTATCGCCTTCGATTCCCTTCTGCCGATTGGCATCCGCCTTGATCAGGCTCGCGTCGACTGCGAACCCTTCGCCGCCGACCAGGCGCTCCCGGATGCAGCGGCGCAAGACGGTCTCGAACACGCGACGGAAGAGATCGCTCTCACGGAAGCGGCCGTGCCTGTTCTTCGAGAACGTCGAGTGATCGGGGACAGTTCCATCCAGACCCAACCGGCAAAACCAGCGGTATGCCAGATTGAGGTGGACTTCATCACAGAGGCGCCGTTCCGATCGTATGCCGAAGCAATAGCCGATCAGGAGCATCCTGATCATCAGCTCCGGATCGATCGAGGGCCGCCCGATGTTGCTGTAGAACGGCGCCAGCTCCCGCCGTAAGTCCTCAAGGTCGACGAACCTATCGATCGACCGCAGGAGGTGGTCGGCGGGGATGTGCCTTTCCAGCGAGAACTCATAGAACAACGCAGCCTGTTCGACTTGCCGATGCCCCATCATGACCTTCAGTCCTGCCCACTAGACAGACTGAATCACCGATATCTCTGCGTCGCAACCGCTGACTTTTTCAACGAAATCGGCCACAAGCAGACGTGCACTTACATCCAACCATTGCTCGCGCCCAGTTCATTGAGCGGTCGCGACGAGCCTCTCGCTCGGGGGGGGGGCGGCCAAGAGATGACTGGCTCCCGGGTGCGGCTATGCCGCCGTATCCTGGGTTTTCAATGTGCTGGCCAGAAAATACGTCTCGCGCACGATCTGGTTGGTGGGCACTCTTGCATAGTCGGAGAGGATTTCAACCAATACTCTCCACATATGGCTGTCCCGCGCGTCTGCCCCTTGTTTGACAAGACGGCCGTAGCTTAAGTTTGCTGTCTTTGCGGCGAGAGTTCCGAGCGTGCGGCAGGTCTTCGGCAGGCGACCGGCATCGCCCCGCACAAGGACTAAACCGGCGACCAACCCTCCAACAAGCAAAGGACCGGCGGCACTGGATAACGGCTTTGGGAGTGGTACAGAAAAGATCGCCGAACACAGCGCCAAAAGGAGCGCCGCCACGGCACCAAAAATCACGAGCGCGATGAGGGTGACACCGAACCTGCCCACTAAGCTCAAGTCTGGCCGGGGCAGCCTTAGGCCTGACTTCTCCTCTAGTGACTTCACAAATGACTTTGTGTAAACGCGGTGAAGCGGCGACAGGTTCGATGATGGCGATTGTCCGATGTCCACCGGCAGATCGTTCAGCGCGCGCCGGATTCGATAAAAGGCCATCGCACTTGCACATTTTCGATCTGCGTCGCCGCAGTGCACCTTGCTCCGCAAGAGATCAAACATCTGGCCAACGCTGAAAATGTTTTCGGCCTCAGCGTCTAATATCTTGATGTCGAATGCGCGTTCGATCTCGATCACGACCTCGGCCGGATCAAGTTCATCATCCAATCCCAACGTCTTCAGCACGCCAGCACCTCACGCGCAAAGGTTCACGACAATAGTGTCAGCGAGCTATTCGTTCGCCATGACCGGAAGCATGCCGCCTTGCGGTGATTTCCGCAACGGGTCAAATGCGCTCCTTCGGTCACATCATTGCCTGCTTCCGGTTGAACTCCGGAAGCGGAAATCGCCGGCGCGGGTCTAGGTGATGGACGACATCGCAAGCTTAATCCGGATGACGAAGCCGCCGAATCTGCGCGGCCCTTGCAAAGGGATGAGATGAGAGGGGCGCGAGAAATCACCGGGGCGATCTTCGCCGGTTTGGGAATAGCGCATGCTGCCATGCGCACCTTCACAACCGATTGGTCGAATGTATTTCAACCTGCTGATGTTACAATCCGCTTGATCGACAACGCCAGTTGGCTTGCCTTTATAGCTTTTGCCGCCGTCGCATTCAGACGATTTTCCTACAGATGGTTGCGGACGATCGCCGCATTCCTTGCGCTTCTTCTTCTGCCGATCGTTGCTTTGCTGTTGTTTGGCCGGTACGGAGGACCCATCCTCGAAGTTATTCCTATTGATTGGATGGCGACACTGCCCGCCATTATGCAAATCGCTGTTCCTGCGATGCAGCTGGGCATTGCCGGTTTTGTCTATCGTTGGAGCGTACGCCGGGAACGGGGCGCGCTTGCGGCCGCCAGCACGAATCTCGTCATCTAAATAGATGAGGACACTGGCAAGAGAACGGTTTGCCAATTTATCCTCTGAAATTGACCACGATCTTGCTCGACCAGTTGCAAGAATAGCATCAAACACTTTTCGGCCGGCCCTAAGATGAGATTACAAACAGGCAGCGGGGCCGACAGCCATGAGTGTTCGATCTGGCTTGATTGAAGCTATCGGCAACACGCCATTGATCAGGTTGCGCGCGGCCTCGGAGGCCACCGGTTGCGACATCTACGGCAAGGCCGAATTTCTCAATCCGGGCGGCTCGATCAAGGATCGTGCGGCCCTCGCCATGATCAACGACGCCGAACAACGTGGCCAACTCAAGCCGGGCGGCGTTATCGTGGAAGGCACGGCCGGCAATGTCGGCATCGGCATTGCGCTCGTGGCCAATGTGCGTGGCTATCGTTCCGTGATCGTGATGCCCGACACGCAAAGCCAGGAGAAGAAGGACATGCTGCGGCTATGCGGCGCCGATCTGCGCCTGATACCCGCCGTGCCCTATTCCGATCCGGGCCACTATGCCCGCTATTCCGGTCGCCTCGCCGAGGAACTGGGCGGATTCTGGGCCAATCAGTTCGACAACGTCGCCAACCGCGACGGACATTATCGGACGACCGGTCCCGAGATTTGGGAGCAAACGAAAGGCAAAGTGGACGGCTTCACCTGTGCCGTCGGCAGCGGCGGGACTTTGGGTGGAGTCGCACGCGCGCTCAAGGAGCGAAATCCGGGCGTGACGATTGCGCTCAGCGATCCAATGGGCGCCGCCCTCTACAATTGGTTTACCAGGGGTGAGCTGACGACAGAGGGCGACTCGATCACTGAGGGTATCGGCCAAGTCCGGGTGACGAAGAACCTTGAAGGCACGCCGATCGACATGGCCTACCGGATCGCCGATGAGGAGGCATTGCCCGTTTTGTTCGACCTGATCGAGCACGAGGGGCTGGTCCTGGGCGGTTCAAGCGCAATCAACATTGTCGGCGCGATGCGCCTTGCACGCGACCTTGGTCCGGGCAAAACCATTGTCACCATCCTCGCGGATGGCGGCCAGCGCTACCAGTCCAAGCTCTTCAATCCCGACTTCCTGCGCAAGAAGAACCTGCCGCTACCGTCTTGGATGAACTGAGACGGTGATCTTGTTCATTTCGCCGAGCAAACGCTCTCCGGCCCTGGTCCTGCGTCGAAGCGATCTTCAGCTTCGCACGATCCTCATGCGAACATTCCCGGTCGCAGGCCACGGTCCGCGCGTAGTTGGCTTAAGGCGAGAAACGGACTTCAACCCGCCTCACTCCGCTACTTAGCGACGAACCAAAACACCCAAGCCACGAGGCAGGCGAACACCAGCCAAGCGAGCATGCCCCAAGCCTCTCGGGAAGTATCTATTGAGTTCCAAGCCAGTACCCAAAGAATTAGATACGCTAGAGTGACGGCCCAGAGGCGCCAGACCCCGATGCGAGTGAGTAGCAGATAAACCAGGCCGCCGTAGACTAACTGGAGGGCCAAGGCGCTGCCAATTGTCACCCCCGCCAGACGAGAAATTCCTTTCAGACCCGGATAGACACCGTCTAGTCCTGCCCAAAATATCATGAACGCGACAAAAGCGATCGAGAAGGCAGCACTGGATGCAAGCCACGCGATCAAAAAATCGCTCATAATAGCCTCAACGTGCAGCGCCGGTCCTTTATCGCAATTCCCCTCTTCCGCTTAGCCAAGCACGGCGGAATCAGTGCTCCGCCTTAGCTAGGTCAATCGCGTCGACTCGTCTGCAGGGTGACGATATCGATCCGGCCAAACTAACTGACATTCCAGCAGCACATATGTCTGCTGCCCCGAGGACAGAATGACGTAGAGTTTGGTCGCGAGACGAGGCCGCTCAGCTTCTGCCTTGACCTGCAAACACACCCATTCGTACGATCATTGTCCCGCTTCTTCATCTGCCGGCGCGGCTTGCGGCGGCACGATCAGCGCGACCACCCTTCTCGATACGCCGGGCATGCCCAGCAGATGGGCCTGCGCGACGAACTCGTGCCGGACGACGTTCCCGGCGCGCGCGGCGCTGCAAAATGCGGGGCAGCGAAGCCGCAAAATTTCAATGACCGCGCAAGATCGTTTCTGTGTCACGCAGTGTGCGTGTGCCCGATCTAGCGCGGTGGCTTGTTGATGAGCAGCCCAAACAGGCCAAGCTGCGCCACCTCGGCGGCGAACTCCTCGAATTCGACTGGTTTGCTGACGAAGGCGTTCGCGCCGAGCTGTAGGCTTCCGCGACGTCGCGATCTTCCTTCGAAGAGGTCAGAACGACGATAGGAAGCAGCTTCAGCGCATCATCGGCCCAGACCTTGCGGATGACCTCAAGCCCGCCGACCTTGGGCAGCTTGAGATCGAGCAATACAACCTTAGGATGCATCTAGGCCGCATTGCGGGCGGAGACCGCACGGTCGGCATAGGCGCCCCTGGCGAACAGGAAGTCGAGCGCCTCAGCGCCGTCCTTCACCCACACGAGCCGGTTGGCCAGATTGTTCTTCTTGAGCGTGCGGATGCAAAGCTCCGCATCGGCTGCATTGTCCTCGACCAGAAGGATTTCGACCTGGGTGTTTGCATTAGGCATGTGAGTCCTCCCGGACAGGCAGAGTAAAATAGAACGTCGCGCCCTCGTTCACCCTGCCTTCGGCCCACACCTGCCCGCCATGCCGCACGACGATGCGCTTGACGATAGCGAGCCCGATGCCGGTGCCAGCGAATTCGGAACCATGCAGCCGCTGGAACACGCCGAACAGTTTGGCGGCGTATTGCATGTCGAAGCCCGCGCCGTTGTCCTTGACGTAGTAGGTGGTTTCGTCTTTGCCGGCTGTCGATCCGATCTCGATGACGGCGTCGGGCTTGGGCGCGGTGAACTTGATGGCGTTGTCGATCAGATTGGTCCAGACCCGCCGGACCATGGCCGGGTCGCCCTGCGCCGGCGCCAGCGGCTTGATGTCGAAAGTCAGTCTGCGCCCCGCGACGGCCGGCGCCAATTCCTCGATCACGGCGCGAACCGCCCCATCCATATCGATCCGCGCCGGCGCGATCTCGCTGCGGCCTGCCCGCGAAAACGCAAGGATGTCGTCGATCAGCCGGGCCATCTTGACCGCGTTGTCGCGCACGACGTTCAGCACCCGCTGGCCCTCGGCGTCGAGCTTGCCGGAATAATCCTCCAGCAGGATGCGGGAGAACCCGTCGATCGCCCGGAGCGGCACTCTGAGGTCGTGCGAGACCGAATAGGCAAATGCCTCCAGCTCCCTGTTGGTCGCTTCGAGATCATCGTTCGCCGTGGTCAGTTCCGCCGTGCGCATCGCGACCACCTCTTCGAGGTGTTGGCGCTCTTTGCGCAATTCCTCCTCGGCCTGCTTCAGCTCGGTGACGTCGCGCTCGATCGCCGATGCGCCGATGATATGCCCCGCGTCATCCTTCACCGGAGACATCGTCAGCGACACGTAAATTTCCTTCCCGTCTTTCTTGCGTCGCGGTGTCTCGAAATGCAGGATATGGCGTCCTTCCCGGATCAAGGCGAGATTGCTTGACATCTCCTGCCTGCGCCCGGGCGGCATCAGGACCGAGACCGACCTGCCGACCACTTCCTGCGCGGTGTAGCCGTAAATCAGCTCTGCGCCCTTGTTCCAGCTGGTGATGACGCCCTCCAGCGTCTTGCCGAAGATCGCATCGTCGCTGGACTCCACGATCGCCGCAAGCTGCGCGTTCCGCTGCTCGATCCGCTCGCGCTCGGTGATGTCCCGGAACGTCACCACTGCCCCGGTGACTTTGCCCGCATCCAGGATCGGAGTGCTGATGAATTCCGCCCGGAAGCTGCTGCCATCCTTGCGCCAGAACAGCTCTGTCCCGCGAGTGACCATCCCCCGTTTGAACGCTGAATGGACCGGACATTCCTCCTCCAGGTAGGGGCGGCCATCCGCCCTGGTGTGATGGAATTTGCTATGACCGTCTTGGCCAACGAGTTCCTCGATGGTGAAGCCAAGCAATTGCGATGCCGCAGGATTCACAAATGCGCATCGGCCGTCACTGTCCAGACCGCAGACGCCTTCTCCCACAGAATCCAGGATCAGCCTGTTCTGCGCGGCCAATTGCGCCATCCGCAGTTCCGCCTTTTTGCGCTCGGTAATGTCCTCGGATATGCCGAGAAGGTACAGTGGCTTTCCTTCGTTGCCCTCGATCGAGATTTTCTTGGTATGCAGGATGATCCGGTCGCCTTGGCCCCTGCTCTTGATCGTCTCTTCCGGGATATCAACGGGTCCTTTCTTGCCAAGCACTTCACGATCCTTTGACGTGAAAAAGTCCGCTTCCTGCTTCGGAAAGAAGTCATAATCGTTCTTCCCGAGCAGTTCTTCCCGTGAACATCCCAGAAGTTGCTCGCCGGCCTTGTTGATTCTCAGGAATCTCAGCGTCTGCGCATCCTTTATGAAAATCATGTTCGGGACGTTCTCCACGATGTCATCGAGGAATTTCTCGCTCCTTCGCAGGTCGCGATTCAGAAGGACCAGCGCCTCGTGATTTTTGGCGATCTCCTTAGCCATCCGATCAAAGCCCGCCCCGATCTGAGCAAGCTCATCCTTCCCCACGAATCCTGTCCGAGCAGCGAGGTCTCCGGCGGCAAAGCGCGTGCTCGCCGAGACGAGCTGACCGACTCTTTTGGTGAGCACCAGGTGCAGGAAAACAACGAGCAGCAGGAAGCCGCCGCCATAAAACCCCGTCACGACAAGTGCCTGTCGCCCCAACTCATAGCGCCGGATTCCCTTGGCGTAGGTGAGGTCATAGCGCAGATACACCAATCCCACCCGGTTCGGCCGGATCTCCCCCTCCTTTGCGCCGAGGATGACCGGATAGTAGGCAGAGATGAACTGGCGGTCGTCAGATAGGGAAACCCGTGCGTTCAGGGTCGCACCGATGTCCCTCGAAAATGCTGCATCCACGTTGGGCAGGGCCCGACCGATGGGGACCCCAATGAGCTTCAGGCTGGTGGAGCCGACGATGGTCCCCGCATCATCAACCAATACAAGGACCGCAACGTTCGGGTTTGATCCCCTAAGCGCAATCGCCGACTGGACCCCCTCCCAATCTCCCTTGCGCAGGCTGTTGTCGATGCTTGCCTGCAGTTGGCTCATGTCCTGTGTCACGAGGGCAAGCGCCTCTTTCTCTTCCTCAGCATCGGCCACTTCCTGAGTGTGCTTCATGGTGAGTGTTTCAGCCGACAGGGCTAGCAGGAAAAGAAACGTTGGAATGGTCAGGCGTAGCGGAAACCCAGTGAATAGGTTCATGGCCTGGCATCCTCGACAAAGCTGCCGTCGAGCAACCCCTTCAAATCCGGCGGTCGCACGATCAGCCGGCTGGTCAACATCACTTCGCCCAGCTGCCGCGTTGTGCGGACGAGGGTCGGTGTTGAACCTGCGAGCATCGAGCGGTTCTCCTCGATATTGGGGAGGTGCAAACCCTGAATCGCTTTTTGAAAATCGTCGGCGCTAATCCGTTCTCTTGGAGCCATTAGGGAAGCAGCTTGGTTCCGATCTTTCCGGATGAAGTCCAGAGCCCTGAACCAGCCGCGCACGAGTTGGTTGACTTGCGCGCCATACCTTGCCGAATACGTCCGCCTGACAACAATGACGTCGACGATTTCGCCTGGGATTTGGCTGCTGTCGAACAGCTTCCGTGCGCCAGCTTCCAGGAGCCTTGTCCGCGTCGGCTCGAAGGTTACCACGGCATCCACGCGCCCCTCCTTGAACGCCCGCTCATGTTCAGAGACTTCTAAGGAAACCGTACGTACATCGCCCAACGTCATTTCTGCGGTCTGGAGTGCCCGGGTCAGCATATAGGCGCCGAGGGCGGACGCCTCCACGCCCACCCGTTTCCCCTTCAGGTCGCGGAGGCTTGATAGCGCCGGTTGCGCGAGAATCACGTCGCCGCCCTCGGAGATGTCGAGGACAAGGACAATGCTCAAGTCAGATGTCATCTCACCCAATAGCAGCACCTCGTCGAGTGTCAGGGCCGCTGCGTCTATCGCCCCGTTGCGGAACGCCCGGATGGATTCGGAACTCGACGTGTATTCCACCAGCCTGATGCTTTCGGGTGAAAAATAACCCTGCTGGCGGGCTAGGTAGAGCGGCTCGTAACCCGGCCAGATGTTGGTGCCAACCCGGAGCGGCGCTTGTGGCTCCGGGGTGCAGCCGGCGCCTGCCAGGGTAACGAGAACGACCAGCAACATCTTCAGCCATAAAACCGGAGCAGTTGCACGCCAATTGCAAACAATTGTCATTGCAGCCCGAGATAGTCGTTTGCCAGCCCTCTCCATGTATCCTAAATCAGCTTCGAGATTGTCCCGCTGCCAGCTACTTTCGTCTGATTTCATTTTCGTTCTCCCAAAGCCTTCTCCAGTTCCTTCAGGCTCCTGTGCATCCACGTAGGTAAGTCGGGGAGTGCGGAAGGCATTTTCAGCGGCGGTTTTTGAACCGCCAGTGTCTGCCAAGCAGAAATTCTGAACGGACGGTGGCCCCGGTGGCTGACGGCCCGGCAGCTCTCGATGGCTCGATATCAATGTTGAGCCAGATCAACGCCCTTCCCCCAAAAACCACAATGAATAGACCAAAGTTGCAGTCGACGACACCTTCTATTTCAGATGGCAGCGGCGACGCCGCGAGCCACTTTGCCCGGACTGCCAAGCTCTTTGGCGAATCCACGCACGCAACCCGGCACACCGCTCTCGCTCGGCGCAGGCATCCAACGGATGAGTTCGGCAATGAGCGACGAAGACGCAAAACTGTTGAAGGAACGTTCAGCCGCGTCCGTGCAGAGCGATGAATCCTTTCGTCTGCTGGTCGAGCAGGCGCCGGACGCCATTATCGTTCTCGATCTGGATACGAACCGCATCGTCGAAGCCAACCCTAGCGCTGAAAAGCTGTTCGGATGCGCGTTGGATGAACTGCTGAAGCACGATCTGCGGGAGTTCTTCACGCCGTCTCAGCCGGACGGGCTTCCGGTCGCGCAGAGTTTCCAGTCGCACGTTGCGCAGGCCGTTGCCGGCGAGGCAATGACGTTCGAGCGCGCCATCCGCAACGCCCAGGGGCAGGAGTTCATCTGCGAAGTACGGGTGAACACGTTGCCTTGGGCTGGCCGGAATTTGCTGCGTACCAGTTTCGTCGATATTTCCGAGCGCAAGGCCGCGGACAAGCATCTGGCGCAGATGGAGAGCAAGTACCGCGGGCTGCTGGAGGCGGCTCCAGACGCGATGGTGGTGGTGAACACGGGCGGAGACATCGTCCTGCTGAACGTTCAGGCGGAGAGGCAGTTCGGGTACCACCGCGATGAACTCCTCGGGCAAAAGGTGAGGAACATCATTCCGGAGGGCTTCGTGGAACGGCTGATCGCGGACAGTCTTCGCCCCGTGGCAGAGGCGCTGGCGCAGCAGATCGGCATGGGGATCGAGCTCTGCGCACGGCGCAAGGACGGAAGCGAGTTTCCGATCGAGCTCATGCTGAGCCCGCTGGAAAGCGCCGAAGGTGTCCTGGTGACGGCGGCGATCCGCGACATCAGCAAGCGCAAGGCGGCGGAAGAATCGCTGCGGCTCTCCGAGCGCGCGCTGAAGGCCTTGAGCCGGGGAAATGAGGCGCTGGTGCGCGCGGCCGACGAGGGCCGATTGCTGAGGGAAATGTGCCGCGTCATCGTGGAGACCGGCGGTTACGTGATGGCATCGATCGGCTTCGCCGAACACGACGAAGCGAAGACGGTTCGCCCGGTTGCGTGGGCGGGGCAGGAAGCCGGATATCTGAAGGCGGCGCGGATCAGCTGGGCCGACACCGAGCACGGCCTGGGGCCGACTGGTTCGGCGATCCGAACCGGCGAGCCGCAGGTCAATCGGAGTTTCGCGACGAGTTCGCAAATGGTGCCGTGGCGGGCGGAAGCGCTGGAGCACGGCTACGCATCGAGCCTGGCGCTGCCGCTCAAGGTCGATTCCAAAATCATCGGGGCTCTCACGATCTACGCTGCGGAGGCGGACGCCTTCGACGGCGACGAGTTGCGGCTGCTCGGCGAATTGGCCGATGATCTCGCTTACGGCATCGCCGCCTTGCGTGCCCGGGCCGACGGCGAAGCGGCCACACAGGCGCTTCGCAAGAGCATGGAAGCGACCATTACGGCGCTCGCCAGCACGGTGGAGTTGCGCGACCCGTATACCGCAGGCCACCAGTATAATGTATCGCTGCTCGCGGCTGCGATCGCCCGCGACATGAAGTTATCGGAGCACGATATCGAGGGCATCCGTCTCGCCGGGGTGGTGCACGATGTCGGCAAGATCAGTGTGCCGGCCGAAATTCTCAGCAAACCGGGAAAGCTCAACAAGGCTGAGTTCGAACTCGTCAAGATGCACGCGCAGGCCGGGTGCGACATCATCAAGGGCGTGGCCTTCCCCTGGCCGGTGGCGCAGATGATCCTGCAGCATCATGAGCGGCTGGACGGTTCGGGCTACCCGCACGGGCTCAGAAACGATGAGATTAACCTCGGCGCCAGGATTCTCGCCGTGGCCGACGTCGTGGAGGCCATGACGGCGCGCCGTCCCTACCGCGAGGCGCTTGGTCTCGACGTGGCCTTGGCCGAAGTCGAGGCGGGAAAAGGAACACGTTACGATCCGGTCGCCGTGGACGCCTGCCGGGCCTTGTTCAGGGACGGCCGATTCAGCTTCCCATCATGAGCGTAGTGTTGTGACTCCAACGCTTATTTCGCTTTGGCGACTTTCTCGAGGATTTGGCTGGCTGACTTGGTGCGGCCCGCAATTCGGCGACGCTTTTGAAGGCGCCACGCCGGATGCGTTTTCGGGTGATTTCGGCGAAGAAGCGTTCGACCATGTTGAGCCAGGATGCCGAGGTGGGCGTGAAGTGCAGGTGGAAGCGCGGATGCGCCTTGAGCCAGCGCTGGACGCCCAGCGTCTTGTGTGTCGCATATTGTCAACGATGAGATGCAGGTCGAGACCGGCGGGAGTTCTTTGATCGATCAGCTTGAGAAAGCGCAAGAATTCGCGATGCCGGTGGCGCGGCATGCAAGCTCCGATGACGCTGCCGTCCAGCATGCTCAAAGCCGCGAACAGCGTCGTGGTGCCGTTACGCTTATAGTCATGGGTCATCGTGCCGGCGCGGCCCTTCTTCATCGGCAGGCCGGGCTGGGTACGGTCGAGAGCTTGGATTTGGCTTTTTTCATCGACGCACAAGACCAGCGCTTTGTGCGGGGGATGGAGATAGAGCCCGACGACGTCCTCGACTTTGGCGGAGAAGTTCTTGTCGCGCGAGACCTTGAACGTCTTAATGATATGCGGCTTCAGCCCATGCGCATTCCAGATCCGCTGGACGCTACTCAAGGAGATGCCGGCGGCTGCCGCCATGCTGCGGCCGCTCCAGTGGGTCGCATTCGGCGGCTTCTCGTGCAGAGTCATGTGCGCCACGCGCTTGATCAACTCGGGCGACAGCGGTTTTACCCGCGACGGACGGGTCGCGTCCTTCAAGAGCCCCTCGGCCCCTTCGGCCGTATAGCGTTGGCGCCACCGACGCACCGTCAACAGGCTCTTGCCTACCGTCGCCGCGATCGCCTCTGCCGTCATCCCTTCGCTTGCAGAAAGCACGATCTGCGCTCTCCAAACAACTTTTTGCGGCGTATTCCGGTCTCGGACCAGCCGCTCCAATCGCTCACGATCGGCGGCGCCGATCGAAATCTGTTCGATTTTCCTCATCGGCACAGATTCGCAAGTCTGAGCCGATTTGTGAATCATACGTCAGCATCGGAACACTAGAAAACCGATAACCTCGATCACGGTTGCGGTCGGGGCGTGCTCACCACGCTTGGCGGAAGGATGGGGTACGTCACTTTCGGTTGTTCACCAGTCAGGCTGTCGAGGAAGGTGGTTATCTTGCTAATTTCATCGTCGGTCAGCTGAATGCCTAACTGACTGGTTCCCATCACGGCCACCGCCTGGCGCAGATCCCATGCTTTCCCGGTGTGAAAATAAGGCGCCGTCAGAGCTATGTTCCGGAGCGTTGGGACCTTGAAGACGTACTCATCACCCGGAGTTTTGCTAACCATGAAACGGCCCTTATCGGCCGGTGGCAGAAACTCGGCGCCCGGCTTCTCGACCACGCCGAACGGGGCGTACATGCCGCCTCCAACGTTGATGCCGCTGTGGCAGGCCGAGCATCCCTTGTCCATGAAGACGGCTAGGCCCGCCTTCTGCGTCGGCGAAAGCGCGTCCTGCTCCCCCCTCAGGAAGCGGTCGAACGGCCCGTTTGGCGTGATCAGCGTCGCCTCGAATACGGCGATGGCTTTTTGCGCATTAGCAAGCGTGATGGGGTCCGCCTCGCCCGGGAAAGCCTTGGCGAATAGATCGCCATAGCCCGGAATGCCTTTCAGCTGCTCGGCCACATGCGTCTTGGGCGACGCCATCTCAACCGGGTTGGCCATCGGCCCGCCGGCCTGCTGTTCGAGGTCTTTGGCTCGGCCGTCCCAGAACTGGACTTTGTTGAATACCGCATTGAGGACCGTGGGAGCATTGCGCTCGCCATGCTGCCAGCGATGACCAATTGAGGTGGGTTCGGCGTCAGCACCGCCGAGCCCGATGCTATGACACGAGCTACAGCTGATGGCGTGACTCGCGGAGAGCCGCGGGTCGAAGTATAACATCTTGCCGAGTTCGACCTTCTCGGGAGTCGCCACGTTGTCGGGCAGCACTGGTGGAGCTGTCGGGATCGGCTCGAATTGCTGCTTCGCCTTCGCCAGCAGGTCATCTTGTGCCAGAGCGGAGGATGCAAAAAGGCAGCTGAGGGATACCAACGTGACGGCTTGTCTGATCATGGCGACTGCTCCTCTGTTGTTCGCCAACAACTGCCCAAGAAAGGTGTGACTACTGGCGTTCGGCCGTCCTGCCGGACAGCGCCTTCGGCGCGAACGGCCATACTTCAAACACCCACAGGCGCCGGACTTCTTTCGAGCCTAAACGTCTTGCGGGGGACGGTTGAGAATTTTTCGGCCGGTAAACATGGCCGACGTGATGCTTCCACCCTCGTGAATTTCGGTCACGATCACCGCTATCAGATGCAGCAGAACGACGCCTGCGAGTACATAAAACGCATAGAGATGGATCGTCACGACCGGGCTTCGAAACGCACGCATGGCCTTGTAGGCGGTCTGGTCCAACGTCTCCGCGGCGAGGGGCGAGACCGTTGCCGGATCAATCCCGGCTGCGGCAACCCAACCGGCGAACCATGTTCCGAACGGCGGCCAGAATAGATCGGTGCCCGCGAGAATCGTGCCGGTCGCGGCTTGCAGCACGAGCAGCAGCAGGAGAACTGCAATTGCGAGACGTGCCGCGGGATTATGCCCGACATATTCTTGCGGCTCGCCGCTGAGAAAGGCGCTGCCGTAAGCGCGCAGTTTGCCCCAAAACCCTGAACCATAAGGCAGGATGGCGCTCCATCTGGCATAGCGGTTGCCGAAGAATGCCCAAACGAAGCGCCAGATCAAATTCAGCCCCATCACGTAGCCGAGCACGACGTGGATTTCCTTGAGCAGGATCTTGCCGTTGGCGGCGAGCCCCAACGCGTCGTCGTTCAGCAGGATAACTCCGACGATCATCAGACCGAGCACGGTGAGCGCGTTGATCCAATGGAACCACCGCGTCGGGACATCCCATACGTCGTAGGCGTGAAGGTGCTCGGCTGACGTGGACGTGGGGAGCTGCGGCATTTGCCGGACACCTGTCTCAATAAGAACGCCGCACGACTATTTGCGGGCCGCCGCCATAACCATGCGGCCTCCTTCGGTGCCATTGCGAATGGCATCGCTCGCGCGTCGGAGAAATAACATCACAAAAATCGACGAGCGCCGTGATGCAGATCAATGGGTCACTAGTGCTGGTCGAATGTTGCAACCTGGACGTGCCTCTCTCGTCTGCTTTGGGGTCAATCGCGTCGGCCCGCGTGCAGGATGACGATGTCCGATCCGGCCTAACCAGCTGAATTCCAGCAGCTCATATGTCTGCGTCGGGGAAAGAATGACGTAAGCTTCGGTCGCGAAACGAGGCCGCTCGGCTTCTGCCTGATGCAGCCTTCAGCCTCCGGCTTGCGCGATCATTTGCCGGGTTCTTCGTCTGCCTGCGCGGCCTGCGGCGGCACGATGAGCGCGACCACCCTTCTCGATACGCCGGGCATGCCCAGCAGATGGGCCTGCGCGACGAACTCGTGCCGGACGACGTTCCCGGCGCGCGCGGCGGTCTGGTCCATCCAGGCGAGGCACTCCGGCTGGTCGTGAAAGCAAAGCCCGGCCCAGCCATGCTCCAGCGTCGTCTTGCGCGGGACGGGCCAAGTGTATTGCTTGGCGAACGGTCGCGCATAATAGGGATGATCGGGACTGTAGAAGGCAGTCGCAAATGCGAGCGCATCGTCGCCGCTGACCCTGGCGAACGGAATGCCGGTGAGCTCGTGCCACAGGCGCGTGACTTCGCCGGCGATCTGAGGATAGAGATTGCGCCCTTCCTCATAGCCGTGGCTGTTGCGATAAAGCGCATGCAGCGGCGCGGCGATGACGACCGCCGCGAGCGCGATGCCTACAACGAGGACCGTCGCATTCACCGTATGGAAGCGCTCGATCGGATAGCTGGTCCCGCACACGATCAGAACGGCGAACAGGAACACGCCCTGCAGTGCCCACATGGATGGCAGATCGGTGCCCACGGTCAGCGAGGTCGCGACCGGCAAGACGATCGTGCCGATCGCGATATAAAAAAGCAGCCGCAAGCCCGGGACCATGGCCACAAAATCGCTCGGCAGCCGCCGCAATCGCGGACCGGCAATCAAAACCCAGGTGAGCGCGGGAGGGCTCATCGTCGCCGCAAGGCCCGCCACGAAGGACGTTGAATCCTGGAGTGACGTCGGCAGATCAACTCCCCCGTGCGCCGCCATCGCATAGCCGAAGGGAGCAGCTCCCGTGGTCGCGAGCCAGTAGAGATGAGGCGCAAGGGCCAGGAGGCCTGCGGCTATCGAGATCCACGGCGAGGCGGAGGTGAAATAGGCGCGTCTCGACGGATGAGCGAGGGCAGCAAGAGCGAAGCTCGCCAAAAGGAATACCGAGTAATATTTGCCGAGCATCGCGACCGCGGCCGCCAGTCCGGCCGCGATGGCCCAGATCGCGGTCCTGGTTTCGAACGCGCGCAGAAAGCAATAAGTCGCAAGCGGCCATACCGCCAGCAGCACCGCGTTGGCGTTGAAGCGTTGGGCGTGAAACTGATAGGCGGGCGTGAGCATCAGCAACAGCAGCACCAGCAGGCGCTTGTGCCCGGTCACGAACTGCCTGGAGATCAGGTCGACGGCCCACAGCGCCAGCGCCGCGTTGGTCATCGCCATCAGTTGCAGCGACCAGTCGGTGGACGGGAAGACCTGTGTCCAGGCACCGGTGACCCAGCCCATCAGCGGCGGATGCTTGGGGTTGCCCCAGGCGAAGTGCCGCCCCAGGGTCCAGGTCTCGAGAAAATCGGGATGGAGACCCGAGCCCGCATACGCGATCCACAGGTAAGCCGTCCAAACGGCTGCGAAACTGACAAGCAATAGCGGGACGGACCACCCGGCTTCGACGCCATCAAGCCAGCGGATGAAGGGACGGCGCCATGGCGCGGGGTTGAGATCTGACCGTGCGGCCATCTCTGAGAAAGTGAAATCCACGAATATACAGGCCTTAATTAGACAAAGTCCGATCGGTCCCAAACCGACCCGCAAGCGAGAGGCGAGATCGACAACAAATAGACAACAGAAGCAACATGTCCGTTGCGGATCATTCGCGTCGATCTTGGCGCTGCGACATCACGCCACATCCGGTTTGGGCCCTGCGGCCGAGCTGACTCACACACTCTGGTCGCTCGGTATATACGAAAAGCGCCATCTTGGCGGCTATGAGAAGGCCGGCTTTGGTGAATTGCTCTTGTAATTCACCGAGCCTCGATCACGGGCTATCAGTCATCACGCTGTCTCCCTGCATTGAGCGAGTGCGAACGATGCCGCCAAACGTCCCACCCGAGCCCGCCGACGCAGCCGCACGCCGTTCGGCAAGGCCGACGATCGTCTATCCTGCCGGGTCGATGCCGCGGCCCGACATGGCCGTGCTGGAAGCCACGCGCAAGACACTGGTCAAGACCGGTGAGATCGTGGTGCCGCCGCGCGATGCGCGGACGTTTCGCGTCACGCGCGGGCGGTTCTTCCGCATCGTCAGCATCGACGGCCCGCAGGTCGGCGATCTCAATCTCTGGAACGCCGACGATCTCGCCGAGCGCTTCTTCAGCGGCAAGACCCGCGCGCTGCACGCCACGCATGTCAGCACCGGCGACCGGCTCTGGAGCAGCATGCCTTATCTGAGGCCGATGGCGACCATCAGCCATGACACGCTCGGCTGGTACGGCTGGGATGCGGATGGCGCCGGTGTGCACGACGTCATCGGCACACGCTGCGATCCCTACACCAACCTGCGGTTGAACGGCCGCGTTTACGACTTCTGCTGCCATTCCAACCTGGCGCGCGCGCTCGGCGCCGAATTGAAGTCCGAGCCCGATACGGTCGAGCACCACGTGCACGACGTGCTCAACGTCTTCATGTGCACCGGCTTCACCAAGGATACGCAGCAATATTTCATGAAGGCGAGCCCGGTCCGTCCCGGCGACTTCATCGAGTTCTTCGCCGAGATCGATCTGCTCGGCGCGCTGTCGGCCTGTCCCGGCGGCGATTGCAGCGCGACCCATTCGAGCGATGCCGCCGCGTGCTATCCGCTCAAGATCGAGATCTTCGAGCCGGATCGATCAACGCTTGCCAGCTGGACGTGGCCAGCGCCGAGCGGCTACCATCGCCGCCATGGCGCGCCCGCTTAGCATCGGCGACTGCACAGCCGCACTTCCAGGATCGAAGTCGATGAGCGCACCCCGTCAAATCATCACAGGCCGCGCGCGGCTTGCTACCGATGTCGTCGGTCACGGCCAACCGGTCGTCTTTCTGCATGCTGCGGTTTTCGACCGCATGATGTGGCGCGCGCAAGTGGATGCCATCAGTGCGACGCATATGGCGATCGCCTATGACCGTCGCGGCTTTGGCGGGACTGCCGCGGAGAAGGAAGGCCATTCTCAAGTGGCGGATTTGCTGGCGGTGATAGACACCGTCGCAAGCGGCACGCCTGCGATCCTTGTCGCCTGCTCACAAGGCGGACGAATCGCGCTCGACTTCGCGCTTCGTTATCCATCCCACGTCCGGGCGCTGGTGCTGGTCGCGCCATCGGTCAGCGGCGCGCCCGAACCGGTCTATCTACCCGCAATCGCGGATCTGATGACACAGCTTGCGGAAGCCGAGGCGGCCTGCGATTGGGATCGAGTCTGCGCGATCAAGGCCCACATGTGGCTGGACGGTCCACTCCAAGCCGAAGGCCGCGTTGCCGGTGAGCTGCGCCGGCTGTTCATCGACAAGAATGCCATTGCGCTGCGGTCGCCGCCGATCGGTGCGAACCTCGATGCGACGCCCGCCTTCCCGTGCCTCGGCGAAATCTCCTCGCCCTCGCTCGTGATCTGGGGCGACCTTGATTTCCCTCATATTCAAGAGCGAAGCCGCCTGATGGCAGCGACGATGCCGAACGGATCGGGACGCGAATTGACCGGCACGGCGCACCTGCCGAGCCTGGAGCGGCCAGCCGAGGTGACCGTCCTGCTCACGGAGTTTCTCGCGCGACTGTGAGTGAGCATCTGCAGACAACGTCTGACGATACCTGGAGGGCGAAGCAGCGGCGTATCTGGGCGGCCACCGATCGACTGTCCTGACGGCCCTGCCGCCGAAGCGCTTGGCCTTGCATCGAAGCTTCGATTAGAAGGCGGAATCGGTCGGCGCTGCGCCGGCCTGTTCGGAAGGAACTCTTCATGGCCCTGATGCCGGTCTCTGATGCCTTGGCCTTGGTGCTCGACGGCGCCGCGCCGCTGCCGGAGGAAAAGGTCGCGCTGGACCAGGCCTATCACCGGGTGCTGGCGCGGGACGTCGCGGCGCTGCGGACCCAGCCGCCGCAGCCGATGTCGGCGATGGACGGCTATGCGGTCCGCGCCGCGGATGCCGACCGCGCCCGCGCCACGCTCAAGGTCATCGGCGAGATCGCGGCCGGCCGGCCGTTCGATCGCACGCTCGGGCCCGGCGAGGCCGCGCGCATCTTCACCGGCGGCGTCGTTCCCGACGGCGCCGACGCCATCGTGATCCAGGAGGACACGATCGCGGATGGCGACCACGTCACCATCACCGAAGCGGCCAGGAAGGGCCGGCATATTCGCCCGGCCGGCGCGGATTTCCACGAAGGCGACGTGCTGCTCAAAGCCGGCCGACGCCTGAGCGATCGCGACCTGTCGCTCGCCGCCAGCATGAACTATCCCGAGCTCCCGGTGCACCGCCGCCCCAAGGTAGCGCTGCTTGCCACCGGCGACGAGCTGGTGATGCCGGGGTCGAATCCCGGTCCCGGCCAGATCGTCTATTCCAACGGCTACGCGCTGCGCGCCCTGGCGCGCGCCGAGGGCGCAGATCCCATCGACCTCGGCATCGCCGCCGACACGCTGGACTCGACGGTCGCAGGCATCCGCCGCGCGCGCGAGGCGAAAGCCGACATCCTGATCACGACCGGCGGCGCCTCGGTCGGCGATCATGATCTGGTCAAGCAGGCGCTGGACGCCGAGGGCGTGGACATGGCGTTCTGGAAGATCGCGATGCGCCCGGGCAAACCGATGATGCATGGACGGTTGGGCCAGATGCGCGTGATCGGCCTGCCCGGCAATCCCGTCTCCTCCTATGTCTGCAGCCTGTTGTTTCTGGTGCCGCTGATTCGGAAGCTCGTGGGCTTGGCTCAAATCCACCCTGCCCGCGAGACTGCGCTGCTCGGCCGCGACCTCGCCGCCAACGACGTCCGCGAGGACTATCTGCGCGCGCGGCTCGAGGTGCGCGCCGACGGCGCGCTGGTCGCAACGCCGGTGACGCATCAGGATTCCTCGCTGCTCGGCAACCTCGCGCTATCGCAGGCCCTGGTGATCCGCCCGGCTTTTGCGCCCGCGGCAAGTGCCGGCTCCGTCTGCGAGATTCTGAGGCTGCCAGACTAAACAGGGTGCAGCTGCCAAATATACCGCCAGGGATCTCGCAGCTATTTTGCGGGCATCGAGCAGGCATCTTGCGCACCACCTTCATTGCAAATTAATGATTGCAGAACACATATCGAACAGATAGTGTCCGTTCATGATTTGTTTCGAAGATGTTGCGGGCGCCGCGAACTGAGGACGTTTCGAACGAGAACGCTTCAAACGAGAACGTCTTGAACGAGAGCGTCTTGAACAAGAACGTCTCGGGCGAGAACGACACATCAACCTGGGGATCTGGTCGAGATGCTGACGCGCAAACAGTACGAACTTCTGCGGTTCATCAACGAACGTCTGAGGGAAGCTGGCGTGCCGCCCTCCTTCGATGAGATGAAGGACGCACTCGATCTGCGCTCGAAGTCGGGCATCCATCGTCTGATCACCGCGCTGGAAGAGCGCGGCTTCATCCGCCGCCTGCCCAATCGCGCGCGCGCCATCGAGGTGATCAAGCTGCCCGAACTGTCCCAGGCGGCGAACAACCGGCGTGGCTTCACGCCGTCTGTCATCGAAGGTAATCTCGGCAAGGTGCGCACCAGCACGCCGGCGATCGACGAGGGCGATCGTCCCGTCGCCGTCCCGGTGATGGGCCGCATCGCTGCGGGCACGCCGATCGAGGCGCTGCAGACGCGCAGCCACACCATCAGCGTCCCGGCCGACATGCTCGGCTCCGGCGAGCATTATGCGCTGGAAGTCCGCGGCGACTCGATGGTCGATGCCGGCATCCTCGATGGCGACATGGCGCTGATCCAGCGCAACGACTCCGCCGACACCGGCGACATCGTCGTCGCGCTGATCGACGATGAGGAAGCCACCTTGAAACGTTTCCGCCGGCGCGGCGCCTCGATCGCACTGGAGCCGGCCAACACCGCTTATGAAGTCCGCATCCTGCCGCCCAACCGCGTCAAGATCCAGGGCAAGCTGATCGGGCTGTACCGCAAGTACTGATCGTCACGCGCGCGAACTGGATCGCGCGCAATTTGATCTGACGCGTTGGAGGTCTCTTCCGACGGCGCTGATGATGATTGCACTTCGATCGCGATGCAACACGCTCAAACGCTTGTGATCGCGAAGCGCCGTACGGGGTGCAGATCAGCGCAGAATTGCCGTCAAGCACGCGCTAACATCGTTCCTGATGTCCACTCTGATAGAGGCCTGCGCCTGTCCGGGGGGAGCGTGGGTTGCTATCTCGAACGAGGAGCGATCCGATGTGTGACTATAGCCTGCATGCTGTTGCGTCCCGCCCGGCGAAAGTCGGGGAAACGCTGATCTCGACGACGTTCCGCGGAACCTCGACCCGCGGCTTCGCCTCCGAGAGCGAGCCGAATGTCGCCGTGTGTATGCTGCCCGGGACGGAATTGGCGTTTGCCGACGACGTTCGCTACGACAGCCGCTGGATCTGGACCCGCACGATCCGCGACCGCGTGGCCAAGTTCAACACGATCGAGAAGCATGTGCCCGATCGCCACCATGATGCGATCGAGTTCGCAGATGGTCGGCATGTGCTGGTGACCCAGCTCTGCGAGGGACAACGCGTCACCGTGCTGCAATTGCCCGCGACCAAGCAGCCGGCCGAGCGCAGGCCGCTGGGCACCGAGGCTTCGAGCAGCAGCGAAACGACGCCGGTGCGGCGGATCTCGATCACCTGAACTGAGAAGCGCAACGGATGCGAAGACAAATGGGAACATTCGGCCCTCGGCGGAAGTTATGGTTCGCCGGGGGGAGAATGGCCCGTGGTCAACAAGATCAATTGGCAAAAGGCCGGGCGCATCACTGAGCCCGGTCGTTACATATTCACGTTCGGATGGCTGACCGTGACGGCCGACGATATCGCGGTCTGGCAGCAACATCCCGATGCGCTGTTCACCCTGGTGGAGCTTCCACCGCCATCGCGAAGCCCGTCGGATGGCGACGAGGACGACGACGCATCCGAATATCATCTCGGCACGTTCGAACTGCCGGATTGCTAATCCACCGCCCCCTGCTCCGCCTCCGGCGGCGTCGCGTCCTGGGATCTTGGCGCCGGCGAGCGCGGCGCCAGCGTTGCCTGGAAATCGCCCGCATCGGGAGCAGCCGGCCACCACGGCCGCTGCGTGCCGTTGGGCCGGACGGCCTCGACCGCAAAGCCGTCGCCGCGCCGCGTGAGGGCCAGTCCACCCTGATGCTGCAGCCGGTCGCGATCTACCACTAAGGCCGTGCAATCGGGCGGCGCTTGCCTGACTGTCACGACCAGTGCGGCCCGCGCGCAATCGTCCTCCAGGGCCTCGGCGCGCAGCGCGAGCGAGACGAAGCGGCCATCGGCAAGCGGCACCACGCAGCCGGCGTCATCGCAGGACACGCCGTCGCCGAGCGAGCTATCGGCCGGCGTTCGCGCATCGGCATCGGCGGCGAGCCATTCCTGAGCAAGGAAGGCGTCCTTACCCGTCCGGATGAGATGCAGCCGGCCCTCGCGGCCGCGCACCGCGACGTTGCGGCCATCGGCGGAGATCAGCATGTCCGGCTGCGGCGTCATCAGCGCCCAGAGAATCGAAGCCGCAAGCAGACCCGCGCCGCTCCAACGCAGCGGCGTGCGCAGCAGACCCATCAGGATGAGGCCAAGACTTGCGGCGATCACGGGACCGATGCCGAACGCATGGATGCGACCGACCGCGCCGGGCAGGTTTGCCACCCAGCGCGTCACCGCGATCATCCAGTCGATGCCCCATCCCATCAGCGACCAGAACGGACCGTCGAGCCCGAGCGGCGCCGCGAGCAGTCCCAGCAATCCGGCCGGCATGACCAGAGCGGAGACCACCGGCATCGCCGCGAGATTGGCGAGCACGCCGTAGGGTGTCACGCGATGAAAATGAAACGCGGCATAAGGCGTGGTCGCGAGCCCCGCGATCAGCGAGGCCAGCAGCAGCATGGCCAGTTCGCGGCCGCCCCATAGTGCGATGCGCGCTGTCGTCGAACTGTCGGGCGTCGCGAACAGATGCGGCAGCCCGAGTTGTACCAACGCCACCAGGCCTAAGGTCGCGGCGAACGACATCTGGAAACTGGGGTGCACCAGCGCCTCCGGCGCGATCGCTAGCACGATCATCGCGGCGACAGCGAGCGTGCGGAAGGTGATGGCGCGGCGATCGACCAGCACGGCGATCAGCACGACGGCGGTCATGTAGAAGGACCTTTGGGTCGCGACTTCCGCGCCCGACAGCAACAGATAGAAGGCCGCGGCGACAAGCGCGGCGGCAGCCGCCCACTTCTTGATGGGGTGGCTGACATGAAGCCCCGGGATCAGCGCCAGCAGCGCGCGCACGGCAAAGAACACCACGCCGGCAACGACGGCCATGTGATAGCCGGAGATCGACAGCACATGGCCGAGCCCGGAGATGAACATGGCGTCGTTGACCGGCGTCGTAATGGCGTCGCGGCGGCCGGTCAGTAGCGCGGTTGCGATCGCGCGCTCGTCGCCGTCGAGCCGGGCGCGGATGCGCGCATCGATGGTGTCGCGCAGGCCCTGCATGAAGGCGGCATAATGCAGGCCGAAGCCGCCATCCTGCGGCGGGGCAACCGTCTTGATCGCGCCCATCACGAAGCCGGAGGCACCGATGCTCTGGAAAAACATGTCGCGCGAAAAGTCGTAAGAGCCCGGCCGAAGCGGCGCGAGCGGTGGCAACAGGCGCGCTTTGAGCTGCACGAAGCTGCCGACGTCGGGCGCCATGCCCTTCCGTACGGATAGCCGCACCCGCGCCAGCGTGATCTCACCACGCGCGGTTTCCATCTCGGTCACGCGCAGCACGAAACGATCGGTGCGCTCGCGGATGTCGCGGGTCTCGACGAAGCCGGACAGCGTGACCGAAAACAGCGGTCGGGCCAGCACGGTGTGCGCGAGCCGCGCCGTCCGGGCTGTCGCGACGGCAAAACCCGCGGCGACCGCAGCGATCATCACCGCAGCCGGAAACAGCCGGTGACGCCGCAAGACAAACGCTCCGGCAGAGATCATCAGCGCGAGCACTGCAGCAACCCACAGCACCGGCTCGTGATCGGCAGCGAAATACAGCGCGATCCCGGCGCCAAAGGCGACCGGCACCCACGGCAGCAGCCGCCCTGCCGCGGCCTCGGCGTGCGCCCAGGCCTTCAGTCTGGCGAGCAGCGACGACCATGTCGGGGTATCGGCAAGATAGCCGCCGGCCTGCGCCGCCCGTCGCGGCGGCCAGACATCCGCAATGCTGCCGGCAAAGCCGCGCCCCCGGCTTGGCGGCCGGTCCGGCTCCGCCATCGCACTCGCACTCCCTGAACGGGCGAAAGGCTACTGGAAGCTGCAAGTCGACGGCTAGCAGAACAGAACGAGAATCTCCGAAATGGCACCACCACCTCAAGAAAGGGTGGAACTTTCTCCTCGCTCGGCAGTTGTTGGCGCCATGATCGACCAAGCCAATCCGTTCGCCGATCTCGGGCTCGAGCAGGCGATCCATCTGCGCTGGGCCCTGCGCGACATCAGGGCGCGGCGCCTGTCGCTGTCACCGGTCAATGACGACGATCTGCGGCTCTTGACCGAACGCGGCCTCGTCGAGGTCGAAGATGGCGTCCCCGTGCTCACCCAAGCCGGGCAGGATACGCTCGAATGAGCGCGAGCGTCTGATTCCGGCCGCTGCGCGCAACCGGCCACGCGATCTCGGGCCACGCGATCTTGGGCCGAGCCATTCGTCACATGCAACCGCCGCGAAATGACGGCGGCGATCAGTGTCGGCGATAAGTCTCGTCTTCAGCCCTTCGCGACTTCCTTGGCAAAGGTGTCGCGCAAGCCGATCGTGCGATTGAACACGAGCTTGTCCGGCGTCGAGTCGGGATCGCGCACGAAATAACCCTGCCGCTCGAACTGCATCACCGCGTCCGAATTGGTCTCCGCGATCGCCGGCTCGATCCGCGCATCCTTGAGGATCTCGAGCGAGTTCGGGTTGAGGTCGGCGGCGAAGTTCGCCGCGTCGGGCGCGGGATTAGCGAACAGCTGATTGTAGATGCGGATCTCAGCGGTGCGCGACTGCGCCGCCGGCAGCCAGTGCATGGTCGCCTTCACCTTGCGGCCATCGGGGGCGTTGCCGCCACGCGTTGCAGGATCGTAGGTGCAACGGAGTTCGACGATCTCGCCGGCGGCGTTCTTGATCACCTCGCGGCACTTGATGAAATAGGCGTAGCGCAGCCGCACTTCCGTGCCGGGCGAGAGGCGGAAGAACTTCTTCGGCGGGTTCTCCATGAAATCGTCCTGCTCGATATAGAGCTCGCGGCCGAAGGCGATCTTGCGCGTGCCGGCGGAGGGATCATCGGGGTGATTGATCGCCTCGATCTCCTCCACCTGGCCTTCCGGATAGTTCTCGATCACCACCTTCAACGGCCGCAGCACGGCCATGCGACGCAGCGCCGTGCGGTTGAGCTCCTCACGGATGCAGAATTCCAGCATGCCGACATCGACGATGCTGTTCGACTTGGCGACCCCAATACGCTTGACGAATTCGCGCACCGCGGCCGGCGGCACGCCGCGACGTTTCAGCCCCGCGATCGTCGGCATGCGCGGATCGTTCCAGCCGGCGACATGCCCCTCCTGCACCAGCCGCGTCAGCACGCGCTTCGACAGCAGCGTATAGGTCAGGTTGAGGCGCGCGAACTCGTACTGGTGCGGATGCGAGGGCACCGGCAGCTTGTCCAGGAACCAATCGTAGAGCGGCCGGTGGTCCTCGAATTCCAGCGTGCAGATCGAATGGCTGATGCCCTCGATCGCGTCGGACTGGCCATGGGCGTAATCATAGCTCGGATAGATCGACCATTTGTCGCCGGTGCGCGGGTGGTGCGCGTGCAGGATGCGATAGAGCACGGGATCGCGCAGATTGATGTTGCCGGCGGCCATGTCGATCTTGGCGCGCAGCACGCGCGCGCCATTGGGGAATTCCCCCGCCTTCATGCGCCGGAACAGGTCCAGATTCTCCTCGACCGTGCGGTCGCGGAACGGGCTGTTCTTGCCGGCCTCGGTCAAGGTGCCGCGGGACAGCCGAATTTCCTCCTGCGACTGATCGTCGACATAGGCGAGGCCGGCCTCGATCAGCCCTTCCGCCCAGCCATAGAGCCGCTCGAAATAGTCGGAGGCATAGAACAGGTTCTGGCCCCAGTCGTAGCCGAGCCAGTGCACGTCGGCCTGGATGGAATCGATAAATTCCTGCTCCTCCTTGGCCGGGTTGGTGTCGTCGAAACGGAGATGGCAGCGGCCACCGAACTCCTGGGCGATGCCGAAGTTGAGAGCAATCGACTTGGCATGGCCGATATGCAGATAGCCGTTCGGCTCCGGCGGGAACCGGGTCACGACCGTCTTGTGCTTGCCGCTGTCGAGATCGGCCTGGACGATGTCGCGGATGAAGTCGCGCCCTGTCTCAGCCGTCGTGTCTGTCGTCGTCATCAAACCCTGTCCTGCTTCGGATGTCGCGAGACTATGTGCCAAATCCGCAATCCCCAAGGAAGGCTTTAGTTATGCGCGGGTCCTGCTATACACCCCCCGCCTCTACGCCACCGCCCGGAAACTGCTGTCGCTGCCGCCCATGACCCAACCCATCGTCACGCGCTTTGCCCCCTCCCCGACCGGTTTTCTCCACATCGGAGGCGCCCGGACGGCCCTGTTCAACTGGCTGTATGCGCGCGGTCGCGGCGGCAAGATGCTGCTTCGAATCGAGGACACCGACCGCGAGCGTTCGACCAAGGAGGCGATCGACGCCATCCTGGACGGGTTAACCTGGCTCGGGCTCGATTGGGACGGCGAGGTCATCTACCAATATAGTCGCGCCGCGCGGCATCGCGAGGTCGCCGAGCAGCTGCTCGCCAGCGGCATGGCTTACCGCTGCTATGCCACCCCCGAGGAGCTCGCCGCCATGCGCGAGAAGGCCCGCGCGGAAGGCCGCACGCGCCTCTATGACGGCATGTGGCGCGATCGTGATCCGAAGGATGCGCCGGCAGGCCTCAAGCCGACGATCCGGCTGCGCGCGCCCCTGACCGGCGAGACCGTGATCGAAGACCAGGTGCAGGGCCGCGTGGTCTGGCAGAACGAGAATCTCGACGATCTCGTGCTGCTCCGGGGCGACGGCAATCCGACCTATATGCTGGCGGTTGTCGTCGACGACCACGACATGGGCGTCACCCACATCATCCGCGGCGACGATCATCTGATCAATGCTGCGCGCCAGAAGCAGATCTACGATGCGCTGGGATGGGACGTGCCGTCGATGTCGCACATCCCGCTGATCCACGGGCCGGATGGCTCGAAGCTCTCCAAGCGCCACGGCGCACTCGGCGTGGACGCCTACCGCGCCATGGGATATCTGCCGGCAGCGCTGCGCAATTACCTGGTGCGGCTCGGCTGGAGCCATGGCGACCAGGAGATCTTCTCCACCGAGGAGATGATCAAGGCATTCGACCTTCCCGCGATCGGCCGCTCCGCCGCGCGCTTCGATTTTGCCAAGCTCGAAAACCTCAATGGGCATTACATTCGCCACACCGACGATCAGGCGTTGGTGGGCATGTTCGAAGACGTCCTGAACTATGCGCCGCAGGGCGCGGCGCTGAAGCCCAAGCTCAACGACACGACACGCGCCCAGCTCATGGCGGCCATGCCGAGCCTGAAGGAGCGCGCCAAAACGCTTTTGGAGCTCATCGACGCCGCGGCCTTTATCTTCGCGGAACGGCCGCTCCCGGTCGATGCCAAGGCCGCGGCACTGTTAACACCTGATAACCGGGCCCTGATCGGACGGCTCTGCCTGGCGCTTTCCGCCGTCGAGCCCTGGAGCGGCCCGGCCACGGAAGCCGCATTGCGCCAGTTCGCCGAGGCCAACGATCTCAAGCTGGGCGCCGTCGCGCAGCCACTGCGCGCCGCGTTGACCGGACGGACCACCTCGCCCGGCATTTTCGAGGTGCTGGCGGTGCTCGGACGTGATGAATCCTTAGGCCGACTTAAGGACCAGGTTACCTCATAAGGTCGCATTTACCCCCATCTTGCAGCGCACAGGGCAATACGATACGCATTTGCGCGGCATGCACTAGAAAAGCTCACTCGCCCTGCCATCTAGATGAAAAGGGCGCTCAACGATCTCATCGGGGACAACACGATGGACGCAAAATCCAGCACGAAAACCGCCACGCTCACCGTCGGCAACAAGACCTATGATCTTCCGATCCTGAGCGGCAGCGTGGGCCCCGATGTCGTCGATATCGGCAAACTCTATGCCCAGACCGGCATGTTCACTTACGATCCGGGCTTCACCTCGACGGCGAGCTGCCAGTCCAAGATCACCTATATCGACGGCGACGCCGGCGTGCTGCAATATCGCGGCTACCCGATCGAGCAGCTGGCCGAGAAGGGCGATTTCCTCGAGACCTGCTATCTGCTGCTGTACGGGGAACTGCCGACCAAGGCGCAGAAGCAGGATTTCGACCACCGCGTCACGCACCACACGATGGTGCACGAACAGATGGCCCGCTTTTTCCAGGGCTTCCGCCGCGACGCCCATCCGATGGCGGTGATGGTGGCCTCCGTCGGCGCGCTGGCTGCGTTCTATCACGACTCCACCGACATCAACGATCCGCAGCAACGCATGATCGCCTCGATGCGGATGATCGCGAAGATCCCGACGCTGGCGGCGATGGCCTACAAATACACGATCGGCCAGCCCTTCATGTATCCGAAGAACTCGCTCTCCTTTGCCGAGAACTTCCTCTACATGTGCTTCGGCGTTCCTTGCGAGGAGTACAAGCCGAACCCGGTGCTCGCCGACGCGCTGGACAAGATCTTCATCCTGCACGCCGACCACGAGCAGAACGCATCGACCTCCACGGTGCGCATCGCCGGTTCCTCGGGCGCCAACCCGTTTGCCTGCATCGCGGCCGGCATCGCCTGCCTGTGGGGCCCGGCGCATGGCGGCGCCAACGAGGCCGCGCTGAACATGCTGGCCCAGATCGGCACCGTCGATAAGATTCCGGACTTCATCGCCAAGGTGAAGGACAAGAACAGCGACGTGCGCCTGATGGGCTTCGGCCACCGCGTCTACAAGAACTACGATCCGCGCGCCAAGATCATGCAGAAGATGTGTCACGCGGTGCTGAAGGAGACCGGCCACGCCGACGATCAGATGCTGAAGGTCGCGATCGAGCTGGAAAAGATCGCGCTGAGCGACCCCTACTTCATCGAGCGCAAGCTTTACCCGAACGTCGACTTCTATTCGGGCATCACGCTGAAGGCGATGGGCTTCCCGGTGTCGATGTTCACGGTGCTGTTCGCGGTCGCCCGCACCGTGGGCTGGATCAGCCAGTGGAGCGAGATGATCGAGGATCCGCAGCAGAAGATCGGCCGTCCGCGTCAGCTCTTCACCGGCGTCACCACCCGCGATTACGTCGAGATCGAGAAGCGCAAGTAAGCCTCCCGCAAGACTCCATTCGCAACGGCGCCGTCAGTCCTGACGGCGCCGTTTTCGTTTGCCCCGCGCGACCTCGGTCGCGAGCGCATCGAGCTTGGGCAACCAGAACGTCCGGAAACGGTCGAGCCATTCGTCGACCTCCTTGAGCCGGCCGGGCTCGACGGTGTAGATGCGCCGCGCCCCCTCGGCGCGCACCGAGGCAAAACCGGCATCCCGCAGCACCCGGAGTTGCTGCGACACCGCCGACTGGGTGATGCCGAATTCGCGCTCGATCACCCTGACGATATCGCCCGAACTGTGCTCGCCGCTCGCGAGCAGCTCGAGGATGCGGCGCCGGACCGGATCGCCCAGAATATCGAATGCGTGCATTGCTTTACGGACCTGATGGCTCCGGCTCGCCGCAATAGAAGGCGCTTGTCCGCGCTGCAGCCGCCTTTGCGGCATCCGCATGCGTACCGGCTCTGATCGATGCCTCCCCCCACGCTTCGCTGCTCGCTCGCATGTAGGCCTTGCCCTCGTCCGAGGTGGACCAGGTCATCGCCTCGGCGCGATCGAAAGCTGCGCCGGCCGCGAGGTACAACGCCAATCCCAGCAAACCAAGATCCCATCCCACGCCGACCGCACCGGGGCCGAAGCGATCCCACATGGCCTGGTCAAGCGGAGAAATATGCTCAAGCTTGAGCCTGGTGCCGGCAACGCCATCGTCCGACAAGGCCACAGTGAGCCAGCTCGTGCCACCGCCATATTCCCAGGTCACCGATAAGAGCCGCGGCGGCTCGCAGCGCGTGATCTCACCGCCGGCATTGCCCTCGAACTGATAGCGGCCACCGAGACGCAAATCGCCGGAAACCGGTAAGAACCAGCGCGGAATGCGTTCCGCGTTGGTCAGGGCGTCCCACAAGTCCTCGATCGTGGTGTCGTAGTTCCGCGTCGCGACCACGACGCGAGCCGGCCGGCCCTGGTGCTCGCGGCTTGAGACCTCGCGCACCACGGCTCCGACGTAGGCGACAGGATCGATCTTCATGACAACCTCCCGGGAGATATTAGACATGAGTCATATTAGACCAATCTAATATGTTTTGCCAGCAGAGTCGTCTCCGGTCCGATGCCGCTGCCCTCCAAGAAAGACCTAAGTGACCCGCCGGCCCTGGTGCATCACCTGCAGCACGATGTCGGCGGCGCGCACGCTCGGTGATGCCGCACCCGTGGCCATGATCTGATCGAGCCGGGCGAACGCTTCGGTCTGGCGCATGCGCGCCGGACCATCTGCCAGCACCTCCGCCAGCGCCGGCGCGAGATTGTCGGCCGTGCAGGCCTCCTGCAGATATTCCGGGATCACGTTGTCGCCGATTACGAGATTGGCGAGGATGACGGACCGGACTCGGATCACGCGGCGCAGGATGAAGGCCTCGACCTCGCCGACGCGATAGGCGGTCACCATCGGCACGCCCGCGACCGCGAGCTCCAAGGTCACGGTGCCGGATTTCGCAAGCGCCGCGCGCGCGCTTCTGAAGGCGGCGCGCTTCTCGGCCTCGCCGGTGACGATCTGCGGCGCGACCGGCCAGTCCGCCAGCCCCGCCCGCACCGTGGCTTCGAGATGCGGCGTGGTCGGCAACAGCGCCTCGAAGGCCACGCCGCGCGCGCGCAGCGCTTCGAGCGTCCGGCCGAACACGGGGAGATGGCGTGCCACCTCGCTGCGGCGGCTGCCCGGCAGCACCAACAGCACCGGCGGCTGCGCTGCGCGTCGTGCCTGCTCGTCCGCATTCGGCCGCAGCACCGCAAGCTGCTCGATCAGGGGATGGCCGACATAGCTGCACGGCGGACCATTGAGCGTCCGATAGGCGTCCGGCTCGAACGGCAACAACGCCAGCACGTGATCGACATAGCCGCGCATTGCGCGCGCCCGGCCGGGCCGCCACGCCCACACGGTCGGCGAGACATAATCGACGATCGGGATCGCAGGATTGCGGGTGCGGACGCGCCGCGCCACGCGATGGGTGAAATCGGGGCTGTCGACGATGACGAGGACGTCAGGCGATGCCGCGAGGACCGCATCGACCGTCCGATCGATCAGCCGCAGGATCTTCGGCAACTGTTTCAGAACCCCCGAGAAGCCGACGATCGACAGCTCCTCGATCGCAAACCACGACGCCAATCCTTCCCGCGCCATGCCATGGCCGCCGACGCCGGAGAATTCGACGGCATCGCCAAGACGCTGACGCAGCACCTTCATCAGGCTGGCGCCGAGCCGGTCGCCGGATTCTTCCGTTGCGATCAGGCAGATCTTACGCAAGGCCGGCCCCGCGGATGCCCGCGTCATCATGCCACCACACCGGTCACGAACAGCCCGGCGCGATCGGCGGCTGCAAGCATCTGCTCAGGCTCGGCAAGCAGCGTGTTTTTCGCGGCGACCGCTATGCCGGCAAGCCCCGCGGCTGCGGCACCTTCCACCGTTGCGGGGCCGATGGTCGGCAGGTCGAAGCGCAGATCCTGGCCGCTCTTCGGCGCCTTCACCAGCACACCGCGCTTGAGCCCGGCACGAATGCGTCCCTGCGCGCGCAGCCGCGCCACCCGCGCCAACAGCCCATCGGTGCCCTCGATATCCTCGACCGCCACGACATGGCGATCGATCACGACCACAGCTTGCCCGATATCGAAGGCGCCGAGTGCCTGCAGGACGGCGCGGCCCCGGGCGATATCGGCCGCAGCGGCCTGGTCAGGCGCAGCGCGCGTCAGGCAGCCCTCCGGAACGAGCAGCTCGGGCGCGACATCCTTGATGCCGAGCATGCGAAGGCCGTGGCGCTCGAAGATGCGGCCGATGCCCGACAGCAGATGATCGTCGCCGCCACGAAACGAGCCCAGGATACGCGGCAGCTCGCGCAGGGTGCCGAGGTCGATCCGGATTTCGGAGAGCGAGGGACGGACCAGGCTGCCGATGAACAAGAGGTCGCGGCAGCCTTCCGCGTGGAGCAGCTTCACCACGCGGCCGATCTGGCCGAGCGCGATCCAGTGATGGCGGAAGCGCGACAGCGGCGCCGGATCGCACACCCCTTTCAACGCGAACAGGACGGGCGTCAATCCGCGCGCGACCATCGCATCGGCGACCGCGAACGGCATGACGCCGCCCGCGGCAATCAAACCGACCGGCGAGGCAATCTGCACGGTCCCGTCGGTCATCAGCCGCCTTAAGCCTCAGCTGGGGATGCACCGACTTCGGGAAGGCAGAGCGGACGGTGCTTGCCGCCGTCGATGAAGGCGAGGATCTCCGCAATGGCCGGATCTTCGCCGGCCAGCGGGCGCACGCTCGCGAGGCGTTCGGCGAACACGCCCGGACCGTGGAAGAGCTTCTGATAGAAGGCGCGGACCGTGGCCAGCCGCTCGCGGGTGAACTTGCGGCGCCTCATGCCGATGATGTTCAGCCCTTCCAGCGCGGCATATTGGCCGTTGACGAGGCCGTACGGAATGACGTCGCCGCGCACGCCGCAGACGCCGCCGACCATGACGCCGTGGCCGATCCGGGTGAACTGGTGCACCGCCGACAGGCCGCCGATATAGACGGCGTCGCCGACTTCGACGTGGCCGCCGAGCGTCGCCGAGGTCGCGAAGATCGCATCGTTGCCGACCATGCAGTCGTGGGCGACATGGGCGTTGTTCATGAAGAAGCCGCGGTCGCCGATCTTCGTCAATCCACCGCCCTTGGTGGTGCCGATGTTCATCGTCACGCCTTCGCGGATGGTGCAGCCGGAGCCGATCACGAGCCGGTGCGGCTCGCCGCGATAGCTCAGATCCTGCGGCGCGCCGCCGAGCACGGCGAAAGGCGAGATCACGTTGGCGTCGCCAAGTGTCGTATGGCCCATGATCTGGACATGGGAGATCAGCTTGCAGTTGGCGCCGATCACGACGTTCGGCCCAATCACGCAATAGGGCCCGATCACCGTGCCGTCGCCAATGATGGCGCCGTCTTCGACGCGCGCGGTGGGATCGATCTTGCTCATGGGAACTCAACCAAGCCTTGTCGGACCATCAGTCGGTCAGCATCGCGCCGACGTCGGCTTCCGCCACCGTGACGCCGTCGACCTTCGCGTCGCCGTGGAACCACCACATGGTCTTCCGGCGGCCGATTGAACGCATGTGATATTCGATGGTCTGGCCCGGCAGCACCGGTTTGCGGAACTTGCACTTGTCGATGGTGAGGAAGTAGACCGCACGCGGCTTCTCGGTGCCCTCGACGGACTTGATGCCGATCACACCTGCGGTCTGCGCCATGCCCTCGATCATCAACACGCCCGGATAGACTGGCCGCTCGGGAAAATGGCCCTGGAAACAGGGCTCGCCGATCGAGACGTTCTTGACCCCGATGCCGCTATAATCGGCGCGGATGTTCTTCACGCCATCAATCAGGAGAAACGGATAGCGGTGCGGAAGCGTCTTGAGGATCTCATTGATGTCCACTTCCGCAAACCTGATGGGTGACTCCTCCATCACTCCTGTCCTTCGTCCTTCGGATTCGTCGCAGTCATATCCCGCACCAGCCGTTCCACCGCAACGATCTCGCGGAACCATTGCTTGGTCGGCTTGGCGAAATGGCCACCCCAGCGCCCGTTCGGCGGGATATCGTCCTTGACCGCACTCATCGCGGTCACCTGGGCTCCATCGCCGATCTTGAGGTGATTGTTGATTCCGACCTTGGCCCCAAGCGCAACGTTGTCTCCGATCGTGAGGCTTCCCGCCAGCCCGATCTGGGCGGCCAGCAGGCAATGCCGGCCGATCGTCACATTGTGGCCGATCTGGACCTGGTTGTCGATTTTGGTGCCCTCGCCGATCACCGTGTCGCGCAGGCTGCCGCGGTCGATGGTCGTGCCCGCGCCGATCTCGACATTGTTCTGGATCAGCACCCGCCCGGTCTGCGGCACCTTGAGATGGCCGTCCGGGCCGAAGAAGAGAAAGCCATAGCCGTCCTGTCCGATGCTGCAGGCGGGATGGATCAGCACGTCGTTGCCGATCAGCGCGCATTGGATGGCTGTCCGCGCCCCGACATTGCAGTCGCGCCCGATCTTCACGTGCGGCCCGATCACGGCGCCAGCCCCGACAATGGTGCCCGCCCCAATCTCGGCATGAGCCCCGATCACCGCCAGCGGCTCGACGACGACGCCGTCTTCCAGCCGTGCGGTCGGATCGATGATGGCGGACGGCGCGATCCCGTCGTAGCCGAACCAGTTTTGCGGCCGCAGCGCATCCTGATGCAGCTGCCGGGCGAGCTGCACGAACGCCCGGAACGGCTGGGCGATCCGCAGCACCGCGACATGCGCGGGCACGCTCGCCTCGAAACGCGGGCTGACCAGGCAGGCTCCAGCCTTGGTTGCCGTCAGCTGATCGACGTATTTGAGATTGTCGAAGAAGGCCAGGTGCATGGGACCGGCCTCGTCGAGCGAGGCAAGGCCGCTGACGACCTGCTCCCCTCGCGACGAATCGACGAGCGTGGCCTTGGTCGCGGCCGCAATCGCGGCCAGCGTCATCGGCGGTGGTTTTTGAAAGAAGCTCGGCTGGGCCATTCCATCCGTCACGGTACGATAACAGCCAAAAAAGATCAGAGCTCGGCCCCGGTGTCCCGAAGCCGAGCTCAATCTACACCATCGGCGCGTTATTCACGCGAAAGCGTATCGGGTCAACCCACCCGGGGTCAGAAGGTGGTACCGCCGCCGAACCGGAATTCCTGCACGCGGTCAAACTTGCCCTTGGTGAGCGGGACGGCGTAGTCGAAGCGCAGCGGACCGAACGGCGACTGCCACACCAGACCGACACCGACCGAGCTTCTGACCGTGTTCTGGTCGTCATACACGAGGCCAAGGCAGGTTCCCGGATTGGCTGGGACCGTCCCGGTCGCCGGCGTCGGCCGAATACAGCCGGACACGTTGACTTCGCCGGTCTGCGCCCAGGAGGTCGGTCCCTGATAGCCCCACAGACCGCCGGCGTCAGCATAGACCGCGCCCTTCAGGCCCACTTCCTTGGGAAGGAACCAGAATGGCATCTGCAATTCGAGCGAAGCGCCCCAGTACTTGGTGCCGCCGATCGCATCCTGGGTTCCGAAGGGGTTGATGTCACGCGGGCCGATGCCGTTCGGGGCGAAGCCGCGGACCAGGTTCGGGCCCATCTGGAAGTGATCGAGCATGCGAAGCTCGGTGTTGCCGATCTTGTTCAGAATACCGCCCTGGAGATGGACGATACCGACAATGTCGGACACCAGCGGCGTGAAGTACTTCGCATCAAGCGCGGTCTTCAAATAGGAGACGTCGCCGCCGACGCCCGCGAAGTCCTGCTTGAAGTCGACCAGCAGGCCGTCGGTCGGGTTCTTGTTGTTGTCGAGGGTGTTGTAGGAGAGCGTGTAGCCCAGCGCCGAGGTCAGCGTGCGGCCGTTCGCCAGCTCCTTACGCACCGGCAGCGAAGCTTCGCCGTCCAGGAAGCAGCCCAGACCATTGCTTCCGGCCAAGCTGATTCCGTTGAGGTTGGCGAAGGCCGGGGTCGGGTTGAAGGGAATCTGGCCGCTGCCACCGTTGATGTCGCTTCTGTTGTTACAGTTCGCGAGCGTCGTCGGCAGTGTGATCTCCTGCTGGTAGATCGAGTAACGTACCTGCAGCGAGAGATCTTCGCGGAGCTGGAACCCGAGCCGCGGACTGAAGCCCAGCGTCTTGGTGCCGTAAGAGATGAAGTTGTTGGCGAGCTGCTGGCGCTGATAGAAGTCGAGGCCGAGCGCCACTCGATAATCGAGCAGATAGGGCTCGACGAACGACAGCGAATAGCCGCGGGCGAACTGACCATAGGTCACGGCCGCCTTGGCGAACAGGCCACGGCCGAGCAGGTTACGCTCGGAGATCGAGACCTCGGCAAGTGCGCCGTCGGTCGTCGAATAGCCGCCCGAGACCGAGAAGTCGCCGGTGGACTTCTCCTCGAGATCGACCACCAGGATCACGCGGTCGCTGGAGGAGCCGGGCTCGGTCGTGATCTTCACGCTCTTGAAGAAGTCGAGGTTCTTCAACCGCCGCTCGGCGCGATCGACCAGCGCACGGTTGTAGGCATCGCCCTCGGAGATGTCGAACTCGCGGCGGATCACGTAATCGCGGGTGCGGGTGTTACCGCGGATGTTGATCCGCTCGATATAGGTGCGCGGGCCCTCATCGATCGCGAACACCACCGACACCGTATGGGCCTCGAAATTGCGGTCGCCACGCGGACGCACGACGGCAAAGGCATACCCCCGCCGCGACGCCTCGATCTGCATCTCCTCGACCGACTTTTCGACGTTCTCGACGTTGTAGAGCGAACCGACATTGACGCGCGAAAACGAACGCAGCGAGTTGGGATCGAGCGTCGAGATGGACGACTGGAAGTCGACCGACGCAACCCGGTACTGCTGGCCTTCCTCGATCTTGAAGGTGACCAGGAAGCCCTTCTTCTCCGGATCATATTCGGTGAGCGCCGCGACGACCTGCACGTCGGCATAGCCGTGCTTCAGGTAGAAGCGGCGAATCAGGTCACGGTCGGCCTCGACGCGATCTGGATCGTAGACGTCGTTGCCGCCCAGGAAGCTCAGGATGTTGGTTTCATGCGTCTTGATCACGTCCTTGAGGCGATAGGACGAGAACGCGTTGTTGCCGACGAATTCGACCGCCTTGACCCCGGTCTTCGGGCCTTCCTCGATCGTGAAGATCAGGTCGACGCGGTTGTTCGGCTGCTCGATGATTTCGGGGGTGACGTGGACGTCATAGCGGCCCGAACGGCGATAAATCTCGGCGATTCGGGAAGCGTCCGACTGCACCATGGGGCGCGAAAAGGTGCCGCGCGGCTTCGACTGCACCTCGGCCGAGAGCTGTTCGTCCTTGATCTTCTTGTTGCCCTCGAAGGCAACGCGACCGATCACCGGGTTTTCCACCACGGTCACGACGATACGACCGCCCTGCCGGTTGATCTGCACGTCCTGGAACAGGCCGGTCTCGATCAAGGCCTTGAGGCCGTCATCGATTCGTCCCGCATCCAGCGTGCCGCCCGGTCCAGGCTTGAAATAAGAGCGAATGGTCTCGACCTCGACGCGGCGATTGCCGACGACTTCAATCGAATTCACCGTCTGTGCGGCTGCCGGCGACGATACGACCACGTTCGCCAGCGGAATAGCCACCGGCACGGCGAACATGATCAGAGCGGCCAGCATGCCCCCCCGCACTCGCAATCCAAACTTCATGCGCAACGCGCCCTTATCATTCCGTTGTCGGCCCCATACCCCTACAGAACCGACAGATTCCCATTTTTGGTCGTTTCGCTTGTAGCCAATTTCACCTAGGCGGCAAACGCTCCATGTCTCCGTATTTTCATTTTCGTTTCAAAACGTTGCTCATCCGCCACGTCATAAAAAAGCCGCGGTCAGGACCCCGCGAGGTGCAGGATGTCGTTATACGTTGCAAACACCATCAGCATCAGTACAAGGCCCAACCCGATTCGGAAGCCCATCTCCTGAGCCCGCTCCGAGAGCGGCCGGCCCCGGGCGGCCTCGACCGCATAGAACAGAAGGTGGCCGCCATCGAGCAGCGGAACCGGGAACAGGTTCAAAAGCCCGATCGAGACCGACAGCGTTGCACATAATTGCACAACAAATTGGAAACCGAGGCTCGCCGCCTGGCCGGAGAGCTGGGCGATCCGAATCGGGCCGCCGACGTCCCCCGCGCTCCCCGCCCCGGCGAACAGGGAAGCGACGAACTTGAAGGTGGTGGCGATGATGAACCAGACCTGCTCGAAGCCGATCTTCACCGCCTCGCCGAGGCCGACCGGGGTCGAGCGCGCTTCGTCCGGCCGCGCGTTGTACTGAATGCCGAGCACACCGATCCGGTGCGCATTGCCGAACAGGTCCTTGACCTCCTTCAGCGCCGGCGCCGCCTTCAGCGTGACCTCACTCCCGTCCCGCTTGAGGTGGAAGGTGAGCTCAGAGCCGGCATTGACCGACACGATTCGCTGCATGTCGGCGAAGCTGTCGATCTCGTGACCATCGATCGAGGCGACGATGTCGCCGACCTTGAAGCCGGCCGCCGCCGCCACGCTGTCGGCCTGCACCGCATCGACCCGCGGGGTCGAGCTCGGCTTGCCGAAATAAAGCGCCATGCCGGCGAAGATGACCACCGCCAAGATGAAGTTGGCGATCGGGCCGGCCGCAACGATCGCGGCACGCGGACCGACCTTCTTGTGGTGGAAGCTGCCGGCGCGCTCCTCAGGGGTCATTTTCGCCAGCGCCTCGGCCGAGGGCGTCGAGGCCTCGCTGTCGTCGCCGAAGAACTTGACGTAGCCGCCCAGCGGAATCGCGGAGATCTTCCAGCGGGTGTTGTGCCGATCGTTGAAACCGATCAACTCAGGGCCAAATCCGAGCGAAAACGTTAACACCTTCACGCCCGCCCAGCGGGCGACCAGGAAATGGCCGAGCTCGTGGAAAAAGACGACGATCGTCAGCACGAACAGGAAGGGGACGATATAGCCCAACAGGCCATGGCTTAACGTATTGAAGATATGTTGGAAAAATTCGGACATCCGTTTCCCTTCCGGTGGGCCGGCGCGCCCCGAACGCTCTAAGATGCCTTTAGGGCAATTTCAGGCAAGAGGGCTGCGGCCTTTTTTCGCGCAGTTTGGTCAATGGCGATGGCGTCATCGGCCGAGGTGAGAGGTGCTAAATTACCCGATCTAATCCAATTCTCCAGGGTTGCCTCGACCAGGCGCGCGATCGCGCCGAACCGGATCTGACCGGCAATGAAGGCTGCCACCGCGACCTCGTTGGCGGCATTGAATACCGTGGTCGCGCCATTCCCGGTCCGCAAGGACTCATATGCCAGACGCAGACCAGGGAAACGCGCGAAATCCGGCGCCTCGAACGTCAGCGTGCCGATCTTGGCGAGATCGAGCTTGGCCGCCGGCCCCTTGATCCGGTCCGGCCAGCCCAGGCAATGCGCGATCGGGGTGCGCATGTCGGGCGTGCCGAGCTGGGCGACCACCGAGCAATCCGAAAACTCGACCATTCCGTGGATGATCGATTGCGGGTGCACCAGCACATCGATCTCGTCCGGCGACAACGCGAACAGATAGGACGCCTCGATCACCTCGAGGCCCTTGTTCATCATCGAGGCCGAATCGATCGTGATCTTCTGCCCCATGCTCCAGTTAGGATGTTTCAGCGCCTGCGCCAGGGTCGCCTGCTCGATATCGGCGGCGGCCCAGGTGCGGAACGGTCCGCCGGAGGCGGTGATGATGACCCGCACCAGTTCCTCGCGGTTGCCCGATGACAGCGCTTGGAACAATGCGTTGTGCTCGGAATCGGCGGGCAGGATGCAGGCGCCGGCCTGGGCGGCGCGCTGCATGAACATGTCGCCCGCACAGACCAGGCATTCCTTGTTGGCGAGCGCGACGGTCGCGCCGCGGTCGACCGCGGCGAGCGCCGGCTTCAATCCGGCCGCGCCCGAAACCGCCGCCATCACCCAGTCGGCCGGACGTGCGCCGGCCTCGATGATGGCGCTCTCCCCTGCCCCCGATTCGATGCCCGTGCCGGACAGCGCCTCGCGCAATTCGGACAGCCGCGATGGATCGGCCACCGCGACAAAGCCGGCGTTAAATTCCTTGGCGAGCTTGGCGAGCCCCTGCACGTTGCTGTTGCCGGTCAACGCCTCGACCCGATAGCGCTCGGGAGACGCCCGCAGCAGATCCATCGTGCTGTCGCCGATCGACCCGGTCGCGCCCAGCACGGTGATGCTGCGCACCGCCGCTGCGCTCGCCTTGTTATTCCGTAAAGGAACTGCGCTCATCGCTTCACCATATCAAAAGGCCGCGGCCGACGCCGTCGAGGCCGCCCCGCACCAAACCTAAGACTGCCGCGAACACGACCGCGGCGACGTAACCGTCGAGCCGATCCAACAGGCCGCCGTGGCCCGGGATGATGTGACTGGAGTCCTTGACCCCGAAACGCCGCTTCACGGCGGACTCGAACAGATCGCCAAGCTGCGAGACGATCGACAGCACGGCCGCAACGGCGAGGAACGGCACCAAGCGGCCGGCCCCGAGGGCCGACCATCCGGCAGCCACGAGCAGGCTGCCGACGAATCCGCCGATCGCGCCGGCCCAGGTCTTGTTCGGACTGATGTGCGGCGCAAGCTTCGGCCCGCCGATGCCGCGTCCGGCGACATAGCCGCCGATATCGCTCGCCCACACCACCAGCAGCACGAGCACCAGGGCAAACCAGCCATGCTCAGAGTCGAGGCGCACCAGCACAGAGGCCAATTGCGCCGCGGCCGTATAGACGAAGCCTGCGGCGGCCCAGCTGCGGTGACCGGCTGCGAGCGCGACGACCACGACAAGCCCAAGCCCAAGGACGATGACGGCGATATCGACCAGGCCGAACGCAAGACATACGCCGGCGACGGCCAGCAGCAGCGCCCCGGTCACGGTGACACTGACCGCGCGGACTTCGCCGACCACCATCAGCCATTCGACGTAAAGACCGATCGCCGCCACCGTGACGAGCACGGTCCAGAACACGCCGCCGGCATAGGCAGCCGCCAACGCGAGCGGCGCCAGCACGAGAGCCGCGGCAACGCGCAACAGGAAATTGTGCTGCGGCCCCTTGGCGTCGGCAGCGCTTGCGATGTCGGTTTTGCTCACGATGCGGTTTTCGTAACGAGGCCGCCGAAGCGACGTTCCCGCCGGCCGAATTCGGCGATCGCGCCCTCGAGCGCGGCCTTGTCGAAATCCGGCCAGTGAATGGGCACGAAAACCAGTTCGCTATAGGCGGCCTGCCACATCAGGAAGTTCGACAGGCGCTGCTCGCCGCTGGTGCGGATGATGAGATCGGGATCGGGAATATCGGGCGCGTCGAGATGGCGACCGATCGCATCGGCATCGATGGATGCCGGATCGCGCTTGCCCTCCGCGACTTCACGCGCCAGCTGCTGGACGGCCCGCGCGATTTCCTGGCGCGAGCCATAATTGAACGCGACCACCAGCGTCAGCTTGCTGTTGTTGCGGGTCAGCTCTTCGGCCTCGCTCAACAGCGCGCAGATGTCAGGCTCGAGGCCCGCGCGCTCGCCGATGACCCGCACCCTTACGCCGTCCCGATGCAGCGTCGCGAGATCGTTGCGGATGAAGCGGCGCAACAAGCCGAACAGATCGCCGATCTCGCTCGCCGGACGCGACCAGTTTTCCGAGCTGAAGGAAAAGATCGTGAGATAGCGGATGCCGAGCTCCGGCGCGGCGCGCACCACGCGCCGCAGCGCATCGACGCCACGACGATGGCCTTCCGCGCGCGGCAGGCCGCGTGCAGACGCCCAGCGGCCATTGCCATCCATGATGATGGCGACATGAGCCGGACCATCGGATCGGTCCGGCTCGTCCGTCATCGGGGCCGCGTTCGACATCGCAAATTCCCTTCAGACGGTCAGGATTTCCTTTTCCTTCGCCGCCAGCATCTGGTCGATCTCGGCAATGACGCCGTCAGTCGCCTTCTGCACGTCGGCGGCGAAACGCTCTTGATCGTCCTCGGAGATCTCGTGGTTCTTTTCGAGCTTCTTGACGGTGTCGAGTCCGTCGCGACGGACGTGGCGCACGGCCACGCGCGCAGCTTCCGCATATTTATGCGCGACCTTAACGAGCTCCTTGCGCCGCTCCTGGTTCAGTTCGGGAACGCGCAGGCGCAGCACCTGGCCCTCGGTCGCAGGCGTCAGCCCGAGATTGGAGTCGACGATCGCCTTCTCGACCGCCTTCACCATGGTCTTGTCCCAGACCTGGACCGACAACAGCCGCGGCTCCGGCACCGAGATGGTGGCGACCTGGTTCAAGGGCATGTGCGAGCCATAGGCGTCCACCTGGACCGGCTCGAGCATCGAGGCCGAGGCACGGCCGGTGCGCAGACCGCTGAGTTCGTGCTTGAGCGCCTGGGTCGCGCCCTGCATGCGGCGCTTCAATTCGTTGAGGTCGAACGCTCCGGTGGACATCACGCTTTCCTTTCTGCAACCCGTCGCTTCGCATCCGACTTGCGCGTCGTAAGCCTCAGTCGCGCTCAGTTCGGATCACGGAAGGACTATCAGCAAATCCCTGTTCGCTTCCGGTTTTTTACGCTCGCTTCCGAGCGTTCAACCGGTCCGCTGCCACCCGGCTGGTCAGCCGGCAACGATGGTGCCGCGGCCTGCGCCCTGCAACATCGCACCGATCGATCCGGGTTCGGCGATCGAGAACACAATGATAGGCAGCGACGTCTCGCGGGCAAGCGCGAATGCGGTCGCGTCCATCACCTTGTAACCGCCTTCGATCGCCTGAGAATGGGTCAGGCGGTCAAATCGCTGCGCCGACGGATCCTTCTTCGGATCGGCGCTATAGACGCCATCGACATTGGTGGCCTTGAACACCGCCTGGGCGTCGATCTCGGCAGCCCGCAGCACCGCAGTGGTATCGGTCGTGAAGAACGGATTACCGGTGCCGCCACCGAGCAGCAAGATGCGGCCCTCGGCAAGGTGCCTGTGCGCTGCAGCGCGGGTAAACAGCTCGCAGATCTCCGGCATCACGAAGGCCGACAATGCCTTGGCCGGCGTGCCCTTGCGCTCGATCGCGGCCTCAAGAGCGAGGCAGTTCATGATCGTGGCCAGCATGCCCATGGTGTCGCCGGTCGGCCGCGAAACGCCGTGGGCGGAGACCTCGACACCGCGGACCATGTTGCCGCCGCCGACGACGACAGCAATCTCGACCCCGAGCTGTTGGGCTGCGATCAGGTCACCGGCGATCCGGTCGACGGTCGGCTGGTCGATGCCGACGGAATGGGGGCCGGCGAGATATTCGCCGGACAACTTGACCACGACGCGACGATAGACCGGCTCAGCCATGTGCTATGCTTCCCTATCCCGCGCGAGCCGGCGTCGCGAAAACGATGCCGGCCCTTCGATTCGGCCGTTACTTCTTGCCGCTGGCGGCGGCGACTTCGGCTGCGAAGTCGGTCTCTTCCTTCTCGATGCCTTCGCCGAGCGCATAGCGGACGAAGCCGGCAATCTTGATCGGACCACCGACCTTACCCTCGGCTTCCTTCAGCGCCTGCGCCACCGACTTGCCGCTGTCGTGGATGAAGGCCTGCTCGAGCAGACAGACCTCCTTGTAGAAGGTCTTCAGGCCCGATTCGACGATCTTCTCGATCACGTTTTCCGGCTTGCCCTGCTGACGGTACTTGTCGGCGAGCACGTCCTTCTCGCGCTTGACGAGCTCGGGATCCAGGCCCGTGGGATCGATCGCCTGCGGGTTGGCGGCTGCGACATGCATCGCGAGCTGGCGGCCGAGATGCGCGAGTTCATCGGTCTTGCCGGACGATTCCAGCGCGACGATAACGCCCATCTTGCCGGCGCCTTCGATCACGGCACCATGAACGTAGCTCGACACCACGCCCTGATTGACCGTAAGCGTGGCGGCACGGCGCAGCGTCTGGTTCTCGCCGATAGTGGCGATCGAGTCCGCGATCGCGGCTTCCACCGTGATGCTGCCGACCTTGGCGGCCTTGATCTTCTCGATGTCGGCGCCGGCGTCGAGCGCGACTTGCGCGATCATCTTGACCAGGCCCTGGAAGTGCTCGTTGCGGGCGACGAAATCGGTCTCGGAATTGACCTCGACCAGCACGCCCTTATTGCCCGCCGTCAGCGCACCGATCAGGCCCTCGGCCGCGACGCGGCCGGCCTTCTTCGCCGCCTTCGAGAGGCCCTTCTTGCGCAGCCAATCCTGCGCAGCCTGCAGGTCGCCACCGGTCTCAGTGAGAGCGGCCTTGCAATCCATCATGCCTGCGCCGGTCGACTCGCGCAGGTCCTTGACCATCGCTGCGGTGATAGTAGCCATTATGAGCGTCCTTTTGCCTGTGCAGATCGCGGCGCGCCACCGGGTGCGCGCCGTCCGCCGTCAGGAAATGCGTAGATCGATCGTCATGGCCGGCGTATGACGCCGGCCACCATTTTAAGCCCGCGAGCTTAAGCGTCCGCGAGAGACTTCGCCTGGGCGACCCAGGCGTCGGCCCGGCTCGGCAGACCGACTTCTTCGCCGATCTGATGTGCGGTGTCGTGGTCGAGCTCGGCGAGCTGCCAGTAATGGAAGATGCCGAGATCGTTCAGCTTCTTCTCGATCGTGCCGGACACGCCGGTGAGCTTCTTGAGATCGTCGGCGGTGCCGCGCGGTCCAGGCAGGCCCTGGAACTTCGAGGCGGTCGGCGCGGTCGGCAGATCTTCCTGCATCGGGGTCGCGGAGGCACCGACATCGATGCCGAGCTCACCCTGTGCCCGCGAAATGCCGTCGATCGCGGCGCGCGCGACCAGGTCGCAATACAGCGAAATGGCGCGGCCGGCGTCGTCATTGCCCGGCACCACATAGGTGATGCCCTTCGGGTCGCAATTGGTATCGACGATCGCGGCGACCGGGATATTGAGGCGCTGGGCCTCCTGGATCGCGATGTCTTCCTTGTTGGTGTCGATCACGAAGATCAGGTCGGGCAGACCGCCCATGTCCTTGATGCCGCCGAGCGAACGATCGAGCTTATCGCGCTCACGCTGCAGGGTCAGCCGCTCCTTCTTGGTGTAGGAATTGGCTTCGCCCGAGGACAGCACCTCGTCGAGATGACGCAGGCGCTTGATCGAGGCCGAGATCGTCTTCCAGTTGGTCAGCGTGCCGCCGAGCCAGCGCGAATTGACGAAATACTGCGCGGAGCGCTTGGCGGCGTCGGCGACATTGTCCTGCGCCTGGCGCTTGGTGCCGACGAACAGGATGCGGCCGCCCTTGGCGACGGTGTCGCTGACGGCCTGCAGCGCAGTATGCAGCAGCGGCACGGTCTGAGCGAGGTCGATGATATGGATGTTGTTGCGGGCCCCGAAAATGAAATCGGCCATTTTCGGATTCCAGCGGTGAGACTGGTGACCAAAGTGCACGCCAGCTTCAAGCAGCTGGCGCATGGTGAAATCGGGCAGCGCCATTGGTTCTATTCTCCGGTTGGTTCCTCCGGAAACGCGTGAGCAAATGCGAGCCTTGCGGCCCGGTTTGCCACCGGACGGCCTCTCAAGAGAGCCATGTTTCCGTGTGAGATGGCGCGCTATATAGCCGGATTTTCGCGTAACGCAAGGAAATTGGAGGCTATTCGGCCTGCAGAAGCTCCGCGAGGGCCGGTCTCGCCTGCTGTTCCTGGAGCGGAACGAAGTCGACCGGGCCCTTGTTGTCCGCTCCCGACGACGCCGCCGCCATCACCCCGACGCCGACGAGACCGAAAACCATCCCACCGCCCTGCATCGCCCTGGACCGCTCGCTCGGCCGGATCGAAAAGAAATAGGTCCGACCCGGCTCGGTATCGAAATCGAGGGTGGAATCGCCGGGAAACAGCGTCTGGGTGGCGACGAGATGGTGGTGGCCGGCGGGCCGGTCGACATAGGCATAGGTTCCGGGCAGCACCCGGCTCAGCAAAACCCCATCGACCTTGGCGTCGCAGCTCGTGGCATCGAGCCAGGATTCCTTCTGGCTGAGAATGACGACACGGGATTGCCCGGCTTTGGGGGGCCCTACCTTCTGCGCCACGACGGCAAATTCCGTCCCCTCCTTGCCGGTGACACAACCAGATACCAGCAGGGCCAAACTCAGCCCCGCAACCGCACGCCATTCCATTGCCGCCCCCGTAATTCCCCGGACACGGTATGACGGTGGCGGAACCTCTGCAACCTGTGGCGACGTCGGAGTCTGAATTGCGCTTGAAGGTGTGGCTTCAGAGTTCCAAGGCTGCTGCCGACGGGCCGCAGCTCAAAAGAGCGCGGCTTAATGGTCGCGGCTGGCCTTGCTCGCCTCGGAACGATCGGCGTCCAGTTTGAGCTTCAGCTTTTCGATGTCGCCCATGAGCGCCCCCTCGTCCCGCAGCGGAACCAGCCGCAGCGACGGCGGCAGGATGACATGGGAAACGGTCTGCCGGCCCGAATTGGCAAAGGCCTCGGAGCGCTGCAAGGTCTGTACGGCGATCGCGGTCACGAGCAGCAGCCCCACGACGACGCCTTTTGCCACCAGGTGGGTGCGGCCGACCTCGCGCAGATGCAGGAAACAGACTGCCGCGATCACCAGCCAGGATGCGACATATTGGTAGGTGAATGCGCCCGGCCAGGTCAGGGCGAATGAGGACACCTGCGCGAACTCGCTGTAGAGCCAGAACGCCAGCAGCCCCGCCTCCGCGATCAGGACATGATGCAGAAACATCGAGCGGCCAGCAAACAGGCGCGACAGCAAGGACCACATACCCACCCAGGCCGCGGCGGTGCCGAACAAAGCGAGTGACGGCAGCAGATAGTTCGACGCATGCGACTCGGAGGTCTCGCCGATCCAGATGAGCAGCGCGTCGATGCCGAGCAGCAGGACACCGAGGCCCAGCGCAGCGCCGATTTGCAGCGACCTGCGCTCCGATCCTGCGAGCCGCTCAGGTTCGACGGCGTGGCTGATCTCGCGGATCCGCAGCAGACTCTGTCCGATCCGGATCGGCTGGATGCCGTCCAGCGTCACGCGCGCGCACCGGCTCTTGTTCTTCTCCAGATAAAGACCGTTGGCGCTGCCGAGATCCTCGGCGACAAGCCGTCCGGATTCGTCGCGGAAGATCCGGACGTGCTGTGCAGCGACATAGGGGTCATCGACGACGACGTCGTTGTCGTAGCCGCGGCCGATGGTGATCTCGGGACGGTCGATGCGAAAGCGCCCGACGACGTCGCGATGCCTGGAGAGAATCTCGACCCAGATCATCGGACGACCTGCAACCCGTTGATGAAGCTCCGGCCGAGATGCATCGCATCTTCATAAGCGACCGCCTGCAGGCTGAGGCGCGAGACCAGCGCTTCGTCACCATGATCCTGCGTCACGGCCACGAGCACGACATCGTACAGGCCGGCGAATTCCCGATAGCCCTGGGCGCACCAAATGACCCGCAGCGGCGGATGAGCAGAGGCTGGCGCCAGACCGACGAAATCCTCCAGACATCGCTGCGGCGTGTACCATTTGCGGAACGAGCCGCCGGGCGTCAGCCGCGGCTGCGCCAGTTGCGTCAGCACGGTGGCGAACTGGAATTCGTTCAGGTCGATCGACTTGGCGTATGAATTGCTCATCTGGACCGTGCCGGTGTTCAGATCAGAGGCGATGAACACGCTGGCATCGGCGGTGCAGGTGGTCGAATTGATGTTGGTGCGCGGCTTCGGCGAGGCGCTGGCATTGGTCTGGCTCCAGCACTCGAACCAGGGCGCACGGGTTTCCGGGGCCTGATACGGCCCGAGCGAGGCCGCGCGAAACCCCTGCTGGGCAAACGACCGGTACAGCGCCGAGCGCCACGCCGCCAACTGCTCGGTGACGTCGTTGCGCAGGTCCGCGGGCGAGGGCCGCCGCTCGCGCGATCGCTCCAGCAAGGCGGCTGCAAACCGCGCCGGCACCAGGAAGCTGATGAGCTGGCCGCCGCGGCGGGTGGCGACGTTGATGCCGACCACCTGCCCCTGTGTATTGACCGACGGTCCGCCGCTCATGCCGGGATTGAGCGCACCGGTGAAATGGATGTGTTCGTTGTAGCTGTGCTCGACCAGGCCGTTATAGGTGCCCTCGACGATGGTGAACCCGAGGTCGAGCGGATTGCCCAGCGAATAGAGCCGCTCGCCCTTTTGCAGACTGCCGTCCAGCGCCGCCTTGTCGAAGCTGAAGAACGGCGCGTCGTGCTTGTCGACGCGAATGAGCGCGAGGTCGTTCGGCAGATCGACAGCAAGCAGACTGACCTCGCCGTGGGTTCCGTCCGCCGCGGTGTATTCGAGCCGGTAGGTCTTGGGCTCGAGCGCCACATCCGAGACGACATGATAGTTGGTGATGGCAAGCCCGTCCGCGGAGACCAGAAATCCGGAGCCGGTCGAGGTCTGCCGGCCGGCATCCGCAACCAGCGTGCGGATCTGCAACAGCCGCGGCGGTGCCGAGGCATAGACCCCCTCGGCGCCCGACGGCGTCTGGGCCGCCGCCGGCATGATGCTGCAAAGGCTGAGCGCGACGGCGCCAAGCCGCAGCAACGCGCGCAAAATGCTGGCAGTCAGTTTCAAAGAGGCCCCCGCAACGCACCCTCGCCCGAGGCGTTTCACGCCAGAGATCGAGGACGCATGACCCGGCGGCCCGCCAATAACGAAAACGCCGGGCAGTTGCAACCGCGGCCGCCGTCACCGAATCGGTGCGCGCCGATGGCCGCTCCACCGCTCGCGATCGCCGCGCGAGCTCAGCAATGCTGCACGTTCGGCGGGCACTTCTTCTGTTGCGGCGGCGGCCCAGGTCTCGCCGCCTGCGGAGGCGGCGCAGGCCGTGCCATCTGCTGCGGGGGCGGTGCAGGCCTCGCCATCGGCGGCGGCGGAGGCGCCGGCCTCGCCATTTGCGGCGGCGGTGCGGCCGGGCGCGGCGGCGGTGGCGGCGGTGCGGGCCTCGCCATCGGCGGGGGAGCCGCAGGCCGTGGCGGCGGCGGCGCAGAGGGCCGGACCATCGCCGCAGCCGGCGGCCGCGGAGCCTGCGGTGGCGGAGCGGCATGAACCGTCGGTGGCGGTGCCGGCCGGGCAGCCGGGGGCGGCGCGGAAAGACGTGCCGCAGGCGGCGACGGATGCGCAGGTGGCGGGGCTGCGCGTTCGATCCGAGGATGCGCCTCCGGCCTTGCCGGCGGTGCCGCGGCCGGCATGGTCTGGGGCTGGGCGCCGGACGGCGGCGGCTTGGTGGATGGCGCGGCGGTCGCACCCGGCGGGGTGCGGTTGACCTGCAGATTCGATGGCGTCGGCGGCTGTCCTGGCGACAGCGGCGAAGACGTCCGTGGATTCGGCGCGGTGGTGACAGCTGCCGGTGCCGGCGGCGCGCCATGACTGCCGGGCACCGGCAGTGCGTTGGGATGCGGCAGGTTTGCCGCCGGTGCAGCTGGTGGCGACGGTGCCGCGCTTGGCGTCACGTTGGCCGGAGCCGGCTGCGGCGTACCGGGAGTGCGCCCGATCGGACTGATCGCAGCGCTTGGCGGCACCGGGGCCTTGCCCTGCTGGATCAGCGTGGCCCGTTGCGCCACCGCGGGCGGCAAGGCCGGGGCGGCGGCAGGCACCGGATGCGGACCAGCGGCGACAGGTGCGCCCGGCGCGGGTGCCGGAGGCGGCGGCTGGTTGATCACCGTGTTGATGACGTTCGTATTGTGGATGTTGTTGAAGATGATGTTGTTCGGTGGCGGCGCCACATAGACCGGCGCCCGGACATAGACCGGTATCGGCACGAACACCGGCTGCGGCAACACGAACAGCCCGACCGGCTCGATCGGCGGCGACAGCACCACGAAATCCGGCGGCGGCGGCGGCAGCACGAACACCGGCGGCGGTGGCGGCGGCGCGAAGGCAAATTCGGGATCGGAGAACATCAGCACCGGACGGTCGACATAGATGACCTCGTCCGGCGGGGGCGGCGGCACGTCGTAATCCATCATCGCAAAGGACGGCGGCGGCTCCAGCGGCGCGGTCAGGATCGCCAGCCGCCGCCGCGCGTCCTCGGCGTGCGGGCCGTGCGGGTAGCGTCTGAGATAGGACCAATACGCATCCGGCGTGTCGGCACGGTAGGTGCGGCGCCACGTGATGGCCTCGCGCCTGATCGCGACCAGCGCCCTCACCCGCTTCGCCAGCGGATCGCTTGGAAACGCGGCCAGGAACTCCTCATAGCCCTGCAGCGAGTCGCGCTCCAGCGCGGCCGTATAGGCCTCCTGAACCGACAACTCGCGCAGCGGCCGCTCGCGCATGGCGACGACCTGCGCCGGCTGCGCCTGCGCTGCGGGTGCATCCGGCGCGCGATCGAAGAAGCTGAAGGTGGCCTGGATCTTCTGTGCGTCCCACGGCACCTGCGCGCCCTTGGTGGCCTCGTTGACGCGGAGCCGGACCCGATCGAACACGTCCGGCAGCGACAAGCCGCCGGTACGGATCATTTCGGCGAGCGATTGCGCATAGATCCCATAAGTGCCGCTCTCGCTCGGCGCGACCGTGCCGGGCGCCGCGCTGAAGGCGATCAGCATGTTGTTGTCCGGTTCGACCAGTGCGAGACCACCGGCGAGCTGTCCGCCCTGGACGAATGGCTGCTGGCGCGCGGCATCGAGCACGACAATGCTCGCCTTGAGCGGGATTGCCGCGAGCTGCCGCAGATAGTCGCCGATCCGCAAGCCCTCGGTCGGGATGTCGGTGTCGCGATTGATCGTGGAATCGACCGGGATGAAATAGTTCTCGCCCGCCATCTGCACGCCGTAGCCGGCGAGATAGATCATCGCGACCGTATTGTTGTCCGACGACTGCACCTTCTGCATGAAGTCGCGAAAGCTCTTGCGCAGGCTGTCGCCGTCGAGGTCGCGGGCACCGATCACGTCGAAACCGGCCGCCTGCAGGGTCTGCGCGATCAGCCCGGCATCGTTGGCCGTCGTGGCGAGCGGTCCCTTGGCATAGGCGCCGTTACCGATCACGAGCGCGATGCGCTTTTCCTGACCGGGCTGCTGCTGTGCGGCCGCCGGCGGCGCCAGCCGCAGCGCGAGGCCTATGAGAAGCAGGCAGATGAAAAGAAAACACGACCTCCCGGCCAATCGCATTGGAGCCTCCGGCACTCGCAGACAATCACCTGGATTCAGCGATCCATCAGCTGAACCGCAGTTGAACGGCGCAGTTCCTCGCCATCAGAGCGTCTGGACCTCGACGACACCGGTCACCGCTTTGATCGCGCCCGCAATTTGTGGCGAAACCTTGAAGCGGCCCGGCAGCTTCATCTCGACCTCAGTCTCGACGTCCAGCATCATGACCAGCGAGACCTCACCCTCGCCGGCCGCCGCACGCGGCACCAGCGGGGACGCCGTTCCCTTCGCAAGTGCACCATTGCCGGTACCATTGCCGTTGACGGGCTGGGCTTCCGGCCCCTGCAGCCGCTTGACGATCGAGTCGAGCGGCTTGGTGTCGCGCAGGAAGATCCGCAAGCCGCGCTGCGTCTTGGCGGCGGCGTCATCGAGCGGTTCGGCATGCAGCACCCGGGCGCGGACGTCCTCGCCCTGCAGCTCGGCCCCGAGCTGCAGCAGCACGGCGGCACCTGGCTCCAGCACGTCGCGATATTGCGCCAACCCTTCGGAGAACAGCACGGCCTCGAAATGTCCGGTGGGGTCGGACAGGCCGATGATTCCCATCTTGTTGCCGGTCTTGGTGCGGCGCTCCATACGCGACACCACGGTGGCGGCCACCTTGCCGGCGGTCGCGCCGGTCTTCACCGCGCGCGAGAACTCCGCCCAGCTCTGCACCCGCAGCCGCTTCAGCGCCGTCGCATAATCGTCGAGCGGATGGCCGGACAGAAAGAAGCCGATCGCATCATATTCGCGCCGCAGGCGCTCGGCCGGCAGCCAGTTCTCGATGTTCGGAAGCACGATGGTCGGCGCGTCCGCCGCATTGCCGAACATGTCGTTCTGGCCTGAGGTTTCGGCTTCATGCGCGCGCTGGCAGGCCGCGACGATCGCATCCGCGCCGGCGAACACCCGCGCCCGGTTCGTGTCGACCACATCGAAGGCGCCGGCCGCAGCGAGGCTTTCGATGATTCGCTTGTTGATGGCCCGCGGATTGACGCGGGCGGCAAAGTCCGCAAGCGACTTGAACGGCCCGCTTTTGTTACGGGCCTCCACGATGAGCTCGATCGCCTGCGGGCCGACGCCCTTGAGCGCTGCGAGCGCGTAATAGATCGTGTTGCCGCTGACCTCGAAGGTCGGCCCGGACTTGTTGATCGAGGGCGGCTCGACCTTGATGCCGAGGCGCTGAGCTTCGGAGCGGAATTCCGAGAGCTTGTCGGTATTGTTGAGATCGAGCGTCATCGACGCCGCGATGAACTCGACCGGATAATGCGCCTTCATATAGGCGGTGTGGTAGGACACCAGCGCATAGGCCGCGGCGTGCGACTTGTTGAAGCCGTAGTCGGCGAACTTGGCAAGCAGGTCGAAGATGGTATCGGCCTGATCCTTCGGCACGCCGTTCTTGATCGCGCCGTCGACGAAGCGGACGCGCTGCTTGTCCATCTCGGCGCGGATCTTCTTGCCCATGGCGCGGCGCAACAGGTCGGCTTCGCCGAGCGAATAGCCGGACATCTGCTGCGCGACCTGCATCACCTGCTCCTGATAGATGATGACGCCGAACGTCTCTTTCAGGATCGGCTCCAGGATCGGATGCAGATATTCCGGCTCCTCCTCGCCATGCTTGCGGGCGCAATAGGTCGGGATGTTCGCCATCGGGCCCGGCCGGTACAGCGCGACCAGCGCGATGATGTCCTCGAAACGGTCCGGGCGCATATCGATCAGCGCCCGCCGCATGCCCTGACTTTCAACTTGGAACACGCCGACCACATCACCGCGCGCCAGCATCTGATAGCTCGTGGCATCGTCGATCGGCAGCGTCGGAAGATCGACATGAACGTCGCGCTGCTTCAGCAGCTTCACCGCGACGTCGAGCACGGTGAGCGTCTTGAGGCCCAAGAAGTCGAATTTGACGAGGCCGGCCGGCTCGACCCATTTCATGTTGAACTGGGTGACCGGCATGTCGGATTTCGGATCGCGATAGAGCGGTACGAGCTCGCTCAACGGACGGTCGCCGATCACGATGCCGGCCGCGTGGGTGGAAGCGTGGCGCGTCAGGCCTTCGAGCCGCATCGCGATGTCGAAGGCGCGCGCCACCACCGGATCCTCGTCGCGGAAGGCCTGCAGCTTCGGCTCGCCCTCGATCGCGGCCGCCAAGGTGACGGGCGCGGCCGGATTCTGCGGCACCAGCTTGGTCAGCTTGTCGACCTGGCCGTAGGGCATCTGCAGCACGCGGCCGACGTCACGCAACACGCCGCGCGCCTGCAACGTACCGAAGGTGATGATTTGCGCCACCTGGTCGCGCCCGTAGCGCTGCTGCACGTAGGAGATCACTTCGCCGCGGCGGTCCTGGCAGAAGTCGATGTCGAAGTCCGGCATCGAGACGCGCTCGGGATTGAGGAAGCGCTCGAACAGCAGTGCGAACCGCATCGGGTCGAGATCGGTGATCGTGAGCACCCAGGCGACCAGCGAGCCTGCGCCGGAGCCACGGCCTGGTCCGACCGGAATGCCGTGCGCCTTGGCCCATTTGATGAAGTCGGACACGATCAGGAAGTAGCCCGCATATTTCATGCGGGTGATGACGTCGAGCTCGAAGGCGAGCCGCTTCTGATAGTCCTCCTCTGTCATGCCCGGCGCGAGGCCGTGCACGCGCAGCCGCCGCTCCAACCCCTCTTCCGCCTGGCGCTTCAATTCGGCGGCCTCGGCACTGGCGGCATCGGCAGCGTCGGTGCCGGCGCCGACCGTGAACAGCGGCAGGATCGGCTTGCGCGTCCTGGGCCGGAACGAACAACGTTGGGCGATCTCGACGGTCGACGCCAACGCCTCCGGAATATCCGCGAACAGTACCGCCATTTCCGCGCGGGTCTTGAAGCGGTGGTCGGGCGTCAACTGCGCGCGCTCGGTGTCGGCGATCAGATGCCCGCCGGCGATGCAGAGCAGTGCGTCATGGGCTTCGTAATCGTCGCTTGCGGCGAAATACGGCTCGTTGGTCGCGACCAGGGGCAGGCCCTGCGCATAGGCGATATCGATCAGGCCGCTCTCAACGCGGCGCTCCTTGTCCATGCCGTGGCGTTGCAGTTCGACATAGAGGCGATCGCCAAATACGCTCGCCAGTCGCTCGCAGCGCTGCCCGGCGAGCGCGGCATGATCGTGCTGGATCGCGAGCGAGATCGGCCCATCGGGCCCGCCGGTCAGCGCGATCAGCCCATCGGCGCCCTCCTTCAGCCAGTCATACTTGATGTGCGGCGCCTGGTGGGTTGGCGTCTCCAGAAATGCGCGCGAGTTCAGCCGCATCAGGTGGCGGTAGCCCTCCTCGCGCGCCGCCAGCAGAACGATTCGGGCAGGGGTTGCGATCGCTCCGGCGCTGCGGGCGTTCGGATCGACGTCGCCGAAATCGATCGCGAGCTCGCAGCCGATGATCGGCTGGATGCCATAGCCCGCCATCTTCTCGGAAAATTCCAGCGCACCGAACATGTTGTCGGTGTCGGTCAGCGCCAGCGCCGGCTGCCGGTCCGCCTTGGCAAGCTCGCTGAGCTTGCCAATCTTGATCGAACCTTTCAGCAGCGAATAGGCGGAATGGACGTGGAGATGGATGAATCCAGCGCTGGACATGCTCGCCTTTGATTTCAGAAGTCTGTCTTCCCGGAATCTTGGTTTTCCGGGATCACGACGTAGGACGCGGCTGCCGGCAGGTTTGGTCGTCGCCTCTCCTCAACCGACTCGGCGCGGGCATACTATCGGATGACTCCGGGCCGGAGTCTCGGCGCCGGCCGCTCCATCCCAATTTTCCCCAGCCACCCAGGCGCATTCCAAAAATCAAAGCTGCGGAATGATTTGCGCCCAGAGCGCGACCATCCCGACGAACAATGTGATCGACGCCAGTGCGGCGGCTTCTTCGACGAAAACCTTCAGCATGGGAGCCTCCCTGACAGAGAACATAGGAAGAACAATGTTCCTTTTTTGTTCTAAGGTCAAGCGATGCGCGCCCGCAGCCGGCCAGCTCTCCGGCTCGTGGTTAATCCGTGTCATGCGCAACGAAAAACCCCGGCGCTCGCGCGCCGGGGCCATTCCGATCCGCCGTTCGACTGCGGAGAATCAGTACCTCGAGAGCACCGGGCCGCCGAACTTGTAGTTGACGCGGGCGGTGAACAGGTCGACGTCCTGCTTGATGCTGTCGGTCTGCGTGAACGCAGCGCCGGTGAAGCCGACGTCCTCGCGGCCCATGAACAAGTGGTCGTACTCGAAGCCGAGCGACCAGTTCGGAGCAAACGCGTATTCGACGCCGGCGCCGATCGTGCCACCCCAACGAGTCTTGGTGGTCGAGGCCAGAACACCACCGGTGAAGCCGGAGAGGATCTCGTACTTGCTGTCGGTCACAGCAGCACCGCCCTTGGCGTAGAGCAGCACGTTGTTGAAGGCATAGCCGATCTGGCCGGTGAACAGGCCAAACGCGTCGATCTTGGAGCGGTTCGAATCGGGAGCGAACACGTTGCTGACATTGCTGCCGCTGATGTCGGCCCAGTTGCCCTGCGCTTCGATACCGAACACGACCGGACCGGTCTGCCAACGGTAGCCAATCTGGCCACCGACGGTGCCGCCGGACGCGTCGTGGGAGCCCTCAGCTCCGCCGGCCGGAAGGCCGCCGAAGCTGGTCAGATTCCAGCTGTTGTGGCTCCAGCCGCCGCCGCCATTGATACCGATGTAGAAGCCGCTCCAGTCGTAGATCGCAGCAGCGACCGCCGGCGGCGCCTTGGTGTACGGACGCGCGGCGAGGTCCGCGGCCATCGCCGGCGAGCCGAGCGCCACAAGCGCCGTCGTAATCAACAGAAGTTTCTTCATCACTTAGTCCAGTTTTCGTCTCGAGGCCCCCAGGCCATCGCCACGTCTTAGCAAGGTCGGCCACAATTGCTGTAGCCGGAAGGCCACAGCCGGGGACGAAAGCCGGCTCGGCATTACCGGAAATTAACCTGATATCACAAGTAGTTGATGACACTTTCCGCGACGGTAAAGACACGCTGCGCGCCGATCGGATCTCTGCATCCGTTTTGTCCTTGCATCTTGTACGAACATCCAGTTCCAAGGCACCGAAGCGAGGTCCTGGAAGGAGATTCTCTCGATGCGTGACGTGCTTTTCGCAGCTTTGGCTGCCAGCGGCTTACTCATGGCGGCCAACGCGCCGGCCCAGGCCGTCGGCATCCGCCATCCGTTCTGTATTCAGGGCGACGAATTTCCGGGCTTGAGCAACTGCAGTTTCGATACCTACGACCAGTGCTTGGCCACCGCTTCCGGCCGCCGGCTGTACTGCATCGCCAATCCCTATTTCGCCGGCGTCAGCGACGATCCGCGCGCGACGCCCTACCCGTATCCGCAGAGGCAGCGGATTCGGCCGCGTCCACCCCGGCCGAATCCATACGCGCCGCTGCCAAATCCTTTCGTCTTCGAAGAGGACTGAGCGAATCAGGACGGATGGCCCCAGCCGGAGTTGGCGATCCAACGATGCGGAAGTTTGCGCCGACAGTACTGGTCTCGGCAGCGCTGCTCGCAAGCGGCGCAGCGCATGCGCAGACCTATGATCCGAACTTCCCGGTCTGCCTGCACACGTATGGCCCCAACGGCTATATCGATTGCCGTTATCAATCGATCGAGGCCTGCAAGTTCAATGCAGCCGGCCGCTCGGCCGGCTGCGAGATCAATCCCTATTTTACCGCGACCGAGCGCGCCCCGCGCCCTGGTCCTCGACGACCGCGCTGACATCGGCATCCCTGGCCCTGCGACCGGGAATGCTGTCGCTACGGCTATCGGAACATGCCGAAGCCGCCAGGCCCGAACTTGTAGTTCACGCGCACCAGCCCGATATCGGTATCCCCACTGATGCGGCGCTGCATCTGCACGATGTTGGCCGCGTTGGTGAAGTTCAGGTTCTTGGTGCCGAGGAAGATGTGGTCGTATTCGACGCCCACCGTCCAGTTCGGCGCAAAGCCATACTCGACGCCGGCGCCGACCGTCCCGCCCCAACGCGTGGTGTTGGCCTTGTCGAGCATCACGCCGGTCGCCGTGTTGAACGTATCGTATTTGTCGCCGACAACGGCCGCACCGCCCTTGAAATAGGCGAGCACGTTGTTGAAGGCGTAACCGACTTGGCCGGTGAACAGGCCGAAACCGTTGGTTCGGGAGCGGTCGCTGACGTTCGGAAGTATCAAGTTGCGGTTGGTGCCCTTGAAGTCGGCCCAGTCACCTTGCGCCTCGACGCCGAACACCCAGTTCCCCGTCTGATAGCGATAGCCGATCTGGCCACCGACGGCAGCACCGCCGCCGCCGCTGCACCCCTCGCGGTTCATTGCCGGATTGACGATGACGCCGGCATTCTGCACCAGATTCCAGCAATTGCGGCTCGAGCCGCCGCCGGCGTTGATACCGCCATAGAACCCGCTCCAGTCGTAGACCGCCTCCATGACGGCAGCAGGAGCCTTGGTGTAAGCGCGCCCCTTGACTGGAAGATCGGCAGCGACCGCGGAAGCCGACGCCGCTACGACGCCGGGCAACACGGTTGCGAGGAAGAGCTTCTTCATTGTCGAACTCCGTATATTCGATCCAAGGTCCCCAAACCTTAGGTTCTCAACTATCAGCGCTCCCGTAATGCCGGCCCAGGCAGGCTCACGCGATCAGCACTCAGCACAACAATTGATTTCCGTTTCCGGCTTTTCTGGGATTCGCAAAATCCCCTATATTTGCAGGGGTTACGCACGCTGTTACGCAAATGCCGCACTCATGTGTGAAGGACTCGAGGCGCGCGCCTCTTGCTGGTCACATTGAGCCAGGACGACGCTCCGCTTTGCTCCACGATGTCGACGCGATCGCGTCTCAATGATGCGACGCTGCGTGCCGCAATTACACCTGCGTGGTGTAGATGGTGAGCTTGAGTGCGGGATCGTCATTGGCCTGGAAGCTTGCATATTGCAGCTTCAGTCGCCCCTTGCTCGGGTGCTCCAGCAGTTTCTGCCCCGCCGCGGGACCGCGGATGTCGTGCGCGGCCCACCAGATCTTGAATTCGCGGCTGCCGCAGCTGAGCCGCTCGATGAGAGCGACGAATGCCGGATCGCCGGCCCACAGATCATGCGTGGCGCGGAATTGCGCGACCATCCGCCTGGCTTGATCCTTCCATCCCGCGCCGAACAGCTTTCGCGCGCGCGACGAGCAGAGCATCAGGATCAAGGTGTTGCGCTCGTCCTCGCCGAGGCCAGAGAAACCGAAGATCTCGTCAGCCGCCGGATTCCACGCCAGCACGTCCCAACGGCGTCCGGTGATGTAGGCGGGCTGGTTGAGACCTTCGACCAGATTACGCAAATGCGCCGGCACCTCCTCGCGCACGAACGGCTTGCGGTCGGCGTCGCGCGCCAAGGCCTTGAGATGCGCATGTTCGGCCTTCGAGAGCCGCAACGCTCGCGCCAAAGCGTCCACAGTCGATGCCGACGGGTTCACGGCGCGGCCCTGCTCGAGGCGGATGTACCAATCGACGCCGATGCCTGCGAGTTCGGCGACCTCCTCGCGGCGCAGACCCGCGGTACGGCGCCGCCGTCCGGCTGCAAGTCCGACCGCCTTCGGCGTCAGCTTTTCACGCCGCGAGCGCAGAAAATTGCCGAATTCGGCCCGACGCAGATCGCTCATCTCTGCTTCTCCATGTCGGCTTTTCCTCACGGCCCGGAGGCGACCGGGCCAACAACCGGATCATAGGCTGGGTCCCTCTAATCCCAGGATAATACCAGGTCTTTTTGGACCCAATATATCCCGGCATGCTGGTCCTGGTCACCGCCCGGCATGGAGAAAATGATGAAAGCTGCTGTTTTGAAATCCTTCGGATCACCGCTCGCGATCGAGACCGTTCCCGATCCCGTGCTTGGCACCGGCGAAGTCGTCGTCGACGTCGTCGCGGCGGGCGTGCTGTCCTACGCCAATGAGGTCTTCAGCGGCGAGCGTCGATATCAGCTTGAGTTGCCGGTTATTCCAGGCCCCGGCTGTATCGGCCGCGTGGATGCGACCGGCCCCGACGCCACGCATCTGAAGGTTGGCGATTGGGTGTTCTGCGATCCAACCATCCGCTCGCGCGATGACGCCCTCGCGCCCGACATCACGTTGCAGGGCTGGAGTGCACGCGGGCCAGCTGCATTGAAGCTGCAGCGCCATTTCGGCCACGGCGCATTCGCGGAAAAAATGCTGGTACCAACCGAGAATGCCAAGCCCATCGGCGCGATCAGCGAGAGCGATGCCGCACGTTGGTGCGCACTCACCACATTGCTTGTACCCTATGGCGGCTTCCTCGCCGCCAAGCTGCAAGCGGGCGAAACTGTGCTGGTCAGCGGCGCCACCGGCCATTTCGGCAGCGCTGCGGTAGCGGTTGCGCTCGCGATGGGCGCTGCTTGCGTCGTCGCGCCCGGCCGCAACCTTGCCGTCCTCGCCGATCTGGAACGCCGTTTTGGCGATCGCGTCCGCACAGTCAAGCTCATGGGGAATGAGGATGAGGATCGCGAGCGGATGAAACGGGCGGCTCCTGGACCGATCGATTGCGTGATGGACATCATGCCGCCGTCGGTCTCAACCACCGTCGTGGGCGCCGCACTGATGACGGTGCGGCCCTATGGGCGCGTCGTCCTGATGGGTGGCGTGGGAATGCTCGGCGGCGCCGGGCTCGAGCTGCCCTACCCCTGGATCATGCGCAACTGCATCACCATCCACGGCGTCTGGATGTGCCCGCCGGATGCGACGGTGCGGCTGGTCGGGCTGATCCGTGCCGGCCTGTTGCGGCTCGATCAGTTCGAGACCACCAGCTTCGAGCTCGACCACGCCAATGACGCGGTGGCGCACGCTGCCGCGAACGCAGCTCCGTTCAAGATGACGGTTATCCGCCCTTGAGCTAGTCTAGTTCGACCACCTTGCCGCCGACCAGCGAAACGCGGCGGTCCATCCGGCCGGCGAGCTCCATATTGTGGGTCGCGATCAGCATCGCGACCCGGGTCGCCTTGATCAGCTGCATCAGGGCTTTGAAGACGTGATCGGCGGTGGCGGGATCGAGATTGCCGGTCGGCTCGTCCGCGAGCAGGACGCGCGGCGCGTTTGCGACCGCACGCGCAATCGCGACGCGCTGCTGCTCACCGCCCGACAGCTCGGCCGGACGATGCTTGATGCGATCGCCAAGCCCGAGATAAGCGAGAATTTCCGTGGCGCGCTTCACCGTCTCGGCCCGCTTCAGGCCGCGGATCATCTGCGGCAGCATCACGTTCTCGAGCGCCGAGAACTCCGGCAACAGCCGATGCGACTGATAGACGAAGCCGATATCGGTGCGGCGAAGCTGCGTCCGCTCGACGTCGGTGAGCTGCGAGGTCGGCGTGCCCGCGACGTAGACCTCGCCTTCGTCGGGACTCTCGAGCAGGCCGGCGATATGGAGTAGCGTCGACTTGCCCGAGCCGGATGGCGCCACCAGCGCCACCGATTGTCCGGCCCAGAGCGCGAGCTTGGCGCCGTCGAGAATGGTCAGCGGCACCTCTCCCTGCATGTACCGACGCTTGATCTCATGCAGATAGATGACCGGAACATCCTGCGCCCCCTCTTCAGCCATCGGCGCCTCACTCGTAGCGGAGCGCTTCGACCGGGTCTAACCGTGCGGCGCGCCAAGAGGGATAAAGTGTCGCCAGAAAAGACAAGGTCAGCGCCATGATGACGACGGCCGCGGTCTCGCCGAAATCCACCTCGGCCGGCAGCTTGGAAAGAAAATAGAGCGTGGGATCGAACAGTTCGGTGGCGGTGATCCAGGACAGGAACTGCCGGATCGACTCGATATTCGCGCAGATCACCAATCCCACCGCAAACCCCGTCAGGGTACCGACCACGCCGATCGAGGCGCCCGTGATCAGGAAGATGCGCATGATCGCGCCTTGCGAGGCGCCCATCGTACGCAGGATGGCGATATCCTGGCCCTTGTCCTTCACCAGCATGATCAGGCCGGAGACGATGTTGAGCGCGGCGACCAGCACGATCAAGGTGAGGATCAAAAACATCACATTGCGTTCGACCTGCAGCGCATTGAAGAAGGTCGAATTACGCTGCCGCCAGTCGACCAGGAACACCGGCCGGCCGGCGGCTTCGGTGACGGTCTTGCGAAACGCTTCGATGCGATCGGGGTTGCTGGTGAACACCTCGATCGCCGTGACGTCGCTGTTGCGGTTGAAATACGCCTGCGCTTCGGTGAGCGGCATGAACACGAAACCGGAGTCGTATTCGGACATGCCGATCTCGAACACGGCCGCGATCCGGTAGGGCTTGATGCGCGGCGTCGTCCCCATCGGGGTCACGGCGCCCTTCGGCGACACCAGCGTGATCATGTCGCCGGCATGCAACGAGAGCTGGTCGGCAAGGCGCCGGCCGATCGCAACCCCCTGCCCCTCGTCAAAACCTTCCAGCGAGCCCTGCTTGATGTTCTTGGCGATGGAAGGAAGATTGGCGAGGTCCTGGGCGCGGATGCCCCGGATGAACACCCCGGCGGCGTTGAACGGCGAGGAGCCGAGCCCTTGCCCGTCCACCACGGGCACGGCGAGGCGCACGCCCTGAACTTGGCTGATGCGGTCGGACACGTCCTTCCAGTCGGTGAGCGGCGACTCCAAGGGCTGCACCAGAAGATGCCCGTTGAGCCCAAGGATCTTGTCCAGCAGCTCCTTGCGGAAGCCGTTCATGACCGCCATGACGATGATCAGCGTTGCGACCCCCAGCATGATGCCGAGGAACGAGAAGCCCGCGATCACGGAGATGAAGCCTTCGCGCCGCCGCGCGCGCAAGTATCGCCCCGACAGCATCCATTCGAATGGCGCAAAGGGCGGCGTTTGCGAGAGTTGGGTCATGGTCTCATCCATCGCTCGATAATCCCATGATTCGGGCCAATTGTGGCTGGATTGGCCTGAGGTTTGGCGGCACCCTGGTGGATATCTCCGAGCCTCGGATCCAGCCCGCTCAGCCGGCCAACCGCCCCACCAGCTCGGCTGGCGACATCATCTCGCGCGATCCGTCGCTGCGCTTCTTGACCTCGACCTTGCCCTCGGCGAGGCTTTTCGGCCCAACCATGATCTGCCAGGGAATGCCGATCAGATCGGCGGTCGCGAATTTCGCGCCGGCGCGCTGCTCGGTGTCGTCGTAGAGCACGTCAACCCCCTTGGCCGAAAGTTCCCGATAGAGCTGCTCGCAGGCCGCATCGGTATCGGTGCCACCTTGCTTCAGATTCAGGATCACCGCCCGGAACGGCGCCACCGCCTCCGGCCATTTGATGCCGGCCTCGTCATGGCAGGCCTCGATGATCGCACCCACGAGGCGCGACACGCCAACCCCGTACGAGCCGCCATGGATCGGCACCTCGGCGCCATCGGGTCCGGCCACGAGCGCCTGCATCGCTTCCGAATATTTGGTGCCGAAATAGAAGATCTGGCCGACCTCGATGCCGCGGGTGTGCACGCGGCGCTCGGCCGGCACCTCGCTCTCGAACCGCGCCCCGTCGTGCACGTCTTCGGTGGCCGCATAAAGCGAGGTCCACTCCTTGATGATCGGCGTCAGGTCGCCTTCGTAGTCCACGTCCTCGGGCGGGATCGGCAGGTCGAGCACGTTGCGGTCGCAATAGACCCCGGACTCCCCGGTCTCGGCGAGCACGATGAACTCATGGCTGAGATCGCCGCCGATCGGCCCGGTCTCAGCGCGCATCGGAATGCCCTTCAGGCCCATCCGCGCAAAGGTGCGCAAATAGGCGACGAACATCTTGTTGTAAGCCCGCCGCGCGCCCGCCTCGTCGAGATCGAACGAATAGGCATCCTTCATCAAAAATTCGCGGCCCCGCATCACGCCGAAGCGCGGACGCTGCTCGTCGCGGAATTTCCATTGAATGTGATAGAGATTGAGCGGCAGGTTACGGTAAGACTTCACATAGGCACGGAAGATCTCCGTGATCATTTCCTCGTTGGTCGGCCCGTACAGAAGCTCGCGCTTGTGCCGGTCGCTGATGCGCAGCATCTCCGGACCGTAGGCGTCGTAGCGGCCGCTCTCCCGCCAGAGGTCGGCGAGTTGCAGCGTGGGCATCAACAGTTCCAGCGCACCGGCGCGGTTCTGCTCCTCGCGCACGATCTGCTCGATCTTCTTCAGCACCCGAAAGCCAAGCGGCAGCCACGCATAGATGCCGGCCGCCTCCTGCCGCAACATGCCGGCGCGCAGCATCAGCCGGTGCGAGACGATCTCCGCTTCCTTCGGATTCTCTTTCAGGATGGGCAGGAAGAACCGCGTCAGACGCATGGGATCAAGCCTTGAAGATTCGCTTTGGGCCCGCGCAGTCAAACCGGATCACGCGGCAAAACACAAGGCCACACCCGAGAAAATCCGGCTAAGACACCGGATTTTCAATCATTTTACCGGTTTGCCTGAGGCGAAGGTTCAGCTCCCGTTCAGGACCCCGCGCTGCCGCAATGCCACCCGGCTCACGCTAATGGCGCGAGGCGGCCGTCGATTGCTCCGCCGACCACTGGTCCAATTCTGCGACGTCCGCAGCCCCCTCGATCGTGGAAATCTTGCCGTCGCGGCCGATCAACATCGTGCGCGGAATGTCGCCCTGCCAGGAGGGATCGATCTCGAAGCGCAGGCGCTCGGCATAGCCATCGTTGAAGATGAAATTCTCGGCCGCCGCCAGGCCGGCTTTGTCGAGCATGGCTTCCGTTGCCGCCGGCAGGTTGGGAACAAGGTCGGCGCTGACCGTCACCACGTCGATCCCTGGATGCGCCTTCATGAACTCGCCGAGTTGCGGCAGCTCCACCTTGCAGGGGCCGCAGGTGACGCCCCAGAAATGAACCAGCGTCGGGCGGCCGGCATGTGCGCGCAACATCTCCCGCCAGCTGCCGCGCTCGAACGGCTTCAACGGGGATGGTGCGGCGATGATTGCGGACAGGCCGAGCAGCGTGCCGCCCAGCACGAGAAGTCCCACAATGATGCGCTTCATGACTGATCTCCGATCGCCTGAAAGCGATAGCCGTCCGCCTTCGTCATCCAGGACAGAAAGACGTGCTCGCCGTCGGCGACGAGCAGCGGATGATCCGACGTATCCTTGGTGCTGGCGATGGCGCTCGGCTTCGACCACGTCTCACCGTCATCCCGGGACTGCATGACCATCACCGTCGTGGTCTCGCCGTCGAACTCCTTCCAGACCAGCGTCGTCGCGGCCCTTGTCGCCAGGACGTAGGGGCGCGTCGGACTTCTGTCCGCCTGCCCGACCGGCATCGGGTCGGAGAAGGTGCGGCCGCCATCGCGCGAATGGGCGTAGAACAATCCTTTGCGCGCCTTGCCGTTCGTGTACCAGGCGACGTGATAGGCGCCGGCCGGCGAGACCGACAGGCTCGGGCCGTGATGCGGGCAGGCCTTGATCTGCCAGTCGTCGTTGCTGACGCGGTAGACCTCCCCGGGCGTCGAAAGATCGTTGAAGGTCACGATCGCATGGTCGCGGACGCCGCCATCGAAGATGTTGCGGAACACCACCACCGGCCGGCCCGGGCCGGCAAAGGCGAGGCCGAGCCGGCAGCATTCGCAGGTGTTGTCCTGGGCGAGCTTGGCTTCGCTGTAGCTCGCACCGCCGTCGCGCGAGGATGCGAAGAACAGCCCTGCCCCGTCATAGCTCTTGCCGGCCTCCTTGGCGGGGACGCGGTTGCGCTTGTCGAGCCAGGCCGCGAACACCGTCCCGTCCTGGTCGAGCGCCAGCGCTTCGAAACGCTGGCTCTCTTGGTTGGAGGTGATCGGCTTCACCGGCGCAAATGTCTTCCCGCCGTCGTCGGAGCGCGTATAAAACACCTCGCCGTTGAAGGCCTGGTCGCGGAAAGTCGCGAACGCGACTGCGATCCCGCCCTTGCGGTCGACGACCAGCGCCGGGCGAGCATCCGGCCCCCAGTCGAGGTTGAGCTGCTGCGTCGTTACCGGCACCGGCGGAGAGAGCGTGCGGCCGGCATCCTTGGAGTTCGCGACGGAGACGAGCCCGCCCGCCATCCAGGTCAGCCACAGCGTCCCGTCGGCCGCGAAGAACGGCGTCACCTTGGTGGCGCATCGCAGCTCGGTCCCCTCGCAGGCGGCTTCGGAGGCATGCTGGTGGCTCATCTGTGCCGAAGCCGGCGATGGCCACGTCGCGGCAGTGATGGCGCCAGCGAATCCTGCAGCAAGGATCGTTCGGATCATGGGAAGCGTCCTCATCTGAATGCCACCTTCATGCCCGCTACGAAGGCGCGCGGCGAGCCTGCGTAGATCGACCCCGTCGTGTAGGCGAGAACGCTTGCGGAGTTCTGCACGCCGGCCTTGGCGACGGAGTCCGTGATGTTGTTCGCTGAAGCGATGTAGGTGCGGTCGAACAAATTCCTGACCTCGAAGAATAGGTCGAGCGACCTGAACGTGTCGGACGCGAGCTCGGTCTTGTAGTGAACATTGAGATTGACCAGTTCGTAACCCGGTGCCTTCAGCAAATTCGCGTTATCCATGTAGAAGGCGTCCTTCCACTGAACCTCGACAAAGCCGCCGAGGCCGGCGAATGGACCGCCCTCCTGATCATAACCTGCACGTGCGGTCAGCTCGTTCGGCGAGATGCCGGGAATCTTGTTGCCGGCGCGGTTGAAGTTGGACAGCGTCGCACCGCTGCCAAGGCTCTCAGTGTATTCCGTATAGACCTCATCCAGATAGGTGTAGGCGGCCGTGAAGCGCCAGCCGGGCAGGAAATTCCAATCCGCCGCCAATTCAACACCACGATGCTCGGAGCGAGGAGCATTGAACCAATAGGTCACGCCGGCGATCGGGGTTGCCTGGGTGAGCAGCTCATTACGGAAGAACTCGTAGAAGCCGGTGGCGCTCAGGGTCAGCGTGCGGTTCGGAGTCCAGTCGACTCCGAGGTCGTAGCCGAGGTTGGTCTGGCTCTGCAGCTGAGTGTTGTTGCCCGACAAGCCGGTCGGCAGGACGAACAGGTTGGAGACCTGCGGCGTGCCGTAGCCGGTGGCGACGCGGGCATGCAACAGCCAATCGCTGTTCACCTTGTAGAGCAGCGCCAGCTCGGGTGCGGTGTTCTGGAATTCGCGGTCGGCCGACGTCAGCGCGGTCGTGGTGATCCCGGCCAGCCCGGTATAGGTGTAGGCCGTGTTGGTCCCGCGCAGATGCGTGGTTTCCCAGCCGATGCCAGCAACGGCGGTCAGCGCCTCCGTCAGCTTGAGCTCCTCGCGGGCGCGCAGGCCGTAATTCGTGGTCACGCTGAACAGGTTGCTAGACAGGCTTCCGAGCGTGGCGTTGCCGCCTGGCATCACGTTGCGGGTGTCGCCGGATGACGTCAGCGTATTGTAGAAGGCGCCGAACAACGCCGTCGACTCCAGGCCGAATATCTCGCCGCGCTTGGTGATGTCACTCATGTAGTTGTAGGATGGATAATCGCCGATCGAACTGACCGACCCGGTCGGCTGGCTGATATTGCGATCGTCGAATACGAACTGGTTGCGCCAGGTCATGTTGTTGTCGAAATCGTGCTCCCAGCGCCCCCCGACGATGGTGCGGCGATCGTTGCGGCCAAGCCCCGCTTGCAGCGCGGTCTCCGTGTCGGTGCCGGCGGATGCGTTGAATCCGTTGTTGAACAGCTTGACGGTGCCGCAGCCGGCTGCGAGCGACGTTCCGGTCGTACAGCCCTGCTGATAGGGATTCTGATAATATTGATTTAGTGACACGCGGAGCGGCAACCGTGAGACCAGATCATTGTTGATGATCTTCACGGTGAAGCGGTCGTCCGGCGTCGCCTTGTAGGTCCCGAGGAAATTGACCGTCTGGGTGTTGAACCAGCTGTTGCCGAGAAATCCGTCGCCCCGGGCGTCGCTGGCGAACAGCGAGGCCTCGAAATTGCCGATCTTCTTGCCGGCTGTGAGGTAATTGGTGAGATAGCCGAAGCTGCCGCCCTCGCTGCCGATCTCGACACCGTCGATGCTGCCGCCCGGCCGGGTGCGGAAATTGATCGCGCCCCCGGTGGCATAGTTGCCGTACAGCGCCGAGGACGGCCCCCTGATCACGTCGATCGCGCCATAAGCGTGCGGGTCGATCAGGTCGGTCCGCGACAGGCCGTCGGGCTGGGTGACAGGAAAGCCGTCGTCGAACACGACGATGTTGCGGATGGCAAATCCGTTGCGCGCATTGGAGCCGCGGATCGAGATGCCGAAGTCGCGCGGGCCATTGCCCTGCTTCAACGAGACGCCGGGGCTGTCGCGCAGGATATCGTTCACCGAGAACACCGGCCTGTCCTCGAAACGGCTGCGGTCGATCGTGGTCGCGGTCTGGCCGGAGGGAGCCTGATCGAGCCTGGCACGCGCGGCACTCGCCGTTTCCGGCTCGCCACGGCTCGAAGCCCCAGCATTGGAGGCGGCAACGGCCGGCTGTGCCGGTCGGCGGCCGGCGCTTGCTTGCAGCCGCGGTTGCGCCGGCTTGCGCGCGGCACGCTGCGATGCCGCGCGCGGCGCATCGACGGTGACCGCCGGCAGCTCCCTATTGTCCTGAGCGAACACCGCGGCCGACGGCAGGAGCACGAGCTCCATGGCAATGACGCTCGCGCCACCGAGCGCATGACGACGAAACATAATAGAACCTTCCCCGATGCCGGCACGACGGCCGGTCTTCCTGTTCAACGATTGATGAGAGTGACAGCGCGGGCCGAGCCTGCGCCGCCGACAACGATCAAATCAGGAAGGGGATTGGAGGCCCGCGTGCCTGGGCACCCGAGCCGGGCTTGCCAAGGACGAGACCGAGATCGGCGTCATGCCATAAGACAGGGATCGTCTGCCGCCACGGTGCAGCGACAGCAGCCGTGCCCGGCATGTCGATGGCGCTGCCGGCGTGCAGCACGCAACACAACAAACAACTGATGCCGCAGGCATCACGGTCGCTACCCTGACCGGGCGCGACAGGACCAGCGTCGGAATGGCAGATTTCCACGCCGACGAGTGGATCAGCAGCGGCGGCTGCCGCCATCCAGGATGCCCCGACGGGCGCGAGCAGTTGCAGCAGGAGCGCAAGCAACGCAACCGGCAGCAGGCGCTCGGCATATCGGCGCATCGTGGCAACGCCGCCCACGCGACGACGACTGCCATGGGCAGCATCGGCAGTACGCGCGGCGACGTTGAGTTTCATGGAGCCCTCGGTTCTCGAGGAGAGAACGGACGAGCTACATTTTCATTCCCGAATGGTCCGGCATTTTCTTCATCATGCTGCCGCCCTCGCCGCCCGGGCCCTTCGCTCCCACACCCTGAACATCGAGCGTGACCGCGACCTTGCCGGCCTTCTCGAATTGCAGCGTGAGCGGCACCGTGTCGCCCTGCTTCAGCGGCTTTTTGAGCTCCATCAGCATGAGGTGATAGCCTCCGGGCGCCAGCATTACCGTCTTGCCGGGCTCGATCGTGAGCCCCTGATCCAGCGGTCGCATCGTCATGACGCCGTTGGTGACGGCCATCTCGTGGACTTCGATCTTGCCGGCGATATCGCCCGAGACTGCGACCAGCCGATCGGGCGCGCTGCCCTTGTTCTCGATGGTGAGATAGCCGCCGCCGATCTTGGCGCCGCCGGGTGTCGCCCGGCTCCACGCCTGGCTGATCACGAGATCGCCGGCCTTCACCTCGGCGGCGAAGCAACCCGATGCACTACTGATGGCGACAACGACGGCAAGCAGCGCCTGCTTGAAAACGGTCATAAGTGATTCCTTTCAATGATGGTTGCGCCAGCAACAGGTCTGGCGTGTTCGCGAGATGAAGCGGCGGCAGCGGTCGGCCATCCGGCAATTCGATCAGGAGATTTGCAAAGGCGTCTTGCGCCGGTGCAATCAGATTGCTGACGGCGGCGCGCGGGCCTGCGTGTTCGAGCCTGCGCGCAGCACGGCCAGGACGAGCGCAGGCCGGTGCCACGTCACGCTCGCGGCTGGACGACACGGCAGATCGAGCAGCATGGGCTGCGGCGTATCGAGCGCCGCAGCGGCCTGCCCCACGCAGCAGAGTGTACAGGCGTCGTGAACGCCCTGGCCGGTCGAATCATCTTGTTGGGAGGGGAAGCCCGCCGGGGCGCTGTGGCAGATCTCGACCGAACGCAACGGGTCCGATGCGGCAATGGCGGCCGCCCAGCTCGCACCAATGGGTGCCAGGATCTGCACCGTCAATGCGATCAGCAGAATCGGAACATACGCCTGCAGCCGCTGCCGCATCAAAGCCCACCAAATCAACGCCGGGACTATCCCGCAGCAGCGGCCGGAAGTCGAGGTCACAGCGCCGCGACAGCGCACATTTCATTGGCGACGAAACGGCCCGCCCGGTCTCGACCGGCCGGGAATGCACCATCCGGCCCAGCACAAATCTGGCATCTAAATACCACCAATTGAAATTTATGCTTGCATCTGCAGGAAGATGCAGAAGTTCTCAATCGTTTCGCCAAGTGCGTGAAATTTGAACAATCGTTGCCGAAAAGGGTGACAAAGGCTCAAAGATCGTCTACGAATTTGGGCTCAGGCTGACGGTTACGGAAGTCTGGTGGTCCAAGTCTCGGGAGGAGCCCTGGCGCGCAACAAGCTGCGTCAACCCGCCAATAAGATCAAATCTGAGTTTGCGGGATACGAAAGGGTCGACACAATTCCGAGCAGGGCCCGTGCCCTGCTCATTTTTTTGAGCAGACGTAAGCCACACGGCATGAACGCAGTCTGAACGAGCTATCCTCTCGTTCCCGCTCTTGCATTCTCAGGTCGGTGCCAAGGCCGCTGATTAGCCCTTCACCACTACGATCATTCTCTCACCGTCCATCCAGGAAACATTGATCTCGATCATATCCTTGATCTTGATCTCATCGGGCAGCTCTGGCGCCATGAATAGAGATGCATGATCGAGATGAGGGTCTCAACGCGATCTCGCTTTTGACGACCATGCTGATTGAACACCGCCTCGACACGGCCGGCATTGCCGTACGTGCATTGCGGCGAACTCACGAATGCACCGCACAACATCCGGCTGTAGCGGGATGCTCTCGGTTGTGAAACACTCCCCATCCTGGCAGCGCGATCAATGACGCTGCCGAGCAAACAATGGGACAGGGAGTGAGTGATGTCCGGGACTACAAAATCCTCCACGACCAGACGCGATCTCCTGCAGACGGCAGCCGCTGCGGGCTCGGCGGCGGCGTTGCTCGCCGGCTTCGGCATCGACCCGGCCATGGCCGCGGAAATGGGACGTTCGGAGAAGCCGCTGAAAGCGGCCTTCTCCAATGCCGGCCTGCAGGCCACCTGGTGCGCGCAAGGCAAGCAGGCCGCGGAATGGTGGGGCAAGCTGTTCAACGTCGAAGTCACCTGGTTCGATGGTCAGCTCGATGCGGTGAAACAGCGCGCGGCCATCGACAACATGGCATCGCAAAAATGGGACTTCGTCGCGATCCAGGCGTTTGGCATCGGCACCTTGACCCAGCCGGTGCAGAAGATGATCGACGCGGGCATCCCCGTGATCGACATGGACACGCTGATCGCGCCGCTCGATCAGATCAACGTGCACTCCTTCCTTGCGCCCGACAATGAGTTCATGGGCGCCTCCGTCACGCAGGCGCTGGTGAATGCGCTGGGCGGCAAGGGCAAGATCATCATGACCCAGGGCGCGCTCGGCCATACCGGTGCGCAAGGCCGCGCCAAGGGCTTCAACTCCGTGATCAAGCAGTATCCGAACATCGAAGTGCTCGACACCCAGCCCGCGGACTGGGACGTCTCAAAGACCGCACGGTTGTGGGAGACCTATCTCACCAAATATCCGCAGATCGATGCGGCGTTCTTCCACAATGACGATATGGCGCTCGCCGCCTACAACATCATGAAGGCGCGCAACCGCACCAACATCCTGATCGGCGGGGTCGACGCGATGCCGCCGGCGATCCAGGCCGTCAGCGAGGGGCGGATGTTCGCCACCGTCCGCAATCCGTCCTGCCGCATCCATGGCGGCGCCATCGTGGCCGGTGTCGCCGCCGTGACCGCGGGTGAGAAGAGCGGCAAGGGCATTCCAAAAAGCGTTGTGACCGACGGCCCTGTCGTGACGAAGAATAATGCCGCGGGCATGCAGTGGATGGAGGATCACTTCCTGATCTGAGTCTGCTCCAATGTCGGACAGCCGCCGTCCCCTTCTCGAATTGCAGGACATCACTAAGTCGTTCGGCGGCGTCACCGCGCTGCGCGGCGTCGACTTCACGCTTCTCCCCGGCGAGATCCACGGTCTCGTCGGGGAGAACGGCGCCGGCAAGAGCACGCTGATGAAGATCATCGCCGGCGTACACCCGGAGTTCTGCGGCCGTTTCCTGCTCGACGGACACGAGGTGCACTTCCGCTCCGCGCGTGATGCACGGGCCGCCGGCATCGCCATGGTGCATCAGGAGCTCAGTGTCGCGCCGGACCTCACGGTCGCGGAGAACGTGTTCTTCGGCACCCAGCCGACCAACCGCTTTGGCCTGGTGCAATGGCGGCGTATGGCACGCGATGCCGCCGAGCAACTCAGGAAGCTCGGCATCCATGCCGACCCGATGGCACGGCTCGGAGACCTGCCGATCGGCCTGCAGCAGCTGATCGAGATTGCCCGCGTCCTGTTCTCCGGGGCGCGCATCATCATCCTGGACGAGCCGACCTCGGCGCTGTCGCCGCCCGAGGTCGAGCGCCTGTTTGCGACCCTGCGCCGGCTCCGCAGCCAGGGCACGGGCATCATCTTCATTTCGCATTTCATCGAGGACATTCTCCTGATCTCCGACGAGGTCACCGTGTTCCGCAACGGCCGCAAGGTCATGCAGACGAGTGCCGCCGAGACCGACAAGGCCGCGCTGATCGAGGCCATGATCGGAAAAGGACTCGGCAAGGGACGCGAGGCGTTGGAAGAGACCTACATACACGACATCACCCTTCCGGCGCCGGCACTGGAAAATCCGGTCGTGGTCGAAGCCGATGGCCTCTCTCTGGCGCGCAGCCTGACCCGCGTGTCGTTCGCGGTGCGCGCCGGCGAAGTGCTCGGCGTGTACGGCTTCATGGGGTGCGGACAATTGGAGCTGGCGCGGATCCTGTTCGGCAAGCTCGCGCCCGACGCCGGCGAACTGCGCGTGGCGGGACATCGCAAGACGTTCGGCAACACCGCCGATGCCCGCCGGGCCGGCATCGCTTTCGTGCCCGAGAGCCGCCGCGACATGCTGTTCCACCAGGAGCCGGTCTACAAGAATGTCTCGGTCAGCATTCTCGACCGCATCGGCGCCGTGCTCTTGAAGCCCGCGCGTGAACGCATCCTGGCCCAGCGCCAGGTCGAGCAGCTGCAGATTCGCCCCGCTGACGTCGAGATCGATCTCGGTCTCTTATCCGGCGGCAACCAGCAAAAGGTGGCGCTGGCGAAATGGCTCAGCCATCCGCCCCGGCTGCTCGTGCTGTGCGAGCCGACCCGCGGCATGGATGTGGGCGCCAAGAGCGACGTGATCCAGATCGTCCGTCAGCTACGCGAGCGCGGCATCGCCGTGATCGTGCTCTCGACCGAGCCCGAAACCGTGCTGTCGCTCGCCGACCGCATCATCGTGCTCAAGCGCGGCGAAGTCGTGCGCGAATTCGCCGGTGAAACCATCAGCAAGGACCGCCTGCTCGAAGCGGCTTAAGGAGACGGCGATGGCGAGTGAAGGCGTCCCGATGTCCGAGACCCATGTGCGCCATGGCGGCGGCACTGTCGCGCTGCTGCGCTCACAGATGCGCAACATTGCACCGTTCCTGACCCTGATCTTCCTCACCGTCTTCTTCGCCGTCGCAAGCCCGTCATTTGCGACCATCGACAATCTCGGCAACATCCTGACCCAGGTCTCGGTCACCGGGATCATCGCTGTCGGGCTGACCTTCGTGATCCTGTGCGCCGAGATCGATCTGTCGATCGCCAGCATCGCCAATGTGACGGGCATCGCGGTCGCCTATTTCACGATGCAGGAGTCCTACGTCAACATCGCCAATCTGCCCTTGCCGGGATGGGCGGCGATCCTGCTTGCGCTCGCGCTGTGCGCGCTGCTCGGCCTGGTCAACGCCTTCGGCCTGACGGTGATCGGCATCCCCTCGTTCATCATGACCTTGGCGATGATGCAGATCGCGGCCGGCATCTCAGCGCTCCTGGTGCGCGGCCAAATCGCCTACAAGGTGCCGGACCTCATTGCGACGCTCGGCTCGAATTCGGTGGCTGGCGTGCCCTGGATCGTGATCGTGGCCGCCCTGATGCTGCTCGCCGGTCATCTGGTGCTGACCTACACGCGGTTCGGCCGCTACGTCTATATGGTCGGCGGCAACCGCGAGGCGGCGGAATATTCCGGACTGAACGTCAAGCTGATCCTCGGCAGCGTCATGGTGATCTCGGCCGTATGTTCGGGAATCGGCGGCATGCTCGGCGTGGCGCATTTCGGCAGCGCGCAGCAGAACGAGTTCGATACCTATCTGCTCGACTCGATCGCCGCCGTCGTGGTCGGCGGCACCAGCCTGTTCGGCGGCCGCGGCGGCATCGGCAACACCATCATCGGCCTGTTCGTGCTCGGCGTCCTCAACAACGGCCTCGATCACGTCAACATCGACAGCTTCCTGAAGATCCTGATCCGCGGCCTGATCCTGCTCGCCGCGCTGGTCATCAATGTCTACGCGCAGCGGTTGCGCGCCAAGGCGGCGGATTGAGGACGCCGCCGTAGGGAAAGCAAAGCGCCGCCGCAGGCGGCGCGTGCCCACCATGGTCGACGCAGTCCATATCGGTGGGCACGGCGCATCTGCCAGCGTGAACGCAGAAGCAGCCTTGGACGCGCCTCTGCCCCTACGCTCGTCGCGGCGGCTTCAAAACTCCGGCTGCCAGTCGCGGAAGCGCCGCGCAGCTTCCGTGACTGCGGCGATCGACCGAAACGACTCTGTCTCCACCATCATTGCTCGCGCCAGCCGCAGGCTGCGTGCCTCGCAGGTCGCCCGCACTCTGGAATCCTCGATCAGCTCGAAATCGATATTGTGGGCGAGCCCGAGGATGCGGCGGATGATCTTCGCGGCCGTAAAGCCGATCGTATCCTGAAACAGCCGGGCCATGTAGGCTTGGCGCTCCGCCTCGAGCCGCGCCGCGCCCGCCTGCCCCTCGAACAACGCGAGCGGATAGGCATCGCCCGTCGCGTTCTCCCGCCACAGATCTACGAACTTGCGCGCGAACTCGGTCCACACCTGCTCGACGGTCGCCAGCACCCAGGCCTCGAAATCGCGCCGCTCGCCAGGCGTCCGTTCATGGCCGGCTGACGCCAGATAGGCCATCAGGAGGTTGGCGATGACAGCGCCGATATCGAACCCCATCGGACCGTAGAAGGCGAATTCGGGATCGATCACCTTGGTGTCGTCAGCAGTCACCATGATCGATCCGGTATGCAGGTCACCATGGATCAGCGCCTCGGCGCTGCTCAGGAACTCCAGCTTGAGCCTGGAGATCGCAACATGCAAATCGAGATCGGCGCGGATGTCGGCCGCTGTCAGGTCCAGCCATGGGGTGGTCCAACGGTTCTGCTCGGCAACGCGATAGGGATCGGTGAAGATCAGGTCCTCGGTGATCTTGCAGAGCGCATGATTGCCGGCGAATGCGGCAATCCGCTCCTTCTTCTCGGCGGCCGTCAGCGCCAGGTCGGAGGAGAAGAACAGGGTGCGCGCCAGGAAGGTCGTGATGTGATCGACGAAGCCGGGATAGATGGTCCCGGCCACCAGCCCCTTGCGCATGATGATATGCGGCTCGAGCAGATCCATCGCTGTCAGCGCAAGCTGCTCGTCGTGATGCAGCACCGCAGGCACCAGCTCCGGCGCGAGGCGCGCCTGATGGGTTAGCGCCAGATATTCGTAATGGGCGCGCGACAACGGCAGCGGCCAGCTCTCGCCGACCAGCCGCACGTAAGGCAGGGCCTGCTTCACCGCGAGGCCACCGGTCGCGCCGCGCACGATGAAGACCAGGTTGAGATTGCCGTCGCCGACCTCGTCGATCGTCCATGATTGCGGCGAACCGCCGAGCCGAGCCGCAACGGCAGGTACGCCGGCGAGATAATCGCGCAGATCGGCTTCCCTCAAGATCCGGTAGCCTGACGACGCCTGCTGCGGCGTCTGGAGCGCGGTCATGCGCAACCTCCCCTGCTGATTTTGTTTATGATCCTCTCATAGCAAAAAAGCCGATGCACGTCCGCGCATCGGCTCGAAAGTCAGCGCTGCAGCGCAAACTAGAACGGCACGCCCATCAGCTTGGACAGCCGCTCGATGCTGAAATAGCCGGCGTGGTACGCGGCCAGCCCAGCCACGAAGATCACCGCCGACAGCAGCGTATTCCAGAGCAGCCGGCGCCCCATCAGGCTCACGGTGGGGGCACCGGGATCGGTGCCGGGCGGGCCGCCACCGTCCTCATGCTGGCTGCGCACGCCGAACGGGAGCGTCACGAACAGCGTGACCCACCACAACACGAAATAGATCGCAAGCCAGGTCGAGATTATATAGGCCATCGCCTGCCCGCCCTTACGCCTGCTCGATCTCGACCAGCGCGCCCGAAAAATCCTTCGGATGCAGGAACAGCACCGGCTTGCCGTGCGCGCCGATCTTGGGCTGGCCATCGCCAAGCACGCGCGCGCCTTCCTTGATCAGGGTGTCGCGAGAGGCGATGATGTCGGGCACTTCATAGCAGACGTGATGGATGCCGCCGTCGGCATTGCGCTCGAGGAATTTGGCGATCGGCGAGGCGTCGCCGATCGGCTGGATGAACTCGATCTTGGTGTTCGGCAAGGTGACGAACACGGTGATGACGCCGTGGTCGGGCAGCGCCACCGGGGAGGAGATCTCGGCACCGAAGGCGGCACCGTAGATCTTGGCCGCCTTCTCGGCATCCTTGACGGCGATGGCGACGTGATTGAGCCGGCCAAGCATTGCGTCCTCCAGATCTTATCTATTACGGCGTCTCGTCTATCGCCGCGACTTATCTAATTCGGCGTCTTGTCGCTTCCGCCGCGACCGCGTCGGGCCGCGCTACACTTCCAACACGTGCACGATGCAAATCGGCTTCTTGCCCCAATGCTCGTTAACGACAGCGCGCACCGCGCGCCGCACCGACTCCGCTGCGGCATCCGGATCGCGCCGGCGCGCGCGCGGCAGGCTTTCGAACGTCGACATCACCGTGTCGAACACGATGTCGTCGATCTCCTCGCCGGCCGCATTCTTTTCGGGGATGCCGACCATCTCGACGTCCGGATCGTCGGCGAGCTCGCCTTTTTCGGTCATCGCGAGCGCGACGAAGACACAGCCCGCAAAGGCCAGCTTGCGCCGCTCCACCACCGCGCGCGACTTGGCCTCCTCGATGATGGTGCCGTCCTTGTAGAAGCGGCCCGTAGGCAGCTCGTCGATGATGCCGGGCTCGCCGGGCCCAAGCTTGACGAGGTCGCCATTGCGGCAGGTGATCACCTTCGGCACGCCGCAGGCCCGCGCCAGCCTGGCATGCTCATGCAGGTGCAGCGCCTCGCCATGGACCGGAATCAACAGCTGCGGCCGGGTCCACGCGATCATGTCGCGCAGCTCGTCGCGGCGTGGGTGGCCGGAGACATGGACGAGATGGGTGCGGTCGGTGATGATCTCGACGCCCTGGTCGACCAGCCCGTTGATGATCGCGCCGACCGCCTTTTCGTTGCCCGGAATGGTGCGGGAGGAAAAGATCACGGTGTCACCGCGGTTCAACGTCACCAGCGGATGGTCATCATTGGCGATGCGCGCGAGCGCGGCGCGCTGCTCGCCCTGGCTGCCGGTACACAGCGCCAGCACCTTGTCCGGCGGGAAATGGCCGTAAAGGTCCATGCCGCGAAAATTCTGCACGCCGTCGAGATAGCCGGTCTCGCGCGCCACCTGCACCACGCGGTCCATCGCGCGGCCAACGACGACCACCTCGCGATCGGCCTCGCGCGCGGCGTCCGCGACTGCGCGAATGCGCGCGACGTTGGAGGCAAAGGTTGTCACCGCGACACGGCCCCTCGCGCCCTTGACCAGTTCGGCGATGGTCTTGGCGACCTCGGCTTCGGAGGGCGAGCGCCCCTCGCGCACTGCGTTGGTGGAATCGCCGATCAGCGCCAGCAGGCCGGCATCGCCGAGCTCACGCAGGCGGCGCTCATCGGTCGGCGCACCGAGGATCGGGGTGGTGTCGATCTTCCAGTCGCCGGTATGCAGGACCGTGCCGACCTCGGTGTGGATGGCCAGCGCATGCGATTCCGGAATCGAATGCGCCACCGGGATGAATTCGACGTTGAACGGTCCGATATCGACGCGGCCGCCCGATGGGATCACCGTGACCGGGATTTTCGGCGGGTTGCGCTCGGCTTCGCATTTGGCTTCGAACAGTGCAGCGCTGAACTTGGTGGCGTAGATCGGGCATTTGAGCCGCGGCCACAGATCGATGATGGCCCCGAAGTGGTCTTCGTGGGCATGGGTCAGCACCAGGCCGACCAGATTGTGGCGTTCCTTCTCCAGGAAGCTGATATCCGGCATAATCAGATCGATGCCCGGCAGATGCTCCTCGTCTCCGAAGGAGACGCCGAGATCGACCGCGAGCCAGGAGCGCTGGTGCCGGTTGCCGAGCCCATAGATCGACAGGTTCATGCCGATCTCGCCGACGCCGCCGAGCGGCGCAAAGGTCAGTTCATCGGGGCGCGCCATCTACACCGCCCCCGCCGAGGCGGTCGCGCCGAAATGAACGTCACCCGCCGTGATCGGCACCAATTGCCCTTCCGTGGTCCGGACTACCATGCACCCCTGCTCGTCGATGGTATCAAAAGTTCCCTCGATCATAGCATGTCCGGACCTGATGGCGACCGCTTGGCCGAGGCCGGCAGCCCGCTCGAGCCAGAGCTTGCGGATCTCGGCAAAACCACGGCCATTGTTCCAGATGCCGCGGAATTCGACCCAGCCATCCGACAACGCTGTGAACAGGTCTTCCGCAGCGATCTCGATCCCCATCGCTCTGAGCGAGGTTGCAGGGGTCGGCGTTCCCGTGGGAGCCGCAATCACATTGGTGCCGATGCCCACGACGACTGCAAGGCCGGCTGGCACCTGCTCGGCCTCCAACAGGATCCCGCACAGCTTCTGGCCGTTGGCCAGCACGTCATTGGGCCATTTCAAGGCGAAGTTGAACTGGCCGCCGCCAGACCGAAGTACCGCCTCCAGGCTCACCCGGCGGAGCGCATGTTCGATCGCGAGCCCTGCGGCAAAACCGAGCGTCGCCGCGACCGCCGGCGCCGCATCCATCACCTCGATCACGCTCGAGGCGAGATTGCCTTTAGGTGCGACCCATGGCCGGCTGCGGCGGCCGCGGCCGGCGGTCTGTTCGGATGTGACGAACCAGCACGGTCGGCGCTCGCCTCGACGGGCGTACGCGAGTGCCTCCGCGTTGGTCGAGCCGACCTGCTCGAATACGACGAGCCCGTAACCTGCCTGTGCTGCGCGCGATCCGAGAGCAAACGTCATCTAGAACAGCGACTTCGCCGCAGCCGCGGCCGCGCTCACCAGCGGGCCGGGATAGGCGAAGAACAGGATGTTGAAGAGGCCGGACACCGCGAGCACGGTGCGCAGCTCGACCCTGACGGGATCGAGCGCCGGCAGCGGCTCGTCGAAATACATCGTCTTGACGATCAGCAGATAATAATAGGCGCCGACCACGCTGGTCAGCACGCCGATCACCGACAGCGCGAACAGCCCGGCCTTGATCGCGGCAACGAACACGTACCACTTGGCGAAGAAGCCGGCGAGCGGCGGAACGCCGGCGAGCGAGAACAGCAGCATCGCGAAGAAGAAGGCGAGCAGCGGGTTGGTGCGCGACAGGCCGGCGAAATCGCTGATCTTCTCGAACGGCTGGCCGTTGCGCTTGATCGCTATGATCACGGCGAACGAGCCCAGCGTCATCGCCACATAGATCGCGATGTACATCAGCACGCCCTGCGCGCCCTCGACCGTGCCGGCTGCGAGCCCGACCAGCGCAAAGCCCATATGACCGATCGAGGAATAGGCCATCAGGCGCTTGATGTTGGTCTGGCCGATCGCAGCGAACGAACCCAGCGCCATCGAGGCGATCGACACGAACACCACGATCTGCTGCCACTGGAAGGTGATGCCGGGGAACGCGGTCAGCGCGACGCGCGTGAACACCGCAAGCGCGGCGACCTTCGGCGCGGAGGCGAAGAACGCGGTCACCGGCGTCGGCGCGCCCTCATAGACGTCAGGCGTCCACATGTGGAACGGCACCGCCGATATCTTAAAGCAGAGGCCGGCGAACAGGAACACGAGGCCGAAGATCACGCCGACGCTGCCAGCCTTGGTCGCCGTCGCAATGCCGGCGAAGGCGACCGTGCCGGTGAAGCCATAGATCAGCGAGGCGCCATAGAGCAGCATGCCCGACGACAGCGCACCGAGAACGAAATATTTCAGGCCGGCTTCGGTCGACTTGACGTTATCGCGATGGCTCGCCGCTACGACATAGAGCGCGAGCGACATCAGTTCGAGGCCGAGATAGAGCAAGATCAGGTCGCCGGCCGAGATCAGCACCATCATGCCAAGCGTCGAGAGCAGGACCAGAATAGCGTATTCGAAGATCCGCCGGTCGGGCGAAGACAGGAACTCCGCCGACATGATCAGGGTCGCGAGCGAGCCGATCAGCGCCAGGATCTTCAAAAAGCGGGCGTAATCATCGACAATGAAGCTGCCGCCGAAAGCCTGGCCGGTCGGCTGGCGCAGCTCCAACAGACCGACGACGACCAGCAGGCACGCCGCCAGCCCGGTGACGATCGCCGTCGTCCCCTGCCCACGGAATGCGCCCAGCATCAACAGCGCCATCGCCCCCAAGGCCAGCACCAGCTCCGGCAGCACCACCCCAAGCTGAGCCCCAAGATTCTCGATCATCGTCTTTGTCCCGACCGCCTGAGGGTCATTTCATGGCAGCAGCGCGGCCGCTTTCACGGCCGTCACTGCTGTGTTGTAGTTGTTGACGAGCTGCTGCACCGAGGCCGCCGACATGTCGAGGATCGGCTTCGGATAGACACCGAACAGGATGGTCAACGCGAGCAGCGGAAACAGCGTCAGGCACTCGCGCGCCGTCAGATCCTTGATGGTCATCAGCGACGGCTTGACCAGCGCACCGAACACCACCTTGCGGTACAACCACAGCGCATAGGCCGCCGACAGAATCACGCCGAAGGTGGCGAAGAAGGTCGTCGACGTCGACACCTTGAAGGTGCCGAGCAGCGTCATGAACTCGCCGACGAAGCCGGAGGTGCCGGGCAGACCGACATTGGCCATCGTGAACACCATGAACACGAAGGCATAGAGCGGCATCCGATTGACCAGACCGCCATAGGCCGCGATCTCGCGGGTGTGCATGCGATCGTAGACGATGCCGACGCAAAGGAACAGCGCGCCCGAGACGATGCCGTGCGAGATCATCTGGAATACGCCGCCGGCCACACCCTGCAGGGTGCCGGCGAAGATGCCCATGGTGACGAAGCCCATATGCGCGACCGAGGAGTACGCAATCAGCTTCTTCATGTCCTCCTGCATCAGCGCGACCAGCGAGGTGTAGATGATCGCGATCGCCGACAGCGTCCAGACCAAGGGGGCGAAGTCATGCGAGGCCAGCGGGAACATCGGCAGCGAGAAGCGCAGGAAGCCGTAGCCGCCCATCTTCAGCAGGATCGCCGCCAGGATCACCGAACCGGCTGTGGGCGCCTCCACGTGAGCGTCCGGCAGCCAGGTATGCACCGGCCACATCGGCATCTTCACCGCGAAGGAAGCGAAGAAGGCGAGCCAGGCCCAGGTCTGCAAGGAGCGCGGCACGGCGGTGTGCATCAACGTCGCGATGTCGGTGGTGCCGCCGTTCCAATACAGCGCCATGATGGCGAGCAGCATCAGCACCGAGCCGAGCAGCGTGTAGAGGAAGAACTTGAACGAGGCGTAGACCCGCCGCGGACCGCCCCAGACACCGATGATCAGGAACATCGGGATCAGGCCGCCCTCGAAGAACAGGTAGAACAGCACGAGGTCGAGCGCGGAGAAGGTGCCGACCATCAGCGTTTCCAGGACCAGGAAGGCCATCATGTATTCGCGGACCCGGACCGTCACCGACTTCCAGCTGGCGATGATGCAGAACGGCATCAGGGCCGTGGTCAGGATCACGAACGGAAGCGAGATGCCGTCGACGCCCATGTGGTAGCTGATTCCGCTCGCGAGCCAGTTCGCCTTCTCGACGAATTGGAAATCCGTCTGCGCGGGATCGAAGCGCAGCACCAGGATCACCGACACCGCGAAGGTGATCAGCGTGGTCCACAGCGCGATCCAGCGCGCGTTACGGCGCGCGGCTTCGTCCTCCCCCGGGACGAGATAGATCATGAGCGCCCCGACGAGGGGCAGGAAAGTGACGACCGACAGAATTGGCCAGGTGGTCATTGCTGGCCCCCCATGAACATGAACCAGGTGATCAGGCCGGCAACGCCGATCAGCATGGCAAAGGCATAATGATAGAGATAACCGGTCTGGATCTTGACGACGTTGCGCGTGATGTCGAGCACCCGCGCCGAGACGCCGTCCGGCCCGAAACCGTCGATGACGAAACCATCGCCCTTCTTCCAGAGGAAGCGGCCGAGCCACTTCGCCGGACGGACGAAGATGAAGTCATAGAGCTCGTCGAAGTACCACTTGTTGAGCAGGAAGTTGTAGAGCAGCCGCTGCTGGCTGGCCAACTCCTCCGGCAGATACGGCCGGCTGATGTAGAAGACGTAGGACACGGCGAAGCCCCCGATCATCATCACCAGCGGCAGCTGACCCAGCCAGAACGGCATGTGCTCCATGTCCGCCAGGATGTGCGGGTTCATCTTCAGCGACTCGCGGAAGAACTCCTCGACGCCGTGCTCGCCGACGAACAGCTCCTTGAACGGGAAGCCCGCCAGGATCGAGCCCGCCGCCAGGACGCCGATCGGGATCAGCATCCAGACCGGACTCTCATGCGCAGCCTCATAATGGTGCTGATCATGCGGCGTACCGAAGAAGGTCTTCCAGATCAGGCGCCAGGAATAGAACGAGGTCAGGCCCGCTGCGACGACCGTCAGGAAATAGGCGTAGGTCGCGAACGGATTATGCGAGGCGTAAGCCGACTCGATGATGGCGTCCTTGGAGAAGAAGCCGGCAAAGCCGGGAACGCCGGTCAGCGCCATCGTGCCCACGCACATCACCGCGAAGGTGTAGGGGATCTTGCGCCACAGCCCACCCATGTTGCGGATGTCCTGCTCGTGGTGCATCGCGTAGATCACCGAGCCCGCGCCCAAGAACAGCAGCGCCTTGAAGAATGCGTGGGTGAACAGGTGGAACATGCCGACCGAATAGGCCCCTGCTCCCATCGCCACGAACATGTAGCCGAGCTGCGAACAGGTCGAATAGGCCACGATGCGCTTGATGTCGTTCTGCACGAGGCCGACGGTGGCGGCGAAGAAGGCGGTGGTGGCGCCGACGAACATCACCACGGCCTGCGCATTCGGCGCCAGCTCGAACAGCGGCGACAGCCGCGCCACCATGAACACGCCGGCGGTCACCATGGTCGCGGCGTGGATCAGCGCCGAGACCGGGGTCGGGCCTTCCATCGCATCCGGCAGCCAGGTGTGCAGCAGGAACTGTGCCGACTTGCCCATCGCGCCCATGAACAGCAGCAGGCAGGTGAGCGTCAGCGCGTCGGCGTGCCAGCCGAGCAGGTTGATGGTCTGGCCCGTCAAGCTCGGTGCGGCATGGAAGACGGCTTCGAAATCCGTTGACTTGGTCAGCCAGAAAACCGCGAAGATGCCGAGCGAAAACCCGAAATCGCCGACGCGATTGACCACGAACGCCTTGATCGCCGCGGCGTTGGCCGATGGCTTCTGGAACCAGAAGCCGATCAGCAGGTAGCTGGCGAGACCCACGCCTTCCCAGCCGAAGAACAGCTGGACCAAATTGTTGGCGGTGACCAGCATCAGCATCGCGAAGGTGAACAGGCTGAGATAGGCGAAGAACCGCGGCTGGTTCGGATCCTCGTCCATGTAGCCGATCGAATAGAGGTGCACGAGCGAGGACACGCTGGTGACCACCACCAGCATGACCGCTGTCAGCGTATCCACCCGCAGCGACCAGGACAGCTGCAGCTCGCCGGAATTGATCCAGGGCAGCAATTCCTGAACGCCGCCCTCATGGTGCATGAAGCCGACATTGATCAGCGTGGCCCAGGACAGCGCCGCTGACACGAACAGCAGCGCGGTCGTGATGAGCTCTGCGGCGCGCGAGCCCGCCGCCGGCGGCTCGGTGACGTGATGGTCGTCATGGCCGTGGCCATGGTCATCATGCGCGAGCGGCTCGTCGTGGCTGACATGCACCACGGCCGCATCGCCATGGACATGGGCCGCTCCGCCGTGGTGGTGGCCCTCGTCATGATGCTCGACCGTGTCGCCGCTCGGATTACGCGCATGCGCCCCGAACAACGCGATCAGGCCGGCGAGGATCGCGCCGATCAGCGGCAGAAAGACAATGGCCTGGATCATTCGCCCGTTCCCTTACGCATGACCATGCCGGCAAGCCGGCCCCCACTCTTGCGGACCATGCGCTTAGCCCTTCATCAGATTGACGTCTTCGACCGCGATCGAGCCGCGGTTGCGGAAATAGACCACCAGCACCGCAAGGCCGATCGCGGCTTCCGCCGCCGCGACGGTGAGCACCAGCAACGCGAACACCTGCCCGACGATGTCGCCGAGGAAGGTCGAGAACGCCACCAGGTTGATGTTGACCGCGAGCAGGATCAGCTCGATCGACATCAGGATGACGATGATGTTCTTGCGGTTCAGGAAGATGCCGAGGATGCCAAGCGTGAACAGCATCGCCGCGACCGAGAGATAATGTCCGAGCCCGATGGTCATTTCACCCACTCCGCCGCGTCAGCGTCCTGCAGCCCCTGCCCGACCGCGACCTTGCGTATCGCCATCGCCATCTCAGGCGTGCGCGCATTCTGCGCCTCGATGCTCTGCCGCTTGACGTTCGCCTTGTGGCGCAGCGTCAGCACGATCGCGCCGATCATCGCCACCAGAAGCACCATGCCCGCAAGCTGGAAGTACTGGATATACTTCGTATAGAGCACGAGCCCGAGCGCCTCGGTATTGCTCACATTGGTCGGGATCGCGGCCGTGATGGCCCTGGGCTTGGCGGGATCGATCACCCAGTACGAGACGGTCAGCAGCAGTTCGAACAGGAAGATGCCGCCGATCACGAGCCCGATCGGCATGTACTGCAGGAAGCCCTCACGCAGTTCGGTGAAGTCGACGTCGAGCATCATGATCACGAACAGGAACAACACCGCGACCGCGCCGACATAGACCACGACCAGGATCATCGCCAGGAACTCGGCCCCCATCAGCACGAACAGGCCGGAGGCGTTGACGAAGGTAAGGATGAGGTAGAGCACCGAGTGCACGGGGTTCTTCGAGACGATCACCATCACGGCGGACGCCACGCAGACCGCCGCGAACAGGTAGAAGAAAAGCGCTGGCAGGATCATCGAACGACCTCAGCGATACGGCGCGTCGAGCGCGATGGCTTTGGAGATTTCGCGCTCCCAGCGGTCGCCATTGGCGAGCAGCTTGGCCTTGTCATAATAGAGCTCCTCGCGGGTCTCGGTCGCGAATTCGAAGTTCGGCCCTTCGACGATCGCATCCACCGGGCAGGCCTCCTGGCACAGGCCGCAATAGATGCACTTCACCATGTCGATGTCGTAGCGCACGGTGCGGCGGGTGCCGTCGTTGCGGCGGGGACCGGCCTCGATGGTGATCGCCTGTGCGGGACAGACCGCCTCGCAGAGCTTGCAGGCGATGCAGCGCTCCTCGCCGTTCGGATAGCGGCGCAGCGCGTGCTCGCCGCGGAAGCGCGGGGAGATCGGATTCTTCTCGAACGGATAGTTGATGGTCGGCTTCGGCTGGAAGAAGTAGCGCATGGCGAGGAAGAACGCCGAAACGAACTCCGACAGCAGCAGCGAGCGGGCGGTGGCGTTGATGTTCATGAAAGCCTCATTGTGGGGCGATGCCGGCGAAATGCAGCACGCCCGCCACCAGCACCACCATCGCCAGGGAGAGCGGCAGGAACACTTTCCAGCCAAGCCGCATCAACTGGTCGTAGCGGTAGCGCGGCACGATCGCTTTCGCCATCGCGAACAGGAAGAACATGAAGAAGAGTTTCAGCGCGAACCAGATCACGCCGGGAATCCAGGTGAAGGGCGGCAGCGCCACCGGCGGCAGCCAGCCCCCTAAGAAGAGGATCGTCGCCAACGCGCACATCGTTGTGATCGCGACATACTCGCCGAGCATGAACAGCAGATACGGCGTCGAGCCGTATTCGACCATGAAGCCGGCGACCAGTTCCGATTCCGCCTCGACCAGATCGAACGGCGGCCGGTTGGTCTCGGCCAGCGCCGAGACATAGAACACCACGAACATCGGAAACAGCGGCCAGACATACCAGTTCAGGATGGTCAGCTGCGGCAGGCCGATCAGGCTGGCGAGCCCGCGGGTGTTCTGCGCTTCGACCACGGCCGAGAGGTTCAAGGTGCCGGCGCAGAGCAGCACGGTGATGATGACGAAGCCGATCGAGACCTCATAGGACACCATCTGCGCCGCCGAGCGCAGCGCGGCCAGGAACGGGTATTTCGAGTTCGACGACCAGCCGGCCATGATGATGCCGTAGATCGACAGCGACGAGATCGCGAAGATGAAGAGAATGCCGACATTGATGTCGGCGATCGCCCAACCGAGATTGGTCGGGATCACCGCCCAGGCGGCCAGCGCCAGCACGCAGGAGACCAGCGGCGCCAGCAGGAAAACACCCTTGTTGGCGCCGGCCGGGATGATCGGCTCCTTCAGCACGAACTTGAGCAGGTCGGCGAAAGACTGCAGCAGTCCCCACGGCCCGACCACGTTGGGACCGCGCCGGATCTGCACCGCCGCCCAGATCTTGCGGTCGGCCAGCAGGATGTAGGCGATCGCGATCAGGAGCACGACGAGCAGCAGCACGCTCTCGGCGACCATGATGATCAAGGGCCAGAGAAAGCCGGTCCAGAACGCGCTTGCAAAGAAATCAGCCATCAGGTCACGCTCACTCCGCTGCTTGGGCGGTGGGGACGACGCCGAGTGCGACGTCGACCGCGGCATCGGCATGGATCAGGGTGGTGTCGAATACCGGAAGCGGCGTGTTGCGCTCGTCGAGCAGCATACCGACCTCCGTGCAGCCAAGGATCAAGCAATCGGCGCCCTTGTCCTTTAGCCGGCGGGCGACGTCAACGTAAGCCTGCCGCGAAGTCTCGCAGACTCGGCCGACGCACAGTTCATCATAGATGATCCGATGGACCTGCGCCCGATCGGCCTCATCGGGGATAACGCTATCCAGACCAAACTTGTCGCGCAGCCGGCCGGTGTAAAAATCCTGCTCCATCGTGAAGCGCGTCGCCATGATCGCAGGCCGGCGCAGGCCGATCTCGCGGATCTTCTGCCCCGTCGCGTCGGCGATGTGCAGGAACGGCACGTTGGTCGCAGCCTCGATCGCGTCCGCCACCTTGTGCATGGTATTGGTCGCGAGAACCAGCACCTCCGCGCCGGCCGCTTCGAGACGCCTGGCGACCCCGGCGAGGCGGGCGCCCGCCTCGTCCCAGCGCCCCTCCGCCTGCATCTGGGCGATCGGGGCGAAATCGACCGACCACATCAGGATCTCGGCCGAATGCAATCCGCCCAGCACGGCACGCACGCGCGCGTTCAACCGCGCATAATAATGCGCAGTCGATTCGCAGCTCATGCCGCCGATCAGGCCGATCACCTTCACGAACTTACTCCGCTGCCACGAGCACGCGCCCCGCGGCGAGACGGGAGCATTCCGCCATCACCGCCGAAGCCCGCGCGATCGGGTTGGTCAGATAGAAGTCTTGGACCAGAGGCTTGAACGCCGCCTTTTCCAGGCTGCCGCCCTTGCCTGCCAGGGTCTTGATATCAGCAATCAGGCCCGATTCGATCTGATCGATGCGAGCGAGACGGGGCACCGCCTTGAAGATCGCAGCGCGCAGCGCCGCCAGCGAGTCGTAAGGCAGCTTCTTGGCCAGCGCGTCCGACAGCGCGCGGATGATCGCCCAGTCCTCGCGCGCCTCACCCGGCGGAAATGACGCCCGGCCCGTCATCTGGACCCGGCCTTCCGTGTTGACGTAGATGGCGGATTTCTCGGTGTAGGCCGCGCCAGGCAGGATGACGTCGGCGCGATGCGCCCCGCGGTCGCCATGCGTTCCGACATAGACCGTGAACACGCCTTCGGGCACATCGACCTCATCGGCCCCGAGCAGGAACAGCACGTCCATCGTGCCGAAAGTCGTCATCTGGGCCACCGTCAGGCCGGTGCCGACGAAGCCGATGTCGAGCGCGCCGACGCGCGAAGCGGTGTCGTGCAGCACCGCGAACCCATTCCAATCGTCCCGCACGGCATTGGCATCGAGCGCCAGCTTCGCCGCCTGCGCCAGAATCGCTGCGCCGTCATGGCGCGCGGCAGCGCCGGCGCCGACCAGCACGATCGGGTTCTTGGCGTTCTTGAGGACGGAGGCAAAGGAGTGCTTGCCGGAGATGACACTGCTCAAGGAATCGGTGCCGGCGCCGATATGCTCGTAAGGATAGGTGAGATCGGCCTGCGGGCCGATCAGGCCGACCTTGAGCTGGCCGGAACGCCAGCGCTTGCGGATGCGCGCATTGAGCACTGCGGCTTCCTTGCGCGGGTTGGCGCCGACGATCAGGATCGCATCGGCCTGCTCGATGCCGGCGATGGTCGGATTGAAAATATAGGACGCGCGGCCCGCTTTCGGATCGAAGCTGTCGCCGCCCTGCACGGCGACGTTGGTCGAACCGAGCTTGGCAAGCAGCTCCTTCAGCGCGAACATCTCTTCGACCGCGGCAAGATCGCCGGCGATGGCGCCGATCCGCTTGCCGTCGATACGCGCAAGCTTGCTGGCGATCGCGTTGAAGGCCTCCGGCCAGGTCGCCGCGCGCAGCTTGCCGCCCTCGCGGACATAGGGCCGATCGAGACGCTGGGTGCGCAGCCCGTCGACGACATGGCGCGCCTTGTCGGAGATCCACTCCTCGTTCACGGCATCGTTGATACGCGGCAGGATCCGCATCACCTCGCGGCCGCGGGTGTCGACGCGGATCGCCGAGCCGAGCCCGTCCATCACGTCGATCGACTGGGTCTTGCCGAGCTCCCAGGGACGCGCCGCAAAAGCATAGGGCTTCGACGTCAGCGCGCCGACCGGGCAAATGTCGACCAGATTGCCCTGCAGCTCGGAGCTCAGCGCCTGCTCCAGATAGGTCGTGATCTCCATGTCCTCGCCACGGCCGATCGCGCCCATCTCCGGCACGCCGCACACTTCCGCCGAGAAGCGGACGCAGCGCGTGCACTGGATGCAGCGGTTCATCGAGGTCTTGACCAGCGCGCCGAGATATTTGTCCTCGACTGCGCGCTTGTTCTCGGCGAAGCGGCTGGTGTCGACACCATAGCCCATCGCTTGGTCCTGCAGGTCGCACTCGCCGCCCTGGTCGCAGATCGGACAGTCCAGCGGATGGTTGATGAGAAGGAACTCCATCACGCCTTCGCGCGCCTTCTTCACCATCGGCGAACGGGTGGAAACCTCCGGCGGCTCGCCGTTTGGCCCTGGACGGCAGTCGCGCACGCCCCAGGCGCAGCTCGCGACCGGCTTCGGGCCGCCCTTCACCTCGACCAGGCACATGCGGCAATTGCCGGCGATCGACAGCCGCTCGTGGTAACAGAAGCGCGGGATTTCAGCGCCAGCCGCCTCGCATGCCTGAAGCAACGTGTACTCCGGCGGAACATCGATCTCTTTGCCGTCGATGATGATCTTGGTCATCGCCTCACATCTCTCTCAATGCGTGTACGCGCGGGCCGCGCGCCTGTGCGGCGCGGTGCGCGTACGAATGTTCTGCTGCGGCTCCGCGTACATCGCCTACTCCGCAGCGACCATCTGCTCGGGGTCGCGCACGCCGACGTCGTCGATATCAGCCTTATGCGAATACTGGTCGATCCGCGCCTCGATCTCGTGCCGGAAATGGGCGATCAGGCCCTGGATCGGCCAGGCCGCGGCATCGCCGAGCGCGCAGATGGTGTGGCCCTCGATCTGCTTGGTGACCTCCAGCAGCATGTCGATCTCGCGCTTGTGCGCGCGGCCCTCGGCCATGCGCGTCAGCACCCGCCACATCCAGCCTGTGCCTTCGCGGCACGGCGTGCACTGGCCGCAGCTCTCATGCTTGTAGAAATAGGAGATGCGCGCGATCGCGCGGATCAGGTCGGTCGACTTGTCCATCACGATCACGGCGGCGGTGCCGAGGCCCGAGCGCAGCTTGGAGAGGCTGTCGAAGTCCATCGGCGTGTCGATGATCTGCTCGGCCGGCACCATGCGCACCGACGAGCCGCCGGGAATGACGGCCTTCAGATTGTCCCAGCCGCCGCGGATGCCGCCGCAATGCTTCTCGATCAGCTCGCGGAACGGAATGCCCATCGCCTCTTCGACGTTGCAGGGGCGCTCGACATGGCCGGAGATGCAGAACAGCTTGGTGCCGACATTGTTCGGGCGGCCGATCCCGGCGAACCAAGCTGCGCCGCGGCGCAGGATGGTCGGCGCCACCGCGATCGACTCGACATTATTCACCGTGGTCGGGCAGCCATAGAGGCCGACATTGGCCGGGAATGGCGGCTTCAGCCGCGGCTGTCCCTTCTTACCCTCCAGGCTTTCCAGCAGCGCCGTCTCCTCGCCGCAGATATAGGCGCCGGCGCCGTGCGCGACGTAGAGATCGAACGGCCAGCCATGGATGTTGTTCTTGCCGATCAGGTTGGCCTCATAGGCCTGGTCGATCGCCGCCTGCAGCCGCTCGCGCTCGCGAATGAATTCGCCGCGCACATAGATGTAGCAGGCATGCGCGCCCATCGCGAAGCTCGCGATCAGGCAGCCCTCCACCAGATGATGCGGATCGTGCCGCATGATCTCGCGGTCCTTGCAGGTGCCCGGCTCGGACTCGTCGGCGTTGACCACCAGATAGCTCGGCCGGCCGTCCTTCGATTCCTTCGGCATGAAGGACCACTTCAAGCCGGTCGGGAAGCCGGCGCCGCCGCGTCCGCGCAGGCCGGAGGCTTTCATCTCGTTGATGATCCAATCGCGGCCCTTCTCGATCAGCGCCTTGGTGCCGTCCCAGCTGCCGCGTCGGCGTGCGCCTTCGAGCCCCCAGTCCTGGAGGCCGTAGAGGTTGGTGAAGATGCGGTCCTTGTCGGCGAGCATGATCAGACAGCTTCCTCAAATATCAGCGGTTGGATTGCATGTAGGCGAGGCCGGCGGCGCAGCCGCCGAACACAACAACCCACAGCAGGCTGGTTTCAAGCGATGCGTTGAGCACGAAGCGCTGCAGCGCGAACATGAAGACGGCGGCGGTCCCCGTGTGCAGGGCAATGGTGCGCCAGCTCTTCATCGCGCCGTTCCCCGCTTCGGCTGAGCGTGATGTCGGAAGACGGCTCATGTCGTCTCCTTCAGCGTGGTCGGACCGCCCGCCGGGGCCGAGAACTGCCGCCCGTTCTGCGGTCCTGGCTGCGGCGGATTGCCGGTCGCGAAGCCGTCCAGCACCTTGCCGAAGCTCTCGGGCGTCAGATCCTCGTAGGTATCCTTCCAGATCTGCACCATCGGCGCGTTCACGCAGGCACCGAGGCACTCGACCTCCTCCCAGCTGAAGTCGCCGTCCTTGGAGACGTGGAAAGGATCGTGATGGATGCGGTGCTTGCAGACTTCGATCAGCTCTTCGGCGCCGCGCAGCCGGCACGGCGTGGTACCGCAGACCTGAACGTGCGCCTTCTTGCCGACCGGCTGCAGCTGGAACATCGTGTAGAAGGTCGCGATCTCCAGCATGCGGATGTAGGGCATGTCGAGCATGTCGGCGACGGCGCGGATCGCCGCTTCCGAGACCCAGCCCTCGTTCTGCTCCTGCGCCCGCCACAGGATCGCGATCGCAGCCGAAGCCTGCCGGCCTTCGGGATATTTCGCGATCTGGGCCTTGGCGAATGCAAGGTTCTCGTCCGTGAACGTGAAGCTCTCGGGCTGCAATTCCTTGGGGGCAAGACGGCGGACGGACATGGCGCTTCAGTCTTTCATTGCATGCGGCGCGCAGCACCGGCATTGAGCGCATCGATGCGCTCCTGCCAGAAGGCGCTCGCGGTGCCGAACACGTTGTAGCCAACGTGGGTGGAAACCTTGATGCGGTCGAGAATCGAGAGCTCCCTGACCGTCTCGAGCCGGCCGCTATCGGGATCATAGACGATCAGCTGCAGCGGCGTCTGATCGAGGATGTAGCGCGACACCGTGTGGTTGCGGTCTTGGCCGTGCTCCTCGCACAGAATCATGCTGTCGGTGGCGAGCAGCCGCGCGCCGCCCTTGATCGCCTCGATCTCGACGCCCTCGACGTCGAGCTTGATCAGGTACTTGCCCGAGGCTGCGATCTTGCCGTCGTCGATGAGATCATCGAGCGCGATCACCGGTACCTGCTCGCCGCCGCCGGCATGGCCGGCGATGCTGAACGCCTCGTGCTTGGTGCCGGTGAGGTTTGCCGTCCCGCGCGCGGCGCCGATCGCACACGGCATCACCTCGAAACGGTCGCCGTTGACGCGGGCATTGTTGGCGAGCTTGGCGAAGTTCTTAGACGATGGCTCGATCGCGATCACCCGATGAGACCCGAACGGCGCGCTCGACACCAGGACCGACCAGTAGCCGTAATTGGCGCCGCAATCGATGAAGGTGTAGTCGACGTCGACAGCGCCTAGAAACAACAGTTCGAGCTCGTCCTCGTAAGTGTAGGACCGGTTGAGCAGCTTGCTCCAATAGCCATCGCCATAGGGAAACTCGAACACCGCGTCCGAGTTGAGCTTCATGGCGATGTTGCGCTCGGGCAGCGTCTTGCGCAGGAGATTGGCGCAGGAATTGTAGCCGCGATGCGAGAAATGCGAGGAGATCTTCGAGCCGGTCGCCAGCGCCAGCGCAGCCGTGCGTTCCCACAGATTCGCTCCATCGAGCGCTCCTGAGGCACGATCGAACTGGATCGGCGCAGGACCCATCACCGATCGACCTCTCCGAACACGATGTCGAGCGAGCCGAGAATGGCCGAGACGTCGGCGAGCAGATGCCCGCGGCAGATGAAATCCATCGCCTGCAGATGGGCAAAGCCCGGCGCGCGGATCTTGCACTTGTAGGGCTTGTTGCTGCCGTCCGAGACCAGGAACACGCCGAACTCGCCCTTCGGCGCTTCGACCGCGACATAGACCTCGCCGGCCGGCACGTGCACGCCCTCGGTGTAGAGCTTGAAATGATGGATCAGCGCTTCCATCGACCGCTTCATCTCGCCGCGGCGCGGCGGCGAGATCTTGTTGTCGGTGATCAGCACCGGCCCCTGCCCGTCCGGCGCGCGCAATTTCGCGATGCACTGCTTCATGATGCGCACGGACTGCCGCATCTCTTCCATGCGGATCAGATAGCGGTCGTAGCAGTCGCCGTTCTTGCCGATCGGGATGTCGAAATCCATCTCGGCATAGCATTCATAGGGCTGCGCCTTGCGCAGGTCCCAGGCCGCGCCCGAACCTCGCACCATGACGCCGGAGAAGCCCCATTCCCAGGCCTGCTTCAGGCTCACCACGCCGATATCGACGTTGCGCTGCTTGAAGATGCGGTTGCCAGTGAGCAGACGGTCGAGATCGTCGACCACCTTGAGGAACGGATCGCACCAGGCATCGATGTCGTCGATCAGCTTCGGCGGCAGGTCCTGATGCACGCCGCCGATGCGGAAATAGGCCGCGTGCATGCGCGAGCCGGAGGCGCGCTCATAGAACACCATCAGCTTCTCGCGCTCTTCGAACCCCCACAGCGGCGGGGTCAGCGCGCCGACGTCCATCGCCTGGGTCGTGACGTTCAACAGGTGCGACAGGATACGGCCGATCTCGCAATAGAGCACGCGGATCAATTGCCCGCGGCGCGGCACCTCGATGCCGAGCAACTTCTCCGCCGCAAGGCAGAAGGCATGCTCCTGATTCATCGGCGCGACGTAGTCGAGCCGGTCGAAATAGGGAATCGCCTGCAGGTAGGTCTTGGCCTCGATCAGCTTCTCGGTGCCGCGGTGCAGAAGGCCGATATGCGGATCGACGCGCTCGACCACCTCGCCGTCGAGTTCGAGCACCAAGCGCAGCACGCCGTGCGCGGCCGGATGCTGCGGCCCGAAATTGATGGTGAAGTTGCGAAGGGCGGGGCTCTGCTCATTCATGCTCGCACTCCCACTCACTTCGTTGCCTTCTCGTCGCCCGGCAGCGGATAGTCCGCACCTTCCCAGGGCGACAGGAAATCGAACTTGCGGAATTCCTGATTGAGCCGCACCGGCTCGTAGATCACCCGCTTCTCCGCGTCGTCGTAGCGGACCTCGACGAAGCCGGTCATCGGGAAGTCCTTGCGCAGCGGATGGCCGTCGAAGCCGTAATCCGTCAGCAGCCGGCGCATGTCGGGATGGCCGATGAAGATCACGCCGTAGAGGTCGTAGGCCTCGCGCTCGAACCAGTCGGCACCCGGGAACACTTCGATGATCGAAGGCACCTGCGTGGTCTCATCGGCCTGCGCCTTGAGGCGGATGCGGGCGTTCAGCGTCGGCGACAGCAGATGATAGACCACGTCGAAACGCTTCTCGCGCTCGGGATAGTCGACCGCGGTGACGTCGGTGAGGTTGACGAAGCGGCAGGCGGGATCGTCGCGCAGATAGGTCACGACCTCGACGATCCGGCTCGGCTCCACATCGATTGTGAGCTGATTGAACGCGATCGAATGTCCCGTCGCCGCGCCCGGGAGCGCGCTAACGATCGTCTGCCCAAGGGCGTCGAGCTTGCCGTCGTCCATGCGAAAAACCTTCAGCGTTCGATCGTGCCGGTGCGCCGGATCTTCTTCTGCAGGAGCAGAACACCATAGAGCAGCGCTTCCGCGGTCGGCGGGCACCCGGGCACGTAGATGTCGATGGGAACGATGCGATCGCAGCCGCGGACCACCGAATACGAATAGTGATAGTAGCCCCCGCCATTGGCGCAGGAGCCCATCGAGATGACGTAGCGTGGCTCAGGCATCTGATCGTAGACCTTGCGCAGCGCCGGCGCCATCTTGTTGGTCAAGGTGCCCGCGACGATCATCACGTCGGACTGGCGCGGCGAAGCGCGCGGCGCAAAGCCGAAGCGCTCCACATCGTAGCGCGGCATCGAGACCTGCATCATCTCGACCGCGCAGCAGGCCAAGCCGAACGTCATCCACATCAACGACCCGGTGCGGGCCCAGGTGATGAGGTCGTCAGCGGCAGCAACGAAAAATCCCTTGTCCGACAGCTCGTGGTTGACCTCGATGAAATACGGGTCGTTGGCACCAATCGGCTTGCCGGTCGCGGGATCGAGAATGCCCTTGGGGGCCGGAGCGATCACCGGCCCGGTTCCGGACGTGGTCGGGCTCAATCCCATTCAAGCGCGCCTTTCTTCCACTCGTAGGCAAACCCGACCGTCAGCACGGCCAGGAACACCAGCATCGACCAGAAGCCGGTGGCGCCGAGCTTGCCGAAGGCCACCGCCCACGGGAACAGAAAAGCCACTTCGAGGTCGAAGATGATGAAAAGGATGGCAACCAGGTAGAAGCGAACGTCGAACTTCATCCGGGCGTCATCGAATGCATTGAAACCGCATTCATAGGCCGACAGCTTTTCCGGATCCGGCTGCTGGAAGGCCACCAGGAACGGGGCGATCAACAGCGCCAGCCCGATCAGGGTCGCGACACCTATGAACACGACAAGAGGAAGATAATTCTGGAGGATGCCGGTCATCGGCGTGACTTTCCTCTGCGGTTTTCGGGACCGGACCGCAGACTCGCTGCATTGGAATTGTTCTGAGCCTTAGCGCAGCGCACCAAGCCGCGCAAGACAAGCTATCTTGACGCCGTCATGCCTTCCCCACATTGCGGCTCGCCCACACGATCCAGCTACGACAGACGGCCCGGCCACGTGTCTCGCGCAACGCGGCACGCAGCATCAACTGCAACCGGAAGGCCCTCGACACTGGAGCGGGCGAGTGCCCCGTCCTCCAAGGGCTGACAAGTGCCGAGGCCACGTTGCTACTGGATGCTAGGCACCCCAATCGGCTGAGGACTGCGCCAGATCGGGGATCGATGATGGTCCGCGGAGGGGCGCTCAAAAGCCAGCCCGTCCACGACGGGGAGTAACGTGGTAGCGGCGGACGCGCAATCAAGATCGGCGCGGATTACAAACCGGCCCCGCTCTGCCCGCGGCTTGCGGCCGCCGCGCGTGGCTGTCCGCGACCGCCTGTGACGAATTGGAAAGGCAGATGAAATCATTTTGAGGGAGCGAAGAAACCGGTTCGAAACAAGCGGGCGGTAAGTGTCTAGCCAATAAATCGGCGCTGCGAGACGCCGGGAGGCTGAGATGAACCACTCCATCCATTCCGCCGATCGTGCGACCCACCTGAAGATCGTGGTGGTGGCGCTGGTGGCGGCCGTCGCGGTGACCGCGTTCGGCATCGCCGCCCGTTCCACCGTCGACGACAGCCAGACCGCCGCCCATGTCATCAAGGCCGGCAAGCCGGTCGTGATCACCAGCTCGGAGAGCGCGATGATGCGCTAAGCGCCCGGCGCACGGCGCACGGCATCAGATTCGCAACAAGAGATTCGCAAAATGGCCGCCGCTCGGGCGGCCTTTTTCATGCCTGACCGCTTCCAACATTGAAGCCGAGGCGGCACAGCGGACGCGCAAAGGCCAGCGCCAAACAGCGTTCGCGCACAAACGAGACGACAGGACGGATGGGATTGCTAAGCCATTGAAAACATGGCGCGAGAGACGGGGCTCGAACCCGCGACCTCCGGCGTGACAGGCCGGCGCTCTAACCAACTGAGCTACTCCCGCGCGATCGCGAAACCCCGCGGAGAGCCGGGACTTAAAGGGGCGATCTATCGAAGTCAAGGACAATGACACGCCCTGTGGGAAGCTTGCCCAACCTGGCGTCCCGCACGCGCCGGAAGCCGGTCAGCCAGGTCCCCAATCGTCCGGAACGCGCGCCGCCTCCCTTGCTTGAGGCGAACCGGTTCCGGTCGCGGCAGCAAGAAGATCGCCTTCCGCGCCGCCCGGGAGCCTGCCGGACCGATCTGGCGGAGCCCCGCTTCCACCAGGACCCAAGTGTCTCAGCGACATACCGGCCAGCCGACTGCTATACCGCCAGCCCCGCTCCCTTTCACTCCGCCGTGGTTCAGCATGCCCAGTCCTTCCCTCGCCTTCACCCACACCGTCACCGAACGCCTGCTGCGTTATGTCGTGATCGACACCCAGTCCGACCCGAACTCGCCGACCTGCCCGTCCACGGCGAAGCAAAAGGATCTCGGGCGCGTGCTCGCCGCCGAATTGCAGGCGATGGGGCTCGCCGATGCCCATCTCGACGCACACGGCTATGTCTATGCGACCATCCCCGCCAACACCGACAAGCGCGTTCCGGTGATCTGCTTCTGCTCGCATATGGACACCGCTCCGGACTGCACCGGCGCCAACGTCAAGCCGCAGCTCGTGCGCAACTACCAGGGCGCCGACATCGTGCTGCCGGGCGATCCGAGCCAGGTGATCCGCGCCGCCGATCATCCAGCGCTCAAGGACCAGATCGGCCATGACATCATCACCACCGACGGCACCACGCTGCTCGGCGCCGACAACAAGGCCGGGATCGCCGAGATCATGGATGCGGCCCATTTCCTGGTGAACAATCCGCAGGTGAAGCACGGCACCATCAAGATCCTGTTCACGCCGGACGAGGAAATCGGCCGCGGCGTCGACAAGGTCGACCTGAAGAAGCTCGGAGCCGATTTCGGCTACACCATGGACGGCGAGACCGCCGGCACCGTCGAGGACGAGACCTTCTCCGCCGACGGGGCCAGCATCACCATCACCGGCGTCAGCGCCCATCCCGGCTTCGCCAAGGGCAAGATGGAGCACGCGATCAAGATCGCCGCCGACATCGTCGCGCGCCTGCCGAAAGAGACCTGCTCGCCCGAGACGACCGAGGGCAAGGAGGGCTTCCTGCATCCGGTCGCCATTTCCGGCGCGCTCGAACAGGCGCGGCTGGACTTCATCGTGCGCGACTTCACCACGGAGGGCCTCAAGCAGAAGGAGGCGCTGCTCGAGGACATCGTCAGAGGCGTGATGAAGGACTATCCGCGCTCGAGCTACCGGATGGAGATCAAGGAGCAGTATCGCAACATGAAGGAGGTGATCGATCGCCATCCCGAGATCGTCACCTATGCCGAAGACGCGATCCGGCGCGCCGGGCTCGAACCTGTCCGGACGTCGATCCGCGGCGGCACCGACGGTTCGCGGCTGTCCTTCATGGGACTGCCCTGCCCCAACATCTTCGCCGGCGAGCACGCCTTCCACTCCCGCCAGGAATGGGTCAGCGTGCAAGACATGGAGAAAGCGGTCCAGACCATCGTCCATCTGGCGATGATCTGGGAAGAGCGGGCCTGAGCGGAAGCCGGCGCCAGCTCGCGCCGCGGCAGAAGTCGAAGCCGGAACTATCACGTCCTCCGCGTTGTTGCCTCAACAACGCGGAGAACATCATGCCCAAGGAGAGTGACCTCGAGGGACCGCAGGACATGGGCGGCAAGCACGGCGGCCAGGCTGGCATGCCGAAACCAACGGAGCGGCCCGATCCACGCAAGACCGAGCGGTCCGGCGACGTCCCCGAACAGGAAGGGTCGAAGAAAGCAGACCGGACCTGAGCCGTTTGTCGTGGCAATGAGAAGGGTCGGGACCGTTCCCGATCAGCGGATCAGCGTCGGCGCGCAGTCCTGATCCGCTCCCGGCTTGCAGCCGCCAGCAGGAAAGACAGGCAGGCCGCGAGCGCAACAAGGCTGCCGACAATGTTGTCCGCTGTCCGCGCCCCGGCCGCCCAGCGCGCAGCCTCCGGGAAGACAAGCTCCGTCACGACGACGAAGAGCGGCGTCAGAAACACGACGAACAGCGTGTAATTGACCGCGCGCAAGGCAATCGTGGCCGTCGCCAGCGGGAGCACCAGCCAGATCAATGCCGTCGGCTGGCTCAGCTTCGCGCTGACCAGGAAGGCGACAGCGCCGCCAAAGATGCTGCCGAGCACACGTTCCAGCGTGCGCGGCCAGGAAGTCCGCGCATCCATGTTGGTGACGACAACGGCAGCCATGGTCGCCCATTGCGGAAACAGCAACGAGGCGCCATGTGCGGCCATGTAAGTGATGAGGACGGTTGCCCCTGATAGGCCGGCATGGGCCATCGATCCCTTGCGCCAGCCGTGACTTCGCTGATGAGCTGAATTTGTCGCCAGCGAGTTCGTCGTCAGGTCGGCCTTTTCCAGCACATGCAGGCTGGCCATTCGCAGCAGCAGTGCGAGACCGCCGCTACAAACAAAAGCCATCGCGACGCCGGGAGCATCGGAAATTCGGGCCGGTTGCTCGGCGGCAACGACCGCCACGACGGCGGTCAGCACGCCGACATTCGCCATCCCGGGCCACAGCGAGCCGAGATAGATGCAGAGCGAGACAAGCGCAGCTATCATGATCCCGGTGCCGACCGACCCCGGCACGGCACTGGCGGCCACGAGCACGGCTATGAATGTGCCGGAGAGCACGAAGATCGCCATGGCACACAGCCGCGATCTGGGCGCGGCGCGGTTGTCGGCCAGGCATGTCCAGAACGCGGCATAGGCTCCCCAAGCCGCTTGAGGCTCGGGCGACACGAGCGCCAGGACGACCATCAACGTCACCGCAAGCCCGCCGGACGCGCCGTCGAGCAGCGCGAACTCGCCGGGCCGGATCAAGAAGCCTCGCCGGTGCAAGAACCGCACGGCTTGCCGTGTCCGAGTGCGTGTGCGCCCGCGCCATGACCGGCGGCTGGCTCGCCGTGTCAGCGACGTCTGAAGAGAGGCCATGGTCGTTCTCGATCCGGGTTCCGGTGGACCATGTAGCCTTGACGGCATCAACGCCAAACTGACTTGTATGACTAGATTCTATTCTATATTGGAATGCTCATGGAGTTCAGAACCCTCCGAGCCTTTGTCGAAGTGGTCCGCCAGGGTGGCTTCTCCCATGCGGCCAAGACGGTGTTCGCGACTCAATCCACCGTCAGCAAAGCAGTGAAACAACTGGAAGAGGAACTCGGCGCTCCGCTGCTCGACCGGATTGGCCACAAGGTCCGGCTTACCGCGTTCGGAGAGATCGTTTATCCGCGCGCAGTACGGCTGCTGACGGAGCGAAGCGACCTTTTGGCCGAGCTGGAGGAATTGCGCGGTCTCAAGCGCGGAACTCTGCGCATCGGACTTCCGCCGGTTGGGAGCAGCCGCATCTTCGCTCCCCTCCTCGCGCGCTATCGGAGCGCCTATCCGGACATCGACGTGCAACTGGCGGAGCATGGCGGCGACCGTCTGGCCGACCTTGTTCGCGGCGGCGAGCTGGAGCTGGCGGCGACCGTTTATCCGGAGGAATCGGAGTTCGAGTTTCTGGACGTGCGGCGGGAGCCGCTGGTCGCGCTCCTTGCCTGCGACCACCCGCTGGCCGGCGCCGGCGCGATCGACCTCGGCGCGCTCAAGCACGAGCCCTTCATCCTGTTCGCCGAAGGATTCGCGATCAGCCGCATGATCATGGATGGCTGCCTGCGGCATGGGTTCGAACCCGTGATCGCCGCGCGCAGCAGCGAGGTACAGTTTCTGATCGAGTTGGCCGCTGCCCGATTGGGCATCGCGTTCCTGCCGCGCCTTCTGGCGGAGCAGGCCGACGCGCGCCGCGTGAGCGCGGTGCTGCTGGCCGAGCCGAACACGGAATGGCGGCTGGCCATGATCTGGCGACGAGGCGCCTTCCTCTCGCACGCAGCGCGCGCGTGGCTCGAGATGCTGCGGTCGGCGGTCCATCGGGCTGACTATTCTGAACGCGACTAGAGCCTAGTCGTACGTTTCATTTCTCATTGGGTTCGCCGGCCCCCTATCTTTCGTGTCGCGGGCATGGGCTCGCAATCAGCGAGGATTGGCGGATGATCATCTCGTCACCAACCGATTATCGAGAAGCTGCGCGCCGGCGACTGCCGCGATTCCTGTTCGACTATATCGATGGCGGCGCCGTCACTGAGCGCACGATGGCGAGCAATGTCGAGGCGTTGCAGTCGATCGCGCTTCGCCAGCGCGTGCTGCAAGGCGCCGGCGCCCCTACCCTCGCCACGGAGATCCTCGGCAGCAAGTGGTCCATGCCTGTCGGGTTGGGCCCCGTCGGCGCGACCGGCATGTATGCCCGGCGCGGCGAGGTACAGGCCGCGCGCTCCGCCGCAGCGTTCGGCATCCCCTATGCCCTGTCGACCGTATCGGTCTGCCCGATCGAGGAGGTCGCGACCGGCGCCGATGGGGAGCTATGGTCGCAGCTCTACGTTCTCAAAGATCGCGGCTATATGCGCAACGCGCTGGAGCGGTCCTGGGCCGCCGGAATGAAGACACTCCTATTCACGGTCGACATGCCGACCCCCGGCTCTCGCTACCGTGACCGCCACTCGGGAATGTCGGGCCCCGTCGCGCGGCTCCGGCAGTATATCCAGGCGACCGCACATCCGCGCTGGGCAATGAGTGTCGGCCTCTTCGGCCGGCCGCTCTCGTTCGGCAATATCGAAGCATATACCGGCCGGCACATGAGCATGGCCGATTACATGGGCTTCCTGGGCCAGAATTTCGACCCGGCAATCAGCTGGAAGGATCTTGAATGGATCCGCGACAGCTGGAAGGGCAAGCTCATCCTCAAGGGTATACTCGATCCCCACGATGCGCGCGATGCGGTGCGTTTCGGCGCTGACGCAATCGTTGTCTCGAACCATGGCGGCCGTCAGCTTGACGGTGCAATGCCGAGCGCGCGTGCGCTGCCGGCCGTGGCGCAAGCGGTCGGGAGCGAGCTCACCGTGCTGGCCGATTCCGGTGTGCGCTCTGGCCTGGATGTGGTCCGCATGCTTGCGCTGGGAGCAAAGGGTGTGCTTCTCGGGCGCGCCTACATCTATGCCCTGGCGGCAGACGGTCAGCGCGGGGTCGCCAATCTGCTCGAACTGTTCGCTGCGGACATGCGGGTGACGATGACGCTGACCGGGGCGAAGTCGCCAGACGAGATCACGCGAGACAGCCTCGCTGAAGCCGACCGCCACATCAAAGACGAGCTTGAGCGGGTCCGAGCGCTCAGGCCAGTCGCTTGATCCCTTCGGTCTCCTGGTAAGCGCCCGGTCGCCAGCCGCCCACGCGGCGAGAACTGCCGTCGCTGGCGTCAAGCTCATTTACGCCCGCGCCGTGACCAGCCAGATCGAGCCCGGCAGCATCACGCTGGCGCCGCGCAGATGAGGCGCGAGCGTCTCTCGAACCGACTGCCGCGCCGCCTCGCGCAAGTCGTCGGGCTGCCCCTGCAAGGCCCGGCTCGCCGGGCCGATCTCGAGCGCCGATTGCACCGCGGCGTCCAGTCCCTGGCCGATTGCCACATCCAGCGAGAGCGGACACGCCTCCATCGTCACGTCGGCAAAGCCGGCTTCCCCAAGGATACGCCTGACGCGCTCTTCCGACGCGAACGCAAATGGACCGGGATCCTCCGGCGCCACCTCAGGCATTTTGGGCACATGGCGGTAGACGGCCTGTAGTGGCGCCATCATCCAGGGATTTTGCTTCGGCTCGCGCCAGCACGCAAAGACCATACGGCCCGAGGGCTTGAGCGCCCGGCGCAGATTGGCGAACGAGACGACGGGCTCGGCGAAGAACATCACGCCGAAACGCGACACCAAGAGATCGAAGCTTTCAGGCGCAAACGGGTAGACCGTCGCATCCGCCAATTCGAACTGCACCGGCAGCCCGGCCGGCGCAGCCTCCTGCGCACGGGCCAGCATCGGCGCCGAAATGTCGATCCCGAGCACGAGGCCATCCGGCACAACCTGCTTGGCGAGCGCGATCGCGAGTCCGCCGCAGCCGCAACCGATATCGAGGATGCGATCTCCCGGCTTGGCCTGGATGCGCTCGATCAGGATCTGCGACACCGGCGCGAGCAGGATGTCCTGCGCGGCCTGGCGATCGGACCAGCGCTGGCCACCCGGACCGTTCCAATAGGCGATCTGATCGGCGTTGCGTTCGTGACCAGAGGGAAGTTGCATGGCGTATAATCCGCGCGCTTGTGACGAAGGTCCTCCAATCGCGCATGTGCGGCCCGGTCATGTCAAGCCGCATGCCGGGCAGACGACAACTCGCGATCAGCGCGGCGCAATCAGCATCGGCAGGCCGTTCGCGGGGCGTAACGTGATCTTCTGCTGCGGCCACACCTTGGCGCCGGGGGCCACCTTCAGATCGAAATGCTGCACGATGATCGCCAGAACGAGCGTGGCTTCCTGCAGCGCGAAGGATGCGCCGATGCAGGTACGCGGGCCGGCGCCGAACGGCAGATAAGCGTAACGGGTGATCCTTGCTTTCGGCTCGGGCAAGAAGCGCGTCGGATCGAACTCGTCCGCCCTCTCCCATAATGTACGATGGCGATGCAGCACGTAGGGCGAGATCACGGCCAGTGCCCGCCTTGGCAAAACATCTGGTCCGACCTGGTCGGCCTGCTCCGCCGACCGGCTGAGCGCGGCAATCGGCGGATAGAGCCGCAAGGCCTCCTCGATCACCGCGCGGGTCACCACCAGCCGGTCGACGAGCCCCTCATGGGGGCCGCCAAATTCACGATCCGCCTCCCGGCGCACCTTGCCCTTCCATTCGGGGGATTGGGAGAGCAGGAGCAGGAACAGGGACCAAGCCAACGTGTTGGCGGTGGTTTCGTGGCCCGCCGACAGAAAGGTCAGGATGTTCGAGCGTACCTCGGCGCGGCTCATGGGCCGCCCGGTCGATGGATCGAGTGCGCGCAACAACAACGTCAGCAGGTCGGCAGCCGGTCCGGGCCGTTGGGAAAAGCCGAGGCGTCGCCGCCGTGCCGCGATGATCTGGTCGATGACGCCCTCGAAATAGCCCATGGCCTGCTTGAGCCGCTTCCGCCCCGGCCGCGGCACGACATCCGGCACACCGAACAGATCGAGCGCGCCGATCCGGCCGATCGTTGCAAAATAGGTGTTCATCGCCAGTCGGAATTCGTCGATGTCGCTGGACAGACCGTCCGAGAAGATCGTCAGCGCCAGCACGTTCAGGGTGAGCAGCGTCATCTCCGCCGCGACATCGATGACCTCGCCCGGCGCAAGAGCGCGCCAGCGTTCCACCAATCCCCTGCCCGCCGACAGCATGGCGGCGGTGAGGCCGATCACGGTGCGGCGTGCAAATAAGGGTGCTAGCGTGCGGCGCTGGATGTCCCAGCGCTCGCCTTCGACGCTCAAGAGGCCGTCGCCGAGTCCGACAGCAAGGATGCGGCGCTGGATCGGGTCCTTGCGATAATTGGCGGGGTTGTCGACCAGCACATGCTTGATCGCGGCAGGATCGTGCACCAGCCACGCATCCGCGAAGGGCAGCTTGACCCGCACGATCGGCTACTCGAAGAAATCCGCACTCCAGCATTCCAACGGGTTGCGCTTGAGCGTGGCCAGGAGCCTGAACAGCCCCAACCGGGCCGCGGGCGGCACTGGCGCCGGCGGCCGAAACGCCCCCGCGACGGCTTCTGACACGAACGACATACGCAAACAAAGCCCCAGCCAAACGACCGGGCAAACGCAAAACTGTAACGGAAGTTCCAGTTCGCAAACCTTCCCGCGAGATTGGATGAAACGAAAATATGCGCGATGGAATCGCGGTACGTATCTGATTGCGGTAGAGGGGAATCGTTTTTTGATTTTGAAGGGGGATTAAAGTGAGGGACCTTGCTCGAATTGGTGCAATTGCCGTCTTGCTGGCCCTGACGTCCAACGCAGGCGCTCAATATCTCGGCAATTATTCGGCGAACCGCTACGACCCAAACTCTACGGGAAACCGCTTTGGCGCAGGCAATCCTTACAATCCCAACAGTATAAACAACCCGTACGGACAGTATGGCAGTCCATATGGCAACAGATCTGCAAATAATCCTTACGCCACCGACGCCCCTAAACTCTACGACAACGATGGAAATTACCGAGGACGCCTGAGCAGCAACCCTTACGACCCCGACTCGGTCTCAAATCCGTATGGTCGTTACGGGAGCCCGTATTCTCCCGACAGCATCAATAACAAGTTCGGTTCCGGCAATCCTTACTCTCCCGACAGCCCGACCAACCCGTATGGACAGGGTCTCCGGATCCAGGGTGGTGATGACGACTAGTTCCTAGACGGGCAGGCCGGCCAGCGCTTGCCCCGATGCTCTGGTCCGTTGCGGAGATTTTGCGCCGTGTAACCGAGACAGTGGTGGGCGGTGAGAGATTCGAACTCCCGACCCTCTCGGTGTAAACGAGATGCTCTAACCAGCTGAGCTAACCGCCCGAACGACCGCCTCTTTACCCTCTGCCCGCGGCCCGATCAATCGTCAGGCCCGACGATCGGCCCCCTTATCTCGTCGATGCGGCGCCCTCGCTGAAACAAAAACGGCGCCCGGAGGCGCCGTTTCGTTCATCTCGTTCGATCTTAGTGTGCGGTCAGGCCACCGGCGGCTTCGTCGCCCTCAGCGGCATTCACCGGCACCTTGGCATCCTCTTCCCAGACGATCGGCACCGGCTTGCGCACCAGGGCGCGAGCGACGACGTCGTCGAGGCGGGCGACCGGAACGATCTCCATACCGCCCTTGATCGCATCGGAAATCTCCGTGAGATCCTTGGCGTTGTCTTCGGGGATCAGCACCGTCTTGATGCCGCCGCGGGCAGCAGCCAACAGCTTCTCCTTCAGGCCGCCGATCGGCAGCACCCGTCCGCGCAGCGTGATCTCACCGGTCATCGCGACATCGTGGCGGACCGGGATGCCGGTCATGACCGAGATGATCGCGGTGGCCATCGCCACGCCGGCCGAGGGGCCGTCCTTCGGGGTCGCCCCCTCCGGCACGTGGACGTGGATGTCACGCCGATCGAACATCGGCGGCTCGATGCCGTAGTTGATCGCACGCGACCGGACGTAAGACGCCGCCGCCGAGATCGACTCCTTCATGACGTCGCGCAAATTGCCCGTCACCGTCATCTTGCCTTTGCCGGGCATCATGACGCCTTCGATGGTGAGCAGTTCGCCGCCGACATCGGTCCAGGCCAGGCCTGTAACGATTCCGACCTGATCGTCCTGTTCGATCTCGCCGAAGCGATATTTCGGAACACCCAGGAAGTCCTCAAGGGTCTTCTCGGTGACCTTCACCGACTTCTTCTTCGAGATCATCAGCTCCTTCACCGCCTTGCGGGCCAGTGTCGAGAGCTCACGCTCGAGGTTGCGCACGCCCGCTTCGCGGGTGTAGCGGCGGATCATCAGCAGCAACGCGTCGTCGTCGATCGACCATTCCTTCGAATCCAGACCGTGCTTCGACAGCGCGCTCGGGATCAGATGCTTGCGCGCGATCTCCACCTTCTCATTCTCGGTGTAGCCCGCGATCCGGATGATCTCCATGCGGTCCATCAGCGGCCCCGGAATATTCAGCGTATTCGCGGTCGTGATGAACATCACGTTGGACAGATCGTAGTCGACCTCGAGATAGTGATCGTTGAAGGTCGTGTTCTGCTCGGGGTCGAGGACCTCCAGCAGCGCGGATGACGGGTCACCCCGGAAATCCGAGCCCATCTTGTCGATCTCGTCCAAGAGGAACAGCGGGTTGGAGGTCTTCGCCTTCCGCATCGACTGGATGATCTTGCCGGGCATCGAACCGATATAGGTCCGGCGGTGACCGCGGATCTCGGCCTCGTCACGCACGCCGCCCAGCGAGACACGCACGAACTCGCGTCCCGTGGCCTTGGCGATCGACTTGCCGAGCGAGGTCTTGCCGACGCCGGGAGGTCCGACCAGGCACAGGATCGGGCCGGTCAGCTTGTTGGCGCGCGACTGCACCGCCAGGTACTCGACGATGCGGTCCTTGACCTTCTCCAGCCCATAGTGATCCGCATCCAGCACCGCCTGGGCGGCCTCCAGATCCTTCTTCACCTTGGACTTCTTGTTCCACGGGATCGACAGCAGCCAATCCAGGTAGTTGCGCACGACGGTCGCTTCCGCGGACATCGGCGACATCTGACGCAGCTTCTTCAATTCGTGCTGCGCCTTCTCGCGCGCTTCCTTGGAGAGCTTGGTCTTGTTGATGCGCTCTTCCAGATCGGCGAGCTCGTCGCGGCCGTCCTCGTCGCCCAGCTCCTTCTGAATGGCCTTCATCTGCTCATTCAGGTAGTACTCGCGCTGGGTCTTCTCCATCTGGCGCTTGACGCGCGAACGAATCCGCTTCTCGACCTGCAGCACCGAGATCTCGCTCTCCATCAGACCCAGCACCTTCTCCAGGCGCGTGGTGACGGACAGCGTCTCCAGGATGCCCTGGCGATCGGCGATCTTGACGGCGAGGTGCGAAGCGACAGTGTCGGCCAGCTTGCCGAAATCGGTGATCGACTGAACGACGCCGACGACCTCAGCCGAGATCTTCTTGTTCAGCTTCACATAGCTCTCGAAATCCGAGACCACGGACCGCGCCAGCGCTTCGGCCTCCACCGACTTAGCGTCGGTATCCTCAAGCGCGACGGCGGTCGCTTCATAATAATCGGCCCGGTCGGTGTACTTCTCGACGCGCGCGCGCTCCAGGCCTTCGACCAGGACCTTCACGGTGCCATCGGGCAGCTTCAGCAGCTGCAGAACGCTTGCAAGCGTACCGGTCTCGTAGATCGCATCCGCAGCTGGATCGTCATCGGACGCATTCTTCTGCGTCGCCAGCATGACCAGCGCGTCGTTCTTCATCACCTCTTCGAGCGCGCGAATCGATTTCTCGCGGCCAACGAACAGCGGCACGATGTTGTGCGGGAAGACGACGATGTCGCGGAGCGGAAGCACCGGATAGGCGTGGCTTTCGCCATAGACGATGGTTGGCCGGGGTTTAGGGGTGGTCATGGCCTGTTCCTTTTGTTTTGCCCCCTTGCACGCAGCCCGCTCGCTCGCGCAACCGCCACAAGGTGCGATCTGATCCGGACTTCACTGACGCTTTGGAGTCGCCCGCTTGTTTCGGATCGTTGTTGAGGCGAATCCCAGGATCGAGAATTTTTCCGCCACGCACATTAGGTGGCTATCGACCCAGGGGGAGTCAAGTGTCGGAAAACACCCGCCAATTAAGGCTTACGCGGCGGGACGCTGAGCAAATATGTCGCCGCGGACATCGTCCGCAGCGACTCATATTCCGAAAAAATCGCGACGTCAGGTCTTGCAGCCAGCGCGCATCACGCGCTGGCGCTGCTTTCCACGGCGCGATCGGACCGATCGGCGTAGATGTAGAGCGGACGCGCGGTGCCCTCGACCACCTCGCGCGAGATCACCACTTCCTCGACGCCTTCCAGGCCCGGCAGGTCGAACATCGTCTCCAGCAGGATGCTCTCGAGGATCGACCGCAGACCGCGCGCACCGGTCTTGCGCTCGATGGCCTTGCGGGCAACAGCACCCAGCGCCTCGTCGGCGAAGGTGAGCTCGATGTTCTCCATCTCGAACAGCCGCTGGTACTGCTTCACCAGCGCGTTCTTCGGGTCGGTCAGGATCTTCTTCAGCGAGTTCTCGTCCAGATCCTCGAGCGTCGCCACGACCGGCAGACGGCCGACGAATTCGGGGATCAGGCCGTACTTCAGGAGATCCTCCGGCTCGACGTGACGGAAGATCTCGCCGGTACGGCGGTCTTCCGGCGCCAGCACCTGGGCCGCGAAGCCGATCGAGGTCGCCCGACCGCGCGCGGAAATGATCTTCTCGAGTCCAGAGAACGCACCACCGCAAATGAACAGGATGTTGGTGGTGTCGACCTGCAGGAACTCCTGCTGCGGATGCTTGCGCCCGCCCTGCGGCGGCACCGAGGCCACCGTGCCTTCCATGATCTTGAGCAGCGCCTGCTGGACGCCCTCGCCCGACACGTCGCGCGTGATCGAGGGGTTGTCCGACTTGCGGCTGATCTTGTCGATCTCGTCGATATAGACGATGCCGCGCTGCGCGCGCTCGACATTGTAGTCGGCCGCCTGCAGCAGCTTCAGGATGATGTTCTCGACGTCCTCGCCGACATAGCCGGCTTCGGTCAGCGTCGTCGCATCCGCCATCGTGAACGGCACGTCGAGGATGCGCGCCAGCGTCTGCGCGAGCAGCGTCTTGCCCGAGCCGGTGGGGCCGATCAGCAGGATGTTCGACTTCGCGAGTTCGACGTCGGAGTGCTTGGTCTGGTGGTTCAGCCGCTTGTAGTGATTGTGCACGGCGACCGAGAGCACCTTCTTCGCATGGCTCTGGCCGATCACGTAATCGTCGAGAACCTTGCAGATCTCCTTCGGGGTCGGAATGCCGTCACGCGACTTCACCAGCGAGGACTTGTTCTCCTCGCGAATGATGTCCATGCAGAGCTCGACGCATTCGTCGCAGATGAAGACGGTGGGACCCGCGATCAGTTTGCGGACTTCGTGCTGGCTCTTGCCGCAGAACGAGCAATATAGCGTGTTCTTGGAGTCGCCCGTGCCGACCTTACTCATTCCTGTCTCCGTCCGCGGTTCGATCTTGTCCGCTCGTTCGTACCAATCCGGCAATCGCCGGACCGGAATGGTGAAAGAGCAAATTCCGTACCAAAACTAAACCCTTGCCATTTACGTGCCGTGTGACTCACGGCCTGCGCGAATCCCCCGCGATGCATAAACGCTGACTCTAGCCAACCATGCTGTCATCCGACTATCAAGAATTCGCTAATTGGATGACACGCCTCAAACCGTGACATTACCGTGATTTTCGGCCTTGACACGGGTCAATACGCACGAAATCGGCCGATCGTTGCGCCCTTGCCACTGCGACATGCATCAAGGGCAAGGCTCCGGCGGCAGATGTGCCGCCGTGCCATAATACCGCTCTCGCCTGGCTCGGCTTAGAGCGCCTTGGCCAACGGCGCCGGATCCTCCGGCCGCTTGTCGAGAACCTTGTCGATCAGACCGAATTCCATGGCCGCTTCCGCCGTGAGGAATTTGTCGCGTTCCAACGCATCCTCGATCGCTTTGTAGGTCTGGCCGGTATGCCTGACGTAGATCTCGTTCAGCCGCTTCTTCAGGTTCAGGATCTCCTGGGCGTGCAGCATGATGTCGGTCGCCTGCCCCTGGAACCCGCCGGAGGGCTGATGCACCATGATCCGCGAGTTCGGTAGCGAAAAGCGCATGTCCTTGTGCCCGGCGGCCAGCAGCAGCGAGCCCATCGAGGCCGCCTGCCCGGTGCAGAGCGTCGATACGGCGGGACGAATGAACTGCATCGTGTCGTAGATCGCCAGACCCGACGTCACCACCCCGCCCGGCGAGTTGATGTACATCGCGATTTCCTTCTTCGGGTTCTCCGCTTCCAGGAACAACAGCTGCGCGACGATCAGCGTCGACATGCCGTCCTCGACCGGACCGGTCACGAAGATGATGCGCTCCTTCAGGAGGCGGGAGAAGATGTCGTAGGCGCGCTCACCGCGGTTGGTCTGTTCGACCACCATAGGCACCAGGTTCATGTAGGTTTCGACGGGATCGCGCATGTTTCACCCAAAAGTTGGACCAGCCGTTTGGGATCCCTGCCGCCGCGAAAAATGTGCTCCTGCTCCGAGAACCGATGGATGAGAGAGCGAGCGGCGGGCAGACATCCCGTGATGCAGAACTTCAAAGACCGCGTTCACAGATATAGACCAAATTCCCGGTGACAAGACCAGGAACGAAAGGTCCCCTGCGACCAGGGCCGATGAACGTTGAACAACGTTGAAGCCGATTCCCGCAGCCCCGCCTAGCGGCTGGAATGGCGAAGACCGGCGGTTTCGCCGGTCAACGTTAATTGAAAGCTGATGCGCAATCGTCGCGAGAGAGCGGCCGATCAGGCCGCCTTCTCGTCCTCGTCTTCCTTGAACAGCTCGTCCTTGGAGACCTTCTTCTCGGCCACGTTGGCGAGCTCGAGGATGAAGTCGACGACCTTCTCCTCATAGATCGGGGCACGCAATTGGGCGAGCGCCTGGGCGTTGCTGCGATAGTAATCCCAGACCTCCTTCTCACGGCCCGGCATCGAGCGTGCACGCTCGATCACGGCGCGGCCGACCTCGTCGTCCGTCACGGTGATCTTGTTCTTCTCGCCGATCTCCGACAGCACGAGGCCGAGCCGCACGCGGCGGTCGGCGATGGTGCGGTATTCGTCCCGCGCCTTCTCCTCGGTCGTGTTTTCGTCGGCGAAGGACTTGCCGGAGGATTCCATCTCGGCCTTGATCGAGTTCCACATCAGGTTGAACTCTTCATCGACCAGCGACGGCGGCGCCTCGAACTTGTGCGCCTCGTCGAGCTTGTCGAGCAGCGCGCGCTTGACGCGCTGGCGCGATGCCGCGTTGAACTCGCTCGTGAGCCGGTCGCGCATCATCTGCTTCAGCTTCTCGAGCGATTCGACGCCGAGCGTCTTGGCGAATTCGTCGTCGATGGCGGTCTCCTGCGGAGCCGAGATCGCCGTCGCGGTGGTCTCGAATTCCGCGGCCTTGCCGGCCAGCTTGTCGTTCAGATAGTTCGCCGGGAACGTCACCTTCAGGGTGCGGGTCTCGCCGGCGCCGACGCCAGTCAGCTGATCCTCGAAGCCGGGAATGAAGGTGTTGGAGCCGATGACGACGTCAATGCCCTCGCCGGTGCCGCCTTCGAACGGCGTCCCGTCGATGGTTCCCTTGAAATTGACCGTGACCCGATCGCCGTTCTCGGCCTTGGCGCCCTCCGCCTTGGGCGTGTAGCTGCGGTTGCTGTCGGCCAGGCGCTTGACCGCCTCATCGACCTCGGCATCGGTAACTTCGGCCACCGGCTTTTCGACCGAGAAGCTCTTGAAGTCCGCCAGCGTGATCGCGGGCACCACTTCGACCGAGACGGTATAGGTCAGGTCCGATTTGCCGGAGAGGATGTTCTCGACCTCGGCCTCCTCGGTCGGCATCGTCACCTTGGGCTCGGTCGCGAGGCGAAAGCCGCGCTCGGTGAAGATCTGCGTGTTGGTGTCGCGGATCGTCTCGTCGACCGTCTCGGCCATCACCGACTTGCCGTAGATCTTCTTGAGGTGCGCGACCGGCACCTTGCCGGGACGGAAGCCATTGAGGCGCACCTTGTCCTTCAGATCGAACAGCTTGGCGCCCGCCTTGGCGTCGAGATCGGCGGCGGGAACGCTGACCTGGAACTCGTGCTTCAACCCTTGCGACAAGGTTTCTGTGACCTGCATGGCGTCAATCTTCTTCCGCTTCGGCTCCGGCTCGTCCGGCCGGGGCACTCTCAATTATGATCGACGCGCGGCCGAATGGCCTTGCGCCGGTGGATGGCGAACCCGATTCTCTTGGCCAGAGAACGAGTTCGGCCGCAAATCTCAGGGCAAACGCCAGGATAGCGCTTGGTGCGGGCGGAGGGACTCGAACCCCCACAACTTTCGTCACTGGAACCTAAATCCAGCGCGTCTACCAGTTCCGCCACGCCCGCGTGAACTGCGTCGTAAGCCCGGCCGCGATGCCGCGGGCGGCGCGGCTTATACCACGCGCGAACCTCGCCGCAGCAAAAAAATGGACCGTCAACAGCGCTTTGGCCCCGGCCGGACGTTGAAGCAGCGCAGTAAAGATAGGGAGATAAAGATGGCTTGCATCCCCCTCAATGTGCGATGTTTTCGCGATGAAGGCTAGTCTGGGCGCACTGAGCCGGCGCAGCCTGCTGGCGGGATTTGGCACAGGGCTTGGCATCGGCTTGATGCGACCGCTCGCCTGTACTCGCGCTGCGGCGGCCGCCCCCTCTCCGCTTCGCCTGCGTGCCCGGGCCGAATCCTTGCCCCTAATGTCCGGTCAGCCCGCAGCATCGGCCTGGGGGCTGGCAAGTTCCGAGCCCCAGTTGCGGACACGGCAAGGCAGCGTGACGCCGCTGGCTTTGGTCAACGATTTGCCGGTCCCCACCACTTTGACCTTTCGCGGCCCGAGCCCGGTCATGGATTTCGAGCCCCTGCTCGGACAGCCGGCGCTGGCGCCGGCCGCCAGCGCGAACTTCAAGATCGGGGGCCCGAGCGCCGGCACCGGCATTCTGGACCTCCGTCTGCTGTTGGATGGCGCTCGGGCGCCCGGGCGGGCCCTCCCTGTCATCGTCGATGAAGCGCAACCGCTAACGGTCGATCGGGACGAGATTTTCCTGATCGAAGACTGGCGCCTGACGCCCGACGGGACGGCGCTAGCCCCCGGCCGCGACCCGCACGACGCGCAAACGGCCTTCACCGTCAACGGTCAATCGCTGCCGGAGCTTCGCGCCCGGGCGCATGACCGGATCAGGCTCCGCTTCATCAATGGCTGCCAACGCGCTGTGATCGCGGTAAAAATCGCCGATCTCGAGGTCCGCGTCATGGCCATCGACAGCCAGCCGGCCGAACCGTTCCTCGCCCGCAATGGCGCGGTGGTGCTGCCGCCGGGCGGCCGCACCGATGTCTTGATCGACATGCCGGCCGCCACCACGGCGCCGCTGCCGATCCTGCTGCACGACGGCAGCACCGCCCGTCCGATCGGCCGCCTGGTGCGATCCGAGGAGCCGCCGTTGCGCACCGCGCCGCTGCCAGCGGCGCCGGCGCTGCCGTCCAACGGCCTGCCCGAGAAGCTGGACCTCAAGAATGCGGTCAGGGCCGAGTTCGCGCTCGACGGGGCTGAATGGCTAGCGCCAGCCAATTTCACGGCCGCCAGCAGCCCCGCTTTCCACGCCAAAGCCGGTCGAACCGTGGTGCTGGCGCTGACCAACCGCGCCGCGATCGCGACGACGGTTCATCTCCATGGTCACCACTTCCGGCTGCTCGACCGGCTCGACGACGGCTGGAAGCCCTATTGGCTGGATACGCTGGCGTTCCAACCCGCGCAGACCCAGCGCATCGCCTTCGCCGCCGACACCGCCGGGCGCTTCCTGATCGAGAGCATGGGAGCCGACTGGGCCGCGCCCCGACTTGTGCGTTGGTATGAGATCAGCTGAGGCAACCGGCCCGACGACCGGAACAAGGACAAAAACAATGACCGTCCCCGCCGTTACCGGCGTCACGGCCCGCGCCGTCGTCGCCCCGCTCAAGCGTCCCGTCCGCAATGCCTTCGGTGTGATCGAGGCGGGGCCCCTGGTGCTGATCGACGTCGCGACCGATCAGGGCGTCACCGGGCACTCATATGTTTTTGCCTACACCCGGCAGGTGTTGAAACCCCTCGTCCTGCTGGTCGAGGAGATCGGCCGTGACCTTGTCGGCAAGCCGGTCGCACCGTTCGATCTGCAGCACATGCTCGATGCCAAATTCCGTCTGCTCGGCTGGCAGGGCCTGGTCGGCATGGCCGTGTCCGGCCTCGACATGGCGTTCTGGGATGCGCGCGGCAAGGTCGCGGGCAAGCCGGTCGCCGAACTGCTCGGCGGCACGGCACGGCCGATCCGCGCCTATGACAGTTATGGCGTGCTCGATCCCGTCGCCGACGCGCGCCTGCTGCGCCAATCGATTGCGGAGCAGGGCTTTCACGGCGTCAAGACCAAGGGCGGCCACGGCGATCTCGCGATCGACGAACAGATGGTCAAAGGCTTGCGCGCCCTGCTCGGCCCCGACGTCGCGCTGATGCTCGACTTCAACCAGTCGCTCGATCCGACCGAGGCGATCAGGCGGATCGCGCGGCTGGAAGCCTACGATCTGACCTGGATCGAGGAGCCGGTGCCGCAGGAGAACCTCTCCGGCCACGCCAGGGTGCGCGAGCGCTCAGCGGTCCCGATCCAGGCCGGTGAGAACTGGTGGTTTCCGCGCGGCTTCGCCGAAGCGATCGCGGCCGGCGCGTCCGACTTCATCATGCCCGACCTGATGAAGGTCGGCGGCATCACCGGCTGGCTCAATGTGGCCGGCCAGGCGGATGGCGCCTCGATCCCGATGTCGAGCCATCTCCTGCCCGAGGCGAGCGCGCATGTTCTGGCGGTGACGCCGACAGCGCATTGGCTGGAGCTGCTGGATATCGCGGGCGCGATCCTGGTGAACCCGGTTCAGGTCGCGGACGGCACGGTGACCGCGCGCGGTCCCGGCCTTGGCCTCACCTGGAACGAAAGCGCGGTGGCGAAGTATCAGGTATAGCGGCGGGCGATTTTACGCCCAACGGTCCATTCATTCGGCAAAGAGGCCGAGCAGCGGCGCCGGGTGTCGAGATCGCAATGCAGCGACGAAGGTGCGCGCCCCGGCGGTTGCCCAGGATCGCGTCACCAATAGCATCACAACCGCGGCCCAACGCACAGTCAATAGGAGGCAGCGTCGCTCGCAGTCACTAATGGCAGGCGCGCCAATCTCCACGCAATCCTCAGCAAGCTCGACTACGGATCTCCATCATGGAGCCGTCCAGGGGATCCAGCAGAGACCTATCCGCGCTGACCGCCGGCAACCGCCTGAGCACTGCTGTCGGCCACCGGGTTGGTAGCGGGACCCACCTCCCTAAGAATCCGCGCCGCGCGACCAACCGACCGTTCGAAGGGCTCCTTGTCGAGACCATCGCAGGTCTTTGCCAAGTAGGCAGGGTCGATTTCCGTCGCGTTTCCCCACAGGAAGCGCTCAGGACCGAAGGCAAACAACAACACGCGCCCGGTCGCTATGTCGATCTGCGGGTAAATGGCAGTGTCAATCGGGAGTTCGTTTGATTCGAGCTTGGCACCCCTGCTCAGGAAGCCGTTGATGCGCGCGGACATCATGGCTAGGCCGAGGAACCGCTGACGCTTGTGCGGCTTGTCCGATGGTGCCCGGAAGGCGGGGAACGCGTAGGCCCCCATGACTAGCAACTGCTGCTGCAGTCGACTTGCGTAGTTCGCCACACCGCGCTCCTCAGCCCGAAACATCTCGAGACGCGCGCAAATCTGAGCGGCGCTGACGTCCGCCCTCAGATCAATCTCCCCTAGCGTGTTGCTTCCCGCAATCGCCTTCAGCGCTTGCACGTCATCGAATGTGATCAGGCCGGTGCTTACGTGATCCAATTCATGAACGATGAGCTGCTCGACAGCAATCTGACGTGCTGTATCCGCAAGGTCTGACGGCAGCAGCCCGGCAGCCTCCTTTTCGTCAATGGGTCGGTGGAACAGCCGTATCCCGGCCGCGTTGAAGGTGAGTTGCCCAGACGGCGACAACTTGAACGCCGCGTCTGTTCTCAGGTTTTTGACCAGATACGGTTTCGGGTAAAGCTTCAGCGATGGCCCGAACCGCCGAGCATAACCCGGAATCGCACGCGCCAGCCGCTTACTATGGTAATCCAGGTCGCGCTGAAGACACTGGGCAATGTGTTGGAGACGTTGGAGTTCCAATGTGGCCCCCCGAGGGCGGTTGCAGCAGGCGAAACACCAAAATGTTTGTCCGTATACCATCGGATTCGACAGGCTGTCGACCAAAAAGTACCCCAATCCGGCTTCTTCGGGAAGATTATTTTAACTGTTCTGCCCGCAGAATCGGGTTTAGGTACTTCCCTAGCCAGAGAGTAGCTATAGAATAGCACTGCCACGAGTTATGTCTGGTCAAATACGGAGGGTTCGGACAACGTTCCGTCGTTCCGAACAGAAGCACAACCATCCAGCAACGTCAGGGGTTTGAGATGTTGAACAGGCAGGACCACGCCGGTCGAGAGTCACGGCGGTCAACGGAAAGGTCAGGCGAAAAATCAAGCAGGGCGAAAACGATACAAACACCCGCCCAAGCGAATATGACTCAATGGACAGTCAAGGGAATCGATAAGGATACCTTAGAAGCCAGCAGAGTTGCCGCCCGCAAGCGAGGTATGAAGTTCGGCGCGTGGGTAAATCAAGTTTTAAGCGAGGCTATTGCTGAGGAAGCGGATGCACAGATTTCGGCTACATCCAAGCAGCTGATGGAGAAGATTGCTGAAATGGAGCATAAGCTCGAACGTTCAGTCGGAGAGCTGAAGCAGCAGACCGATCATATCCAGCACGATGTCCGAGTCCTTCATTTATTGGTTCCAAAAATCGCTAATACATGACCACCGATGACGCTCACTTCAGTTCGCTTTACGATTCGCCGCGGTCTCGGCTCCAGCGGCGGTTCGTAGTTACCCCGGTCGACCATCGCCAAGTGAATCCAAGCCATATGGCAGCGTACCGACGGATGCGGCTTTAATATCACCTAGGACACCACGGCGGGACGACGCTGGATGCGTCGTTCCGAGCGTGAGGCGCTTCGGCTATGTCGTCAGCGCGCTCAGCCGGGACACCCCTGCGCTGGCGCCGCCGTCGTTCCGTACCGCTACCTATTCGGGCGTCTCCACCTGTTAACCGGCGAGGCCGCGACCATCATGGCGAGATCCTTGCTCACGCCGCCGAACTGGTCGTTGGTGGGGCCACACGTTGACCCGCGCTGATTCACATTGGGGGCAATCGAAATCAGACCGTGGTCCGGCAAGTTGCGGTCGAAATCGACTGAACGGCCCCCTCAATATTCAACGCCGAACGCATTATACACGCGCCGGAAGACCGCCGGCAGCGTCTCGGTCAGATCTTCCGCGATCAGGCCCGGCCCGGCTTCGGTGCCGGCCTCCCCATGCATCCACACGCCGATGCTGGCGGCTTCGAATGCGGGCACGCCCTGGGCGAGCAGCCCTGCGATGATGCCGGACAGCACGTCCCCGGCGCCCGCGGTGGCCAGCCAGGGCGGCGCATTGGCGGCGATGGTGGCGCGTCCGTCGGGCGCGGCCACCGTGGTGTCGGCGCCCTTCAACAGCACCACCGCGCCGCAGCGCGCGGCCGCGTCGCGCACGCGCTCGAGCTTGGAGCGGCCGGGATGCTTGTTGCTGAGATCGGAGAACAGGCGTGGAAACTCGCCTTCATGCGGCGTCAGCACCACTTCCGGCGCCGAGCTGCCGCGGATCTGCTCGAACAGCCGCTCCGGCGCATCGGCAAAGCTCGTCAGGGCATCGGCATCCAGCACGAGGTGGCGCTGCGCCGACAGCGCGGTGTGAACGAGGTCGCGGGTACGCTCGCCGATCCCGGCTCCCGGGCCGATGATGCAGGTGTTGTAACGCTTGTCGCCGAGCAGTTCGGCGAATTCGATCGGGGTATCGACGGCGCGCACCATCACCGCCGTCAGCGCCGCCGCATTCACGGCGAGCGCATCGCGCGGGGACGCCAGCGTGGCGAGCCCGGCGCCGGCCCGCAGCGCGCCGCGCGCTGCCATGCGGGCAGCACCGGTGGCCGTCATGTCGCCGGAGACCGCGAGCACATGCCCTCGCGCGTATTTGTGTCCGTCCATGTGCGGGACCGGAAACTGCGCCTGCCAGATCTCCGGCCTGTTCTCGAAAGCCTGCGGCTTGATCTCGGCCAGCACCCGCGGGTCGATGCCGATATCGGCGACGCGGACGCGCCCACAATGCATCCGCCCGGGCAGGAGCAGATGCGCAGGCTTCTTGCGGAAAAAGGTCACGGTCTCGGTGGCGCGGACCGCAATCCCCATCACTGCGGCCGTCGTGCCATTGATGCCGCTCGGCAGATCGACCGCAAGCACCTTGGCACCATTGGCGTTGATCGCCTCGATCATCTCATGCGGCTCGCCGGTCACGGGACGGCTCAAGCCCGCACCGAACAGCGCGTCGATGATCAGCGCGGGCTTGCCGATCGCCTGCGGAGTGAACGGCAGCACCGGGTATTTCCAGCCCTTGGCGGCCGAGGCCGCATCGCCGTGCAGCGCATCGCGCTCGCACATTAGGATGACCGAGACCTCGCGGCCTTGGGCGGCCAGCTCGGCCGCCGCAACGAAGCCGTCACCGCCATTGTTGCCGGGACCGCAGACCACGAGGATCGGCCCCTCCTCCACGAGGTCCATGGCGGCCTGCGCGACGGCCTGGCCCGCGCTCAGCATCAGCGAGAAGCCGGGGGTACCGGCGGCGATGGTGAGCCGATCGGCGCGCTCCATCTCACTCGTGGTCAAAACTTCCATCGGCTTACGTCCCCGCTTAGGCCAGGCTACCCGTCCCCTCTCGCCGCTCCAACGGCGAGGTCGTGGGCTCAGGCGCCCGACCGTCCTCAATGCCTCTATTGCCGTGGCCGCGGCGAAGTTCCAAGCAGGCATTGCACGCAAGATAGCGGCGAACGGGCCATCCAGTCGCCTTATCCTGAGGCAATTCGGCGGCGCCGCCCGCGCAGCCGCCCGCTCTGCACATCATTTCATCTGTTTGCCTATTCCGCAGGCTTCGGTATTCTGACTTTCCCAAAAGGGAATCGTCGGGCTTGTGCTAAGAGCCTGATTATCATTCGATTTGGGCCTGTTAACGGTTTGGCATAGACCCTGCTTTTGTGGAGCAGCTTCGGCGCGGGCGACACGGGCAGTGACGAGCCGGGCTCCCACCGAAGCATGTCAGGCCCTGTACCCGAGTGATTGCACGATCTGCGCTGCGTCGCGCAGCCTGACGATGACCTTGCTGTTCTTTATGTCGGAATGCCCGGGAGGCGCTCAGTGAAGAAGATTGAAGCCATCATCAAGCCATTCAAGCTCGACGAGGTGAAGGAAGCGCTTCAGGAAGTGGGACTGCAGGGTATTACCGTGACGGAAGCCAAGGGCTTCGGCCGTCAGAAGGGCCATGCCGAACTCTATCGGGGCGCGGAATACATCGTCGATTTCCTGCCGAAGGTGAAGATCGAGATCGTGATCGGCGACGATCTGGTCGAACGCGCGATCGAGGCGATCCGCCGCGCGGCCCAGACCGGCCGCATCGGCGACGGCAAGATTTTCGTCTCCAACATCGAGGAAGCCATCCGCATCCGAACCGGGGAATCCGGGCTCGACGCAATCTAGCGTCACTGGAAGCCAGGGCTTGGACGCAGCTCGGTCCGAGCCCTTTACAGAATATTTGCAGCGCAAGCAGCTTGCAGGCAGCTCGGGTGTCTCATGCAAGACACTCGCAGGCGGCTATTTTGGCGTTTTACGATATTGTCTTGCGCCCCGCCCGACGCTATGGAGCATGACCCGCAGTCGCCGTCCCGCGGCCGGGCCGTGACAAGAGATTGAGGGCGCGATACGGCCAGGAGAACGCCGTCGCGCTCTAGATTTTTGATTGGGCATGGCCTTTTCGGAAGGCCGTCGGCACTCGTCCGGATCATGCTCTAGCCAAGAGGGGTATTCATGAAGACCGCCAAAGACGTCTTGAAATCGATCAAGGACAACGACGTCAAATACGTCGACCTGCGCTTCACCGATCCGCGCGGCAAATGGCAGCACGTGACGTTCGACGTCAGCATGATCGAAGAGGATACTTTCGCTGAAGGCGTCATGTTCGACGGCTCCTCGATCGCCGGCTGGAAGGCGATCAACGAATCCGACATGTGCCTGATGCCCGACCCGGTCACGGCCACGATCGACCCGTTCTTTGCCGAAACCACCATGATCATCACCTGCGACGTGCTCGAGCCGACCACCGGCGAGCCCTACAACCGCGACCCCCGCGGCATCGCCAAGAAGGCGGAAGCCATGGTGAAGTCGATGGGCATCGGCGACGCCGTCTATGTCGGCCCCGAGGCCGAGTTCTTCGTGTTCGACGACGTCCGCTACCAGACCACCCCCTACAACACCGGCTTCCGCCTCGATTCGTCGGAGCTGCCGATCAACTCCGACACCGAATATGAGGGCGGCAATCTCGGCCACCGCATCCGCACCAAGGCCGGCTACTTCCCGGTCCCGCCGCAGGACTCGGTGCAGGACATGCGCTCGGAGATGCTCGGCGCCATGGCCAAGATGGGCGTCAAGGTCGAGAAGCATCACCACGAGGTCGCTTCCGCCCAGCACGAGCTCGGCATGAAGTTCGACACGCTGACGCTGATGGCCGACCAGATGCAGATCTACAAGTACTGCATCCAGCAGGTCGCGCACATCTACGGCAAGACCGCCACCTTCATGCCGAAGCCGGTCTACGGCGACAACGGCTCGGGCATGCACGTCCACCAGTCGATCTGGAAGGACGGCAAGCCGGTGTTCGCGGGCAACAAGTATTCCGACCTGTCGGAGACCTGCCTGTCCTACATCGCCGGCATCATCAAGCACGCCAAGGCGATCAACGCCTTCACCAACCCGTCGACCAACTCCTACAAGCGTCTGGTGCCGGGCTATGAGGCGCCGGTGCTGCTCGCGTACTCCGCGCGCAACCGCTCGGCGTCCTGCCGCATCCCCTACACCGCTTCGCCCAAGGCCAAGCGTGTCGAGGTGCGCTTCCCCGATCCGCTCGCCAACCCGTATCTCGGCTTTGCCGCGATGCTGATGGCCGGTCTCGACGGCGTGAAGAACAAGCTCGATCCGGGCCCGGCGATGGACAAGGACCTCTATGACCTGCCGAAGGAAGAGCTGAAGCAGATCCCGACCGTCTGCGGCTCGCTCCGCGAGGCGCTGGAAAATCTCGACAAGGACCGCGCCTTCCTGAAGGCCGGTGGCGTGTTCGACGACGACTTCATCGACAGCTACATCGCGCTGAAGATGACCGAGGTCGAGCGTTTCGAAATGACCCCGCACCCGGTCGAGTTCGACATGTACTATTCGGGCTAAGCCCGAACGAAAAATCGGCGGATCATCGCGACTGCAAAGGCGCCCCTCGCGGGGCGCCTTTTTCATTTGCCCACACCTTCGGGCGATCGCGCCGGTTCCCAGGCTGACGGCTGCGCGGTTTCGCGCGCGAAAGAAGAAGGCTGCTACGGAATAGAAGCCCCCGCCAAGCGTCCTTATCTCTGCGATCCACCTCATGAGGGGAGTTGAAATGACCAGGATTTCGATAGCTAGTCTTTTCGTGGCCGCGATATCGCTCGCGGTGATCTCCAGCGCCAACGCGGCGCCTCCGACCAAGAGCGGCAGCAGCGCAAAAGGCCAGATCCTGACCGACGCCAGCGGCATGTCGCTCTATACTTTCGACAAGGACAGTGGCGGCAAGTCGGCCTGCAACGGCCCCTGCGCCACCAACTGGCCGGTCCTGAAGGCGAGCGCAAGCGATCAGCCCAGCGGTGATTACACGATCATCACCCGCGACGACGGTTCCAAGCAGTGGGCCTACAAGGGCAAGCCGCTTTATACCTTCGCCAAGGACCAGAAGGCCGGCGACGTCAGCGGCGACGGCTTCCTCAACGGCGCCTGGCACCTGGCGAAGCCGTGATCGGTCGCAGCTCGCGGGGCGAATGAACAGCTTGTCCGCGTCCGCGAGCAGTGGCCATTGCGCTTGGAGAGCGCAGACCTTGCCATCGCCCGGGCCGTGCGCGTGGCGATGGCAACTTCCCTGATCGGCGCCGGGATCATATCTTCCCGCCGCCGCTACCGATCGGGCCAAGCCGGCAAGACGATCCAGTTATTTGCTCTGTCCTATCGTGGCGATTGATTTATCGGCCAGCGCCTGAGTACCGATCGCCGTACAGATACGTGGAACGGGAAACTCGGGCGAGCCCGAAAAGGTGATCTTCTCGACGTAGGGCTTCGCAATCCCGAATGTTATATGTCTGCGATCGTCCGAAACCCGCAGCACCCTGCTGCCGACATCGATGGAAAATTGCTGGCCGGCATTTGGCCCGGCGTCGAGCCTTCCTTGAAAGGAATCGGGCTTGAGCATCATGCGGTACGAGCGGTCCGACTCAGGAGCGTAGGTGAAGGAGTACGAGATCGTGCCCGCACTTATTGCCGCTCCATAAGGATTGGGTGGCGGAACGGTGGTTACGAACGTCTGCGTGGCCTTGCCTGTGCCATCCCCGTTGTAAACGATCTCGCCTTCGGTGGTCGTCTGGCTGACGTTGGTCTCGCCAACAGGGATCGTGAAGTTGCCGTTGATGTCTCGCTTGAACCCGGCCGGTGAACTCAGACAGACCTGAGTGCCGACAAACGAGTAGGTCCCTTTCAGGGTGTCTTCAGCTGCTGCAATTCCTGATGACAGCGACGTGAGAGCAATGACCGCGCAATACGGCAGATATCGCATGGGATATCCTCCTCAAAAAAAGGTAAGGCCCCCTCGTATGTAGGCTAGGGTCGCTGGTTCCTGCTGGGTTGATTTAGATCAAGAGCGAAGGTCGACAACTTGGGCGGGCGTGCCGGTTCTGATCAGAATGCGATCTGATGCCTGAACGAAAAGCTGCGACGAGTCGCAAACTGCCGCCGCCAACTTCGAACCTGGCCCGCTGTCCATTCAGAACTACCAGGCCAGGGCACGTTATCCGATTGCGCGCGGACGATGACCCCGCAGCGCCTGCCCGAACGCCTCGAACAGCTTGCGATTGATCGGGTTCTTCTGCGGATCGTACTCGGCATGCCACTGCACGCCGAGCGCAAAGTTCGGCGCATCCGCGATGCGGATCGCCTCGATCGTGCCGTCCTCGGCGATGCCCTCGATCACTACCCGTGCGCCCGGCTCCAGGATGCCCTGCCCGTGCAGCGAATTGACCTTGATCGCGTCGCAGCCGAGGATGGTGGCAAAGGCCCCGCCCGGTGTGAGCTTGACCTCGTGGCGATCGGCGAAGATCACGGTCGGATCGGGATGGATTTCGCCATTCTCCAGCCGCGGCATCCGGTGATTCATCCGGCCCGGCAGTTCGCGGATCTCCGGATGCAAGGAGCCGCCGAAGGCGACGTTCATCTCCTGCAGGCCGCGGCAGATGCCGAACAGCGGAATGCCGCGCGCGACACACGCTTCCGAGAGCCTCAAGGCGACCTCGTCGCGGTGGATGTCATAGGGCTCGTGCTTGAGGCTCGGCTCGGCATTGAAGCGGCTCGGATGGACATTGGCGCGAGCACCCGTCAACACGATACCGTCGACGACGTCGAGCAACGCTCCGATATCCGTGATCTCAGGCATCCCGGCGAACATCAGCGGCAATGCGCCCGCCACCTCGGCTACGGCGCTTAGGTTGCGCTCGCCGACCATCTGCACCGTAAACCTGTTCTCGACGCGATAGGCATTGCCGATCACGCCGACCACCGGACGTTTCATTCCTCTTGTCCACTTCTCCTGGCGGTTAAACGCAAATCATGCCTTCGTCGCAGACGGGGATCAACATCTGAACCTGCGCAGCCGCAATGCCGTTTCAAGGCAACCCAACGCGCCGCATCGCGGCAAACCGGCGCGGCCATACCGCTTGATCCCGGCCGGGTTTTCGCCCATGTCTGCAAACCGCCCCTTAGGAGTTTAAGGACGCCCCATGCTCGTTCCGCCCGAACCGCGTCTGCAGGCCCGCAGTGATCTGGCCTGGGCGATCGCCGTCGGCGGCATCGGCGTCGTGCTGTTCATCGCGATGCTCGCATTCACCTGGTACTACGCCGCGGCCGTATTCCTGATGTTCGCTGGCATGCTGCTCGGGGTCGGGCTGAACGCGATGACCAACCGGCTCGGCCACGTGCTGCATTGGCCGCACGCGATCAGGCTGATCATCGTCTGTCTCGCCCTGGCGGCCTTGCTCGCCGGCGTCGTGTCCCTGTTCGGCGCCACCATCGCCGACCAGACCAAGGTGTTGAGCGACACGATCAAATCGCAGCTCGGCAATGTCAAAGCCTTCCTCGAGGGACACGGCATCGACACCAGCTATTTCGACTTCAGCAGTTCGACGACCTCCGGCTCGGAGCGAACGGCTCCCGCGGCGACGCAATCGCACAGCCTGCCGAGCGGCCTGCCCTCCCCCAGTGCGCTGGCCTCGAGCGGCGGCGCGATCGTGACGCAGACGCTGAAGGTCCTGCTCGGCACGGTGAGTGCCGTCGGCAACATCTTCATCGTGCTGTTCCTGGGACTTGCGTTCGCGGCGCAGCCGTCGGTCTATCGCAGCGGCCTGTTGTTCCTGGCCCCCTCCAAGTATCGGGAACAGGCCACCGTGATCGTCGATCGCATCAGCGACACGCTGGAGCGCTGGCTCATCGCCCAGATGATCACGATGTTCGCGGTGTTCCTGGTCACCTGGATCGGGCTTTCGATCATCGGCATCCAGGCCGCCTTCATCCTTGGCATCCAGGCCGGATTGCTGGCGTTCGTGCCGACAGTCGGCGCCATCATCGCCGGCGTGATCGTGGTCCTGGCGAGCCTCGCCTCGGGCTGGGTCGCGGCCGCCAGCGCCGCGGTGCTGTTCCTGGGCGTGCACGCGATGGAGAGCTATGTGCTGACGCCGCTGATCCAGCGTCAGGCGCTCGACATCCCGCCGGCGACTCTGTTCGCGTTTCAGATCCTGCTCGGCATCGTGTTCGGCATCTGGGGCCTGACCCTGGCGCTGCCGCTGCTGGCGATCGCCAAGGTCGTCATCGACTATTTCAAGACCGATCACACGGTCGAAGATCCAGCTACGGCGATCTGAGCCATACCCGTCTCACTCGGCCGAGGTCAGCACCGTCACGGTGTGCTCGACCTCCGGCGGCGCGGCAAAATACTGCCCGACGAGGCCGCGCCATTCGGTGAAATTCTCCGAGCCGCGGAAATCGACGGTGTGGCTCTCGAGCGTCTCCCATTTCACCATCAGCCGGTAACGCTGCGGCTTCTCGATCGACTTGTGCAGCTCGAAGCCGTGGAAGCCCTTGGAACGGCCGAAGGCGGCGCGAGCTTTCGCGACCGCGGCCTCGAAATCCTTCTCCGAGCCGGGCTTGATGTCGATCTGGGCGATTTCGGTGATCATGGTGCTTGCCTCCCGCTGTGCGCCCGGTGTCTAGCGCAAATGCGCGCGCAGGACAAAGGCGCCTCGCGCTGGCGGAGCGGAGCGATCAGTGGAACAGCAGCACCACGCCCGCGACCGCCATGGCGCATCCGACAAACATCAGCACCGGCCAATGACGGAACGACTGGCGATAACGGCCCTCGGCGCGGCGGCGCACGATGAGCGCCTGCTCGAACTCGTCCGAGTTCGAGAACAGGCAGGCAAAGCCGCCGCGCGCGGCCGCGGCCTCCACCTCAAGCGAGGTTAGCGCGGTATGGTTCTGAGCTTCCATGATGGAGCCATCATCGGAGCCGTCGGTTAATCAGACCTTACCGCAACGCGCGCAATGCTTCACGTTGGCGCGACCAGTTGAGCCGGCTGCGCGGAGGCGGACAGCCCTGCCTTCTGCCGCCGGAAGTGATCGAGCGACAGCGGTAACTCGGTGGCGGTCTCGACGCGATTGCGCCCCGTGCGCTTGGCCTTGTAGAGCGCGGTGTCGGCGGCCGCGAGCAGCACTTCGAGCTCGGTCCCGGCGGGACCGCCGGCGACGCCGATCGAGACGGTGGTATCGACCGGACCCTCGTCGCAGACGATCCCGGATGTCGCGAACACCTCGCGCACGCGCTCCGCCGCCACCACGCCCTCACCGAGCGAACAGGGCAAAAGTGCTGCGAACTCCTCACCGCCGATCCGCCCCGAGAGATCGGTGATGCGCAAGTTGTTGACCACCACCGCCGAAAACAGTTTCAAGACCTCGTCGCCGGCGGGATGGCCGAAGCGATCGTTGATCGCCTTGAAATGATCGATGTCGAAGATCAGCACCGTCACCGGCCGGCCCTCGCGCGCCTCACGCTCGATCAGCCGCGCGCAGGCATCCGCAAAACCGCGGCGATTCAGCAGGCCGGTCAGGGGATCGATCGAAGCAGCGCGCTTGTGCGCGCTGACGACGCGCTCATTGACCAGCATGAAGATCACGAACACGGTGCCGACGGCATAGAGCACGAGTTCGATGGCGAAGACGGTCACCCAGGTGGCGGCGAAGGCGCCGCTGGAATCGCGCAGCATGTTGCCGAGCAGGATCGGCAGCATCAGCACGAAGCCGTGCAGCGCCGGGACGGCCAAGGCCGGCCAGCGCCGCTTCAGGCTGGCGCGGCGCTCCTGCCACAATTGCGCGGCGGTGAGCGTCGCATAGATCACGACGAGTCCGGCCCCGATCGTGAGCCGCAGCACGTGCGCGGCCGGATCGAGCAACGTTCCGCTCGCGATCCAGACCACGGCGCCGAGCGCAAGGCCGGCGACGCTCGGGCTCTTGCCATGGAACACGCGGGCGGCGTTCCACACCATGGCCGAGGCGATGAGGCCGACTGCGCTCAGGAGCAGCGGCACCACCTCGCCAAAGCGCTCGCCGACCAGCGTCCACAGCGCGACCGACACCGAGCCGAGCACATAGGCTGCGCCCCACCAGCGCAACGCCGGGATGTTCTGCTCGCGGCCGAAGAACAGCAGCATGGCGCCGAGCAGCGCCGCAACCATCGTCGCCACGATATAAAGCGTGAGGCTGTCGAGCACCATCGTCTCACCCCGGTTGCTGTTGCGGCGCAATGTTCGGTTAGCGCCGCCTTTCCGCGATCAAACTACCGAGCGGTCTGTTCGAAAGAGGTTTGTGAGCGGGTTCAAGTTTTCTGGAAAAATCCGGCTCAACTCGGCGGCAATTTGTTCGCACAAAAAGCGACAAACAGGGCTCAAAAACGAAGCGGCGCGCCCGGTGAGATGCGCGCCTTGATTGACCGAGATGATCCGGCATTCATGAAAGTTGTGACTGGCTACGATGGGGATCGACGAAATTCTCTCTCGGTCGCAAAGGGCTCACGGAAACGAAACGAAACATTCTCAAATCTGAGATCATGTCTAATTAACACTCCCCGCCGCGGCACGACGCGCCGCTGAGGTTGGGGACGAGAATGTCTTTCGAAGACGAAACATCAAACGACAAGCAGGCCACAGGGCACCATTCATCGCGGCAATCGATCGGCTCGGAGCCGAGCGGCGTGGACCGCCGCACGCTGCTGCGTAACGCGGGTGCCTCGGCACTCGGTCTTGGCGCAGGGTTGCTGCCGGCCGGGGCCGCCCACGCGCACGGATTTGGGCGATGGCCCTGGTCCTGGCCTTTTCCCTGGCGCGGGCACTTCCGCCACCCGGTGACGACCAGCTTCGCGCTCGCGGTCCTGCCGGACACGCAATTCTACTCGCGCTATGCGACGTCGGAAGAAGGCCAGTCCTACCAGCGCCAATATGGCAGCACGCCCTATCCGGCGCAGACGCAGTTCATCGTCGACAACGCCGCGAAGTATCACATCCCATTCACGATCCATCTCGGTGACGTGGTGGATCAGGTGAAACACCCGCAGCAATGGGCGGTCGCCGACGCCGCGATGAAGCTGCTCGAGACCGCCGACAAGCCCTATTCGGTGCTGGCGGGCAATCACGACGTCTTGTCGGCCCTGGAATTCGAGGGTGCGTGGAGCCAGAGTTCGGGTACCGATGCGCAGCGCAGCGCGTCCGAGCCTTATCTGTCGTGGTTTCCCACCAGCCGCGCGGCGAAGCAGCGGACCTTCATGGAGCGCCATCCGAGCGGCTGGCACGAAGCGCATAAATTCCATGCCTGCGGGATCAGCTTCATGGTGCTGTCGCTGTCGTGGCGCGCCTCGGACGATGCCATCGCCTGGGCGCAAAGCATGATCGCGCGCCATCCGATGCTGCCGGTGATCCTGGTCAATCACCAACTGCTCAACATCGCCAATGACGGCGTCAGCCCGCTCGAAGTCGCCTATGGCCAGTATCTCTGGGACAAGCTGATCCGCCACAACGACCAGATCTTCATGACCTTGAACGGCCACTATCATGGTGGCGCAACGCTGACGAAGGTCAACGACTTCCACAACCCGGTCTTCCAGATGGTCGTCGACTATCAGATGGCCTATCAGGGCGGCAACGGCCTGATGCGGCTCTACGAGTTCGACTTCACCAAGAACAAGATCGACGTTGCCTCATTCTCGCCCTGGGTGGTGGAGAAGCCGAAGGCCAGCCTGAAGCAGTTCGACCGCGCCTGGCTGTCCGAGCCCAATCACGAATTCTCCATCGATATCCATTTCGAGCGGCGCTTCGCCCGCTTCACCGATTTCTGCCCTCTTCCGGCACTTGTCGGCTCGCCGATCCTGCCGCGGGTCAAGCAGGACCTCTACGCCAACTACACGGAAGCGCCCGAGCCGGTGGTGGTGCCGCCCACGAACGAGCACGACTATCCGCTCATCGCCGAGACGGTCGCGCATTGGCGGATCGACGCCGGCACGATCGGCAAGGCCGTCCCCGCCGGCACTTCGCTTACGGACCTCACCGCGGCGAACCCGATGCAGCGCGCATCGCTGGCCGGCGCGGCGCAGATCGCCGACGTGGCCTTCACCGCCGACAAGCATCGGCTGTCGTCGGCCGCGGGCAGCGTGCAGTTCCTGAACACCACCAAGCAGGGCGGCGGCCGCTTCAGCTTCTTCACCACCGCTGCCAACGCGCCGATCAACGCGGCGACCTTCGCCGCCGGCTACACAGTCGAAACCTTCATCAAGATCGATCCGAACTGGAAGGCCAGCGATCACGCCTGGTGCAACATCCTGACCCGCTTCGGCAACCGTGGCTGGCTTCCCGGCTATGCCGGCGGCGATCCGGAATCCCCGCCGATCCTGTTTGCGATCTCGAATCTGCGCGAGGTGCAGTGGGAGATCGTGCCGTCGAGTTCGACCAAGCAGCCGCAGACCGACTGGTCCGGCGAGATCATGCTCGGCACCTGGTATCACCTCGCCATCGTCAACGATCCCAGCGACAACTCGACCGTGCTCTACATCGAGGGCGCGCCGGTCGTGCGGAGCGTGATCGGCAGCAACGGCATCGCGAGCACGGCGGCGTCTCAGCCATGGGCGCTGGGCTGCGGCTGGTGGGATCGTGCGCCGTCGGACGGCTTCATCGGCAGCATCGGCGAGGTGCGGGTGGTGGCAAAGCCGCTGGCGCCGAACCAATGGCTGACGGCGCGCCGCGCCAGCGCCTGATCCGCACAAGCTTTCACGCAAAGCAAAACGGGCGCCCGCGAGGGCGCCCGTTCGTATTGGAGGCTGACGAGTCCTTTGATCGCCGGAACCGGCAGATCAGCGCTTCGAGAACTGGAAGGAGCGGCGGGCCTTGGCCTTGCCGTACTTCTTGCGCTCGACCACGCGGGAGTCGCGGGTCAGGAAGCCACCCTTCTTGAGCACGCTGCGCAGCTCCGGCTCGAAGTTGGTCAAAGCCTTGGAGAGGCCGTGACGGACCGCACCGGCCTGGCCGGAGAGACCGCCGCCGGCGACCGTGCAGATCACGTCATACTGGCCGGCACGAGCGGCAGCGACCAGCGGCTGCTGGATCATCATGCGCAACACCGGACGGGCGAAGTAGATCTCGATGTCGCGGGTGTTGACGGTGACCTTGCCGGAGCCCGGCTTGATCCAGACGCGGGCGACCGCGTCCTTGCGCTTGCCGGTGGCATAGGCGCGGCCGAACTTGTCGACCTTCTTCTCATATTTCGGCGCTTCCCCGGTGGTGGCACCGACGGAGGTCTTCAGCTGCGAGAGCTGATCGAGAGACTGGATGCTTTCGGCCATCTTATGCGGCCCTCATGTTCTTGCGGTTCATCTTGGCGACGTCGACCTTCTCGGGGTTCTGCGCCTCGTGCGGATGATCGGGGCCGCCATAGACACGCAAATTGCCCATCTGCACGCGGCCGAGCGGCCCGCGCGGGATCATGCGCTCGATCGCCTTCTCGAGCACGCGCTCGGGGAAACGGCCTTCGAGGATCTGGCGCGCGGTGTGGGTCTTCACGTGACCGACATAGCCGGTGTGCTTGTGATAGACCTTCTGCTCGCGCTTGCGGCCGGTGAGCACGGCATGCGCCGCGTTGACGATGATGACGTTGTCGCCGCAATCGACATGGGGCGTATAGGTCGGGAGGTGCTTGCCGCGCAGCCGCATCGCGACCAGCGTGGCGAGACGACCGACCACCAGACCCTTGGCGTCGATCACGACCCACTTCTTCTGGACCTCGGCCGGCTTTGCCGAAAAGGTTTTCATGAGAGCTATCCGTGACAGGGAGTTTGCGGCGCGAAGGAACCGCGCCGACTTGGCCGCAGGTTCTAGAGAAGCGGGGCATTCGCGTCAACGTCCAAACGTGAAATTTATCTTAGATAAAACAATGACTTATAAATATGGTGCAATATTACCTGCAAAAACCTCACATGTTCGGAATGGAATAGGTCGCCGTCACGTGGGCGATCGGGTCGGGCTCGCCGCCCGACAGCAGCGTCACCTCGCCGACCGCGAGCCGCTTGCCGAGCTTCAGCAGCCTGGCCTCCGCCAGCACGTCCTGCCCCGGCGCGCCCTTGCGCAGAAAGTTGATGTTGAGGTTGGTGGTGACCGCAAGTCCGACCGGGCCGATCGCCGACAACAGCACCACGTACATCGCGAAATCGGCCAGCGCCATCAGCGTCGGCCCCGACACCGTGCCGCCGGGCCGCAACATTCTGTCGTGGAAGCGCTGGCGCAGACGGCAGCTCTTGCCGTCGGCATGCTCGATGGTGATATCGCCACCTTGCGTGAATGCCTGCGGGAATTCCGCGTGCAGGAACGCCTCCAGTTCCGCAACGCTCATCTTCGCTTCCGCCATGCGCCCCCCCTGCTCTGTCGATTGGCATTCTGTTACATTAGCCTCCGACTGACACCACGGGAATTTCCGATGCCTGCTCGAGCTGCCCGCGATGCCGCCGCTCGGCCCGCCACATCCGACGCGATCCTGTTGCGCGAGATGGCGGGCCCGGTCGCCGTGCTGACTCTGAATCGTCCGGCCCAGCGCAACAGCCTGTCGGAAGCCATGATCGCGCATCTGCATGGGGCGCTCGCGGAGATCGCCGCCGACAAGGCGGTCCGTGCGGTGGTGATTGCCGCCAACGGCCCGGCCTTCTGCGCCGGGCATGATCTCAAAGAGATCACGGCGCATCGCACCGGCCCCGACCGTGGCCGCGCCTATTTCGCCAAGCTGATGACCGCGTGCAGCGCGATGATGCAGACGATCGTGCAGCTGCCGAAGCCGGTGGTGGCCGCCGTGCAGGGCATCGCCACCGCGGCCGGCTGCCAGTTAGTCGCGAGTTGCGATCTCGCCGTGGCCTCCGAAGCCGCGTCGTTCGCGACGCCCGGCGTCGATATCGGGCTGTTCTGCTCGACTCCGATGGTGGCGCTGTCGCGCAACGTCTCGCGCAAGCAGGCCATGGAGATGCTGCTGACCGGCGAGCCGGTGCCGGCCGCGCGCGCCCGCGAGATCGGGCTAATCAACCGCGTGGTGCCGGCGGGAACCGAACGCGATGCCGCGATTGCGCTGGCCCAGCAGGTCGCCCGCAAATCCGCCTACACCGTCAAGCTCGGCAAGGAGGCGTTCTATCGCCAGGCCGAGATGAGCCTTGCCGACGCCTATCGTTATGCGGCCGAGGTGATGACCGAGAACATGCTGGCGCGCGACGCCGAAGAAGGTATCAACGCCTTCATCGAGAAGCGGCCCCCGACATGGCGGGATGAGTGATCTCTTGCCTCCCCACCGCCGTCATTCCGGGGCAACGCGTCAGCGTCGAACCCGGAATCTCGCGATTGTTGACCTCAGCTCTAGATTCCGGGTTCGCCCTTCGGGCGCCCCGGAATGACGACAACGAACAGACTCATAAATCATGAATCACGACAGCTACCCCGACGACTACATCCGCGGCATTCTCAACGGCGTGAAGGTGATCGCAATGGTCGGCGCCTCGCCGTCCGAGGTGCGGCCGAGCTTCTTCGCGTTCAAATATCTGGCGCAGCGCGGCTACGACATGATCCCGGTGAATCCCGGTCACGTCGGCAAGAGCCTGATGGGCCGTCCCTTCGTCGCCTCGCTGTCCGACATCGGCCGCCCGATCGATATGGTCGACATCTTCCGGAGCTCGGCGCACATCATGCCGGTGGTCGACGAGGCGCTCAAACTCTCGCCGCTGCCGAAGGTGGTCTGGATGCAGCTCGGCGCCCGCGACGATGCCGCGGCGGCGAAGGCGGAAGCCGCAGGCCTCAAGGTCGTGATGAACCGCTGCCCCAAGATCGAATATGGCCGGCTGTCGTCCGAGATCTCCTGGATGGGCGTCAACTCCCGCACCATCAGTTCCAAGCGCGCGCCGATCCCGACCCAGGGCATGCGATTGTCACTCGATCGCACCAGCCTCGGCGGAGCTGCGACCTCGGCCTCCGACCGCGCCGCCAAGAACAGGAACGAACCCTCCTGATCCGTTTCGTGAAAAGAACCTGTCGCCCGCGTGGCGCGACACAGCAACGCATTTCAAATCTGGCCGATTGTCACCAGCTGCCTTGACGCCACCATCAGCCGAGGCAAATGTCGTCCCAAGGAGAATGCGGGAGCGGACCTCCATCGCGCTGTCGTCGCGTGTCCCGTGCAATCCCCCGTCATGTGCGCGCCAGCGCCAGCTGTAGGCGGATCAACATCGAGGAAACAGAATGACCGACCGTACTCCGGGATTTTCCACCCTCGCCATTCATGCCGGCGCCCAGCCCGACCCGACCACGGGCGCGCGCGCAACGCCGATCTACCAGACCACCTCATTCGTCTTCAATGACGCCGATCACGCCGCCTCGCTGTTCGGGCTGCAGGCCTTCGGCAACATCTATACGCGCATCGGCAACCCGACCAATGCGGTGCTCGAGGAGCGCGTCGCCGCGCTGGAAGGCGGCACCGCCGCGCTCGCGGTGGCTTCGGGCCACGCCGCGCAGGTGGTCGCGCTGCATCAACTGCTGCGGCCCGGCGACGAGTTCATCGCCGCGCGCAAACTCTATGGCGGCTCGATCAACCAGTTCACGCACTCGTTCAAGAATTTCGGTTGGAACGTGGTTTGGGCCGATACCGACGACATCAAGAGCTTCGAGGCTGCGGTCAGCCCGCGCACCAAGGCCATCTTCATCGAGTCGCTCGCCAATCCCGGCGGCACCGTCACCGACATCGAGGCGATCGCACAGGTCGCCCGCAGCGCGGGCGTGCCGCTGATCGTCGACAACACGCTGGCGACGCCCTACCTCATTCGCCCGATCGATCACGGCGCCGATATCGTCGTGCATTCGCTGACCAAATTCTTGGGGGGGCATGGCAACTCGATCGGCGGCGTCATCGTCGATGCCGGCACGTTCGATTGGGCCGCGAGCGGCGACAAATATCCGATGCTGACGGAGCCGCGGCCGGAATATCACGGCATCAAGATCCAGGAGACGTTCGGCAATTTCGCCTTCGCGATCGCCTGCCGCGTGCTCGGCCTGCGCGATCTCGGACCGGCGCTGTCGCCGTTCAACGCCTTCATGATCCTGACCGGCATCGAGACCTTGCCGCTGCGCATGCAGAAGCATTGCGACAATGCCAAAGCGGTCGCCGAATATCTGAGCCGCCATCCCGCGGTGGCTTCGGTGAGCTATGCCGGCCTGCCGGAGGACAAGGGCCACACGCTGGCGCGCAAATACTGCCCGAAAGGCGCCGGCGCAGTCTTCACCTTCTCGCTCAAGGGCGGCTACGACGCCGGCGTGAAACTGGTGTCGAACCTGAAACTGTTCTCGCATCTGGCCAATGTCGGCGACACCCGTTCGCTGGTGATTCACCCGGCCTCGACCACGCACAGCCAGCTCGACGACGCCGCCAAGATCCGGGCCGGCGCCGGCCCGGACATCGTGCGACTCTCGATCGGCATCGAGGACAAGGAGGATCTGATCGCCGACCTCGAACAGGCGCTGGGCGCCTGAGACTTGGTTCGACGACCGCAGAGATGCCGCTCACTGCTCCCCGCAGCAGCAATGCTACCTTAGCCAGCTCGTATGAGGTGATCTGGCTCGGGCATAGACGCCCATCGTCGTCATGGCCGGGCTTGTCCCGGCCATCCACGTCTTTGCGGCCCCCCAAAAGACCTGGATGCGCGGGCCAAGCCCGCGCATGACGAAAACCATTGGCCCCCGGTCACCTTCCGTTAACCATACCCAGCCCATCCTCCGCGCCAGCGAGATTCAACCGCGCGAGAGATCCGATGCGCACGACCATCATCCTGTCGCTCCTGGCAGCGATCACCGCCAATGGCGCGACGCTCGCCGCCGACCTTCCGAACGTGCACTACAAGGCCCGTCGCGTGGTGAAGGCGCCGCCGCCCCCACCTCCTCCTGTCGCCGTCGCGCAGGAGGAATCCCTGATCTCGCCGATGTGGCCGTCGACGCCGATCCTGCTCGGCCGCCAGGAACTGCCCGGCTATTACGGCCGCGCCTTCGACTACGATTACCAGGGCCCCTATTACGGCGGCGGAGGCTATCCGAGCTACATCTGGCGCCTGCCTTACGCCTGCGGCGTGTACGGGTATTGCTGAGCAAGCTAACGCGACCGGCTCGCATTGGCAGTCAGTCCGAAAGCCGGCCGAGTTGGGGAATCCTCGATCCGATATCCGCTCAAGCCGATTTGAGCAGATGAATTGATGGTCAGTGCGACCGGACTGCGTCCCGGATCTCGGGATGGATTGCAGCATCGCTGGCGTTCCGCTGAATCATAGGCGTTGTCGGAACTCGTAAGATAGACATCCGCGACTGCCGGATGCAGGGTTAGAGCTGCGCGGCGGGCGGATGCTCGAGGAATGTCCGATGCTGTACTTCGTGCTTAAGGCGGCGCTTTCAGGATTGATCATTGCCGTCGTCTCCGAAGTCGCCAGACGTAGCGCAGCCTTTGGCGCGCTGGTGGCGTCGCTCCCGCTGATCTCCATTCTGGCCGTCATCTGGTTGTGGCGTGACACAGGCGACAAAATCCGGATCGCCTCGCAACTGGAAACCACACTCTGGTACGTGCTGCCCTCGCTGCCAATGTTCCTGATGATACCAGCGTTATTGCGCAGCGGCGTCGACTTCTGGCCCGCACTCGCTGCGGGCTGCATTCTGACCTTTGTCCTTTACCTTATCACCGCCTGGATTCTCGCCCGCTTCGGCGTCCAACTCTGAACTGAGGTCCGTGCATTCCTGAACGCATTGCCGAACCGCCGAAGATGGCGGCGACATCGAATGCGACCAGCTCTGCCCGTCGGGTCAACTTGCCGCAGGCAATTTCTAACCGCACCATTTGCCCGCCTCCGCAAATCAGTTTATGTTCGCCTTTTGTTCTTGTTCACTCGAGGGGCGCATCCGGATCGTCAGTTGCGTGGGACAGGAATGCGGTGGACGTGGCGGGCTGTGCGCGAACCTGGTTTGCGCGGACGAGCGGCGCGTCGCGGACGGTGAAATCGCGTGGTTCTGGCGCCTCGGTGCTGGCGCTAAGTTTGCGACGACGCTTGTGCGTCGCGCAGATGACGGGGGCAAAAGAGCCGATCCCCGGGAAGATCGCGTATAAGCCGCTAACCCATCGCGCAGGGAAGGCCGGGTGTTTTCGGCCGTACCTGTGGTGACCGCCGCGTGCTTTTTCTTTTGCACGCGGGCCATGGGTGCCGGCCAGGCATCCGGCCTTCCCTGCGCCCTCGATCGTTTCGGGGGACGAACGACCGGCAGAGCTCGGGCGCGAAGCGTCGCGGGAACACAGATGCTCGTCTTCGAGAGGGCAATGACGTCTCATCACAATCGATCGTCATCCCCGCGAAGGCGGGGATCTGATCCAGTACACCGCGGCCTATCGAGGAATCACTCCTGTCTCTGGAATATTGGGTCGTCCGGTCGAGCCGGACGACGACGGCGGAGATAGCGGCGCACGCTTCGCTCTACCCGGCCTGCCCAACCGTCACGGCCCCGTCAGGCACTGCAACCAGCACCCGTCGCGGCGACATGCGCTCGGCCTGCAGCACGGCCAGGGTCAGCACCACGATGGCGACAGCCTGATGCGTCAGCGCAAGATGGATCGGCACCACCAACAGCAGCGTCGAGATGCCGAGCACGGCCTGCACGAGAATGGCCGCGAGCAGCCGGTGCGCGCCGCGCACCGCCTCGCGCCCGGCTTTCGCGCGCATCACGTCATAGGCATGAAAGCCGGCGAGCACGAGCAGCGCATAGGCCGTCATGCGGTGCTCGAACTGCACCGTCAGGCTGTTGTCGAACAGATTGCGCCACCATGGGCTCTCGAACCACAGCGAGCTGCCATCGGGCATGAAGCTGCCGTCGATCAGCGGCCAGGTGTTGTAGATGCGGCCCGCACGCAGGCCCGCGACCAGCGCGCCGAAATAGAGCTGCATGAAGGTAACGACGACGAGCAGCCTCGCAGTCCAGCGCAGCCGCGCCGGCGCCTCGATCTCCGCGCGCGGCCGCAGCCGGCGCAAGGTCCAGACGATGGCCGCATAGATCAACAGCGCCAGCGACAGATGAGTGGCCAGCCGCACCTGCGACACCTCCGTGCGGTCGACCAGGCCCGAGGCGACCATCCACCAGCCGACCGCGCCCTGCAGCGCACCGAGGCCGAAGATGATCCACAGCCGCCGGCCGAGCGGACCGCTGACGGCGCCGCGCCACAGAAACCACAGGAACGGCAGCAGATAGACCATGCCGATGACGCGGCCGAGCAGCCGGTGGCTCCACTCCCACCAGAAGATGGTCTTGAACTGCGACAGCGTCATGCCGTCGTTCATCTGGCGGTACTGCGGAATGGCCTTGTAGCCCTCGAACGCATCGGTCCAGGCCTGCTCCGAGAGCGGCGGCAAGGTGCCGGTGACCGGCTTCCATTCCACGATCGACAGCCCGGACTCCGTCAGCCGCGTGGCGCCGCCGACCAGCACCATCAGCGCGATCAGGCCGGCCACGACCAACAGCCAGAGGCGGATCGCGGCGAGATCTTGCGTGCGGGGAACACTGGCCATGGATGCTGAACGCTCGATTGAACCGGGGCTGACAAGCCTTTATAATCTGGCGAAGAACGTGCGCAAGCCGCGCCCGTCCAGGCCTCCTTTACAATCGCGTCATGACCCTCCGCACCCGCAAATTCTTCGGCGCGATCGCGCTTTTGCTGCTCGCCTTCGTCTGGTCGATGATGGGCATGGTGGTCGCGCAGTTCCCGGTGATCGCCAACTCCGGCATGCTGCAATGGATCTACTACATCGTGGTCGGGATGGGCTGGGTGCTGCCGGCGATGCCGATCGTGAGCTGGATGCTGCGTCCCGATCCGGAGCCGCGCGGCTAATCCATCCCGATCCTGGCATGGGGCGTCGGCGCCGTCGGCGGAAAGGTCGCCCCCGACATCAGCACGCGCAGCGCCCGCAACGAGCGCGAGCGGCCGTCCCAGGCGATCCGCGGCAACGCGTGCAGGTTGGTGCGCCCTTCCGTCTGCACCACGCCGGGGATCGTCGAGACGGCGCTGACGAAGCCCGCCTGTTCGGCCATGACGACGTGCGCACGGCGGAACGTCGAGGGATCGCCGAATGGGAATGCAAGGTGTCTGACCGGACGCCGCAACGCCGTCTCCAGCACCGCCTTGCCCATCGCGATCTCGCGCTGCGCGTCGGCATCCTTCATATTGGACAGCATCGGATAATGCACGGTGGCGCTGCCGATCGTCACCTTGGGATCCGCTGCAAGCCTGGCGATATCGGCCCAATCCATCGCCGCCGCGCGCGACAGCGCGGCGAGATCGACCGCATGGCGTGTGCAGAGATCCCGGATCGCGGCCGAGAGCTCTGCGGGCGACAAGCCGCGCAGCCAGGCAGCGAGATAGGCGAACAGCTCGTATTTCTCGGCCGATTTGAAGACGGTAAAGCGCTGCTCCCGTCCATCGATGACCAGGCTGATCCGCGCCTCGCGGGCGATCACGGACTCCAGTCCGAGCCACCACGCCTCGCCCAGCCCATCCGGGAACGCGCTCGGCACATAGACCGCGAACGGCACCTCGTGGCGCGTCAGCACCGGATAGCCGTGGGTGATCACGTCCTTGGACGCGCCATCGAAGGTGAGGCAGGCAAAACGCCGCGGCGCAGCCAGCCGCACCGCGCGTTCGCAGGCTTCGTCGATGGAGACGATGTCATAGCCCCAGCGTTTGATTGCCCGGACGATGCGATCGAGGACATCAGGCGTGATCTCCTGCGCCTTCAGCGGCTGAAAGCGGTCGCGGCGCTGCGGCCTCACCCGCTCGAAGCGCAGGATCACGCCGGCACCGCCGGCCGCGCTCGACGCCCACACGGTGCGGCCGGAAAAATAGGCCAGTTCGAGCTTGAGGCTGGTCAGCCACACATTGTCCGACGACAAATCCCAAGCCCCTCGTCATGCGGCCACTTGAATCAAAATTCTCCAGGCCCACCTGATCGGGATTGAAAGCGGCGCGACCGTGTCGAAAGCGTTTAATTTTGGCAAGACGACCTTTTGCGATCACTCGGCCCGATGACGGGTCACATCATGCTCTCCAGAGAGCACAGCGGTTGTCATTACCTTTTGTTGATACTTCTTTGCAAAGCTCGGCTGACGCGCAAGCAGCAAAATTCCCGACCACACAGGTTTTGCGATGACCATGGCGGCCCTGATCGACAGCCGGGCGGCGCGGGCGCCCGCGCAGCCGCTGGCGTCAGGCATCGCGCGCGTCGACGTTCTGTCCGACTTCGCCGCCGCCGAGCCGGCTTGGCGCGCGCTGGAAGCCTCCGGTCTGTCCACTCCCTATCAGCGTTTCGATTTTCTCAAGCCCTGGCAGCGCCACGCCGCCGCGCAGGATAACGCGGCCCCGTTCATCGTCGCCGCCATGGATGCGGAGCAGCGGCCGCTCCTGCTGTTGCCGTTGGCATTGAGACAGATTTGCGGCCTGCGCATCGCATGCTTCATGGGCGGCAAGCACACCACCTTCAACATGGCCCTGTGGGACCGCGGCTTCGCTGCATCGGCGACTGCTGCCGATCTCGACGATCTGCTAAAAGGCCTCCGAGCGCGAGACCTCGTCGACGTGCTGGCGCTGACCCAGCAGCCTGCGCGCTGGGGCGAGCAGGCCAATCCCCTCGCGCTCCTGCCGCACCAGCGATCTGTCAATGACTGCCCCGTGCTGGCGATGCCGGTCGGGGCCGATCCCACCGCGCTCGTCTCGAACTCGTTCCGCCGCAAGCTGAAAGCCAAGGAAAAAAAGCTGCAGGCGCTGCCCGGCTATCGCTATCGGATTGCCAATACCGATGCCGAGATCACCCGCCTGCTCGACTGGTTCTTCAGGGTGAAGCCGATCCGGATGGCGGAGCAGAAGCTACCGAACGTGTTTGCCGAGCCCGGCGTCGCAGCCTTTGTGCGCGAGGCCTGCATGACGCGGCTTGCGTCGGGCCCTCGCGCCATCGAGATCCATGCGCTGGAGTGTGACGAGGAGATCATCGCACTGTTTGCGGGGGTAGCAGACGACCAGCGCTTCTCGATGATGTTCAACACCTACACGCTGTCAGAACATGCACGCTGGAGTCCCGGCTTGATCCTGATGCGACACATCATCGATCATCATTCGGCACGCGGCTGTCGCGGACTCGATCTCGGTATCGGCGCCGACGATTATAAACGGATGTTCTGCAAGGACGACGAGCCGATCTTCGACAGCTTCGTTCCGCTGAGCGGGCGCGGCCAGCTCGCCGCTTCGGCGCTGGCGGCGCTTCACCGCGGCAAGCATCTCGTCAAACACAATCCGACGCTATTCGCGCTCGCGCGACGGCTCCGCGGAGCCTGGCATTAGCGAGGCACGGACATCGTCAGGCCGCCACGCCGCGATGACCTTGGTCGGCAGCCTTGGAAGTCTCGACCGGCTTCTGCAGCATCGTCACCGCGCCGAAACCGACCGCGCGCAGTTGTTTGCACATCTGGGTGCGGGCGCCCGCCGCTATTTTAGCATCCGGCACGACGACGGCGTGCGCTCCGGTCGTGAGCAGTTCGGCCGGAAGGTCGGCGGCGTTGCCCGCGTCGAGCAGCACATGGGCGTAGACCCGCTGCAAGGCATCGATCGCGAGCGTCAGGCGCGGCGATTGCAGCTCGGTGCGGTCGCCACCGGGACGCCCGGCGAGAACGAGGTGGAGTGTGGACAGCCGATCCTTGGTGATGATGCTGGAAAACGACGCCTCGCCCCGCATCAGCTCGATCAAGCCGGGCGCGGCAGGATCGACGGAAGCGGCTGCGAGAGCCTGGGAGGGGCCGGCGAGATCGATGAGCACCACCCGGCTCTGCCGCGCCAGCGCGCGGGCAAGCGCCAGTGCGCTGGCGGTGATCGCTTCGCCTCCGGCCGTGCCGAGCACGGTGATCCTGCAGGCGCCGTCAGCTGCGCCGAGCAGGTCGGCGGCGATCTGCTCGACCTCGGTGAGGACGGGTGCGGATTCGATGGGCCCGGACGCATCTGTTGGCGCAGCCGCGACCGTCAATACAGGTGCAGCCGAAGGTGCCGGGGCGACCTGCGGCACCGCGACCGGCGCTGCTGGCGCCGTCGATGGCAGCACCGGCTCGATCCGCGCAATGACGGCAGTCTGCACAACTGGTGCGGCGGGAGCCAAAGCGGACGGCATGGTGATGCGCAGCAATTCGCCGGTGATCACCAGGCCGGAGGTCAGCATCAAGGTCGCAAGGGTCGCAATCAGGACGATCGGCAGCTTCTTGGGATAGGCCGGCGTGTTGGAGACGATCGCCTGCGAAATGATCCGCCCCTCTGCCGGCGCGGTGTCGATGCTCTCGCGCGTGTTCGCCTCGCGGTATTTCGCAAGATACGATTCCAGGAGATCACGTTGCGCCTTGGCTTCCCGCTCCAGCGCCCGCAATTGAACATCCTGGCCGTTGCTCGACGTGGCTTGTTTCTTGAGCTGATCAAGGCTCGCGGTCAGCGAATCCACGCGGCCGCTGGCGATCCGCGCATCGTTATCCAGGGAACGCGAGACCTTGCCAGCCTCGTCCCGGATCTGGCGGTCGAGATCGGCGAGTTGGGCCTTCAACTCCTTGATGCGCGGGTGGTTGTCGAGCAGGGTCGACGACTGTTCCGCAAGCTGCGCGCGCAATGTCACCCGTTGTTCGGACAGGCGCCGCACCAGCTCGGAGTTCAAGACCTCCGACGCTTCGATCGGCTGTCCGCTCTGCAGCATTTCGCGGATCAACCGCGCCTTGGTTTCGGCATCCGATTTCAGCGCGCGGGCATTGTTCAGTTGTGTGGTGATCTCGCCCATCTGTTGGTTGGAGAGCGTGGTGTTGTTGGTGCCGACGAACAGGCTCGATTTGGAGCGGAATGCCTCGACCCGCGCTTCAGCCTCCTCGACTTTCTTGCGCAGGGTCTCAATCTCGCCGGCGAGCCATTGGCTCGCCGTTTTGGCCTGATTCTGCCGCGCATTTTGCTGCAGCGTCAGGTAACCGTCGGCGATCGAGTTGGCGACGCGGACCGCGAGCTCAGGATCCTGCGATTGAAACTCGATGACGATGACACGCGACTTGTCGACGGCATAAACCGTCAACCGCTCGTAATAGGCATCCATCACCCGCTCTTCCGGGGTCATGGAAAGCGGGTCGCGCACGAGACCGATCATTGCCGCCAGGGACTTCAACGGCGACACGCCGCGCAGCACCGAATCGAATTCCGGCAAATCGGCAAGCTTGTTTTTCTTGATGATGTCGCGCGCAAGATCGCGCGACAGCACGAGCTGAACCTGACTGGTCACGGCTTCGGGGTCGAGCGCGGTCCGTTCTTCGCTGCGCTCGCTGTTCGGACGCAAAAACACGTTTTCACGACCGTCGATCAATATTCTCGATTCGGATTTGTAGCGCGGCGTAACAAGGTTGACGCCGAAGATCGAGAGAGCCAATGCCGACAGTGTTGGAAGGATGATGAAGAGACGCTTGCGCGACAGGGCGCGGCCGAGCAGCCGCAGATCGAGATCTCCGGCCGGCAAGGCCGCCTCCGCTGCAGCCGATACAGGCGCAGACTGCACGATCTCCTCGGCGGCCCGGGTTGCGGCGACCTTCGCCTTCTCCCTGCCGGCACGCCAAAACGCCAAACGCATCGCTCACTCCCGCGAAGCCAACGCCACATTGCTACTCTACATGGTAGAATTACACTCTATTAAGGTTGCCACCGGGTTAATCTGGAGGCGACACGCTGCATGTGAGAGGTACGTCCTGCGATGACATCGTTAGCCCACGCCGATCCAGCGTCTTCGTCTCCAGACAGTTTCTGCATTGGCTCATCACACTTCGTTAACCACACAAGCCTTATCGCAATCTGGACTTCTCCGATGATCGCCGCAATGAAACGCGCCCGCGCTTTCCTTTTGTGCCAACTGCCACGTCTGCGCAGTTGCACGTGCTCGGCCGGATGCGGGGCATCGAACCACGTGTGACGATGACTGTGTCCGAACGACGATTTCGTATTCTGCACGCCGTTCGTGCGCCGGTCGGCGGCATCTTCCGTCACATTCTGGACCTCGCCAACGGCCAGATCGATCGCGGTCACGAGGTCGGCATCATTGCAGACAGCCTGACGGGCGGCGAGCGCGCCGACAAAGCCTTGGCCGAGATCGCACCGCGACTGAAGCTCGGAGTCCACCGCATCGCGATCCAACGTGAGCCGCGACTGACCGACGCCATCGCCTTCGCCAGGTTCGCGCGTTTGGTCCGACAATTGAACCCCGAGGTGCTGCATGGCCACGGCGCCAAAGCCGGCGCCTTTCTCCGCATGCTTGCACGCCGCCCCGGAACCATCCGGGTCTACACGCCGCATGGTGGCTCGCTGCATTACCCGCTCAGTACGACGAAAGGCGCCTTTTACGCCCGCCTCGAACGCGCGCTGATGAACCGAACCGAGCTTTTCCTGTTCGAAAGCGCCTTCGCGCGGGACACTTATCAACGCACGATCGGGACGCCGAAGGGCCTCGTGCGATGCGTGTTCAACGGCGTGACTGCCGGAGAGTTTGATCCCGTCAGCAGGGCCGCAGATGCGACCGACATCGTCTATGTCGGCGAGTTCAGAGCCATCAAAGGCGCCGACGTTCTCGTCGACGCACTCGCCCGCTTGCATGCCGATGGTAAGCCGTTGACGCTGACACTCGCCGGGGACGGTGAGGAGATGGAGCGACTCAAGGCGCAGGTCGAAAGATTTGCACTCACGCACGCGGTGCGCTTCATCGGTCATGTCCAAGCTCGCCATGGTTTCGCGCAAGGACGGCTTCTCGTCGTTCCATCGCGCGGCGACTCGATGCCTTATGTGGTGATCGAGGCGGGTGCCGCGGGAATTCCGATGATCGCCGCCAAGGTCGGCGGTATCCCGGAGATTTTCGGGCCGTATGGCGATGCTCTATTTGCGCCGAACAGCGCCGGCGCGCTGGCGGATGCGATCGAGACCGCGCTGGAGAATCCGGATGTGCTCCGAAATCGCGCCCAGGCATTGCGCGAGCGGATTTTCCAGCATTTCTCCCAGAACGCCATGGTCGAAGGCGTGCTGGCAGGATACCGCGAAGCATTTACCAAGACCTGACACCATTTACCATCGCTAACAGTTTCTTCCGAATTGCCGCCTAATCCGGCGCATGGGGATTTTCCCTATGCGTTCTCGGCGCATTACATCACCAAAAGCGCTTTACGGGCTTGTACGACTGTGGAACCCATCAACGCACGCTCGATGTTGGACGCTGCAGCGGCGGCGGCGGCCACCTCCTCAGTCGGCACCCCAGCCGTCGAGCGCCGGCGCCGCCTGTCGCCTGCGGCCCTTGCGGTCGCTAACCAAAAAGTCCGCCGCGCCTATTCGCCGATCGTCATCGCTGGCGTCGTCCGCATCGCCGACTTTCTTCTGCTCAGCCTTGTCGGCAGTGCGATCTATGTCGGCTACGTGATCCCGCTGAGCGGCTTTCATTGGGAATATCTGGGAGCGATCCTCGGCGTAGCCGCAACCATGGTGGTCTGCTTCCAGGCCGCAGACATCTATCAAATCCAGGTCTTCCGAGGCCAGGTGAGTCAGATGACGCGGATGATCTCGTCTTATTCTTTCGTGTTTCTGCTCTTCATCGGCATCTCCTTCTTCGCCAAGGTCGGCAATGAGCTTTCGCGCCTGTGGCTCGGCGCGTTCTTCTTCACTGGTCTCGGCACGCTGATCGCTACCCGTGTCTTTCTGCGCAGCCTGATCCGCGGCTGGGCGCGCGAAGGCCGGCTCGACCGGCGCACCGTGATCGTCGGCGCCGATCAGAACGGCGAACAACTCGTTCGCGCTCTGGAGACCCAAGAGGATTCCGACATCGAAATTCTCGGCGTGTTCGATGATCGCAACGACAGCCGCGCGCTCGAGACCTGCGCCGGCGTTGCCAAGCTCGGCAAAGTCGACGACATCCTGGAGTTTGCGCGCCGCACCCGCGTCGACCTCGTGCTGTTCGCGCTGCCGATCTCGGCCGAAACCCGCATCCTGGACATGCTGAAGAAGCTGTGGGTACTCCCCGTCGACATTCGCCTCTCGGCGCACACCAACAAGCTGCGCTTCCGCCCGCGCTCCTACTCCTATCTCGGCGAAGTGCCGACGCTCGACATGTTCGAGGCGCCGATCACCGATTGGGACCTCGTGATGAAATGGCTGTTCGACCGCCTGGTCGGGAGTCTGATCCTGCTGCTCGCCTTGCCGATCATGGCTCTCGTGGCGCTCGCGATCAAGCTGGATAGTCCCGGCCCCGTGCTGTTTCGGCAAAAGCGTTTCGGCTTCAACAACGAGCGGATCGACGTCTTCAAATTCCGCTCGCTCTATCATCACCATGCCGATCTGACGGCATCGAAGGTCGTGACCAAGAACGATCCGCGCGTGACCCGCGTCGGCCGCTTCATCCGCAGGACGAGCCTGGACGAGCTGCCGCAGCTGTTCAACGTCGTCTTCAAGGGCAATCTGTCGCTGGTGGGACCGCGCCCGCACGCAGTCCTGGGCAAGCTGCAGAACCGCCTGTTCGACGAGGCCGTCGACGGCTATTTCGCGCGGCACCGCGTCAAACCGGGCATCACCGGCTGGGCGCAGATCAACGGCTGGCGCGGCGAGATCGACAACGAAGAAAAGATCCAGAAGCGCGTCGAGTTCGACCTCTATTACATCGAGAACTGGTCGGTCTTGTTCGACATGTACATCCTGTTGAAGACGCCGATCGCGCTGATGACCAAGAACGAGAACGCGTATTGAACCTCGGGTCCGAGCCGGGCGGCGCGTCGTCCAGCCCGACCTCCGAGGCCGAGTTGCGAGTGTGTGATGGCGTATGCGGCGACAGCCGGAGAGTTCGCGTCGCGGCCGATAGCCCCTCCGGGCATCGTCGCGTTGCAACGCGCGCTGATCTGGATGGTCGGAGCCTCCAGCGCGATCGTCTTCATCGAGCCGAGCCCCTATGAGCTCGTGACGCTGGCTTCGGCCTCCATCTTCATCGCGACCGGCGTCCGGCTCAGACTGGTCCTCGTGCCGTTGCTGCTGCTCTTGTTCCTGCTCAATCTCGGCTACACGATCAGCGCGATCCCGCTGCTTGGTGACTCCACGGTCGCGACGTGGATCGCGACCTCCTGGTACATGGCGGTGACGGTGGTCTTCTTCGCGCTGGTCAGCGCCGACGACACCGCAGCCCGTCTCGACATGTTGCGCCGCGGACTCGTCGTCGGTGGCCTCATCGCCGGGCTCGCCGGCGTTGCCGGCTATCTCCACCTCGTGCCCGGCGGCTACGATCTCCTGACGCTTTACGGTCGCGCGCGCGGTACCTTCAAAGACCCGAACGTGCTCGGCGCGTATCTGATCTTGCCGGCGCTGTTTGCGCTGCAGAACGTTGTGACCGCACATCTGGCCAAGGCGCTGCGCGGCACCTTTACGCTCGGGGTGATCGCGCTTGCCATCCTGCTGGCATTCTCGCGTGCCGCCTGGGGCGGCCTGATCCTGACCGCGGCCTTCATGCTCAGCCTGATGGTTCTCACCAGCCGGTCGCGCGGCGAACGCTCGCGCGTCATCGTCACGACCATCGCCGCTGTGCTCGCCGTCGCGCTGCTGATCGCGGTGCTGTTGTCGTTCGATTCCATCGCGGAGATGTTCCGGCAAAGGGCGAGCTTCGACCAGAGCTATGACGAAGGCCGCTTCGGCCGCTTCGGCCGGCACATCCTGGGCGCGGCGATGGCGCTCGACCTGCCGTTCGGCATCGGCCCGCTGCAGTTCCACCGCTACTTTCCCGAAGACACCCATAACTCTTATCTGAATGCCTTCATGTCCGGCGGCTGGCTGTCAGGCATCTGCTATCCGACCCTGGTCTTCACCACCGTGATCCTCGGCTTCCGCCACATCTTCATCCGCGTCCCCTGGCAGCGCACCTATATCGCGATCTTCGCCGCCTTCGTCGGCATCGTCGGCGAGAGCTTCATCATCGACACCGACCATTGGCGGCACTTCTTCATGATGCTGGGCACGATGTGGGGGATGTTCGTCGCGGCACAACCCTACAAGCGCGAGGAACGATCGGTGATCGTCGTCCCTCGCGACCTCTAAGCGCCCATCAGCCTTCGGCCTCGAACGTCAATCCGGCGTTCTCGACCAGCCGCTTGATCAAGCGGTCGCCCATCGCCGCACCCGGGGTCCAGAAGCCGCCTTTCACTTCCGGCGCGTCGCGCAGCAGACAAAGCGCGCATTCGGAGATCATCTTCGCCGTCAAGCCGTAGCCGGGATCGCCCTTGCCCTTCACGCCCGCGCGAACGCGTCGCCCGTCGGGAGCAACCGCGACGTAGAGCAGGTCGAAATACCCATTGTCGCGCTTCTCCTTCGAGGGCCCCTCGCCCACCTTTGGCGCGTTAGGGCCGGTCTTCTCGGCATTCGCCGCCATCACCAGCTTCGCGTTGGCCTGGCCCTGCTCACCGTCTCCGGTAAGCACCATCTCGTCGTAGATGAAGTCCTGACCGTAGGGAAAGCCCATCAGCATGTTGGAGCGATGGACGTTGCGCGTGTTGACCAGCGCCATCGCAAACGGCGCCGCCCAGGACTGGAAGTCCTCTTCGTAGAGCGGCCTGTTGCCCGGCGGCTGCTTCGGTCCCTTGAATCCCGGCGTCAGCGCGAACGGATCCTTCATGATCGCAACCAGGCTCAAATCACTGGTCAGCGCGGCGGCTGTCGCCTTGGCGCTGGCCGCCGTGCCGCCCGAGAGCGAGCCGCTCATTCCGCGGATACGTCCCTTGACCCGCGCCGCCGGCGCGCCCAGCACTTTCCTCGCCTGCTCCTGCACGAAGAAAACGCCGAGCTCGAACGGCACCGAGTCGAAGCCGCAGGAGAAGAGGATGCGCGCGCCGGTCTTTTCCGCCTCAGCCTGATGCTGCCCGATCATCTGATGCATCCACAGCGGCTCGCCGCAGAGATCGGCATAGTCAGTGCCCGATGCAACGCAAGCCGCAAGCACATCGGCGCCATAGAGCTGATAGGGACCGACCGTGGTCAGCACGAGCTTTGCCCGATCGACCATCGCACGAATGGACGAGGGATCGCTCGAGTCGGCCACGATCAGCGGCGTGTCGGCAGGCGCGCCGATCGCATCGCGCACCGACGCCAGCTTGTCGCGGCTGCGGCCGGCCATCGCCCATGTCAGCGCTTTGTCGCCGCGATAATGCGAAGCCAGATATTCGGCGACGAGCTGGCCGGTGAACCCGGTCGCGCCGTAGACGACGATGTCGAACTTGGATGAAGCACTCATTCTCAGATCCTTGCTACATCCGTCATTGCGAGCGCAGCGAAGCAATCCAGTATCACGCAAAGATTCTGGATTGCTTCGTCGCCTTCGGCTCCTCGCAATGACGGCAACTTCAAAATTTCATTTCTTCCCATACGACACGCTCATGCCGGCGCGGACATCGTTCTGGATCCCGTAAGGCGCGATCGGATAGCGCAGGCCGTTCCTGGCGAGCTGCTTCATCCCGGCGATCGCCTTGCCAAGATCAGAAGGCTTCAACGCCATCAACATCTCCTCGTCCGGCACGCCGCCATACCGCCGCTCGGCAAAGCATGGCAGCGACAGGCTTGGCTCGCCGGTCTTCAGCGCCCGCCCCCACGAATCCGCGCAGGCGGTCTCGCCGACCACGCCCCATTCGAACTTCTTGTAGCCCGTATATTGCAGGCCGTTGATCAGGATGATCATCTGACCGGGTGTCGCGTAAACCAGGCAGATGTCGGGCGGATTGAGGCGTCCGCTGGCCAGCGGACTCACCGCCATGGCCTGATAGCGGCCGAACGGAACCACGTCCAGCGCCTCCTGGCGCTTGCGGGCGTCCTCGGCGGTGCCGTGCCACACCCCGACATAATTGGTACCGGCAAGCCAGGCCTCGTCCTGCGGACCAAGCCCGATCACGGCGCGGCACTGCGCGCCGACGAGATCATCGCCGGTGACGCCGACCGTCCAGCCGAGGCGCGAGGCCATGCTGACGATCTGGTCGGTCGTATGCACCGCGTTCGGACGACGGATCTTCTCGACCACCTCCATGTCCTCGACCCGCGTGAACATCTTGATGCCGACCACCGTCGTCTTCAGCCGCAACAGCGCGTTGAGGTCGGCGGCCATGCCGGCCACATCCAGTCCGTCCTGCGCGCTCGCCTGTGGCATGGCAATCACTCCCTCGCTTGGGCATCGATGGCCCGCTTTTTGGCTCTGTCCAGCGAGCGTGTGTTAGACCGTCGCGTGCCACGAGGCCAGCCCCCGCCTCACAAGCTCGCAGGCTTCGCCAGGCTAGCGACTGTCCGGCCCCGGCAGCAGCTGGTCGGTGCGATCGCGCAGCCGATAGGCCAGAAGTCCCAGCCATTCGCGTACCGCGGCATCGGTGCGTCCCAATCCGACCAGTGCGACGTTCTCGAAGCTGAACAGATCGGCCCAATGGCCGACGCGCCAGTCGACCGGGTAAGGCTCGACCGGAAAGCCGGCCTTGCGAAACAGTCCGACCGAGCGCGGCATGTGATAGGCCGAGGTGACGAGCAGCCAGCGCTCGCCGGGCTTCGGCGCCACCAGCTGCTTGGAGAAGATGGCGTTCTCGTAGGTGTTGCGCGACAGCCGCTCGATGATCAGGCGATCTTTGGCTACGCCAAGGCAGGTCAGAATGTCCGAGGCGAAGTCGCCCTCCTTCGCATCGTTGGAGATCAGATTGGCGCTGCCGCCCGTGAACAGAACCCGTGCGTTGGGATAGCGGCGCGCCAGCGCTGCCGCGGCGATAAGACGATCTGCCGCCGAGCGCGTAATCGGCGTGTTGTGGATCACGGACATGTCGGCATCGACCGGACCGCCGAGCACGACGATGCCGTCCGGAGCCCCTTTGCTCGCGTCCCATTTCGGAAAGCGGCTCTCCAGCGGATACAAAAGGTAGTTGCCGAGCGGCGAGAAGGCGCAGACCGCGAGCAGCACGATCACGAGGACGAAGAGCCTGCGGCCCCATCTCGCCCAGCGCGTCGCCAGGAGAACCGCTGCGATGACACCCAGCTCGATCAGGAAATTGGTCGGCAGCAGCATCGTGCCGAGCGTTTTCGACAAGACAAAGAACATTCGGGACTCCGCGCGCGCCGCCCTGAATCGGCGCTCCCGACCTCTTACACGACAGCCGTGCCTTGCGTATCCGCCTATCTGCAGGGCGGCTGCGATTTGCTATGGATCGAGGGCACATCTTTTCCGAGCCGGATACCGGAGGCGCCAGACCGTCATGACTCACCATCATCTGCACGCAAGCCCCGAAACCTGTCACTGGGGCTTCTTCGAAGCCAAGCTGAAGCCGGTGCTCGCGATCGAGAGCGGCGACGAGGTGACGATCGACAGCATCAGCGGCGGGCCCGATGTCCTGCCGGACAGAACCAAGTTTCACGTCCCGCCGGAGTTGCTCGATGTTCACGCCAGAAGCGAGCGGATGGTGCCCGGCCATATCCTGACCGGTCCGATCGCGGTCAAGGGGGCCGAGGTCGGGGACGTGCTGGAAGTCGACATCCTCGATGTGCAGCTGCGGCAGGATTGGGGCTACAACTTCATTCGCCCGCTCGCCGGCACCCTGCCCGATGATTTCCACGAGAGCCGGCTGCTCAATATCCCCTTGGACAAGGCACGGATGGTCGGGAAACTGCCCTGGGGCCTCGAACTGCCGCTGGCGCCCTTCTTCGGCGTGATGGGCGTGGCGCCGCCGCCGGCCTGGGGCCGCATCACCTCGCTGATCCCGCGCGCGATGGGCGGCAATCTGGATAACAAAGAACTCGGCGCCGGCGCCAAGCTCTATCTGCCGGTGTTCGTGCCCGGCGCGCTGTTCTCCTGCGGCGACGGCCACGGCGCCCAGGGCGATGGCGAGGTCTGCGTCACCGCGATCGAGACCGCGCTGCAAGGCCGCTTCCGCCTGACCGTGCGCAAGGATCTCAAGCTCGACTACCCCCGCGCCGAGACCGCCACCCATTACATGACGATGGCCATGGACCCCGATCTCGACCAATGCGTGGTGCGCGCGTTGCGCGACATGATCGTGCTGCTCGGGGAAAAGCGCAACCTGTCGCGCGAGGACGCCTATACGCTCTGCAGTCTCGCCGCCGACCTGCGGGTGACGCAGACCGTCAACGGCTCCAAGGGCATTCACTGCATGATCGCCAAATCGGTCGTGCACGGGTAATCCGACTTGAGGGGCCTTACATCATTGCGAGCCACCGGGGCCGCGCGAATGCGCGGCCGGATGACAGGCAAAGCAATCCAGACCTTTCGCGGCAAGATTCTGGATTGCTTCGTCGCCGGAGCCTGCCATCGGGCTCGCCGGAGGCGAGACCCGGTGGGCTCCTCGCAATGACGTCGGGGGCATCTCGCATCCCAAACTTGTTCCCAGGCCGACCGAGACACACGTTCGCTGTCCCGCGGCACATCATGCCCGAGTTCTGCTGCAACAGTTGCCCTCTGAAAGGTCGGAGGGCGCAGGGAAGGCCAGGCGTCGGCTGACGCCTGCGGCCCGCCTGCGAAAAAAATGCAGGCGGCAGGTACCACAGGTGCAGCCGTAACGACCCGGCCTTCCCTGCGCGATGGTCTTCACGTTTATACGCAGTCTCCCTGGTGCACCGGGCTTTCTGGCCACCATTCGCGACAACGCGCTTGCGCACGTTGCGCGGGACACCAGCATCGGGGTGTCAGGACGCTGCGACTTCACGTCCGCGCGCTGCCGTTCGTCCGCGTGCATCGAGCACGCTGCGGCACCTCGCGGCCATCGCTCCCCGCCTCGCGTGTCGTGACGATCGCGCGCAACGCCCCTCCGTGCCGAGGCGGGATGCGCGCAGTAAAGCACGATTTCCGAAAAAACGAAAGACATATTTCTGAATTGACGAAACGGCGCGAGCATTCCGATGGCACGACCGACCGGCGTTCGGGCGCTGCCCATTCTCGCTGCCGGCCATTCCTCGCCCCGCTGAATCGGGCGATTGCCTCGACCCTCACTAGCATCGGCCTTGAATACACGCATCTCGTGCATCTCTCGGAGGAACCCAGGCCGAATCCGCCCGTCGTGACCGACCTGCCACAGATCCCCGACCGTCGCCCTCACTGCACGTTTGCCGAGTCTGCGCCGAACGCAGAAAAATCAATAAATTTATTTTAAATTCAATAACTTAACCACTTTCGACGCAAGCACCTGTACAACTTATCCGATTCCTAATAGAGTCTAAAAAGTTACTTTTCTGTACACCGGTTACGGACTAGCTTTTGGCATGGCCACGGAAAAAGCCGAGACTGACCGCATTCCCGTAACCCTCGCCCTGGCGACCATCGGCTACCTTGAGAAGCTCGTGAAACAGGGCACCCACGGCACCAGCGTTCCAGGTGTCTGCAGGACGTTGATCGAAGAAGGCATAAGGCTCGCCATCAAGGACGGGCTTTTGTCGATCCGCGACAACGGCAGGGCGTGAACGGAGGCGTTTGAGCGCGAAGTTTCGGCGGCACGCGACGGCCAGGACGATCCAGCATGGATCCAACTTGGAAACATAGAATATGCCCGCCGACCGACCCACTGCACCTTCCACCTGGACCGAGGAACGAATCCAGCTCCTGAAACAGCACTTTGAGGCCGGGCTGACCTGCCGCGAAATTGCCGCTGAGCTTGGCGTCAGCCGCAATGCGGTGATCGGCAAGATCTCGCGCCTGGCGCTGATCCGCGACAATGGCGGTGACACCCGCCGCGTGATGCGCGCGGACGGCAAGGACGGCGTGCGGACGCGTCCAGTGCCAAAACTGCGCCGGCGGATCCTGAAGGCGATTCAGAGCGCGCCGGCGCCCGAGCCGGTGGTCGAGGAGACCGTCGTTGCGGTCGCAAACGGCTGCTCGCTGTTCGAGCTCTCCAAGGAGCGCTGCCGCTGGCCGATCTCGACACCCGGGGCCGACGATTTCTGCTTCTGCGGCTCGAGGCCGGTCGAGGGCCTGCCCTATTGCGCCGGCCACACCCGGATGGCCTATCGCGTGGCATCGTCGCGGTAAGCGGCGAAGGCGATCACTCTTTGCTCGGTCGACGCTTTTTGCTCGGTCGACGCTTTCTGCGAGGACGTCGCGGCGATCTCGTCTCCCCTCCCCCTTGCGGGGAGGGGAGCCCACGCCCTCGCGGTGAGAGACCATCTCCCGAGAACCCCTACCCCAGCTTCCACCCCGCCTCCTGGGCGAAGCGCTGGAAGAATTCGGGCTCGTAGGCCTGTTCCGGCGATTGCCGGACGCGGAGGTCGAGCAGCTTGGCGTCCTCGCCGACCAGGATGCGCCATTGCTCCGCTTTCACGCCGTCGAGAATGATCCTGGCGGCCTGCGCGGCCGTGGTCGGCGCATCCTCCAGGAAGCTACGGGCGCGCTCGGCGGCCGCGGCCTGCACGTCCTCGTCGCTCATCGCAGCGACATCGATCCCCATGCCTTTCATGCGCTGGCGCGCCTGCTGGATCTCGGTCTCGCTCAGCCGGTCCGACTCCGTGCCGCTCTGCACCTTGCGCGAGTTCGACACGATCGAGGTGCCGATGTGGCCCGGCATCACCACCGAGCATTTGATGTGCGGCGCATTGAGGCGGAGATCGTTGATCAGCGCCTCGGTAAAACCCTTCACGGCGAATTTCGCCGCGCTATAGGCGGTGTGCGCGACACCCAGGCCGACCGAGGCCCAGAAGCCGTTGACGCTGGACGTGTTGACGATGTGGCCCTCGTCCGCTTTCAACAGCAGCGGCAAAAAGGTCCGGACGCCGAGATAGACCCCGCCCCAACAGATGTTGAAGGTGCGCTCCCATTGCTCGCGGCTGTTGGTGAACAGGCTGCCGCCGCCGCCGATGCCGGCGTTGTTGAACAACAGATGGATCCTGTCGGTCGCCTGCTGCTCCATCAGTTCGTCGCGGAAGCGCTTGAGCTGATCCTCGATGGCGACGTCGGCGATATGCGTGGTGATCCGCAGGCCCTGCGGCAAGCGTTCCGCTTCGCACAAACGCTTGGTCTCGGCCATCGCCTCAGCCGAGACGTCGCACATGGCGACATTGCAACCTTCGGCGACGAGCCGACGGGCCAGCTCCCGGCCCATGCCGGTGCCGCCGCCGGTGACGACGGCGAACTTGCCTGCAAAATCCTTCATGGAACGCTGGTCCTTCCCTTCTGCTTATTCGACGTCCTCTGCCCGGGACGCCCGCTCAGCTTAGGGCATTTCGGAGCGTGAGAGCCAGACCAGCGGTAAGCCGCACGGGAGTTCGCACGCACGTTGAACCTGCCATCGGGCGCACGCGACGCATCAAAAAGAACAACCATCACATCGAAACAGCGCGCGCAGGAGGCTGAGATGGCGCACTGGCATGATCAGATGGTCGACCGCCCCGAGGCGGACGACAGCGGCGCCTACCTGACCGGCTGGACCATCAGCGGCATCGCCGTGCTCGGCACGATCGTCGCGGTCTGGCTGCTCGGGATCTGAGGCCGGCGGGAGCCCGGAACGAAGCGGCCGGGCATGGTGGTGATCCCGGAGAGCCGCCCACCGGTGGAGCCGCTGGGTGGCTCGGGCGCTCTGCGCCAACGCGGCGTCGCCCGCGACGATGAGGGCTGCTGCCCGTCCGATCGCGGTCAGTCTCATGGTCATTTCCATTTCGAAAGACCGCAGACAAATCCTTGAATTGCTTACCCTTCTCCGAACCGCGGCGGATCGCGTCGACCGTCTTCGCAGACCTCGTCGCGCCAACGCCAGCGGCTAGCCGACAGGACGCGCAGGGCTCACCGCTTGCACACAATATTGCATACAACGATGACCTACTGACTAATTTATAGCCTCATCAGACAGTCGGCGGCAAACGAACGTTATCCGACAAGAGTTATTTTCAAGTGTTTTCAATGCGTTTTCGAGCCGCGCCCAACAAAGCGGCGCTGGCACGAAGCTTGCGAAAGCTTCCCATGAGGCTCCGCCCGAACCGGTGAAGCCGAGATAGCAGCGGACGCGCGGTCCGAGAGGGGAGCACACCATGGACTTTGGCAGGATTTCACGACGGCATCTGTTGCAAGGCGGCGCGGCGCTGACGCTGGGCGCCGCGGCCGGCTTGCGGCCGGCCTTCGCAGCGGAGACGACGATCGGCTTCATCTATGTCGGCTCCCGCGACGACTACGGCTACAATCAGGCCCATGCGCAAGGCGCGGCGGCGCTGAAGAAGCTGCCCGGGCTGAAGGTGATCGAGGAAGAGAAGGTGCCGGAGACCGACGCCGTCGAGAAGACGATGGAGTCGATGATCAATCTCGACGGCGCCACCCTGCTCTTCCCGACCTCGTTCGGCTACTACACCCCGCACATGATCAAGATCGCCAACAAGTACCCGAAGCTCCGCTTCGAGCACTGCGGCGGCCTGTGGACCGACAAGGACCCGAAGAACGCCGGCTCCTATTTCGGCTATATCGACGAGGCGCAATACATCTCCGGCATCGTCGCGGGCTACACGACCAAGAGCGGCAAGCTCGGCTTCGTCGCGGCCAAGCCGATCCCCCAGGTGCTGCGCAACATCAACGCCTTCACGCTCGGCGCCCGCCTCGCCAATCCCAAGGCCACCACGCAGGTGATCTTCACCGGCGACTGGTCGATGCCGGTCAAGGAGGCCGAGGCGACCAACAGCCTGATCGACCAGGGCGTCGACGTGCTGACCTGCCATGTCGACGGTCCGAAGACGATGGTCGAGAACGCGGCGCGCCGCGGCGCCTTCGTCTGCGGCTATCACGTCAACCAGTCGCCGCTGGCGCCGAAGGCCTATCTCACAGGCGCCGAATGGAATTGGGAGGCGCTGTATCCGAAATTCGTCAAGATGCTGCAGGCAGGCGAAAGCATCCCGAACTTCTATCGCGGCGGCCTCAAGGAAGAGGTGGTCAAGGTGTCGCCCTACGGCGAGGCGGTCTCCGAACAGGCGCGCAAGCACGCCGACGAGATCAAGGCCAAGTTCATGGCCGACGGCTACACGATCTTCAAAGGCCCGATCAAGGACAACAAGGGCAACACCGTGATCGCCGCCGGCACCGATCGCGGCCAGACCGACCCCGAGCTCGAGAAGATGGACTATCTGGTCGAGGGCGTGCTCGGAGCCACCTCATGACCTCGGAGACGGCCGATCCGTTGGACGCGGCCGTCATCGCGCCGGCCGCCGATCCCGGCTTTCTGCAGCGCTACGGCGCCTCGATCGAATATGTCCTGATCCCGGGCGCGGCGCTGGCCGCCGCGCTCCTCGCTTTCGGCGGCTTCGTCGCGCTGTTCGGCAAGAGCCCGCTCGATCTCTACTGGTATATGTATTACGGCGCGTTCGGCACCTGGTTCTCCTGGCAGAACACGCTGACCCGCGCCGCTCCTCTCATTCTGACCGCGCTCTGCACCGCGCTGCCGGCGCAGCTCGGCATGGTGATCATCGGCGGCGAGGGCGCGCTCCTGATCGGCGCGCTGGCCGCGACCTCGGCGGCGCTGGCGCTGCCGGGCCTGCCGCCGCTGGTGGTGCAGTTCGCGATGGTCTGCGCCGGCATGATCGGCGGCGGGCTCTGGATCATGCTGGCCGGGGGCTTGCGCCACTATCGCGGCGTCAACGAGACCATCGCCAGCCTGCTGCTCGTCTATATCGCGCTCGCCATTCTCAATCATCTCGTCGAAGGCGCGATGCGTGATCCCTTGAGCCTCAACAAGCCGTCGACGCGCGAGATCGGCGCGGCCAATATGATCGGCTCCATTCCCGGCACCGATGTGCATTGGGGCCTGGTGTTCGGCCTGATCGCGGCGCTTGCCGCTTACGTCCTGATCTTCCACACCACCTTCGGCTTTGCCGCCCGGGTCGCCGGCGGCAACATCCGCGCCGCCAAGCTGGTCGGACTTTCCGTCGGCAAGCTGATCCTGACCATCTGTTTCCTGGCCGGCGCCTCTGCCGGGCTCGCCGGCATGGTCGAGGTCGCCGCGGTGCAGGGCCGCACCAACGCCAACCTCGCCGTCGGCTACGGCTTCACCGGCATCCTGGTCGCGTTCCTTGCGAGGCAGAATCCGCTGGCGATCGTTCCGGTCGCGATCCTGCTCGGCGGCCTCGGTGCGAGCGGCGGCCTGCTGCAGCGGCGGCTTGGCCTGCCCGACGCCTCGGTGCAGGTGCTGCAGGGCCTCATCTTCATCTTTGTGCTGGCGAGCGACGCGCTCTACGGCCGCATCGGCTTGCTGAAAGGAAAATCCTGATGGCAGACGGGGCGATCGGTTATTGGACCGTGCCGCTGGCGGTGCTCGGCGGCGCCATCCGGGTCTCGACACCTTTCCTGTTCGTCAGCCTCGGCGAGTGCATCACCGAGCGCTCGGGCCGCATCAATCTCGGCCTCGAAGGCACGCTGGTGATGGGAGCGATGAGCGCTTACGGCATCTCCTATCTCTCGGGCTCGCCATGGCTCGGGGTGCTCGCCGCCGGAGTAACCGGCGCGCTGTTCGGGGCGCTGCATGCCGGGATCTGCTCGCTGCCGCGGGTCAACGACATCGCGGTCGGCATCGCGCTGATGCTGTTCGGCACCGGGCTCGCCTTCTATCTCGGCAAGCCGCTGATCGAGCCGACCGCAGCAAGGCTGCCCGCGATCGATTTCGGCTGGTGGAGCGACATTCCGCAGCTGCGCGCGGCGCTGCGCATCAACGTGCTGTTCCTGATCGGCGTCGCGCTGGCGCCGCTCTTGTTCTGGGCCTTCCGCACCACGCGCTGGGGCCTGTTGATCCGTACCGCCGGCGAGAGCGCGGACGCCGCGCGCGCGATGGGCCATTCGGTGCTGATGATCCGCCTGCGCGCCACCATGGCCGGCGGCTTCCTCGCCGGCATCGGCGGCTCCTTCCTGTCGCTGTTCTATCCGGGCAGCTGGAACGAGGGCTTGTCGTCGGGCCAGGGCATCACCGCGGTGGCGCTGGTGATCTTCGCGCGATGGGACCCGATGCTGTGCCTGTGGGCCTCGCTCGCCTTCGGCGGTGCCGCGGCGCTGGGGCCTGCGCTGCAATCGGTCGGCATCACCTTCGGCTATCACCTCTTCAATGCCGCGCCCTATTTCCTGACGCTGCTCATCATGATCATCACCTGCTCGCCGAAGCGCAACCTGAGCGGCGCGCCGGCTGAGCTTTCGATCACCCGCTAACGAACGAGGCTGCGAGATGACTGCGCGCACCATCCGCTCCGAACCCTATGCCTGGCCCTACAATGGCGACCTGCGGCCGGAGAACACGGCGCTGATCGTGATCGACATGCAGACCGACTTCTGCGGCGTCGGCGGCTATGTCGACAAGATGGGCTATGATCTTTCCCTGACGCGGGCTCCCATCGAGCCGATCAGGAAGCTGCTCACGGTGATGCGTGCGCAGGGTTTTCACATCATCCACACCCGCGAGGGCCACCGCCCCGACCTCTCCGACCTGCCCGCCAACAAGCGCTGGCGCTCGCAGCAGATCGGCGCGGGCATCGGCGATCCCGGGCCGTGCGGCCGCATCCTGGTGCGCGGCGAGCCCGGCTGGGAGATCATTCCCGATCTCGCCCCCCTTCCCGGCGAAGTGATCATCGACAAGCCCGGCAAGGGTTCGTTCTGCGCCACGGATCTTGAATTGATCCTGCGCCTGCGCGGCATCGAGAACATCGTATTGACCGGCATCACCACCGATGTCTGCGTGCACACCACCATGCGCGAGGCCAACGATCGCGGCTTCGAATGCGTGCTGCTGTCGGACTGCTGCGGCGCTACGGACAAAGGCAACCACGACCACGCGCTGAAGATGATCAAGATGCAGGGCGGCGTGTTCGGCGCGGTCGCGACCTCGGCGGCGCTGATCGAGGCGCTGTCGTGAGCGCGGACCCGCCGATCGGGGTCGAAGCCATCGCGATGACGATGCGCTTCGGCGACTTCGCCGCGCTCGACGATGTCGAACTGAAGGTGCGACCGGGTTCGTTTCACGCCCTGCTCGGCGAGAACGGCGCCGGCAAATCGACCTTGGTCAAATGCATCATGGGCTACTATCGGCCGACCGAAGGGGCCGTGCTGATCGGCGGGCGGGAGCGCGCCGTTTCCAACCCGAAGGACGCGCACGCGCTCGGGCTCGGCATGGTCTATCAGCACTTCACTTTGGTGCCGGCGATGACGGTCGCCGAGAACCTGGTGCTGGCGCGAGATCACGTGCCTGCCGTGGTCGACTGGACCAAGGAGCGCGATGAGCTCGCCTTCTTCCTGTCGAAGATGCCGTTCCAGGTGCCGCTGAATGCGAAGGTCGCCGACATCTCCGCCGGCGAGCGGCAGAAATGCGAGATCCTGAAGCAGCTCTATCTGAAGCGACGCTTCCTGATCCTGGACGAGCCGACCTCGGTGCTGACGCCCGGCGAAGCCGACGAGGTGCTCGGCATGCTGCGCGACATGGTCAAGGCCGGCGATCTCACCGTGCTGATGATCACGCACAAATTCCGCGAGGTGATGGCCTTCGCCGACGAGGTCACCATCCTCCGCCGCGGCAGGCTCGCCGGCCGCGGCAAGGTCGGCGAGCTGACGCCGGACGACATGGCGCGGATGATGATCGGCGCCGAGCAGTTGACGGTGCAGCCGGCCCGCACCGGCGAGGCCGGCCCCATCAGGCTCGAGCTCGACAAGATTCTCGCGCGCGACGATGCCGGCGGAGTGGCGGTCAACGGGTTGTCACTCGCGGTGCGCGCCGGCGAGATCGTCGGCATCGCCGGCGTCTCCGGCAACGGCCAGCGGCAGCTGGTCGAAGTGCTGGCCGGCCAGCGCGAGGCGGACAGCGGCACGATCCGCGTCTCCGGCGAGACCTATCACGCAGCGCGCGAGGAGATGCGCCGGCACAAGATGTCGCTGTTGCCGGAGGAGCCGCTGAAGAACGCCTGTGTCGGCGGCATGAGCGTGGCCGACAACATCGCATTGCGCGAGTTCGATCGCGTGCCGTTTGCGCGCCGCAGCTGGTGGCTCAGCCGCACCGCATTCCGCGACAACGCCAAGCGGAAGATCGGGCGCTACAAGATCAAGACCCGCACGCCGGACACCCCGATCGCCGCGCTCTCCGGCGGCAATGTGCAGCGCGCGGTGCTGGCGCGCGAGCTCGGCCACGATGTCGAGGTGCTGATCGCCGCCAATCCCTGCTTCGGCCTCGACTTTGCGGCCGTGGCGCAGATCCATGCCGAGATCATGGCCGCGCGCAACCGCGGCGCCGCCGTGCTACTGGTCAGCGAAGACCTCGACGAGCTGCTCGAACTCTCCGATCGCCTTGTCGTGATGTTTCATGGCAGCCTGGTCTACGAGACCCGTGCCAGCAACGCCGACCTGACTGAAGTGGGCCGCCACATGGCGGGACACTGAACGGAGAGCCCCTGCCCAGCGGCCGTTACATCCCCCGCCTCTGCGTCGGCGCAGTCAGGGTTGCGAGGATACCCATCTGCGCGCTACAGGAATGCGCGGAATGTCTGGGCGATCAGATGCCTGGACGCGGGGGGATCCGATGCGCGCTCTGATCATTCTGCTTTGCCTGTTGCCCGAGCTGGCACTTGCTTCCCCCGTCAAGACCGATCTGTTCGGTCATAGCATTGAGATCAAGACGATCCCGCCCGACGATGAGGAGGCGCTGTTCGTCGACGGCAAGCAGATGCTGGAAAACCAGATCATCAATCTCGAAGAAAACGGCCAGATCGGATCGACCTCCTTCGCGATCGGCAGCAGCAGTGGCGGCGGCAATATCTGCGACGCATCGCCCTTCGTGCTCCGGTTCACCGCCAACGCGCCCGTACAGATCGACGGCCCGCTCGACAGCTGCAACCCTGTCGCGCACAAGATCGAGAAGGATCACGTCACCTTCGAATCCCCTGCCTTGCCCACGGCAAAGGGCGCGCGCTGGATCTGGACCGCGAATGGCTTCGGTCCCGAGCAGCCTCTGACGTTCAAGCCGAGCCCGAACAAAGGCTGGGACGCGCTGCGGCGCGGCGCCATTCATCATCCTCTCGACCTGCTGGGCCATGCCGATCTCGCCCAGCAACTGCGAAAAGAGGTGTCGGATGCGCACTACGAGGCTTTCAAGCGGCTCGTGAGCGGGCCGGGCCACGCGCGGTATGACGGCGGTCTCTTCATCGGCGAAGCCTGCCAAGCCCACATGTGCGACGATACGGCAGTCCTGATCGTGATCGACCCCGCTGCCAAGCGCATCGCGGTCGCCATGAAGGATGAGGACAAACCGGTCCTGATCGTTCCTGGCGAAGGGGCGTGGCCCGCCGCAGCCAAGCCGGTCCTGCAGAGCTGGCGGCAGAGCTGGTCGCGATAGACCTTCGCGCCGATTGGGCAACAGGGTCCGCCGACGATGGTTGCCGACGGCGGCTCGACCATCGATCGGACCAAAGATGCGAGCGGCAAAATCATGTCCGCGCCTCAAGTCGTAACCATGCTGCGACCAGCGGCATCGTGATCGCCGCATCGCGACCACGTTGACCTGGATCAGTTGCCGTCGGTCCGTCCGCTGTTACCCCGGTTCCAGCTTGATCAGACCGGGTAAGCAATATGAAGGCCTATTTCATCGGCAGCGGCATCGGCGCGCTCGCGGGCGCGGCATTCCTGATCCGCGACGGCGGCGTTGCGGGGCGCGACATCACCATCTTCGAGAAGCACCTGCCGTTCGGCGGCAGTCTGGATGGCACGGCGCTCCCCGACGGTTCCTATTCGTTGCGCGGCGGCCGCATGCTGACGACGGACCATTACGAATGCACCTGGGATCTGCTCTCGAGCATCCCGGGCGCAGGCGATCCGAGCCGGACGATCCGCGAGGAGACGATCGCCTTCAACGAGGTCCACGTCGCGCATTCGCAGGCGCGCCTGGTCGACAAGAACCGCCACAAGGTCGACGTCTCCACTATGGGCTTTTCGATGCAGGACCGGATCGAGCTCGTGCGACTGACTGAAGCCTCGGAGGACAAGCTCGGCAATTCCCGCATCACCGACTGGCTGTCGCCGCCATTCTTCACCACCAAGTTCTGGTACATGTGGCAGACCACCTTCGCCTTCCAGCCCTGGCACAGCGCGGTCGAGTTCAAGCGCTATCTGCACCGCTTCATGAGCGAGTTTCCGCGCATCGAAACCCTGGCCGGCGTCAAGCGCACCAGGTTCAATCAGTACGATGCGATCGTGAAGCCGCTGACCAATTGGCTGCAGGGCCACGGCGTCAATCTGGTCGGTGGCGCCGATGTGACGGACATGGCGATCGCGACCGAGCACGGCAAGCACGTCGTCAAACAGTTGACGCTCGACGACGCCGGCAAGATCAGCACGATCGATGTTGCCGACGGCGATCTGGTGTTTTTCCAGAACGGCTCGATGACGGATGCGACGAGCCTCGGCACGCAGGACACGCCGCCAGCGCGGCTGACCAAACGGGACAGCCAAGGCTGGGCGTTGTGGGAAAAGATCGCATCGGGGCGTCCCGACTTCGGCAATCCCGCCGCGTTCAACGCATCGATCCCTGAATCCTGCTGGGAATCCTTCACCGTCACCTGCCGGAATTCTCGGTTCTTCGACGCCATGCAAGCCTTCAGCGGCAATGAGGCCGGCACCGGCGGGCTTGTCACCTTCACCGATTCCAACTGGCTGATGTCGATCGTGCTCTATCATCAGCCGCACTTCCTCAACCAGCCGAAAGACGTCCAGGTGTTCTGGGGCTATGCGCTGCACCCAGAGCGCATCGGCAATTTCGTCGCCAAGGCGATGTCCGATTGCGGCGGCGCCGACATTCTCAAGGAGCTGTGCGGCCATCTCAACTTCGACGTCTCGGTGTTCGAGAATGCGACCTGCGTGCCCTGCCGCCTGCCCTACATCACCAGCATGTTCATGCCGCGTCACAAGAGCGACCGACCACTGCCGGTCCCGGCGAATTCGAAGAACCTCGCCTTCGTCAGCCAGTTCGTCGAGATCCCCGATGACGTGGTGTTCACGGTGGAATACTCGGTGCGCGCGGCGCAGATCGCGGTCTATCAGTTGCTCGGCATCGGCCGTGCGATTCCGCCGATCACGCGGCACGACAAATCCTTGCGCGTGCTGATCGAGACGGTGGAGAAAGCATTCGCCTGAAGGGCGCAAGTTCCATCGCCCCGATTGGGCCGCGCCTTCTCCTCATTTACAACGAAAGTCAGTCAAGAGAGCGCCAGAGTTGCGATCCCCCCTTGCGCGGGGCAGCAACTCCGGGAGATTTCCCTTGAAGAAACTCACTTTGGTTGCGACCGGCTTGCTCGGCGCGATCGGGTCTGCACAAGCCGAGTCAGGCCTTGCGTCCTACTATGGAGGGCGTGGTCATCACGGCGAGATGGCCTGCGCGCATCGGACGCGGCCGATGGGCAGCATGATCACCGTCTCGCATAATGGTCGCTCGATTCAATGCCGCGTGAACGATCGTGGGCCGTTCGTGCGCGGGCGCGTGATCGATCTCTCGGTCAGCGCGGCACGCGCGCTTGGGATGATGAATGCCGGCGTCGCGCGGGTTTCGCTGCAGTGAATTCAGTATCCGAGCAGCGCCAATCCGACCCAGCTCACGGCGAACAGCGATACCACCGATGTTGCCGCAGCAACGACAGACAGTGAAATCTTCAAAGCCTTGAGGACCATACGCGCCTCCTCAACAATAGCGCCAGCATCGGGATCAACCCGGCGCCGACCTGAAATGTCCTGGAAAATCGGCTCATTGGCGAGCCAAACTCTCCATTGGTGCGCGTGGGATCGAAAAGGTTCAATGCCGGCGTGCGGCTCCGTCCGATCCCATGCGCCCGATGCAAACACCGTTTAGGGGTCAACGGTTCCCTGCATTCGAAAGCGGCCCACATTTTTTTGGCGACGAACGCGATCAGGCGCTCGGCGGCGCGAACGCGCATCACGGCGACCGTCGCATTCATGCGCACGGATTGCCGCAGCCCAGAGAGATCACCCGATTTGAGCAGACGTGCTGCTCAGCTCAGCGGCAGCCCGCGGTCGTGGCCAGCCTACGGATCGACCGCGGTCACGATCCAGAACGAGGCTGGCACCAGCACCGTCTCGCCCCTGGCGTAACGCGACAGCGCCGCCTTGACGGCGGTGGCCGCCGCCGCAACAGCCTCGGTCCGCTGGCCCGCAACAGCGCGGCACGCCGGACCGATCGCAAGCGCGGTCGACGCGGCGCCCTCGAGGCCGCCGTCTGCGCCCATATCGAGCGGAAGCTCGCAATGTTCGAAGCGGATCCGGCGCAGGCCGACTTCGCCCAGCACATGCTCGACCCAGTCGCGCGAGGCGAAGGCGAAATCGTCCGGCGCATGCGGCGCGAGGCCGGGCAGCTTCGGCACGTGGTCGTAAACCGCCTGCAGCGGCTCCAGTGCCCACGGGTTGTCGTGCAGCTCGCCCCAGCAGGCAAAGGCGATGCGGCCCTCGGAGCGCAACGCGGTGTGGATATTGAGGAAGGCGCGGACCGGATCGGCGAAATACATCGTGCCGAGGCGTGAGATGACGAGATCGGCGCTCGCGGCCGTGAAGTGATGCACCATCGCATCGCCCTGCATGAAGGTGACGGGGGCATCGGCCGGCGCGAGATCGTTGGCGCGCACCAGCATCGGCGCAGACACGTCGACGCCCACGACCTGGCCACCAGCACCGACCTTGTCGGCCACCGCGATCATGGTGGCGCCACAGCCGCAGCCGATGTCCACCACGCGCTCGCCGGGCTGGATCTCGGCGCGCGCGATCAAGCGCTCCTGGATCGGCGTCAGCATATGGTCCAGCGCGGCCTGCCGCTCGACCCAGCGCTGCCCGCCCACGCCATTCCAGAACGCAATCTGCTCGGCGTTCTCAAAATGGCCGAAAGAAATATCGGGGGCGGTATCCATGGCTGCGATCCAAATTCCGGTTTCATTCTCAGCATCGTGCTGATGAATCTCTTTCCGGTTCCAAAACGACGTTCTCAAATTCCATCAGTGCTCTGCGGTCTTCAGCTGCCCTGCGTCAAGCTCGGAGCGGCCCGGGCGACCCCGCCCGACGTCCGGCCACGGCGCAAAATGTTGCCCGACGGCTACAGCCCCGCGGCTGCCATTTTCGATGGGTATCAGCGCATTGCCATTCATTTCAATTCATGTCATTCGGCGCAGGTGATACACCTAAAATAAGCTATGAACACGATAACAATCTGAAGGTGTTCTTGAGGTATGTCGCTGCGATTCCGGGCTGACATCGATTACCTGCGCGCGGTCGCAGTCATTTCAGTTATCGGCTTTCATTACGGCATCCCTGGTTTCCAGGGCGGCTTCGTCGGCGTGGATATCTTCTTCGTCATTTCCGGCCACCTGATCACCCGCCTGATCTGGGCGGGAATTCATGCCGGCAATTTCTCCTTCTGGGAGTTCTACGACCGCCGCGCACGCCGGCTGCTCCCGGCGCTGTACGTCATGGTTCTCGGCACCGGCATCGGGGCCTGGTTCCTGGCGGCGCCCGACGATTACCGCATGTTCTTCGAGAGCGCGGTGTCGACCGTCCTGTTCTCCTCGAACATCTTCTTCTGGCTCCAGGCCGGCTATTTCGATCTTCCATCCGTCGGCAAGGTCCTGATCCATACCTGGTCGTTGGCGGTCGAAGAGCAGTTCTATTTCTTGTTTCCACTCCTCACCGTGCTGTGGAGCAAGCGCTTTCGGGATCCCACCACGCGGCTGTCGCTGATCCTGCTGCTCGCCGGCACACTCGCCCTCTGTATCGCCGACGAACTCCTGATCAAGAACTCCGCCCCAGCGGCCTTCTATCTCTCACCGTTGCGCGGCTGGGAATTCCTGATCGGCGGCTTCTCGTTCCTGCTCGAGCGCTGGTCGCCCGCCGATGTCCGATGGCGCCTGGCCATGGCAATTGCGGGCGCGCTCCTGATGTTGGCACCGGTCGTGCTGTTCACAGGCGCGACCAGATTTCCCGGCTTCCAGGCGCTCATTCCTTGCCTGGGCGCGGCGTCGTTCATCATGGCCTTCAACCGGGAGGACGGCCGTCCGATTCCGCTGCCGTTCAGACGCACGGGCCTTTTCCTGGGCAGGATCTCCTATTCACTGTATCTGTGGCATTGGCCGGTGTTCGTCCTCGGCACCGTCGCCGTGCCCATCACATGGGCGGGCTCGCCGACGGCGATCACGGGACTACTCGCCTGCTCCTTCGCCCTCGCCTACCTGTCCTACCGGCTGGTGGAAACGCCGGCGCGAGGCCGCACCGCGTGGCTTGGCATCAGGACTTCGGGCCTGATTGCGACTGCCGCGACGATTCTGTTGGCGATCGGCGCCGCCGGCATCCTGCAGCGCGGCTTTCCGGATCGCTTCCCGCAAACAGCCCAGCGCATGTTGCGCTACACTGCGGCGACGATGGCTCCACTCTACGGCGCCCCCAACTGCTTTCTCGAACCGGACGAGCCGTTTGCACACTATCGGCGGAGCGAGTGCCTGACGCCGGCAAGCAACAAGATCAACATCCTCCTCTTCGGCGACAGCACCGCGGCACACTACGTCCCGTCCCTGCGCAATCATCTCGATCCGAACCGTTACCATCTGCTGCAGCTCACCTCCGGCAATTGCTCGCCGTTCGTCGACCTGCATCACGACACGTTGCGGAACTGCGATGCGCTCAACGCGACGTTCCGTCGTGTGCTGCGTGACCATGGCATCGCAGCCGTGATCCTGTCCGCCCATTGGCGCAACTACATCGACCTGTACGGATCTTCCGACACCAGCAAGTTCGACGCGTATCTCGAGGCTACCCTGTCAGCCACTGAGAATGCCGGCATTCCCGTCCTGATGTTTGGCCCATCGATCGAATTTCCGGGGCCGCTGGCCGCAAACCTGGTGCGCTACGAGCTGACACATCTGCCGACGGGTCAGATGCTGAAAGTGACACCGGCGAGCTTTACCGCGGACACGCATGTCGCCGCGCTCGCGGGTCGCCATCGCAATGTGCAATTCGTTTCGGTGCTGGCCGCGGTCTGCCACGGCCACACATGCCCGCTGACGGTCGATCCCGAAACCACGCTGGTATGGGACACGATTCATCTGACGCCGGAGGGCTCCCGCCACGTCGTGCAGCGGCTGGCCCCGGCGCTGGACGGCTTTCTTGACCGACTTCACCCGGCTCCTGAACTGGTCCAGCAGACCGGCGCACCGCTGGGCCCGATCGGGCCGGTGCTCCGCTGACCGCCCGCGCCATCCTGCATCTTCGGCTCGTCGGCCTGGAGCAAGCCACGTCGTGCGCGCTCAGAGCGCGGCCGATCAGATGGTTCGGGCCGTCCACACGAGCAAGAAAAAAGCCGGCCCCTTGGCCGGGGCTATCGCATATGCCCCAACTCGGCCCGGGGCCTCATAGTTCGAGACGTGCCGCATGCGGCGCTCCTCACCATGAGGGTCTGCCATCTTGCCGCGAACAAGCCCCCGTCTTGAAGAACTCGCCGGAGGCAAGCGTCTCGAAGGACGGCCGCAGGAGAGATCGTCGATCGCACTTTCCGATATACGATGGCCCGTTCTGAGGGAAAGCCAAACGCGGACAGCTGAGGTAATTAGTCCGGCAACAAGCCGCGTCGTGCTGTCTGTCGAGACGGCAAGCCGAACGCAGTTCGGTTTCCAAATGCATCGGCAGAGCCGTCCACTACATCATCGCGTAGGCGCGACGAAAGGCGACCGCACCTGCCAGGGACCGCGGACGAGTCCGCACGGCGTGACCGTCATTGCCGCTGCGCACGATCCACTGTCCGTTCTCCTGACCGACAATCTGCCCGACGTGATGACGCCAGACGACGATGGCTCCCACCGACGGACCGCCTGCATTGACGCCATAGCGGGCCCAGGAGATGGCACGGTTGTACTGCGGCCCCGGATCCTGGCCGACCTGCGTTCGCATGTACCAGCCGCACCAAGCAGCAGGCCGCCCCATTGCGGAATGCGCATAGTGCCTATGACCGTGAGCATAGTGCCGGTGATGATGACGATGAGTTCTGGCTTCTGCGCTTGATGCAAATACGCAAAGCATTGCCGTAGCAGCGACGAGTTTACGCATACGAATGTCCTTCGTGCTGTTGAATGGAACGACCGCAACAAGCGATCAGCAATGGAGCCGCTCAAAGGACGATGAGACGTCTGCGGCTAAGCGCGCGGAATTGATCCGGCTGTTCGGGCTTTAAGAAAGCGCAGATGGCCAAAATATGGCAGCCATCATGCATAGGTTAATGCTTGAGGCTACGACTTCGCGCACCGGAACCAATATCTAAGCGAGAGACGACTACTAACCACAACCTTTCGATGAGATAAACTACCCCTCGCAATCACGCTTCGATTAGCTACGCCACTCAATATTCCAATCAATTCTCCGCCGATTGCAGCGTGATTGACAGCATCGAGCGTAACTACGATCCTAGAATCGAATGGTCTGGCAGACCGTCAGCACGGCACAGCTTGTTGATCGATCTGGTCGGCGTAAGCTGCGAAACGCGAGAGCCCGATAGCAGCTAATTGCCTGAATGCCACTCTGAACGATATTCATCGAACGACTGATCGATCGTGTGCCGCACGCGCAATCCAGCACTCATCCACACGAAGTAGCGACCGCCCTGGAGCTTAACGTTGATGAAAGCGGCGAGAACTTTGAGACCGCCGCCGAGAAAATTATTGGATTTCCGAAAGTCGCGAAGAGAGTGCGAGCATGAAGTCCCTGACGTGAATCATCGTGCTTATGGTCCTGCGACGCAGCATAAACGCCAAGTCTATGTGAAATGTAATTTCTCCAACCATCTTTGAAACATCGAAATTCCTTGGCTGCCCCTGAGTAGAATTTAAGAAATTCCGCTTTCGTATGACCTTTCGGCCATCACACTGCTGATCAAATAGGATCTGAAATCCGAAGAACTTGTGCGGCCACGAATGATAAGCCGACGTAGTATCCCCTGCCGGGTGAACTTTGGCCGCAGCGAGCCTCGCGGCGAGCGGTCGCTCATTGCTTACGGGAGCTTATGCCCGACATGAGCCATAAACGCCTTCGACGATGGGCAACGCGCACCCCGCGCACGATAAACTTCCGATGGCGTCGATATCTTGCTGGCATTGTTGCACAAGTCGCCCACAGAGTATGGCTTATCCTAACGCCTGTTGTTGCCGACTTAGCTCACGCAGGATCGCCTTAATGTCTGCAATAGAAAGAAGTCCCTCTTGATTTATCCAATCGACGCTGTTTTCAAATCTATTTTCACTGAACTTCCAGTACTCCAAGAGCAGATGTTTTGCTGCAACCTCTTCGTCAACATTCGCCCTGTTACAGTATCCGATCGCCTGCCAATCCCATCGCCATGGATAGGAGTTATCGTTAAACATGCGTAGCCACAGGACCCAGTACTTCTTTCGCGCTTGGAGATAGAACGCACTGATACCATTGTTCACGGGGCCTTCTGCCCACTCGACCTGGACCAATAGTTTGGGTGATCGGGGTACACCCTGCTTTGGCACCACGTCCGGCGCGAAATTCCCGTAGCCCACCTCGAAATCGAACGGGACTGGACGAGACGGCAGGGATACCACTTCAGAAATTCTTTGCTGCGGCATTTCCGACGGCAACATCTGGATTTTCGGTAAGCGGCTCATTGTACGAACCTATATAGTAGCCCTGCTTAGCGTCTGGCCTGCTGCTCATCGACATAACTACACAGGTCGTACGTTCCAGCTATTCCAGGTTATTTTTTACTGGCGGGTCGTCATCAAGAATGAATTGTTTGCGTAGCGCCTCCACCGCCTCGCCTCGGTTCAGAAAAATGCCGAAGACATGACGCGACGTTTCCCATCCTGAGCCCCAGCACACGATAACAACGATCTTGTTTTCTTGCTCATCGCAAAACCAAATACCGGGTGTCACATCGTCATCCGGAGCCTCAAACGCGTTCTTTACCTGCCACCTGAGCATGAGGCCAACTTCATCATCCGTAGGATCGGATCCGCCTGAATTGAGCAATTCCGCCCTTTGCTGACCAAGATGATCTTCCAGTGCTAACCAGTCTGGCTCAAGCGGTAGCACAGTCGCAGTTGAGCTGTCGCGTGGAAGCGCATGGCCAAAAAACTCACCTCGTTCGGAGATCAATTCGTCCAGATCGATTGCCAATAGGTTTCCCTCCACAACCATACACTTTCATTTGGCTTACCTAGCTTTACCGTTGTTGTCAGTGCCCTTTCCTCTGTATGCAATCGTGAGCATACGTTCCATTATTTGACAATCTCTCCGCACCCATTAGACCGTGAATGACGGGATGGGACGTGACACTTTAGAAGTTCAACATCAGCTTGGGGATGACCGCCTACGATGGCCCAAAGGATCGAGATTGCGGCATTCAGCGGGTACACAATGGCTGGTTCATGGGATCAGCGCCTCTTCTGTACAATCTGCGCTGACGGTACAATCTCATTGCGTGCCGAGTTGCGTGGCGATGGGCCAACTTATAGGCCAAAGGGAGCCCGCGGTATTCGCACTGCTCAGCAATTTTTGGACGGGGTCAGCGAGGCGACTGAGATGTCCTCGTTAGCTGACCACATCGACTATGAGCGTGTGTGCGCTGCATTGTCGTCATCATGCCCGAAGCTCGCTGATGATCTAGCCCGGCTCGTCGGCTGTGACACAGAACCTGAGTTACCGCAGGAAATAGAGAAGATCATCTGCATGATCCTGGCTTCAAAGGGTATCTATCCAAGCACGTGCCGGAGCTTGCTGGATCGGCGCATCAGATACGAAAGGACGCGCAAGGTACTTGTTGATCACTATTTGTCGTTCGGCCAGCTCCCTGATAGCCCGATCGCAGTTGATGGACATCAGATTGCACTGCAGGAGTTTCAGTCACAGAGAGACTAATTCTTCCGGAGGACCCGCACCAATAGGCGGGGTCCTCGCCAGCCGGGTCCCCGCTCGCTGCGATGCGCCGAGCATCACGCCAACCGGCGGGGGAAAGGGCATGAAACCAAATAAAGAAAGGATCAGCGAAGGATCAGGATAAGTTCGCCTTCTTTCGCTCTTTTAAGCTTAGATCTCGTAAGCTACTGGTTTTTCGGTTGAATTTTGGTCGGAGCGGCGGGATTCGAACCCACGACCCTTAGTCCCCCAGGCGCAGGTAAATAATTGAAATTGTAAGATTTTTCACAAGTCAAATCGCAGCAACTTTTTGCATAGCTCGAAGCTCGGCGCTCTCTTGCAACGACCACTTTCCTTGTTCCACGTTGCTCGATAGACACTCTTCGTTTCGTCGCTGCTTCTCCGGAAAGCTCTAAATTTTTCGATTATTTCGCCTATTGCGAATATTTCGATTACCTCTTATCTATCTTGTCAAGGCTATCAACCCTGACAAGGGGCACAAATATGACAATTCCCGCATACGCTGAGGAACTGGGCGGCCGTCTGCCGTCTGAGGCTGAAAAGGCGTCGGCCAACCAACTGCGCACGATTCTCGCCGCTCACGCCGCGGGAGATACGACTTTGCGCGTTCTAGACGAGCAGAAGAAAACCAGGGAGATCACCCTAGGCCCAGCCCTGTCGGCGCTCCTCATGGAGCTGCTCCGTCACGTTGGGAAAGGCGACGCAGTTACGCTCGTGCCCGTGCACGAGATGCTTACGACACAGCAAGCGGCCGATATCCTCAACGTCTCGCGTCCGTTCCTCATTTCTCTGCTCGACAAGCGCGAGATCCCCTACGACACCGTGGGGCGTCACCGTCGCATCAAGGCAGAGGACCTATTCGCGTACAAGCGAAGCAGAGACCAAAAGCGACGCGAGGCCCTTGAAGGACTCGCTGAACTCGACGGGGAGCTGCTGTAGGCCTTGTTTGCGAATCGCTTCACGGCCTTTGTGGACGCCTGCACGCTCGTCAGCATGCTTAGGCGGAACCTGTTGCTGACCCTCGCCGAGGCGGAATTTTTCCGCCTCCGCTGGTCAGGAGAAGTGCTCGACGAGACCCAAAAGGCGCTGGAGGAGATTCATCAGAAACGCGGGTTTCAGGATGCCGTCGCCCGTGCAGCGCGAGCCCGTGTCTCCATGGAAACCGCCTTCGAAGACGCTATGGTCGACGGGTACGATCATCTTTTGCCACTCGCCGCGGAGCTGCCCGACAAGGACGATGCGCACGTCCTGGCAGCAGCAGTCAAAACCCAAGCGTCCATGATCGTCACGGAGAACCTGAAAGACTTTCCTTCAAAGATCCTCTCCGCTCTGAACGTCGAAGCGAAATCGGCTGATGAATTCATAGCAGATACGATTGCGCTCGATCCCGGACGGGCTGTCGCGGCAATTCGCCAGATGAGGGAGAGGTTCAAGCGGCCCGAGAAAACCGCGGAAACACTACTCTTAGAAATGGAGGCCGACGATCTGCTCGAAACCGTCAACCTGTTAAGGCCCTACGTCGAATCGCTCTGATCGCTGATTACGGAATCGGTCTATCCGGCCGACATCGGGTCATCAGTGCGACCACCGGCCACAGCTCTCTCTGTCGCCCATCCGTGAGAGACGTTGAATCAAGTCAACGGCCGACATTCACGCCGGACGGAAGGACCAGAGCGACTCCAGGCTACGATCAGCTCCCATGCAACAGACAGAATGATAGGGCCGATGAAGAGCCCAACAATTCCATGCGCAAGCGTACCTCCGATCACACCGATCAGAATAACGAGGGTCGGCGTCGTCAGGCCTCGTCCCATCACCAGCGGCTTCAAAATATTGTCGAGAATGCCTACGAGGCCGAGGAATAACGTCAGCGGGACTGCGGTGGTTAAGTCCTTGTCAGTCCAGATCCAGACAATGGCTGGCAGCATGATGATCGCAGCGCCGATCTGCACGATAGAGAGCAGCAGCACGAGCAATGCCAAAAGGCCGGCGATGGGAATACCGGCCAGTTTGAACCCGACGCCAGCCAGAAACGCCTGAATGACCGCTATGCCAATCACACCTTGAGCTACTGCGCGGATGGTCGCACCTGCCAGGTCCACGAAGTGCTCGCTCTGCTCGGGTACGACCTGCGACAGGAAGGCTCTCCCACCAGCCGCGAGCTGCGGCCCAAAGGGAAAAATCAACCCGGCCGCCGCGACCGACAGCAGAAACTTGACGGCGCCGACGCCCGCATCGCCGACAAGACTCAGAAGCGTGCCGGCGAACGGCTTCATATACGGCGTGATCTGAGGCAGAACCGAGCGGAGATTGGTCGAAGCCTGATCCCAGAAATCGTAGAGCTGCGTTCCGACCAGAGGCCAGTTCTTGATCGCGTGCGGAGGCGACGGAATGGCCAGATCGCCCGCGCTGACCCGTTGGGCAAAGTCCTTGATGCCCTCCATGGCGCCGAACCCGAGCCAGGCCACCGGTCCGATTACGATGGCGAGATTGATCGCCGTGAGGATTCCCGCTGCAAGCTTTGGTCGGCCACCAAGGGACTTGGACAGCAAAATGAAGAGCGGGTTGAAGGCAACCGCAAGCACGACCGCCCACGCCAGAATCGTCACGAACGGACGGATCAGGACAAAGGTCCAGACGATCAAAAGGGCAAGCAATCCAAGCCGGATTACAAGCTGGATGGTATCGTCTGACGTGAAAAGCTGACGCATCCTCCTCACGACCCGCCATCTCCACGGTCTGGTTTCAGCCAGATGTTGATGCTGACCAGAATAACCCAGAACGGAAAGACCCCCGGGCTCCGGTCTATGTAGTAGCTGCCCAACCAGGAGAATTGCAGCGACTGCATATCCGCCGTAAGCGAGCCATCGGGGCGTAGGCCTCGTCGCGCCCACCTTTTCCGGATGTCAGCCTCTACGGAAAGATGCGCAACTTGCTTGATCTTGATCAATGGTCTGAACGACAGGCCATGGATCGATGGCATCCGTTCTCAACGAAGGGAGGTCTGCATGAAGCGTAACATGCTCAACAAGGTGCTCGTGACGACCGCCGTGGTCGGCTTGGGGATTTTCGGCTCGCTGGACTGGTCGTCCGAAGGACCCTCGCTGTCCTTAGGCAAGGCGGAAGCACGGGTCGGCCGGCCAGCCACGCCTGCGTCTGTCGCGGGCGTAGCGCGCCGCACCACGAGGCGCACGGTCAGGCGCGGCGCGGCCGTTGGTGCTGCAGCCGCAGCGGGCACGGCGTGCGTGCGCGTGCTGGTCAATGGAGCCTATGTCTGCCGCTGACCCGTCGTTGCATTTCAGCCGCAAACGCCAACCTGCGGATGTCCGTCCGCGGGTTGGCTCAAGCTGACGTCGTGACGTCTTGGCACGACAACTCGCTCACGCGGTGAACCCGAACATGAATTCCTCAATTCCTCGCCTCTCGGAAGGATCAAGCAGCGACGCGCAACGTCCCGGCTGGATGAGTTTCGCGGGATATTCAGAATCGTGCGCACGAGCGCGCTGAACATTCCGCAATGGCTTGGAGCTCGGCAGCCAATGGCACGAGAACACGCCTCGACCATTCCGGTGGCTGCTCCGGCGGAATGGGCAACGATGTGGAGGCTTTTTTGCAGCGTTCTGTTCGCTTTTCGTCTCGCGCGGTAACGGCGCCGAAAACCGAAAAAGCATTTCCCATGGACACCGTCGCCAGCGCACTGCGGCGCATCATCGGCGACAAGCCGGCGACAGTGCAGCCCGACCTGAAGCTTGTCGGCTGAAACATTCATCGCCTGCCGGAGGCCGGTGTTCTGCAGGATGCGATCCGGCGTTGTGCCACCGCGGTGCGCGAGAGCCGATCAAACGACTGGTTTGTTCTGGCCCGCACCGGCTTGGAAGCGGCTGTCAGATCTGCCGATGATCTGAGGGAGCTGTTCGATAGCGCCACGCCGTGCCAGTTCAGAGCTGGTGATGTCCGCTTTGCCCCAGAACGCGAAAATCAGAGCCGCGCACCGGCATGTCCGTGAAGGGCTATGACCGCGCATTCGGGACGGTCAACGGGGCAAGAGCTATACGATGAGCCAATTTGACTGTCTTCCATTGATCTTGCCGGTTAATGCCTAAATCCGGCGGATGGAATTGGCGCAGCTAGAGATGGTTGATAGTTGCGCGGAAAGACTATTTCTGAACGTGGCTGAGATACTATTGGCGCCAGCGCCGGGGTCCTAGCCAGCTCCCGAGCCTCTCTAGCTAAGTCTCGCGTACGTTGCGCAATGTCCCTTTGAAATCGAGCGTGCTCGTCTAGGCGCGTGCTGGTCTCTAACTGGCGTAGGGCAGCATCATTCATGCCGTGTTCGCGCAGAGACCTTGCAGTTTCCATTGCGCGATGCGCTTCCCTCATGGCTTCTTCGCTGAACTTGCGGGCCTCGGCAGACACGCGGTCCGCTTCCCATGCCGTATTAAACCATTCTGTTCTGGTGGGCGGCCTATCTCGCTCGGGGGCAAAGGACGGGACTATTGGCTCAAGCGGCGATGGTTGCGCGCCGCCACCCCGCAATTTTGATCGGCTTTGAATAATTCGAGCAATTCCCGCTGCCTCATCTGCTTCCAAGACCCCCAACTGAGTCCAACTTCGGTCAGAATGCTGCTCAGCTTGCTGCAGTTGCTGTAGAACCCACTCTCCGCTTTGCTCAGCCCAAATCGCGAACTGCTGTGCTTGCTGCGCCGTAATCTGCTGTTGCAACAAGTCTTGCTGTTGCTGCAGCAGCAAGGGAGTCATTATGTCAGGCAGCGGAACGGGCATGATTTGCATTGGCGGCAGCATCAGAGGAAGCGCTGGCACGTCAAATGGCTGCGCTGACGCGGGAGACCCCGTCCCGTGGAGCAGGAGGCCGGTCACGATTCCAGATATGAGGTAGCGCACCGCTTTGGCATACCTGGTCATGCCACCTCCTAATGTTGGATGAGGCGCAGCCAATATCTGTGACATCTGCCGCTAGCGGGCTTGATCTGGATCAACCTGGATGGCGAGGGCGCGCCACACTCACCCCGACAGCCGGCGAGCATCTTAATGCAGTCGGGGTTGGTAGGCCTCATTTGCTGCCAATCCCCACGACCTGAGGTCTGCTTTAAGCTCGATTGCGGGCTTGGCTGTGGCATGACGTTCGCCGAAGCGAGCTAGCAGATCGATCATCTGCCGGGACAATTGCTGCTCTCAGACCGCAAATACGGCGGAATAAATGTGCCAAAGATGGCCGAGGAGGATGGACCAGAGGCCGAGCAACTGCTTGCCAAGCCTGCGAGAGGCCGAGGTGCTGCTACCGGCGGCGTGAGGAGGGCCCAGGCCATGACTGAGACCGAAGACAAGGTGCGCAAGATGCTGAACATCGAGCAGGTGCTACAGCTCGTGCCGGTCAGCCGCAGCACCCTGCTCAGGATGGTCTCCAAAGGACAGTTCCCGCTGAGCCACAACATCAGCCCGAACCGCTGCGCTTGGTACGAGCACGAGGTCCTGGCTTGGCAAGCCAATCTGACGGTCAACGATCGCGTGAGCCGGGCCTCAAGGCGCCGGGCGTGACACTAAGGACAGAGTAAGGACAGAGCCAATTTTGCCTCTAAAATGTTCTTCAGCAAAAACGCCTCAGAAATGAAAAAAGCCCTGCATTTGCAGGGCTTTATGTTTGGTCGGAGCGGCGGGATTCGAACCCACGACCCCTAGTCCCCCAGACTAGTGCGCTAACCGGGCTGCGCCACGCTCCGATGCCCCTCCTCTAACCGTGATCCGGCCGCGGCGCAAGGCATGGACTCGCACGTTCCACGGCCGGCGAGCAAAGCTCGCTGGGAATAGCGTTCCTGGCGAACCTGGCCCTCGGTGCGAACAATAAGGCAAGGCCGGAGCGGCGAACCCAAACCCGCCGCACCGGCCTCACTCCGCCTCATCGCCGTCACGAACCGAACCGGCGGCCAAGGAGCCGCCGCCCCCGCCCCGGTTTCAGAAGCGATAATTCACCCCGACCGTGACGGTGTGGATCTGATCCCTCAGATTCATGCCGGAGACGGTCACGTCCCTGGCGACGTCAACCAGCGTCATGGTGTGCCGGCCGAAGTCGTAATAGTTGTATTCTAGGTTCACCGACCAATGCGGCGCGAATAGCCACTCCGCGCCGGCGCCGACGGTCCAACCGGTGCGCGTGCTGGTCGCCGTCGGGGCGACAGCGGGACCTCCGGGGATCGTGAACGCATCGACGACCTTTTCCCGGGTCCAGGCCGCGCCGCCCCGCCCATAGATCAGCCAGCCCGGCGCAAAGCTGTAACCGAGCCGAGCCGTGGCCGAGGCCAGGAAGTCATTGCTGAGGCTGAACTGCGCCGGCACCGTCACGCCGGTCGCGAAATTCGTGACCGAGGCAGCCTGTGTGCTCTTCAGGCTGGACCAGGCGGCCCGCCCCTCGGCGCCAATGACCCAATTGGGCGCAAACTGGTAATCGCAGCCGACCTGGCCGCCGCCCACGAAGCCGGTCGAGCTGAAGCTATTGGCCTGACCAAATACGTTGGTGGTGCGGTCCTGGCTCACGGCGGCTCCGAGGTGTCCGCCGACATAGCAGCCGGTCCAGGAGAAGGCCTCGACCGGCGGGGGCAACCGTGGCGCCTTTACTGCCAGGTCGGCAGCGAAGGCGGATGACGTTGCAGAGATCGCCGCCAGCACGGCGACAGAGAGGAAGCTACGCATAACCAAAACTCATCCCTCACAGAAACATTGTGCAAACCAAGTAGCACTTGGTCGCCACGATTTCTGTATCGGGCCCGCAACATGCGCGTTGAGGTTGTTGTTCCCACGGTAGCGGCTTGGCGGCCGAAAGATGATCGGTCACGCTCTCAGTGTGGCATAGCGTGGCAATTGCGGCACAGCTCGGCGACGGCCGGACCGATTCCGGCTAGCCGTCCTTCATCGCGCGGTCGAGCAGTTGGCGGCAATCGACCAGCTCTTTCAAGACGCCCTCGAGCCGCTCGCGGTCCTCGGCCTTGATGCCGGCACGGGCCGGCGGTCCGACCCGGAAGGTGTCGAGAATATCGTCGTCGGTCTCGACGAAGCGGAAATCGATGCCCTCGTCCTCGGAGGCTTCCTGCTCCTCGTCCTCAGCGGTTTCGACCTCCAGCTCCTCCTCGGGATGGTCGGTCTCCATCAGCGCCTGGCCGAGCGTCTCCTCGATCGCCCCGAACGAGACCGCCGCGGATGCGTCCGCCAGTCCCTGTACGGATTTGACGCCGTGCTCCTTCAGGATCCGCTGCACGCCGCGGATGGTGTAGCCCTCGCCGTAGAGCAGCCGGCGGATGCCCTTGAGCAGATCGACATCGTCGGGCCGGTAATAGCGGCGGCCGCCGCTCCGCTTCATCGGCTTGATCTGAGCGAACCGGGTCTCCCAAAACCGCAGCACGTGCTGCGGAATGTCGAGTTCCTGGGCGACCTCGCTGATCGTTCGAAAAGCATCCGGCGCCTTGTCCAAATGCCCGTTCCCCTTCGATCGTGCTGACAAGAAATTACGCTGGTTCGAACTATGACTCAGATTCGGCTGATTCGGACCGGTTCCATGGCCCGAGATCGCAACTTTGCCGCGTGGGCGCCGACGGCTATTCCGTCTCGGCGCCGACCTGGTCCGGCTGCGCCTCGCCGTTCATCTTGCCGGCCCCATGGCCGTTGATGCGCTGCTTGAGGATCGCCGACGGCTTGAACACCATCACCCGGCGCGGCGAGATCGGCACCTCGGTTCCGGTCTTGGGATTGCGCCCGATGCGCTGCCCCTTTTTGCGTACCATGAAGGAGCCGAACGACGACAGTTTCACCGTCTCGCCCCGCTCCAGACAATCGGTGATCTCTTTCAGCACCAGTTCGACGAACGCCGAGGACTCCGTCCGCGACAACCCGACCTTCTGATAAACTGCCTCGCAGAGATCAACGCGTGTGACCGTCTTTCCTGTGCCCACCATCGCCCGCCCCACCTCTCGGCGAATAATTTTGCCACGAAATTAAGAGGTTAAGGGGCAATGGTCAACAGCAGCGTGACCCCGGCCGATGCGAAAAAGCAGGATTCCGGCCGGCGTTAAGGGAGCGTTCAGCCTACCAGCGCAGCAGCGCCGAGCCCCAGGTGAAGCCACCGCCCATCGCTTCCAGCAGCACCAGATCGCCGCGTTTGATCCGGCCGTCCTTCACCGCAACGTCGAGCGCCAGCGGAATCGAAGCGGCCGAGGTATTGCCGTGCCGGTCCACCGTCAGCACCACTTTCTCCGGGGCGATATGCAGCTTGTGCGCAGAGGCATCGATGATTCGCTTGTTGGCCTGATGTGGCACGAACCATGTGACGTCCTCGGCGGTGACGCCGGTCGCATTGAAGGCATCGACGATGACGTCGGTGATCATGCCGACCGCGTGCTTGAACACCTCCCGCCCCTCCATCCGGAGATGGCCGACAGTCTGCGTCGAAGACGGACCGCCGTCGACATAGAGCTTCGATTTGTGGCGGCCATCGGAGCGCAGATGCGTGGTCAGCACGCCACGGTCGGCGGAGGTGCCCGGCTGGTCCTGCGCCTCCAGCACCAAGGCGCCGGCGCCATCGCCGAATAGCACGCAGGTACCGCGATCGTTCCAGTCGAGAATGCGCGAGAAGGTCTCGGCGCCGATCACCAGCGCGCGCTTGTAAGCGCCGGTGCGCAGGAAGTTGTCGGCGGTGGCGAGCGCAAACACGAAACCGGAGCAGACCGCCTGCAGGTCGAACGCCGCACCATGCGTGATGCCGAGCCCGTTCTGAACCGCGACCGCGGTCGCCGGAAAGGTATTATCCGGCGTCGAAGTCGCAAGCACGATCAGCTCGATCGACTGCGGGTCGATATCGGCGGAGCGAAGCGCGGCGCGCGCCGCATTGATCGCGAGATGCGAGGTGAACTCGCCGTCGGCGGCGATATGGCGCTGATGAATCCCGGTACGCTGAACGATCCACTCGTCGGAGGTATCGATGCGGCTTGCCAGTTCGGCATTGGTCACGATGCGCTGCGGCAGGTATGAACCACAGCCGAGCACCACCGAACGTTTGATCACGAGACAGGCTCCTGGTCGGTCGGTACGGAGGCCAACGCACCGCCGTCGCGATTGAGTGTTTGATTGATCTTGGTCAGGAGATCGTAGCGGGCCATCTCATAGCCAACATTGACCGCAGAGGCAAAGCCCTCGGCATCGGTTCCGCCATGGCTCTTGACCACGATGCCGTTGAGGCCAAGCAGCACGCTGCCGTTGGACTTGCCCGGATCCAATCGATTGCGCAGCGCGCGGAATGCGCTGCGCGCGAGCAGATAGCCGATCCGCGCCCGCCACGTGCGCTCGATCTCGCTGCGCAGATATTGCGTGATCTGGCGCGCGGTTCCTTCCGCGGCCTTGAGCGCGATGTTACCGCTGAAACCTTCGGTCACGACCACATCGGCGGCGCCCTTGCCGATGCCGTCCCCCTCGACGAAGCCGATATAATCGAGCTGCGGCAGATTCATCGCGCGGAGCAACTCCGCCGCCTCGCGGATCTCCTCGTGTCCCTTCATCTCCTCGACGCCGATATTGAGGAGACCGACGCTCGGGCGCGGATTGTTGAACAGCACGCTCGCCATTGCCGCGCCCATCGCCGCGAGTCCCACAAGGTGGCGGGCATCGCCGCCGATGGTGGCGCCGAGATCGAGCACCACGGATTGGCCGCGCATGGTCGGCCAGATCGCCGCCAGCGCCGGCCGATCGATGCCGGTCAGCGTGCGCAGGCAGAACCGCGCCATCGCCACCAGCGCGCCGGTGTTGCCGGCGGAGACCGCAACATCGGCCTCGCCCTTTTTCACGGCCTCGATCGCAAGCCACATCGACGATGTCTTGCGGCCACGTCGCAGCGCCTGGCTCGGCTTGGCATCATTGCTGACGGCGACGTCGGTGTGGATCACGCGCGAGGCCGCCTTCAGGGCGGGGTGCCGGTCGAGCTCAGGGACGATCTTGGCGCTGTCGCCGAACAGCAGGAACTGCGTGTCGGGACGGCGGGCCAGCGACATCGCCGCACCGGGAATCACGACAGCCGCGCCGACGTCCCCGCCCATGGCGTCCAGCGCGATTCGAACCTTTTGCGGCATGACGTCCCGGAAACCTGATCTCTTAAGCGAGCCTCGTGAAGGAACACCCCGGCACGTGGAGAGGCCCGCACCCATCCGGGTGCGACAAGGTCACCCGGCCCGGCCGGACAATAGCGTCTCCGGATGCCGAAACAACCTCTTGACCTCACGCGATTTTCTGCCCGCCGGTAGCCACGGGCACAAGCTCACAGCCGATTCCCTCAACTGTTCCAATGCATTATGGCCGCTTTACGAGGATTGGTGCCAAAGCCTCCGCGCAACTGTCTTGTGCGCAAAACAATGTCACTTGTCGTTCGCCTTGCCCGTGGGCTTGTTGGGGCGGGCTTTGCCTTCGCTCGCCCCGCCGACCGGGTTGAGCGCTTTCAGCGCCGCGAAAGGATGATCTTCGGGATTTGCGGCGGTGACAGCCTGCTCGAACACGGCGCCCGGCTTGCGCGGATAGGGATCGATGCCGAGAAGCAGGGCGTCGGTCGCCAGGCGTGCGAGGTCGATCTGGCCGTTCAGAATCGGCTCTGGCGGGTCGGGCACTTCGGCATCGCTCTCGCCATTGTCGTCCACGAGGTCGGCCAACTGCGGAATCTGCTCCGGTGGCGCGAACATCTGGTCGATGGGCTCATCGATCTCGCTCTCGATCGGATCCAGCGTCACCACGCAGATCTGCCCGACGCGCGCGCGGACCCTGCCCTCGACATGGACCTTGCCATCGCGCTTCAAGAAGACGTCGAAGGAGGCGTGAGCCGAGATCACCTCGGGCAGGTCGGCGATTTCGGCCATGGCGGCACGGGCGGCCGGATCGGCCTCGATCTCGCGATGCAGTCCGGCTTCCGGAATCTGGGCCACGATCACCGGGGGCGCGCGCCATGGCTCCCGCGGAGCGGGTTTCGGGGCGTCTCTGTCTGCTCTGCTCATCCAGCTCAATCCTGCTCCAGCGGCGCGGGGAAGGTCCAAGCGGCCCGCAACAGCGCCGTGTCGTCAAGCGCCGCGAGGCTTGCCGCCACCTTGCTCGCATAGACCGCAAGGCGCTGCGCGCTTTCGGGGTGCTTCCCATTCAAGATATTCTTCTGCAAGGCGTCCGCCAGACGCGGCTCGCCATCCTGCCAAGCGAGGTCGTAAGCCGCGGTGCGGCCATAGAACGCCTCGCCAAAGGTGCGCATGCGCCGGGGCACGGCGAGGTCCCCCACTCCCATTTCGCGCAGATTCGCGTCCATATCGTCGCAGAAATGGTCGAACAGAGCCTGCGACAGCTCCGTTCCGCCGCTGGCCGTGCGCAGCCGCAGCAAGACCAGCCAGAGGTGGAGGATCAAGAGATCGAACCGGCCATCCACCGTATCAGGCACACCCAAGTGTTTATAAAACAAGGGTTCTCGGGCCTGCGCCACGATCATGCCATAGATCGGCTCAATGGTCGCCCGCGGGGACAGCCGAGATTTCCTGACATGGTTGAACGGCCAAAACATCGACGGTTCCGCTCCTTGCCCCCTGCTTGCGGAGGCATGTTGCAATCGGCGGGCTTGCCCGGTACGTCAACCCCCGGCCCGACGCAAGGGGACGGGATCCGTTCTTGAAAAGATGACCCAGACAATGCGAATGACTGCCCGCACGTTCTCTCGCGGCCTGAGTGCCCGTTTGCGTATCGCAGGCGCCGTGGCGCTCACCTGCCTCGTGCTCTGTGCCTGCACCGGCGAACAGTTCCAGAAGGGCTACATCCTGCCACCGGGCGCGCTCGAGCAGATCCCGATCGGGGCGAGCCAGGACCAGGTGCTGATCGTGATGGGGACGCCGTCGACCGTCGCGACCCTCGACGGCGAGGTCTTCTATTACATCTCGCAGCGCGCCGAGCGTCCGGTCGCCTTCATGAATCAGAAGGTCGTCGACCAGCGGGTGATCGCAGTCTATTTCGACAAGAACCGTCAGGTGCGACGGCTCGCCAATTACGGCCTGAAGGACGGCAAGATCTTCGACTTCATCAGCCGCACCACGCCGACCTCGGGCCAGGAGCTCAGCTACCTGACGCCGCTGTTCAAGCTGCTCAGCTTCAACTGACGGCGAAGCCGGAGTCTCGAGATTATCGATCGAGATGCCGGTTCGCGCGCACCGGCAGGACAGCGAAGACATCAAAAACCCCGCGGCTCACACCGCGGGGTTTGTCATTCAGGAGGCGCCCGCCGACCTCAGTGTGCCAGGATCGCGAGCAGCAGCAGCGCGACGATGTTGGTGATCTTGATCATCGGGTTCACCGCGGGCCCGGCCGTGTCCTTGTAGGGGTCGCCAACGGTGTCGCCCGTCACCGCCGCCTTGTGGGCGTCGGAGCCCTTTCCGCCGTAATGGCCGTCCTCGATATACTTCTTGGCGTTGTCCCAGGCGCCGCCGCCCGAGGTCATCGAGATCGCCACGAACAGTCCGGTGACGATGACGCCGAGCAGCATCGCGCCCACGGCCGAGAACGCCGCCGACTTGCCGGCCGGGCCGCCGCCCGCGATCGCATAGATCGCGAAATAGACGAAGATCGGCGACAGCACCGGCAGCAGCGACGGGATGATCATCTCCTTGATCGCCGCCTTGGTCAGCAGGTCCACGGCCCTGCCGTAGTCCGGCTTGTCGGTGCCCTGCATGATGCCGGGCTTCTCCCGGAACTGGCGGCGCACTTCCTCGACGATGGCGCCGGCGGCACGGCCGACCGCGGTCATGCCCATCGCGCCGAACAGATATGGCAAGAGGCCGCCGAACAGGAGACCCACCACCACGTAAGGATTGTTCAGCGAGAAGTCCGGATTGACGCCCTTGAAGTAGAGGTGGTTCGCGGAGTCGGCGATGAAGAACTTGAGGTCCTGATTATAGGCCGCGAACAATACGAGAGCGCCGAGACCGGCGGAGCCGATCGCATAGCCCTTGGTGACCGCCTTGGTGGTGTTGCCGACCGCGTCAAGCGCGTCGGTGGACTTGCGCACCTCCTTCGGCAGGCCCGCCATCTCGGCGATGCCGCCGGCGTTGTCCGTCACCGGGCCGAACGCGTCGAGCGCGACGATCATGCCGGCCAGCGACAACATGGTCGTGGTGGCGATCGCGATGCCGAACAGGCCGGCGAGGCTGTAGGTGATGAGGATGCCGGCGATGATGACGAGCGCAGGCAGCGCGGTCGCCTCCATCGAGATCGCGAGCCCCTGGATCACGTTGGTGCCGTGGCCGGTGACCGAGGCGGCTGCGATCGACTTCACCGGACGATATTCCGTGCCGGTGTAGTATTCGGTGATCCAGATGATCAGCCCGGTGACGACAAGGCCGACGATGCCGCATTCGAACAGCGCCATGCCGGTGAACTCGACGCCCTCGAGCTTGCCGAAGCCGACCAGCCAATAGATCACGAACGCCACGCCGACCAGTGACAGGACGCCGGTCGCGATCAGGCCCTTGTACAGCGCCCCCATGATCGACTGGCTGGGGCCGAGCTTGACGAAGAAGGTACCGATGATCGAGGTGATGATGCAGATGCCGCCGATCGCCAGCGGCAGCGTCATCATGTCGGCGAGAAGCAGCGTCTTGGCAAAGAAGATCGCCGCCAGCACCATCGTCGCGACCGCGGTCACCGCATAGGTCTCGAACAAGTCGGCCGCCATGCCGGCGCAGTCGCCGACATTGTCGCCGACATTGTCAGCGATGGTGGCGGGATTGCGCGGATCGTCCTCGGGAATGCCGGCCTCGACCTTGCCGACGAGGTCGCCACCAACGTCGGCGCCCTTGGTGAAGATGCCACCACCGAGACGGGCGAAGATCGAGATCAGCGAGGCGCCGAAGCCCAGCGCGACCAGCGCATCGACCACGGTGCGGCTGTCGGGCGCGAACTTCATGAACTGGGTCAGGACCATGAAATAGATCGTCACGCCGAGCAGCGCGAGACCGGCGACCAGAAGCCCGGTTATGGCGCCGGACTTGAACGCAAGCTCCAGCCCGCCGGCGAGCGAGGTCGTCGCAGCCTGCGCGGTACGGACATTGGCGCGGACCGAAACATTCATGCCGATGAAGCCGGCCGCACCGGACAGGATCGCGCCGATCGCAAAGCCGATCGCCACCAGCGTGCCGAGGAAATAGGCCAGGAGCAGGAAGATAACGACGCCGACGATCGCGATCGTCGTGTACTGACGGCGCAGATAGGCCTGTGCGCCCTCGCGCACCGCGGCCGCAATTTCCTGCATGCGTGCGTTCCCGGCGTCCGCCTTCAGGACCGACGACGTGGCCCAGATCGCGTAGACGACCGCAAGCGCTCCGCAGAGCACGATCACCCATAATGCTGACATGTAGTTTCCTCGGCTTTCTGCTTCCAGCTTATACCCACGTATCGCCGCGGTTGTGCGACGCACGCGCCCCATATTCGGCCGCCCACTTGCGGGGAGGTCCTAAACGGCCTCGACCTTGCCAAAATCGCCATCATGGCGCAACGCCGCGAAAGCCGAACCGCTGTAAAATCGGTCAGCCTTTCGTCGGACGATGCGGGCGCGAATGGGTGTCAGAAGTGACTGAAGGACAAGTGCTTCAAGCTGATCTCGGCGCCCCGTCCATCCAGAAAGCGGGGACGAGCCATTCCCGCAACGACGGTACCGATCTCGGTGACCGCGACACCGACGCGTCCGGCCGCCGCCAGAAATCCGTCGCGCTGCGCTGCAGGAACCGTACAGAGAATCTCATAATCGTCGCCGCCGGAAATCAATGTCTCGATCCGCGCCGCACCAAGGGTGAGCAAAGCGGTGGCTGCGGACGAGGTCGGAAGACGTGACAGTTGGATGTCGGCGCTGACACCGGAGGCGGCGCACAGCTTGGCGAGGTCGCCGGCCAGGCCGTCCGAGACATCCATGGACGCCGTCGCAAAATCCCGGACCGTCGCGGCCAAGGCGTTGCGCGGTTGCGGCACCCGATAGCGTCCGACCAGCATCTCGCGCGCGGCAGGATCGCTCGCAAGCGCCTTGGCCGCGGCGCCGCCCTTGAGCACGTCGAGGCCGAGCACGGCATCCCCGATCGTCCCGGTGACAAAGACGCCATCTGCCGGCATGGCCCCGAAGCGGTGCACCATGCGGCCCGAAGGCACCCTGCCCCAGGCCGCAATCGAGATCATCACCGGTCCCGGCGTCGAGACGGTGTCGCCGCCGAGCAGCGGACAGCCGAAGCTTGCGGCATCCTCGCCGAGCCCACGGGCGAAGGCGCTGAGCCAGGCATCATCGGCTTTGCGCAGCGCCAGCGTCAGGACGAAGCCGGCCGGCGTCGCGCCCTTGGCTGCGAGATCGGAGAGATTGACCCGCAGCGCCTTCTTGGCGATCGCATCAGGCGGATCGTCGGGCAGATAGTGGACCCCCTCGACGATAGCGTCGGTCTTGACCACAATATCATCGCCATCGGCCTTGATGATCGCGGCGTCATCGACGAGGCCGAAGGCACCGGGATCGGTCGCCAGCGGCTTGAAATAGCGCGCGATCAGGGAATCTTCGCCGGAGGGAGGGTCATGGGTCATCAGTTCCCTCGCCGCGCCACATTGTCAGCGCTCGGCTTGACCGGGCGATCAAGCACGCCGCGGCCCGTCCGTATCCCTCGAATGTCTCTGGAATACTGGTTCACCCGCCTTCGCGGGTGATGACAGCCGAATAAACCGGTTGGTTCCGAACCGTTCCGCAACGATTGTGCTCCGGCCCAATGCATCCAACTACTTCTGCTCGAACTCGTCACCGCGATATTGCCGCGCGAGCTGATCGAGCACCGCATTCACCATGCCGGTCTCGTCACGCTCCACGAAAGCATGCGCGACATCGACATATTCGGACACGACGACGCGCGCCGGAATATCCTTGCGATGTTCGAGCTCATAGGCGCCGGCGCGCAGCACCGCGCGCAGGATCGCCTCGATCCGCTTCAGCGGCCAGCCGCGCGACAAAGCCTCGTCGAGCACCGGATCGATCTTCTTCTGATCGCGCACCACGCCGGAGACGATATCCCGGAAGAAGGCAGCTTCGGCCGGCAGATATTGCTCGCCCTCGACCTCATTGCCGATCCAGTGGCTCTCATATTCGGCGAAGATGTCGTTGATGCCGGTGCCGCCGATGTCCATCTGGTAGAGCGCCTGCACGGCGGCGAGCCGCGCCGCCCCGCGGCGATTGGCCTTGCGATCGGGGCCCTTGTGCTTGGTCTCGGTCTTGTTCCTGGGCTCGGCCATGGATCAACCTCTGGCAAGGCGGCGCTTGATGCGCAGCATCGCGAGCGCGGCACGTGCCGCGTCGCCGCCCTTGTTGAGCTCGGCAGCGCGCGCCCGTGCCCAGGCCTGCGCCTCGGTGTTGACGGTGAGGATGCCGTTGCCGAGCGGCAGCCGCCTGTTGACCGCGAGGTCCATCAGCGCGCGTGAGGATTCGTTGGACACGATCTCGAAATGGATGGTGTCGCCGCGGATCACGCAGCCGAGCGCGATCGCCGCGTCATAGGGCTTGCCGTGGCTCTCCGCCGCGTCCAGCGCGATGGCGATCGCGGCCGGGATCTCCAGCGCACCGGGGACCGTGAGCACGTCATGCGTGACGCCGGCCCCCTTCAGCTCGGCCACCGCCCCTTCGAGCAGCGCGTCCTGGATGTCGTCATAGAACCGCGCCTCCACGATCAGCGCCCGGGCGCCGGAAATGTCGGTCTGGTCCTTCAATGGGGCGCGCCGCGCGTCTGCCATCAGTATGTTTCCATCGTCATGGTGCCTCACCCGGAGGAGCGGCCAATTGGCCGCGTCTCGAAGGGGCGGATGAATTTCGGCCTCATGGTTCGAGACGGCGCTTTCGGAGCGCACCGTCCGCCGACAACCTCGCGACCGGTCGGCCTGCTCGGGTGCATGCGCCTCCTCGCCATGAGGGTTGGCCTTGTAAGCGTGGCCGCCGACAATGCCAAGGAAAAGCTATCTCATCTCCGCCAGGCGCGCCGCGTAGCGCGCCATGAGGTCGACCTCGATATTGACCTCGGTGCCTGCCTGCCAGGACGACAACGTGGTCACCTCGAGCGTATGCGGAATGATCAGCACCGAGAACGTCACATCGTCCACCGTGTTGATCGTCAGCGACACGCCATCGAGCGTCACCGAGCCTTTCGGCGCGATGAAACGGGCAAGCTCGCGCGAGGTCTTTAGCACGAAGCGCGCCATGTCCGGCAGATCCTCGCGGCTCACGATGGTCGCGATCCCGTCGACATGGCCGGCGACGATATGGCCGCCCAACTCGTCGCCGATCTTCAACGCCCGCTCCAGGTTCAACCTGGTGCCGACCTTCCAATGTTTCGCCGTGGTCAGCGCCAGGGTCTCGGCGGCGGTATCGACCTCGAACCAGGTCTTTCCATCGGCAATGCCGGATTGCACAACTGTCAGGCAGACGCCGTTATTGGCGATCGAAGCGCCATCGGCGATCCCAGCCCGGTCGTAATGGCAGGCAACGCGCAACCGATGCAGCTGGCCCTGCGCCGTCGGCGTCAGGCTCAGGATCTCACCCACATCGGTGACAATGCCGGTAAACATTTAGGTGCGCTCATAAATCGTGAGGGTGTCGGTATCGAGCGTCTCGCTAGCACGAACCCGGTAGGCCGGCGACTGCGTGATTGCGGCGAGCGGCAATGCACTCAGCGCAGCGATCCCATCCGCCCCGACCGGCTCAGGTCCCCGCAGCAGCCAGATTTCATCGACCAGGCCGCTGGCCATGAAAGAGGATGCCACCTGGCTGCCACCCTCGACCATCAGGCGGGTGACGCCGCGTTCGGAGAGCGCGCGCAGGACGGCCGCGAGGTCAAGCCCGGGCGACGGGCAAGGCGGCATCCGGATCACCTGCGCGCCCGCCGCGCCGAGCCGAGTGGCCGCCGCAGCCTCCGCCGTTTCGGCGCAGGCCAGCCAGAGCGGCGTCGCGCGCGCCGACCGCATCAGCCGGCTGTCTACCGGAATGCGCAGCGCCGTGTCGAGCACCACCCGCACGGGCGATCGGCTCGCCATGCCCGGCAAGCGGCAGGTCAGAAGCGGATCGTCGGCGAGCACCGTGCCGATGCCGACCAGGATCGCATCGCATTGGGCGCGGAGCAGGTGAACGCGTGTCCTGGCGGATTCGCCGGTAATCGCCACCGGCTTGTGGCCGGCCGCCGCGATCTTGTCATCCGCGGAGACCGCCAGCTTGAGGATGACATGCGGGCGCCCATCGCGGACGCGGCGGAAGTGACCGGCGTGGTCACGCGCCGCGTCAGCCGAACACAGGCCGACCTCGACCTGGATGCCGGCAGCGCGCAATTTCGCATGGCCCTGCCCTGCAACCTCCGGATTGGGATCTTCGATCGCCGACACCACTCGCGCGACGCCGGCGGCAATCACCGCATCCACACAGGGCGGCGACTTTCCGAAGTGCGAGCACGGTTCGAGCGTCACATAAAGCGTGGCGCCTTTTGCCGCTTCGCCGGCGCGCCTGAGCGCCTCGGGCTCCGCATGCGGACGCCCGCCGGGCTGGGTCCAGCCGCGCCCGACGATGATGCCATCCTTGACCACCACGGCCCCGACCGCCGGATTGGGCCAGGTGCGGCCCAGCCCACGCTGCCCGAGCGACAGCGCCAGTTGCATGAAGCGGCGGTCGGCTTCCTTCTGCGCGCGAAGCTTCTCGCCGACCTGGTCGATCAGCACGCGAAAGATCATTTGCGGACCGGCGCGAGCCGCGGCGCGTCGTCCTCGGAAGACAGCTCGCCGAGAACCGCCTCGAAATCCTTGGCTTCGCGGAAATTGCGATAGACCGAGGCGAAGCGGACATAGGCGACGTCGTCGAGCTGACGCAGGTGCTCCATCACGATCTCGCCGATCGCCTCCGACGACACCTCCGCCTCGCCGCCGCTCTCGAGCTCGCGCACGATCGCCGAAACCATCTTCTCCACGCGCTCCGGATCGACGGCGCGCTTGCGCAAGGAGATTTGCACCGAGCGCATCAGCTTGTCGCGGTCGAACGGCACGCGGCGACCGTTGCGCTTGATCACGGTGAGTTCGCGCAGCTGCACCCGCTCGAAGGTGGTGAAGCGAAAGTTGCAGGAGAGGCAGACCCGCCGCCGCCGGATCACCGAGGAGTCCTCGGTGGGCCGGGAGTCCTTCACCTGCGTATCGAGGCTGTTGCAGCTGGGGCAGCGCATCTAGTGCTCCGATTCCGAAGTTCGCATCGTCTCGCGGCCACCTTCTTTTGCGAACTTCGGCATCAAAGCAGCACTAGCGACTTTCGATTTTCGTGCGGCTTTGAATCCGAAGTTCCGACAAGCGGGTGCGGCAAAGATGAGGAAAGTTCAAATCCGCCGCACCAGTTGAGCCTTACTGATAGATCGGGAAACGATCGGTCAGCGCCTTCACCTTCTGCTTCACGGCGGCCTCGACCAGCGGCGCGCTGCCGTCCGGCGCCTGCGCGATCGCGTTCAGCACCTCTGCGATCAGGCCGGCAACCTCCTGGAATTCGGCGACGCCGAAACCACGGGTGGTCGCCGCCGGCGTCCCGAGACGGAGGCCAGAGGTGACGAAGGGCTTCTCCGGATCGAACGGGATGCCGTTCTTGTTGCAGGTGATTCCGGCCCGGACCAGCGCCTTCTCCGACACGTTGCCCTTCAAGCCCTTCGGCCGCAGGTCGACCAGCATCAGATGGTTGTCGGTGCCGCCGGAGACGATGTCGAAACCGTGGGCGCGCAGGGACTCCGCGAGCGCCTTGGCGTTCTCGACGATGTTCTTGGCGTAGGCCTTGAACTCGGGACGCAGCGCCTCGGCAAAGGCCACCGCCTTGGCCGCGATCACGTGCATCAGCGGGCCACCCTGCAGGCCCGGGAAGATCGCGGAGTTGAGCTTCTTGGTCAGGGACTCGTCGTTCCACAGGATCAGGCCGCCGCGCGGGCCACGCAACGATTTGTGCGTCGTCGTGGTTACGACATGGGCGTGCGGCACCGGCGAGGCATGGACGCCGCCGGCGACGAGGCCGGCGAAGTGCGCCATGTCGACCAAGAAGTAGGCGCCGACGCTGTCGGCGATCTCGCGGAAGCGCTTGAAGTCCCAGGGGCGCGAATAGGCGCTGCCGCCGGCGATGATCAGCTTCGGCTTCACCTCTTCGGCCTGCTTGGCGACCGCGTCCATGTCGATCAGTTGGTCCTCGCGCCGCACCGTGTAATGCGAGGCCTTGAACCATTTGCCGGACATGTTCACCGGCGAGCCATGGGTCAGGTGACCGCCCGCCGCGAGGTCGAGGCCCATGAAGGTGTCGCCAGGCTGCAAGAGCGCCAGGAACACCGCCTGGTTCATCTGGCTGCCGGAGTTCGGCTGCACGTTGGCGAAGTTGGCGCCGAACAGCTTCTTGGCGCGGTCGATCGCGAGGTTCTCGGCGACGTCGACCCATTCGCAGCCGCCATAATAGCGCGCGCCCGGATAGCCTTCCGCATATTTGTTGGTCATCACCGAGCCCTGCGCTTCCAGTACGGCCCGGCTGACGATGTTCTCGGATGCGATCAGCTCGATCTCATGCCGCTGGCGACCGAGTTCGCCCTTGATGGCTGCCGCGATCTCCGGATCGGCCTCGGCGAGCGTGGCGGTGAAGAAGGAATCGGGGGCGGATGAGGGCTTGGCGCTGGTGGCTGTCATCGGCGAAATATCTCCGCGGCCGCAAGCCTTTAGCGGATTGCGGTCGGTTTCTCGAGGCGGTCGGAAAGAACTCTTCGCCATTACCACACCGGCCGGGTCAGGCCAAGCGGTTGCGGTCAGGCCTCCGATTTATGCCAAGATATGGTGGACGGGCACGCGCTGAAAGCCCTCGGCCCTGGGAGGCTCCGGCCGCGCCAACCGCCGTCAGGCCCCGCCGCACATGTGCTGGTCGTCGGGCATCTTCCAGGCCTGATTGGTCCGGAGATTCGTGGTCTCGTAGACACGACCCCGGTCATCGCCGGGCGGACAATCCTTCGGAATGGAGATGAGGCAGAACCGAACCTTGTCGCCCACTTTCGAGCCAGCAAGCGCAGCATCCCACTCATACGACACCTGCGTGTCCTTGTTGGTGTAGCGAACATAGCTGCCGGGATCGATCACACCCCTCTTGATCGGTTTCCGCGAGAGCTTCTCCCCGGAGCGGTCCGCGATCTCGGCGATCGTTCTCTCCGCACATTCGCCGACCTTGGTCGGATTTGCGACCAGGACCGGCTCCGCGGCGGCCGTGGCGTTGCCAACGGCATCGGCAGTTGGCGACGCGTTCTGGGAACAGGTCGAGATCAACAAGAGCGGAATGTAGAATGCGCGCGACAACCCCAGCATCGGTGCCCCCAACACGAAAACCTGTATGAAGCGGTCGCTTCATACAGGTTGTGTCTGTGCCGATGCAATCGTTTTGCGTGGGGGTAGGCTCAAAGCCCCGTATAGCCCGCCTTCACCGGATCGACGCGGCCATCGAGCTGGCGCAGATAGGTCAGGCCACACACGGTGAGCCGGTGTGGGTCGCGCTCGCCGGCTTCGAACAACGTCTTCACGTAGTCGGCCACCTTGCGCCGCGCCTCTTCGCTCGCCGCAGAGGTACGGTTCGCGAGCAGGTCGTAGGTGTGCATGATGCGATCGATCGCAGCTTCCATGGGGTCCCCTTCAGTCAGGCGGCGTCGCAGCCTCGAACATTGCGATCGCCATGTTGGCGAGCTTCAGCTTGTTGAACTCGCCGCGTTGAAACAGGAGAACGATGATGTCGACCAGGTGGTCGTTGGGCTGGAACGTGTCGGGCATGCCGCCTGAGCGGCGCAAGTAGTTCGCAGCGATGGCATAAGCATCGCTTACGACCTCCGCACTCATCGCCTGCATGCCACGTTCAACCAGCATCGTTCGTCCTCCGGCGCGGTGGGACAACCCCGCTGACGCCGATCTGGTTCCAATGCGCAACGGGAGTTTTCCGCGAACGCAAAAGACGAACGCGCCGGCTCGCATCACGAGCCGGCGCGCCGGGACATGTCAGGTTGTACAGCAAGGCGCTTTGCGGGCGCGCCCCCGCCCGACCTTGTTTGACTGCGATCAGAGCCGATAGAGGATCTGATCGGTCCAGAAGCGCTCGAGCCGGTGCAGCGACTTATTGAGCGTGGCGAACTCCTCGTTGGAGATGCCCCCCACCTGCTCCACCGTCTTGACGTGCTTCTGATACAGCGCCTCGACGATCTTGCGGATCTCCTGACCCTGCGGCGTCAGGCGGATGCGCACCGAGCGGCGGTCGACGCGCGAGCGCTGATGATCGAGGAAGCCGAGTTCGACCAGCTTCTTCAAGTTATACGAAACGTTGGAGCCGAGATAATAACCGCGGGTGCGCAGCTCACCGGCGGTCAGCTCCTTGTCGCCGATGTTGTAGAGCAGCAGAGCCTGAACCGAGTTGATATCAGAGCGACCGCGGCGATCGAACTCGTCCTTGATGACATCGAGCAGGCGGCGGTGCAGCCGCTCCACCAAGGTCAAGGCTTCCAGGTACGCCGACTGCACGGTGCCCTGGGGCGCGCGCTCAGTCTCCACGGCCGTAGCAACGGCTTTCATCATGACACTTCCCCTGTCGTCGTTTTTGTCGACTTATTCGACGAAACTTTTGTCCCGTCTGATAAAACGAGCTTAAGGGGGCCGATTTGAATATCGGCTTAAACAAGAGCATAAATACAGAATGAATTTAAGAGAGTGAATTCTCTTTTAAGCCAGCGATTAAAGCACTTTACGCAAGACTCCATTGACGGTGAGCGTGTGATGTTCGCGCTTTGTCCCAAGCCCTGTCACATTCCAAAACAGGTGCATCGCCCCGCGCTAAGGAGCGCGTAACAGCTGTGGCGACGGACTTTAAGCTGTTCGAAACGTTACCCGCAACCCAGAGACGAGATCGAGACGCAAAGCTCATTGCGCACAACCTCACGATGCCGAGACCGTTAACGCCGCTATGGCGGACGTTCCCGTGCCGCCATCCAGGCCAACACGAGATAGGCCGCCAGCATGACGGCTTCGCCCCCGACCACGATCAGGCTGCCGCCATAGATGGCGGGGAACATCAACTCGATCACCGCCATCGAGACCACGGTGGTCAGCCAGACCACCGCCCCCCAGGGCGTGGCGAGCCACAGCCCGACCGCTGCGACCAGCTCGATCACGGCGAAATAGACGGTTGCCGCCTGCCAGGCCATGGGCTGGTTCTCGAAAGCCTCGTCCTCGCCCCCGATGAAGCCTGTCACCTGGGCCCAGTGATAAAGCCCCTTGGCGATCGACAGCATCGCCATCACCCGCAGGAACAGAACGAGGCGCCGCGTCCAGACGTTATCGTCGCTGTCCGGACGCTCCGACGACAGCGCTGCAACCGACATGGCGCCATCGCGCGGCAGATCCCGCGGGGTGGGAATTTCAGGCATCGAGACCTCGTCTGATCGGGCAAATGGCCTTCATGTGGCCCCTTTCGGTCATGCGTGGCGCGCGATTATCGGTGAGCTGCTGCGTCAAAATGAGCGGGCAGCTTGCGCGAGGTCAAGTGACGCCGCGCGGTCAAGGTGCTACAGAAATTTGGAATTACAACAAGTCAAATCAGCCGGCCGGCAACCTCCTCCAGGAGAGAGACTCTTATGGCGATCAAATTCGGGCGTCCGATCGAAGTGCGCGACGTTGCGCGCAATGTCACCACCACCGTGGCTCCTTCCCTCGATCTGACCATCCGTCCCCGCCGCAACCGCAAAGCCGAATGGGCCCGTCGCCTGGTGCGGGAAAACGTCCTGACCACTGACGATCTGATCTGGCCGCTGTTCGTGGTCGAGGGCCAGAAGACCCGCAGCGTGGTCGCGTCGATGCCCGGCGTCGATCGGCTGAGCGTCGACGAAATCGTCCGCGACGCCGAGCGCGCGGTCAAGCTGAACATCCCCTGCCTGGCCCTGTTCCCCTATACCGATCCCTCGCTGCGCGACGAGAACGGGTCCGAGGCCTGCAACCCGGACAATCTGGTCTGCCAGGCCGTGCGTGCCATCAAAGCGGAGTTCCCCGACATCGGCGTGCTCTGCGACGTCGCGCTCGATCCCTTCACGAGCCACGGGCATGACGGGCTGATCAAGGATGGCCGGATCCTCAACGACGAGACGGTGGCGGTCCTGGTCAGGCAGGCGCTGGTGCAGGCCGAAGCCGGCTGCGACATCATCGCGCCGTCGGACATGATGGACGGCCGGGTCGGCGCCATCAGGCAGGCGCTCGATCAAGCCGGCTTTCAGGACGTGCAGATCATGGCCTACGCCGCGAAATATGCCTCTGCATTCTATGGTCCGTTCCGCGATGCGATCGGTTCGGCCAAAGCGTTGACCGGCGACAAGCGCACCTATCAGATGGACAGCGCCAATTCCGACGAGGCCCTGCGCGAGGTCGAGCTGGATATCGCCGAAGGGGCCGACATGGTGATGGTGAAGCCCGGCCTGCCCTACCTCGATGTCGTCCGCCGCGTGAAGGACACGTTCGCGATGCCGACCTTCGCCTATCAGGTCTCCGGCGAATACGCGATGATCGCGGCGGCCGCGAATAATGGTTGGATCGACGGCGATCGCGCGATGATGGAGAGCCTGTTGGCGTTCAAGCGCGCCGGCGCCGACGGCGTGCTGACTTATTTCGCTCCACAGGCGGCGGAAAGGCTGCGGCAGCAGAATTCGTAGTTCTGCAACTCCCGAGGCTGCCGGAGACCGTGAACCCGTCCGGCGCTCCTGGCGCAGCCCCGGAATTGCCTGAATATTTGCGACGGCATCTCGCCGCACGCCCTTGCAAGGCCGGAGGCGGTTCCCATGTCCTGCTTGCCAATCGGGAGGACAATCCATGACCTATACGGGCTCGGGTGGTAGCCGCTGGGGCGGTGGCGGACCGGATATTCGGCCTCACGCGTTTGATCCCGCTCTGCAGCCGGAGCTGTTTCGCGGCGTGCTGTTGCGACGCATGGTCGCGTTCCTGATCGACCTGGTCGTGCTCGCGATTCCAGTGGTCCTGGCCGTGATCTTCATCGCGGTGTTCGGCCTCATCACCCTTGGGCTCGGCTGGGCGCTGTTCTGGCTGATCTCACCGGCATCGGTGATCTGGGCGCTCGTCTATTACGGCAGCACCATCGGTGGTCCGCATTCCGCCACCATTGGCATGCGCCTCATGGATCTCGAACTCCGCACCTGGTACGGAGCACCGGGCTATTTCGTGCTCGGCGCCGTGCATGCAGTCTGTTTCTGGATCTCGATTTCGGTGCTGTCACCGTTGGTGCTTCTGCTTGGGCTCTTCAACAGCCGCCGGCGGCTGCTGCACGACTTCCTTCTGGGAACCGTGATCGTCAACACCTCGGTGCGCTCGCAACGGGTTGAGCCGGTCCGCACCTATTGACTCATCAAACCGATTGACCGGCAGCGTCCGGAGCGCAATTCTATCGATCATCGCTTTGGAGGCTGATGAGCATCCTTGACCCAGCATTCGCGTGATACCCCGCAATTCTACCTGACGGCGCCCTCGCCTTGCCCCTATCTACCGGGGCGGCAGGAACGGAAGGTCTTCACGCATTTGGTCGGCGACAAGGCGACCGATCTCAACGACCTCCTCACCCATGGCGGCTTTCGGCGCAGCCAGTCGATCGCGTATCGTCCGGCCTGCGACCAGTGCCGGGCCTGCGTCTCGGTGCGGGTGATCGCGAATGAGTTCCGAGCCTCGCGCAACTTCCGCAAGGTACTCGCCCGCAATGCCGACCTCGTCGGCGAGCAGCGCAGCGCCGTCCCCACCTCGGAGCAATATTCGATCTTCCGCAGCTATCTCGACCAGCGGCACCGGCACGGCGGCATGGCCGACATGACGGTGCTGGATTACGCCATGATGGTCGAAGACAGCCATGTCGAGACCCGGATCATCGAATATCGCCGGCGCAATCCAAGCAACGGTCCGAACGGACGGGGCGGCGAGCTCGTCGCGGCGGCGCTCACCGATGTGCTCAGTGACGGCCTGTCCATGGTCTATTCGTTCTTCGATCCGTCGGAGATCTCGCGCTCGCTCGGCACCTTCATGATCCTCGACCATATCGCCCGTGCGCGACGGCAGGGCCTGCCTTACGTCTATCTCGGTTATTGGATCGAGAGCTCCCAGAAGATGGACTACAAGAGTCGCTATCTGCCGCAGCAGCGGCTGGCCGCAGCCGGCTGGCTGCGCGTGGATGCCGAAGGGCACACGGCGCCGGAGCCGCAGGATTGAAGCAGGCCGATTGGCGAATAGGGAGTAGCGAATGGTTCGTTTCCCTACTCGCTACTCCTCATTCGCTACTCGCTTCGCTTATCCCAAATAATCCGCGACCAGCTTCACATTCAGCCCGATGATCGCAACCGCGATCGCGCTCGCAACGGCCGTCAGCCAGCGCGGCGCGACGAACGCGCCCATCTTGGCGCGGCTCGCCGTGATCAGCACCAGTGGGACGATGGCGAATGGCAGCTGCAGGCTGAGCACGACCTGGCTCAGGATCAGGAGCTGACCGGTGGCCTTCTCGCCAGCCCAGATGGTGACGACCACGGCCGGCACGATCGCGATCGTCCGTGTGATTAGCCGGCGCAGCCACGGCGCAATCCGCCAGTGGAGGAAGCCTTCCATCACGATCTGACCCGACAAGGTCGCGGTGATCGTCGAATTCAGGCCACAGCATAGGAGTGCGATCGCAAACAGGCTCGGCGCAATCGTGGAGCCCAGCAGCGGCGCGAGAAACGAATGCGCCTGATCGAGCTCTGCAACCTCGAGCTGTCCTCTCCTGTGGAAGGTCGCCGCAGCCAGGATCAGGATCGAGGCGTTGATGGTCAACGCAAGGCACAGTGCAATGGAAGAATCGATCGTCGACAGCGTGATCGCCTCGCGCTTCTCCGCGGGGCTGTCGCCATAACCGCGCGTCTGCACCAAGCCCGAATGGAGATAGAGGTTATGCGGCATCACGGTGGCGCCGAGAATGCCAAGGGCGAGATAGAGCATCTCGGAATTCGCAAAGAGCTGCCCGGTCGGCACGAAGCCCTTGAGAACGGCGCCCCAATCCGGGTGCGCCATCGCGATCTGGGCCGCGAAACAGGCAGCAATCACCCCGAGGAGCGCGACGACAAAGGCCTCGATCCAGCGGAAGCCAAAGGCCTGCAAGGCCAGGATGAGAAACACATCCAGCGCCGTGATGCAGACGCCGATCGCGAGCGGGATACCGAACAGCAGACCGAGGCCGATCGCGGTGCCGATCACCTCCGCAAGATCGGTCGCGGTGATCGCGACCTCCGCCGACAGCCACAGCGGAATTGAGACCCAGCGCGGGGTCGCATCGCGACAGGCTTGCGCGAGATCGCGCCCCGTGCCCACCCCGAGGCGGGTGCAGAGCGACTGCAGCACGATCGCCATCAGATTGGAAAGCAACGCCACCGACAGCAGCGTGTAACCAAACTTTGAGCCGCCGGCGAGCGACGTCGCCCAGTTGCCGGGGTCCATATAGCCGACAGCAACAAGGTAGCCGGGGCCGAGAAACGCCAGCAACTTGCGCCACAGCGATCCTTTGGCCGCCGTCCGCACCGAGCCGAACAGCTCTCCCAGCGACGGCGCGCCACGATCCCCCTTCCAGCCACGCGCCAGCGGGCCGCCGTCCGCCGGCGCGACGCTATGTCCTTGCGAAAATTCTGACGGATGCGCGTCCATGCTGCTATTCTGAACCAGAATTCTTTTTAATGCAATTGATTTGCAACTGCAATTAGGCCAATCCGTTCCGGTCGGTTCTCTTTAAGGGGAGCACCAGCAACTGGTCGGTTCGGCGTAACGGGACATCGTCACACAGCAGCTTGAGGGCCCAATCGGAAAGCGGGTGGGCGCGCGTTGCCGGCTTGCCGAGAATGGCGGGCATCATCGCCTCAAGGACCGTGCAATGTTCCACTCTACGCCCGCCCTGCCCGTGACATTCAACCGCCTGGCCTGGTCCAATCTCGCCGCGCAGTCCGCCGAACAGATTGCGCTGGCTGCCGCTCCCATCGTCGCCGTGCTCGTGCTCGGGGTCGGCGAAGGCCAGTCCGGCTTGTTGCAGACCGCACTGACCGCTCCATTCATCCTGTTTGCCATTCCGGCTGGCCTGCTGACGGACCGTCTCTCAAGACGAATTCTCATGGCCTCCGCCGAGGCGTTGCGGGCGCTCGCCCTGCTCATCATCTTCCTGGCAATCTGGGCCAACGCGCTCACATTGTCCTTGCTTGCGGCGCTCGGCTTTGCCGCCGTCTGCGGCACCGTCGTCTTCAGTGTCGCCGCCCCCGCGCTGGTCCCTTCATTGGTGACGCCGGCTTTATTGCCTGCGGCGAATGCGCGGATCGAACTCGCCCGCACGATCGCCTTTGCGTCGGGACCGGCGCTCGGTGGCATGCTGGTGGGCTGGATCGGAGCGGCGGCGGCCTTCGCCTGCGCTGCAGCGCTGTCCATCGCCGCCGTGGCCTGCCTGACCGGCGTGGAGGAGCCGTCCCGTCCACCGCGGCCCCGACGGCATCCGCGAGCGGAGATCCAGGAAGGCGCCGCGTTCGTGCTGCGGCATCCATTGCTGCGCCCGGTCTTCGTCACCCAGTTCATCTTCAACACCGCGCATTTCCTGCTGCTGGCCGTGTTCGTGCCCTATGCGGTGCATCGACTCGGGCTGTCGGCGACCGGGGTCGGCACCGTGCTCTCGATGTTCGGGTCCGGCATGGTCCTCGGCGCCCTGCTCGCCACCCGGATCATGCGACGGCTGGCCTTCGGCATCGTGATCGGTCTTGGGCCCGTCGCCGGCTTCGTCGCCGCGCTGCTGATGGCGTTGACCACGCTCGTCCCCTCGCCATGGCTGGCCGGCTTGAGCTTCTTTCTCCTCGGCGCGGGACCTATTCTGTGGGTGATCTCGACCACCACCCTGCGCCAATCGGTGACGCCGGCCAGCCTGCTCGGTCGCGTCTCGGCCATCAACATCCTGAGCTATGGCGCGCGGCCGCTCGGATCGTTGCTGGGCGCCATCATTGGCGGCACCTATGGAGCCGATGTCTGCCTCTACCTCGTCGCCCTCATTTTCGGCCTTCAGGCCCTGGTCATCCTCACATCGCCTGCGGTGACGCTCGCGCGCCAGCCGGAGATGCAGGCCGCCTAGCGATAGACCAGGATCGGAACGGTCGAGTGCGTGAGCACCTTCAGCGTCTCGCTGCCCAGGATCGCTGAGACGCCGCGCAGGCCATGCGAGGCCATCACCACCAGATCGCAGTCGCGGTCGCGGGCGGTATCGACGATGGCTTCGTATGGCTTGTCGTGCTCGACACACAGCGTTTCGCAGGCGACCCCTACGCGCTCGGCGTCTTCCTTGACGTGGTTCAGATATTTCGCGGTCTGCTCGGCGACCAAGGCCTTGTACTGCGCCAGCGCCCTGGTGGCAGCGGTGGGATCGACGACCAACGAGTGCAGAGGCGTCGAGACCACGAGCGCCGTGATCTTCGCGCCCGTCGCTTTGGCAAGTGCAATCCCGTGCTTCATCGCGGCTTTGGACAGGTCGGAACCATCGGTCGGCAGCAGAATGTGCGTATACATAGCGTGATCTCCCACTCATGATCCTGGGCGGAGTTCGCGCTCCATTGCATTGACTTGGCTCAAGGTCCCCGATTCAAAGTGCCGGCTCCGAGATAGGCCTCGTAGCCGCGCGCTGCCGCCTCGCTCGCGGCGATTTCAGGATCCAGCGTATAGAGGTCTTGCGCGCGTCCGATGCCTCGCAATGCATAACGGCCGGTCGACACCAGGTGCGGGCGGCCTTCTGCATCGAGCCCGTCGCAGAACTCCGCCGAGGCCAGCAATTCGCGATCGATCGAACGGCACATCGAGGCGATGCGGCTGACCTCATTCACCGCGGGTCCGACCACGGTGAAGTCGAGCCGGTCCTCGCTGCCGATATTGCCGTAAAAGACTTCGCCGACATGCAGACCGACATAGGCCGACGTCACCGGCCGCCCCTCCTGTGTCCGCCGGGCGTTGAGAGCGGTCATATTGAGTCGAAACCGGTGCTCGGCACGCAAGGCCGCCCGCCGCGCTTCGGACATGTCCTGGCCGGTGAAAATCGCGAGAACACCATCGCCGATCAGTTTCAGGACATCACCGCCTGCCTCGTGAATCGCGTCGATCGAGGCCTGGGCGTAGTCGTTGAGCAGCGGGATGATCTCGTCCGGCGAGATGCTCTCCGAGATCGCGGTCGAGCCGCGCAGATCGGAGAACCAGAGCACGGCGTTGATGCGTTCGGTGATACCGCGCGAGATCTGGCCTTGGAGCACCTGCTCGGACGCACCGCGGCCTAGATAGACCCGGCCCAGCGTTCGCACGATATCGACCTGCTGCGCAGACTTGATGGCAAGGCCGAGCACGGGCACGAGGTCGCGCAGCGCTTCGACCTGCGTTTCCGCGAAGCCGCCGATGCGCCGGGTCAGCCAGCAGGAGTAGAAGCAATCCATCTGGCCGAGGGTGCCGGCCTCGCCGAAGCGGTGCACGAAGGAGAGGAAATGCTGGTGGCCCTTCTCTGCGAACTCATGGATCAGCGAAAAATCCAGATGGGCACAATTCGTGAGATCGATGCTGAACTCGTCGTGGCCCTTCTCCAGCATGTAGTGAAAGGTCGAACGCTTCCAATTGTTGGCCGCTTCGCCCTCGCTGGTCGATCCATACTCGAACGTATCGCTTTCATTGGTCGGCCGATCGTTCCAGCGAAAGCCACGTCCCTCAAAGATCGGATGCAGCGTATCGATGAAGATCATCCCGCGGGACAGCTCGATTCCACCCTGCCGGCAGCGCTCGCAGAAGCCGCGCAGAATGTCTTTCTCCGGCACCCCGGAGAGGCTCTGCCCCACCAGCCAATTGATCAGCACGAGGCGGTCGGAGATATCCATCTTCGGTCTTTTACTTCTATCTTTCGCGTTCAGCGCCGCAGTCCATGCTCGACCTCCACCGTGACATGGCTCAGCGTGGTCAAGTCGCGCAGACGTTGCTTGTAGGTCGCCGGTGCCAGGGGATTGTCGGAGACCAGCGAGACGACGACGCCCCGGTGCCCCGGACCGAGCTGCCACAGATGCAGATCCGTGACATGGTCGCCGCCGGCCTCCAGCCGCGCGCGGATGGTTGCCTCGAGCCGCCGGTCGGCATTGACGTCGAGCAGCACCGCACCGGCGTCGCGGATCAGCCCATAGGCCCAGCTCGCAATGACGGCGCTGCCGATCACGCCGACGACGGCATCCGCCCAGGCCCACCCCGAATACATCCCGACCAGAAGCGCAGCGATCGCCAGCACAGAGGTCGCGGCATCGGCCAGCACATGGACATAGGCCGCGCGCAGGTTGTTGTCGTGGTGGTGACCATGATGGTGGTGATGATGATCGTGATCGTCGTCATCATCATGGTGCTCGTGACGATGGACGTGTTCGTGGCCATGACCGTGATGATGATGATCATGGCTATCAGCCAGCAGCCAGGCGCTGGCGAGATTGACCACCAACCCCAGTGCCGCTACCGCCACGGCCTCGCCATAGGCGATCGGAACCGGGTTGATCAAACGGAGCACGCTCTCATAGGCGATCTGGATCGCGATCAGCAGCAGGATGATGGCGCTGGAGAAGGCGGCGAGTTCCCCGAATTTTCCGGTGCCGAATGTGAACTGCGGATTGCGCGCGTAGCGGCGCGCAAACAGGTAAGCAAGCCCGGCGATCCCGAGCGCTGCCGCGTGGGTCCCCATGTGCCAGCCGTCGGCCAGCAGCGCCATCGAGCCGAACAGCGAGCCGGCGACGATCTCGCCGATCATCATCGCGAGCGTCAGCGCGACCACGAACCAGGTGCGGCGCTCGTTGCGCTCATGCTGCGCCCCCAGAAACACATGATCATGCGCCCACTGATCCGCATGTGACGGCATTCTCGCTCTCCCTCAGCCTATCCCGCACCGGCATATGCATGGCCACGGCGTCCGGCGTCGACTACAGACACGGCCGTTGACATTATCACGACAGAACTTGGATTCCGACCCGCTGCCGCCGCGCGGCATCGGCACCGTGGCCGTCGTGCTCGGATTTCCGGGGGCTCGCCGGGCCACCGCTCTACACCACATGCGCCGGGGCGAGCTTGCAGGCGCAACCATCGGTCTCGATCTGCAGGGTCGGATGCTGGATGTTGAAGCGGTGCGACAGTTCCCCACAAACCCTGTGCAGAAAGTCATCGTCGGCGCCGCCGCACCGGACGAGATGGGCCGTCAATGCGGTTTCGTTGGTGCTCATCGCCCAGATGTGCAGGTCGTGGACCTCGCTGACGCCCTCGAGCGAGGCAAGATAATCCCGGACTGCCGGCAGTTGGATGTCGCGGGGAACAGCATCGAGCGCCAGATTGACGCTGTCGCGCGCCAGCTCCCAGCCGCTCACCAGCACCACGGCCGCAATCAGAAGGCTGACCACCGGATCGACCCAGAGCCAGCCGGTCGCCATGGTGATGATGGCGGCAACCACCACGCCAAAGGACACGCCGGCGTCGGCGGCCATGTGCAGATAGGCGCCGCGGATGTTGAGATCGTCATGCCGGCCGCGCATGAACAGCAGCGCGGTGGCGCCGTTGATGACGATGCCGAGGCTGGCCACCCATAGCACGGTCGCGCCCGCGACCTGTGTCGGGCTTTGCAGCCGGTCGATGGCCTCGACCGCAATGCCGCCGACCACGAGGAGCAGGAGGCCGGCATTGACGAGCGCGGCGAGAATCGAGGCCCGCCTGTACCCGTAAGTGTGCCGGTCGGTCGGCCGCTTCTGCGCGAGCCAAAGCGCCCCCCAGGCGAGCAGCAGCGACATCACGTCGGACAGATTGTGGACCGCGTCCGAGATCAGCGCCAGCGAATGCGCGGCATAGCCGAAAACGAGCTCGGCAATGACGAAGGCGGTATTGAGCGCCACGCCGATCGCAAACGCCGCGCCGAAACTCGCCGGCGCATGGCTGTGGCCGGCATGGCCGTGCGCATGGGAGTGGCCATGGGAATGATCGCCGGAATGAGAATGCGCCATCCGAGCTCGCCCCGATCAGCGACAGCAACCGCGCGATCGCTTTCGCTCAAGCATATAGGCCGACGCCGGACGGATACTATTACCTCGCTACTCGATCGGCCGGCTGAACTTGTTCGACTTCGGCAGGCCCTGCGCGATGCGGCCGGCATCGGCGCGGTTGCCGCGGAAGTCGGCCAGATCCTTCCAGGAAAGGCCCTGGTCGCGGCCCGCCGAGTCCTTCCAGCCGAGCCCTTCCTTCTGGTCGAAGGTCGCGACGTCGGACAGCTGCGCGCTGGTGTATTTCTGCAACCGGACGCCGCGGCCGCGCGCCATCTCCGGCACCTGATCGAGCGGGAAGATCACCATCTTGTGGTTGGTGCCGATGACGGCGACCTGGTCGCCGGCGACCGTGGTGATCGCGCGCGCCTCCGCCGGCGCCGTCACGTTCAACACCTGCTTGCCCTTGCGGGTGGTGCCGACGCAATCCTCCTCGGTGACGACGAAGCCCTGGCCATCGGAGCTCGCCACCAGGAATTTGCGGCCGCCCTTGTTGACGAACATCGACACGATCGAGGCGTCCTGATCGAGATCGATGAACATGCGGATCGGCTCGCCATGCCCGCGGCCGCCCGGCAGCTTGGCGACATCGAGTGAGTAGAATTTGCCGCTGCTCGCAAACAGCAGCAGTTTCGAGGTGCTTTCGGCGAAAAAGGATTGGCCGAGCTGGTCGTCGGTTTTGAAGGCGAGATTGGAGAGATCCTCCACATGGCCCTTGAGGGTGCGCACCCAGCCCTTTTCCGACACCACGACCGTCACCGGCTCGCGCTCGACGAAAGCCTCCTCGATCGCGGCGAGATCATGCTCGGGCGCGTCGGCGAAATTGGTGCGGCGCTTGCCGAGTGGGGTCTTCGGCCCGAACATCTCGCGCACCGTCTTCACCTGCTCACCGACCTTGGCCCATTGCTCGGTCTCGGATGCCAGCAGCGAGTTGATGCCCTTCAGCTCCTTGCGAAGCTCCTTGTCCTCGGTGCGGATCTCCATTTCCTCGAGCTTGCGCAAGCTGCGCAGGCGCATGTTGAGGATGGCCTCGGCCTGCACCTCGCTGAGCTTGAAGGTCTTCATCAGCACCGGCTTCGGCTCGTCCTCGGTGCGGATGATCCGGATCACCTCGTCGATGTTGAGATAGGCGATCAGGTAGCCGCCGAGGATCTCCAGCCGGTTCTCGATCTGCTTCTTGCGGTAGTTCGAGCGCCGCAGCAGCACGTCGCGCAAATGGTCGAGCCATTCGCGCAGGCATTCGGCCAGGCCCACCACCTTGGGGATGCGGCCCTTCACCAGCACGTTGAGGTTCAGTGGGATCTTGCTCTCGAGATCGGTGAGCCGGAACAGCGATTCCATCATCAGCGCCGGGTCGACGTTCTTCGACTTCGGCTCGATGACGAGCCGGACGTCCTCAGCCGACTCGTCCCTGACGTCGCCGACCAGCGGCAGCTTCTTCTCGTTGAGCAGCTCGGCGATCTTCTCGACCAGGCGCGACTTCTGCACGAGATACGGAATCTCGGTGATGACGACGATCCAGGTGCCGCGGTTGCCCTCTTCCTGGGTCCACTTGGCGCGGACGCGGAACGAGCCGCGGCCGGTGGTGTAGGCCTCGATGATCGACTCCTTGGAATCGATCACGGTGCCGCCGGTGGGGAAGTCCGGGCCCTTGACCCAGCGCAGCAGCGCGCGCGACTTGGCCTCGGGCTTCTCGATCAGATGCAGCGCGGCGTCGCAAAGCTCGGCGGCATTATGCGGCGGGATCGAGGTCGCCATGCCGACCGCGATGCCCTGCGCGCCGTTGGCGAGCAGGTTCGGGAAGCCGCCGGGCAGGACCACCGGCTCCTTGGACTGGCCATCATAATTCGGACGAAACTCGACCCCGTCCTCGTCGATGCCCTCGAGCAGAAGCCGCGCGACATCGGTCATCCGCGCTTCGGTGTAGCGGTAGGCCGCGGGGTTATCGCCGTCGATATTGCCGAAATTGCCCTGGCCGTCGACCAGCGGATAGCGCGAGGAGAAATCCTGGGCGAGACGGACCATCGCGTCGTAGATCGCCTGGTCGCCATGCGGATGGAACGAACCCATCACATCGCCGACGATTTTGGCCGACTTCTTGAACGCGGTCCCCGGATCGAGCCGCAAGAGCCGCATCCCATAGAGGATGCGGCGGTGCACCGGCTTCAGTCCGTCGCGCGCGTCGGGCAGCGCGCGGTGCATGATGGTCGAGAGCGCATAGGCGAGATAGCGCTCTTCCAGCGCCTCGCGCAGCGGCACTTCATGGATGTCGGCCGGTTCCGGCGGAATCAGTTTCTTGCCCATTAGCTCTACGTTTTCAGTGGGTTAGCTCGTCGAATGAGCCTTTTTGATCAACCTTGGATCACGCTTTAGGCGATCGGACGGCGCGGTGCAATGTCGCGCGCCCGGGTCCTTGGGAACTCAAAAAGCCCCGCTGACGCCGCCTCTGGCCCGCGTGGGCCGTTTGATGCCCCGAATCAGTGCGCGCCCAAATTGCTGGGATCGCGGGCCAGTGTCCACCCCGTCCATTGCCGGACCCGTGACGCGCTGGTCCATCGGCGGACGCGAATGCGCCTCCGGGACGGGAATCGCTTGACCCCGCTGCTCAAGATTTGCTCTCGGCACCACGGCCCTGCATCCCGAACGGGCACGTCCCCGGCGTGTCGCACACTGAATGATCGCGGCGGCCAGGAATGCATGACGGGCATCATTTGAATCGATCGTGATCGATTGATTGCGGCATGGCGCCACGATCACGCGTCTGTTGCTGAGAACGTCACCGACCTCAGCTAAGCTGACGACTTCGTCGTTGCCGATCGCGATCGCAGAGGCGACGGCGATGCCACTCCGCTCCTTTAAAGCGGCAGTCAAACAAGCAAGAAAGGCAAGTCCCCATGAGTTCAGGATTCGTGACGACATCGGACGGCACGCAGATTTTCTACAAGGATTGGGGCACCGGCCAGCCCATCGTGTTTCACCATGGCTGGCCGCTCTCGGCCGACGACTGGGACGCGCAGATGCTGTTCTTCCTGGAGAAGGGCTTTCGCGTCATCGCCCATGATCGCCGTGGCCATGGCCGCTCCAGCCAGACCGAGCATGGCAATGAGATGGATACCTATGCGGCCGACGTCGCGGCACTTGCCGCAAAGCTCGACCTGAAGGATGCGGTTCATGTCGGTCACTCCACCGGCGGCGGCGAGGTCGCGCGTTACGTGGCGCGGCACGGCAAGGGCCGGGTCGCCAAGGCCGCTTTGCTCGGCGCGGTGCCGCCGATCATGGTGAAGACCGAGAAGAACCCGGGCGGGCTGCCGATCGAGGTGTTCAATGGCTTCCGCGCGGCGCTCGCCGCGAACCGCGCCCAGTTCTTCCTCGATATCCCGACCGGACCGTTCTACGGCTTCAACCGTGACGGCGCGAAAGTCTCGGAAGGCGTGATCCGCAACTGGTGGCGCCAGGGCATGATGGGCGGCACGAAAGCGCATTACGACTGCATCAAGGCCTTCTCGGAGACCGACTTCACCGAGGACCTCAAGGCGATCGACGTGCCGGTGCTCTTGATGCATGGCGAGGACGACCAGATCGTGCCGATCGACGATTCCGCGCGCATCGGCATCAAGCTCCTCAAGCATGGCACGCTGAAGACCTATCCGGGCTTCCCGCACGGCATGGCCACCACCCATGCCGACGTGATCAACGCGGACTTGCTGGCGTTCATCAAAGGATAGGCCGCGGTTCGCGGCTGCCGTCATTGCGAGCGAAGCGACGTGTCCCGCCGAAACCCGAAAGGCGTAGGCAGAAGCAATCCAGCGTCGATATAGTACTGGATTGCTTCGTCGCCTTCGGCCCCTCGCAATGGCGGCCACAATTGACACGCACCCCGTCGTCATTCCGGGGCGCCCGTAAGGGCGAGCCCGGAAGCCATAACCATGATCGTGAGTATAGATTCCGGGCTCGTGCTTCGCGCGCCCCGGAATGACACTGAGTGTCTTCCACCACCATTGGAACGTAACTCATCGTTCTCGCGGCGCGTCATGCGTCCGAGCTTTGCCAGTTGATCACCCTCTTCTGAACAGAGGGCGCGGGGAAGGCCGGATGTCGGTTGACACCCGCGGCCCGCCTGCAACAAAGAAAGCAGGCGGCAGTCACCACAGGTTCAACCGGATCATCCGGCCTTCCCTGCGCGGCGGGTTACGGCTTATACGAGCTCTCCCCGGTGTCCGGGCTTGTTAGCCACCGTCGCCGCTCGGATCATCACCCGAGCAACTTAGCGCCAGCGTCGGGGCGCCAGGACCACTCGATTTCGCCGTCCTGCCGATGTTGTTCGTCCGCCGCTGATAGCGCGCTGCAACGCCGACAGGCCACCGCATCCCGCACCCAACGTTCGTGACGATCGCGAAGCGTCCCTCTTATCGAGGCGGGACGCGAGAAGGATTGCACAATTTCTGGAAAAGCGAAACATGAATTTTCATCGCGATGGACGTGGCATCACCGATCGCATTGAAGCAGTTGGCGAAATAAGCCGTTACGCGCAGGCGATCTTGCGCCATCTGAGGCGCCATTGTGAACGCGGATGCGTGGCGATCGAACGCAAGGGCTGGGTGTCGGGCAAATCACGTCGGCGCCGCCGATCGCGCAGTGGCGCGCGGAACCCGCACCGTGCTTCCGGGTTTTCATCGATAGATCGTATTGCGTCATCGTCATCGACGGGCCGAGACAACCTTCGTTGCCGTCTCTCCCGTGTTTTGGCCGCGCCGGCGGAATCCGTTGCGGCTCATGCAGCATTTTTGGACGTCGTATCATGCAGGATTTTTCCGACGCAGCTTTTTCGCCGGAGGTGGTCGCGCTGATGACGCAGGCGCTGGACGCCGCGATCGCGGCCTTGCCGGAGCCAGTCAGTTCGACCCATGTCACGCTGCTCGCGGAAGCGGTGCTGCGCGCCGCCAAGGCCGGCGAGCGCAGCGTGACCGCAATGCAGCGTCTGGCGCTGCTCGAGCTGCAGATCATGCCGCGGGTATAGGCCGACTCTCGGCGGGCGTCTCGCCGAGAGATCCGCTTGTCCGATTCTGCATGTCTCAGGCTGCGGCCGATTGCAGCTCCGGCCAGGGTTCGGCCCAGGCCGGCAGGCGCATCAGCCCGTCGAGCCAGCTGACAATGTTGGGAAACGCCTCGAGCGGCATCTCCGCCTCGCGCCAATCGGTCGCCATCGATGCCAAGGCGAAATCGGCAATGGTGAGCCGATCGCAGGCGACATAAGAGCGCGACTTCAAGTGACCGTCGAGCACGGCTGCAAACGTCTTCAGGTTGGCCACCTTGTCGATCAGCGCCGCGCGGTCGGGCGTGCCGAGGCCGAACGTCCGCTTGACGATGTGCTCAAAGTAGAATGGCCCCACCGCGGGCGCCCAGTGACAATCGTTCCAGGAGAGCCAGCGCAGCACCTCGACCTGCTGCTGCGGATTGCGGGCCGGCCACATGTCGCAGCTTTCCCTGATGCAGAGATGGGCCATGATCGCGTTGGACTCCCATAGCACGAGATCGCCGTCGACCAGCACCGGGGCCTTCATGTTGGGATTGAGCGCAGCAAACTCCGGCGTCTTCAGCCCGCCCCTGATGTCGATGAACTCCGCCTGCACGCCGAGATGCTTGACCAGCGCCAGCACGCGGCGCGGCGCCTGAGCCTTGATCCAGTAGATTTTCATGCCGGTTCTCCATCCGTGATGTCTCCAAGACGAACGGGGGCGGACCGGATCGACAGCCTTCCGGGAAAAATTTTCCGGCGGCCCCATGAGCTGCGCTTCCGCAACGGAACGACGCGAACCGCCCACTCAGCTGGAGCTCGCCTGCGCGGACATCTCCTGCAGAAGATGCAGTGCCTCCTCGGCGCTGGCCTCCGGCACGAACAGATGGTCGTGATGGAAGGCCGAGACGGCGTTGGCGCTGATGCCGGCCTGCGCCAGGCGGGTGGTGACGGCAGCGAGGAATCCCACAGCATCGAGCGCGGAATGCACGTCGAGCGTGATCAGGCGCGAGGCGAACTGCGCGGGCAGCCCTACCCGTTCAGCCTCCTCCCGCAGGACGACCAGGGTGAGACCTTCCCGTTCACGGAACCAGAGCCGTGGTGCCAACGCGCTCGGAATGTCAGCATCGCTCGGAAGCGCGCAGAACACGAAAACGCCGTCCTGCAGCTGCGGCGACATGGTCCGTAGCAGCCTGTCCAGATCACGCTCGCCCGACATTCCATCCTCTTCGCCGGCTTCCGCCTCAGGACCGAGACAGGCGCTCCCGCCCGTGCGGCAAGGTGAAATCCTGCAGCGGCCCGGCCGGCACGATGCCGGTCGGATTGATGCTGCGGTGGCTCTCGTAATAATGCCGCTTGATATGCTCGAAGTTCACGGTGTCAGCGATGCCGGGCCATTGGTAGAGATCGCGCGTGTAGGCCGAAAGATGCGGATAATCGGCGATGCGGCGGAGGTTGCATTTGAAGTGGCCGACATAGACTGCGTCGAAGCGGATCAGGGTCGTGAACAGCCTGATGTCCGCCTCCGTCAATCGGTCGCCGAGCAGGAAGCGCCGGGTCGAGAGCCTGTCCTCCAGCCAGTCGAGCGTGGCGAACAAGGGAGCGATCGCTTCGTCGTAAGCGCCTTGCGTGGTCGCGAAGCCGCATTTGTAGACGCCGTTATTGAGCGTGTCGTAGATTCGCGCGTTGATCGCATCGATCTCGCCGCGCAGGGCCTGCGGGTAGTAGTCGCCCGGCGTGGCCCCGAGGCCGTCGAACGCCGAGTTCAGCATCCGGATGATCTCGGCGGATTCGTTGTTGACGATGGTGCGCCTCTGCTTGTCCCAGAGCACGGGCACCGTGACCCGGCCCGAATAATGCGGATCGGCCGCGGTGTAGACCTGATGCAGGAACTGCGCGTGGTTGATGCTGTCCTGCACGACGCCGGGGCCGTCGGCAAAGGTCCAGCCCTGCTCCGCCATCAGCCAGTTGACCACCGAGACCGAGATCAGCTCGTTGAGCCCCTTCAAGGCGCGCATGATCAGGGTGCGGTGCGCCCACGGACACGCCAGGCTGACATAGAGGTGATAGCGTCCGGCTTCCGCCTTGAAACCGCCTGCGCCGGTTGGGCCGGCGCTGCCGTCCGCGGTGATGAAGTTGCGGAAGATCGAGTCCTTGCGCACGAAACGGCCGCCGGTCGCCCCGGTGTCGTACCAGACATCGTGCCATTGGCCGTCGACGAGCAATCCCATATTCATTCTCCACTGAGCCGCGGCTCACGCTTGGTTACGCCTGGGCGAGCCGCGCCCTGGCCCGCGTCACGGCGTTGATGAAGCCCTCGCGCGCGTCGGAATGGCCCTGCCCACGCGGCTCCAGCACATGGCGCAACAGGAACAGGCCGGTCAGACGGAAACCGTCGCGCAGGTCCTGATCGGTCCAGTCATGCGTCTCCTCGTGCTCGCGCAGGAATGGCGGCAATGGCAGCAGCCGGTCGCGCCAGGGCTCGCCCGCCGCGCGCGACACCGCCCCACCCGACTTCGGCGAGACGTAGATCAGTTCCGTGGTCTCGCCCGTGGCGGCGCAGGTCTCGAGATCGAGACCGAAGCCAAGCTCGGCCAGGATCGCAAGCTCGAACCGGACGATATGGGCCGCAGCGCCGCCGGCATCCTCGAAATCATCCAGGGTGTGCTCGAGCCTGAGATAAATGTCCTGGTGCGGATCGCGCTCGGGCAACAGCCGCGCCAGCGCGGCCAGATGGGTGACGCCGTAGGCACCGTGCGAGGCCGACATCAGGCCGGCGGCGCGCAAGATCAGCCCGTCGATCGCGTACATGCCGAGATGCTCATCGAGCCGGGCCCGCCAGACCGCGCGCACGCTGTTGCCGGGCTGCAGCACGGGGCGCATGCGAGCGCCGCTCGCGCCGCGCACCAGCCCGAGATGGCGGCCGTGCTCGCGCGTCAACAGCTCGACCACGGCGGCGGATTCGCCGTGCCGACGCACGCCCAGCACGATGCCATCATCGGTCCATTCCATCGGGCTCGTCGTCTCCACACACCTTGCGCGTCGCAACTACGAGGATCCACGTACAATCGGCGAGCTTCGTAGGGTGGGCAAAGGCGCGCTCACGACGGCTCCTCCGCCTTGGTCTACGCCGACGCGCCGTGCCCACCGTGAGGGTAGCATGGCGGAAGATGGTGGGCACGCTTCGCTTTGCCCACCCTACCCTCAATCACTCCAGCGCCGTCTCACGCATTGAACCAGCCGCGGGCATCGCCGGTGAAGGAGTAATAGAGCCCGACCGTGGTCAGCGCGCAGGAGATGATCTCGAGGCCGGCATCCAGCGTCATGCCCTTCTCGCCGATGAAGATCACCAGCGAATAGGCCGACAGCAGCAGCGCCGCCAGCAGCACCCAGCGCGGCCAGTTCTTACGCTGCTGCGCCGCCAGATAAACAAAATAGACCATGAGCAGGATGACGGCGCCGTTGAAGATGCTCTGCGCCATGATCATGCCATCGGTGATCTCGGTCGTCGGTGTCCGGTCCTGCACCGCCACCGACAACGCATCCAGCATCAGCGAGATGTACAACAGGATCTCAAACCAGAGCACGTTCCGGGGCAGGTTCATCGTCATTCCTTGGGGAAGTCGAGCCCCATCTCGCGGTAGCGGTCGGGATCGTCGCCCCAATTCTCGCGCACCTTGACGAACAGGAACAGATGCACCGGCACGCCGGTGATGTCGGCGATCTCCTCGCGCGCCTTCGCCCCGATCGACTTGATGGTGGCGCCGCCCTTGCCCAGCACGATCTTGCGCTGACTTTCCCGCTCCACGAAGATCGTCTGCTCGATCCGGATCGAGCCGTCCTTGCGCTCGGTCCAGCTATCGGTCTCGACGGTCGACTGATAGGGCAGCTCCTGATGCAGATGGCTGTAGATCTTCTCGCGCGTGATCTCGGCGGCGAGGTGGCGCATCGGCGCGTCCGACATCTGGTCTTCGGGATAGTGGAATGGCCCGGGCGGCACCATTGCGGCGAGCGTCTGCCGGAGGTCGTCGACGCCATCGCCGGACAGCGCCGAGATCATGAAGGTGCGCGCGAAAGCCAGCCGCTCGTTGGCCGCGGCCGCGAGCGCCAGCAGCTTCTCCCGCGGCACCAGATCGACCTTGTTGAGGACCAGGATCTTCTGATGCGCGACGCCTTCGGCCTTGGCCAGGATCGCCTCGGCCTCGTCGTCGAGGCCCTTCTTGGCGTCGAGCAGCACACAGACGAGATCGGCGTCATGGGCGCCGCTCCAGGCGGTCGTCACCATCGCGCGGTCGAGGCGCCGCTTGGGCGCGAAGATGCCGGGCGTATCGACCAGGATGATCTGCGAACGGCCTTCGATGACGATGCCGCGGATCAGCGCCCGCGTGGTCTGCACCTTGCGCGAGACGATCGTGACCTTGGAGCCGACCAGCGCATTGACCAGGGTCGACTTGCCGACATTGGGAGCGCCGATCAGCGCGACGAAGCCGCAGCGGGTGTCGGCCGGCGGGGCGCCTTCCACCTTCGGATCATCCATCATTGCTGCCGCCGCTGACGCCTTCGCGCGCAATCATCACGGACGCCGCAACCTTCTCGGCGGCGCGCTTCGAGCCGCCGACGCCCTCGGCCGACTCCAGGCCCGGCAGGTCGACGGCGACGCGGAACTGCGGATCGTGATGCGGGCCGGTGCGCTCGACCTCGCGATAGACCGGTGTCGGCAGCCCCTTGCCCTGCGCCCATTCCTGCAGGACGGTCTTGGGATCGCGCAAAGGCCGCCGCGGCTTGTGCATCCGCTCGGTCCAGTTGCGCTCGACGAAAGCCGACGCTGCCGCATAGCCGCCGTCGAGGAAGATCGCGCCGATCACGGCTTCGCAGACGTCGCCCAGCACGGATTTGCGCAAGCGCGCACTGGCGCCGGCGCCGACCGCGCCGAGCTTGATGTCATCGAGCAGGCCGAGCGACTTCGCGACGTCGGCGCAGCTCTCCTTGCGCACGAGATCGGCGAGCCGCTTCGACAGCTCGCCCTCGTCCGCGTTCGGAAAGGCGCGATACAGCATGTCCGACACGATCAGGCCGAGCACGTGATCGCCGAGGAATTCGAGCCGTTGATAGCTGTCGCCGCGCTTCTTGGAGGATTTCAGTGCGGAGACGTGGGTAAAGGCGGTCGCCAGCAGCGAGGCATCCTTGAACTGATGACCGATGCGCGCCTCGATCGCGGCGGCGGCCGCTTTCTCGGTCGCCTTTGCGCCCTTGGTGCCGGCGCGGCTGCGCTTTGCCTTCGGCGCCTCGCGCGCCGTCATGCCCGCAGGACCGGGATCGGACTCGAGGCTTGGCGCTGCGGCCGCTTGTGTTGTCTGGATGTCGGCTTTGTCGTCAATCATCGTACGATTTTGAACAGGCGATTCCAACGCACCGCCAGCGGCCAGCGCCAAAACGCCCAGGCATGTTCGCCTTCAGCAACGGAGAAAAAGATCATCTGGGCGCGACCGACGATGTTCTCGTACGGCACGTAGCCCACCGCCGAGAGCACGCGGCTGTCGGTCGAATTGTCGCGGTTGTCGCCCATCATGAAGAAATGGCCGGGCGGCACGGTATAGACCGCAGTATTGTCGTAAAAACCATTGTCGACGCAATCCAGCGTTTCGTAGCTGACGCCGTTCGGCAAAGTCTCCTTCCAGCGCTTGACCCGCGCCGTCGCGTCGGAGCCGCAGGGATCCTCGCCGATGAAGTCGCTGAGCCGCTCGCGCTGCACCGGCCTGTCGTTGATGTAGAGCAGCCCGTCGCGCATCTGGATGTGGTCGCCGGGCAGCCCGATCACGCGTTTGATGTAGTCGGTGGTGTCGTCCTTCGGCAGCCGAAACACGACAATGTCACCGCGACTGGGCTCGGAGCCGAAGATGCGGCCCGAGAACAGCGGCGGCGACAGCGGAATCGAATAGTGGCTGTAGCCATAGGAATATTTCGAGACGAACAGGTAGTCGCCCACCAGCAACGTCGCCTTCATCGATCCCGAGGGGATGTTGAACGGCTGAAACAGGAAGGTTCTGATGACCAGCGCGATCAGCAGCGCATGAACAACGACGCGAACGGTTTCGCCGAGGCCGCTCTCAGTCTTGGTGCCGGATGTCACGCTCATCGCTCTTTCATTGTCCCTCTGACGAATCGCTTCGTGATTCGCCCGCGCCGCGGCAGAACACCCCGCCGCGAACAGCTGATCGGTTCGCGGCTTTGAGGATTCTGTCCTGATTCTGGTGATTAAGGCCAATTCCGGCCGGAACCTGAATTCGCCCTTGGCTAAGCCTCAAACCTACCCGCTCGATCTGCGCTGGTTTTAGACGTTTGTTCTCGCGCGCGCAATCAATCGCCCGATCAAAACCAACTAAGCCACTGGTAGATATGACATTTTAGTTTTTTGATGAATTTTACCGGAGATTGAGCCGAGCGTGTCAGGATGTGTCGGGACGGTCGGCCGAAATTATGACGAAGGCCTGGGCGAGCGGCCAATCATCGGTGATGGACAGGTCGATTCGCGCCTCATAGCCCTGCGGCGTCAGCGCCTCCAGCCGGGCCAGCGCCCCGCCGGTCAGCTGCATCGTCGGCCGGCCGCCGGGCAGATTGACCACCCCCATATCGCGCCACCAGACCCCACGCCGGATTCCGGTGCCGAGCGCTTTGGAACAAGCCTCCTTGGCCGCGAAGCGCTTGGCGTAGGTTGCAACCACCATTTTTTCGTTCTTGGCGCGCCGCTCGGCCTTGGCGCGCTCGGCTTCGGTGAAGACGCGGTCCAGGAACCGCTCACCATGGCGCTCGATGACCTTGGCGACACGCCTGATATCGATCAGGTCGGAACCGATGCCGATGATCATTGGCTTGCCCCGTTACAGGCCGCGGCCGCGGTCCATGGCCGCCCGCATCGCCCTGACGGTGTCGCCGAGGCCGACGAACAGCGCTTCGCCGATCATGAAGTAGCCGATATTCAGCTCGACGATCTCCGGCAGCGAGGCGATCTTTTCCGCCGTATCGTAATCCAGGCCATGGCCGCCATGGACTTCGAGCCCGGCCGAATAGGCCAAGGCGGCGCCCTTCACGATTCGCTGCCATTCGGCCTCGGCCTTCTCCCGGTTGCCTTCCGCCACCGCATCGCACCAGGTCCCGGTATGGATCTCGATCACCGGTGCGCGCAGTTTCGCCGCCGTCTCGATCTGCTTGGGATCGGCGGCAATGAACAGCGAGACCCGGATGCCGGCGTCGTTCAGGCGGGCGATGGCCGGCGCCAGGGCGTCGTGCTGGCCAACCACGTCGAGGCCCCCCTCAGTGGTCAGCTCCTGGCGCCGCTCCGGCACCAGGCAGCAGGCATGCGGCCGGGTGGCAAGCGCGATTCGCAGCATCTCGTCCGTCGCAGCCATCTCGAAATTGAGCGGCTTGTCGATCTCGGCTTTCAGCCGCGCCATGTCCTCGTCGCGGATGTGCCGGCGATCCTCCCGCAGATGCGCGGTGATGCCGTCCGCACCTGCCTCGATCGCCAGTTTGGCGGCACGCACCGGGTCCGGATTGCTGCCGCCCCTGGCGTTGCGCAAGGTGGCGACGTGGTCGACATTGACGCCGAGACGCAGCTTCGGGGCTTTGGACATGGCGGACTCGCAAGACTTCGAAAGACAACGGCCGAGGCAGCTCTAACCCATCGCGGCGCAGAACGCTGCGCCAAAACCCACAGATCAGCCATTCACCCGGTCGACCCTGGCCACGATGGTCTTGGCGCGCAACTGGTTGATGATGGCGGACAGATGCTTGAGGTCGTAGACCTCGAGATCGATCGTGAGCTCGGTGAAGTCGGGCGAGCGACGGCTCATGCTGATGTTGTCGATGTTGCCGTCGTGCTCGGCGATCACGGTCGCGACCTGGGCGAGGCTGCCGGGTTCGTTGACATTCTCGACCCGGATCCGCGCCGGGAAGCGCCGCGGCGAGGTTTCATCCACGTCCCAGCGCACATCCAGCCAACGCTCCGGCTCTTCCTCGAAATCCTTCAGCGCGGGCGACTGGATCGGGTAGATGGTGATGCCCTCGCCCGGGGTCACGATGCCGACGATTCGGTCGCCGGGCACCGCGCCGCCATTGGGCGCGAACTTGACCGGCAGGCCGGAATTGATGCCGCGAATCGGAATTGCCGAAGGCGCGCGCGCCGGCTCGGCCGCCGGCTTGCCAGTTGGGCCTTTCTTGGCGCCGTAGCGCACCACGCGCTCTTCCTTGTAGTCCGGATACATCGCGCGGGCGACATCGGAGGCCTTGATCTCGCCGCGTCCGACCGCCGCCATCACCTCCTCGATCGAGGCGCGCGCCAGCCGCGGCAGCGCGCCCTTGAGCTTGTCGTCGGCATATTCGAGCTTGGCTCGCTCGAACAGGCGGTCGACGATGCGCCGGCCGAGCCCGGCATATTGGTCGCGCATCGCGGTCCGGGTGGCGCGGCGAATCGCTGCACGGGCCTTGCCGGTGATCGCGAGCGATTCCCAGGCCGACGGCGGCGCCGATTGCGCCTCCGAGGTCAGCACCTCGACCTCGTCGCCGTTCTGCAACTCGGACGAGAGCGGCGCGAACTTGCCGTTGATCTTGCAGCCGACCGCGCTGTTGCCGACATCGGTATGCACGGCATAAGCGAAATCGATCACGTTGGCGTGGCGCGGCAGCGCGATCAGCTTGCCCTTCGGGGTGAAGCAGAACACCTGGTCGTGAAACAGCTCGAGCTTGGTGTGCTCGAGGAACTCCTCCGGATTGGCGCTCTCCGACAAGATACCGATGGTATGGCGCAGCCATGCAAATGCGTTTGATTCGCGCTTCAGGAGTTCGGTCGGCGAACCGATGCCGTCTTTGTAGAAGGCATGTGCGGCGATGCCCAGTTCGGCGATCTGGTCCATCTCCTCGGTGCGAATCTGCAGCTCGACGCGCTGCTTGCCGGGACCGATCACCGTGGTGTGGATGGAGCGGTAATCGTTCTGCTTCGGAGTCGAAATGTAGTCCTTGAAGCGCCCCGGCACGACCGGCCAGGTCGTATGCACGATACCCAGCGCACGATAGCAGGATGCGAGATCGGGCATGACGACGCGGAAGCCGAAAATGTCGGACAGCTGCTCGAAGCCGACCGACTTGCGCTCCATCTTGGTCCAGATCGAGAATGGCTTCTTGCGGCGGCCGATGACCCGCGCCGTCAGCCCGTTCTCGCGGAATTTCTTGGCAAGCTGAGCCTCGATCTCGCCGATCAGGTTGCGGTTGCGGTCGGCCAGCGCGTCCAGCCGTTGCATCACGACATTGTAGGCATCGGGATCGAGGGTGCGGAAGGACAGGTTCTCCAGCTCCTCGCGCATCTCCTGCATACCCATGCGGCCGGCGAGCGGCGCGTAGATGTCGAGCGTTTCCTCGGCGATTCGCCGCCGCGAGGCCTCCGGCACGAATTCCAGGGTGCGCATGTTATGCAACCTGTCAGCGAGTTTTACCAGAAGCACACGCACGTCGTCGGCGATCGCCAGGAGCAGCTTGCGCAGGTTCTCCGCCTGCTTGGCCTCCCGCGAGACCAATTCCAGGCGCTTGAGCTTGGTGAGCCCCTCCACCAGCGCGCCGATCTTGGGGCCGAACAAATGATCGATCTCGGCGCGGGTCGCCTCGGTATCCTCGATGGTGTCGTGCAGCAGCGCAGCGACGATCGTCGCATCGTCGAGCTTGAGGTCGGTCAGGATCGCCGCCACTTCGAGCGGATGGGTGAAATACGGATCGCCGGAGGCGCGGGTCTGCGAGCCGTGCGCCTTCATCGCGTAGACATAGGCGCGGTTCAGCAGATCTTCGTCGGTATCGGGATTATACGACCTGACACGCTCGACAAGGTCATATTGCCGCATCATCCGGGAGCGCGGCTTGTGCGATTTCGGTGCGGCGGCCACGGTCGCCAGCGTGGCCGAATCGGCCGCCGCCTGCATCTGTGGTGGACTCGGGCGCGAAGCCGCCATGGGAGAAACCTTCGACCACGTCGTGGATTGGGAGCTGGGCGGGCGAGCCATCTCGGCGCCCTCGCCACAACATATGGTAACCACGAAAGCACGATCAAATGCAAAGGCCGCAAATGTTAAGGCCCGGACATGGTCCGGGCCTTAACATTCCGAAAAGGTGGTTTACGCATCTGCAGCGTCGCGTGATCTCCGCCCGCGATCGCCTGCCGCGCGGATTTTATTCGTCCTCTTCGGGCTGCTGCTCCGGCGGAGCCAGCCCCTCGAGACCCTTGAGAAGCTCTTCCTCGGTCATCCGCTCGACCGCCACCTCGGTGTCGTCGGCATCGACGCTGGCGCCCGCCGAACCGATCAGCGGCACGGTGTCCGGCTCCGGCTCGTCGACCTCGACGAACTTCTGCAGCGAGTGGACCAGCTCTTCTTTCAAATCCTCGGGGGAAATCGTCGTATCCGCAATCTCCCGGAGTGCGACAACAGGATTCTTGTCATTATCCCGGTCAATCGTAAGTTGTGACCCCGACGAAATCATACGGGCGCGATGCGCCGCGAGCAGGACGAGGTCGAACCGATTGTCCACCTTGTCGATGCAATCTTCCACAGTGACGCGCGCCATCGATTGTCGCTCCGGTCTTTTGTGTGCTTAATGGGCTGATTATCTAGGGCTAGTTATAGAGACTGACCGGTTTCCGCAAGGCCGATCTGGCGTCCAGTCTCCGTATCGAGCTAAAAGTACCGGATTCCGGACCCCTGCCGGGCCTCCGGATCGCTGGAATGCAGCTTTTGGCCAACAAAACGCTTCATTGCCTCGTCAGAAGTGCGGCTTTGTTGCCCTGACTACTCCTATTGCGGGAGCGTCACTACCGGACGGGTCCGCTCGAGCATCGGCAATGCCTTGGAGTAGTGCCTTGGATATGGAATGCGCGGCCTTTCGAGAGCGGCGCCAAGAACAGAAATCTAACTGAACGCGAGAAACTGAATGTCATCTTCGACCAACAAGATTGCGCTCTTCATTGACGGCGCCAACCTTTATGCAACCGCCAAGACGCTCGGTTTCGATATCGACTATAAACGCCTGCTCAAGGAGTTTCAGAGCCGCGGCACGCTGCTGCGCGCCTTCTACTATACCGCCATCATCGAAGATCAGGAGTACTCGTCGATTCGCCCGCTGATCGATTGGCTCGACTACAACGGCTACACCGTCGTCACCAAGGCGACGAAGGAGTTCATCGACGCAAGCGGCCGGCGCAAGGTGAAGGGCAACATGGATATCGAGCTTGCCGTCGATGCCATGGAACTCGCCGAGCACATCGACCAGATGGTGCTGTTTTCCGGCGACGGTGACTTCCGCTCGCTGGTCGAAGCGATGCAGCGCCGCGGCGTTCGGGTCACCGTGATCTCGACCATCTCCAGCCAGCCGCCGATGATCGCCGACGAACTACGCCGTCAGGCCGACGTCTTCACCGATCTCGTCGAATTGCAATCCAAGCTCGGCCGCGACCCCTCCGAGCGCCCCGCTCCGCGCGAGCCTCGCCACCATGCCCCGCAATTCCTGCAGCGGACGAGCCCCGTGGCGCCGCGTAACACGAGCGATGACGATTTCGAGGATTAAGGGCGCGCCCGCAAGCCGCGCCGAGGCCGCACCAGGCGCCCTCCCCCCGAGCAATCCCGACCACGACTGCCCACTCTGCCCGCGCCTTGCGGAATTCCGCAACGCCCAGCGCGCACGAGAGCCGTCCTGGTTCAACGCGCCGGTGCCGTCGTTCGGCGATGCCGACGCGCGGCTCCTGATCGTCGGTCTCGCGCCGGGATTGCTAGGGGCCAACCGCACCGGCCGCCCCTTCACCGGGGATTATGCCGGCGATCTGCTGTACGGCACCCTGCTGCAGTACGGTTTCGCCCGGGGCCACTATCAGGCGCGGCCCGATGACGGATTGACGTTGATCGACTGCCGAATCAGCAATGCCGTGCGCTGCGTGCCGCCGCAGAACAAGCCGCTGCCGGCCGAAATCAATCAGTGCCGGACCTTTCTCAACGCGACGATTGCGACGATGCCGCGCCTGCGCGGTATCGTCGCGCTTGGTCGCATCGCGCATGATACGCTGTTAAAGGCACTCGGCATGCGAGCCGCGGCGGCCCCGTTCGCGCACGGCGCGGTGCATCAGGCCGGTTCCCTCAAGCTCTACGACAGCTATCACTGCTCGCGTTACAACACGAACACCGGCGTGCTCACGACCGAGATGTTTCACGCCGTGTTCGCACGGGTGCGGGCCGATCTGGGCTGATGCACACTGCAGGCGCGCAGGGGGCGCGACGCTGGAGTAAGAATTCCGAACCGGTAGGTTAGACCGGGTTGCCCTTGAGCCAGTCCAGCACATCGGCCGCATTCCGGTCCGGCGGAAAGACCGGATAGAACACGTGGGTGATGCGCGCATCATCCACGATCAAGGCCAGCCGCTTGATCATGGTGAGCCCCGCGATCTCCATCGTCGGCAAGTGCAGCGCCTCGGTCAATTCGAGCTTCTCGTCCGACAGCACCGGAAACGGCAGGTGCAGGCGCGAAGCCATCTCGGTTTGGTAGGCGTTGCTTTGGGTCGAAAGGCCAAATACGGAAGCGGCACCCGCGGCCTTGAGCTCGCCGAACAGATCGCGGAACGCGCAGGCGTGCGGCGTGCAGCCGCGCGCCCCCGGGATCATGTCCCAATCCTCGACCAGCGACACCTTGCCGGGCTCACCGGTGCGCGGATAGGCGAAGATGACGACGCGCCCCGGCAGTTCCGACAGCGTGACCAGGGTGTCGTCGGTCGCGCGCAGGCTGACCGGGGGAATCTGCATTCCCTCAAGGTGGTCAGCGGCCCCATCATCGGTCGGCGCCGGAATCTTGCTCCAGTCGACTTCGAGCAGGTTCTTCTGATTCATAGGACTCCGTCCTGCCGATCGCTTACCCGCGGGCACGCAAGAGACGGCCCTTCTCGCGGCCCCAATCGCGCTTCTTCTCGCTCTCGCGCTTGTCATGCAGCTTCTTGCCCTTGGCCACCGCCAGCAAGAGCTTGGCGCGCCCGCGCTCGTTGAAATAGAGCTTCAGCGGGATCAGCGTCATGCCCTCGCGGTCGACCGCGCCCAGCAGCTTGTTGATCTGCTTGCGATGCAGCAGGAGCTTGCGCGGCCGCTTCGGCTCGTGATTGAAGCGGTTGGCCTGCAGATATTCGGGAATATTGGCATTGATCAGCCAGATCTCGCCGTCACGGCTATCGGCATAGGACTCCGCAATGGTCGACTTCCCGCTGCGGATCGACTTCACCTCGGTGCCGGTCAGCGCAAGCCCCGCTTCGACGGTGTCCTCGATCGCATAATTGAACCGCGCCTTGCGGTTCTCGGCGACGACCTTGATGGCGCGTTCGTTCTTCTCTGCCACGTCAGGCCTTCTTCAGGAGGTCGCGAATTTCGGTCAGCAGCTCGACCTCGCGCGACTGTTTCGGCGCAGCTGCCGGCTGGGTCTCCTGCAGCCGCTTCAACTGATTTATGAAGCGGATCACGATGAACAGCACGAAGGCGATGATGATGAAGTTCAAAGTAAGGGTGATAAAATTGCCGTAAGCCAGCACCGCGCCTTGCTTCTTCGCATCGGCAAGATTGGTGGCGCTGACCGATTTGGAGAGCGGGATGAAGTAGTTCGAGAAGTCGAGACCGCCGGTGACGGCACCGATGATCGGCATGATGACGTCGCCCACCAGCGAACTGACGATGCCCCCGAAGGCCGCGCCGATGATGACGCCGACCGCGAGGTCGACGACATTGCCCTTCATCGCGAAGTCACGGAACTCCTTCAACATGCCGATTCCCCTCGATTTGGCGCCACGCGACGCCACCAACGACCGAGCTCAGTTGATCAGGCCCGCATGCACCATCGCCTCGCGCACCGCGCGGCGGGTCGGCTCGGAGACCGGCACCATGGGGAGCCGCAACTTCTCCTCGATCTTGCCGAGCAGCGACAGCGCATATTTGATCGGCGCCGGGTTGGACTCAATGAAAAGGTTGGTGTGCAACGGCATCAGCTTATCATGGATCTTCAGGGCGGTCGCGATGTCGCCCTTCTGCCAGGCGGCATGGAAGTCCGAGCAAAGGCGGGGGGCCACGTTGGAGGTCACCGAGATGCACCCGTGCCCGCCATGCGCCATATAGCCGAGCACGGTGGCGTCCTCGCCGGAAAGCTGGTTGAACTCCTCGCCCATCGCCGCGCGCTGCTGCGACACCCGCACCATGCTTGCCGTGGCGTCCTTCACGCCGGCGATATTCTTCAGATCAAACAGCCGCTTCATGGTGTCGACCGACATGTCGATGACCGAACGCGGCGGGATGTTGTAGATGATGATCGGAATGCCGATCGCATCGTTGATCGCCTTGAAGTGCTGATAGAGGCCTTCCTGGGTCGGCTTGTTGTAGTAGGGCGTCACCACCAGCACGGCGTCGGCGCCCGCCGTTTCCGCATGCTGGGCGAGCTCGATTGCCTCCTTGGTCGAGTTGGACCCCGCGCCGGCGATGACCGGCACCCGTCCCTTCGCCTCGGCGATGCACCATTCCACCACCTGCTTGTGCTCGTCATGGCTGAGCGTCGGGCTCTCCCCGGTGGTGCCGACCGGCACCAGGCCATGGGTGCCCTCGTCGATCTGCCAGCTCACGAGCTTGCGAAACGCGGCTTCATCGAGGGAACCGTTCTTGAACGGCGTCACCAGCGCGGTGAAAGAGCCCCGGAAATTCGTCTTGGCCGCCATAACACTCCCTCCCCAACGCTGGTTGTGGTCTTCCCACGGAAAAGGCACTCATACCGGGTCCGAGAACGCCGCGGAAGGGCCGCCACCCGCTGAGATGCCTTCTCAACAGGCACCCGCCTTTTCCCGGTCGTGATTTTGCCGTGCTCCTGGCGCAGAGTGCAATTGTGAGCGGTACATTTAGTGTTTGTTCACCTTTTCGATAGACCAAGACCAGTACCGTCGATTTGAAGGTGGTCGCGCGAGGCACAGCCCGCCCCCAGAAATGTCAGGTCGAGACGGTAGGAGTGGGGTCGAAGTCATCCGCCGCAAAGGAACGCCGTGCCCTATTTTGCCCGTGCAGCCGCATTGCGATCGACCGCCCTGGCGACCAGCCTGACGCTTCTGTTCGGCTTGGTTGCCTTCGACGGCGCGTCCGGGGCGAGCGACAAGGCCGCCCTATCCAAAGTTCCCCTGCCAAAGGCACGGCCGATCGCGCCGAGTGCAGCCCCCAAGGCCGCCGCGGCCGGTACTGGAACCAAGGGCAAGACGGAGGCAAAGGCCGAGCCCAAAACGACCACGATCACGAACCACAAGGCGGGAAAGGACGCGCTTTCAGCGTCCGCAAGCATCCCCCCGGCGCCGCGCCAGCACGCCGCCCTGCCCCCGCCGCGCAAGCCGATAACACCCGCTGCCGTGGCCGCGACGTCGTCGACCTCGCAGTCGGACCGGGACGCGCTCGAGAACGTGATCGAGCTGGTCCGCAAGCACAAGCCGGACGATGCGACCCAGCTCGAAGCGGCGATCTCCGATCCGGTCGCGCGCAAGCTCGCCGAATGGATCGTCCTGCGCAGCGACAACAACAACGCCAGCGCCGAGCGCTACCGCGCCTTCATTACGGCCAATCCGAGCTGGCCGTCGCAGACGTTCCTGCGAAGGCGGCTCGAAGCCGCACTGTGGGACGACAAGCGCGAGGACGCCGTCGTCTGGTCCTGGTTCGAGAACGAATCGCCGTTGTCCGCCAAGGGCCGGTTTACGCTGGCGCGTGTGCTGCTCAACCGCGGCGACCGAGCCAATGCGGAGCGGCTGGTGCGCGAGGCCTGGCGCAACGACGCGATGTCGGAGGAAACCGAGAACAACGTGCTCGATCAGTTCGGCGCGCTGTTGTCCGGCGGCGACCACAAGGCGCGGATGGACACGCTGCTCTATGGCAGCGAGCACGAAGCGGCGCTGCGGGCGGCGAAACGGCTCGGCACGGGCTACGTGGCCCTGGCCAAAGCGCGAATCGCAACCTACCGCAAGGCGCCGAACAGTCGCGCTCTGCTCGAGGCGGTGCCGCACGAGCTGCACGGCGATACCGGCTACCTCTTCAGCAAGATCCAGCTCCTGCGCCGCGAAGAGAAATTCGAAGACGCCGCCCAGCTGATGCTGAGCGCACCGAAGGATCCGGGCCGCCTCTATAATCTGGACGAGTGGTGGATCGAACGGCGCCTTCTGGCGCGCAAGATGATCGACGCCGGCGGGTATCGCACCGCCTATCTGATCGCACGCGATGCGGCGCTGCCCACCCGCGACATCTACAAGACCGAGCAGGAGTTCACGGCGGGCTGGATCGCGCTGCGCTTCCTCAACGATCCCGCGACCGCTGCACAGCATTTTGCCCGCATCGGCATCGGCAGCGTCAACCCGACCACGCTCGCCCGTGCCGGCTATTGGCAGGGCCGCGCCGCCGAGGCGATGGGGCGCATGCAGGAGGCGCGCGCGGCTTATGCCGCGGCGGCGGAGCAATCGACCAGCTATTACGGCCAACTCGCGCGGGCCAAACTCGGATTGCCGCAGCTTGCGCTTAATCCTACCCCCAGCGGCCGGGGCCGCGGTATCGAGCGGCTCGAAATCGTGCGCGCCGTGCAGCTGCTCTACGACCTCGACGAGGGCGAGTTCGCCATCCCGATCTTTGCCGATCTGGGCGACAATGGTGATCCCGATGCGCTGGTGGGGCTTGGCGAGATCGCAGCACGGCAAAGCGATGCCCGCGCCATGCTCCTGGTCGGCAAGGCCGCGCTCAATCGCGGGCTGCCGTTCGATCATTACGCCTATCCGGTCAATGGCGTCCCTGCGTTTCGCTCGATCGGCCCCGAAGTTGAGCAGAGCGTGATCTTCTCGATCGCGCGCCAGGAGAGCGCATTCAATCCAGCCGTGGTGTCGCCGGCCCAGGCCTACGGGCTGATGCAGGTGACGCCGGAGGCCGGACGCTATGTCTGCAAGCGCGCCGGCGTCGGCTTCGACCTCACGCGGATGAAGACCGACCCGGTCTACAACGCGCAGCTTGGCGCAGCTGAGCTGGGCGGCCTGCTGGAGGATTATCGCGGCTCCTACATCATGACCTTTGCCGCCTACAATGCCGGTCGCGGCAGCGTGAAGAAGTGGGTCGAACGCTACGGCGATCCACGCGATCCCAAGGTCGACGCGATCGACTGGGTCGAACTGATTCCGTTCTCGGAAACCCGCAACTACGTGCAGCGGGTGATGGAGAACCTGCAGGTCTACCGCGCCCGTTTCGGCGGCGGCTCAAGGCTGCAGATCGAGGCCGACCTGCATCGCGGCGCGATCGTGGAATAAAATAAGCGAATAGCGAATAGCGAATAGCGAATAGCGAATAGCGAATAGCGAATAGCGAATAGCGAATAGGATGACGGAAGATGGGGTTCTTCCGTCAAGCCTATTCGCCACTCCCTACTGGCTACTCGCCTCTAGAAGTTGCGCTGAGCGCGCATCAGGAGCGAGACCGAGTCCTGGTCCTTCAGCTGGTAAACGGCGGCCGGTTTGGCAATCGCGCCAACAGCGGGAGCCGTCGCATTTCCCGTGAACTTCTGATCCAAGCGGGTCCAAGCCACGTCGGCCGAGAAGGTCAGGTTCTTCACCGGCGTCCAGCGGGTGATCACACCCAGCGTGGAGATGTTGAAGTCCGGATTGCAGTTCGCCGGTGTGATGCCCAGCGCGACGATGCCGGCCCCGTTGCAGATCAGTCCCTTGGCGGTGGCGTTATACTTGACGGCACTCCAGGATCCGTAGACCGCCGTATTCCAATAGGGATCCCAGTTGTGGGTGAAGGCGCCGCGGAAGCCATAAGTCGTCGTCAGCTGCTGCTGGGTGCCGACGCCGAACACGGAATCGGACACGCCGGCGAAGCCGAGACTCTGGAAGGCGCCGGCGACGTTGCTGCCGCCGTACATTGCGTAGTTGATCGGCGCCAGGCTCTGGAAATTGTAGCGGCTCGCACCGTTGGTGTAGACGCCTTGAATGTTCAGGGTATCGCCAGGGCCTGTCGGGATGTTCTTGATCGACAGGGCCAATTGACCGGCAAAGCCCCATTTGTCGGCCGGATGGCCCGTGGTCTGATTCGCACCGTAGTAGGCGGCATGATTGTCGTGCGCCGCAACGGACGCCTGGAACAGACCCCAGGCCTGGTCGACGCGGACCGCACCGACGATGTCGGGTGCGACGTTGCCGCCGAAATCGCTGGCACCGTATGCACCGGTCAGGACACCAGCAGCCGTCTGCAGCGAGGTATTCCATATGTTGGACTGCGAATACGCCGTCGCATCCTGGGCCGAGATCGAAGCCGTGATACCCTGCCCGAAGTCCGCCGTATAGGAGAACTGGTTGACGCCGGTGACGGTGCCGCTGCCTCCGGTCAGACCATCGAAGTTGTTGCCGGGATAATTGGTCCAGGGCGCGTCGAACTGCGACACGGCCTTACCCATCGTGAATCCGGCGAACTGAATGAACGCGTAGAAGACTCCGAGCGTGCCGCCTGCGATAGCGCCCGCATTGGCATTGTTCGGCGCAGTGGCGCCAGTAGCGCCGAGCTGCGAATAGACCGTGGCTCCGGGGGTGGTGCCGCTACCGGTGTAGCTGTCCGTCGTCCATTGAAACACGGCATCGAAATAGGTTCGCACCACACCGTATTCGGTGGCGGTGCGGGTGTCGATGTTCAGGTCGGCACGCGAACGAGTCGTATAGTAGTTGCTCAGCCGGTTATTTGCGCCGCCGGGACCGTTGGTCGCGTTCTGAAAGACGGCGTTAGTGCCGAATGCAGCTTCGGCGCGCAGATAGCCGCCGAGCTTGACGCAGGTGTCGGTGCCGGGGATGTAGTAGAAGCCAGCGCCGTACAAAGAGCAGACCTTCACATACTCCACCGGTTTTGCCTTGATCGGCAGATCGGCCGCCTGTGCTCCCCCCACCGCGAGCAACACCGCCGTCGAGCCAAGAATAAGGCTCTTCCCCATATTCATTCCAACCTCCAAACTGCTCTCTTGCTCAGGACCCTTGATCACGATCCGAAGTTTCTCTGCCCACAGTGCCAACCCGATCACCCGGAGACACGGTGACCGCCATTAGAGGTGCAGTCGCAACAATGATGGGGCGCCTTTCGTGTTTTATCGGACCATTATCGTGACGAGCCCCAACGGCGCTCGGGTTGCGCTTCGGACACGCACACGGTCTCGTCCGGCGTGAGACTTCAATAATCCTCGGATTTGTCGCCGTTGATCCCGATCGCCCGCTTTGCGCCAAATAGGTGTGGCCGCGACGAAACAGCGCGTCTCATCCCGCGACGAGCGTGATCGGCCCTTTAAGGCTGCTCGCGGCACGAGGCTCTCGTTGCCGGACATAGTTCAAAGCTGCTGCGACAAGGAGTTGGCGAGCAGAACGCCCCGGCTCGCCGCGGGCGTGACAAAGGTTTGGCCCGCCCCGCCACATGCTGGGCTTGGCTGCCACGAGGTCAACGCGAAAGCAAAATCAGATCAGCACGGACCGTCCACGAGCTCTCCGCAATGTTGGACGATTTGGCAGCGACGCTCTCCAGTGAGATTTCGAGTTCGCTGACCGGAAGAGACAGCGCGCAATCGGAGAGAACAGTGGCCGTCGCTGCGATACCCTCGAAGCGATCAACGCAAACAAAAGCCTCCGGCAGTTTCCTGCCGGAGGCTTCTTGGATCGTTGTCAGGCGACCGGGATTACCAGTTGCGCTGAGCGCGGAGCAGCAAGGAGACCGAGTTCTGGTCCTTCATCTCGTAGAGGGCAGTCGGCTTGGCAGCGGGCGTCACGCCCGGATTTGCGACAAGACCGGCATACTTCTGGTCGAGGTTGGTCCAGGCCAAGTCGGCCGAGAAGGTCAGGTTCTTAACCGGGGTCCAGCGCGTGATCAGACCCAGCGTCGAGATGTTGAAGTCCGGGTTGCAGGTGAAGCTGGCAGTCGCGACCGCCAACATTCCCGGGCTGCCGCAGATCAGACCCTTGGCGGTGGAGCTGTACCGCACAGCAGCCCACGAACCGTAGATCGCCGTGTTCCAGTACGGACTCCAGTTGTGGGTGTAACCACCGCGGAAGCCGTAGGTCGTCGTCAGCTCCATGCCGGTGCCGAGACCGAAGACCGCATCAGAGACGCCCGCGAAAGCGAGGCTCTGATAGGCCAGCGGGTTTCCGGTGCTACCATACATCTGATAGGTGGTCGGAACGAGGCTCTGCGCGTTGTAGCGGCTCGCGCCGTTGGTGTAGACGCCCTGGATGTTGATGGTGTCACCAGGCCCGGTCGGGATGTTCTTGATCGACAGAGCCAGTTGGCCGGCCCAGCCCCACTTGTCGCTCGGATGACCCGTGAGTTCAGTGGCGCCGTAGTAAGCGGCGTGGTTGTCATGCGCAGCCAAGTTCGCCTGGAACAGGCCCCAGGCCTGGTCGACGCGGACCTGACCGACGATGTCCGGGGAACGCGTGCCACCGAACGCGCTGCCACCGTACGCACCGCCGACGACACCGCCAGCCGTCGCGAGAGAGGTGTTCCAGAGATTGGTCTGGTAGTAGCCAGTCTGGTCTTCTGCCGAGATCGAGGCCGTGATGCCCTGACCGAAGTCGGCGGTGTAGGCGAACTGGTTGACACCGGTGACGGTGCCGCCGCCGCCCCACAGACCGTCGATGTTGTTGCCCGGATAGTTGTTCCAAGGCGTGTCGAACTGCGACACGGCCTTACCCATGGTGAAGCCGGCGAACTGGATGAAGGCGTAGTACACGCCAAGCGAACCGCCGGCAATGTTGCCGCCGCCCGCGTTACCCGGTGCGGAAGAGGTCGTACCGGCAATGACGTCGTAACCGGTCGCACCACCCGCCGTGCCGGTAAAGTTGCCGGTCGTCCAGGAGAAGGTCGCATCGAAATAGGTACGGACCACGCCATATTCGGTCGCGGTGCGGGTGTCGATGTTCAGATCTTCACGCGAGCGGGTGTAGTAATAGTTGCTGAGGCGGTTTTTCGCACCAGAAGGAAGCGTGACCGCGTTGTTGTAGATACCGTTCGAAGCAATGCCCGTCTCGACGCGCAGATAGCCGCCGAGCTTGATGCAGGTGTCGGTGCCGGGGATGTAGTAGAAACCCGCACCATACAGGGAGCAAACCTTCACATACTCGACCGCTTTGGCCTTGATCGGAAGGTCGGCCGCCTGAGCCCCACCCATGGCGACCAGGGCCGCCGCTGAGCCGAGGATAAGGCTCTTAACCGTCTTCATGCTAAACCTCCAAGTTGCTCTCTGAGAAAGAACCGGACCAAGATCCCCCAGGACGCTCCGGCCTTTCCCATCCCGAAAAACCGCTCCAGCCGCCTCGCGCCATCGGACACACCCGCATCACGCGAGGGACTTCAGCGAAACATCTGTCGCGGGACGATCGAGTATCCCCCACCGTCGTCAGGAACTATGCCTTCGCTCATTCCGTAATCAAAATAGTTTATGAGATCAGCTAATTGAATGAGCGGATGATGTGTCCTGGCCGCAACACTTGTGGGGCCATGGTGCAGTGCATGGCAGGCCAGCGCGCATCTCCTAGATAAGTGATTTTGTTATGGATTTGTTTAAACTAGGGTCGTGAGGGAAAATTGGATGATTGCGAGCTATGGCGCCCATCAGGAAACCCAAAGGCGAGACGCCAACTACGGCTCTCCTGTCATCTCTCGTAACAGCCGACAAGAATCAGGATGCGGTTCGCCGATTCACCTGGGAGATCGCTTCCATCAGCGTGCATCTGGAGGAGCTTCGCTACTTCTGGGCCAAGGCGCTTGGCGTCAGCGGGCCGCAATGGATGATTCTGATGGCGATCGCTGACCTGGATCAGGGCGACGGTATTCCGGTCAACGGCGTTGCAAAAATGCTGCACGTCGATCCCTCCTTCGTCACCACCCAGTCGAAGCTTCTGGAGAAGAAAGGCTTCATGCGCAGGAAATCGGCGCAGGAAGATGCACGCGTGGTGAGGATGTCGCTCACCGAAAAGACCTACGGGCAACTCGCCGCCCTGGCCGCCCAGCAGGACGAGATCCACAGCTTCATTTTCGAGCAATTCGAAAAGCGCGACCTGGCGGCCTTCACCGACAAGCTCGCTGCTCTCAAGGAGCGAATCGAAAAAGCCTGCATGAAGCTGGCGCTAGGTCTCTAACCGGACCAGCTGACCAGTTCCGCGCAATCAGCTTTGCAGGCGCTTGCAGTCGCGAAGGCGTGCTGCAATCCAGTCGAACGCGAACTCATTGGCCACCGCCGCAAACTCGGCGCTGCCGGACTCGCCGGAGAAGATCTTGAGCGTGACGTCCGGGTGCTCGCGTTTCATCTGCGCGACCAAATCGGTGGCATGATCGGGGCGCAGCCAGCCTCGTTTTGGCAGCGCAATCAGGACAGGACACATAATGTGGCGCGTCACCCTGCTCGCCCCCATACTCAGCGCAATTGCGCTTCCGCCCGGCATACACCGCCGCGTGACAAACGCCCGCTCATGCATGTCCCATAGCCCGGCGTCGCAGACAGCCGCCGCGTAGCGCTGATCCAGCGCGATCCCGCGCGCGACGAAGGAGGATCCCCAATCGTCGGCCAGGATGGCGATCCGCGCGTCGTCAACATCGTCGCGGGAGGTGACATAATCCATCACGCTGCCGACCGCGGATTCGAGATCGCGGCTGCCCACCAGCTCCTCGAACCGACCACCTGGGTCGGCGCCGAGCAGATCGACGACCAGAAGGGAGAGGCCACGATCGATGGCGTAGCCGGCATGCTTCAACAGCGCCGGCTCCTTGCGGCGCCCCGGTTCAACGAAACAGACGACCGTTGCCGCCTTTCCGGATTCCCCTCTCGCCGGAAGAAAATAGCCCTGGAGCGGATAATCCACGCGCCAGGGAATCGTGACGACCGCGCCCTTTGGGTCGCTAGCGCGCAGAAAAGCCTCAGCACAGGCCCGCAAGCGCGCGAGCACCACCTGGTGCCGATCGCTCGAGCCGTCGAAGGGAAAGGCCGCAGCTTCGTAGTAGTTGATTGCGCGGAGCCAGCCGCTACGGGCCGCTTCCCCGCAGCACTCGGCAGAGGTCTCCGCAACCAAACGCGCCTGATCGCCGATCCGCATCCATTCGCGGTACCAGGAATCGTCGTCAGCGATATCGATGCGGCCCGCCGTCGCCATGCATTCGGCGATATCATCGCCACCACCGGGCAGGCTCCCCAAGAGCCGCGCGAACTCGTCGGAAAGATACTCCCTCCCCGGCCAGAGGCTCCACGCACGCCTCAAGATGTTTTCCGTCCTCATCGAAGACCACTTTCCCGCTAGGCGGTTCCCCACGTCATGTTGAGATATTTTGACGCAGAGTGACCGACGGGAGAATTTCCCGTCAAGATAACGGACCGCCCTTTGTTGGTACGATATCAGACAGAAGGCCGCAGAAATCGACGGCTCGAACTGGGCGCTCTCAGCGCGACCGAGCGCTCATATGCAAATGAAATCAAAAACAAGCGCAGGGAACAAACGCTCTCAAGAATGTCAACGAGCTCTCTTGAGAGCAACGCACAATACTGGACGAAGAAACCTCCAGCGGGGCATCGCCGGAGGTTTCGGAGGTCTAACATTAGAGAGGTTATGTCTCTCCAGTTGCCGCTCTTCGGTGAGCCACGATACCACAGCAAATTAGCTTATCAACTCATATGTCTTCAATATCTTTTTTGAAGACGCTGGCACTTTTTTTCGCTTTCTCTCCCACCCGCGACCATCAGGGGGCTGTGGCAGAGAGCCAAGTCACGGCGACAGGCTACGCCCTCACCGTCACTTGGATCAGCTTCACTTCGCGCAGTTTAATCTGGTTCAATCTTGGTGAGACCGCGACTCACTTAGAGCGAGTGCTCGTGCCGGGGCATGTCGGTAAAGAGCCGAAAGCGGTCCCGGACAAAGCGATGACAGTCGCAGCCACATCGCCTCAATCTATCCAGATCCAGGATTCGCAGCGCGCCACGCGTCCGCGCCACAATCCCCTGGGCTTCAAGTTCCGCAAGAGCAACGGAGACGCCCGGCCGCCGGACTCCCAAGGCATCCGCGAGCAAACCGTGGGTCACCGGCAGCACGTCTGTCTCGACCAAATCATGCGCAAGCAGCAGCCATCGCGCGAGCCGCTCGGACAGTTCGTGCTTGGCGTTGCACATCGCGATCTGCGCCTTCAGCGCCATCAGCACCTGCACATATCTCAGCAGATGCTCCTTGATGGACGGTCGCTCCGCCATCACCGCACGGAGAGTCTCGGCCTCGATTCCGAGCGCCAGCCCCGGCACCAGCACGACCGTGCGCTGGATCGCAATCATTGTCCCGAGCACGACCGAGACGCCGATGAAGCCGCAACGTCCGATGCTGGCGACTTCGACCGCGCCATCCTTTGGGCTGCGGATCACCCGCGAGATCAGACCGCTCTCGACGAAATAGACCGCATTCGGACAGCGGAAGGCGTCATACACGACATCGTTGCGCCGCAACGGCACGGCGTAGAGATGAGGACGGAGCAGCGCGAAATCCGGTTCCGGAAGAGTGGCCAGAATCCAGTTCCGAACCTTGTGCGCTGACTGCGATGGCGAAACGGGTGATGTCGCCGGAACCAATTCGAACATCGTCCTCCCAAATCCGCCTGTCTGCAAACACACGCGGCCGCGTTTTTAGACTTCCATCCTGCAAGGCCTTGCGCGCCAGGTAAAGAACAAAAAGCCTGAAACGCCAGTGGTATTGCTTGTCTTCGCCGGCGGACTATTGGTTCGTCGCGCAATGACGCAACAACCAATACAATACAATAAGTTACATTAACCACCTCAACGAGCACGACAGAGTTCAACGGTCGCACATCAGAAAAAAGCCCCCGGCAGTCGCCTGCCGGGGGCTCTTGATCACGTATTTAAAGGATCAGATCAGAAGTTGCGCTGAGCGCGCAGCAGCAGGCTGATCGAGTTCTGGTCCTTCATCTCGTAGAGGCCAGCCGGCTTGGCAACGCCGGTGGCGGTGGCCGCATTGGTGGCCAGACCGGAGTACTTCTGGTCGATGTTGGTCCAGACCAAGTCACCCGAGAAGGTCAGGTTCTTGACCGGGGTCCAGCGGGTGATGATACCCAGCGACGAGATGTTGAAGTCCGGGTTGCAGGCGAAGCCGGGACCGGCGATCGCCAGCATGCCGGGGCTGCTGCAGATCAGACCCTTGGCAGTGGAGCTGTAGCTCACAGCGGCCCACGAACCGTAGATCGCCGTGTTCCAGTACGGGTTCCAGTTGTGGGTGTAGGCGCCACGGAAGCCGTAGGTGGTGGTCAGCTCCTGGCCAGTGCCGACACCGAACACGGAGTCAGCCAGGCCAGCAATACCGAGGCTCTGATAGGCGAGCGCATTGCCGCTGCTGCCGTAAACGGCCATGGCGGTCGGCACGAGGCTCTGAGCGTTGTAACGGCTCGCGCCGTTGGTGTAGACGCCCTGGACGTTGATGGTGTCGCCAGGTCCGGTCGGGATGTTCTTGATCGACAGAGAGAGCTGACCAGCCCAGCCCCACTTGTCGCTGGGATGACCAGTGACCTCGCTCGCGCCGTAATAGCCCGTGTGGTTGTCATGCGCTGCGAACGACGCTTGGAACAGGCCCCAGGCCTGGTCGACACGAACCGAACCGATGATGTCGGGCGAGCGGGTGCCGCCGTACGAATTGCCACCGTACGAACCGCCCAGCACGCCACCGGCCGTCGCGAGAGACGTGTTCCAGAGGTTGGTCTGATAGTAGCCGGTCGGATCCTCCGCCGAGATCGAGGCGGTGATGCCCTGACCGAAGTCAGCGGTGTAGGCGAACTGGTTCACACCGGTGACCGTGCCGCTGCCGCCCCACAGGCCATCGAAGTTATTGCCGGGATAGTTGGTCCAGGGCGCGTCGAACTGCGACACCGCCTTACCCATCGTGAACCCAGCGAACTGGATGAAGGCGTAGTACACGCCAAGCGAACCGCCAGCAACGGTACCGCCGCTCGCGTTACCCGGGGCCGAAGAGGTCGTGCCGGAGATGACGTCGTAACCGGTCGCACCACCGCCCGTGCCGGTGAAGTTACCGGTGGTCCAGGTGAAGGTCGCATCGAAATAGGTACGAACCACGCCATATTCGGTTGCGGTGCGGGTGTCGATGTTCAGGTCTTCACGGGAGCGGGTGTAGTAGTAGTTGCTCAGGCGGTTGTTGGCGCCAGGAGCGCCGGAGAGCGCGCTGTTGTACTCGCCGCCGCTGCGCATGGACACTTCGGCGCGCAGATAGCCGCCGAGCTTGATGCAGGTGTCGGTGCCGGGGATGTAGTAGAAGCCGGCGCCGTAGAGGGAGCAAACCTTCACATACTCGACCGCCTTGGCCTTGATCGGAAGGTCAGCTGCCTGAGCCCCAGCAACGGCAAGCAGAGTCGCCGCCGAGCCCAGGGCAAGGCTCTTGATCACGTTCATAATGTTAAACCTCCAAGTTGCTCAGTCAGGGAAGGTTCCGCCTCCGCTGGGTGTGAGACACCCTTGGATTTCGTACCCCGATCCCCTTCGACCCGTCGCTCAGCCGCATCGCGCACTCGGACACCCGCGTGAACGCGAGGAACTTGAGCGAACGACCTAAACGGGACGACGCAGGGATGCCCCCCTCCGTCGCATCGCCAGAATTACCGAACCCCATTGCACACGCAACAAAGGAACCGCCACAGTGAAGGCAATGCGGCTCGTTTTTGAAATGGTGTTGCACAAATAGCACTCGGCCGTTTCCGCGAGGGCTCCTGACAAGATTTTGTTTTCCTTAGTTTTTCTTTCACTTCGGCAGAGCGACCGAAGTCCTTGTGGCCCGACCGTGCTCTTTGGGTCGATCCGCCACCGCGCGCGTCTCGCCGCTCTCACGTTCCTTTTTTGGCGAGAATCGTCCGCCGCCCGCCACACCTTGGTTGGATTCGAAACCTCGCAGCCAGCGCGCCCGTGCCGCAGCGCAGCAAGACGAGGACCGACGCAAGCTGCGATCAGCGAAGCGCGATCGCACACACCAATTCAGATTTTAGCTAGTCGAGCATCGTCACCGCGCCGACGCGGTCGCGTTTGGCGCTAAGGACTTCTGCTACACTCGTTTTTCCGAATCCTGCCCCGAGCGACAATGGTACGTCGCGGCGGAAGCGATGCAGCTGGGCCGACACCGCCCCTCGTCAACGTCGGAATGGGCGGCGCCTTTCGATCAAGAACGGTCTCGGAGAAAGGCGATCGCGTCGGACAACAACCTGTCGCGCCCGCGCTCCGGCCGGTCGAGATGGACGTAATGGGTCGCTCCCTGCAGCGTTTCCGCCTTCACCGACCGGGCTTGGGTTAGATCGCGCCGGAGATTGTCGAGGTCCTCCGGCCGGCTCCAGAAATCATGGTCGGACCGCAGGACCAGCACCCGCGCGGTGATCGCGGAAGCGCTCCACAGCTTTCGTCCGGACGCGAGTTCGAAGGAATCTGCAATCGCCCCCATTGGCGCGCGGAACGATGGCGGCTCGCGTTGCGCGCTCGTGGGATCGGAGGCGAGCGCAGCAGCCTGATAGGCCCGCAGGACCGCCGGGTCGCGCCACGCCGGCTTGTCGGCAAGCGGAATCGAGGCGTCCCATGACGGTGTGAGAGAGGCCGCCGTGCTGAATCCGAAGGCCCCGACCTTGGTCCCATCAAGGCGCGACGGGTCGGCGGAATCGGTGAGCGGACCGCCCGGCCCCAGCGTCGGGTGGCCGACATGCCCGCCATACAGGCTGTTGAGGATGACGAGGTGACTTACGGCGTCCGGATGAAGGCTTGCGAACATTCCCGCCCAATGGCCGCCCGTCGCCCATCCGAGCAGGGCGACTTGATGCGCGCCGGTTCGCCTTTGAACATCTTGCACGACCGCCGCGATGTCGCGCACGACCTCGCCGGAACGGACGAGAGGCGGCCGGCCGGCCGGATCACCCTCCTGCCCCGTCCGCGTCGAGCCGCCGTAACCACGCACGTCCATAATGAAGACATCCAGCCCTGCGGCGGCAAAATCGGCGGCGAGCGATCCATGCGGCGCGTCCAGATCGAACGAGGCGATGCCGGGCACGCGCGCACCGTGGACGAGGATCAGAGGCGGCCCCGCCGGCGCCGCGTCGGACGATGCGACCTCGCGCACCGCGAGAGTTATCCCGGCATCGCTAGCGACCTTGAAATCGTTTCTTCTCACTTCAATGCCTCCAGCCTCGATTGGACCGGCCGTGCCCAGCGCGCAACAGACGACAGCCAGAAAGCAGATCCGACGCATGCCGCACCTCATCAAACCAATTCCCGACCTAACTGGTCTTCCAAATTGATCCGATCTACATCCTGGATCATATTGTTTGATATGGCAGACATATCGAACGTCGAATTCCGCCACCTTCGCCATTTCATTGCGGTCGCTGAAGAGCTGCATTTCCGGCGTGCCGCGACCCGCCTCGGCATGACCCAGCCGCCCCTGTCGCAATCGATCGCCGGGCTGGAAGCTGCGCTCGGCGTCGAGCTCTTCGATCGCTCGCGCCGCCAGATCAGCCTCACCGAGGCAGGGCACGCATTCCTTGGCGAAGCTCGCCTCATCCTCGATGCGATCGGGCGGGCAGCCGCGAAGGCGCGCGCCGCAGCCGACGGACATTCCGGGATCCTGCGCCTCACCCATGTCGGCACCGCGAGCTATGCCTTGCTGCCGCGCCTGATCGCTTCCTATCGCGCGCTTTTTCCGCGGGTCGCGATCGACATCGCCGAACGCACGACCGCGTCACAGATCGAAGCGCTGTCGCGCGGGGAAGCGGACATCGGCCTGGTGCGGATGCCGGTGCCGGAAGCGCCCGGCCTGCGTTTCGAAATCATCGACAGCGAGCCGTTCCTGGTCGCCCTGCCCGAGCGTCATCCACTCTCGCCGCGCGACGTCATCGGCCTCGGCGAACTGGCAAGCGAACCCTTCGTCATGTTTCCTGCGCGCGAGGCGCCGGCCTTCTACGCCCGGATCATCTCCGCCTGCGAGGAGGAAGGATTCGTGATGAATGTCGCGCAGGAGGCGACCGAGATGCATACGCTCGTCAGCATGGTCGCAGCCCGGCTCGGCATCGCGTTGGTGCCCGCCTCGCTTCGCCATCTGCATCAGCCCGGCGTGGTCTACCGCCGCTGCGATCCCGCCCCCGCCTCACTGCGCGCCGACATGGCCCTGGCCTGGAGGCGCGCAGATCCGTCGTCGGTCGTCACGGCTTTTCTCGAGGTCGCCCGGACGGCGCGTGGCGCTCAAGGCCATCCATGACTAAAGGCCGGAATCGGTCGCCTTCGACCATCCAAAGCGCCAGTGGCAGGGTGATGCAATACCGCGCGATTCAACCGGAACTCGACCTACAGCGGGGGTCAAGAGGACCTTGGTCGGACGGGGAGCTGGCGGAGACGGAGGGATTCGAACCCTCGATAGGGCTTTACAACCCTATAACGGTTTAGCAAACCGCCGCCTTCAGCCACTCGGCCACGTCTCCGGCTGCGGTCGGTATGCCCGACCCCGCGCCGCGCCGCAAGCGGCAGATTGTGGACGAAATCGATTTCCTCGATCTCCCAATCGGTCCGAGCGCGCCGGAGCATGGCCGTCAGGGCGGCGAGCCGCACAACCCGCCGCATGGCAGGTGCAACCAAGAACCGAGGGTCGGAAATCCTCCGGGACGCAGCGCCGCACCGAAACGGAGCCCGATATTCCGTCTACATGCCGACCGTTCGGCGATGACCTTCAAGATAGATGCGCTCCGATGGGCTCGGCCGATCCATGCCCCACATGGCGCGGTGCCAGAATGGATAGAGCGGCCAGGGCCGGCCAGCCGCCTCGATATGCGCCGCCTGGTCCGGCGAAAGCTTAAGGTCGAAGGATGCGAGATTGTCGGCGAGTTGCTCGGCGGTGCGCGCCCCCAGCACGATCGAGTTGACGCCGGAACGGCCGCGCAGCCAGGCCAGCGTCACCTGCGGAATCGAGCGCCCGGTTTCGGCCGCCACCTGCTCGACCACTTTAAGCACACGGGCGAAACGATCCCAGTCGGAGACGAACGGCTCCTTCCAACCCTCTGCCCCCTGGCGCGTGCCTTGCGGCGCCGAGCCGTCCGCCTTCACCTTGCCGCCGAACAGCCCCTGGCCGAGCGGGCTCCAGATCATCGCGCCAATGCCGAGATCTTCACCCGCCGGGATCAATTCATATTCGGCCTCGCGCGCCTCCGGGGTGTAGTAGATCTGATGCGCGACCGGCGGCACGAAGCCCGGCTCTTTCGCGATCATGGCCGTCTTGGCCAGCGCCCAGCCGCTGTAGTTGGAGACACCCCAATAGCGGATCTTGCCAGCCTTCACGAAGCTCGACATCGTCTCGACCGTCTCCTCGATCGGGGTGACGCCGTCCCACTGATGGATGAAATAAAGGTCGAGCCAGTCGGTCTTGAGCCGCGACAGTGATCCATCGAGCTGGCGCGTGAGATGAACGCGTGAGGCGCCGCCGCCATTGGGCCCCTCCTCGACTTCGGAACGGCCCTTGCTGAACAGCAGCACCTTGTCGCGCCGGCCGGTCAAGGCCTCGCCAAGCACCCTTTCGGCATCGCCCTTCGAATAGAGATTGGCGGTATCGAACGCATTGATGCCGGCGTCGAGCGCCATGTCCAACAGGCGCCTCGCGTTCGCAACGTCGACATTGCGCAAGGCTTCGAAGCCATGGGTGCCTGCAAAGGTCAGCGTGCCCAAGATGTAGCGCGAGACCTTCATGCCGGAACGACCGAGGGGAACATAATCCATAGCGAGACCTTCCGCTGCTCGTGTTGACCGGGACATCCAATGCACGAGCGAATGCTGAGTTCGTTGAATTGTCACTCAACGAAAACTTGAGCGCAGGTCAGCCGGCTCAGGTTCCGTGCCTGTCACAGCGGGTCGCTTCCCCATCGCCCGGCGCATGACGTCCCAGACGCGCGGATCGCCGCATTGCGCGACGTTGAAGCGCAGGAAGGCAGCGGCGGTCTGCGACACGCTGAAGACATTGCCGGGCGCAAGCAGCACGTCCTCCGTGAGCGCGGCCTTTGCCAGGGCGGCGGAGTCATATCCATCGGGCAAACGGCACCAGAGGTGGAAACCGCCGCGCGGCGTGAGCCAGGGCTCGATGCCGAACGCGTGCAGCAGGCGCGTGGTCTCACGCTGCGCGCGCGCAAGCTTCCGCCGCAGCTCCTCCATGTGCTTGCGGTAGCCTCCGCCGGCCAGCACATCGGCGACGACGGCCGTTGCGACCGGGCTCGGACCGCCGAAGCTGGTCGCAAGCTGAAGATCGATGAGCCCTTCGATCCAATCGGCCCGCGCGGCGATATAGCCGCACCGCAGCGAGGCAGAGAGCGTCTTGGAGAAGCTGCCGATCCGGATCACCCGGTTCAGCCCATCGAGCGCCGCAAGGCGCGGCGAAGACTCCGGCTCGAAATCCGCGAAGATATCGTCCTCGACGATGGTGAGATCGTGCGCGGCCGCCGCGATCAGAAGCCGATGAGCGGTCGGCAACGATAGCGTTGCGCCGGTCGGGTTATGCAGCGCGGAATTGGTGACGTAGAGCCGTGGCCGCTCTGCGGTGAGGATCGCTTCGAAACGCGCGAGGTCGGGCCCCGATGCCGTGTAGGGCACGCCGACGATCGTCACTTGATGCGCGCGCAACAGCGCCCTGAAATTGAAATAGCAGGGGTCGTCGACCAACACCGTATCGCCCGGACGAAGCAGGAAGCGGCAGATCAGATCGATCGCCTGCGTGCCCGAGCCGGTCAGCAGCAACTGGTTGGCCGAAACGTCGAGCCCCTCTTCAGCGAAGCGGGCCAGCAGCAAGCGGCGGAGCGGAAGCGAGCCACGCGTGCCGCCGTAGTCGAGGAGCAGCGCATCCTCGGCACGCGCGAGGGTGCGAAGGCCTCGGCGCAAGAGCGCACCCGGCATCCACTCTGGCGGCAGCCAGCCGCAGCCGGGCTTGAGAACCGCAGGCTCCGCCTCGAGCGACTGACGCGAGACCCAGAACGGATCGACGGCGCGATCGCGACGCCACTCTGTTTCGGCAAGCTGCAGCGGCAGCGTAGCCGCCGTCGCTGACACGTAGAAGCCGGAGCCGCGGCGGGCGCGGATCAATCCTTCCGCGGCCAGGCGCTCGTAAGCCTCCACTACGGTCGAGGGCGAGACGCCCATGGTCGCGGCGAAGCGGCGGACCGACGGCAGCCGATCGCCGGCCGCCAATGTGCGGCCAGCCACACGCGAGCGGATCACCTCCATCACTTCGAGGGTGCGCGCTCCGCCCCGCCCTCGCCTGTCCATGCTGCTCATCGAAAGTGTATTGGCTTCCATATCAATACAGTTCTGCCAGATTGTACTGAATTGTGGCTGGTCCCGCCACTCATCAGACTCCACGATCGCCTCGGAACGCGCGAGGCGACGACATGACGAGCACGACGGACGGATGGAGGAGCGGTCTCCTTGGAGTGATCATTTTCAGCGGCTCGCTGCCGGCCACTCGCGTGGCCGTCGCCGGCTTTTCTCCGCTGTTCCTGACATCCGCGCGAGCGGTGATCGCGGCGCTGCTGGGCGCGGCGATGCTACACTTGCTGCGCCAGCAGACTCCGGCGAAGCGGGACATCGGCTCGCTCGTGATCGTCGCGCTCGGTGTCGTGATCGGCTTCCCGCTCCTGACCGCGCTGGCGCTTCAACACATCACCTCGGCCCATTCGATCGTCTTCATCGGCCTGTTGCCGCTGGCGACGGCGATCTTCGGCGTCCTGCGCGGCGGTGAGCGGCCGAAAATGCTGTTCTGGCCGTTCTCCATGCTCGGCAGCGCCGTCGTCGTGGGCTTCGCGCTGATCGGCGACGACACGGTCTCCATCACGGGCGACCTCTTGATGGTGGCGGCGGTCGTGCTCTGCGGATTGGGCTACGCCGAAGGCGCCACGCTCGCCCGCCGGCTCGGCGGCTGGCAGGTGATGTGCTGGGCCTTGCTGCTCGCACTGCCGATCATGCTGGTCCTCGCGGCCACGGCGCGGCCTGCCTCATGGCAGGCGATCGGCGGCGGCGCCTGGACCGGGCTCGCCTATGTTTCAGTCTTCTCTTCGCTGATCGGCTTCATGTTCTGGTATCGCGGGCTTGCCGTCGGCGGCACCGCGAGCGTCGGTCAGCTGCAACTGCTGCAGCCCTTCCTCAGCCTCGCGCTCGCAGGTCTCGTGCTCGGCGAGCCGGTGGCCTGGACCATGATCCTGACGACGGGTCTCGTGGTTCTCTGCGTCGCCCTCGCCCGGCGTTACGCGTAGCCGGCCAAATATCCGCGACGAATGGCTCGGCGCGATATCAATCGAACAGGCTGCGGCTCACATTGACGATGAAGGCCGCGGGTACGCCGATCACCGCGCCGATGAAGCCATAGGCCAGCGCGCCCCACCAGGAGGCGATGCCACCCGGCGCCATCACCGCGCCATAGGCGGCGCCGATGGCGCAGCAGATCAGGGTGACCGTCACGAGCCGGCGATCGTTCATCGCCTCGGCCCGCAGCTTACGGCGCTCGCGCGCGTTCTGAATGTACGGACCGCCAGGCTCGGTCGAGCCGCAATGCGGACAGAACGCTGCGGAGAACGAAACCTGCTCCCCGCAATCATGGCAGCCGATCAGCTCCCGACGTTTATTCTGTCCCATCCGCTCGACGTCCGTGGCGCGCTCGCATCGAGCCACAGATAGGTCGTTTGACGGCGGCCGGCGAGAGTGCCGGCGGCGCCAAAGCCGTCAGTGCGCCGTCATCCAGGCGCGCGCTTCGCGCAGGGCCTTGGTGATCTCAGCCGCCGACATCTGCTCGGCGATCTCGCGGCGCATCTCGATCGCATCCTTGCGGCCCTTGAGCGCGGCAAGATTGAACCATTTGTGCGCGGCGACCAGGTCGACCGCCCCCAGCCGGCCGCTCGCATACAGCAAGCCCAGCTCGTACAGCACATCGCCGCTCGCCGCCTGCTCCACGGCCGTCACGTCATCGAGATTGAGTTGTCCTTGAAACATTGTCGCTCTCCATCCTTGGAGGCGTTGCGTCACCGCGCGCGGCCCCCGTCCACTGTTCGTCGTCCCCATGCCGTTTGCCGGCTTATGGAGGCAGGATGACCGATCAAGTTTGAAAGGCAGTTTAAGCATCGTGCTGAACGGAAACTGAACCGTCTTCGCCCGCAGGCGACCGCAGCAGATCAAAGATCTCTGATTCTATTCAGCTTTTCAGAGCCGATCAGGATTGCTTCACCGTGCCGATTGGCGAACCCCTAACCATCGCGGCAAGAGCGCGGCGTGCTCCGCCGATCGCATGAGGCGACCGCGCAGGTCGGGTCGAAGAGAAAAAAGTGAATGGGGGGACAGTCGGGCGACGCCGCAAACGCGTCTTCAAAAAAACAACGAGGGCGTCGGCGAACACGTCAGGACCGGATCTCACCTTGGCAACGAGGCCATCCATGAGATTGCAGACCGAACAACGGATCTGCACCGAACGAAGAAAACTCGTTTCTTCTACCGGACCGGCTTGCCGAAGCGCATAACGCTTCCGAAAGTTCGATCCGGCCGTCGACCTGATGTCTCGCCGACACCCTCTTCGCCAGTTGGGACACCTTGGCCTGAACCACTCATAACGAGCAAACAGGCCGGACGTTCCAACGACGTGCCGGCATCAAGCTGCCGGCTCATCTCGCGAGGCGCGAGAGTTACTTCTTCTTGGCGACCTTCTTGGTCTTCTTCGCAGTCTTCTTGGCCGCGGTCTTCGCGGTCTTCTTCACTGCCTTCTTCGCCTTCTTCGCTTTCTTCGCCATGTTGCCCTCCGATGAGTTTGGCTTAGTCGCTGCGTGCATTCGGGAATCGAGATGCACTCCTTCTCGAATACACCAACGGACGAAAAAAAACAGCTTCCGGCTTAAGGAAGTGTTGACACGCGAACGCGCACGCGCGCGACGCAGTTCGCCGGATGCGCCGACGCGCAACACCGTCGATGATGCGGGCTGCGCATGAATGCCGAACGATCGAACTAATAAAGTGCGCAGGAAAGGCCTTCGCTGCAGGCATTTCCTGCACGCGATCAAAATGCCGAGGCAGCGCGCGCAACACGACGGCGATCGACGGACTCAGACGAACGGAGCGTCGGACGGCCCCCGAGTCGGGATTTTTGGCGGTGAAAAAAAATTTCGTTGATAGCGTCCGCGCGGACGATCCGGGCTTGATCGGAGCGTTGTCAAAGGCGGCTTTTTTGAGAATCGCGCGAAAACGATTCGCGCCGGAGCGGTGCCAAGACCGCGGCGCGCACCGTGCGCACCGCGGGAACGAAGACGGCGTGATCTCGTTTCAGATGCCGAGCTTGCTCTTCAGCAGGTCGTTCACCGCCTGCGGATTGGCCTTGCCGCCGGACGATTTCATCACCTGACCGACGAACCAGCCGACCATCTGCGGCTTCGCCTTGGCTTGCGCGACCTTGTCGGGATTGGCCGCGACGATCTCATCGACCACCTTCTCGATGGCGCCGAGGTCCGTCACCTGCTTCATGCCGCGCTGTTCGACGAGCGCGCGCGGATCGCCGCCTTCGGTCCAGACGATCTCGAACAGGTCCTTGGCGATCTTGCCGGAGATCGTGCCCTCTCCGATCAGGTCGATGATCGCCGCCAGCTGCTCGGCCGACACCGGCGAGGACGCGATGTCGCGGCCTTCCTTGTTGAGACGGCCGAACAGCTCGTTGATCACCCAGTTGGCGGCGAGCTTGCCGTCGCGGGCGCGGTCGGCAAGCTTCGCCAGCACCGCTTCATAGAAGGCGGCACTCTCCCGCTCGGCCACCAGGACGCTTGCGTCATAGGGCGAAAGGCCGAGATCGGCGATGAAGCGCGCCTTCTTCTGGTCCGGTAGTTCCGGCAGGTGCGCTTTCAACTCATCGACAAAGGTCTGGGTGAACTCGAGCGGCAGCAGGTCCGGATCCGGGAAATACCGGTAGTCATGGGCCTCCTCCTTGGAGCGCATCGAGCGGGTCTCGCCCTTGTTGGGGTCGAACAGCCGCGTCTCCTGGTCGATCGTGCCACCATCCTCGATGATCTCGATCTGGCGCCGCGCCTCGTACTCGATCGCCTGGCCGATGAAATTGATCGAGTTCATGTTCTTGATCTCGCAGCGGGTGCCGAGCGGCCCGCCCGGCTTGCGCACGGAAACGTTCACATCGGCGCGCAGGCTGCCCTTCTCCATGTCGCCGTCGCAGGTGCCGAGATAGCGCAGGATCGAGCGCAGCTTGGTCACATAGGCCTTGGCCTGCTCGGAATCGCGGATGTCCGGCTTGGAGACGATCTCCATCAGCGCGACGCCGCAGCGGTTGAGATCGACAAAGGACATCGACGGCGACTGGTCGTGGAGCAACTTGCCGGCGTCCTGCTCCAGATGCAGCCGCTCGATGCCGATCGTCGCAGTCTTGCCGCCGTCGAGCTCGACCGTGATCTCACCCTCGCCGACCACCGGCGACTTGTACTGGCTGATCTGGTAGCCCTGCGGCAGGTCGGGATAGAAATAGTTCTTGCGGTCGAACACCGAGCGCAGGTTGATCTTCGCGTTCAGCCCGAGCCCGGTGCGGACGGCCTGGCGCACGCATTCCTCGTTGATCACAGGCAGCATGCCCGGCATCGCCGCGTCGACCAGCGAGACGTGGCTGTTGGGATCGCCACCGAACGCGGTCGAGGCGCCCGAGAACAGTTTCGACTTCGAGGTGACCTGGGCATGGATCTCCATGCCGATCACGACCTCCCAGTCACCGGTTGCGCCCTTGATCAGCTTGCCGCTGGTTGCCGTCATGGCTCTAAACTCCCAAGCAGTGCGGATGCGATCCGCTCCCATTCCATATCCAGCGCGTCCTTTGCGACCGGCTGGCTGGCCTGCCGGTACCAGTAGGATGCGTTGCCGAGATCGCCTTCGACCCGGTGCAGATGCGCATGCACCCAGGCCGCCTCGCGCGCATCATCGTCCTGGACGATCTTGTGCGCCCGGTCCCAATCGCCCTTCGCCATCCACCACAGGCCGGCGAGCGGAGGCGAGAGCGTCGGCGCGGGTGCATCGCCCGCCAAACTTGCCTTGAATTCGGTGAGGCTCACCACCACCGGACCGGCGTGAAGCGTCCCGCCGCCTGCTCGATCACCTCGCCGAGCGAGAACAGCGTTTCCTCGTCGAACGGGCGGCCGATCAACTGCAGGCCGAGCGGCAAGCCTTGCGCATCCTTGCCCGCGGGCACCGCGATGCCGGGCAGGCCCGCCATGTTCACGGTCACCGTGAAAATGTCGTTGAGATACATCTCGACCGGATCGGCGCCGCCCTTCTCGCCGATGCCGAAGGCGGCCGACGGCGTCGCAGGCGTGAGGATCGCGTTGACGCCCTTGGCGAAGCAGTCCTCGAAATCCTTCTTGATCAGCGTGCGGACCTTCTGCGCCCGCAGATAATAGGCGTCGTAATAGCCCGCCGACAGCACATAGGTGCCGATCATGACGCGGCGGCGCACTTCGTCGCCGAAGCCCTCGGCGCGGGTATTCTCGTACATCTCGCCGATCGAGCGCCCGGGCACGCGCGGGCCGTAGCGCACGCCGTCGTAGCGCGCGAGGTTCGACGACGCCTCCGCCGGCGCCACGATGTAATAGGCCGGCAGAGCGTATTTGGTGTGCGGCAGCGACACCTCCACGAGCTCGGCGCCGGCGGCCTTCAGCCAGGCCGCGCCCTCGCTCCACAGCTTCTCGATCTCCGCCGGCATGCCGTCGAGGCGATACTCCTTGGGGATGCCGATCTTCATTCCCTTCACGGACTTGCCGATCGCCGCCTCGTAGTCCGGCACGGCACGATCGACCGAGGTCGTATCCTTCGGATCGTGCCCGGCCATCGAACGCAACAGGATCGCGGCATCGCGGGTCGAGCGTGCGATCGGCCCCGCCTGATCGAGCGAGGAGGCAAAGGCCACGATGCCCCAGCGCGAGCAGCGGCCGTAAGTCGGCTTGATGCCCACGGTTGCGGTGAAGGCAGCGGGCTGGCGGATCGAGCCGCCGGTATCGGTCGCGGTCGCGCCCATGCAGAGCAGAGCCGCCACCGCCGAGGCCGAGCCGCCGGACGAGCCGCCCGGCACCAGCGTCGTGTTGGAGCCCTCACGGCGCCACGGGTTGCCGACTGGACCGAAGCAGGAGGTCTCGTTCGACGAGCCCATCGCGAACTCGTCATTGTTGAGTTTGCCGAGCAGCACCGCGCCATCGCGCCAAAGCTGGGAGGTGATGGTCGACTCGTAGGTCGGCACGAAATTGCCGAGGATCTTCGAGCAGGCCGTGGTGCGGACGCCCCGGGTCGCGAACAGATCCTTGATGCCGAGCGGGATGCCGGCGAGCGGGCCGCCCTCGCCCTTGGCGATCTTGGCGTCGGCCTCTTGTGCCATGCTGCGCGCCTGGTCCGGCGTTTCCAGCACGAAGGCGTTGAGCGCGCGCGCCTCTTCCATCGCCTTCAGATGGGCGTCGGTGAGTTCGAGCGAGGTGAAAGTCTTGGCCGCAAGACCCTTTCGGGCCTCGGCGAGCGTCAGCGAAGTCAAATCGGTCATTTATTGATCGGGCTGCAGAAGAATGGAGAAAGCGTCTTGTCGTCGGCCGGGTCGTCGGCGAAGAAGTTATTCTTCTTGGCCCGCGCCTTGTCGGCCGCCTGGAGTTCGTCGAGCACCGCATCGACCGCCTTGTCCGGGTCAACATTCTTGCCCTGGCGCTCCATCGCGTCGAGATAATTCATGTAGGCCTGATAGGCCTTTTCGTCGTCGCAGAGCAGGCACATGGCTGGACTCGTCGGTTCCTTACGGCGTTGCGGCTATTCCACCACCTTCGGCACCAGGAAGAAATGGTTTTCGGTCGCCGGCGCATTCTTGACGATGTCGTCGGCGATCTCGCCGTCGGTGACCACGTCCTGCCGCTTCTTCATCTCCATCGGAGTCACCGAGGTCATCGGCTCGACGCCTTCGATGTTGACCTCCGAGAGCTGCTCGACGAACGCCAGCATGGCGTTCAACTCGCCCTGCAGGTGCGGAACCTCTGCCTCGGAGACAGCGATCCGCGCCAGATGGGCGATACGGCGGACGGTGGCGGCATCGACGGACATTATATAAAGCCTCAGGCGGGAATTAGGAACCCGCCGTATAGCAGAGGCCGCTTTCGCGCCGCAACCGCGCCGGCCGGTGCGGCAGGCGAGATCGCGCGCGAGTCGCCCTGGCGTCAGCCCGCGATCCGGCGCATCCGCGCCTGCGCGTCGGCGGCCAATTTGCGCGTCAATTGAGCCGCTGGCAGCTCGCTACCGAGCGGCAGCGCCTGCCCTGCCCAAAGATTGGTGAAATCGACCCGGCCGAGCTTCTCGGCCGCGGCCTTCAGCGGCGCCAATGCAGTCGCTGCATGGGGAAAGGCCGGCGCATCCGGCGAGATCGGTCCCACCTCGCGCATGACGCGATTGGCCACGCCTCGTGCGAGACGGCCGGTCATCACATTGGTGATCACGGTCGTTTCATCGCTCGCCTGAGCCAAGGCCGCACGCGCCAGCACGCTGACTTTGGATTCGGGGCAACGCAGGAAAGCACTGCCGATCTGGACGCCGGCTGCCCCAAGCGCCAAGGCCGCCGCGATGCCGCGTCCATCGGCAACGCCACCCGCCGCGATCACCGGCACCTTCACCGCATCGACCACCTGCGGGACCAGCGCAAATGTGCCGACCTGTTCGGCTAACTTCTCGGTCAGGAACATGCCGCGATGGCCGCCGGCCTCCGCACCCTGCGCGATGATCACGTCGGCGCCGTTCTGCTCCAGCCATACAGCCTCACGCACCACCGTCGCCGAAGCCAGCACCAATGCACCGGCCGCTTTGACGCGCTTGAGCAGCGCGCGCTCGGGCAGACCGAAGTGAAAGCTGACGACTTCCGGCTTCAGCTCCTCCACCACGGCGCACATCGCCGCATCGAAGGGCGCCCTGTTGGCAGCGTTGACAGGCGCAGCCGGATCCACGCCCAACTCATGGTAATATGGCGCGAGCCGCTGCTTCCACCCGCCTTCGCGCGCCGGATCCGCTGCCACCGCCTGGTGGCAGAAGAAGTTCATGTTGATTGGGGCAGAAACGCGCTGGCGGATGATGTTGATCTGCTCGCGCGCTTTCTCGGCCGAGAGCATCGCGCAAGGCAGAGACCCAAGTCCTCCACCCTCGGCGACCGCGATCACCAGCTCGGCATCCATGACGCCGGCCATCGGCGCCAGCACGATCGGATGTTCGATCTTGAGAGGGTCGAGGAGACGGCGGTCGGGCCACATGGTCTGATCCTGCTGCTGAGGTCGCGGCTGGCGGGCACGGCGTGAGACGCCGAAGCACCGAGCCTGCGCTGGACGCCAAGTGTAGGCGGGTTTAGCCTTCTCAATAAATGAATTGTTGAGAACGCTGCCATCACGAAAAGAAAACGAGCGCCATGGAACTGAACGATCTCCTCACTTTCGCGACCGTGGCCCGCACCGGCAGCATCACACGAGCCGCAGAGGCGCTCAACACCGTGCAATCGAACGTAACCCAGCGCGTGAAGGCACTGGAGGCCGAGATCGGCACCGTGCTGTTCGAACGTCACAGCCGCGGCATGACGCTGACCCCAGCCGGACGGCGGCTGCTCCCCTACGCGCAACAGATGGCCGCGCTCGCGCGCGAAGCGCTGCTCGCAGCACGGGACGACGGCACGCCCAAAGGCCCGCTGGCGATCGGCTCGATCGAGACCACCACGGCGGTCCGCCTGCCGACGCTGCTCGCCGCCTTCCATCGCACTTATCCCGAAGTGGCTCTCAGCCTGCGGACGGCCACGACTGCGGACCTCGTCACGGCGGTGATCGAGGGGGCGCTCGACGGCGCCTTTGTCGTGGCTCCGATCGATCATCCCGAGCTCGCCAGCATGACCGCGTTCAGCGAGGAGCTGGTGATGGTGGCACCAAGGCAGTTCGACAGCCTCGCAAGCTTGCGCGCCGGCACACCGGCCTCAGGTCCGACCGCGCTGGTGTTCCGCACCGGCTGCACCTACCGGCAACGGCTGGAGCAGATCTTCAACGATTTCGGTTGGCCAACGGCCGCCCGCTTCGAGCTTGGCACGCTCGACGGCATGATCGGCTGCGTCGCCGCCGGCATGGGCGTGACCCTGCTGCCGCGCGCCGTGGTCGAGCACAGCGAGCTCATCAAAGATATCAGCCTGCACACGTTGAAGCCCGCCTATGCGCGGGTCGAGACATTGTTCATCCGCCGGCGCGCCGCCCATCCGTCGAGTGCGCTTGCGGCCTTCATGGCCGGCCTGGCCAACAGGGATCACGAGATTGCGGCGTGACGCATGCGGCAACGACTTCACATGGAGAATGAGGCTGGCATTCCGCAACGTGAAATGCCGCCGACAGTTTTGTGACGCGCCGATGCGTGTGTCGTGCGGCGTTCCAGCGCAGTGCAACGCACACGCTAAAAACATTTTGGCTCGCGCTCCGACACTACGTTAGGATGCAGCGCTGGCCAGCGCGAACCACAAGCATATGTCCACATCGGGAGGATTAGCGATGCGCAACACGTTGGTGTTGTGCTGTTCGATCGCCTTGTTGGCTGCGGTCGGAACGGCAAACGCGCAAGAGAAAGCACAAGACTGGACCAAGTCGAAATGGGGCGCCGACGACGAAATCGGCGCCGCGAACAACATGACGCCGGACCTCGTCGTCAAGGCGGCCTCGCTGGTGAAAACCGGCAAGACCTACCCACTCGGCATGATCGTCGACACCAAGACGCCGGCCTATCCGCCGCGCAGCTTCAAGATCACGATCGTGCAGCCGGGACAGGCCGGCAGCCCCGGGCTCGGACCGAACAAGGCGACCTATAACGACGACATCATCGACACCTGGGTCGGCATCGGCAGCCAGATCGACGGGCTCGGCCATCTCGGCGTCGAGCACGTCTACTACAATGGCAACAAGCTTGCCGATTTTGCCGACCCGACCGGGCTGAAGAAGCTCGGTGTGGAGAAGATACCGCCGATCGTCACCCGCGGCGTGCTGCTCGACATGGCGGCCTACTACAACACCGACGTCGTCAAGGAAGGCACCGCCTTCAACAGCAAGGAGATCGAGGAGGTCGCGAAGAAGCAAGGCGTCGAGATCCGCCAGGGCGATGTGGTGATCTTCCATACCGGCTGGCTCGGCCTGGTCGGCAAGGACGACAAGCGCTACAGCGCCGGCGAGCCCGGGCTTGGCGTCGACGGCGCCAGATACCTGACCTCCAAGGGCGTGGTGGCGATCGGCGCCGACACCTGGGCGCTGGAAGTGCTGCCGTTCGAATCCCCGAACATCTTCGAGGTACACCAGATCCTGCTCGCCATGAACGGGACCTACATCCTGGAGAACATGGATACCGCCGCGCTTGCCAGGGACAAGGGCTACGAGTTCCTGTTCGTACTGGGCCAGCCGCGCTGGCGCGGCGGCGTGCAGGCCATGATCAACCCAATCGCGATCCGCTGATCCTCTCAATCCCACTTTGCTTGGCGGGCATGGCACATCGCCGTGCCCGCTAGGTCGCGATCGTAAACGTCCAGTCGATCCCGATCGCGGCCAGGAATGCCGGATCGTGGCTGACGACGACGAGTGCGCCGTCAAAGTCGCGCAGCGCCCGCTCGAGAATTTCGATGGACTCAATGTCGAGATGATTGGTCGGCTCGTCCAGCAGGAGCAGCCATGGCGGCCGTTCGCCTGCGAGCACGCAGGCCAATCCCGCCCGCAACCGCTCGCCACCGGACAAGGTGCCGACCGCCTGCAGCGCATCGGCGTTGCGAAAGGCGAACCGCGCGCACGCGGCGTGAGCAGCCTGCGCGTCGAGGGCCGGATTGAGCCGGCGGACGTTGGCGAGAATACTCTGCTGCCCGTCAAGCAGCGCCACGTGCTGATCCAACATCGCTCCTCGTCCCTCGACATGGCGTACCGTCCCGGCTGCGGGGACGATCCGACCCATCGCCAATTTCAGGAATGTGGTCTTCCCGGCACCGTTGGGTCCACTGACCGCGATCCGGTCGGGGCCGGTGATGCTCAACGTCCACGGACCAAAGGTCCGATCGCCGATCGCTACGGTGACTGCCTCCATCGCCAGAACCTCGGTTGATCTGCCAAGACCGGTTGGCGGCATGTCGATGGTCAGTGGCGTCAAGATTTCGATCTTCGCCTGCGCCTGCTCCGCTTTCTCGGCAGCATCCGAGACGATCCGCTCGGCAAGACGCTGCGCACGGCCACCGCTGTTCTCGGCGTGCTCCGCGCGGGCGCCGAGCGCAATGCGCGGCGCCGATCCCCGCGCGGCGGCCGCGCGTCCGGTCCTATCCCGCCTGTCCTTGGCTTCGCGCTGGCGTTGAATTTCCTCCCTGGCATGACGCAGTTGCGTGTCGGCCCGTTCACGTTCGGCGGTGGCACGCGCTCGGGCCGCAGCCCGCGCTTCTGCGAACATCGACCAGCCGCCACCGACGATCCGTACGCCGATCGGCGTCAGCTCGACGATGCGGTCCATCATTTCCAGCAATTCGCGATCGTGGCTTGCGACCAGCACGCCGCCTCGCCAGCTCCGGATCAGCGACTGGATCGCCGCGCGCCCGGCCGCATCGAGATTATTGGTGGGCTCGTCGAGCAGCAGCAGATCCGGCGCCTCCAGCAGCAAGCGAGCGATGCCGATCCGCGTCCGCTCGCCGCCACTCAACGTTCCCATCGCGCGATCGAGAGCGATCGCGGCCAGGCCGACATCGCGCAGCGCGGCCTCGATCCTGGTCGAGAGCATCCAATCCGCCGCATCCAAATCGGCGTCTTGTGCTTGTCCGGCCAGGACGCGCTCGACCACCTTAAGGCTGTCGGCGACGCCGAGCGCCTCGGCAATGGTCCAGCGCTCCTCCCAGCCTTGCGCGAGCGAGCCGATGGTTCCGAAACGGGCGATGTGCCCCGCCGACGGCTCTGCCGATCCGGCGATGATCCGCAGCAGGGTCGACTTGCCGGAGCCGTTGCGGCCGACCAAACCGACGCGTTCGGCGCCGATCGAAAGCGTGAGATGATCGAAGAGAGCTTGCCGGTCAGGGCTGGCGGCGGCGACCGCCTCGAGCGTGAGGAAGGTTGGCATGGATGACCGTGGGTTCGGAACAAACAAGGCGGCTTGCGATGTTGATCCGGATATCCACGGCACCACTCCTCTTCAGGGTTCGACATATAATGTAAGCCGATCCGGATACTGGAGCAACCGGGCGGCGTACAAGCTGGCTCGCCACGCGCCTGCGTGCTAAGCGCATCGTCATGCCCGCTCCCATTCTCCCCCTCGTCGAAGCCGCCGCGCTCTGGCCCGAACGCGGCGCGCTGATCGGTCTCGATCTCGGCACCAAGACCATCGGCGTCGCCGTTTCCGATCCGGATCGCAAGCTCGCCACCGGCGTCGAGACCATTCAGCGCAAGGCCTTCAAGGCCGATGCGGCGCGGCTGCTCGCCCTGGCATCCGAGCGCAAGGTGGTCGGTTTCGTGCTGGGCCTGCCCATCAACATGGATGGCAGCGAGGGCCCGCGCGCGCAATCGACCCGGGCCTTCGCCCGCAACCTCGCTGGCCTCACCGACCTGGCTATCGGGCTCTGGGACGAACGGCTATCGACCGCGGCGGTCGAGCGCGAACTGATCGGCATGGACGTCAGCCGAGCCAAGCGTGCCGAGGTGATCGACACCCATGCGGCGATCTTCATCCTGCAGGGCGCGCTCGACCGCCTCGCAAAGTTGCGGAACTCCGGGCTGTAGGACCGCGGCTCAGCTATGGCCGCTCGCAAGCCACATGGTCTGCACCACGGCGGCGAAGTTGTTGAGCCCATGCAGCCCGATCGTCAGCAAGGTCGAATGGCTCAGGTAGCGCAGATAGCCGAACCACAGGCCGAGGCAGAACACCTCGAAGAAGAAGTACCAATCATACTGCAGATGCAGTGCCGTCCACACCAGCGATGACAGGATGATCGCGCCTGGCACGCGCAGCGCAGAATCCGTCCAGCCGCGATACAGGAATCCGCGCGCGAACAATTCCTCCGAGATCGGCGCGGCGATACAGAAGGCGATCACCAGCAGCCAGACGGTGCCGTCGCCCTGCGCCGTCTTCAGGACGTCCAGCATGAAGCCCGGCGAGACCTCGTGACCCGTGGCGCGCGACATCAGGTCCCAGCCCATCACGATGGCGATCATGCCGGCGATGCCGAGCGCGAGATATTTCCACGAGGTCCGGCGCAGCCCAAGGTAATCGGCGAACCGCGTTCGGGTGTGGCGAACCGCGAGATAAACCGCGAGCAGCACCGCCGGCACGCCCATGATCACCGACAGCGAGATGGTGAGCCCGCGGCTCACGACATGGATCAGCGCACTGCTGTCGACCGGGCCATCCTGCACCAGCAGGAAATAGCCGACGACAGCGACCTGCCCGGCAAACAGCGCGACGAAGATCGCGACGCCCCACAATGCCGTGAGCCAGAAGCCAAGCGTCCGCGGCTGCCGTTCGGCCTGGGCGACGATGGCAGGCTCATTCGAGGGCGTGAGTGAATCCATAACAGCACTTTCGGGCGTGTTCATCACGGCAGCGCACGCTCCAGCAGCGCGCGGATATCGGCGGGATCGAGATCGATGGCGCCGTACATGCTGGGATGGGTGGCGGCAAGGCGGGTTGCGGCGAACAGCTCGGCGTGCCGCGGATTGATGGGGTTCAGCGCGGCGGCGGCCGCCAGCAGAGCGAGCTTCTCCACCGCAAGCCGCGCCACGCGCTCGCTATCGGGCCGCCGGAAAGACTGCGCGATGAAAGCGACGGCCTCCGCAGCGCCGGGAAGGCCATGGGTCTCGCCGGCCAGCGATGTGAGGATCGCAGCGGCAGCCTCAGCCTCGCGCGACAGCGCGCGCAGGACATCGAGGCACATCACATTGCCCGAGCCTTCCCAGATCGCATTGACCGGCGACTCCCGGAAATGACGAGCAAGAATTCCGTCTTCGACATAGCCGTTGCCGCCGAGGCATTCCATCGCTTCGTAGAGAAAGGGAGGCGCGCTCTTGCAGACCCAGTATTTGATCGCCGGCGTCAGCAGCCGCATGTAGGCCGCCTCGGTCGCGTCCGCCGGCGTGCGGTCGAACGCGCGGCACAACCGCATCACCAACGCAACGCTCGCCTCGACATGCAGCGCCATATCCGCCAGCACCGACTGCATCAGCGGCTGATCGGCAAGATGCTTCTGGAATACGCTGCGATGTCGCGCGTGATGCAGCGCATGTGCCAGCCCCGAGCGCATCAAGCCGGCTGAGGAGATCGCACAATCCTGCCGCGTCAGCTGCACCATCTGGATGATGGTCCTGATCCCCTTGCCCGCCTCACCGACCGGCTGCGCATAAGCACCGACGAACTCGACCTCGGAGGAGGCATTGGAGCGGTTGCCGAGCTTGTCCTTCAACCGCTGGAATTGGATCGCGTTCACCGATCCGTCGGGCGCAAAGCGCGGCATGAAGAAGCAGGTCAGCCCCTCCTCCGCCTGAGCGAGCACCAGGAAGGCATCGCACATCGGCGCCGACATGAACCATTTATGCCCGGTGATGCGATAGCCGTCGCCCGCACGTTCGGCCCGCGTCATGTTCGAGCGCACGTCGGTGCCGCCCTGCTTCTCGGTCATGCCCATGCCGAGCGTCATGCCGCGCTTGCCCCACCACGGCGCAAAGCTTGGATCGTAGCTGCGGGTCGCAATCACCGGCATCGCTTTGGCCAGAAGGTCCGGTTGCGAGCCTAGCGCCGCGACCGCGGCGCGGGTCATCGTGATCGGGCAGAGATGGCCGCTCTCGACCTGCGAGGCGATGTAGAACTTGGCCGCGCGGATGACCTCGGACGCGCCGCCCGCCGGCCGGCCCTGTTCCGTCCAGGTCGAATTGTGCAACCCCGCATGCGCCGAATGCGCCATCACCTCGTGATAGGCCGGATGAAACTCGACCACGTCGCGGCGAAAGCCCTTGGAGTCATAGGTGCGCAGCTTCGGCGTATTCTCATTGGCGAGCCGGCCGCGCTCAGCCATCGCAGCCGAACCCCAGTGACGGCCGAAATCCGACAGCTCCTGCTCGGCGCTGATACCGCCATTGGCCCTGACCGCCGCGACGAGCGGCTGGTCGGCAGTATACAAATTCACGTCCTCGAACGGCGGCGACTGGTTGAAGACCTCATGGGTCGCGAAGGGAGACTGGGTCATGGCCGTGTCCTCGATCGGATCAATTGCGGCGTGGCAGACACTCGCAAATGCCTACCAGACCGGACGCGAATGTTGGCGCCGGAACACCGGCATAGTTCACAAAGCCTTGCCGCGCCATCGCGGCCCTCGAGCGTGGTTCGCCGGCGCGGCTTGCGACAGCGTGATACCTTTTGCCGCGGCATGGGCATGCTCGCCCCGGGTCGACCGTCGCCTTTCCGAGCGACTGGGCGTGAGCATGAAGCCGCGCTCGGACCCGCCATCAGGAAGCAACAAGCGAGCCGTCGGGGCCGCGCACGAACCGAACCGGGGATAACTCGGAACCGCGGCTTTCGCCCTTGCCCCATGTGGAAACCGCGCCTATAGCTCTGGCTTTAATGACAGCCTCATCGAAATCCACATTCGTCCTCGGACACCGGCATCTGCTGGGCATCGAGGGCCTTTCCGCTACCGACATCACCGGTCTCCTCGATCTCTCCGAGGAATATGTCGAACTGAACCGCCAGGTCGACAAGAAGCGCACGGTGCTGCGCGGCCGCACCCAGGTCAACCTGTTCTTCGAGGCCTCGACAAGGACCCAGTCCTCGTTCGAGATCGCGGGCAAGCGGCTCGGCGCCGACGTGATGAACATGTCGGTGTCGTCCTCGTCGATGCGCAAGGGCGAGACCTTGATGGACACAGCGGTCACCTTGAACGCGATGCATCCGGATATTCTGGTGGTGCGCCACCACGCCTCCGGCGCGGTGGAACTGCTCGCGCGCAAGGTCGACGGCTCCGTGATCAATGCCGGCGACGGCGCGCATGAGCATCCGACGCAGGCGCTGCTCGACGCGCTCACGATCCGCCGCAACAAGGGCCGGATCGAAGGTCTCGTGGTCGCGATCTGCGGCGACGTGCTGCATTCGCGCGTGGCGAGATCCAACATCCTCTTGCTCAACACGATGGGGGCGCGCGTCCGCGTCGTCGCCCCCTCCACGCTGCTGCCATCCGGCATCGAGCGGATGGGGGTGGAGGTCGCGCGGGACATGCGCGAGGGCCTGAACGGCGCCGATATCGTCATGATGCTGCGGCTGCAGCGTGAGCGGATGAACGGCTCCTTCGTGCCGTCATCATCGGAATATTTCCAGTATTTCGGGCTGGATCAGCGCAAGCTCGCTTACGCCAAGCCCGACGCGCTGGTGATGCATCCCGGTCCCATGAACCGCGGCGTCGAGATCGACTCGATCGTCGCCGACGGCGCGCAATCCCTGATCCGGGAACAAGTGGAAATGGGCGTGGCAGTGCGCATGGCGGTGCTGGAAGCACTCGCCCGCAACCTGCCCAACGCGTAACAGCTCAATCGGACGAAATGCCATGCTGACCGACCGTCGCCCGATCCTGCTCGCCAACGCTCGCGTGATCGATCCATCCCGCGACTTCGATGGTCTTGGCGACGTGCTGATCGCCGACGGCGTGATCCGCGATCTCAAGCGCGGCATCGGCGCGGCCGGCGTTCCCGAAGGGACCGATGTCATCAACTGCTCCGGCAAGATCGTCGCGCCCGGCCTGATCGACATGTGCGCCTTTGTCGGCGAGCCCGGCTATGTGCATCGGGAGACCTTTGCCAGCGCGAGCCAGGCCGCAGCGACCGGCGGCATCACCACGATCATCTGCCAGCCCGGCACCGAACCCGTGATCGACAATTCGGCGACGGTCGACTTCGTGCTGCGCCGCGCCCGCGACACCGCGATCGTCAACATCCAACCGATGGCGGCGCTGACCAAAGGCCTGCACGGCGAGGAGATGACCGAGATCGGCCTGTTGAAGGCGGCCGGCGCAGTCGCCTTCTCCAACGGCGAGACGAGCGTCACCAATGCGCTGGTGATGCGGCGTGCGCTGACCTACGCACGTGATTTCGACGCGCTGATCGTGCACCACACCGAGGATCCGAATCTCGTCGGCGAAGGCGTGATGAACGAAGGCGAATTCGCTTCGCGGCTCGGGCTGTCGGGCATTCCGGCAGCCGCCGAAGCGGTGATCCTGGAGCGCGACGTGCGCCTGGTCGCACTGACGCGCGGCCGCTATCACGCGGCCTCGCTCAGTTCGAGCGACTCGCTCGACGTCCTCAAACGCGCCCGCGATGCCGGGCTTGCCGTCAGCGCCTCGGTCTCGATCAACCACGTCACATTGAACGAGAACGACATCGGCCCCTACCGCACGTTCTTCAAGCTGTCGCCGCCATTGCGCTCCGAAACCGACCGGCGGGCGCTGGTCGAGGCGCTGGCCTCCGGCCTCATCGATGTCATCATGTCGGACCACAATCCGCAGGATGTCGAGGTGAAGCGGCTGCCGTTCGCGGAAGCGGCGAGCGGCGCGATCGGGCTGGAAACCATGCTGCCGGCGGCCTTGCGCCTCGTGCACAATGGCGAACTGACCTGGACCGCGCTGATCCGCGCGATGTCGACCCGGCCGGCGGAACTGTTGGGCCTGCCCGGCGGAACATTGCGGGCGGGGGCGCCTGCCGATATCGTCGTGATCGATCCGGACGTGCCGTGGGTGCTCGATCCCGCCGATCTGAAATCCTCGTGCAAGAATACCCCCTTCGACGAGGCGCGGTTCACGGGACGCGCGGTGCGCACGATCGTCGGCGGCCGCACCGTGTACGAGCATGTCTGACACGAGAGCCTGCACAGGAGCGTTGAACAAGGGAGTGCTGTGTCATGGGAGCTGAGGCGTTTCTCCCCGTTGCCCTGGTCATCGGCTACCTCCTGGGCTCGATCCCGTTCGGGCTGATCCTGACGAGGCTTGCCGGCACGCAAGACCTGCGCAGCATCGGCTCCGGCAATATCGGGGCAACCAACGTGCTGCGCACCGGGCGCAAGGGGCTCGCCGCGGCCACATTGCTCGGCGATGCCCTGAAGGGCACGGCTGCGGTGGTGATCTCGGGCTATCTGGGCGGCCCCAATGCGGCGATGCTCGCCGGTCTCGGCGCCTTCCTCGGCCACCTCTTCCCGGTCTGGCTGAAGTTTCGCGGCGGCAAGGGCGTCGCGGTCTATATCGGCATCCTGCTCGGCCTGTTCTGGCCCGGCGCAATTTTCTTTTGCCTGGTCTGGCTCGCGACCGCCTTCGCGTTTCGCTACTCGTCGCTCGCGGCGTTTGTTGCAAGCCTGCTCACGCCGATCATGCTGTGGGCATTTGGCCACACCGCACTCGCAGCGTTGTTTGCACTTCTGACGCTGCTGTTGATCTATATGCATCGCGAGAACATCAGGCGTCTGCAGGCCGGCACCGAAAGCAAGATCGGCGCAAAGAAATCGTGACCCGCATTGTTACGGGCGACGTACATTTGACCCCGTAAATCACAGCGGCAGCGCAGCAACACCCATAGCAGATCCGGACTCAAATCCGCGCGGGACTCTGGCGGGAATCATCATTGCCTGTCATGATTCACGCATGTGGTTTCGCAAGCCCAATTCCAGCGGTTCATCGGCCACACCCGATCACCGCACAGAGCAGGAGCCGGTGCCGCAGCAGGCGGTGCCCGTGCGCTCCAGCGCCAGCGCGCTTCTCTCGGCCGCCCAGATCTGGTCGACCGGGGACGCCACGAGCCCTGCCGCGCAAGTGACGGAGCCGGCTGCGGCCACCAACGTGCCACCATCATCCCAACCGTCGCAGCCGGAGACCGTGGTCGCCGAAATGATCCTGGCGACGGGTGCGAAGCCTGCGCTCGCGGCTGAACCGAAATCGGCCGCAACGGACGCCAAACCCGCGGCGACGCCGGAAAAATCGCTCGCCGAGACGATCGCAACCCCGGCCCTCTCGCCGGCACCGCGGATCTGGCCGCCGCGCAAGCTCTCGCTGGCGCTGCAGGGCGGCGGCAGCTTGTCGGCATTTGCCTGGGGCGTGCTGGAGCGCCTGTTGGAGGAGCCTGCCTGCGATTTCGACACGATCAGCGGCGCCAGCGCCGGCGCGATCAATGCCGCCCTGCTCGCCAGCGGCCTGGCTGAAGGCGGCCGCGAGAGGGCGCGAGAACTGCTCGCGGCCTTCTGGAATGGCATGGCCAGCGAAGCCTCGTTCCGCTCGGTGATGCTGCTCGGCGGCTTCTCGCCGGCCGGCAGCTCGGTCGCATTCGGCCAGCATCTGCGCGCGGGACGGTTCAATCCGCTCGACATCGAGCCGCTGCACGATCTGCTTGCGGGCATCATCAATTTCGGCGCGCTGCAGAGCGCTGCCGCGCCGCGGCTCATAATTGCGGCGACGCGGGTCCGCGACGGCGGCCAGCAACTGTTCCGCAATGCCGAGATCACGCCGGACGTGCTGCTGGCTTCGACCTGCCCGCCCCAACTTCACTGCGCGATCGACATCGATGGCGACGCCTATTGGGACGGCGGCTACGGGGCCAATCCTCCGGTTGTGAGCGTCGCGCACGAATCCAGCGCCGCCGATCTGCTCGTGGTCCAGGTGACCCCGACGCGCAACAACTATATCCCCGTGACATCAGCCGCGATCGACCGGCGGCTCGACCAGATCACGGCCAATGCCGTGCTCAATGCGGAGCTTGCGGCGCTGGAATGGGCCCGCCATGACGGCCTGCATCCGCCGCGGATTCATCGCTTGGCCGCGGAGGACGAGATCGACGGCCTCGCCCAGCACAGCGCCACCGACCTCGGACACAGCTTCATCGCAATGCTGCATCAGCGCGGTCGCGATGCTTGCGAGCGCTGGCTGCAGCGGGCGCCGGCCGGCACAACGCTCGTTGCGCAAGAGACGCGCCCGGCCTTCCCGTCCGAGGACGCTATCGAGGACGTGCTGGCCTAATTCGCGTGTTGGGATTCGCCTCAAAGGCCGCGCGGCACCCAGCTACCCTCTTCCCCACGCGCTGCGGTTGTTCCATGCTGCACCGAACCGGAGAGCAGGCGTGGACGCAGTCAGCACGACAACCGAACTCAGCGAAGCCGAGCGGCTCGACCGTCTCCGGTTGATCCGCTCCGATAATGTCGGCCCGCGCACCTTCCGCTCGCTGCTGCTCCATTTCGGCAGCGCGCGGGCGGCGCTGCAGCGGCTTCCGGAGCTGGCGCGGCGGGGAGGAGCCGCAGCCTCGGCGCGCATCTGCAATGCGGACGAAGCGCGCGCCGAGCTTCTCGCCTGCCGCAAGCTCGGCATCAGCCTGCGCGCGCCTGAAGAAGCCGGTTACCCGCCACGGCTCGCGATGCTGGACGATGCGCCGCCCCTGCTCGGGATTCACGGCGACAGCGAGGCGTTGATGCGGCCGATCATCGCCATTGTCGGGTCTCGCAACGCTTCGGCCGCCGGGTTGAAATTTGCTGGCCAACTCGCCCGCGAGCTCGGCGAGGCCGGCTTCGTTGTGATCTCCGGCCTTGCCCGCGGCATCGATCAGGCCGCGCATCGCGCCAGCCTGGCGAGCGGCACGGTTGCCGTGCTCGCCGGTGGTCATGACCGGATCTATCCGCCGGAACACGAAGGCCTGCTCACGGCCATCGTCACGGAGCACGGCGCGGCGATCTCGGAAATGCCGCTGGGCCATGAACCTCGCGCCCGCGATTTTCCCCGCCGCAACCGATTGATCTCAGGCAGCGCGCTCGGTGTCGTCGTGGTCGAGGCGGCACACCGCTCCGGCTCGCTCATCACCGCACGCATGGCCGGCGAACAGGGCCGCGAAGTGTTCGCGGTGCCGGGCTCGCCGCTCGACCCGCGCGCGGCCGGCACCAACGATCTGATCAAGCAGGGCGCGACGCTGGTCACCGAGGTCGCCGACATCATCCGCGCGGTCGAACCGATCATGGAGCGGCCGCTGCAGCTTCCCTTGTACGAAGATGATGAGGAGCCATTCGCGCCCGATCCGGAGAGCCACGATCGCGATCAGATCCTCGCTCTGCTCGGGCCCACCCCTGTCTCGATCGACGACCTGATCCGGATCAGCGGCCTCGCGCCCGCCGTGCTGCGCACGGTGCTCCTCGAGCTCGAACTTGCCGGCAGGCTCGAGCGCCACGGCGGCAGCCTGGTGTCGCTCAGCTGAGCCGAACCGAAGCGATCAGTCGCTCCCGCTGCGCAGATCAAATCGCATACGCGCGTCTTCGATCTGGTCGCGGTGCGCAATCGCCCATTCGCCAAGCGCCTTGACCGGCTGCGACAGGCCCCTGCCGAGATCGGTGAGTTCGTAATCGACGCGCGGTGGAATGGTGGGAAACACCGTTCGCGTCACCAGGCCGTCGCGCTCCAAGCCGCGCAGGGTCAAGGTCAGCATTCGCTGCGAAATGCCGCCGACCAGCCGCTTGAGTTCGTTGAAGCGCTTCGGGCCGTCGCCCAGCATCATGATGACGAACACGCTCCATTTGTCCCCGACCCGCGCGAGAATCGAGGCAGCGCCGCGGCAATCATTATGCTCGGGCTGTGGCCGTTGGGCGGCAACTTCCATGTTCTCTGGTTTCACGGATGTGCTCAGGTTTGAAAATTGTGCGTTCTTGTGCGCTGCGCCAGCAGTCACTCATATAGCGTCGGTTACAAACTTAAACCGACACAAGGTGACTGTCATGCCCAAACTCCTCCACTTGGATTCAAGCGTCCTCGGCCCCCACTCCGTCAGCCGGCAGGTCTCTGCAGCCGTCGTCGAACGGCTGCGGCAAACGGCTCCCGGCCTTGAAATCACCTATCGCGACCTCTCGGCTGTGCCCCTGCCCCACCTGTCCGGCGCGCATTTGGCCGCGGCTCAGGGCATTTCGCCGAGCGATCCCGCCATCCAGCAGGACCTTGCGACGGCACAGGCCGTGCTCGAGGAGTTCCTGGCAGCCGATATCGTCGTGATCGGCGCCCCCATGTACAATTTTTCCATCCCGAGCCAGCTCAAGGCCTGGATCGATCGGATCGCGGTCCCGGGCAAGACGTTCAAATACGGCCCGCAGGGCCCGGAAGGGCTCTCCGGAGGCAAGCGCGTGATCGTCGCGATCTCACGCGGCGGCTATTACGGCGCGGACACCCCGATGGCGGCCTTCGAACATCTGGAGACTTATCTGCGCGGGGTCTTCAGCTTCCTCGGCGTGACGGACATCGAATTCATTGCGGCCGAGGGCATCCAGGTCAGCCCCGAGCACCGCGAGCAGGCGGTCAAGAGCGCGCTCGAGGCTGCCAGCAGCTTGCGGGCGGCTTGACAATATCCGGCTGCCGCTTGCCTCGCCGGAGGCGGCAGCCGTTCCGCGACAGTCGATCCGGTCAATCCCAGACCAAGGGCGCGCCGAGCAGCAAAGCGCCCAGCGAGACCAGAAGGCCGAGCGCGCAGAACAACAGAATCGAGAGAAAACTGTCCCAGTCAGATCGTGCGGCTGCCGCCTTGTTTGCAGTCGCCTTGTTGGATGGAGCAGCCGAAACGGGCACTGATGCAGAGACGCGCGCAAGCTTTGTCATCGCAACTCTCCGAATATGAATATGTCAAATGAACTCCGCTCCCCCTTGTCCCCCTTGCTTGTCCTCCCTTGTCCCCCTTGGGGGTCTGCCCGGCCGCGACAAAGGTTCAAGTGAGAAGCAAATTCAGCGGAAAGCTCAGAGTGCCCGCGGACACGCGCACTCTGAGCTGAAGTTCCCTGCGCCCTTCTGCTTAGCTAGCCTCGATAGATCGGCGCGCCGGCCGGCGATGCGCTTGCGCCGCCATCTACAAACAGCTCCTGGCCGTCGGCGATACGACCCTGCGGCCGCGGCATCCAGGCTCGCGCCATCCGAGTTGAAGGCATACCGCGTTCAGGGGAGGCACAGCTCAGGATAAGGTGCGGCGATCGCGACGCCGCCAATGTTCCTCCGCCTCCAAGCGGGCCATGCGCAATATATAATCAAGCATGTCGAGGTCGTGGCGACGTGCCAGCCGCGCCAAGCTCTCCGTCGTTTCCGCAATGAACGCGATCGCCTCGTCCACTCCGATCTCTTCCACGCCTTCATGGGAAGAGCGCCGTCCTGCGCCGGTGGATGACATGTTTCGCTTTCGCGCTGATTTAATCAAATTGATCAAATTACGTGCATCGTTGTAAAAGTACTCCTGGTGCGAGCGTAACTCCAGGGCACCTCTCTGCAACCCTGCTTATACGTCGGTAGCCTTCTCGCCCCGGCTTTCAACACGCTTCGATTTGACAGGAACCGTCTCACCACCCATGTTCGGGTCAACGAGGCCTTTGGCGAATCCGCGAAACTGGCTTCAATCTTTCCCGTAAGCTACTGGAACTGCATGAATATCGTCATCGTGGAGTCGCCGGCGAAAGCCAAGACGATCAATAAATATCTGGGCTCCTCCTATGAGGTTTTGGCCTCTTTCGGCCATGTCCGCGACCTCCCGGCAAAAAATGGATCCGTCGATCCCGACCACAATTTTCGGATGATCTGGGAGGTCGATCCCAAGGCCGCCAGTCGACTGAACGAGATTGCCAAGTCGCTGAAGGGAGCGGAGCGGCTGATTCTCGCCACCGACCCTGATCGCGAGGGCGAGGCGATCTCCTGGCACGTGCTGGAGGTCCTGAAGGAAAAGCGCGCGCTGAAGGATCAGAAGATCGAGCGCGTGGTGTTCAACGCCATCACCAAGCAGGCCGTCTCCGAAGCCATGAAGCATCCGCGCCAGATCGACGGCGCGCTGGTCGACGCCTATATGGCGCGCCGTGCGCTGGATTATCTGGTCGGCTTCACCCTTTCGCCGGTGCTGTGGCGCAAGCTCCCCGGCGCGCGCTCCGCTGGGCGCGTGCAGTCGGTGGCGTTGCGGCTGGTCTGCGACCGCGAGATGGAGATCGAGAAGTTCGTTCCGCGCGAATACTGGTCATTGATCGCGACGCTGGCGACGCCCCGCGGCGAAACCTTCGAGGCGCGTCTGGTCGGGGCCGACGGCAAGAAAATCCAGCGCCTCGATATCGGCACCGGTGCCGAAGCCGAAGACTTCAAGCAGGCGCTGAACGCGGCGACCTTCACCGTCACGTCCGTCGACGCCAAGCCCGCACGGCGCAATCCGCAAGCGCCCTTCACGACTTCGACGTTGCAGCAGGAGGCGAGCCGCAAGCTCGGCTTTGCGCCGGCGCACACCATGCGCATCGCGCAGCGGCTCTATGAGGGCATCGATATCGGCGGCGAGACCACCGGCCTCATTACTTATATGCGAACCGACGGCGTGCAGATCGCACCCGAGGCGATCACGCAGGCGCGCAAGGTGATCGGCGAGATCTACGGCAACGCCTATGTGCCGGACAGCCCGCGCCAGTACCAGACCAAGGCCAAGAACGCGCAGGAAGCGCACGAAGCCATCCGCCCGACGGATCTGTCGCGCCGCCCGGCCGACCTGCGCCGGCGGCTCGACGACGATCAGGCCAAGCTCTATGAGCTGATCTGGACCCGCACCATCGCCAGCCAGATGGAATCGGCGGAGCTCGAGCGCACCACGGTCGACATATCAGCCAAGGCAGGTTCGCGCGCGCTGGAGCTGCGCGCCACCGGCCAGGTGATCAAGTTCGACGGCTTCCTGGCACTGTACCAGGAAGGCCGCGACGACGAGGAGGACGAGGACAGCCGCCGTCTGCCGCAGATGAGCCAGGGCGAGCCGTTGAAGCGGCAGGACCTCTCCGTCACCCAGCATTTCACCGAACCGCCGCCGCGCTTCTCGGAAGCTTCGCTGGTCAAGCGGATGGAGGAGCTCGGCATCGGCCGGCCCTCGACCTATGCCTCGATCCTGCAGGTCCTGAAGGACCGCGGCTATGTGAAGCTGGAGAAGAAGCGTCTGCACGGCGAGGACAAGGGCCGCGTCGTGGTCGCGTTCCTGGAGAACTTCTTCCGCCGCTACGTCGAATACGACTTCACGGCCGATCTCGAGGAGCAGCTCGACCGCATCTCCAACAACGAGATCTCCTGGCAGCAGGTGCTGAAGGATTTCTGGCGCGACTTCATCGGCGCCGTCGACGACATCAAGGATCTGCGCGTCGCGCAGGTCCTGGACTCGCTCGATGAGATGCTGGGTCCGCACATCTATCCGCCGCGCGCCGATGGCGGCGATATCAGGCAATGCCCGACCTGCGGCACCGGACGGCTGAACCTGAAGGCCGGAAAGTTCGGCGCCTTTGTCGGCTGCTCGAACTATCCGGAGTGCCGCTATACACGGCCGCTCGCCGCCGACAGCGAGGCTGCGGCCGATCGCGTGCTCGGGCAGGACCCGGAGTCCGGTCTGGACGTCACGATCAAGGCCGGCCGCTTCGGCCCCTATATCCAGCTCGGCGACCAGAAGGATTATGCGGAAGGCGAGAAGCCCAAGCGCGCGGGCATTCCCAAGGGCACGCAGCCGTCCGACGTCGACCTCGAGCTCGCGCTGAAGCTGCTGTCGCTGCCACGCGAAATCGGCCGGCATCCGGAGACGGGCCTGCCGATCACCGCAGGCATCGGCCGCTTCGGCCCGTTCGTGAAGCACGACAAGACCTATGCGAGCCTGGAAGCGGGCGACGAGGTGTTCGACATCGGCCTCAACCGCGCCGTCACGCTGATCGCCGAGAAGGTCGCCAAGGGTCCAAGCAAGCGCTTCGGCGCCGATCCCGGCAAGGCGCTCGGCGACCATCCCTCGCTCGGCGCTGTTGCCGTGAAGAGCGGGCGTTATGGCGCCTATGTCACGGCCGGCGGCGTCAACGCGACGATCCCCGGCGACAAGGACAAGGATACGATCACGCTGCCCGAGGCCATTGCGTTGCTCGATGAACGGGCCGCGAAGGGTGGCGGCAAGGCTGCGAAAAAGGCCAAGACGCCAGGGAAGACCGCAGCCAAGGCCGCCAAATCCAAGGCCGCCGAGGCCGAAGGAGAGGATGGCGACACGCCAAAGCCTGCGAAGAAGCCAGCCAAGAAAGCAGCGGTGAAGAAGGCCGCAGCCAAATCGAACTCAGAGTCCACCAGCAAGGCGCGCGCGCCGGTCGGCAAGGCCGTCAAGACCTCGGCCAAACCGTCCTCCGGCGCGAAGGCGCCTGCGAAGAAAAGCGCCGGCAAGGCCCGCGGATGAGAAAATGAGCCAAAAGCGCGACATCGGCTTCCCTTCGCGGGAGGCCATCGTCGCCTTCATCCGCGCCAATCCGGGCAAGGTTGGCACCAAGGAAATCGCGCGCGAATTCGGCCTGAAGAATGCCGATCGCGCCGAGCTGAAACGAATTTTGCGCGATCTCGTCGATCAGGGCGCCGTCAAGAAGAGCGGCCGACGAGCGATCACGGAGGCCGCGTCCCTGCCGGCGACGCTCATTGCCGACATCACCGGTCGTGACAGCGACGGCGAACTGATCGCCACCCCGGCCGAATGGGACGAGGCCGAACAATCCGAACCACCGCGCATCCGCATTCACACGCCGCGCCATGCCCGCCCCGGCGCCACCGCCGGGGTCGGCGACCGCGCGTTGTTACGGATCGACTCCAGCGAAACCGCCGAAGGCGTGTCCTATCGGGGCCGCGTCATCAAGGTGCTGGATCATGCCAAGCATCGTGTGCTCGGCATCTTCCGCGCATCGCCCGGCGGCGGCGGCCGGCTGATCCCGGTCGACAAGAAGCAGGCCGGACGCGAGCTCAGCATCGCCCCCGCGGACAGCCGCGAGGCCAAGGACGGCGATCTCGTCAGCGTCGACCTTTTGCGCGGACGCGGTTTCGGTCTGCCCGCCGGCCGCGTCAAGGAGCGCTACGGCTCGATCGCGACGGAAAAGGCGATCAGCCTGATCGCGATCCACGCGCATGAAATCCCGCTCGATTTCTCACCCGCTGCAGTGCAGGAGGCCGAGGACGCCCAGCCTGCAAGCTTGAAGGGACGCGAAGACTGGCGCGAGCTGCCGCTGGTCACCATCGATCCGCCCGACGCCAAGGACCACGACGACGCGGTCCACGCCGAGCCTGATCCCGATCCGAACAACAAGGGCGGCTACATCGTCCATGTCGCCATCGCCGATGTCGCCTATTATGTACGGCCAGGTTCGGCGCTCGACCGCGACGCGCTTCGGCGCGGCAACTCGGTCTATTTCCCCGATCGCGTCGTGCCGATGCTGCCGGAGCGCATCTCCAACAATCTCTGCTCGCTGGTGCCGGGCGAGCCGCGCGGCGCGCTCGCGGTGCGCATTGTGCTCGGCGCCGACGGCCGCAAGCGTTCGCATACTTTCCATCGCGTGTTGATGCGCTCGGCGGCCAAGCTCGCCTATGCACAGGCGCAAGCGGCGATCGACGGCAGGCCGGACGACGTCGCCGGCCCCCTGCTCGAGCCGATCTTGAAGCCCCTTTACGCCGCCTATGAGGTTGCCAAGCGCGGCCGCGACGCCCGCGATCCGCTCGATCTCGATCTTCCCGAACGCAAGATCCTGTTGAAGCCCGATGGCACGGTCGACCGCGTCGTCGTGCCGGAGCGGCTCAATGCGCATCGGCTGATCGAGGAATTCATGATCCTCGCCAACGTCGCAGCGGCGGAAATGCTGGAGAAGAAATCGCTGCCGCTGATCTACCGCGTGCATGACGAGCCCGCGGTCGAGAAGGTCCACGCTCTGCAGGAATTCCTGAAGACGCTCGATGTCCCCTTCGCCAAGTCCGGCGCGCTGCGTCCGTCATTGTTCAACCACGTGCTGACCCTGGTGGCGGGGCAGGACTACGAGCAGCTGGTCAATGAGGTGGTGCTGCGCTCGCAGGCGCAGGCGGAATATTCCGCCGAGAATTACGGGCATTTCGGCCTCAACCTGCGCCGCTATGCGCATTTCACCTCGCCGATCCGCCGCTATGCCGACCTTGTCGTCCATCGTGGATTGATCCGGGCGCTGGGCCTCGGCGATGGCGCCCTGCCCGACAGCGAGACGGGAGATCATCTCGCGGAAGTCGCCGCGCAGATTTCGGTGACCGAGCGCCGTGCCATGAAGGCCGAGCGCGAGACCGCCGACCGTCTCATTGCGCATCACCTCGCCGATCGCGTCGGCGCCACCTTCCAGGGCCGTATCTCCGGCGTCACCCGCGCCGGCCTGTTCGTCAAGCTCAACGACACCGGAGCCGACGGGCTGGTGCCGATCCGCACCCTCGGCACGGAATATTTCGATTACGACGAAACGCGGCACGCGCTGATCGGCCAGCGCAGCGGCGCCATGCACCGGCTGGGTGACGTCGTCGACGTGCGTCTGGTAGAAGCTCAGCCCGTGGCCGGCGCCCTGCGGTTCGAACTATTGACCGAGGCCGACGTGCTGGTCCCGCGCCATCGGCGGCGTGAAGGTCCCAAGGCGCGCGAGAGCGTCAGAGGCAGGCTGAAATCGGAAGCCAAAAAGGGCAAAGAGGCGACATCGAAGCGCGCGAAGGCTGGGACACGGACCAAACGTCAGAAAAACGCGAAGCCGAAGACTAAACGCAAGTCCGGCACATCGAAGAAAGGCAAATCATGGACGCCATGAGCACGACCCCGAAGAGCGTGCGCCCGACGACCTGGACGCGCGACACCGGTCTGGTCGAGACGCGCGACGTCTGGAGCGCGATGAAGCGCGGCTGTCGCGGCCGTTGCCCGCGCTGCGGCGAAGGCAAGCTGTTTCGCGCCTTTCTCAAGGTCGCCGACAGCTGTGACAATTGCGGCCAGGATTTCTCCGGCCATCGCGCCGACGACCTGCCGGCCTATCTCGTGATCGTCATCGTCGGTCACATCGTGGTGCCGCTCGCGCTCTATATCGAAACCAATTATTCGCCCCCGGTCCCGCTGCAGCTGGCGATCTATCTGCCGCTGACGCTGTTCGCCTCGCTGGCGCTGCTGCAACCCGTCAAGGGCACCGTCGTCGGCCTGCAATGGGCCTTGCGCATGCACGGCTTCGACGACAATCCCGCGGAAGGCATCCCGCCGGTGTGAACGGCCAACAAACGAATGGAAATGGGGAGGACATGAGCGAGACGGCACAGACCACGGGAGCGCCGGCGGGCAAGCCCGCCGAGAAGGAGGCCGATCATCATCCCTACACCAAGCCGAGGGACGCGGCGACGCTGATCCTGATCGACCGCAGCGGACATGCGCCGAAGGTGCTGGTGGGCAAACGCCACGACAAGGTGGTGTTCATGCCCGGCAAGTTCGTCTTCCCCGGTGGACGCGTCGACAAGACGGACCATCGCGTGCCCGTGGCGGCTCCTATTCCGCCGGAGCTACAAGCCAATCTGTTCAAGGGACGGCCGCAGACGAGCGTATCGCGCGCGAAGTCGCTCGCCGTCGCCGCCATCCGCGAGGCCTGCGAAGAGACGGGCCTATGCCTGGGGCGGCGGATCGACGGCGCGCTGCCGACACTCGATGGGCCCTGGGCCCCATTTGCTCAAGCGGGCCTGCTGCCCGATCCGTCCAGCCTGTTCCTGATCGCGCGCGCAATCACTCCGCCCGGCCGCATCAAGCGTTTCGATACCCGCTTCTTCACGGCGGACGCCTCCTCGATCACCCATCGCGTCGAGGGTGTGGTGCATCCGGATGCCGAGCTCGTCGAGCTCGTGTGGGTCGAGCTCGGCTCGAAACCCCTCGCCGATCTGCACCCGATGACGAAGAATGTGCTCAACGAACTGGAGCGGCGCCTTGCCACCGGTCCGCTGCGCCACGATGCGCCGGTGCCATTCTTCCACTTCTACAGCGGCAAGATGCACAGGGACGTGCTGGGCGCGTAGACGTCAGTCTCCATCGACGCCGGGGTCCGCCTCGGCGAGCAAGTCGCGAAGGACATGATCGCAGTGCGGATCGGCCAAGACTTCCGCGGGCGGTGGTGGCTATGGGCTGGGCTCGGACTTGCCTGCCTCCCGAGGAACAGGTCAAGGCCGAGGTCGCGCGCAGGGGCGTCTTCGCGCGTGCTGGAGGATTGGTGCCCACCAATTTCCGGCTATCACTTGCATTGACCGAGCCGCAGGCAGCAGGCGCAGGCATTCGCTTACTTGTCGAAGCGCTCCGATATCGGCAACTCTCAGGGCTCCGCGCCGAGAAAGGCGCGGGTCGCCTGTAGGATTTCGTCCGACAGCTCTTCTGAATCGGAGATGCGCGCGAGCAACATCGCCCCAATCATCGCTGCCCAACTGCCGATGGCCGCGACACGCTTCTGGTGCGGATCGTCACCAGGCGCCGAGGCTATGAATTGTTCGATCTGCCGTCGCATCTCCTCGGTCAGGACGCGGCGTGTGGGCGCCGGCGCCCGCGACATCTCGGGCCCGAGCGCCGCGAAGACGCATCCCGCCCCCGCCGCATCCCGATGTTCTGGCCGCAGATACGCGCGGGCGAAGCCACGGACATCCGTCGGCAGCAAGGGTTGACGATTGCTGGACTCGAAAATGTCCGCCAGGGCCTCGGTCACGAGCTCCTGTTTACTCGCGAAGTGCCTTGGAAAGCCGCCGTGCGTCAGTCCCGCTGCGTCCATGATCTCCGCGACGGTAACACCGTCAACTCCCTTTTCCCGGAACAACTTAGCGGCCGAGTTCACGATCGCCCGCCTGCTCTCCGCCTTCTGCTCCCGGCTTCTCGCCAAAATAAATCTCCCCCAGTTCAAAAAAATGTAGATGACAACCATCATCTTTGCAATTAGATGATGATCGTCATCTACATTTGGGGACAGATGGCCCCTCCCATGGAGAAGAAGACATGTCCACTGCACTCATTACTGGCGCCTCCAGCGGCATCGGCGCCGTCTATGCGCGGCGCCTTGCCGCGCGCGGCCATGACCTCGTCCTCGTCGCTCGCGCGACGGAGCGAATGGCGGCCCTTGCGGCGGAACTGCACAAGGCGCACGGGATTGCCGTCGAAGTCCTGACAGCGGATTTGACAGATGCCGCACAGCTGCAAATGGTGGCGAACCGGCTGCGTTCGGGCAGCCCAGTCGAGATTCTGGTCAACAACGCTGGCGCGGCGCTGCTCGGCCCGTTCGAAGCGGCGGATCCCGCCGCTATGGAGCAACTGCTCAAGCTCAATGTGACTGCGCCGACCCTGCTGGCTTCGGCGGCGATCGGGGGCATGGTGAAACGCGGAAGCGGCGCCATCATCAATCTCGGTTCGGTGGTGTCGTTCATGCCCGCGTTTTTCCCGGGGATTTATTCGGCAACCAAGTCTTACGTGCTCACCTTTTCGCAGGGGCTGGCGGCCGAGGTCGGGCCTAAGGGCGTCTACGTCCAGGCCGTGGTACCGGCGGCAACCAGGACCGAAATCTGGGAACGGGCGGGTGCCGATCTCTCGAAAATTCCCAATCTCATGGGCGTCGAGGACCTGGTCGACGCGGCGCTGGTCGGCTTCGATCGGCGCGAAGCCGTGACGATACCGCCCCTTTCGGACCTTGGCCTCTGGGAGGCGTTCGAGGGCGCACGCGCGGTTCTGCCCTCAGGTTTGGGTGCGCAGCCCGCCGAGCGCTACCGCGCGTGCGCCAGCGCCTAGTCCCAACGCTCCGATCGGTCGGCGATACCGGCCGATCGGTACTCCAGCCTCATCTCGAAACGCGTAACCATCCCGTCGATCCAGCCAGCAGCCTCGATGCTGCCTTAGCAGGAATTACGGACATGAACTCTCAATCTCGTCGCACGATGATCACTGCCGGAGCGCTGGGCGCTGCGGCACTTGCGTTGCCGCTGAAGGCGCAGGCCGCCGCCAGTTCGGTGACCGCCCCCACCCAGTTCGTCGACGTTGGCGGACGCCGCCTCGCCTATCGATCCGTCGGTACGGGCAAGCCGCTGGTCCTGTGCAACCGCTTTCGCGGCGTCCTCGATCTTTGGGATCCCGCCTTCATCGACGGATTGGCCGCACAGGGCTTTCAGGTCGTAACCTTCGACTATTCAGGTCTTGGCCAGTCGACTGGCGAAAAATCCTACAATCCGATGTCGCTCGCCAAGGATGGCAAGGATCTCATCGAGGCACTCGGCCTCAAGGACGTCGCGATCGGTGGATGGTCGATCGGAGGGATCGCCGCGCAGATCTTGCTGGCAATGACCGGTCCGATGGCAAGTCATGTGGTTCTGTTGGCCACGACGCCTCCGGGCCCGCTGGTCAAGACGGGCGAGCAACTCTTCTATGATACCGCGGCAATCCCCGGCATCGCATTGGAGCAGTTCACGACTGTGTTCTTCGAACCTGCGGACGCAGGCAGCCGGGCGGCTTCAAAGCGCTCGTTCGATCGCATTATGGCGCGAAAGCAGGACCGCAGCCCCGACGTTCCGGCCGACTGGGCCATGGCGCAGATCGGCAACACGCCGCGCAATCCTGTGTTTCCGTCAGACCAGATTTTGCAGCTCTTGAAGACGACGTCGGTTCCAATCCTGCACCTGGGAGCCGACCACGACATCGTGTTCCCGATCGAGAACTGGTACGCGTTGAATCGACAACTGCCGACCCTTCATCTGATCACCTATGCGCGAGCCGGACACGGGCCGCATCATCAATATCCAGACGAGGCTTCCGCCCAAATCGGCGCTTTCGTCAAGGCCACCAGCAAGGGCTGAACTTTTTCGAGATCGCGGAGCGAGGGCAGTCGCACGAAGGGCGATAACCGCCAACTGCTCCCTCTCTTCCGCAGCATGAGTTTGCGTGCAAAGGACGATGTCCACGTCTCTTCTTCGCGATTGTCGATCAGTCTCAAATGACGTATCCGTGGCGGATTGGACGACGACCGCTTCGGCAAATACGCCATTCCGAGTATTCGGCGTCAGTCGTTCTTCCACTTCCGACGGCGGCAAGATGCAAGGACGTGCTGGCATAATCAGCCGTCGACATCGTCCGCATCAGGCTCGGTATCGACAAAGTCCTTAACCGGGATTTTGAGCGCGCCGGCGAACTGCCGCGCCAAGGCGTTTGCGTCCTCGCAACGGCTGAAACCGCGCACATTGAGCGGCTCAGCGCCTTTGCCGCCGCACAAATTGACTTCGTACACCGCGTGCGTTGGCGTCGCCATCATCGGTAATGCTGATCAGCTTGTAGTTCGAGAGCCGTCGGACACTCCGAAGCTGGAATGGCCCGAAACTCCTCGAGATGACGATTTCGCCAGCGCTCGGACTCACCGTGGCGCCCCGCGAAACGTCGCAATAAGGAGACCCGGAATGATGACCGCGAGGCCAAGTCCGGCAAAAATGGCGATTGCTGCCCAATCTCCCCCGGGATAGCTGGGGCTTGCCAGCACCTCGCCAAGACCAACCGCCACATTCCAAAGCAGGTAGCAGCCGGCCGCAATCAGCGGCAAAGCGATCGCCCGCCCAAGCAAAGGCATCGGTAGTTCGAGGCGAATGATGTCAGCTTCCGCTGCAGCTGCCATGAGGTACTCTCAGTGACTGGGCAGTTTGTCGGCGACTCCGCTGGACGGTTCGATGCATCGGACATGTTCGACCAGGGGAACGATATTCCCCATACGGAATGCAAATGGCAACATTCCTCCCCGAGACGGCCGATGACTCACGAACCAAACGTTCCCATGTCTTTGCAAATAACATCCAGGAAAGTGCAGCCTATGGCCCCACGTCAACTCAAGCTCGGCGCCTTCATGCGCCCGGTCTCGATTCACACCGCCGCCTGGCGTTATCCTGGAGCGTGGCCTGACGCCAATTTCAACTTCTCCCATCTGAAGCAGCTGATCCGCAAGCTCGAGGCCGGCAAGTTCGACGCCTTCTTCATGGCCGACCATCTGGCCGTACTGAACATGCCGATCAATGCGCTGAAGCGCAGCCACACAGTGACCTCGTTCGAGCCGTTCACGCTGCTCTCGGCGCTGTCGGCCGTCACCGAGAATATCGGCCTGATCGCGACCGGCTCGACCACCTTCGACGAACCCTATCACGTCGCGCGCCGCTTTGCCTCGCTCGACCATATCTCCGGCGGCCGCGCCGGCTGGAACATCGTCACGACGTCCAATCCGGACGCCGCGCTGAACTTCGGCCTCGACGATCACATGGAGCATGCCGAGCGCTACAAGCGGGCGCGGGAGTTCTACGACGTCGTCACCGGCCTGTGGGATTCCTTTGCCGATGACGCCTTCGTGCGCGACGTCGACCAAGGCCTGTATTTCGATCCCGCCAAGATGCATGTGCTCGATCACAAGGGCAAATATCTGAAGGTCCGCGGGCCGCTGAACATCGCGCGCCCCGTGCAGGGCTGGCCGGTGATCGTGCAGGCCGGCGCCTCCGAGGACGGCAAGCAGCTCGCGGCCGAAACCGCCGAAGCGGTCTTCACCGGCGGCGGCAACCTCGCCGACGGAAAGACGCTCTATGCCGACATCAAGGGACGGATGGAGAAGGTCGGCCGCGATCCGGAGCATCTGAAGATCCTGCCCGGCGCCTTCGTCGTGGTCGGCGACAGTGTCGATGAGGCCAAGGAGAAACGCGCGAAGCTGGACAGTCTGGTGCATTACGACAGCGCCATTGCTTCGCTGTCGGTGATCCTCGGCACCGATGCATCCGGCTTCGATCGTGACGGGCCGCTGCCGCCGATCCCGGAGACCAATGCATCCAAGAGCGGGCGCCAGCGCATGGTCGATCTCGCCGCCCGCGAGAACCTCACGGTGCGCCAGCTGGCCCAGCGGGTCGGCGGCTACGGCGGATTGTCGTTCGTCGGCACGGCCAAAACCATCGCCGACCAGATGGAGGAATGGCTGACCAGCCGCGGCAGCGACGGATTCAACATCATGTTCCCATATTTGCCCCAGGGGCTCTACGACTTCGTCGATAAGGTGATTCCCGAACTCCAGCGGCGCGGGATCTTCCGTAAAGAGTATGAGGGGCCGACGCTGCGGGAAAATATCGGCCTGCCCCGGCCGAAAAACCGCTTCTTCGAGGGCTAAAGGCCGGAGAATCCGGCCCGGAAACCTTGACTTTGGAGGCTGGCTGGGTAGGTTGCCCGCCAACTGCGCCCCCTCTTTGGCCGGCGCCCACTCCCACCGATTCCGTCCACAAAGGTTCAAGTCATGGCCAAAGCGGTCACCATCAAGGTCAAGCTCGTGTCGTCGGCCGACACCGGCTTCTATTACGTCGCCAAGAAGAATTCGCGCACCATGACCGAGAAGATGGTCAAGAAGAAGTATGACCCGGTTGCGCGCAAGCACGTCGAATTCCGCGAAGCCAAGATCAAGTAAGATCGCGGGTATCTGCCGACTTTGACGGGGCCTTCAAGGCCCCGTTTTTATTTGGGTTTTGACCTTTGGTCGCTTGGGCTCGACGGATCACGATCAGAGACGCCCGAACGGCACCGCATCCACAGCGTCGGCCCTTCCCCGCTCACCATCTAGCCTACCCCGCCACCAGATAATAATACCGGAGCCTCTCTCCGCTTAGGGAAACGTCAACCAAACATTTGCAATTCACGCTTAGCACCATAGGGGCCCTGATAGGGGCGGCCTGCTGTTTTGCTTTGACCGATGGATTCGCCGATGAACGACACAAATGCCATTTTGTCCCGCCTCGATTTCATCGGTATCGATAACGCCACCCGCGAAGCTCTACGCGAGCTGCGCCCGCTGATCGGCCGCGTCCTGCCCGGCATCCTCGACCAGTTCTACGCCCACGTCACCAAGTACCCCCAGCTCGCCAAGCTGTTTCCCAACCCGGCCGTCATTCGCCACGCCAAGCAGGCTCAGATCGATCACTGGAGCTCGCTCGCGGCCGCCAAATTCGACGACGCCTATGTGCAGTCGGTGACGCGGATCGGCATGACGCACAACCGTCTCGGCATCGAACCGCGCTGGTATATTGCCGGCTATTCGATGATCGTAACCGGTCTGCAGAAAGCCATCGAAACCGAAATGGCAAACGGCTGGTTCGCCGGTCAAGGTGCGCGGGAGAAGAAGGCGGTGCTGCAGGCGGCGATCACGCGCGCGGCCATGCTCGACATGGATCTTGCGATCTCCGTGTATCTCGACGCCGCCAAGCAGGAACAGCACCTTGCGGTCCGCAAATTGGCGGACGAGTTCGAAGCCACCGTCGGACAGATCATCAACAAGGTCTCCACGGCCTCGCATGAACTCGAGGCGTCCGCCACCACGCTGAGCAAGACCGCGGAGAACACCCAGGTGCTGTCGTCGAGTGCGGCTTCCGCCTCGACCGAAGTCTCGACCAAGGTGCAGTCGGTCGCCTCCGCCACGGAAGAGATGGCCTCCTCCGTCAACGAGATCGGCCGGCAAGTCACCGAGTCGACCGGCATCGCGGAGGAAGCGGTGCGACAGATCGAGCAGACGGATGCCGGCATCAGCGAGCTTTCCCGCACGGCCGAGCGGATCGGCGACGTGCTCAAGCTGATCACTTCGATTGCGGCCCAAACCAATCTTCTCGCGCTCAACGCGACCATTGAAGCCGCCCGCGCCGGCGACGCCGGCCGCGGCTTTGCCGTCGTCGCGTCCGAGGTCAAGGCGCTGGCCTCGCAGACCGCCAAGGCGACCGAGGAGATCGGCCAGCAGATCGAGGGCATCCAGAGCGCCACGCAGACTTCGGTCGCCTCCATCAAGCGGATCGGCGGCACGATCAAGCAGATCTCGGAGATCGCCGCCGGCATCGCCGCGGCCGTGGAGCAGCAGGGCGCGTCCACCGGACAGATCTCCCGCAACGTGCAGGACGTCGCCAGCGGCACCAGCCGCGTCGCCAGCAACATCGGCGACGCCAGTCAGGGTGCCAGCGCGACCGGCAAGGCATCCGCGCAGGTATTGGCCGCAGCGCACTCGCTCTCTAAGGACAGCAGCCTGCTCAAGGACGAACTCGAGAAGTTTCTCAAGGGCGTGCGCGCGGCGTAATAGCCCTTCATCCGGACACATCGACAGCCGGCCGGGAATTGGTCCCGCGCCGGCCGTTTTGTATCGACGGCCCAGGGCCAGAGCCGCATCGCAGCCGCCACGGCCGCTGCGGCGAGTTTGACGCGCGAACCAGCCCGTGGGGCGGATTCCACAACGATTGTAGAAGAGCGGCGGATCACGCTTCGCTGATCCGCCCTGACTGACTGAAGTCGAGCGCCATATGTGCTTCGTCGTAATATTTTTCGCCAAGCTTTGAGGCTTTCGGCTCCATACCGAATTCCACGAAACCTACACTCTCATAGAGCCTCCGGGCAGGTCGATTATCCCTGACGACGGTCAATTGGATCAGTTCAACTTTCTCGCGCGCGACATCCAGCACGGCGCTCACCAACAAGCGTCCGACGCCGATGTTCCTTGAGCTCGGTCGAACATACATCCCCCAAAGCCTGCCCTTATGGGCGTGCTTCTGCCCCTGCTGAACAGCGAAACCGGCCGTTCCGACAAGTTCGTCATCTCGAAACGCACCCATGACGTGTGAGTTTTCAAGTCGGCTCGCAAACCACGGCACGTCGAGCTTATCTTCAAGCGCAAGGGTGCTCCCCAACGCTTCCGGGTTCACCGTCAGTGCCTCCAAGCGAATGGCTCTGAACGAATTCGCGTCGTCTGGCCTTAGGCGTCGGATCATGACATCGGCGCTCATGGACACGCTCTCTCTACGTGACATCTCATTTTCTTGAAGCGCGTTGCGGGCCCAAATCGCTCGCAACGCACATGTCCGCATATGACGGCGCCAAGTCAAACGCGCGGCGACTTGCCATCAGCTACATCACACCTCGGGACAGCAACAGATACGTCGTGCTGTCCTTGAGCCTCTCAATCGCTTGGTGAGCGGCGATGGAGTCGATGTCACCTTGTGTCAGGCCGATATCCATCAACTGTCTCTCACTCAGCTCAAGCAAGCTCGCTCTCCCCCTCCGGCGCCGGCGACCTTCCTGAAACGCGCGCCAGTATCGCTCGAGCAAGCTGAACAGACTCCGCGTCGATGCGGCCGGTGGTCCGGCAGCGTCCTTTTCCGACAAGGCGTCTCTCAGCGCGGCAATGGACGCATCGGAGCGCGCCGCTGCCAAAGCGTGGCCTGCGGCGTTTCTCGTCAGCGCGATGGGATCGAGGCCGAGCCCTGCGGCATTGGGCTCGATCTCGGACCTGCTGTTCGTCTGTTGGGGTGGCATCGGATGCTCCTGCTGTTGTGCCGGCAGAGAGCGTGGCCAAACAAAAGGCCCCGTCCGATGCCGGCGGGGCCTGGTGAAAAGATCGCGTCGTCGAATTCCTAGCGCACGACTCCTTCCACGGCCCAGCGAGAGCGGGTCATGTGTTTACGGGTACGATTGCGCACGACGTTGATCATGCTACATGCATACCACGGAGGTCGTGCAAGATCAAGGCACGTACCGCGTTGCTCGCCAGGAGCTCTCCCGAGCCGACGTGAAGTCGTCTTCAGACGTTCCGTCTCGAAGAGGGAATGAACTTCAAAGCTCGATCGCAAAATGCGTTGCGAGGACGAGATTTATGTCGGGATGTTTCTTACAACAAACTCGCTGTCATTCCGCGCGCGACAAAGTCGTGAGCGCCCCGGAATGACAGGTGGAGAGAGATGCGCGCACGCATCGCCGTCGGCGCTCGCGGCAACCGGGCCGCAGCACCGCCCTGCCCCTCAGCGGCTTCGTCCGGCCACCTGCGGCAGATAGCTCGCCTGGTTCGGCGGCGCGATGGTGACGACGCGATTGCGGCCGTCGTGCTTGGCCCGATAGAGCGCCGTATCCGCACGCTTGAGCACGTCGCTGATCGGCTCGCCCTTGTGCTCGAGCGTGGACAGTCCGATCGAGACCGTCACGTCGATGCGCTTCACGCCCTTATGGACTGCAAACGGCTCATTGGCGATCGACCGGCGCAGCCGCTCCGCGACCATGCCCGCGACATGCAGATCGGTCTCCGGCATCACGATCACGAACTCCTCGCCGCCATAGCGGCAGGCCAGATCGATGCCGCGGATCGAGCGGCGTACGCGCATGGCGAATTCGCGCAGCACGTCATCACCGGCATCGTGACCGTAAGTGTCGTTGATGGCCTTGAAGAAGTCGATGTCCAGCATCATCAGCCCCAGGGGCTTGCCGCGGCTTGCCGCCTGCTCCGCGAGCGTGGCGAGATGCGTTTCCATGTAGCGACGGTTGTGCAGCGAGGTGAGCCCATCCGTGATCGCCATCTCGATCGAGTTCTGCACATTGTCGCGCAGATGATCGGTGTAGCGGCGCCTGCGGATCTGGGTGCGTGCCCGTGCCATCAGCTCGTTCTTGTCGACCGGACGCAACAGATAATCGTTCACGCCGATCTCGAGCCCGCGCAACAGGCGCGTGTTGTTCTCCGCTTCCGTCAGGGCCAGGATCGGAACATGGCGGGTCCGCTCCAGCGAGCGGATCTGGCTGCACAGCCTCAGACCATCGAAGTTGTCGAGATCGAGCGAGACGATGACGAGATCATAGTTGCCGTCGGCGGCGTTGAACACCGCCTCCGCCGGATTGGGCTCCACGTCGACCGTGTGCTCGGTCGCAAGCAGCGGGGCCAAGCGCTCATAGGACGACGGCCGGTCATCGACCAGGAGCACCCGCCCGCCGCGTCCGGTATCGGCGACCGCATTGCGCTCCGGCGCCTGCACGCCGATCTCGAGCGAGGTGAGCGCGCGCATGCGCAACTCATCGGTCATCATCTTCAGCCGCGTCAGCGACCTGACACGCGCGATCAAGACGACGTCCGAGACCGGCTTGGTGAGGAAGTCGTCGGCGCCGGCCTCTAGTCCGCGGACACGATCCGCGGGACTGTCGAGCGCGGTGATCATGACCACCGGGATGTAATGCGTCACCGGGTTCGTCTTGAGCCTGCGACAGACCTCGAAACCGTCCATGTCCGGCATCATTACGTCGAGCAGGATGATGTCGCACTCGGCGCGTTGACAGATCTGCAGCGCCTCGGCGCCATTGGCCGCGGTCAGCACGTCGAAATATTCGGCAGACAGCCGTGCTTCCAATAGCTTCACGTTGGCCGGGACGTCGTCGACCACAAGAATACGCGCGGACATCGAAGACTCCCTACCCGATAAATCGTCGCACAGTTTCAATGAATTTTCCGACCGAGATCGGTTTTGAAAGATAGGCCTCGCATCCGCCCTCGCGGATGCGCTCTTCGTCGCCCTTCATCGCAAATGCCGTGACGGCGACCACCGGGATCGAACGCAGCTCCGGATCATCCTTGATCCAGCGCGTCACTTCGAGGCCGGAGACCTGAGGCAGCTGAATATCCATCAGGATCAGATCGGGGCGCGTCTTGCGGACGATGTCGAGCGCCTCCACACCGGAGCTGGTGCCGGCGGTCTGATAGCCATGCGCTTCCAGAAGATCGCGGAAGAGCTTCATATTGAGCTCGTTGTCCTCCACGATCAGGACGGTCTTTCCCATCCGTCCCTCCCATTCATTGACACCGGCCTGCCCTCCGGCGGACGCCCCTGCCCGCCGTGTCATCTAATTCAAACTCGCCCTAGATTCGCGTAAAGCCGTTAAAGTTGATCATCCATCTTCGGGAAGATGGTTTCCACTTGCTTGAACAGATTCCGAAGACTCGGGCATGATGATCGCAAAGTAGAGACGAGAAGTTAACGGAAAGGCAAATCGGCCGTTGAAAAAGCCTGTTCAGAATCCCCGCGAAGTGGCTGAAATCGTTGCGGTTCAGGCCCTTTCCTTCCTGGCGGGGGAACCCGAGCGCCTGGGCCGGTTCCTGGCCGACACCGGCATCGGCCCGGAGACGCTGCGCTCGGCGGCGACCGACCCGAATTTCCTCGTCAATGTGCTCGATTTCGTTTTGCGGGACGACGAGAGCGTTAAGGCTTTCGCGGCCGCCTCCAAGCTTCATCCGACCAACATCATGGCGGCGCGGGAGGTATTGGGGGACCGCAAATGGGAGCGCGACGTGCCGTGAGCGCCCCCCCGCCGGATGCAGGACCGCGCGCGGCAACCGGGCCGGCCTGCTTCTGTCGGGACTGTCTGAGCGATCTCGACGCACAGGCCAGGCGCTGTACCGCGTGCGGCTCACCGCGCCTGGTCCGGCATCGCGCGCTGCCCGCGCTCACGCTCGCCCATATCGATTGCGACGCGTTCTACGCGACGGTCGAGAAGCGCGACAATCCTGAGGTCGCCGATCGGCCCGTCATCATCGGCGGCGGCAAGCGCGGCGTGGTTTCGGCGGCGTGCTACATCGCGCGGACCTACGGAGTCCGCTCGGCGATGCCGATGTTCAAGGCACTCGAGCTCTGCCCGTCTGCGGTGGTGATCCGCCCCGACATGGCAAAATACGTCCGCGTCGGCCGCGAGGTGCGACAGGCGATGCAGGCCCTGACGCCGCTGGTCGAGCCATTGTCGATCGACGAGGCATTCCTGGATTTGTCCGGGACCGAACGCGTCCACGGCATGATCCCGGCCAAGGTGCTGGCGCGCTTTGCCCAGGAGGTGGAGACGAACATCGGCATCACGGTCTCGGTCGGGCTGTCCTGCAACAAGTTCCTGGCCAAGATCGCGTCCGATCTCGACAAGCCGCGCGGCTTCGCCACGTTGGATCAGGAACAAGCCTGCGACATGCTCAAGGACAAGCCGGTCGGCTTCATCTTCGGCGTCGGCCCCGCCACCCAGGAGCGGCTGGCGAGCCGTGGCTTTCGCACCATCGCCGACCTGCAGCGGGCCGATGAGATCGAGCTGATGAAGCAGTTTCCGAGCGACGGCCGCAGGCTCTGGCGCCTGGCGCGCGGCATCGACGACCGCAAGGTCGTTGCCGATCGCGGCGCCAAAAGCATTTCCAGCGAGACCACGTTCGAGGATGATATCCGCGATTACGCCACCCTGGAAAAGCTGCTGTGGCGGCTTTCAGAGAAAGTCTCGCACCGGCTGAAGGCGAGCGATCTGTCCGGCTGCACCATCACCTTGAAACTGAAGACGGCGGATTTCCGCCAGCGCACCCGTTCGCAATCCGTGGGCGCACCGACCCAGCTGGCCGGCAAGATCTTTGCGGTCTGCCGCGACATGCTGGCGCGCGAGACCGACGGCACCGCCTTCCGTCTGATGGGCGCCGGCGTCAGCGCGTTGCGACCGGGGTCGGAAGCCGCTGATGCCGACATGCTCGACCGCCGCTCGGCGCAGGCCGAGCGCGCGATGGACGCCTTGCGCAAGAAATTCGGCCAGAGCGCCGTGATCCGCGGCATCGCCTACGACGGCCCGGAAAAGACCGGCTGAGGCGGGATCGTAACCGAAGCGCGCAGGCCCGCCAAAGACGTCACATCGAAGCCGGAAAGGCCAAGAGACCGACGACTCGACGACGTCAGTTGCTGCAGGGCTTGGCGTCCTTGTTGTCCTTGATGTCGAACTTGCTCACCGCGCCGGCAATGACGAAATCATTGTAGTCGAGCACCAGCGAACGCGACACGCCATTCTCGTACAGCTCGAACGACATTGAATAGATCGGCGTCTGTTCGCCTTCCGTCTTCTTCGCCTCGTTGTCGTAATAGCTCACGGTAACCGGCCAGCGGGTCAGCCCCTTCATCTGCTCGCTCGCAGTCGCTGGATCAGGCGCGGAAACCGCCTTGTCGGCGGGAATCGGCTGCCCGATCACGGACAACGTATTGTAGACCTTCTCGCCATTGTCCGAGCCGTCGTAGACGGTGAGTTCAAGCAACGATTTACCCTCGCGAGCCGCGGCAATGATGCGCTGGATCTGCTCGGTCGGAAACACCGTCTTGCCGTCGAGCGTGAAGGTCTTAGGCTCCGGCTGCTTCAATTTGACCGTGATATGATCACCGGTGCGCTCGGCAATGCCATCGACCGGATTGGAGTCGGTGTCGTTGGTCCGCGAGTCGATCTTGAACCGGTAGCTCTTGCCGGCGCCGTCCTCCCACGCCGTCGAGCGCAAATCGCTCAACGTCACCTTGCCTTCACCGACGTCGAGTTCGGAGACCTGGCGGAATTCGGAGGTGTAACCCTCGCAGGCATTGCCCGAGAAATTGTAAAGGATCCGGCCGCGCGCGCTGTTGATCGGGCTCGATCCGCGCGACTTCACCAGGCTCAGATCGTAGAGCGCCTGATGCGGCAGGAACGGCGCTCCGGCCGCGGCCTGCGCCGAGCCGAAGGACATTGCGGCAATAGCCAGCGCACCGATCGCCGGTCGAAACGAATGAGCCATGTGAGTCTTTCCAAGGCCGATAAAAGAACCGTCACATTAGAGATCGTGGCATTGCGTCGCAACTGGGGCTGCCTCACGTAAACGTGCGAATGATCCAGTCGCACGCGGACCGCGACTGGAGGCGCTGCTGCAGATTTCGGCAGCTGGTTATGGCTCTGCGGCCGACTTGCAAGTGACGGTGCGATACGCCAAAGAAAGCCGCCGGTCCGACCGTCGGATCGGCCATTCATGACCAGACGGGGATATCCATGGCGGGTACGGTTGAACAGAATTTGGCGGCTCAGGGCATCACCTTGCCTCAGCCCGCGGCGCCGGTGGCGAATTACGTCCCCTTCGTCCGATCAGGCAATCTGCTGTTTGTCTCGGGCCAGGTCTGCTTCGGCGCAGACGGCAATCTGATCGCCAAGGGCAAGCTCGGCGCTGGCGTCTCGGTGGAAGACGGCGCGGCGGCCGCCCGCGGCTGCGCCATCAACCTGCTGGCCCAGGTGAAGGCTGCGGTCGGCGACCTCGAGAAGGTCGTGCGCGTGGTTCGGCTCGGCGGCTTCGTCAACTCGGCGCCGGATTTCCTGGACGGCCCGAAAGTGCTGAACGGCGCCTCGGACCTGATGGTCGCCGTGTTCGGCGACAAGGGCCGCCATGCCCGCACCACCGTCGGCGTCGCCGCGCTGCCGGCCGATGCGGCGGTGGAAGTCGAAGGCGTGTTCGAAATCGCCTGAAGCTTGGCAGAGCGGACGGGGCCAACATGCGTGCACCTGACTGGCTGACCGCCCGCCCCGTCGCCCATCGCGGGCTGCATGACATCGCCCGCGGCGTGGTCGAGAACATGCCGGCCGCGGCGCGCGCCGCAGTGGCCGGCAATTTCGCCATCGAATGCGACATCCAGTTGTCGGCCGATGGCGAGGCCATGGTGCATCATGACCATGAGCTCGGCCGGCTCACCGAGGGCTCCGGCTATCTGATCGAGAAGACCGCAGCCGAGCTGCAAGCGCTCCCCTTCAAGAACACCGGTGAGCGCATGATGACGCTCGCCGATCTCTGCAACCTCGTCGCCGGCCGCGTGCCGCTGGTCATCGAGGTGAAAAGCTTTTTCAACGGCGATCGCCGCCTGGTGAAACGGATGGCCGAGGTGCTGGCCACCTATTCGGGTCCCGTGGTGGGGATGTCCTTCGACCCGGACCAGGTGATGGCGCTGCGCGAGATCATGCCGAAGCTGCCGCGCGGCATCGTCGCCCAGCGGAACTATGAGGACGGTTACTGGAACAAGCTGACGCGTGAGCAGCGCGACAGCATGCTGCATCTGAAGCACGGGTTCCGCACTCAGCCGCATTTCGTCGCCTATTGGGTCAATCAGCTGCCGGCGCCCGCGCCCTGGATCGCGCGCAATGTGTTCGGCTGCCCGCTGCTGGCCTGGACGGTGCGTACCCCGGAGCAGCGCCAGGCCGCCGCCCGCTACGCAGATCAGATGATTTTCGAAGGCTTTGTGCCGGAGGCTTGAGAGCGACCTTGCAGTTGCTGCTGCGATGCACGATCTTAAAGCGAGGGGCCTGACGGGAAGCGCTCGTCCCTCCACCTCTTCCAAGGGCTTCCAAGGGTTCGATGGCATCATCTGAGATCACGCTCGAAGCTCTGCCCGGGATTGGCGAGATTCCGGCCGCCGACTGGGACGCCTGCGCCAATCCGCGAGGTCCGGCAAAGCTGCCGAGTTCGTGCGACGATCTCAGCCAGTCCTATAACCCTTTCGTCTCGCACGCATTTTTGTCTGCTGCCGAAGCCTCCGGCTGCGCCACGATCCGCACCGGCTGGGCGCCGCGCCATCTCGTGGCCAAGGTCAACGAGCGGATCGTCGGCATCGTGCCCTGCTATCTGAAATCGCACTCGCAAGGCGAATATGTCTTCGACCGCGGCTGGGCGGATGCCTATGAGCGCGCCGGCGGCCGCTATTACCCGAAGCTGCAGGTCTCGGTTCCGTTCACCCCGGCCACAGGTCCCCGCCTCATGATCCGTGCCGGCGAAGACCGGGCCCAAATCGGCAATGCGCTCGCGCAGGGGCTGATTGCGCTATGCGGGATCAGCGAGGCCTCTTCCGTCCATGTCACCTTTGCCCGCGAGCATGAATGGGAGCTGCTGGCACGGCAGGGTTTCCTGCAGCGCACGGACCAGCAGTTTCACTGGCACAACGAGGGCTTCGCAACCTTCGACGATTTCCTGGCGACGCTGAATTCCCGCCACCGCAAGGCGATCAAGCGCGAGCGGCGCGACGCACTGGCGAATGGAATCACGATCCACCGGCTGACCGGCAAGGACATCACGGAAGAGGCCTGGGACGCCTTCTTCGACTTCTATATGGACACCGGCTCGCGCAAATGGGGCCGCCCCTATCTCAACCGGAAATTCTTTTCGCTGATCGGCGCGAGCATGGCCGACGACGTGCTGCTGGTGATGGCCAGACGCGAGGGCCGCTGGATCGCAGGCGCGATCAACTTCATCGGCTCCGACACGCTGTTCGGGCGCAATTGGGGCGCGATCGAGCACCACCCGTTCCTGCATTTCGAGGTCTGCTACTATCAGGCGATCGAGTTTGCGATTGAGCGCCGGCTCAGGGTCGTGGAAGCCGGCGCGCAGGGCGAGCACAAGATCGCCCGCGGCTACCTGCCGCAGACCACCTATTCCGCCCACTTCATCGCCGATCGCGGCCTGCGCCGCGCCATCGACGATTATCTGAAGCGCGAGCGCGCCTATGTCGACGAGGTCGGCCGCGAGCTCACCGAGGCCGGGCCGTTCCGCAAAGCGATGGACGAGCCGTCCTGACCGGCCCTTGACCTTTGGCGGACGGCGAGGAAAGTAGCGCCGTCCGAGGAGCCCCGAGGTGCAGCAATGACCGCCTATGATCCCAACAATCCGTTCGCAAAAATCCTGCGCGGCGAATTCCCCAGCTACAAGGTCTATGAGAACGACCATGTGCTGGCCTTCCTCGACATCATGCCGCGCGTGCCCGGCCACACGCTGGTGATCCCGAAGGCCCCTGCCCGCAACATCCTCGACATCACCGAAGAGGATTATCTCCATGTGGCGCGCGCGACCCGCAAGATCGCTCGCGCCGCCAAGTCGGCATTCAATGCCGACGGCATCACCATCCAGCAGTTCAACGAGCACGCCGGCGGCCAGGTGGTGTTCCACCTGCATGTGCATGTGATGCCCCGCCATACCGGCGATTCCCTGCTGCCGCCCGCGAGCCGCAAGGAAGACCCCAAGGTGCTGGAAGAGCACGCGGCGAAGTTGGCAGCGGCCCTGAAGGGCTGATTACTGCTGCTTCCGTCATTGCGAGCGAAACGACGCAATCCTGAGCCAAACGAAGATTCTGGATTGCTTCGGCGCATGCGCGCCTCGCAATGACGGTGTCGCGCTTGCTACTTGCCGCCGACACCCACCACCTGCTGCTGCGAGAGCGGCGAGAACACGCAGCGGTCCGGCTTGATGTCGAGCAGCGGCGTCTCGTCGAGGCAATCGAGCCCACGCACCAGCACCGTATTGCCTTCGAGGGCGACGAACTTCACCGTTGAGGTCCCGATCGGGTTGGGCCGCACTGGCGACCGCAGCGAGAAGGTGCCGCGGGTCTTCTCGTCGTGATGTTTCGGGCTCTGCAGCACGAGATCGCGGCGCGAGCGGTGCAGCCAATAGATCACCTCCAGATGGGTGTAGAAGTCGACGCCCTTCAGCGCCGGCACCCACGGCTCGAAGATTTCGAGCCGGCACACCGGCCCCTCATGGCTGCCCTGCCGTGGCGTCTCCAGCCTGGAGGTCCAGGGCGTGCGGATCCGTCCGATGAAATAGAGCTGGGCATCGTGCGGCGGCGGCGCCTCGACGGTGACTTCCCCCGGGCGAAGATCGGTCTCTGTGGTCATCAGCAAGGTCCAATTGTCTGGCGCGGAGTCTACCCAATTGCCCGGACACCGCAATTGCGCTCGCGCAATCTCACCGCCCCCATCGGCCGCCGAGGCTGGTCGTCACACGCCTCTGTTGCGCAGCACGAAGCAGGCGCCACGGGCGCGGCGGATGCGGTTGCAGAGGTCGTCGGCCTCAGCGCGCGTGTCGGCGCCGATCCGCACCTGGTAGAACGGATGGGAGCCGCGCGAGCGCATCACCGACGACAATAGACTTGGATCGCGGTCGCCGATGATCGCGCTGAGTCCCCGGATGGCGCGGGCATACATCGCCAACGCCTTGTTGCGGTCGAAGCCGGCGGCGAGCTGCACGCCCCAGAGCTTGGCCGCGGCCAGCGCGACGTGCTGTTCGAGCTGGGTGACGAACGGATTCGGCGCGCGCTTGAGCAGCGCCATCAGCTGATGACAGGAGGTGGGTGGCGAGTTCGGTGGCGGCTTGCCGCCCTTGCCCGCCGTGGCCCAATCGTCGATCGTCGTCCCGGTAATGGCCGAGACGTAATTGCGCGTCTCATAGGGCATCTGGCCCTTGCCGGCGAGCCAGTCCTGCACCCGGCGCGGGCCGGCATTATACGCCGCTGCGGCCAGCCCGAGATTGCCGAACTGGTCACGCAGCTCGGCCAGGAATTGAGCCGATTTCGGCAGCGCCTGCACTGGATCGAACGGATCGAGCAGCCGCCGCTCGTCCGCTGTCCCCGGCATGAACTGCGCGATGCCCTGCGCGCGCTGGCCATTGCGGGTGACCGGCCCCTCCGCGTCCGCCTGGAAGCGGCTCTCCTGCCAGATCACGCGGGCGAAGAATTCGAGCGGCAGGTTGTTCGCCCGGGCCGCGGATTCGATCATCAGGCAGATGGCTTCGCGGGTGTCGCTTTCTCTCGGATCCTCCCGCTTGGGCTCCGTGGCTTGCGCGGCGGCCCCGGCAGGGGCCGGAGGCGCGGCCTTCTCCTCCGCCTTCTCCTGGGGCGCATCCGGCTTCGCGTCATCCTTGGCCGGCTGAGCGGAGCTTGGCGACGAAGCCTGTGGCGCGGGCGGCGGCTCGGCGACCGGCGGCTTGGCCGTCTCTTCGGCCAATGCAGCAGCTGGCGCTGCGAACGCCAGGCAGAGGCCCATACAGAAGAGGCGGATTGCGGCAAGCATCTGCAAAGGTTGCATGATCCAGTCGGAACCGGTCGGCGTTCCCTCCCCTCAAAGCGTGAGGCCGCTGCATGTTCCTCGACGCGGCAGCTTGACACACCGCGTCCAACGTCAGCAATTTCACGCAACGACTATTTTACCGAGGAACGTCAGGCATGACAGACGCCGATGATCGGTTCGGCTTCGCGCCGGACGACGATGTGCCGCTGCCCTATATGGCGCGTACGCGCGACTACTATCTCGCAATCGGCTATGACACGCCCTATCGGTGGGCGCACTACACATCCGCGCCATTCCAGCCCTTGAAGAAGCCGCTCCGCCAATCGCGCGTCACCATCGTCACGACGGCGGCGCCTTACGATCCCGCCAAGGGCAATCAAGGCCCCGGTGCGCCATACAATGGCGGCGCCAAGTTCTACTCGGTCTATGATGGCGATACGTCGAAGACGCATGATCTGCGCATTTCCCACATCGCTTATGACCGCGTGCACACCTCGGCCGAGGACTCCGGCACCTGGTTTCCGCTGCCACAGCTGATGCGGCTCGCCCGCGAGGGCCGCATCGGCGAAGTCGCGCCGCGCTTCTTCGGCGCACCGACCAACCGCAGCCATCGCGCCACCATCGAGACCGATGCGCCGGAGATCCTGGCGCGCTGTCGTGCCGACGACGTCGATGCCGTCGTGCTGGTGCCGAACTGCCCGGTGTGTCACCAGACCGTCAGCCTGGTGGCGCGGCATCTGGAAGCGAACGGCATCGCCACCGTCATCATGGGCTGCGCCAAGGACATCGTCGAGCACGTCGCGGTGCCGCGCTTTCTGTTCTCGGATTTTCCGCTCGGCAATTCCGCCGGCAAGCCGCACGATGCCGCCTCGCAAGCCCTGACGCTCGAGCTGGCCTTGCAGCTCTTGGAAAGCGCACCTGGCCCGCAAACCACCATGCAGTCGCCGCTGCGCTGGAGCGAGGATGCCGGCTGGAAGCGGGACTACAGCAATCCCGCGCTGCTGAGCCCGGAGGAATTGGCGCGGCGGCGCGCCGAATTCGACGCGCAAAAGGCCGTGGCCAAGGGATTGCGCGAGGGCAACAGCTAACAGAATTCCCAGAGAACTCCCTTTCCGATAGGGCTTTGTCCTTGCCCCGCCTCCCCGGTTGCGCTTGATTGCCGCAGGGTGCTGGGGGAACAGTTTTAATGCGTGTTTTGGGGTGCTTGGCGCTGTGCGCCATGGTGGGCGGCTGCGCGTCGGTGACGCGAGGGACAACGGAAACGATCAGCGTCGCATCGACGCCATCGGGCGCGGAGGCGACGGTCTCGGGTCTCGAAGCACCGATGACGTGCATGACGCCTTGTGCGTTCGTGGCCAAGCGCAATGCCGACGTCACGGTCACCATCGCGAAGGAAGGCTACGAGACCCAGATCGTGCCGCTGACGAAGGACATTCCGGCCGCGGGCGCGGCCGGCTTCGCGGGCAACGTCCTTGCCGGCGGGCTGATCGGCATGGGCGTCGATGCCGCGACCGGCGCAGCCACCGACCACAAGCCCAATCCCGTGATCGTCACGCTGCAGCCGCATAGTGCCCCGGCACCGGCGCGGCCCGCACGGCCTCGCAAGCTTGCTCCGTCGCACAAGCCGGAAGCCGGCACCTAAGCGTCCTCGTCCGACGCGGACTTCAGAAAGCTGGACACCAGGGCGGCAACGCCACGGTCCCTCGCCGCGATACTGCACGCCGAACCAAGCCGTCACGACGCGGAGACGCTCGGCTTGTGGCGGGCGACGTACGGATGGACAAGGCGGCGTGCAGTCGCCATCGACGCAGCGATCGCGAGAGCGCGCAACGGTGAGTTGCGCAGTGATCGCGGACTCCGTGACACCATCCTTCAGGCGGCTTCGACGGGTCGCCCCGCCGAAACCTCGCCGGCCTGAGCAGTCGGCGATATGCCGTCCACCGGCAGCGCGAACTGCTCGACCCGGTTGAACGGCTTCTTGTTGAGCAGCAGCCGCGTCACGTCCGGCCGCGAATAGTGCCCGGCGGGATCGGCGGCATTCTTGGCGATGCCAATCATGCCGAGATCGATCTCGGCAATCAGCAAACCTTCCTGATCCGGCGGTAGCTTCTGAGCCAGCGAGCTGCCGTCCGGACCGAAGATCGCGGCGTGACCGCCGCCGACATGCAGCAGCGCATGCTTGTCGGGGCGGTCGCAGAGCTCGTCGATCATCGACTGCGACACCGTCGCACAGGGCGCCAGTACGAAACACGATCCTTCCACCGCATAGACGCGCGAGGCCGCATTATTGACCTCGGCGCCGAGCGCCGGCGCGAACGGGTCGTAGAGCGAGAAGCTCGGCCAGGCCGCGACGTGCACCTGCTCGTTCTGGGCGTACATCGCATATTTCGAGAGCGGCTGCAGGTGCTCCCAGCAGCACAGCGCGCCGAGCCGGCCGATGTCGGGTCGCTCGTGTACGGCGAGATCGCTGCCGTCGCCCTCGCCATACACGGTGCGCTCGGCATGGGTCGGCCGCAACTTGCGGCGTTTGGCAATCGTCTCGCCGTCCGGACCGATCAGCCATTGCGCGATGTAGAGGCTGCCGCCGTCGCGCTCGGATAAGCCGAGCACGGCCGTGAGCTTCGCCTTGCGCACGGCCGCACGCAGCGCCTCGGCCTCCGGGCTGTCATAGGACAGCGAATTGTCGAAATAGCGCTGCGTGAAGCCGCGGCCGATGCACCAGGCCGGCGCGTCCATCCAGATGTGCCAAGGGTAGCCGGGGATGAACACCTCCGGGAAGGCGACCAGCTTGGCGCCCTTGTCGGCCGCCTCCTCGATCAGCGCGATGGTCTTCCTGATCGAGGCTTCGAGGTCCAACCAGGCGGGTGCGGCCTGCACCACCGCCACCTTGTATTTCGGATGTACGATTCCCATCGCTGTTGCTCCCTGTTGCAAATCGCGGCGCGCCCCGCCGCCTCGACGCTCGCGTGCACTATTGACCCCAGGCGGTATTCGCGCTCGTCTTGCAGGGAACGAAAATTCGACTGCGGGGCGGCCAATCGCCCAGCCGGCCCGGAATTTGCTGCCTTGAGGCTATCCAATCGACAGAGGTGCAGAAGGAGACGGACCGATGCCGATCCTGTTCACCACCGACGGAAGCCCGGGCCATCGCAGGCTGGCGCTCTGGCAGGACATCGTCTGCGACGTCTATGTCGGCCTCGACTGCACGTCCGATCTCGGCAGCGCCTTTCGTGGCTCGGTGACGCACACCGCGTTCGGACAGGCCGTCTGCTCCGAGGTGTGCTCGGACCGTCAACGCGTATACCGGACGTCGCAGCGGATCTCCCGCGCTGACGCGGACTTCGTCCTGGTTGCGCTGGGACGTGAGGGGATCGGCGGCGTGGTCCAGGATGGCCGCGACACGGTGATCCGGCCCGGCGAGTTCGCGATCTACGACACGACGCGCCCGTATGAGCTGCAGTTCGATGCCGCGTTCAGGCAGACCGTGTTCAAGCTCCCCCGCCAGATATTGCAGCGCAGGATTGGCGCGATCGAAGCGGTGACGGCGATTACCTTCGGCGCCGACAGCCCGCTGCAGCCGCTCGCCTATGACTTCATCATCAAGCTATGCGAGCGCGCCGATCACATCGGGGCCGAGCATGCCGAGCGCCTGTCGGAGCAGGCCGCCGACCTGCTGGCCATGACCTTGGCCGAGCGGCTCCGCACGCAGCCCCTGCCCAGCTCCAGCCATCGCGCGGCCCTGCTCTATCGCATCAGGGCGCATATCAGCGCACGGCTGTCCGATCCCGATTTGTCACTGCCAAAGGTCGCGCGCGAGCTGGGCCTGTCCGCGCGCTATGTCAACGATCTGTTCTCCGACGAGGAGACCTCGTTCCGGCGCTACGTGCTCGCCGAGCGTCTCAGGCGATGCCAGCGCGACCTCGGCTCGCCGACGCATACACATCGTCAGATCAGCGAGATCGCTTTCAGCTGGGGCTTTAACGACCTCTCGCATTTCGGTCGCGCGTTCCGCGAACAGTTCGGCCTGTCACCGCGCGAGTGGCGGCGCAGCGCCAAAACACGCTAAGCTCCCAGCAACGCGCCGGGCCTCTTCCGCAGGTCCGGCGCAGCAGGACCGTGCTATGCGCCGCTTTGCACCCAAAGCCCTGTTTGCGCTGCTGATGCTGAACAAGGGCGACAACACGCGCTTCGATTGGGGGCGCGTGATTGCCGTCGTCTCGACCCTGGTCACGATTGGCTTGGTCGCGCTTTACGTCTATGAAAAGCTGACCGGACGCTGGTAGGCCGTGCCCGAAGCTCCGCCGTCGGCCCCCGCCATCTCGCGCGACGGAATGCTCGCATGAAAAAGCTCATCCTGTTCGCCGTGCTGCTCTGGGTTGTCGGCAGTCCCAGCCATGCATTGGACAGCGAGCAGGCGCGAGGAAAAGCGCTCTTGCAAACGCTTTGCAGTCGATGCCATGCGGTAGGTCAGACTGGAGCCAGCCCGCACCCGGATGCCCCGCCCTTCCGCACTTTTGGCGACCCCAAACTCTACGACGAAGATTTTGCCCAGCGTCTGCAGAGCGGTCTGTCGACGATCCACCCGGACATGCCGACCTTCCAATTCGACCGCGCCGACGCCGAGGCCGTGCTCAATTACCTCAAGGCGATCCAGGTCCATCCGAAGCAGAAATGACCGGCGCCCGAGGGGGCTGCGCAAGGAACGGGGTTCCGCCGGAACGGTTGTCGCAGGCCGTCCCCCACACGGACCGCAACCGCGGTCGACCCCGGAGCCCGCCGAGTGATGCCGGACTCGCCTGTCGTCCACGCCGATGGCCTTCCTCTGCCGCAGCGAAACTGGGCGATCGTCACGATCGCGCTCGGCATCATCATGGCCGTCGTCGACGGCGCGATTGCCAATGTCGCGCTGCCGACCATCGCGCGCGACCTCAACGCCAGCCCGGCCTTCTCGATCTGGATCGTCAACGGATACCAGCTCGCAGTTACCATCTCGCTGTTGCCGCTGGCTTCGCTCGGCGAGATCATCGGCTACCGTCGCGTCTATCTCGCCGGCCTCGTGCTGTTCACCATCGCCTCCGCAGCCTGCGCGCTGTCGCACACCCTGTTGTTGCTGACGCTCTCCCGCATCCTGCAGGGCTTCGGTGCCGCCGGTATCCTCAGCGTGAACTCAGCGCTGGTGCGCTTCATCTATCCGCATGCGCTGCTCGGCCGGGGCATCGGCGTCAACGCGATGGTCGTCGCGGTCTCGGCGGCCGTCGGCCCGACCATCGCGGCCGGCATCCTCTCGGTCGGGACCTGGCCCTATCTGTTCGCGATCAACGTGCCGCTCGGCTTCCTGACGTTCGCGCTGGGCATACGCTGTCTGCCGCATACGCTGCGCTCGCCGCACATGTTCGACTGGCAGAGCGCAGCCTTGAGCGCGCTCACCTTCGGCTTCGGCATCGCCGCGATCGACAGCCTCGGACATGGCGAGGCGCTCTTGACCTGCGCCATCGAATTCGCCGTCGCCGGCATCTCCGGCGTGGCGCTGTTCTACCGCGAGACCCACATGGCCTCGCCGCTATTGCCGCTCGACCTGCTGCGCATTCCGATCTTCGGGCTCTCGATCGCCACGTCGATCGCCTCCTTCTGCGGTCAGATGCTCGCCTTCGTGGCGATCCCCTTCTATCTGGAAAGTCATTTCGGCTATTCGGCCGTGCAGATGGGACTGTTGATCACGCCCTGGCCGATTGCTGTTGGGATCGCCGCGCCAATCTCGGGCCGGCTGATCGACCGTGTTCCGGCGGGCCTGCTCGGCGGTGTCGGCCTGACCTTGTTCGCCTGCGGCCTTGGCGCGCTGGCGCTGTTGCCGCCCCAACCCTCGGCCTTGGACGTGGTCTGGCGGATGGCGCTGGCCGGGCTTGGCTTCGGCCTGTTCCAGACCCCGAACAATCGCACCATGATCGCGGCAGCCCCGCGCGAGCGCGCCGGCGGCGCCAGCGGCATGCTGGGCACCGCTCGGCTGTTGGGCCAGACCATGGGCGCGGCGTTGGTTGCGATGTTCCTGGCGATCAGTCCGACCGAGGGGACGCGGTTTTCACTGTCGACCGGCGTGGGGTTCGCGCTGCTTGGTGCGGCGCTCAGTATGCTCCGCCTGTCGCCGGCCGGAGCCAGAGGCGCCGAGCATGTCCGGGTCCGGGACGGACAGCGGCTGAAGGGCGAGTGAACCGGCGGAGCGGCCGCGATGGCCACTCCGCGGAAGGGCAAAAGAAAAGGCCGGCGCGAGAGCCGGCCCTTTCAGTTGAATGATCTTCCAGCTCGCGCCGATCAGGCCTTCACCAGCGGTCCCTTCGAGGCCGGCCCCTTGGAGCCGCCGGATCCGCCCGATTTCGGCTTGCGCTTGCGGGCCGCCGGCACTTCCGACTTGGGCGTGACCGGGCCTTCGACGAACTCGAAGCCGATCTTCTCGGCCTCCGGATCGGCCTCGTCCTTGACCAGGACGACGCGGACATGGCCGCCGCCCTTCAGCTTGCCGAACAGCACCTCGTCCGCCAGCGGCTTCTTGATGTGCTCCTGGATCACGCGGCCCATCGGGCGCGCGCCCATCTGCTCGTCATAGCCGTGCTGGATCAGCCAGGCCTTGGCCGGCTCCGACAGCTCGATGGTGACGTCACGGTCGGCGAGCTGAGCTTCGAGCTGCAGCACGAACTTCTCGACCACCATGCCGATCACGTCCACCGACAGATGCGCGAACGACACGATCGCATCGAGCCGGTTGCGGAATTCCGGCGCGAACTGGCGGTTGATCGCCTCGTGATCGTCGCCTTCCCGCTTCGAGCGATGGAAGCCGAACGCCTGCCTGGCGAGGTCAGCGGCGCCCGCATTCGTGGTCATGATCAGGATCACGTTGCGGAAATTGACCTGCTTGCCGTTGTGATCGGTGAGCCGGCCGTGATCCATGATCTGCAGCAGCACATTGTACAGGTCCGGATGCGCCTTCTCGATCTCGTCCAGCAGCACCACGCAATGCGGATGCTGGTCGACGCCGTCGGTCAGGAGACCGCCCTGGTCGAAGCCGACATAGCCCGGAGGCGCGCCGATCAGGCGCGATACGGTGTGCCGCTCCATGTATTCGGACATGTCGAAGCGCAACAGCTCCACGCCGAGTGTAGCCGCGAGCTGCTTGGCCACTTCGGTCTTGCCGACGCCGGTGGGCCCTGAGAACAGGTAGCAGCCGATCGGCTTCTCCGGCTCGCGCAAGCCGGCGCGCGCCAGCTTGATCGAGGCCGACAGCGAGTCGATCGCCTTGTCCTGACCGAACACCACCCGCTTCAAGGTCTGCTCAAGATGCTTGAGCACCTCGGCATCGTCCTTCGAGACGCTCTTCGGGGGAATCCGCGCCATCGTGGCGATCGTGGTCTCGATCTCCTTGATGCCGATCGTCTTCTTGCGCTTGCTCTCGGACACCAGCATCTGCGCCGCGCCGGATTCGTCGATCACGTCGATCGCTTTGTCCGGCAACTTGCGATCGTGGATGTAGCGCGAGGAGAGCTGCACCGCGGCCTCGATCGCCTCGTTGGTATATTTCAGGCGATGATAATCCTCGAAATACGGCTTCAATCCCTTCAGGATCGCGATCGCATCCTCGACCGACGGCTCATTGACGTCGATCTTCTGGAACCGGCGCACCAGCGCGCGGTCCTTCTCGAAGTGCTGGCGGTACTCCTTGTAGGTGGTGGAGCCCATGCAGCGGATCGTTCCGGACGCCAGCGCCGGCTTCAACAGGTTGGACGCATCCATCGCGCCGCCGGAGGTGGCGCCCGCACCGATCACGGTATGGATCTCGTCGATGAACAGGATTGCGTTGGGGTGCGCCTCGAGTTCCTTCAGCACCTGCTTCAGGCGCTCTTCGAAATCGCCGCGATAGCGCGTGCCGGCGAGCAGCGTGCCCATGTCCAGCGAGAACACGGTGGCAGCGGCCAGAACTTCTGGAACCTCACTATCGACGATACGCTTGGCGAGGCCTTCCGCGATCGCGGTCTTGCCGACGCCCGCTTCACCCACGAACAGCGGGTTGTTCTTCTGGCGGCGGCACAGCACCTGGATGGCGCGGTTGATCTCCGAGTTGCGGCCGATGACGGGATCGATCTTGCCGTCGCGCGCCTTCTTGTTGAGGTTGACGCAATAGGTTTCCAGCGCCTCGCCCTTCTTCTTGGAGTCCTCGGTGCCCTTGGTCTCGGTCTCCTCGTCGACGCCTCGCACGGGGCGCGCCTCGGAGACGCCCGGCCGCTTGGCGATGCCGTGGCTGATGTAGTTGACGGCGTCGTAGCGCGTCATGTCCTGCTCCTGCAGGAAGTACGCGGCGTGGCTTTCGCGCTCGGCGAAGATCGCGATCAGCACATTGGCGCCGGTCACCTCCTCGCGTCCGGAGGACTGGACGTGAATCACCGCGCGCTGGATCACGCGCTGGAACCCCGCGGTCGGCTTGGCATCGTCGCTGCCGTCCGTGACCAGATTTTCGAATTCGGTTTCGAGATAGTTGACGAGGCTGCCGCGCAGCTTGTCGAGATCGACGCTGCATGCGCGCATCACGGCCGCTGCATCGGAGTCGTCGATCAAGGACAGCAGGAGATGTTCCAGTGTCGCGTATTGATGATGACGCTCGTTGGCAATCGCCAGCGCACGATGCAGGGATTGTTCAAGGCTTTGAGAAAAAGTCGGCATGCGCGTCCTCTATGGCCCCCTGGCATCATGATCGCCGCCGCCCGGTCAGGCAACAACAACCTTTGTCAAATATAGTTATAATCGAGTGCGACAAAAGACCGGCAGAGCCGCCCGATTACGCGTTCACCGGATCGTCAATGCAAAACCCGTTCCGACCGTGGCGGACCGGCGCTGACGCCGAGTTGGATGGATTTTGCGGTCCGGGGAGTCTGCTCTTGCGCCTATTCCACAGAACGATCGGTTGCGAAACGATCGCGTGAGGGCATGTCGCGCGAAGATGGCGGGCTGCAGATCAAAGGCTACGAAATCGAAAGAGGCCGGCTTGCGAACCCGTCGACTCCAGCCACCACGTCCGCCAAGACGCGTCGGTCAAGACAGCAGTCGGCAAGACCGGCCCGGCCCTATCTTCCCTGCCTATTTCTTCTCCATCACACATTGCAGCGGGTGCTGGTGCTTGCGGGCGAAATCCATCACCTGAGTCACCTTGGTTTCGGCGATCTCGTACGTGAACACCCCGCATTCCCCGATGCCGTGGTGGTGGACGTGAAGCATGATCTTGGTCGCGGCCTCGATGTCCTTGTTGAAGAATTTTTCCAAGACGTGAACGACGAACTCCATCGGCGTGTAATCGTCGTTCAGGATCAGGACGCGATAGAGGTTCGGACGCTTGGTCTTCGGCTTGACCTTGGTGATGACGGACGTGACGGGGCCGCCGCCGGTTCCGCCGGGCCGATTCTCGTTGCTGCTCATATTGGGCAGTGGCAGAGGCGCTGACAGGTCAAATCTGGACGTTAGCTGCGACATGGTACACGCGTTAGATATTACGGCAGAATCCCTCAACGGGTTTTCTGCCTTGTCCCCGCCGGAGCCACTCTGGCTGCCCGGACCAGCGTCCCAGATCGCCTTTCCCAGCCGACCGGTCCGGCTGGACCGACACCGGCAATATGGGTCAGCTGCCGGCTCGCCGCAAGCACGCATCGCGGTCAACCACGCTCGCCGCAAGGACCGACTCTCCACCCAGGCGACGGTGGAAGAGGTTAATCAATTCGTCCGGATTTTACAAAGCGGATTCAGTGGACATCAACGAGGAACCGGTCCCCGCAGGCAATGACGGGCTGTGAAGTCTTTGCCTCAGTTTTTATGATCCGCGTGACCGGCATTCAACGGCGCGCTTCTCGCAAGCGTCGGTAGCTTCCTCCTGCTCGTGACCGACACGACCGGTCGTAGGCCGCGATGATCACGATGGACATCGCCGCCAACAGCGCTTGCCGCGATCCATGAGCCCGTCATCATCGTCGCGCCCGTTGCCGTTGATTGTCCTGCCCCTTGAAAATGGAGGATCGTTGGCCGGACGAAGGCGATGGTTCCGCGCAGGCGTCGGCAATCGAAGCAAAACTGATGTCGAACATCAGCCAAAAAAGAAGCCCGGCGATCGCCGGGCTTTTGTCGTCCCACAGCGGGCGAACGCCGATTTAGTGGGTCGCGGCCGGCTGGGTGAACTTGGCAGCGAAACCTTCCAGCGGCTTGAATGCCTGCTTGGCCAGATCCGAATAGAGGCTCGCGATCTTCTGCGAGTCGGCGACGAAGGTCTCGTAGGCTGACTTGGCGTATTCGTTCTGAACTTCCAACACCTTGTCGAGCGACTTTACACCCGACAGCTTCTCGACGAAGGACTTGGTGTCTTCGAACGATTTCTTGGTGTAGTCGCCGTAGGCGGTGGCGATCGCATGCAGGCCGTTCTGTACGGACGTCGCGGAGCTCACGACGGTTTCGAATTGCTCCTTGCCGTAGTTCTGAAAGTCCTCAACCTTAAACATGGCATCCCTTTCCCTGACGAAGCGCAACTCAGAAGGCCTTCGCTCTTCTGAGGCGTAGGCCATATATACTGCACCGCACAATGAAAGCAAGAATCTTGTGCAATGCACAACAGGTGGGATTAGAGGGATATCCCGGAGATCTCCGCAAGAGTTCTTTAATCTTTTGGCAACCCGCCCGCCCTAACCTCTCCTATGGTCCTGCCGCAAAAAAAGCCGGCGGATCCAGCAAAAGCTGTTCGGAAACAGCGTCTTAACAAAACCTCAGTTCCGGTCTTTCGATCTGTGGTCACCGTTATCGGCCAATCGGCAGCCCGGCAGGCTCAAGGTCACGGGAGCGTTCGGCACAATTTTGCCTCACGAGCCGGTGATCAAGTCAGAAATTGGACGGGGATTTCATGCTTCGCAAAAACTTGGCTTCCTCGCGCCTGGTGCGGGTTGGCATCTACGGGATGCTCACGCTCGCGACCGCGGCGGTGTTCACGGTCGACAGCGCCGAAGCGCGTCGACATCATCGGCACCATCACGCATCGCGCCACTCGCCGCGTAATGACGAGGGCAGCTACAGTCCCGCCTTCGCCTCGATCATCGTCGACGGCAATTCCGGAGCGACGTTGACGGCGACCAACCCCGATGCGCTGCGGCATCCGGCCTCGCTGACCAAGATCATGACGCTCTATCTGCTGTTCGAGCGGCTGGAGTCCGGCAAGATGAAGCTCGACACCGAGATGTCGGTCTCCGAGCACGCCTCCGAACAATCGCCGACCAAGCTCGGCCTGCGCCCGGGCCAGTCGATCCGCGTCGAGGATGCCATCAAGGGCCTGGTGACGCGTTCGGCCAACGACGCCGCAGTGGTGATTGCCGAGGCCATCGGCGGCGACGAAGACAATTTCGCCAAGATGATGACCCGCAAGGCGCGTGCGCTCGGCATGAGCCGCACCACTTACGTGAACGCCTCGGGCCTGCCGGACGATGACCAGATCACCACGGCGCGCGATCAATCGATCCTCGGCCGCGCGATCCAGGATCGCTTCCCGCGCTACTATCGTTACTTCTCGACCGAGGTCTTCAACTATCGCGGTCAGTCGATCCGCAATCACAATCACCTGCTCGGCAGCGTCGATGGCGTCGACGGCATCAAGACCGGCTACACGCGCGCGTCGGGCTTCAATCTCGTCACCTCGCTTCATCGCGGCAACCGCTTCCTGGTCGGCGTCGTGCTGGGCGGCCGCAGCGGCGGCTCCCGCGACGCCATCATGCGCAACCTGCTGGCGGAGAATCTCGATAAGGCCGCGTCCAGGCGCACGGTCGCGGCGATCACGGAACGCAGCGGCTCCGATTCATCCCCCGAGACGGCCGACCAAGGCGCGACACAGGTCGCCTCGGCCGCTCCCGACGCCCCGGCACCGAGCCGCGCCGCGAGGGTTTTCTCGGCGCTGTCGGAGGCGACCGCCGCCTTGCCGCCGACGCAGCCGAAGGACAACAAGAAGTTCGAGGCGAAGAGCGAACCGGCTCCGATGACCTCGGGCGTGATCGAGAGCCAGCCGATGTCGATCATGCCCGGCTCCACCGAGCCGATGAAGCCGGTCAGAGTGAAGACCGTTCAGGTCAAGGCCGGTCCGGTCAAGCTCGCCTCCGCCTCCCCGCAGCCGGTAGCCCCGGTCGAAGCCGCCCGGAATGACGGCTATCGGCCCGAGCCGCAGCGGGCCGAGTTGCCGCCGCAGCCGCCCGGCCACGGCACGGGCAACGGCATCCTCGGCGTCCTGCCCGCCTCGAGCCTGCCGCCGGCCTCCTCGCAGGCCATGGCTTATGCCGCGCCGGCGCCGCAACCTCCGGCCCCGCTGCAGCAGCAGGCCTCCGCCGCTCCGGCCTCGGAAGCTGCCACGAAAGTCACCGTCACTCACAGCGGATGGATCGTTCAGGTCGGCGCCCTGGAAAGCGAAGCGGAAGCCCAGAAGCGAATCGAAACCGCGCGGAGCCAGGCCCAAGGCCTGCTCAGCAAGGCGGATCCGTTCACTGAAACCGTGTCGAAGGGCGACAAGACGCTGATCCGCGCCCGCTTCGCCGGTCTGGATCGTGATCAAGCCGAAGCCGTCTGCAAGAAGCTGAAGCGCGCCGACATCTCCTGCATGACCGTGCACAACTAAGAACGGCAAATCCTGCAACCATGAGGCCCGTGCGCCACGCGCACGGGCCTTTTTTGTTTGTCTCGCCTTGACCGCGGCCGCCAACAGCCGCCGCGCAAACCTCTCGTCAAGAATTTAGGGCTAGAACTTCTTCACCATGAACGATCGATCGCGCCGGTCAACGGCGGGCGACTGCCGGCGTCGGCAGAGCAAGCGATGGAAGCGGTTTCGGTCTTGTGGCGTGAGTGGCGTTGCCGGAGTCAGCCGTGATGCGTGCGAAGCAGAGTATCCTTGGCCTCGTTTACCCGGGCGGCGAGATACGTAGACCCCCCCTGATCGGGATGCAGTTTCTTCATGAGCGCACGGTGGGCGCGCCCGATCTCGTCCCGCCCCGCCCCCGGCTGCAGGCCAAGGATCTGATAGGCCTCCTCCGCCGTCATTTTGCCGTTCGCCGCCGCGCGGCGCTGCCCCCCTGCCGCGTCTCGATCCGCGTGCTGACGCCAAGCGGGAAACCGGCGGTCCAGATAGCTTTCAAGTAACGCGACGCTATCGACGTCGAGCGTCGGGATCATCGCCGCCAGCTGCGGCAGATCGAAATCGTCGAGCGAACGGCCGGTATGCGGACCGGCGACGAACCGACCCGCCAGCCGTCCGCTGTCGTGATCGAGCATCATCTCGATGAATTGCGAGCGCACCTGCGAGCTGTTGCCCGCAGAGCGTTTCGACCCCAGTCCGAAGATATTTCCGAAATTGCCGATGCCGGACGGCGCCCAGCCCAACAGACCGGCCCCAAACAGCCCGATCGGGATGGCCACGACGAATTCGCCGCGAATTCCGGTAAAGGCCGCCACGGCCAGACACAGGATGCCGCCCACGATCTTGATCGCGCGCGCGAGCACGGCAGGGTTCGCGGCGCGAAACATCTGCAGCAGCAAATAAAGGGTGATGACGGCGACGGCGCCTGCAACGAGAGTCATGGGCCGAATATAGTCGCGTGCTCCGGAAAAAGCAGGACGGAGATTACGCCTCGCCCGACGCCGGCCGTGCCGCTACTTCATCTGCCCAAGCAGCCGCGCCGCGCCCGCTTCGCGTGCGGACAGCTGCAGCAGCGCCTCCCGGCCGCCGGCGGCATAAGCGGCTGCTGCGCGCAGCAGCTCGCGCAACTGAGCGACAGCACCTGGATCGAAGCGGCACCAGGCGCCGCCGCTGAGCCGCGCGATCTCACGGAAGGCCTGTTCGGCTGTGGGATCATGTCCCTCCTGGAACATGAAGATCGGCACCTTGAGGATGCCGAGTTCGCCGGCCTTGTTACAGAGCTCGTCGACGCTTTCTTCCATCGCGTCCCCGACGAAAACCAGAGCCCGCACACCGGACGCGGTGGCGTCGCGGCGGGCTTCACTCAACACCTTGCCGATCTGGGTGTTGCCGCCGCGGCAGTCGATCTTGCCCATCAAGCGCGCGAGCTGGGCGCTGTCGGAAATCCAGCGCGTGGCCCGGCACTCGTCGAAGCCGCGATAATAGATCAGGCGAATATCGAGGCTGCCGAGCGAAGCCGCCTCGCGAAACATGTCGGCTTGCAACGCGCAGGCCATGTCCCAGGTCGGCTGTCGGCTCATGGTGGCGTCGAGCGCGAAGACCAGCCGGCCTCGGGTGCCCGCCGCTGGCGCCATGGAGCGGGCCTTGGCGACGAAGTCGGCAATGGCGGAAGCGCTCGAGCGCGCCTCCTCCGGCACGCTGCCGTGTCGCGTCTCGGCGCTGGTCGAGGTCGCCTCGTCGGGGCGTATCTTGGTGGGGTCGGTCGTCATCCTCGCTCACGAAGCTGCCCCTGGGATGTGGGCAGCCGCGGCAGGACCTGCAATGCGCTCCCGGGCTCGGAAGGCGGCCCGGCGGCAGGCGCGCTCCCTTGTTAGTGGGTCAGCGGCTTGGCGGGCTTTGCCACCGGTGCATAGGGCGCGACCGGGCCGGGATCGGTCAGCGGTGACTTGGTCTTGACCGGCGATACGTCGCTTGCGCTGTCGCTATCCGCCAGGAACTTGTCGAGCATGGCCTGAATCGACACCTTGGCCTCTTCCGGGCCGGTGTCGCGCATGTCGTTATGCTGGAAGTCGGTCTTCACGACCGTGATGCCTTCCTTCTCGCAGACATCGTCGCTCGGAAGCACACCCGGATCGGTCTTGAACTGCGGATCGTTGGAGCGGAAGGACAGGATCTTGAACCTGCCCTGGGTGATGAAGGGCACGCGCAGATTATCGAGCGTCACCACCTTGCGAACTTCATCGGGATACTGCTTGGCGAAATACATCGAGATGTCGCCACCCATCGAATGGCCGACGATGGTCAGATGGCCATAATCGGCGTTGGGCTCGACCTGGCGCATCTCCTCCACGGCGAATTTGATGTTGGCGACGCCACGCTGAATCTGTGGCAGCCGGCCGACATAGATCTCGCCGACCTTGGTCACCATCGGCGGGTCGGTCGGCAGGTCGTGCTGGATGCTGACCACCATGTAGCCGCGCGCGGCGAACACGTTGGCCAGGAAGGAATACTCGGTGAACTTGACGGTATTTCCGTGATTGAGGATCGCGACCGGCAGCTTGATCATCCCGGCGTCGGCCTGCATCTCCTTGTCGCGCCGGACGGCCACATCCACCTCGACCAGGCGATTGTCGCGGGATGCGTCATGGAAACGAAGCGTCTCGTGCCGGATCGCCCATTTGCTCATGGTCACGTAGCCGGCCGCGGCCAGAACACTGACAGACAACAGAACGCTGATTCCACGTTTCATGTTCGTCCTCGGGCTCCTCAGCCCTTAGCGGTTGCAACCGAACTCTGACTGCCCCTTGTGTTTAATATATGTAACGGCCCTGTGACCGGAAGACTAAATGTTGTGTATCGGCCGCCTCATCGTTGTGCGTTGCAGCTAACTGCTGTGCAGCATAACCTGGGGCACGCGCCCGCTCTCTTTGGGCGCTGGATGGCAATGGAAGAATTCAATCCGATGCCTAATTGTCCGTAAAGCGGATCGCGCAATTCGGGTTCCCGGGTCGCGCGGCGACAAATCCGTAGATTTGCGGGACCCCTCGCCGGATCCGGACATTTTTGGCAAGGCGAACTTCAGGCGAGTCGAACCTTAAGCAAGTCGAACCTTAGGCAAGCTGAACCTTAGGCAAGCCGAAGCGATTGCCCCCGACGTCTCAGGCACTGATGATGTCGTGGACATCCAGCGGCTTATCGACCTGGGCAAACCATTCCGCCCGGTTCGCGGCGCGGCGCCGTCCGCGCTCGTCCAGCGGCAGCTTGAGCTGCCGCAACAGGGTCATGACCTCTTCCCGGGCCGTCACGTGGCCGAGATTGGGACGGGTCCCGAGCGTCGCCTCGTCGATATCGTCGAGCGCGGTCAGGCCGCGCGGAAAGAATTCCCGATAGACCACCCGCTCGGCAAAGCCGTCGATCGAACGGAAGCCGAGCCGCGACGACAGCTCCCTCAGCCCTTCCGCCACCAACTGCTTGTTGCGCGACCCGAGCATCGAGAGCCGATTGCGCACCACGATCCAGTCGGTGCTCGCACCGTCGACCTGCCGCCGTTTGCGCCTGACGTCGCGGACCATCTCCGCATAATGGCTCTCGCCGGTCACCGCATAGGTGGCAGGATCGACCGTGCCGAGCACGTCGAAATCCAGGAAGCTGTCATTGATCGGCGTCACCAGCGTATCGGCCATCGAATGCGCGAGCCGCATCAGGTAGCTGTCCGTCCCCGGCGTATCGATCACGATGAAGTCGAAGGCATGTTCGACCGCGGCGACGGCCTCGATGAACTGCTGGAATTCGGCGTTCTCGTTTTCGGCGATCTGCATCGTCTGGCCGAGCTTGATGCAGTAGTGCGTCGGCAATTCGAGCGGCAGACCGGTGCGGCGCGCCCAGGCGCTGCGGTTGTTGATGTAGCGGGTGAAGCTCTGCTGCCGGCAATCGAGATCGATGGTGGCGACGCGCTGGCCGGCCTTCATCAAGGCCACGGCGATGTGCAGAGCGGTCGTGGACTTGCCGGAACCGCCCTTCTCGTTACCGAGCACGATCACATGGGCCGAACCCGATTGCCCCTGGCTCGTCTGCACCAGCATGTCAACGACCCCTCGCGATCATCTTCGAGTCACGCTCGTCTGCGGTCAAGTTAAATGCGCGCGTATTGTAAGCCCGCATCGCAATGCGCGACGCGCCGGCGTCTGACTCACGACCGAGCGGCCTGCGACGCGGATGCGTGCGGCAGCAGCAGCAGACGTGCTAAGTACGCTTGGTGGTCTCGCATCGTCCTTGATAAGGTCGGCCGTCAACCGGTCAAGAACTAACACACGACCTCATCATTTCAGTCTGCAGATCGAGCAAAAATGTCACGAAGTCCCCTGATCGTCCGCAACCTGTCCGCACTGCGTCGTGCGCTCGATGGCTTGCGCGCAAGAAAGGCGTCGCTTGCATTGGTCCCCACCATGGGAGCGCTCCATGACGGGCATGTGTCCCTGGTGCGACTGGCAAAGCGGCGCGCCGACAAGGTGGCCGTCTCCATCTTCGTCAACCCCACTCAGTTCGCACCGACCGAGGATTTCGGATCCTATCCGCGCACCTGGAAGGAGGACGTAGCAAAGCTCGCCGCCGAGAAGGTGGACCTGATCTGGCATCCCGACGCGAAGGCGATGTATCCGGATGGCTTTGCAACCCGCATTGTCCCGGAGGGGGCAGCTCTGGCCGGCCTCGAAGATCGTTACCGCCCGCAGTTCTTCGGCGGGGTCGCAACCGTGGTCGCCAAGCTCTTCACCCAATGCCGGCCCGACATCGCTGTGTTCGGCGAGAAGGATTATCAGCAGCTGCGCGTGGTGACGCAACTCGCACGCGATCTCGATCTCGGCGTCAGGGTGATCGGTTCACGCACCGTGCGCGAGCGCGACGGCCTCGCGATGTCGTCCCGCAACGTCTACCTGTCCGCGGAGGAACGCCGCGCCGCCCCGACGCTCTATAAGGCCATGAAGGAGGTTGCCGGCAGGCTGCGCGCCGGAGGCAGCATCGAAGCCGCAGTTGCGGGCGGGACCGAATTGATCACGAGCGCCGGTTTCGTGCTCGATTACCTCGAGGTTCGCCACGCGGAGACGCTCGCCCCGCTCGCCTCGGCCAAGGACGGACCTTGGCGTATCCTGGTGGCAGCCAAACTCGGGAAGACCCGGCTGATCGACAACATCGGGGCGTAAGTCTACGCAGCCCGGCAGGCTGAGGTGCCACCGACGAATCAGAGCAGCCCGAGATCGCGCAATTCACGCCGCATCGGCTCGGGCATGGCGGCCACGCTGTCGGCGCTCGCCTTGCCGAGATCGGGCGGCGCATCGTCCGGCTTCAGGTAGCGCCAGCCCTGGAACGGACGCATCGGCCGCGGCGAGACGGAGATCACCTTCGGCTGCATCACCAGGCGGCAGCGTCCGATGCCGTCGCGATCGCGGAACGGCTCGACGGCGATGATCCTCTCGCGCGCGGCAATCTCGCCCCGGATCACCCAGTAGAGCGATCCGCCGGCCAGGATCTCCTCGATCCGCTTCGGCGTCATCCGGGTCACATGCACGTGGTGCTCCGGCAGCCCCTTCTTCCTGGCCGCCTGCATGCGCTCGGCGATCCATTCCTTCAGTTCGTTGACCGACTCGCAGCCGACGGCCAGCTTGATCAAATGGAGGGACATGGCCTTACAGAGGGGTTAGCGCTTACTCGTTGCTCGGCGCCGGTTCGGCTGCCTCGGGTGCGGCCTGTGGCGTCGATGCAGGCGGCTTTGGTTTCGGCGCCGCAGGCTTCTTGGCCGGCGCCTGGGCGTGGCTCGCCGCGACCGCAGGCGACGGCGCCCGCGGCGCGGGAGCGGCCGAAGCCGCGCCCCCGGTTGCGGCCGAGCGCGAGGTCGATGCGGTCGGCTCCGGAACCATGATGCTGACCGGCGGCGTCGAGGACGCGCTCGGAAACTCCGCATTGGTGGGCTTGCCCGTCGGCATGGACGGCGCCAGTCCGGCAAAGCTGCCGGTCGCCGCTTGCGATTGCGCGCCGGGGGCCGCTTGAGGGACATTCCACTGCGACGCATAGCGCGTCACCAACCCCTCATAGGTTCGCCCCTCCATATTGCTGACGAGCTGCTGACGGTCGGTCACGGAGCGGAACGCGTAGCAGTCGGAGGGGGTGCAGCGGTCACGCGTGAGCAGCACATAGGCCATCAATCCGTAGCGGTCGCGCTCGATCGCCCGACGCAGCGCGAGCAGTTCGGGGGTCATGATCTTGTTGGCGGCAGTCACGTCGCCGGTTGCGGTCAAGCGGGAGATCATGGCGCCCGCATAGCTCACCGCGGCCGCGGTGGCGTCGGCCGCCCCGAACAGATTCTTCTCGCAGTTCGACAGCACGAGATCGCCCGCGAGATCGTCGACGCAGGCGAGCGCGGGAAGCATGGTGCCCGCCGGCATGGCCACGTTCTCGCTGGCTTCGCTATGGCCGCCCTCATCCAGGCTTCGCATCGTGGACGCAACCGCGATCCCGACGGCCAACAGGGTGATGACCGTGAGCGCTCCATTGGCAACCGACTTCTCGGCGCGCAACAGCGTGACCAGGACGACCAGGCCGAAAAAGGCCGCGGCCGCCAAGGTGAGCCACATCGGGAAGGCCGGAGAGCTCCAGAATTGGTCGGGCAAGGTCAAGTTCATGCGCAACGGTCCCTTTGGCGAGCCGGCGATCGATTGCGATAGTCGCGCCCGGAGCGCGGGGCCGCGATAGGCGATCAGCAATGGCCAAATGCAACACAGACCTCAGGCGGCCCAGCCACCCGACCATAGGCCGATTCCGACCGCTGTGCGCGCGGAGAGTGGTTCAAGGCGACCCGCTATCCCCACCCCATCCGCAAGCGGATGGAACGTCCCGTCGTTACCCCCTCTGCCCCTCCTCTGCGCGGCGTCCAGCGAGCACAGCAGCGCAGCGGCGGTTGTTCCCCTCCTTGTTCCATCGGGCCGCAGCCACGCGGCAACGGGGTCAAATAAATCGCACTGGCCGAAGCTGCTCGCCGCCTCAGTCCAGAGTGCGCGCTAAGACTGCGCCAGCTGGCTTTCCTTGGCAACGCGCTCGAACGCCTCCGTCGAGCTCTTGATGCGGTATTGGTAGTCGTCGCCCTCGGTCGGGAGCTGGCGGATGATCTCATAGGTACCATTGGCGGCCGGGCGCGAGACGCTGCTTGCGGTAAAGGTGACGGTCGCCCCGACGGGGAATTTGTGTTTCAACGCCTTCTCCTGCTTGAACGCCGGGCCGCCAACGGTCCCCCGCGGCGGAGCCATCCGGCTCTCTTATATTAATGGCGTCTATAGCACGCAGGCCCGCTCCCTGGCCAGCGAAGCGCGCATGGCGAATACGTCAATTTTGCAAACCTTTTCAGCATGATGCCCGCCGGGAGCGGCAGCGCGCCCCGCATTCCGGCGATCCGGCCGATCAGGCGGTATGGGGAAGCCTCCCGTCCGGACTCGCGTGGTCGACGGCCAGCGGCAATTGCTCGGCAAGCACCTTGGAGAGCTGGTCGACGGGAATGTTGTAGCGGGCCGCGAGCTGCTTCACCACGTCGCTGCCGAGCACCTGCTGCAGCTGCTCGGCCGAGATTGGCAGGTTCTGGCCGTTGCCGAGCCAGGATTTGACCTGGGCGCCGTAACCGGCCTGCTCCAGCTTGGCGACGATCGCGCTCAAACCGCCCTGCCCGCCTTGGCCGAAGACCTCGTTCAGGACGACGGGAAGCACGGCGGCCTCCAATTGCCCCAGAGCGCCCCGAAAGGCCGGCGAGTTCTTGAGTTCGTCGAGGAATCCCATCGCTACCGCTCCGTCCGCTACATCCACTTCAGCAAGCATACCAGGACGCACAGGGCAGGCCCAAGCTCCCCGCGGTCATCTTGCTGTGCGCTCAGATCTGCTCGATCCGGTCGATGACCAGCGTTTCCGCAAGCCCGTCCCGGGTCCATTCCGCGCAGGCGGGCATCGCCTGCATGGTATCCATATACGCCTGCGCCTGCGGCGTGACGTCGATGGCAAAGGTGCGGAAGCGGTGGACGACCGGGGCGAACATGGCGTCAGCCGCGCTGAATGCGCCGAACAGGAACGGTCCGCGCGTCCCATAGCGAAGGCGGCACTCCTGCCAGATCTGCTCGATGCGCGCGATATTGGCCCTCACCTCCTCCGACAAGGCGATTGCCCGCACCGGCCGGTGCAAGTTCATCGGACACGCGCTCCTCAGCGGCACGAAACCGGAATGCATCTCGGCCGAAATCGCGCGCGCATAGGCGCGCTCGGCGAGGTCCTTCGGCCACAGCTCGGCGTCGGGAAAACGCTCCGCGAGATATTCGATGATCGCAAGCGAATCCCACACGGTGATGTCGCCGTCGATCAGGATCGGCACTTTTCCCGCCGGCGAGAAGCTCAACAGCCGATCCTTGTCAGCCTTGTCGTCGGTATAGAGCGGCACGAAGATTTCTTCGAAGGCGATGTTGCAGCCGCGCATCGCCAGCCACGGCCGCATCGACCAGGATGAATAATTCTTGTTGCCGATTACGAGCTTCAACGTCATGTCCGAACCTGTCTCCATTGCGACGTCGTCTTGCGATGCCGAGCCGCGCGGCGTCTGCCTTGGTCCCGCGCAGCCAAGCCACGGCTGAAGCAAGCTTCGGATTCAGGACACTCGCGGTTGGCAAGGAATACAGGATGAGCACGTATACCGTCGATATCGCTGCGGTCTCTTTTTTCGTGTTGGAATGGGTGGTCTATGCCATCACCCTGGAGCACACGGCCTATGGGCGGAACAGCCTCTCGGCCCGGATGAATGCGTACCGCGAGGTCTGGATCCGGCGCCTGCTCGAGCGCGACGCGCGCATGGTCGACATGCAGATCATGTCGTCCCTGCAGAACGGCACCGCCTTCTTCGCCTCCTCGAGCCTGATCGCGATCGGCGGCGGGCTTGCGCTGTTGCGCTCGACCAGCGATGCGCTCGCCGTGTTCAAGACCTTCCCGGTCGACCTCAGCCCGCACCCGGCCCTGTGGGAGGTGAAGTGCGTCGGACTGGTCCTGATCTTCATCTATACCTTCTTCAAGTTCGCCTGGGCCTATCGGCTGTTCAACTATGTCGCGATCCTGATCGGCGGCATGCCGCTGGCGCCGCAGCGCGGCACGCCGGAGGCCGAAGCCCATGTGATCCGAACCACGCGCCTGTTCGAGGCCGGCGGCCGCCATTTCAATCGCGGCCAGCGCGCCTTCTTTTTCGCGCTCGGCTATCTCGGGTGGTTCGTGAGCCCCTGGGCGCTATTCGTCACGACGGCGGCCGTCGTCATCGTGACCTGGCGCCGGCAATTCGCCTCCAGCGCCTGGGAGGCCATGGGCCATTGAGTGGGAGCAGCGTCCCTCAGTCCACGAAATCCTGGGGCGTGAACGACAGTTCGAGGACCTTCCATTCGCGATAGCGGTCCGGCGGCAACATCCCGTAAGGCTGGCAGGCCGTGAGCGCCTGCACGGCGCTCTGCTTCAGATCCAACGCCTTGACCGAGGCGGTGCCCGCGATCAGCACGGGCTCCGCCGCGAGCCGACCGTCCGGCATCATGGCCACGCGAAGCTTGACCATGATGTTGTCGGAACGGGACACGGAAGCCGGCAATTTCGAACAGCTTTTCAGATGCTGCCGGAACGGCGCCACGAGATTGGCAGAGAGATTGGTGTTCGCCGAAGGTCCGGCATCCTTGCCGTCCTCCGAACCGTCCCCTGACGCGGATAAAGGCGGCAAGGGCGGCGGTAGCCCCAGCATCACGCCATATTTGACCGTCAGGTCCGGTTGCGCGGGGACGTAGCTCGGTGCTGCCGGTGACGGGGCCGGAGCTTGCGGCTGCGCGGACGGCTTCGTTTCTGGCTGCGGCTCGGGCGGCTGTGGCACTTTGGCTTCGCGCGTTGGCGCCGGGGTCGGCTGTTGTGCGGGTGCCGGAGCGGGTGCGGCCGCCGCGGGCGCCGGCGAGACGTCCGGCTTGGGCAAGGCGAGGTCAGGCGTCGGTGAAGGGCTCGGCGCGGGTTCAGGCGCCTTCGCAGGCTCATCCGGATCGACGATGTCGACCGCCACGACCTCCGGTGCAGGAGGCTCGAAGCGCCGCACGCCGGTCGACAGGAAAATCAGGGCCGCGATGACGATATGCGCAAGCACCGACGCCGCGATGCCCCAACGGATAAACTGCCACCGTTCCATGCTGCTTCTTCGCGCGTCCGCGCGGTCATCGCCGAGGCCCTGGCGCCGCCACGCGGCGCGCTGGCCATCGCGTGTGCCATCTCAGCCCGAGCATAGCAAGCCGCGGTCGGGCCTCAATCCCATTTCGGCGCGAAGGCGAAGTTGGTGAGCCGTCCTTCAGGACTAGCGAGCGCGAAGATCTCGTCCATCTCTGCATCCGACAAGGCGAAATCGAAGATGGCGATGTTCTCCGACAGCCGCTCGATGCGCGAGGTGCGGGGAATCGGGACCACATTCTGCTGCACCAGCCAGCGCAGGCAGACCTGCGCCGGCGTCTTGCCGTGCGCGCGTCCGATTCGGATCAGCGTCGCATCGGACTTGATCTTGCCCCTGGCCACCGGACTGTAGGCGACCACGGCGAGGCCGTGGCGGGCGCAGGCCTCGCGCACCTTGGTCTGGTCCAGATAGGGATGATATTCGACCTGGTTGCACACCAGGGGTTCGGAACTGGCCGCGACCGCCTCCTCGACCAGGGCCACCGTGAAATTCGACACGCCGATGTGGCGGGTCAGCCCGAGCGCCTTTGCATGCGCCAGCGCGCCCAGGGTCTCCGCCAGCGGTACCTGCGGATTCGGCCAGTGCAGCAGCAACAGGTCGACCTCGGAGACGCGCAGCCGCGCCAGGCTCTCCTTCGCCGAGCGTTCGAGGTCATGGGGCGCGAAGTGGGTGGTCCAGACCTTTGTGGTCAGGAAGACGGCATCGCGGCGGATGCCCGAGGCACGCAGCCCCTCCCCGACCTCGCGCTCGTTCTCATAGACCTGGGCGGTATCGATATGGCGATAGCCGAGCTTCAAGGCCTGCTCGACGATGCGGGCGCAGCTCCGCCCGCGCAATTCCCAGGTTCCCAGTCCGATCGCCGGGATGCTGGCGCCGTTGGCCTCGATCGCTTGCATGGCCGCGCCCTCCGATGGGAGGCATTATGTCCGCATCTGCAGATGGTGCCATGCGAGACTAGGTTTGAGCTTAAGTCTTGGCTAAGGCAGCGAACACCGTATCCGGCGCGTGCGCGATCACTGTCAGAAGTGCGCGGGCCGGCCCCCGCGGCATGCGCTTGCCCTGCTCCCAGTTCCGGATCGTCTCGACGGGGACCCCGAGCTTGGCGGCGAATTCCTGCTGAGTGAGATGGGCGCGGCGCCTGAGGTCGCGAACCTCGGCAGGCGCGGTGGGTGCCGCAGCCGGCGCCAGTGGAAATTCCTGGCCGTCGCGCAGCTCCACGATCCGTCCATCTGCCTTCAAGCGCAAACGTTGCATGATCCGACTCCGTCTCGGTGCGCCACTCTCGCGCAGCCGCGTTAAGGTCGGATTAACGATAAAAGCCCTTCAAATCTCTCAGCTATTCGATCCGGTCACTTAAGCCCGAACCACAATGTCGCAATGCCGAGAAAGGCGAAGAAGCCGACCACGTCGGTCACGGTGGTGACGAAAGTACCGGACGCGACGGCCGGATCCGCCTTCACCCGATCGAGCACCATCGGGATCAGGATGCCGCCGAGCGCGCCGGCCACCAGGTTCGAGATGATCGCGAGCCCGATCACGATGCCAAGCCCGGGGATCTTGAACCAGGCGACCGCAGCGACGCCTGTGATCAGGGCGAAGGCAACGCCGTTGACGAGGCCGACCAGTCCCTCGCGCAAGACGACGCGAAAGGCGTTGTTGGAGCCGAGCTCGCGCGTGGCCAAGGCGCGCACTGCAACCGTCATAGTTTGCGTCGCGGCATTGCCGCCCTGGCTCGCGACGATCGGCGCAAGCACCGCAAGCGCGACCATCTTCTCGAGCTGGCCCTCGAACAGTCCGAGCACCGAGGATGCCAGGAATGCGGTGGCAAGATTGATCAGGAGCCAGTTGAAGCGGCCCTTGGCGATGGTCCAGACGCTGTCAGAGAGCTCCTCATCGCTGGAGACGCCGCCCAGCGCCTTGAAGTCCTCGTCCGCCTCCTCCTCGATCACGTCGACGACGTCGTCGATGGTGATGACGCCGACCAGCCGGTTGTCGGCATCGACCACCGGCGCCGCGACCAGATTGTATTTGCCGAACAGGCGCGCCACTTCGGCGAGATCATCGGTGACCGAGACCCGGCGGCGGTCTTCATCGATCAGCTCAGCGAGCGGCACCGGGCGCCGCGCCCGCAACAGCGCATCCAGCGCGACCGCCCCCTGCAGATGTTGCACGCCGTCGACCGCATAGATCTCGTAGAACCGGTCCGGCAGGTTCGGCGTCTCGCGCATGTAGTCGATCGCCTGGCCCACGGTCGAATCCAGCGGCACGGCGATGAATTTACTCTGCATGCGCCGGCCGGCCGAGCCCTCCGGATAGTCCAGGCTGCGCTCGAGCACGTCGCGCTCGGACGGAGGCAGCCGGTCGAGGATTTCCTCCTGATCCTTCTCGTCGAGCCCCTCGAGCAGTTCGACGGCATCGTCGGATTCCAGCTCGCGGACGCCTTCTGCGACGGTCTCCGGCTGCAGTTCCTCGAGGATTTCCTCGCGGACGGCATCGTCGACCTCGTTCAGTGCGGAAAAATCGAAATCGGTGCCGGTCAGCTCGACCAGCCGAACCCGATCCTCCGGCGCCAGCGCCGCGATGAGGTCGCCGAGATCCGCTTCATGCAGTTCCGCAATCTCCGCACGCAGGAACGCCTCGTCCTCCGACGCAATGGCTGCGGTGATGGATTCGATGAACTCGGGCCGGATCTCGCCGTTGTCCATCCGCATGGGAGCGCGGTCGAGAACCGCTGCATCATGGGCCACGTCCAATTGTTCATCCATGGCGGGCCTCGCGGGTTTGACAGATCACGCAAACTGGTCTGAAACGTGCTTTGACGCATTACCTAATGGGCCACACGCGACGCAATCAGAAACATGCTGCCGAGGCGCCAGATGAAGAGCCAGATCGGAATTTGGGTGAACGCAGCGGCCATTCTGCTTGGGCTCGGACTTTGGCTTGGGCTGCCCCACAGCGTGGCCGCAGCGGCAACGGCGTCCGCGACCGGCGCGTCGGCCCAATGTCCGCGCGCGGGCACGCTCGGCACGTCACGTGTGCTCACCGTCGATCCCAAGATTTACCCGCGCGTCGGCTTGAAGAGCTTCCCGCAGACATTGCCGCTCCATGATCACGAGGTCGTGCTCACCTTTGACGACGGCCCCTCGCCGCCGAGGACCAACAAGGTACTGGCCGAGTTGGCCAAGGAGTGCGTGCGCGCGACCTTCTTCCTGGTCGGCGAGCCGGCTTCGGGACGAGCCTCGGTGGTGCAAAAGATCGCCGCCGAAGGGCACACGATCGGGCATCACACCTACACCCACGCCAATCTTGCGCACCTGACACCGGCACAGGCCATCCAGGAGATCGACCGCGGCATTGCCGCCGATGAGAAGGCGCTGCACGGGGTGTCGACAACCACGCCATCGACGCCCTTTTTCCGTTTTCCCTATTTCGAATCGACCCCGGCGACGCTGCAGCTGCTGCAGTCTCGCGGCATCGCCGTGTTCGGCGCGGATCTGTGGGCCGGGGACTGGAACCCGATATCGCCCGAGCAGGAACTCAAGATTCTGACCAGCCGGCTCGAACAGGATCGCAAGGGCATCATCCTGTTGCACGACCCGCAGCCGCGCACGGATGCGATGCTGCCCGCCTTCCTCCGCTATCTCAAGCAGCACGGCTACAAGGTGGTCCACATCGTGCCGCCAGCGACGAAGCAATCGGACGAGGCTGCGCAGCCGGATATCCACGCCGCTCGCGATTAATGCGTCGTTCATGCGGCGATGGCTAGTCTTTCGCGCGCGCTGCGCCACCTGTAAAGCTGCGCCGCCTGCAAATGCGCCACAACGGAAATGCAAATGCGCCCGTGGCGCCGATCGCAGGTCGCAGCTATGGCTGATCCCTGCTAGAATTTGCGCCGCTTGAGGTTGCGGCGCTGGAATGAGGATGCAAGCTGCGTGATGAGTGACAATCGTTCGGTTTGCCTCGGCAAGCGGCGTTGGAGCGCCGTCCTGGTGTGTGCGCTGCTCGGCACCAGCGCGGCAGCGGCCGCGGAGTGCCCGGGTCATCCGGATGCGCTCGGCACATCGCGCGTGCTGGTCGTCGATCCGCTTGCGCATCCGCGCATCGGCGCCATGCAGTATCGCGAGACGTTGCCGCTGCACGATCACGAGGTGGTGCTGACGTTCGACGACGGTCCGCTGCCGAAATACAGCAACCAGGTGCTGCAGGTTCTCGCCGATCAATGCGTGAAGGCGACTTTCTTCACGATCGGCCGCCAGGCCAAGGCCAGCCCGGAGGGCGTGCGCAAGCTCGCCGCCGCGGGCCACACCATCGGCACGCACAGCCAGAACCATCCGCTCTCGTTCAACAAGATGACGGTCGAGCAGTCGAAGCCCGAGGTCGATCAGGGCATCGCCTCGGTGTCGGCCGCGCTGACCGATCCCTCGGCCCTGACGCCGTTCTTCCGCGTGCCCGGCCTCTCGCGTGGCGAGGGCGTAGAGACGTATGCCGCTTCGCTCGGGCTGCAGGTCTGGAGCGCCGATTTTGTCGCCGACGACTGGCGCAATATCTCCGCCAATCGCGTCTATGAGCTCGCGATGAAGCGGCTGGAAGCGCGCGGCAAGGGCATCTTGCTGCTGCACGACATTCACGCCCGCACGGTCGCCGCGTTGCCGAAGATCCTGAACGAATTGAAGGCGCGCGGCTATCGCATCGTCCAGGTCGTGCCGGCGACGCCCGACCGGCCGGCAACGCCGACCGAGCCGCAGGAATGGCTGGTGCACCCGCACGCCGGCGAGGTTCCGGTGGCGCAATGGCCGGCGCTCCCGAGCTTCAACTTCGCCGGCTCGGTCACCCACTCGCGCGCGACGGCTGCGGATCTCGACTTGCTGTCTGCCGGACCATCCGACGATTCGTCGCTCCGGCGCGAGGCGTCCTGGCCGCAAGCGGACAACCCGTCCTCACCGGGCAAGCTCGCGACCGTGCTGCCGGTGCCCGCCGCGAACCTGTTCGCGATACCCGCGCCGATGCCGGTCGCGCCGCCTCGACGCCATCTCGCCAGCATGGCGCTTGTGCCGCCGAATCCAGCAGCCAAATCCGCAGCAAAGACCCCGGCAAAAACTTCAGCCAAGTCTGCAGCGAAGGCTTCAACAAAGTCCGCAGGCAAGCCGGCTTCGCGCGCGGTTCGTTTGGCGAGCTTGCGGAAGCGCTGACCACTACGACTTGCGCGATTGCCGCCGGCAATAACGGCCGATCAATCCGTCACGATCTTGGCAACGCACAGGATGACGACAGCGGCGAGGAAGAACAGGTCGATATAGGATTTGATCTCGCCATCGCGGCGCAAGACGCTCACGTCGGCGACCACCTGCTTGCGCGCGCCCGAGCCGCTCGGCCCCTCCCCGATCATGCCGATCAGCCGGCGCATCTCGACTTCCAACCGTTCGACCCGCGTGTAGAAATGAAACGAGCGCAGCACGATCACGCTGCGCATGCCCGCATAGAGCAGGATCAACATCGCGAGCACGGCACGGTCGTGGTACTTCTCGATGAAGTTCAGGCTCAGATAGACCATCGCCAGGAACGCGAAGTTGGAGATGGCGCGATAAATGATGGCGAGCAATCGCATCGTTCTCGTCCTGGCGCTGGTGCTTGAAGTGGCGAAGCTGCCTCGTTCTATACACGATCAGGTGAACAAATCTGCGGTAAACTCGTTCGGATCGAAGACAAACGCGCGCGGCCTGCGCTCGCGGCTTGCAAAACGACAAAGCCGCAGCCTTCAGGACTGCGGCTTTGGTGCATTGAGCACGTCAGGATCGCGCGACGCGTAGCTTCGTTGGCAGGCTTACGCCGCGAAACGCTCGGGCGCGCAGGCTGCCACATCGACGCCCGGCGACTCACCGCTCATCATCTCGGCGAGGATGCGCCCGGTCGCCGGGCCCAAGGTGAAGCCCTGGTGACCGTGGCCGAAATGCAGCCACAGGCCCTTGTGCCGGGCGGCCGGCCCGACCACCGGCAACATGTCCGGCATGCACGGCCTTGTGCCGAGCCACGGCTCCGGTTCGACCGGCTTGCCGAGATCCATCAGTTGCCGCGCAGCGCGCTCCGCCTTGGCCAGCTGCACCGGCGTCGGCTTGGCGTCCGGGCCCGACAGCTCGGCACCGGTGGTGATGCGCACACCCTTGACCATCGGGTTCATCAGATAGCCGAAGGCCGCATCGCGCAGCGGCAGATCGAGCGGCGCGCCGCCGGCGTAGTGCCGGTGATAGCCGCGCTTGCGCACCATCGGAATGTCGTAGCCGAAGCGCTTCAGGAATTCGGGCGACCATGGCCCGAGCGCCACCACCGCAGCTTCGGCATCGATCTGCCCCTCGCTGGTCCGCACCGACCAGCCGCTACCGGTCTGTGCCAGGCTCGTCGCATCGCCGTGAATGAATTTGCCGCCGCGGCGGATGAACAGATCGGCATAGGATGCGACCAGCCCGCCCGGATCTGACACGGTCCACGGCTCCAGCCACTGCAGCCCGCCAAGCCCGCTGTCGGTGAGCCCCGGCTCGGCCTGCGCGAGCTCGCGCGCGCTGAGCACCCTGAACTTGACGCCGAAGGCGTCGTGCACCGCTTCGGCCTCTTTGACCTCCTTGTCGAACTGCGCCTGCTGGCGATGGATCACCCGGAAGCCGTCCCGACGCACCAGATTGCCGGCACCCGCTGCCGCAATCAGCGGCTCATGCTCGGGCGCGGCGCGCCCGATCAGCCGCGCGTAGGTCTGCGCGATCTGCTCGTGCCGCTTCGGAAACGAGTTCCACCAATACTGCAGCAACGGACGCATATGATACGGCAGCGCCAGCAGCTCGTAATGCACGTCATTGGTGCTACCGGTCGCAATGTCGAACAGGCCGCTGATGTCGTGCGGCATCGCGTAGGGGCGCACGGCCTCGCTCTGGATGATGCCGGCATTGCCATAGCTGGTCTCGCGGCCGGGCTCCTTGCGGTCGACGAGCGCGACCGACCAGCCGCGGCTTTGCAGATGCAAAGCCGTTCCGACACCCACCATGCCGCCGCCGAGAACGATCGCGTTTTTCATGGTCGAAACTCCCGCTTATTTCCGTTCGGCCGCGATGATCGTGATCTCGATCTTGGCATCCAGCATCAGCTTGGCTTCCACCGTGGTGCGCACCGGCAGCGGATCCTGGAAATGCTTGCGATAGGCCGCATTGAACGCCGCAAAATCCGAGCGGTCGGCCAGGTAGACGGTGCAGGACACCACGTCCTGCAGCGACAGCCCCTCGTCCGCGAGCGTCTCGCCGATCAGTTGCAGCGTGAGGTCGGTCTGCGCGGTGATCCCTTCGGGAATCGTGCCGTCGTCCGCGCGCGGCACTTCGCCTGACAGGAACACGAGGCCCGCGGCGCGGCGCACCAGCGAGAACGGATATGAGGGCGGAACGGACATCTTTGTCTCCTATGTGTCTTTCGTCAGTCTTGCGGATGCCGCGAGCGCACGCGTCATCCATGTGGCGACGGCACCGCGCGCCGTCAGTCCCAGATCGGTCCCGGGATCAATCCCAGGACTTGAAGCCCGGCGCTGACGACAGCGGCGGTGCGGCGGCGAGCTTCGCGAGGTCCGGCTTCGGCCGGCCCAGTTCGGGATCTTCAGCGAAGGCTGCTTCGAGCGCTGCGGCCACGCTGAGCACGCGCGCATCGCCGCCGCGGGGGCCGACGATCTGCAGACCGAACGGCAGGCCGGCTTCGTCCACGCCGAGCGGCAGGCACAGCGCGGGATGGCCGGTCAGCGTCACCGCATAAGCGAGCGCGAGCCAGTGGAAGTAAGACCGCGTCGGCGCGCCGTCGATCTCGGTCGGATAGAGCTCCGACCACGGCCGCGGCGACAGCGTGATCGCGGGGCTGACCAGCACGTCGAAACGTTCGAAGAAGCTCTGGTAGGCGCGATAGATCCGGGTCTGGACGGCCGCGGCCTTGGCGTAATCGTCGAGGCTGTAGCGCAACGCCTCTTCGACATTGGCGCGGACATTGGGGCCGAGCATCTCCGGCCGCTCGCGAAAATTCTTGCCGTGGTTGGTCAGGAACATCGAGGCGCGCAACACCGCGAAAGCCTCGTCGGCGCCGGTGCAGTCGGGCGAAGCCTCTTCGCAACCTGCAAACAGCGGCGCCATCCGCTTGACGCGCTTGGTGAGCACGCGGCGAACGGCTTTCTCCGTTGGCGCAAAGCCGAAATCCTCGGTAAAGGCGAGTCGCAGCTTGCCGAGATCGATCGGCGCCGGCGGCGTCCAGCGCCCGAGCACGCCGCGAATGGGCTCGTTCGGCAGCGTGTAGGCGAGCGGATCGCGGCTGTCGTCGCTTGCCATCGCCGCCAGCATCAGCGCGGCGTCGGCGACGTTGCGTGCCATCGGTCCATCGGTCGACAGGCACGACCAGCCATGGGCGCGCTTCTCGCTTGCGACCAGGCCATAGGATGGCCGCATGCCGACGATGCCGCAGAAGGCAGCCGGATTACGCAGACTGCCGCCGGTGTCCGAACCGGACGCCAGCGGCGCCATGCCGCAGGCGAGCGCGGCCGCCGAGCCCCCGGAGGAGCCGGCCGATGAGCGCATCGGATCGAACGGATTGCCGGTGGCACCGAACACAGGATTGCGGGTATTAGCGCCGGCGGCCCATTCCGGCGTGTTGGTCTTGCCGAAAATGATCGCGCCTGCCGCACGCAGCCGCCCGATCGAGGCCTGATCGGCCGCCGGAACATGGTCGGCAAACAGCGGGCTGCCGTAGGTGGTACGCAGGCCCGCGGTGTCCTGGGTGTCCTTGATCAGCACCGGAAGGCCGTGCAGCGGCCCGCGATCCTCGCCCTTGAGCAGCTCCGCTTCCGCCGCCTTTGCGGCGCGGGCCGCCCCCTCTTCATCCAGCGTCACCACCGCATTGATGGCGGGATTGATGGCGGCAATGCGCGCCAGGCAGGCTTCGAGCAGCTCGACCGGCGACACGGCCCGGCCCTTGAGCTGCTGCATCAGATCGACGGCAGTTTGATCGCAAATCGATTCCACGGCACTTCTCTTTCCAAAACTGAAAACTATTTAGCATAAGCGAAACGAAATGCATGGCACGAAAATGCCGCATCCTGCCGGCAATTCTGCATGAATAAGAGGCTAGTCCGGCAGCTGATTGAAATTCCGACAGATTCGCGCGAGAGTCGGACCGGGCAAGCGACGCAATCCAAGAGCCGACCAAGATACGATCCGCTAAACGATTTTTCCGAAAGATGGATATGGCAGATACCGCTGTGAACGAGCCAAATGCGGCCGAGGGTCCGCATTCCCAGCTTGGGCAGTGCCTCAAGGCGGCGCGCCAGGCCCGGGGGCTGACCTTGAAGCAGGTGGCGGAAAAGACCGGGATGGCGCTCTCGACCCTGTCCAAGGTCGAAAACGGCCTGATGTCGCTGACCTACGACAAGCTGTTGCAGCTCACCTCCGGCCTGAAGATGGACATCGCCGAACTGTTCAGCCCGGTGGCGCCGCGGCCCGAGCCCGGCCGTGCCGTGACTGCCCGGCGCAGCATCAGCCGCGTCGGCCAGGGCCAGGTCGTCAACACAAAGTTCTACACCTACACCTATCAATGCACCGACCTGATCGGAAAGCGCATGGTGCCGATGCTCGCCGAGGTGCGCGCCCGCACCTTGGATGAGTTCGGCCCACTGTTGCGCCATAGCGGCGAGGAATATTTCATGGTGACCCGCGGCATGATCGCGGTGCACACCGAGTTCTACGCGCCGGAGATCCTGCACGAGGGCGACGGCATCTACATCGACAGCACCATGGGCCACGCCTACCTCAACGCCGGCGAAGCCGACTCGGCGCAAGGCGTCTGCCTCTGCACCAGCGAAACGCCCGACCTGTTCGAACAGCTGCATCGGATTGCAAGCCGCGACGCCGAGGCGTGAGGCGGCTTTACCTCTTCGGGACCTCTTCTTGACGCGGTCTTGTCAAAGCGACCTCGCAGCGCGCGATGGCCGACGCGACATGATCGCGCTACAATGGCTCGCCGTCACGCCTTCCAGCTCAGATGGACGAGAGGTGCGCCGATGCCGCGACCGGGAATCACGGGCCACGACGATTGGGTCGTCACCGAAGCGCTCGCCACCGCACTCGTTGCGCTGGAGCAGCTCCCGGAGAAGCACCAACCGCGGGTGCATATGGACGAGCTGCGGAAGCTCTTGGCCAACGGCCGCACACCCGACGCCGTCAAGCTGCGTCTCGCCCAGGCCAAGTGCCGACTCTGTCCCGGCCGCGACCCGCTGACCATCTACGATGAATACGGCATCGACAGCGATGCCTATGGGTAGGCACTATCTAGCTAATTCCGATTTTATGCCCCTCCCCCTGAAACGCATACTATGCGCGCGCCCGCCGTAAGCGGCCAGCTTGCCGATCTCTGGGCGAATGTGAGGAATTCTCCATGGGCAAAGAAACACTTCGACCAGCAGCCTGCATGAGCAAGAAGCCCGGATGAGCGGAGCGACATGCGGGGGATGCAATCCCGGATGTCGCTCCGCTCATCCGGGCTACGCTTGCTCGTGAACCGGAGCGGAGTTAATTGCCCATTTGCGCCAATCTACGCGGCCCGGTCCTTCTCTGCGTTTTCCTGTACGGTGGCCGCGGCTTCTTCCACCCCTTTATCGTAACTGCCCGCAAATCTCTCGATACTGTCGGCCCACATTCTCAGCATCGCGATTTGAAAGTGCATCACTGGCTTTAAGACATTCATGCCGACTGCCGCGACTGCGGCGATGCGCCTTTGTGGATCGAGCGCGAAGCGGTTTGCCTGGGGCGCATTGTCTGCCATGCTGTTAGCTCCTCTCCTTCCGTGGTGTGACCTCACTCGACGTGTCGAGCTGTGCGCTGCGTGATTCCAGGCACTCGGCCAGGATTCGATCCGCCGCCACTCTCGCAAATCCGTCCTCATGAAATTCATCCAGCTTCTTCAAGTAAGCGACTGCCGCGATTTGCAGGACCTCAAAATCCTCTGCGCCGGCATCGCGAACGTCGGCGATGTAGCGATAGAGGGCAGAACGCACGCTGTCGTTCTCGTCAATATCGCTATGCAGCAGCAAGTAGTTCCGCCACGCGAACGCACACGCTCCTTCCACTGCGTGAGAATTCATGGGCACCTCCCAAAGTCAGAGAAAGACTAACTACCCGTTTCGTTCCGCAGGCCTCTCGGATGTAACGCCGTTCCGTCAGTGCGGCGCAAACGGGTTTGCGCATTGGCGACGTCGAGCGGGTGAACACAGCATCATCCGACGGCTGGCAGATCGAGTATTCATCGGAGATCGAATTTCATCAACACCGACGGGCGGTTCATGATTACCGCACGCAAGCATGATAGATGGAAGAGCTTTTGCATATGACGATCGACTGCGTACTGACGGTGGATCACGCAACGCCGATCTGATCTACACGCCGCCACGTATTCGCCCGTGACTTGACGATCTCGCAATCGGAAATGCGCCGAGTTCCTCTTCACGTCGCGCAAACATCGGCTAGACGCATGTAAACCCGTACTTACCCGGTGGCAGGGAACCCCGATCAGTCATGCTGTTGACGCATTCGCTGTCTTAGTCGGTGAGAACTAAGAACCCGTGCGCGAACCACCCAAGGTTCCCACAACGGTTCCATCGCCTGTACTGGCGAATGCGCAAAAAGAACAGTGCGAGTCCGACAACGCTCCCGCGTTCGCTCGCTCCTGTTTTGCGGCACTCGGAACCGGACGATCAAGAAAAACAGTCAAGGAGTTCTGATGGTGTTTCGCTCCAGCGCCGCCATTTGCGGCGCCGTAGTGGCGCTTGCCGTTTCCGTCACCACTGCCCGAAGCGATGAAATCGGTGCAGTTCATTCAAAGGCCGTTGTCAACGCCGCGTCCGGGGATGCGATCGTTGGCGCAGCATCCATGTACAATCCATTCCGGCCCGGATGGCGGGAGGGCAGCCGGAACACGGCCTCCGGCGAGCGCTACAATCCGTCTGCGTGGGCGGCTGCTATCAAGACGAGCCTGCGTCAGAAATTTGGTGGGGTCCATTATGGCACCAAGCCGAAATATGCGCTCGTTGAAGCTGTCGGCAAGAAGGTCATCGTCAAGATCAATGACGTCGGGCCACTCACGCCCGGCCGCATCATCGATCTCAACGAGCGAACAATGCGCCACTTCGATCCAAGCCTGCAGCGCGGAGTCATTCGTGACGTAACAGTGAGGCCGCTTGTCGGGGATGACTGGACCCCGGGACCGGTTGGCTGAGCATCGCAGCAAGTAGCCAGCATGAGCGTAGCGACATGCGGGGATGCAATCCCGGATGTCGCTACGCTCATCCGTGCTGCGCTTGCTGCGAAGCAGCGAGCACCGCCGTCCCGCCACGCCGGAAGCGCCTCGATGCCCTTCTCACGGCGGATGTTCAAGGCAATGCCGCCTTTGGCGCCGAGCCGACCGCCCGTCGGGCAAATCGGCTTCATGATGACGGCCGCGCAAGTGCGCGATCACGCTGTCCATCCGTGCGCTTGTCGACGCACGAACCGCCAGCCGCGCGTGCGCCGAAAAATTCATTTCGCACGCCGGCTCAAGCGGATCGCGCGTGCGTGCCCTCCCGGTGCCAATTTTTCACTTTCGTTTTATCAGAAATCATGCTTGTATAGCGCCGTCCCGCCTCGCTCGAGGGGCGTATCGCGATCGTCACGAACGTTGAGCGCGGGATGCGATGGGCGTGTCGGTGTTGCAGCATGGTCTTTCATGCCCACGAACAACATCGATGCGCACGGTCAAGTCGCGCGGTCCCGATACCCCGACGCTGGTATCACCGCGCAACGCGTTTAACGCGTTGTCGCGTAGGCGACGAGGCTTTGCCTCGCACGGAGGTGGCCAACAAGCCCGGCGCACCAGGGAGAACGCGAAGCAGCCGTTAAAACCATTGTGCAGGGAAGGCCGGTGTACGGCCGTACCTGTGGTGACTGCCGCCTGCTTTCTTTTCTGCAGGCGGGCCATGGGTGCAGGCCTTGCATCCGGCCTTCCCTGCGCCCTCGCCTTTCGAGGGCCAAGCCGATCGGCAAAGCTCGGACGCGATCGCGCCGCGAGGCCGCGGCGTCACGCCCGGCGAACGTGCCAAGAGGATTTCGGATGGACAAGCTCTGGCGCGCGTGCACGGACTCGAATTCCCAAGGCACTCCTTCTCAAGGTTCTACTTCCCAGGACCTTACTTCCCAGAGCTTTCAACACGACGACGTCAGCGCCGTGACTCAGCGCATCTCAGCTCCCCTGCCCTTGCGCGAGCCGCCACATCTCTTCCGCCGTCGGCGTCAGCCGCATCTGCGGCCGGAACAGCCGCACCGCCACTGGTATCTCCCAGGATGCATCGGCCAACGGGACGAGCCGGCCGGACTTCAGATCATCCTCCACCAGCGTCGCAGGCAACCAGGCGATACCGCGTCCATCCAGGCACAAGGCGCGCAGCGCGCCGGCGAGATCCGCGGTCAGTGCCGGTGCCGTCAACAGCCGCGGCAATCGCGCACCGAGCACGCCGCGCAGGATCCGTCCCAATCCGGAGCCCGCACCATACGCCAGCCGCGGCGCCTCCGAGAGTGGCGCTGCTCGGCCGGCCATCAGGCCCGGCGCCGCGCAGGGGATCAGCCGGTCGCTCGCGACCACCGCCGATTCAAATTCGCTCGCTGGCAGGCGCAGCGGCACCTCGTCATGCACATGACAGAGCATGAAATGCGCGCGTCCGTCGAGCAGCAGCGTCTCGACCGCATTCAGCGTGTCCGAGGTCAGCTGCACGCAGCAGATCAGGCCTGCGGCCTCCAGCCGCTTCAGCCAGGGCGGAAAGAAGATCAGCGACAGCGCATGCGTTGCCGCGATCCGGATCGTCGCCGCTTCCGCCGCCGCCGCCTCGCGCACATGCGCGCGGGCATCGGCGATACGCCGGATCAGCATCGCCGCGAGCGGCTGGAATTCACGCCCCGCCGCGGTCAGCTGCACCGGCTGCGTCGCGCGGTCGAACAGCGTCACCCCGGCCCACTCTTCCAGCGCGCGGATGCGGCGGCTGAAGGCCGGCTGGGTGAGATGCCGCGCTTCGGCGGCGCGCGAGAAATTGCCGGTGCGGGCAAGCTCGAGATAATCCTCGAGCCAGATCAGCTCCATGGTTGGTTCCTGAGCGCATGTCACGGCTGATGCCGTTTGCACCTCGCCTGATAGGAAATCGGCATTGGCATCGTCAGCGGATTGCCGCCACATCCAGGTTTGCAACCCGGAGGCTCACCTTGCGTATCGTCGACATCCGTGAACGGACCTATCCCATCGCATCGCCCATCGCCAACGCCTACATCGATTTCAGCAAGATGACCCTGAGCCTCGTGGCCATCATCACGGATGTGATCCGCGATGGCAAGCCGGTGGTCGGCTATGGGTTCAATTCCAACGGCCGCTACGGCCAGGGCGCGCTGATGCGCGAACGCTTCATCCCCCGCCTGATGGAAGCTGAGCCCGCGAGCCTGCTGAACCAGGCCGGCGACAATCTGGACCCGCACAGGATCTGGGCCACCATGTTCCGCAACGAGAAGCCGGGCGGCCATGGCGAGCGCTCGGTCGCGATCGGCACCATCGACATGGCGGTGTGGGACGCGACCGCGAAGATCGCGAACAAGCCGCTGTTCCAATACCTGGCGGATGCCCACGGCCGCGCGGCCAATCCGAAGGTCTTCGTCTATGCCGCCGGGGGCTACTACTATCCCGGCAAGGACAACAGCAAACTGAAGGACGAGATGCAGAGCTATCTCGACCGCGGCTATACGGTGGTGAAGATGAAGATCGGCGGCGTGCCGCTGAAGGACGATCTTGGTCGCATCGAAGCCGTGCTCGGCCTACTGCCTGCAGGCTGCCGGCTCGCGGTGGATGCCAACGGCCGGTTCGACCTGACAACCGCGATCGACTACGCCAAGGCGCTCTCGGCCTACGATCTGTTCTGGTACGAGGAGGCCGGCGATCCGCTCGACTACGAACTGCAGGCAGAGCTCGCGCAGCATTATGCGAAGCCGATGGCCACCGGCGAGAACCTGTTCAGCCACCAGGATGCACGCAACCTGATCCGCTACGGCGGCATGCGCAAGGAGATCGACTGGCTGCAGTTCGACTGCGCGCTGAGCTATGGCCTCGTCGAATATCTGCGCACGCTGGAGATGCTCAAGTCGTATGGCTGGTCGGCGTCGCGCTGCATCCCGCATGGCGGCCACCAGATGTCGCTCGCCATCGCGGCGGGCTTGGGTCTCGGCGGCAATGAATCCTATCCCGACCTGTTCCAGCCGTTCGGCGGCTTCCCCGACAATGTCCGGGTGGAGAACGGTCACGTCGCCCTGCCGCCGCTGCCCGGCATCGGCTTCGAAGGCAAGGCCGATCTTTACCAGGTGATGTCCGAGCTCAGCGCCTGACATCCCCCTGCCCCGGCGCCGGGCTCGAGCATGACCATAAGAACACCAAAGGAAGGAAACGCCATGTCGGCGATCTCAGTTGAAGCAGGGACGGCACGCCAACCGATCCTCGGTCCGCTCTGGCTGCAGGTCCTGGTCGGCGCCGTCATCGGGATCCTGTTCGGCATCGCGGCGCCGAAGGCCGCCGCAGACACCGCACTGCTTGCGGAGGGTTTCGTCAAGCTGATCCGGATGCTGCTTGCGCCGGTCATCTTTCTCACCGTCGTCGTCGGCATCGCGCGCATGGGCAACCTGCGCGAGGGCTTCGTCACCTTGGCGGCGACGCTTGCGACCATGAACACGATCCCGCTCGCGGGCATCGTGCTCCTGCTCGGCGTCGATCGGTTCGTGAACCCGCCCCGCGCTCTGATCAACGTGATCGGCAATAGTCTCGGCACCATCGTGGTCGCGCTCTGGGAGAACGATTTCGATCGCGCCAAGGCGGGAGACATCGAGCGGCAGCCGCAAGCGCGGCCTAGAGCATCGTGAGATGAACGATGCCGTCCTCGACCTCACCACGCGAGAGCCTTTCACGCGCAGCACGCTCGAACTCCGTCCGATGCTTGTGAAGATAGCTCAACGCCTGCTGCTGCGTCTGGAACGTGGTCTTGAGGCGGCACATTTGCCGGACGGAACCTACTGCCAGCACGAAGCTGATCGATTGCGCGCCACGTTCGACCTCCGGCACGATCCGCACCGTTTTCGTCATGCAGCCGTCTCCTCAGCTTGCGACAGAGTGTCGGCTTCCAGTTGCGGGCAGACTGTCGTCAAGTCCCGCGCTGTCTTATGTCACAATTCGGGTCTTGCGTCGCTTCTTTACGGCTTTGGGAAGCGCGTCAGGCTTTTGGGCCTCTTCAGCCTCTTTTGCCTCCCGCAACGCGCGAAGACGCTGCATGTTCTGACGAATCTCGACGGCGCGCTTCTCCACGTCAGCCATCGCTCGCGCCCCCTCCTCACGCGCCAAACGCTGCCGGTCGGCGCGTGCAATCGCTTGGGCAGAGGGTTCGCTCGGCTTCTTGCCACTCATCGCTCATCCGGATTCGCAACAAGTCAAACCCGCTCAATCCCGGGATCGAGCGGGCAACACGGCCATTTCAGTACATCCGTGAAATGGCGTAGCGGCTTAAGCCAGCGACAAATTCTCGGCGCTGACCTTGCCGCGCATCTTGTCGGTCTTGAGCTCGAACGAGACCTTCTGGCCCTCGGCGAGGCCGGAAAGACCAGCCCGCTCGACGGCAGAGATGTGCACGAAGACATCGCTTCCACCATCGTTAGGCTGGATAAAACCAAAGCCCTTCTGGCCATTGAACCACTTAACAGTACCTGTCGGCATTTTCTTCTCCAAAGAGCAATCGCGCGACGTCACGCGATTCAGATTCAACTGGTCGGATGTCTTCGGGAAGGGCCCGCAGGCGCATTCAAAAAGGCACAGCGGCTAATCGAATGCTGCCAATGTAGGCGCTTTCGCGATAAAGAACAAGTGCGCCGGGAACAAAACCTGAGGTGTGCAAGCGAGCTCAAGATCAAAAGAAGGCAGCCTCCCCTGTTCAAGCGCCGGTCCGGGTCTTATGTCTATAGGCTGACAGGCGGGACGACGATGACTGAACCGAAATTGGAGGTTCCCGCCGAGCTGCGCGCGCTCGCGGAGAAAACGATCGAACAGGCCGAACAAGCCTTCGCGCTGTTGTTCGATGCGGCGCGAAGATCCGCGGCAGCGAGCGCAACATCGACGGCTGAGCTCACACGCCAGGTGCTTGCGTTCTCCGAAGAAAGCCTGCGGATCGGCTTCGAGCACGCACGAAAGGTGGCCTCGACCGACAGCCTGCAGGATATCGCCAACGCTCAATCCGATCTTGTCAAGCGCCAGATTGCCGGTGCCGAGCATCATATTCGGGAGCTCGCACGGACGAGCGGATTCGACGACAAGACCTGATGCACTAAAGCCGGCCTTTCGGTGGCGATCACCGCAAAGCCGATCGAACTTCGGAGTCCGGACACCAGGTTCGACTGATTTGTGTTCGACTGATTTGTTCAGCGTCAATCCAACTTTAGGGAGCAATTTGCGTGCAGGTATTTGTTCGAGACAACAACGTCGATCAGGCGCTTCGTATTCTGAAACGGAAGATGCAGCGCGAAGGCGTATTCCGGGAAATGCGCCGCAAGCGCTTCTACGAGAAGCCGTCTGACAAGACCGCAAGACAGAAGTCCGAATCCATCCGGCGACGCCACAAGCTTGCGCGCAAGCAGGCCATTCGCGACGGACTGATCGCGGCTCCGGCAAAGAAACGCCCGACCGCCGGCAAGAGCGGCGCGGGAGTGCCTGCCGTTGCGGCTGCAGCGCCGCGCCAGACCTGACAGAGCTGCAGCGCCGCGCCAGACCTGACAGAGAAGCCGTCCTTTCAGAGCGAGAGACCGGCGGAGCCGACGTTCAGGAGCTGGGATATGGCCGTGACGAGCTGGGCCGGCGCAAAGGGCTTCTGCACCAGGATGCTGTTGGGGACTCCCTGCGAGCCCCATTGATCGGCAGCATCACCGCAGATGTAGACGACAGGAAACGCCGGAGCGATTTCACGCACCTGCCTTGTGAGATCCCATCCGCTCATTGGGCCTTTGAGGTTCACGTCCGTGACGAGCGCACGATAATTCACAACGCCGCTCGTGAGCAGCACCAGCGCTTCATCCGCGGCGACGGACACCGTCAGGTCGAACCCGGCATCGGTCAGGGCGTCCTTGAGGAAGTCGTGCAAGGCCTCTTCGTCTTCCACCAGCAAAATGACAGGCAACTCGTCCACGATTGCTCCCCCGACCCGACGAAGCGGCCTCGCCTGGTGACACCGATGTCCGTCACTGCCAGCCCCCTCCGGTCCGAACCTCGGGAGCTATCGCCCGTCCCCGCCCCGCAGCACGTCGGGCGCTGTCGCCGACATGTCTGCGTGCGGATTCTCATCGATCCGAGCCTTCATTTCGGCGGCCTTCTCAACAAGGACAGCCGACAGCCCCGGATCGCTGGTGGACTTCGCGAACTGCAAGAGCATTGCAACTTGATGGGCAAGATATCTTCGACCGAGCACGGTGACCTTCCAGCGAGCGGCAACCCCAAGCACCCGGAACGCGGAAGGACCGCGTTTCGTTCCGAAAAAATGTTCAAAATGAGGAGGCCGCAGGAAACGCGTGGCGCGGACCGCGTCAGAAGTTCCCACGGCGAGTGCGGCGAACTTGAAGTTCCCCGAGCAATGGTCTGCGCCTCCTCATCAGACACCAGAGCTAAAAATCACATACAATCAATGGATTGCCGGAATTATTCGCTTCCAAAGGCCGCAAGCGAGCCTGCCCTGAGACAATACGAGCTTCGGAGACGGAACACTCGTACCGCTCTCCGAAGTCCGCGCCGGATGTTGTGCCCCCGCATGACCGGCGCGCCGGGGCGCCGCGCTCTGCGCAGCCGGCAGCCGAACTACACAGTTCGCTTTTCGCTGCCGCCGCCGATCTTCGTGGCAACGAGGTAGGCGAGCGGCATGGCTATCACGAAGCCGGCTAACGCCGCGAGAGGTATGATCTTGATCGGATTTGCGCCGAGCCCCTGCATCGCCAGCACCGCGGTGACTGCGCTGCCCGCAAGCACCGTACCCAGCATGATCCAAATGAGACTAGCTACCTTGAGCATGTGTCATTCTCCGGATTTCGAAAGCGACTCTTGAGGCCTTCAATGCTCGCCCTGCAGCCCGTGCCGAGCATTGATTTGGAACAATCGCTGTGATGGATCGATCAGTTCGTGCTCGGCTGACAGCTCATCGCTCGCCGCCCCGAGACGAGCTGCCGCGCTGGACCACTTTGCGACCCTATGGCAAAGCCACAGCCGGCCCGACTGCCGGACCCAGAACTGGAGGAGACCATGTCCTATCCCATCGCCACCGATGTGAAGCCGACGGTGACGGGCTTCTTCGATCCGGACACCAGCACGATCAGCTATGTCGTAAAGGATCCGCAATCGGCGTCATGCGCGATCATCGATCCCGTCATGGACATCGACTACGCGGCCGGACGGATCAGCTTCAAATCTGCCGACATCCTCATTGATCACGTCAAACGCAACGGCCTGCGGCTCGAATGGCTGATCGAGACCCATGCGCATGCCGATCACTTGTCGGCCTCGCCCTACATCCAAAAAAGCCTTGGCGGAAAAATCGGAATTGGCGACCACATCCTGACGGTCCAGGACACGTTCGGGAGGGTCTTCAACGAAGGCACGGAGTTTCGCCGGGACGGCAGCCAGTTCGACGGGTTGTTCAAGGATGGCGAGACCTATGCGATCGGCAGCATGACCGGCTTCGTTATGCACACACCGGGACACACGCCGGCCTGCGCCACCCACGTGATCGGTGACGCTGCTTTCGTGGGCGACACTCTGTTCATGCCCGATGGCGGGACTGCGCGGGCTGACTTTCCCGGAGGCGACGCCCGCATCCTGTTTCGCTCGATCCGAAAGATCCTGCACACGTTGCCGCAGCAAACCCGGCTGTTCATGTGCCACGACTATGCGCCGAATGGGCGCGAGGTACGTTGGGAGACCACCGTGGCCGAAGAGCGGACGCGCAACATCCATGTCCGGGACGGCGTGACCGAGGATGATTTCGTTGCCATGCGCGAAGCGCGCGACAGGACCCTGGCCATGCCGCAGCTGATCATCCCCTCGCTTCAGGTCAACATCCGTGCGGGCCACTTGCCCCCACCCGACCCAAGCGGCAAGACCTTCTTGAAAGTACCGATCAACGTTCTCTGATGCCGTGCGCGCCCGCAGAAGCCAGAACACCACTCATCAGGCCCCTGCTCTCGCCGTCCTCGCCGCGATCTGCTGCAGCGCCCAGCGCGCGTTCTTGCGGACGTCAGGGTCGGCATCGTTGGCAACCAGCGCGAGATACGCCCCGCCCTCGGCATGAGCGATCTCGCCGAGTGCCGCGGCCGCCTCCTTGCGCAGGTTCGCCTGCTCATGCGTGATGCATTGACCTATTGGGCGCACCGCCTGCTCGATTTTCATCCGGCCGAGACTGCGGATGGCCTTCAACCGCACTTGCCAGAACGTGTCGGCAAGGCAGGCGATCAGTTGATCGGCAGCCAATGCGCCGTTGGCGTTGAGTCCCAGTGTCTCGGCAGCCATCTCCCGCACCATCCAGTCCTCGTCCTCGAGCGCCCGTGTGATGGTTTCCGCCGCGGGTTTCATCTGCGAGAACGCCAACGCACTGACCGCTCCGCGCCGCACATGGGCGTCAGGATCGTGGATCAGCGCGGTCAGCGCGGGAATGGACTCCTCGAGCTTCAAAAATCCGATTACGCCGATCGCTTGCACGCGCACTGCCGCATCCTGATCCTGGAGCGCTTCCAGCGCTGGCTTCAGCGTGTCTTTGCGGCGCAACTCCTTCAACGCCCGCAAGGCCCCCATGCGAACAAACGCGTGAGGATGTTTGACGAGGGGCAGGATGACGTCCGCAGAGGCCGGGTCCTTGAACTCGGCCAGGCTATCGGCCGCGGCCGAGGCAACGATCCTTTCGGGATCGACCAGCAGTTTCACCAACGCGCTTGCCGCCCCCGGGCCGTCGAACTCCCCAAGCGCCATCGCGACCTGCTGGCGCACGCCGGAGTCGGGATCGGATACCATATTGGCAAGGTAAGCGACCGCGGCGGGATCGCCGGAATGACCGAGCGCGATAATGGCGACCCGCCGTTCGGCCGGATCGGCCGCCTGCAACCGCTCGTCGGCATCCTCAAGATTGTCATAAGACTCGAAGGGGCTCGACATGTTCACCTCAACAGATAGGGAATGTTGACGGTGACAGCACCGGTCGGGCAGTCGGCCTCGCACGGCATGCAGTACCAGCATTCGTCATAGGCCATGTAGGCCTTGCCGGTCATATCGCTGATCCTGAGCACGTCGAGCGGACAGACGTCGACGCAAACGGTGCAGCCTTTATCGGCGATGCACTTGGCGTCGTCGACGACCACCGGCACCGAGGTTTGATATGTTGCAAGCGGCATTTTCAAACTCCTATCTGTGGCCGGTCGTCGTTCACGCGCTGACGCGGATGCGCTGCTTGTCGTACAGATCTTTTTCGTCGTCCGCGATCGGCACCACATAAGGTTCGACGGCGCGCTTCTCGCTGGTCATCTTGCCGTCCTGCTTGCTAAGCAGCGTGTGGCAGAACCAGTTTTCATTGTCCTTTTCGGGAAAGTCCGTGCGCCAGTGATAGAGGCCCCAGCGACTTTCCTCACGGAACAGCGAGGCATGCGCCGCCATGTCGGCACAATCCATGATCGACTGTACTTCGAGCGTACGCAGCAGCTCATGCGCGTTGCGCGCGATCATGCGCTCCTGCATATCTTCACGCACCTCGGCGAGCCGCCGCATGCCGAGCTCATATTTGCGCGTGACCTTTGGCGGTTGCAGATAATCGTTGACCAGTCGGCGGGTCTTGTATTCGATCTGGTTCGGCGGAATCCCGTCGTCGCGCTTGGTCGGTGCCAGGACACGATCGCGCTCCATTGCGACCTCCTCGGCATCGAAATCCGCGAAGTCGTGGCTGTCTGCGAATTCCATCGCATCGATGCCGGCGAACGAACCGTTGGTGAAGGCGCCGAGCATGTAGTTGTGCGGCACGCTCGCCATATCGCCGGCGGCATAAAGGCCCGACACCGTGGTACGGGCATTTTCGTCGACGAATACGCCCGAGGCGCTGTGGCCGGAGCAAAAGCCGATCTCGGAGATATGCATCTCGATCGACTCGTTGCGATAGTCGACGCCCCGCCCCTCTTGAAACAAACCGCGGGTCGGCCGCTCCACCTTGTGCAAGGTCTGCTCGATCTCCTCGATGGTTTTGTCATGCAGATGCTTCAGCTGCAGGAAGACCGGGCCCTTGCCGGACAGCAGTTCGTTATAAAACTCCAGCATCATCTGCCCAGACCAGTAGTCGCATTCGATGAAGCGCGAGCCCTCGTTATTGGCGGTGTACGCCCCAAACGGACCGGCAACATAGGCGCAGGCAGGTCCGTTATAATCCTTGATGAGCGGATTGATCTGGAAACATTCGAGATTCGCGAGCGCCGCGCCTGCGTGATAGGCCATGGCATAGCCGTCGCCGGAATTGGCGGCATTCTCATAGGTGCCGAACATGTAGCCCGAGGTCGGCAGGCCGAGCCGGCCGGCAGCTCCCATGCAGAGGATGACTGCCTTGGCCTTGATGACCAGGAACTCGGCCGTACGTGTGTTGACACTGATCGCACCGGCCACGCGGCCGTCGGCCGATTTGAGCAGCCGCGTCGCCATGTAGCGATTCGAGATCAGGATGCGGGCGCGGCGGAGCTGGCGATATAGCGCCTTCTTGACGGTCTCGCCATTCGGCATCGGCAGCACGTAAGTACCGATGTGGTGGACCTTCTTGACGGCATAATCGCCGTTCTCGTTCTTGAGAAAACGGATACCGAAACCATCGAGTTCCTCGATGATCTTGTAACAGTTCTGGGCGTATTTATATACCGCTCTCTGATCGACGATTCCGTCATTGGCGATCGTGATCTCTTTCGTGTACTGCTCCGGTGTCGCATAGCCCGGAATGACCGCGTTGTTGAGCCCGTCCATGCCCATCGAAATCGCGCCAGAGCGCTTGACGTTGGCCTTCTCGAGCAGCACGACGTTGGCCTTCGGATTTTTCAGCTTGGCCTTCAGCGCCGCCATCGGGCCGGCGGTTCCGCCGCCGATCACCAGCACGTCGCAGGAAACCTCTGAAATTCCATCGACGATCCGATCGAGTGCCATCACTTGCTCCTGGTTCGCCGGCATATCCGGCGCCTCTGCGTCAGCCTTGTTCAGACCGATGCTCAGCGATAGCAATTAGTTGTCGCCGCACGCGGATTTTGGTCGTCTTGGCTCACCGTTCGACAAACGCCTTCTCGATGACGAAATGCCCGGGCTCGCTGTGGCTGCCTTCGATAAATCCGCGCTCCGTGAACATCGCGTGCAGCTCTTCGAGCATCGCCGGACCGCCACAGAGCATGATGCGGTCGGTGTCGCGATCAAGGCCGCCCTGCTCGATGTCGGAGAACAGCTCACCCGACGCCATGAGATCGGTGATGCGGCCGCGATTGCGGAATGGCTCGCGGGTAACCGTGGGGTAATAGACCAGCTTGGTCCGAATCAGCGGACCGAAGAAGTCGTGGCTCTTCAAGCTTTCGACCAGCTGTTCGCCATAAGCGAGCTCTGAGACCTGCCGGCACCCATGGGCGAGCACGATCGTCTCGTAATTTTCATAGACTTCCGGATCTTTGATGAGGCTTGCAAAGGGCGCTAGCCCGGTGCCGGTCGAGAGCAGCAGAAGCCGCTTGCCGGGGAGCAGATTACCCGTAACCAAGGTGCCGGTCGCCTTTCGGCCGACCAGAATGATGTCGCCTTCTCTGATCTCCTGCAGCCTGGAGGTCAGCGGACCGTCAGGCACCTTGATGCTGAAGAACTCGAGCGCCTCTTCATGGTTGGCGCTTGCCATGCTGTAGGCGCGCATCAAGGGCTTGCCATCCACCTCCAGGCCGATCATGGCAAACTGCCCATTCTGAAAGCGAAAGCCGGGATTGCGCGTCGCAGTGAAGCTGAACAGGGACTCGGTCCAATGCTTGACGGACAGGACCGTTTCCTTCTGAAAAGCGTTCATTCTCTTCTCTCCTTGTCCGAAGCATGTCGCGGCGGAACGTTTCGCAGACCAGTCGATCTCGCAACGTCGGCTCGCCGTTCTCCGTCGATTAGTTTCCCAATCTGGTGCAGCGCCTGCACGACAGGCACTTGGAGGCGGACGATGCCAGGAATTTCCGCTCAGGATTGGCAATTAGTTGCTATCGAACGGCGCCTGTCCCGGTCTAGGCCATGAGCGGAGGTGCGTCATGGCTACGACCGCATTCGTTGCGCCAACTGTGACGGATTACGAGCCGAACTCGGATCGCACGGCGCTCATCGTCAGAACCGCTCAGAACGATGAGCTTAAGATTGCCGCCGAGCAGCTACGGCTCGCCTGCAAATGCGCCCGCTGCACCCGCGCCCGATTCGACGGCCACTTCCCGGAACGCTTTCCCGGCATTGCGATGACGGGCATCGGCGACCTCGGATATGGACTGAACATCTCGTTCTCGGACGGGCACGATCGCGGGATTTATCCGAAGCCATATTTGCTGAGTCTGGCCGCCCGCTGACGCCGCTAAGGGCGCGACTGCCTAGGCCTCACGAGCCCGCCACGATCGTCCCCAGGCTTCCCGCCCGATGAAGGGCGTGGCGGCGGCATGGCGGCTGCTAGCACTCGGTCCAGCCCTGCGGTCCGCGGCTGGCACGAACATTGCTGCCTTCTGGATCAATTCGAAAAGTCCGGAGGCGGATGATGATGCTGCAGGCGGCCAATGCGGCTCGGGGCAATGTTCCAACGGCACCCTCGCCGTCACGATCCGCCGCCAGTACCTCGCTCTTACTCACGGAGAACCAGCAGGCCATCGGCGGTCCACCGCCGCTGATGGATAAGCTGACGTTGCGCGAGCGGGAGCTGGTTCTGAAGCAAGGGCGGCGCAAGGTGCTCAATCGCGGCCAGACGCTGTTCAGCCAGGGCGCCAAGCATGACGGTATCTGGCTGATCGAGAGCGGACGCATCCGCGTGTTCTACACGTCGCCCTTGGGCCGCGAGATCACCCTCGCCTATTGGCATGCCGGCAATTTCGTCGGGGGCCCCGAAGTCTTCGAAGGCACGATCCATCAATGGTCGGGGGTCGCCTCCAGCAATAGCAGCGTGGTGCACTTGCCCGGCAAACAGCTGCGGACGCTTGCCGCCGAAATCCCGAACCTGGCGATCGGCCTGATCGAAGGCTTGACCTTCAAGGGCAAGTGCTATTCGGCGCTAGCGCAGATGCTGGGCACGCGCTCGATCACCCAACGCCTTGCGCATCTCCTGCTTCACCTCGTCGAACTCTACGGTATCAAGGATGCCGATGGCACCGTGATCGCCGCCGCTTTCACCCATGCCGATATCGCCCACATGGTCGGGGCCACGCGGCAGTGGGTCACGATCAGCCTGAAGCGGATGCAGGAGAAAGGGATCGTGTTGACCAAACGCTCCCAGATCGTGATCCGCCGCGCCGACGTCCTGGAGGAAATGCGCGGCCATGCCACCGAATGACGTCACTGCACATGCAAGCGGCTTTCACCTGCAAAAATGCCCAAGGAGTATGCAACAAGCGTTTGCGGGCAACTAATCGACTGCAACGGTCAATGCGGATTTGCCCTGTCCGGTCCCGCGCCCAATCATGGCAACCACAGCACATCCAACCGCAAGAGGATGAAAATGGTCCGCCATCTTCCACCCCACTCGATCGCGATGTCGGTGACATCGCTGGCGCTCCTCATTGCGCAGCCAGCGATGGCGGAAACGGTCACGATCGGTATCGGAACTCAGGATACCACGACCAACACCGTGACGGCCGGCGTCGTCATCAGGCAACTTCATCTTCTCGAACAATATCTGCCGAAGGATGGCAAATACGCCAACACCAAGTTCGAGCTTGATTGGCAGAACTTCACCTCGGGTCCGCCGGTCACGAATGCCATGATGGCGAACAAGCTGCAGATCGGCATGATGGGCGACTATCCCCTGATCGTGAACGGCTTCACCTTCGAGAACAATCCCGAAAGCAAGAGCCGGCTGATCGCGATCGCGGCCTACAGTCCCTCCGGCTCGGGCAATGGCATCGTCGTGCACAAGGACTCCTCCTACTACGACCTCGCCGATCTCAAGGGCAAGCTGGTCAGCGTGCCCTTCGGCTCCGCGGCGCACGGCATGGTGCTGAAGGCGCTGCAGGACCGCGGCTATCCTGCCGATTTCTTCCAGCTGGTGAGCCAAAGCCCGGAAGTTGGCTCGACCAATCTGCAGGAAAAGAAGATCGACGCCCATGCCGACTTCGTTCCATTCGCCGAACTGTTGCCGTTTCGCGGATTTTCCCGAAAGATCTTCGACGGCGTCGAGACCAACCTGCCGACCTTTCACGGCATTGTGGTGCGCACCGACTTCGCCGAGAAATACCCCGAGGTCGTCGTCGCCTATCTGAAGGCGCTGATCGCCGCCAACCAGTGGCTGCGCGACAATCCCAAGCTTGCAGCGGAAAAGATCCAGGAATGGACTGGGATCAACAAAGAGGTGGTCTACATCTTCCTAGGACCAAGCGGCAATATGATCACTGATCCCACCATCAAGCCGGCCCTGATCGATGCCGCGGCGGCCGACGTCAAGGTGCTGCAGAGCCTCGGTCGCATGAAGGAGTTCGATCCAAAGAAATGGGTCGACGATACTTATGTCCGCAAAGCCTACGCCGAGATGAAACTCGATTATGACACCGAGCTCCACAGCACGAAAAACTACGAGGTCTCAGGCGAGGATAGCTTCTGCAAGAAGCCGATCACGGATCCGCGCAAGGCAGGCGAGATCTGGGTCGATGAGGTCGGTATCGTCTCCTATGCGAGCGCAACTTGTACGCTCGGTGCCTATGCCGCCCTCAAGGCGCAGGGCAAGAAGATCAATGTGGCCTACGTGTTCGACACCACGCGTGGCATCAAATTGTTCGCTGACCAGGCGTTCTTTGCAGTCGGAAGCGACGAGATTGCGCCATTTCTCCTCAAAAGGGATGCCGAGGCTTACGCGGCGAAGATCAGCGGCAAGGTGCTCGGCTTTGACGATGCGGTGAAGGCGGCTGTGACCGGAGGCAAGACGTGAGCACACCCGCCGCGTTGCGTCATCGGGAGGACCACATGCCGGCTGCGCCTGCGATCGCCGAGCGAGGCGAGGCGTCGAGCGAAGCCCCGCCACCGAGGCCGCGCTCATTTGGCGAGCTGGCGGTGCGCTGGTTCCGGCTCAACCAGGATAGGCTGCGCGCAACCGCCATGGGCGTGGTCTCCCTGGTCGCCTTCCTAATCGTCTGGCACCTGCTCACGACCTACCGGGTCGTGTTCTTCGTCCGCTTCACCAACGTGCCCGCGCCGCTGGAGGTCTATGCAAGCTTCACCAGGGCGATCCATGATCCGAAATTTCTGCTGCATGTCGTGCTGAGCTGCCGGCGCATTTTCATCGGCTTCTCGCTGGCAGCCCTGATCGGTGTGCCGCTCGGATTGATCATGGGCCGGTTCAAGCTGATCCACGAGATCGTCTTCCCGGTGGCCGAGGTGCTGCGGCCGATTCCAGCGATCGCCTGGGTGCCGATGGCGATCATGCTGTGGCCGACCAACGAGCAGAGCATTGTCTTCATCACCTTCCTCGGCTCGTTCTTCCCGATCCTGGTCAACACGCTGCACGGCATGTCCCTGGTCGATCCGGTGCTGGTGCGGGCGGCGCAATGCCTTGGCGCGCGGGAGCGATCGATCTTCCGCGAGGTCTACTTTCCGGCCTCGCTGCCGCACATCTTCACCGGCCTCACCGTCGGCATGGGCGTCGCCTGGGTGTCGCTGATCGCAGCCGAGATGATCTCGGGTCAATACGGCATCGGCTATTTCACCTGGGAAGCCTATTCACTGGTTCAGTACGCCGACATTGCGCTCGGCATGATCGCAATCGGCGTGCTCGGGTTGGGGTCGAGCCTCTTGATCCGCGGCGCCGGACATCTGGTGATGCCGTGGAGGACGCAATGAACGAGAGCCTGGCCAACCCGCCCCGGGGGCATATCGAGGTCAGAGATTTCTCGCTGAGATACGAGACGATCGAAGGACCCGTCGAGGCCGTCACCAATACCCACATCCATGTCGAGCCGGGCGAGTTCGTCTCGATCGTGGGGCCCTCCGGCTGCGGCAAGTCGACGCTGCTCAACGCGGTCGCCGGATTCCTGAAACCGACGACCGGCGTCGTCACCGTTGACGGTGAGGCCGTGAGCCGACCGAGCGCCGAGCGCGGCATGGTGTTCCAGCAATATTCGCTGTTTCCCTGGAAGACTGTGCGAGAGAACGTCGAATTCGGCTTGAAGATGCGCGGCATGCCGCGCTCGCAGCGCGAACGCGCCGCCCGCACCCTGCTCGGCCTTGCCGGTCTCGAAGCGTTCGAGAAGCACTATCCCGAAAAACTCTCCGGCGGCATGAAGCAGCGCGTGGGCATCGTGCGGGCGCTCGCCACCGGACCGAAAGTGCTGCTGCTGGATGAACCCTTCGGCGCACTGGACGCGCAAACGCGCGTCATCATGCAGCAGATCCTCACCAATATGTGGCAACGGCTGAAGATCTCGGTTCTGTTCGTCACCCACGATATCGATGAGGCGATCTTCTTGTCCGACCGCGTCTACTGCATGACCGCGCGTCCCGGCTCGATCAAAGCCGAAATTGCAATTCCGCTGGAGCGCCCCCGACAGCAGGCGATGATGATGTCCTCGGAATTCCTAGCATTGCGGCGCGGGCTGATGTCGCTGATCCGCGAGGAAAGCCTCAAGGCGATGGGAGGGGAGATCAACGATCTCGGCATGCAGGGACTGGACATCGAACTGCACGGACAATCGCTGGCCGAGGTGCTTTAGCCGGATGACGCCGAGCAGCCGCACTCAGCCTCCCTCCTCATGAACGAATGCACATCGACGACGGGGCGAGTACGGCAGACACCATCCGGCATCAGATAGAGCGCGCAAATGCCTCCCGCTGCGCGGGTGTCAGATGCAGGCCGTGCTTGGTCCGCCGCTCCAGATAATCCGCGGCCCTGCTCGCCCATTCCGTCTCATGCAGAAACACCGCCTCGCATTCATAGAAATCACCGCCAAAATGGCGGCCGAGGTCGGGAAGCCTGCGCGCGGCCCCAAGAAGCTGCCGCGCCCGCGTCCCGTAGCGACGGGCGTAGTGATGGATCAGCGTGCGAGGTAGATCGGGATACTCGCGCGCCAGCTGTGCCGTGAAGCCATCGAAGCTGTCGCCGATATCGCCGCCCGGCAGCGGCTGCCCAGCGGTCCAGCCCGGCGACATCTTCAGAAACCACGGCTGCAGTCGCTGCAGCGCCTGTTCCGCCAACCGTCGATAGGTCGTGATCTTGCCGCCAAAAATGGAGAGCAGTGGCGGCGTATCCTGGGCGCCGTGAATCTCGAACACGTAATCCCGCGTCACCGCGGACGGATTCTCGGCGTTGTCATCGTAGAGCGGACGGACGCCGGAGAATGCGTGCACGATCTCGTGCGGCTGTGGCGGCGCCCGAAAATAGCGCTGCAGGACTTGCAGCAGGTACGAGATTTCGGCCTGATCGATCGCGACGTCCTCAGCGCGACCCCCATAGGCGATATCGGTGGTCCCAACCAGTGCGAGGTCATCCTCATAGGGATTGACGAAGATGACGCGATGATCCGTGTTCTGCAGCAGATAGGCCTGCGATCCACGCCAGAATTTCGGCACCACGATGTGGCTGCCCTTCACAAGCCGCACATTGTGGGCAGAGTTCGTTCCCGCTACGCCGCGCAGAACATCCTGAACCCACGGCCCTGCGGCATTCACCAGCGCGCGCGACCGCACGACCTGCGCCCCGCCGTCCTCGCCCTGCAGCTGGAGGACCCAGACCTCGCCCTCCCTCCGCGCGCTCACAACGCGCGTGCGGGGCAGGACCTTGGCGCCGTTGCGCGACGCATCGATCAGGTTGAGAATGACGAGCCGGGCATCGTCGACCCAACAGTCGGAATATTCGAAGCCGCGGCGAAACTCAGTGCGGAGGGGCGTGCCTTCAGGCGCATGCGCCAGATCGAGCCCGCGGCTTGCCGGCAGCTGCTTGCGGCCGCCTAGATGGTCGTAGAGAAACAGGCCCGTCCGAATCAGCCAGGCGGGCCGCTGCTCCGGCGAATGCGGCAGCACGAAGCGCATCGGCCAGATGATGTGGGGCGCCGAGGCCAGCAGGATCTCGCGCTCGATCAGAGCCTCACGGACTAGGCGGAATTCATAATATTCGAGATAGCGCAGTCCGCCGTGAACGAGCTTTCCCGAGCGCGACGAGGTGCCCTCAGCAAAGTCGTCCTTCTCGCAGAGCAACACCTTGAGGCCGCGGCCTGCGGCATCGCGGGCTATGCCGGCTCCGTTGATGCCGCCGCCGATGATGGCGATATCGACCAGACCGTGATCCCTGCCCGCGTCCGGCGCAGTCCCTGTCATCGCGTTCTGCTGCGCTTCTTCTCAGGCCGCTTCCGGGCCGCGGCGGCCGTCACGCGCGCTTTCGCCGGCTTCGGTTTCGGTGCCTGCAGGCCGTAGGTCGAGAACCCCTTGGCCGTTTCCGCAATTTCCTCGGCGCTGAGGATATGCGGCGTGCCGAGCGCGAGCGAGAGGTAGTATTGCCGTGCAATCGTCTCCAATTCGACCGCGAGCCACATGGCCTTGTCCAGATTGGCGCCGACCGCGATCATGCCGTGGTTGGCGAGCAGGCAGCCATTGCGGCCTTCCAGCGCCTTCAGCGCCAGCTCGGACAGTTCCGCCGTGCCATAACGTGCATAGCCCGCGCAGCGGATCTCGTCACCGCCGAACGCCGCCATCATGTAGTGGCAGGCCGGAATCGGCTTGCGGGCGATCGCGAGCACGGTGGCGTAGGTTGAATGGGTGTGGACGACACTGCCGACATCCGGTCGTCCGCGCATGATGTCGAGATGAAAGCGCCATTCCGTGGAGGGCTGCAGCGGCCCATCCCACGAGCCGTACTCGCCTTCGATCGGCATCGACGCGATCATCTCCGGTCTCATCGAATCGTACGGCGTTGCCGATGGCGTGATCAGCATCCGATCCTTGTAGCGCGCGGAGATGTTGCCGGACGTGCCCTGGTTCAGACCCGAGGCGTTCATCCATCGACATTTGGCGATGATGGCTTCGCGCAATTGTCGTTCTTCACGGGTCATCTGAGATACCTTTCGTCTTCAACACGGATTGAGTGGCGGCTCGCCGGCAAGAAAGCGGCGAACCTCTTCCGCCGCCTGATCAGCGGCGAAGGTGACTGTGCGCACGGAGGCACCGGCGATGTGCGGCGTCAGCGTGACGTTCGGCAGTTGCAACAGCGGCCAATCCTGCGGTACCGGCTCGACTGCAAACGTGTCGAGCATGGCCCCGCCAACTCGCCCCGAGGACAACGCCTCGTAGAGCGCATTGTAGTCGACCAGCGGTCCCCGGGCGGTGTTGATCAAGACCGCGCCTGGCTTGATCCGTGCGAGCGCTTCGCGATCGATAAAGCCCGTCGTCTCGGGCGTGACCCTGGCGTGCAGACTGATCACGTCGGCACGCGCCAGCAGCTCCGGCAAGGCGACATGTTCGACCCCGTCATTGCGATCCTGAGCGCTGAGCTGAACATAGGGATCGGTCACCAGGATCTTGCAGCCGAACGCCTTGAGCAGCTTCACGACCCGCGTGCCGATCGCGCCATAGCCGACGATGCCGACGACCATCTCGCTGAGCTCGCGTCCCGTGCGATCGGCGCGATAGAGATCGCCGCGCCATCCGCCGCCGCGCAAGGATTCATGTCCGCTGCGAATGAGGCGCGTTTCGGCGAGAATAGCACCGATCGTGAATTCGGCCACGGCGCTGGCATTGCGCCCCGGCGTATTGACGACGAGCACCTGGTGCTCGCGCGCGGCCTGCATGTCGATATTGACCGGACCGCCGCGCGAGACCGCAATGAACTTTAGCTGAGGAAGCCGCTGCAGCATCGACCGCGAGATCGGCGCCAAATGTGTCACGAGCAGCGATGCGTCGCCGATGAAATCGACGACCTCGTCGGGATCGCCCATGAACTCCTTCAGCCCGTCGAGCTTCGAGCCGGCGTAGCCGTGCTCCATCGGCTCATCCGGCCACGGTTGCTCCAGCATGCGGATCTCGACGTCGTTGCCGCAGGCCGCCGTGATCCGTTCGGCGAACACCGACGGCAGCATGAAGCGGTCACCCACGATGGCGATGGAGCTAGACTTGATCGAGCTAGACATGAGTGGCTCCCGCGCGCAGCGCTGCGAGCTCCTTCCAGACCGGACGCGCGGCGAGTCTGGCGTTGACATAGGCGGGGAACATCTGCCTGTAACGCGAAGCCAGCGCGCTGTCCGGCGCTTGCGGCGTGTTCAAATAGGGCCTCACCCAATCCTCCGCGCAGGCCGCCATGTCCGGATAGAGGCCGGTCGCGACGCCAGCCATCATCGCTGCTCCGGCAGCGCCGGCCTCGCCGCGGCTGCAAACGCTGATATCGCTTTCGAGCGTGGCGCCCAGAATGGCGCCAAGTGCGCGGCTCCGCGCAGCGCCGCCTGTCATCCGCACCTCGCCAGGCAGCGAGCCCATCGCGGCATAACAATCGCGCGCCGCAAATGCGAGTCCCTCCATCACCGCCCGCATCAGATCCCAATAGCCGTGGCGCGAGCGTAGCCCCAGAAATTGCGCGCAGGCCTCATGGGCAACGAAGGGACCGCGCTCACCGGCATCGGAAATGAACGGATGAAATAGCAGCTCGCATGGTTTGGCCTGCAACACGTTTTCGTCCAGCCCCCGGATCAGGTCGGCGCGCGAGCGCGTCACGCCTGCGGAGGCCAGCAAGTCTCGTGCGAGATCAAGCAGCCAGTCGATATTGAGCGTGGCGGCCATATTCGATTGCATCTGGGCATAATGGCCGGGCACCGGGAATGGCATCGTATAACCCGTTGCCTCGTCGGTGAGCGTCACGTCGCCAGCGCTTCGCGCGAGCCGCATATGCATCCCGGTCGAACCGATGATCGTACAGCCGACGTTAAGGGCTCGATCATACAGGCCGGCACCGAGCGCCGTGCAGATCACGTCGACGTAGCCGAGCACGACCGGGACGCCCTCCGGCAGGCCGATTTCGGCAGCCGCGGCCGCATTGAGCGGGTGCGTGGCGGTCACGCCGTCGACGACCTGGGGAAACAGCCGCACGAGGTCAGAGATGCCGATCAGCCGCGCAGTCTCCGCATCAAAGCCGCGCGTGCGGAAGTTGCCGCACGAAAAGCTCGCTTCCGAGGGATCGGTTGCGCGTTCGCCGGTCAGCAGGAAGTAAAGCCAGTCCTTGCAGTGGAATGCGGTCGCGGCGCGTGAGATGATCTCTGGTGCGTGCGCCTGCAGCCAGGCCAATTGCGGTCCTTGCTGGCAGGCATTCAATCCGGAGCCGGTCCGCCGATGGAGCGCAGCATTGCGATCGCTCGCGCGGATCTCCTCCACGATGGCACCGGCGCGAGAGTCGAGCCACAACAGCGCCGGCGCGACCGGCTGGCCGTTGTCGTCGATCAACCATGTGCCGTCGCCCTGGCCCGTCACCGCGATCGCCGCAACACGCGCTGCAAGATCGGGAACGGCCGCGCTCAGACCGCGAAGCGCCGCGACAGTATCAGTCCAGGTCCGCGTCATGTCTTGCTCGACGTGCCCTGCGCCAGCCGCGTCATAGGCATTCGGCAGCGAGACATCGGCAAGTTGCCGGCCGCTCGCGGTGAACGCCACAGCCTTGATCAGGGAGGTGCCGGCATCGATGCCGATAATGACGTCGCGGCTCTGCATGGTCAGGCGGCCTCCGCATGATGAATGCAGGCGCCGTCGGCGGCGAAGATATGAAGATGCCGCGACTCCATCGCGAACGGGACCACATCACCCGGCCGCGCCGCAATCCGGTTCGACGTGACCGCAATCAGGAGCTTGCCGGCACAGTCGCCTGCGACGTGGGATTGGTCTCCCAGCCATTGATTGGAGACAACACGCAGGCGCACGTCTCCCCTTCCCACCGCGATCTTATGCGGCCGGATTCCGACCGTCAGGCGCGCACTCCCCGCCAACACCTTCTGTGCGGTATCGTTTAGCGTGGCGCCCTGGATCTGGAAAACAAGATCCGGAGCAACCGACAGGCCGAAACCACCGTCGCTGCGCATGACCTCCGCCTGCAGCAGGTTCATGGGCGGCTCGCCGATGAAACTCGCGACAAACAGATTGGCCGGGCGATCCTTCAATTCCCGCTCACTGGCAAATTGCTGCAGGACTCCGTCTTCCATCACCGCGATGCGGTCGGCCAGTGCACTCGCCTCGGTCTGGTCGTGGGTGACGAAGATCGCGGTCATGCCGCGCTCGGCAAGCAGCCCCTTGATCCGGCCGCGCAGCACGGCACGGAGCTGCGGCTCCAACTGTCCCATCGGCTCGTCCAGAAGATAGAGATCGGCGTCGCGCACCAGCGCCCTCGCCAGCGAGACGCGCTGCTGCTGGCCGCCCGAGATGGTGCGGGGAAAGCTGTCCAAAATGTCTTCGATCTCGACCAATCGCGCGACGGTGTCGACCCGGCGGTTGACCTCGCTGCGCGGCAATTGCTGCGCTTTCAGCGCAAACGCGATGTTCTCGCGCACTGTCAGCGGCGGATAAAGCGAATAGCCCTCGAACGCCATCGCCACCTTGCGCTGGGCCGGCGGCAGCCGATGGATCTGCCGGCCTCCCAACACGATCGACCCCGAGCTCACGTCCTCGAACCCTGCGATCATGCGCAACGTCGAGGTCTTGCCACAACCTGACGATCCCAACAGCGCGACGATCTCGCCTTCCGCAACCTGCATGTCGAGCGCGCGCACCGCGTGAACGGGCGCTTTACCGGCACTGCGATAGAATTTGTCGACATTTCCGAGTTCGAGCATGCCCATCACCAAGCTCCCTCCCTCACGCGGCGTGCCGCCGGTGCGGCTGGCCGACGCGAAGCCCGGTCGCACGGTCGAACAGCAGGGCCGCTTCCGGCGCGAAGCGGACCAGCACATTCTCGTCGGCGCTGAGACTCCGCGACTCCGGCGGCTGCGCAGCCAGCCATTCGGTACCGTCGGAAAAGCGGAGCAGCACGACGGCTCTTTCATGGATCGGCGTGACCGCGATAATCCGCGCCGGGATTCCGCCTTCGCTACCTTCCCCTGAGATCACGAGATCGTCGGGCCGGATGCCGAGCCAGCATGCTCCGTGATGGTCCAGCTGCTGCTCAAACGGGGCAAGCCGCACGCGCGAGCCGGAAATCTCCGCGAACCCTGCCCCCTGCTCCGCGCGTGGCGTCACTTCGGCGAGATTGATGCTGGGGTCGCCAAACAGCCGGGCAACCGCGACCGACGCAGGGCGGCTGTAGATCTCATCCGGACGAGCGACCTGCTCGAGCCGCCCGTTGACGAGGACCGCAATGCGATCGGCGATCGCCATCGCCTCGCGATAATCCTGGGTCACATAGAGGACCGCCGCGGTGCCTCGCCGCAACAGGCTCGGCAGCTCGAGCCGCATCTCATAGCGCAGCTTGGCATCGACGTTGCGCAGGGGATCGTCGAGCAGCAGAACCTCGGGATTGCCGATCAGGGCGCGCGCCAACGCCGTGCGCTGCTTCTGCCCATTCGACAGTTCGCGCGGCATATGGCCGAGCACATGCTCGATCTTCAGAAGGCCGGCGATCGACTTGACCCGTGCGGCGCGGTCAGTATCGGCCTGCTTCGCACGCAGCCCGCTCGTGATGTTGTCCCGGGCGGTCATATGCGGAAACAGCGCAAAATTCTGAAACGCCATGCCGACGCCGCGCCGCTCGGGCGGCGCGCCGACGACCGACTGTCCGCCGATCAAAATGTCTCCGTCATCCGGCTCGAACATCCCCGCGATCATGCGCAGCAGCACCGTCTTGCCGCTGCCGGACGGGCCGAAGACAGCCACGATCTCGCCGGGCTCAACGGTGAGCGACACATCGTCGGCGCAGCGCACTGTGCCGAATGTCTTCATCAGCGAATTGAGCTCGAGCCGTGCCATACGTTCTCAGCCTTTCACCGCCCCGAGCGACAGCCCTTCGACGAGGTAACGTTGCGCATAAAGTGCAAGCACCAGCGTCGGCATCACCGAGAGCACGATCGCCGCAGCAATCTGGCCATATTGGATGCCTGACGCCGTGACGAAGGCGAGCGCACCCACCGTCACCGGCTGCTTGTCGGCGGAGGCCAGGATCAACGCGAACACGAAATTGTTCCAGCAGAAGATGAAGGACAGCAAGCCCGCAGCCGCGATTCCCGGCCCGGCAAGCGGCACCGCGATCCGCGTGAAGGCTTCGCGCCAGGAATGCCCGGCGAGCCGATAAGCATGCTCGATGTCCGGGCTGATATCCTCGAAATACCCGCGCACGATCCACAGAATGAGCGGCAGCGCGATCAGCTGATAGACCCACACGATCCCGATATAGGTGTCGCTGAGCCCGAGTTGCTGATAGTACAGCGACAGCGGCAGCAGCACCAGCAAGGGCGGCGCGAAACGGAACGACAACAGCGTGAACGCAATGGTCTCGCCCAGCCGAAACTTGAACCGCGCAAACGAATAGGCTGCCGGAATGCCGAGCAGCAGAGCCAGGACCACCGCCGCACTCGACAGCACGAAGCTGTTGAAGAGGTTACGCATGAAGGAGATCTCGAGATTCCCAGCTGCCGTATGCAGCTGGCCCGAGATCAGCGCCTCATAATTGGCGAGAGTCGGCTCAAACAAGAGACGTGGCGGAATCCGCAAAATCTGCTCGTTGGTCTGGAACGACATCAACAGAATCCAGACGATCGGGAACATGAAGAAGACGAGCACGACCGTGAGCGCCACGCCCCGGAAGATGCGTCCCGCCAGACTGGAGTGATCCATCGCCGCCTCCCCTCGCCTAGGCGTGACCGTGGGCGCGCGCCCGCAGCCGCAGCCAGTTCTTGATGAAGATGTTCGACAGAATGTTGGTGATCAGCCAAAGGATCATCAGCAGCGCCGCCGATCGTCCGACGTTGGTGTACTGGAAGAACTCGAGATAGGCCTGAACTTGGAACACCATCAGCCGGTCGCCGGGTCCGCCCTGCGTCATGGCGTAGATGATGTCAAACTGCTGGATGGAATCGAGCAGCCGGAACAGCGAGGCTGTGATGATATAGGGCGCGAGCATCGGCAGCGTGATCCGAAAGAACACGAAGCTCGCGGGCACGCCATCGAGTGCGGCGGCCTCGAACGGCTGGCGCGGCAGCGAGCGCAATCCGGCCAGCAGCAGGATCATGATGAACGGCGTATAGACCCAGACGTCGACCAGCACCACGGTGAACAGCGCAGTCGAGGGATCGGAGGCCCACTTGAAATCATGGACCCCGAACAGGCTGACGAGATAGGACAGGATGCCGAAACTCGGATTGGTCATGAGCTTCCACATCAGCGCGGCAATCGCCGGCGCCGTCATCAGCGGCAGCAGCAGCATGATCGAGACCGCATTGTGGAAGCGTGTCGGCCGTCGCAGCAAGAGCGCAATGCAGAGGCCGAGCAGCAGCTCAACGACCACCGTCGAGGCCGTGTAGACGAGCGAGATTCGAAGCGTGTTCCAGAATGCGGGGTCCGACAGGAAGTCGATATAGTTGTCGATCCCGATGAAGCCGCGAAGGTAAGGCAAATTCAGGCGGTAGCGCTGCAACGAATACACTGCCGCCGTGATGAACGGCACCAAGATGGCGATGCAGACGAGCAGCGCCGGCAGGCTCAGCAGGTAAGGCAGGATGCGGCCACGCAGCTTTGTCGCACCGCGTGGTAGCGCATTGGCCTGAAGAAGTTGAACCATGCTCATGACGATAAGAGATCGCTCATTCGTTTGCGCCAGCATCAACATGACTGCCATGCGGTGCTTTGGCGCCGACATTCGCAAGCATCGTAGATGGGATGCGAACGTCAGCGCCCGGAACACCAGGCTTCAACCGAGGCGAATTCAACCAAGACCTGCCTGCTTCAGCTGGCGGTTGATACTGTCGGCGAGCTTGTCGAGCCCTTCATCGACGCTGACCTCCTTGGCTACCATCTTCTGCAGCGAAGCCGCCCATTCGGTCGTGAGGTCGAAGAACAATGGCTGCGCGGTAAAGTAGATCTTCGCCCCGGGAGACGAGACGTCGAACTGCTCGAGATAACCGGGATAGGATTTTGCAATCCGGTCGCGGAACTCCTGGTCCTTCCACACCGACGCGCGCACTGGATTGACGAAGTCCATCTTGCGGGCGCCGAACAGATCGTGCTCGACCGAGGCCGCCCATTGCATGAACAGCCACGCCGCATCCTTCTGCTTGGAGAAGCTCGACAGAGCCAGCGACCAGATCCAGACGTTCGGTGTCGGGGCCTTGGCTTCCGGATTGGCGGCGAAGGGAACGTAACCGAGGTGACCTTTCTCCTTGTTGTCGCCGCCGTTCATGAAATAGCCGAGGATGTCGGCGTCGAAGATCATGCCGGAAGCACCGGCGCCGAGATCGGTACCGACCTGGTACCAGGTGTATGTCGACCAGTTCTTCGGACCCGAGGTCTGGATCATCTTGACCCATTTCTCGTGGAATTCCCTCGAGGCCTTGGTGTTCATCGCGGCCTTTAGCTTGCCGCCTTCCATCACGAAATCCTTCTGGCCGAAGTTCGAGTAGGCCGACAGGAAACCCGGATGGATGGTCGCCCAGGAGCGCGAACCGCGGACACCGATGCCGTAAGATCCGCCCGCGTCCTTGGTGATCTTCGCGGCGACGTCGAGCATCTCGTCGAGGTTCTTCGGCGGCTTCACCCCGACCTTGTCGAAAATGTTGCGATTGTAGGTGATGTTGTTGAGCTCATAACCCCAGGGGATGCACCATTGCTTGGCTTTGCCGGAGCCGAGCTCGGAGCCGGCAACGCCGTCCCACGCCGTCGATGCCCTGAGGTTCGGCAGCACGTCGTCCCAGGCGAAGGCCGGATTGGTCTTCGCGGGATCCTTGATGTAGGGGTTGAGGTCCTCGATCCAGCCCGCCGGACCATAGGTCCAGGTCATGTAGGCGCCGGTCATGAACGCGTCGTACTGATCCGACTTCGACGACAACGCCGCCGTCACCTTGTCGAAATAGACGTCTTCCGGGAAGATATCGTAGGCGACGTTCATCCCGGTAAGGTTCTTGAACGCGTCAAGATCCGCGATCATCGCGTCGACGTAAGGGTGCTTGTTCAAGAGCAGCTTGATGGACTTGCCGCTATAGGCCTTCCAGTTGAAGTCCGCCGCCATCGCACGCGACATCGCTGATGCGAATGCGGCATTGGCCGCGACACCGGCGATGCCGAGCTTGGCGGCGCCGTCGAGGAGATCACGCCGACTGATGCGTTTGGCGGCGTAGGATTCGAATAGACTCTTCTCGCGATCGTACATTGAAGCCTCCCATGTTGGCGTTACCTGCCCTTCCGACTTTTGGTCTTGGTCTTGCCGGATGTTGCCTCCGGCTTTTCGCTTGCGAGCGCTTGCGCGGTCGCTTCGTCGATGATGAGGCCATGCAGGAGGCCGCTGCGCAGCACGGCAAGCAGTGCCGTCACTTTCGCGAGCCCGCCGGCAATGGCGACAATGCGGTGTTTCCTGAGATCCGCGGCCTCCATCGAGGTGGCGCGCGCCGAGAGATCGATGTCGAGCATCTCACCCTTGGCATTGAAGAAATGGCCGAGCAGATCGGCGCAGGCCCCGGCCCGCTTCAACTCCACGACCTCGTCGGGCTTGATCATGCCGCTCGAGACCAGAAAGCCGTCGCTGTGGATCTGGCCGATGCCGACGACCAGGAGCGACGCCCTGCGCGCGAGCGCGAACACATCGGCGATGCCGTACTGCTTCATCAGCACGGCACGGTCGGCGACCGAATTCGCAAACACCGGCACCGGCAGCAGATAGGCTTCCGCGCCGGTTCGCTCGGCCAGACGATGAATCACGTCGAACGGATTGGCAGCGAATTTCCGCGTCAGGCCACCGAGCAACGACACGAACTGCACATCGCGCGCGGGGGTCTGCGGCAATTGCTCGACGACGGCCGCGAGCGTGCGCCCATGCCCGACGCCGATGATCTTGTGTTCGCCGCGCTCAAGGATCTGCCGCAGGAAGCTCGCGCCTTCGAGCGCGAGTGCTTTCAGCGGCAACTCGCCTTCGCCGAGGTCGGGTGCGACGCGGCAAAAGGACAGGCCATAGCGTTCGGCAAGCGCGTTCTCCAGCGCCACGCATTCGGCCACCGGCCCCTCGACGAAGACGCGGATCATGCCTTCGCGACTCGCGCGCGCGATCAGCCGATGCGCCTTGGTGCTTTGGATGTTCAGCCGCTCGGCGACCTCGGACTGCGTCAGCCCGGCGGCGAAGTACAGCCACGCCGCGCGCGTCGCAAGCGAAGCTTCGCCATCAACCGTCGGCAGCCTGTCTGGTGTCCCCACGCCGAAAAGCCCGCTTGCAAAATTCTTCACACCTTGCAAAAAATTGCAGAGGCGCGGACGATCGTCAATCCCCCAAACGTGCTGCGGTGCAGTCGAGCCCGGATCGCGTTGTGACGTTATCCGCGCCTCGCTTCGGAGGCGGCTGCCAGATGGTGAGTCCAATGACGGGTCTGTTTCTCGGCATCGACGTCGGCACGGGTGGCGTCCGCGCCTGCGCGATCGACGCGCGCGGCGAAATCCAGGGGATCGAATCGGCGAACCTCCCTCCGCCGCACCAGGACGGCAACGCGATCGATCAGGACCCGGAACTCTGGTGGCAGGCGACGACCTCGGCGATTTCAGGACTCGGCCGCACAGTTGACCTCAAGCGTGTCGAACGGATCGCGGTCGATGGCACCTCCGGCACTCTCCTGCTGATCGACACGACCGGCCGGCCTTGTACGCCGGGGCTCATGTACAATGACGCGCGCGCGATCAACCAAGCCGCCCGCATCGCAGCGATCGCGCCAGCGGAAAGCGGAGCACATGGCGCAAGCAGCGCGCTCGCGAAGTTGCTTTTCCTGCTGGATCGCGCGCCGGCCAAGGAGGCACGCATTGCCGTGCATCAAGCAGACTGGATTGCTGGACGCATTGCCGGCCGTCACGGCATCAGCGACGAAAACAACGCGCTGAAGCTGGGTTACGACCCGGTCGCGCGCGCCTGGCCGGCGTGGCTCGACCAGCTCGGCGTCAGCCGCGGCTTTTTGCCTCAAGTGCTGGTGCCCGGCACGTCCTTTGCTGCGATCGATCCGGAGGTTGCATCCGCGCTTGGTATAGCGCGTTCAGCCCACGTCGCGGCCGGCACCACCGACGGCGTTGCAGCCTTCATTGCGACGCGCGCTGATGCTCCGGGGGACGCCGTGACGTCGCTCGGAACGACACTGGTCGTCAAACTGCTTGCAACGCAACCGATCTTTGCCGCGGACCAGGGCGTCTATTCGCACCGGCTCGGCGATCGCTGGCTCGCCGGTGGGGCTTCCAATTCAGGCGGCGGGGCTTTGTTGGCGCATTTCACCGCGCAACAGATGGATCGGTTGACTCCGCTGCTCACCCCCGATGTGCCGACAGGCCTCGACTACTATCCCCTTCCCAAACCGGGCGAACGTTTCCCGATCGCCGATCCTGCTCTCGCGCCGCGGATCGCGCCGCGCCCGTCCGAGGATCATCGCTTCTTCCAGGCTCTTCTCGAAGGCATCGCATCGGTCGAAGCGCTCGCTTACCGACGGCTGGCGCAACTCGGAGCGCCACCGCTCCGCCGCGTGATCAGCATCGGCGGTGGCGCCAAGAACGCCGTCTGGACGGAGATCCGGCGCCGGATCCTTGGTGTGCCCGTGAGCGTCGCCGAGCAGACCGAGGCATGTTATGGCGCCGCGCTTCTCGCGTTGCGAGGTGGTCCGCCATGACGCGCGAAACCCTCGCAATCGCGGGGCTCTCAGCGATCGCAGACCGGTTCGACCATGTCCTGCTCGATCAATGGGGCACGCTGCACGAAGGCGGCAGGATCTTTCCGGCTGCGCGGGATTGCATGGCCAAGCTCAGGGAAGCCGGCAAGCACGTCCTGGTGCTCTCGAATTCGGGCAAGCGCGCACGCAGCAATGCCGAACGGCTTGCCCGGCTCGGTCTGCCGCCGTCGGCCTATGACGGCATTCTTACCTCGGGAGAAGTGACCTGGCAGGGCCTGCGAAATCGGACGCACAAGCCGTTCACCGAGTTTGGCCATTCCTGTTTCCTCATCACCCGAGGGAGCGACCGGTCCATTGTCGACGGGCTTAATCTAGCGATCGTCGCGGATGTGAGAGAAGCCGATTTCGTCCTGCTTGCTGGCGTCGACGATAAGCGCGCGGAGCCCGACCGCTGGCGCGAATGCTTCAGCTTGGCCATCGCGCGCGGGCTTCCGATGCTCTGCGCCAATCCCGACCTCAAGATGTTCGGCGAGGCCGGGCTGGTCCCCGCGCCCGGCGCGCTGGCGCGCGTCTATGAGCAGCTCGGCGGCGCCGTGAGGTTCGTCGGCAAGCCGCATGCCCCGATCTTTGAGGCGGCGCTGGAGCGCCTCGGCCACCCCGATCCAAGGTGCGTGCTGATGGTTGGCGATTCCCTTGACCATGATGTCGCCGGAGGGCGCGCCGCCGGAATGCTGACATTGCTCCTGAGTTCGGGCGTGCACCGGGATTTCCTCGCCACACGCGATATCGATGAGCCGATACGAAAGCTGGCCGGCTCGCGCGACCGCATGCCGAATTGGATCATGGGCGCTCTGACCTGGTGAGGGACGTTGATGCAAGACGCTGCAGACCTCCACGAGCTTCGCCTGATGTCGGCCCGGGTCGGCCGCGATATTCGCCTGGTGCAGGGTGCAGGCGGCAACTCCTCGATCAAGCATGGCGATATGCTATGGGTCAAAGCCTCGGGCACCTGGCTTGCCGATGCCGAGCACAAGGACATCTTCGTGCCGGTCTTGCTCAAACAGGCGCAGGCGGCGCTGGCACGCGGCGATGAGCGCATCCCCCTCGCCGATCATGGCCAAACCGCGCTGCGCGCTTCGATCGAGACGTCTCTCCACGCGCTTCTGCCACATCCGGTGGTGCTGCACGTGCATTCCGTCAACACCATCGCATGGGCGGTCCGAACCGATGCGCCCGAGGAATTTGCCAGGCGACTGGATGGGCTGGCTTGGCGTCACCTCGACTACTATCACCCCGGACTGCCGCTGGCCCGCGCCGTCGGCGCGGTCATCGCACAGGACACAATCGACGTCCTGATCCTCGGCAATCACGGCCTTGTCGTCGGTGCACCGAGCTGCGGTGCTGCAGAAGCGCTTGTTCACGAGGTCGAAGAGCGCCTTGCACTCGTGCCCCGTGCTGCGCCGGCAGCGGACGAGAAAGCGCTTCACGAACTATGTCGAGGGACGGACTATCGCTTGCCGACAGATCCGCTTTGCCATGCCATCGCCACCGATCGCTTCAGTCGTGCCGTTGCAACGAGCGGCTCGCTTTATCCCGATCACGTCGTCTTTCTGGGGCCTGGCCTGCCGATGCTGGGCCAAGGCGAGGACCTTCTCGCGATGGGGGCGCGCGCCAGCGCAAACGGACTGCCGCCGCCCGTGGCTGTTCTCGTACCAGATAAGGGTGCCGTCATTCGCACCGATGCCAGTCCCGGCGCCGAAGCCATGCTGAGCTGCCTTGCGCTGGTCACCGCGCGCCTGCCGCTAAGCGCCGAAGTCGCTTATCTCACCGCCGAGAATGAACAAGCTCTTCTGAATTGGGACGCCGAGCGCTACCGCCAGCAGCTGACCGCTCGTCGCTGACAAGAACCGGCGCACCTGTGGGACGAGGCATTAATAGGGCCTTCCGGCGGGCCGCAGACCGCATGTTCCATCTTTCTTGTGCTTGACCAAGGCAACTCCCGCCGCGTCAGCACGTGAGAGCCATTATGCCTGATCACCTGTTCTCGTCGGCAACGCAGCCGCGCCGCCAGGTGATGCGCTCTGCATCCCCTGCACAAGCGTCGATCTCGGTGTCGTGCGGGCCGGCCCGGCCAGCGCCATCTGGCGGCGCCGGCGCGCCTGCAATTGCTGGTCCGCCAGCACGCCGAGCAAGATCACCGTCCCCATCACGGCGAAGTTGAGGGAATTGGGGATGCCCAGGATATTCACGAGGTTCTGCAGCACCTGCAGCAGCGCCGTTCCCAGCACGATGCCCAGAATGGAGCCTTCACCGCCGCGCAGGCTGCACCCACCCAGAACGGCAGCTGCGATGGCGTAGAGTTCGTAGAAATTGCCGAACGAGCTCGGAGACACCGAGTTCGTATAGAACACGAACAGCACGGTTGAGACGCCCGCGAGCCCGCCGCTGATGATATAGGCCGTCGCGATCACGAGGTCCGTGTTGATACCGGAGAAGCGCGCCGCTTCCTCGTTCTTGCCCACCGCATAGAGCCAGCGCCCGTAGACCGAGCGGTGCAGCAGCACGCCCAGGATCAGCGCAAGGATGATCAGGAAGATGAAGGTGTTCGGAATGCCGGCGATACTACCGGACGCGATGTCGCTCAATGTCTTGGCTTCATCACCGTAGCCGAACCCCCGCGTCGAATCGCTGGTATAGTAGCGGGCGGCGCCGCGATAGATCAGCAACCCGCACAGCGTGACGATGAAGGGCTGCATTTTCAGCCGCGTGATCAGGAAACCCTGGATCGCGCCGAGAGCCAGCCCGCCCGCCAGGACAAGCAGCAGCGCGAGCGGCCAATAGATCTCATAAGTCGTGAGAAGGTCGATGAAGACCACGCCAAGCAGCGCGAACATCGAGCCAAGCGAGAGATCGATGCCTCCCGTGATGATCACGAGCCCCTCGCCCAGCGCGAACACACCGAACAGGCCGATCAGATTGGCCATGTTCAGCAAGTTCACCAGCGACAGAAAGGCCGGATTGATGGCGCCCGTGATCGCGGAAATCACGACCAGGAGCAGGAGCAGGCCGAGTTCCTTCTTCATCATGGCGCAGCGGCTTCCACGGTTTCCAGCGCTTGGCCGATCGCCAGCCGCAGCACGTTGTATTCGCTGAGCTGCTCGCGCGGCAGCACGCCGCTGACACAGCCCTCATGCATGACCGCCACCCGATCGGAGACGCCGATCACCTCCTCCATATCCGAGGAGATCATCACGATCGCGACGCCCTGATCGGCGAGATGGCGCATCAGCAGGTAGATCTCGCTCTTGGCACCGACATCGATGCCACGGGTCGGTTCGTCGAAGAACATTACCCGTGGCTGCATCGAAAGCCACTTGCCCAGCACCACTTTCTGCTGGTTACCGCCGGAGAGCGTCACGGCCTCCATATCGGCGCTCGGCGCCTTGATGGACAGACGTCTCATCTGTTCCTTGGCGACCTTGCGTTCGGCTGTGCCGCTCACCAGCCACATCCGCGCATAGTTCAAAAGGTTCGCGAGCGTCACGTTCTCCCGGATCGGCAGATCCAGCACGAGCCCGGATTTCTTGCGGTCCTCCGGGACCAGATAGATCCCTTGCCTGATCGCATCGCGCGGGGAAGCGACACCGACCGGCTCGTTGTCGATCCTGATCTCCCCGCCAAGCAGCGGGTCGATGCCGAAGGCCGCGCGGGCCAGCGAGGTGCGGCCCGCACCTACCAGCCCTGCCAGGCCGAGGATCTCGCCACGGCGCACGGAAAGATTGATCTGCCGGTCGGGAAACGCTGATGTGACGAGGCCGACGATATCGCAGCCGCCCGGCTGCGGCGGCCGTCCCGGCGGCGTATATAGCGCCTTCAGGTCGCGACCGATCATCAGCCGGATCATCGCGGCATGGCTGAGTTCGTGCCGCGCCAGTTCGCCGACCGTGCGCCCGTCGCGCAGCACCACGACGCGGTCCGCGCAAGTCGTGATCTCGCCAAGCCGGTGGGAGATATAGATCACCGAAATGCCATGCCCCTTCAGGTCGGCAATCACCTCCAGCAACCGTTCGGTCTCGGAGATCGTCAGGCTGGAGGTCGGCTCGTCCATGATGATGACGCGGGCGTCGATCGAGAGCGCCTTGGCGATCTCCACCATCTGGCGCTGCGCGATCGACAGGTTGTCGACCGGCGTATCCGGCATGAAATCGGCACCCAACCGCTCCAGCAGCGGCGTCACCCGGGCACGCATCTTCGTGTTGTCCACCAGCTTCAGCGGACCGCCGATCAGCGTCTCGCGCCCGATGAATACGTTGGCCGCGACATCGAGATTCTCGAACAGGTTCAGTTCCTGGTGGACGAAGGCGATGCCGGCCCGCGTCGCCTCGCTCACCGTCATGCGCGCATGATCGTTGCCGCCGATGCGGATCACGCCCGCGCTCGGCGCGATCACGCCCGCCAGCACGCGCATCAAGGTCGATTTGCCGGCGCCGTTCTCGCCGATCAGTCCCAGCACCTCGCCGCGCTCGACGCGCAGGTTGACATCGTCGAGGGCCCTGACACCGGGATAGGTCTTGCTGATCCCGGCAAGTTCCAGCAACGTCTCCGCCATTCGGCGTTTCCTCCCGCACAACGCCCGGCGGCGGTGGCCGCCAGGCGGTAAAGCACCGCTGATGTTACTTCTTCAGCAGCTCTTTCATCGATGCGGTGAACTGCGCGACGTTGGTCTTGTCGATCACCTTGGTCGGCACGATCAGCTTGCTGTCCTTCGGGATCCAGGACTTGTCGCCATTCAGCGTCTTGATGATGTTGGTGGCGGAGAGATAGCCGAACTCGTAGGGTTGCTGCACGACGGTGGATTCGATGGTGCCGTCCGAGATGCCCCGCAGCGTGCGCTGGTCCTCGTCGAAGCCGACGATCTTCACCTTGCCGGCTTTGCCGGCCGCCTTCACCGCGTCATAGATCAGCGGCGTCTCGTAGCTCCACAGACCCGACAACAGCGCAATGTCGGGATATTTGACGAGCACGTTCTCCATATTCGCCTTGGCCTTGGCGAAATCCACCTGGTCGGTGAACACGTCGACCAGTTCGACCTTAGTGCCGGCGATCGCGTCCTTGATCCCCTGCACCCGCTCGCGAGCATTGTCAGCGTCCATCGTTCCGACAAACAGCGCGATCTTGCCGCCGTTCGGCAGCGCCTTCTTGATCTCCTCGCCGGCCTGCCGCCCGGCCGCGACATTGTCGGTGCCGATATAGGCAAGACGATTGCTCTGCGGCGCGTCGCTGTCGGTCGTGATCAACACGGTCTTGGCGGCGACCTTGTTGAGTTCTTCCGTTGCATGTGGGGCATCGTCGACGGAGATGGAGATGCCGGCGACGCCGCGCACCAGCAAGTCATCCAGTTCCCGCCGCTGGCCCGCCGCGGTCCCTTCGTTGGTGACGATCAACTCGATATTGTAATCCGGGTGTTCTTTCTGCGCCTTCTCAAGCCCGCGACCGGCGATGGTCCAGAAATCGGCCGCGACGTTGGTCACCAGCGCGATGGTCTTTTTCTGCTGAGCCTGCGCCGTCCCGATGGCCGTCACGAGCACAGCTGCGCTCGCCAGCAGTGGCACGATCAGCTTCATTGAGCCCTTCATGTGCACCTCTCCCTTATGTCACCCCCGTTATGAGGGGATTCATGCGCGGCGCTTCTTGCGCCTTATTTTATTTACGCTTCGAATAAATTATGGAGAAGAATACCTCAGGTCAAGGATGTTCTTGCTCCTTCGCTCCCGCAAAAATAGTGCACGAGGTACAATCAGGCAGACTTTCGCTGCGTCACTTCTTCACGGCCGCACCGCACACGTTGATTAACTTCACCTATCGAATTAAAACACTGGCATGGATGACGAACCCGAACCGACGAGACGTGCTGCGAGTGTGACCCGCGGATCAAATCGCGGCCGCCTCGTCGAGGTCTTGCGGCGCCAAGGGCCGTTGCCGCGCGTGGAGCTCGCGCGGAGTACGGGGCTGAGCTTCCCGGCCATTTCGGCGATCACGTCGAAACTGATGTCGGAAGAACTGCTGTGCGAGGCCGAGACCGAAGCCGGGGCAGCGACATCGTGGCCCGACGATACCGATGAAGAGGATGCTGACGGGCTGAATGGCCGTCGCCGTGGCCGGCCGGCGGTGCTGCTGACCATGAATCCGGAGTTCGGCCGCATCATTGCGGTTTCGCTGCGCATGAACCTGATCGAGACGCTGATCGCAGACTTCAGTGGCTCCGGTCTGGCGCAATCGCGACTGACGCTGGCGACGCGCGCTCTCGATGCAGCTGCGTTGTGCGATCTCGTAATCACGCAGATCGACGCGATGCTTGACGCGACCGCGACGCCGCGCCACCGGCTGCTCGGAATCGGAATTGCGCTGCAAGGCATCGTCAATGCCGACGCCGGGCGGCATCTGTGGAGTCCCGCGTTGTCGGTCACCGATGTCGATCTGGCGAAGCCGCTGCGTCAGGCGTTCGGGGTCGAGGTCGTGATGGCGAACGACGCGGTCGCAGTCGCGCTGGCGCTGGCAGCCGCCGAACCGGCACTGGCAGAGGGCCTGTCGGCCACGATCATGGTCGGCCACGGCGTCGGGATGGGCGTCGTCGTCGACGGCGAAGCGCGCTGGGGCGCCGGCAGCGAGATCGGCCACATCAAATTGGCGCCGAACGGTCCGCAGTGCCGCTGCGGCCAGCGCGGCTGCGTCGAGGCCTACCTCGCCGACTATGCGCTCTATCGCGATGCCCGCACCTTTCTCGACCTGCCGCCTGCGGCATCGCAGCAGCCGTCGGAGGCGCAGATGGACTTGCTTCGCCAGCGAGCACTGGGCGGCGATCCCCGCTTCGAGCAGTTGTTCCAGCAGGCAGGCCACGCGCTTGCGGAGGCCGTTGCCGCAACGATTTCAGTGCTGCGCCCCAACCATGTCATCCTGGCCGGCCCCGGCCTGCAGGGATTTGACATGATGCGCCACGCTTATGAGGAGCGGCTCGCGCAGGCGGTGTTGCCGTGGCTGCTCAAGTCCACGGCGATCTATGTGCGTCCCTGCGAGTCGGCGGCGATCGTCGATGGCATGGTGCGGCGGACCTTGCGTGTGGTGGACCGGACCCACATGGAAAGCAGCGAGTGAACACCGGAAGCTGCGGCCCTTGTTCGAGCTGCAGCCGTGCAACCGACGCCCTTCAGGCGCCACATCGAGAGGACGCCAATGCTGGGCGCTATCTATCCAAGTCTCAAGGACCGGACCGTACTGGTGACCGGCGGCGGTTCCGGCATCGGCGAGGCCATCGTTCGGCAATTCGTCGGCCAAGGCTCGCGGGTCGGCTTCATCGACATCGATGTGAAAGCCTCAAATCAGCTGCTGGCCGACCTGCCAGCCGATGCCAAGGTGCATTTCGAGCCCGCCGACCTGCGCGATATCGCCGCCCTGCGGCGCGCGGTCGCCGGCGTCCGCGAGGCGCTGGGGCCGATCACCATCCTGGTCAACAACGCGGCTCGCGACGACCGTCACACCATCGAGGAGGTCACGCCCGAATATTGGGACGAGCGGATCGCAGTGAATCTCAAACACCAGTTCTTTGCCGCCCAGGCGATCGCGCCGGACATGACCCAGGCAGGCGGCGGCTCGATCGTCAACATCGGCTCGGTGAGCTGGGTGATCGGCCAAGGCAACATGCCCTGCTACACCACCGCCAAATCAGCGATTCAAGGCCTGACCCGTGCGCTCGCCCGCGACCTTGGGCCGAACAACGTGCGCGTCAATTCCATCCTGCCCGGATGGATCATGACCCAGCGGCAGCAGGATCTCTGGTTAACGCCTGAGGGTGAGGCCGAAATCATGCAGCGCCAATGCCTCAAGCGCAAGCTCGTGCCGGATGACATCGCCCGCGTCGTCCTCTTCTTTGCTGCGGACGACAGCGGCGCCTGCACCAACCAGAACTACATCGTCGACGGCGGCTGGGTTTGACCCACCTGGCCGACCGGGGTGGCAGGTGCGCTCGCCCGCAGGCCGCCGCTCCCTCTCATTCAGAGGTGGCACCGCCGAGATAAGCGTCGCGCACGCGCGGGTCTTGCCTGAGCTCGCGCGCCGGACCGGACAGGACGATCCTGCCGGTTTGCAGAACATAGGCCTCATGGGCGATTTCGAGAGCAAGGCTTGCGTTCTGCTCGACCATGAAGATCGAGACGCCCTCCTGGTTGATCGTCCGGATCAGCTCCAGCACACGATCGACATAGAGCGGTGACAGCCCCATGGTGGGCTCGTCCATGACGATCAATCGGGGGCGGCTCATCAGCGCACGGGCCATGGCGACCATCTGCTGCTCGCCACCGGACAGCGAGCCGGCCCGTTGCGACAGCCGCTCTCCGAGCTTTGGAAATAGCGTCAGCATGCGATCCAGGTCACGCCCGACCTCCGCACCGTCCGTGCGCACGAATGCGCCCATCAGGATGTTCTCGCGAACACTCATGTCCGCGAACAGCCGGCGCGCCTCCGGCACGGACGCGATACCGCGGCGCACGATCTGCGGCGTCGTCAAACCGAGCATCGAGGTTCCGTCGAACTCAAACTCGCCCGAGCGCGGCCGCACCAGGCCGAGAATGATCTTCATCGTGGTCGACTTCCCGCTGGCATTGCCGCCAAGCAGGCACACGATATGACTGCGCGGCACCTCGATCGAGAGGTCGAAATGCACCTGCGCCTGGCCATAGAAGGTATTGATCGCAGACAGTCGCAGCAGCGGATCGGAGCAGGATGGTGGGTTCATGCCACCGTCTCTTCGTCGTCCGCGGGTTGCGACAGGCCATGACCGAGATATGCCTCGATCACCTTGGGATCGTTACGCACCTCCTCGCCGGTCCCCTCGGCGATCTTCTTGCCCTCGTCCATGACGACGACACGGTCGGACAGGCGCATCACCATGTCGAGCTTGTGCTCGATCAGAAGGATCGTCAGACCCTCCGCCTTCAGTTCGGCGATCAGCTCCTGCATCTCGCTGGTCTCGGTCGGGTTCATCCCCGCGGTCGGCTCGTCGAGCAGCAGCAGCCGCGGCCGGAGCGCGAGCGCACGTGCGATCTCGACCCGCCGGCGATTGGCGTAGGACAGGCTGTAAGCTGGCTGGTCGATCCGTGGCAGGAGACGCTCGCCGAACCGGGCAAGAATCCCCCTCACCTCCTCGCGCAGCCGCTCCTCCTCAAGCTTCACGCTGCCCGGCCGCAGCAGCGCCAAGCCGAGCTCGAGCAACGGCGCGGCCAGGATCGCCGGCGGCCTGACGGCGCGGAGCCGCGTATGGGCACCGATCAGGACATTGTCCATCACGCTGAGATTGCCGAAGACGCGCCCCAGTTGGAATGTGCGCGCCATGCCGCCGGCGGCCAGCCTCTCGGGCGACAGACCTGTGATGTCCCGGCCATCGAAAAACACCTGACCTGTGCCGGGCGCATCCAGCCCGGTGACGAGATTGAACAAGGTCGTCTTGCCGGCACCGTTCGGGCCGATGATGCTCACGAGTTCGCCCTCGGCGAGATCGAGGTCGATGCCGTCCACCGCCGTGAGTCCGCCAAAGCGCCGGGTCAGCCCGCGCAAGGAAAGCAGGGTTGACGGGCCACCGCCGGTCGCGTTCGTCTGCGCTGCGCTGGGTGCGGCCATCAGATCGTCCCCAGCAGGCCCTGCGGCCTGAATCGCACCAGCAGCAACAGGACGATGCCGTAGATCAGGATGCGGTACTCGGCTGCGACGCGGAACACTTCGGGCAGACCAACCAGCGCTACCGATCCGACGATAGCGCCCACCACGTTGCCCAATCCTCCCAGGATCACGATGGTGAGCGCCAGGATGGATTGCTGCGTGTTGAAGGTCTCGTGATTGATATAGGAGTACAGGTGGGCAGCGATGCCTCCGCTCACGCCGGCAGCGAATCCGCCATAAATGAATGCCAGCGATTTGTAACGGTTCAATCCCAGGCCGTAGCTGCGCGCGGCCACGTCGTCGTCGCGGATAGCACGGAAGCTGCGACCGAGATGCGACGCAAGCAGCCTCGTCTGCAGCAACGCCAGCAGAACCATGACGGCGAAGCTGAACCAGTAGACTGCAGCAGGGCTGACCAGTTCGTAGCCAAACAGCGACAGCGGCGGAATGCCTGAAATGCCGATCGGTCCGCGGGTGACCGATTCCCAGTTCAGGATGACCAAGGATACGATCTCGCCGATCGCCAATGTTGCAATCGAGACGTAGTGACCGCGCAATCGGAAAGATGGCGAGATAAGAGCCGTGCCGAGCCCAGCGCTCATCAGTCCGCCGCAGATGATCGCAATTCCGACCGGCACGGAAAGCTCGAGCGAAAGCAGCGCCGACGTGTAGGCACCGATTGCAAGCAGCGCGGCATGGCCCAGGGAAACCTGCCCCACCGTGCCGGCGACAAGCGTCAGGCTGAGCGCCAGCATGGCGAACAGCCAGGCATTGGTGAGAACCTGAAGCACGTAGGACGAGAGTGGCAGCAGCGGCAGCGATGCGAACACCACGACCGCGATCGCCAAGCTCCAGCGCGGAATCCGGAGCGGACGGCTGGGTGCAACGAAAGTGCCGGTCAGCGGCTCCGGAGGGGTTTGCTTGGAGCTCGCGAACAGGCCGTTCGGCCGCAGCACGAGGACCAGGACCAGCAGTAGAAACGCGAAGAGATTGCGATAACTGGTGCCGAACAGCGCGACACCGTAGCTTTCGACCAGCCCGAGCAGGAGACCGCCGACGACCGCGCCGGGCACATTGCCCGCCCCGCCGGCCACCTCCGCGACGACGCCCTTGAGCGTTGCCTGAAGGCTCATCGCTGTATCGATCTGGTTGTAATACATGCCGACCAGCATGCCGGAGAGCCCGCCAAGCGCGGCAGCTATCCCGAACACGGTCTGATTGACCCGGTTGACGTCAACCCCCATCTGCATGGCAGCCTCGCGGTCCTGCGCTGTGGCTCGCACGGCCCAGCCGAGTTTGCTGTAGCGTAGGAAAACGAAGAGCAGAGCAGCGCTGGTGATGCCAATGCCGGCGATCAAGATGTCGAGCGGACCGATCGTTCCGTTGCCGATCTGGTAACGGATATCCGGCAGCTGGCTCGGCAGCGCTCGCGGATTGGGCGAGAAGGTGAGCATGACGAGCTGATCGAGCACGAAGCTGATGCCGATCGTAGCCAGGAGCGGCGCGATACGGGCCGAATTTTGCAGCGGGCGCAGTCCGAAGCGCTCGATGATCAATCCGACCAGCGCGGAGGCTGCCACGACCAGAAAGATGGTGAGGAGCAGCGGCGTGCGCAGCCCGACCACCGCGACCCAGCCGATATAGGCGCCGACAAGGTAGATCGAGCCTTGCGCGAAATTGATCAGGCGGCTGACGCCGAAGATCAGGGCAAGCCCGACCGCGATGAGTGCGTAGACGTTGCCGACGATCAGCCCATTGATCGTGTAGTCGAGCCAGGAAGACACGCGTGATTCCTAATCAAAAGCGCCGGCGCCTATTGAAGCCGGCCAGTGAACATCAGCTCGGCTTGCCATCCCACAGCGTGAATTGACCTTTCTTGACGACGAGTTCTGCATTCATGGCGCCTTTGACGCGGCGGGTCTGGATATCGAAGGTCGCCGGTCCGAAGATGACCGTGGAGACGTCGTGGACCTTGGCGAAGGCATCGCGAATGGCGCGGCGATCGGTCCCGCCAATTCTCAGCACGGCCGCCGCCACATTCATCGCATCGTAGGAATAGGCGTTGAACGCATCGGGTTCCTGGCCGTTGTATTTTGCCTTGAAGCCCGAGATGAACTTGCGCACCTCCGGCCGCGGATCTTCGGGAAAATACCTGGTGCCAAGATGAACATTCTCGACCGCCTCTCCACCGAGTTCCAAAAATTTCGGCGAGTAAACCGAACTCGCAGCGCAGATCGTCTGCTTCAGGCCGAGCTGTCGCGCTTGACGTGCGATCAGCGCGCCATCCGAATAATACGAGATCAGGATGAGGCCATCCGGATTGGCGTCGCGAACGCGCACCAGCGTCGACCGGAAATCGCGCTCGTCGGGAATATAGCCTTCCGTGATGGCCACCTCAGCGCCAAGCTCCTTGGCGGCGCTGGCGAAATAGTCGCGGCTGGTACGCCCCCAATCGGTGTTCAGGTGCAGAATGGCGAGCTTCTTGAGCCCAAGCTTGCTCACCGCGTAACGCGCCAGCAGCGGCTGCTCGTCAGCCTGACTCACCGAGGTGCTCCACATGAAGTCGCCACCCTTGGTGAAATCCGGATGAGAGTTCGTGAAGCCGAACTGGACCAGGCCTCCGCGCTGGTAGATCGGCGAGGCCGCCATCGATGCCGGACTGGAGAAATCGCCGAGCTCCATCACGATACTCGGGTCCGACACAAACTTCTGCGCGATGGCGACGGACTGGCGCGGATCGCTCTGGCTGTCCTCGAACCGGTAAGCGAGCTTGCGCCCGTTGATGCCGCCGGCCGCGTGGATCTCATCCAGTGCGAGGTCGAAACCCTGCTTCCATTGCGCACCATATTGCGCATTCGGCCCGGTTAGCGGTCCGCTCACCCCGAGCATGATCGGTTCGGATGACTGCCCCAGGGCATTGCGGGCTCCGGTCGCGGCCACCACGGCCACCGCCAGCGATCCCTTGACCACGGTACGACGGTTCATCTTGCTCATGTGCGACTCCATTCATTCTTCATTCGGCTCTGGATCGATGGTCCCGTTCGCGGGTCTCGTGCCCATCAGTTCGCCACTGGCGCTTCGGCTTCAGCCTCTCTCGTCCAACCCAAGGCCGGCGCCACCACGCTCGCCATCAGATCGATGGATCGCAGAATGAACGGATGAGGCGGGTCGATGGAATGCGCCTGAAACACCAGATCGGTCACCCGCTGCAGGGTACTGTCGGCACGAAGTGAATCGATCACGTCGTCGGCCGTGCCGACATGGACATCGAACGCGGTGATCATCTCGCTCAGCGTGTCTCCGGGCGGGGCGTGGCCACCGGCGATGAAGTGCTCCCGGGCGCGCCGCAGGCCGATATCGGCCAAGCGCAACGCCTCCTTGCGATCGTCCGCCACAAAGACGCTGCGCGAGGCCATGATCCTTGGCTGGCACCCCCGCGGCAGGGCCTCGAGATAGGCGTCGATGATCGGGTCCTGAATCTCGGCCAGCGAGGCACGTGGCGCGTCCTTGGATCGGGGCTGCGTCCTCGACAACAACAAGCCGTCACCCGCCCTGCCTGCTCTCGCGCCACCACTCACCGAAAACGTCGCCTGCCAGATCCGATCGCAAAGCTGCGGTCCTGGCGGATAGATCATGTCGCCGCCCGGGAGCGTCGTCCCGCCGAGTGCCTTGCGGACAATGTCGAGATTGCGGGCAAAGATCTCCGCGCGCTGCGCACTGTCGAGCCCGAACGAGGCAAAGGCGGACGGATTTCCGCCGGTCCCGACGCCAAGCTCGAGCCGCCCGCCGGAGAGCAAGTCAAGAACGGCCGCATCCTCCGCCACGCGCACCGGATGCTCCAGGGGGAGCGTGACGATGCCCGTCCCCAAGCGGATGCGTGAGGTTCGCGCGGCGACGAATCCTAGAAAGGCGAACGGAGACGGAAGCCCACCCTCGCCTTCATGGAAATGGTGTTGCGCAATCCACGCTGAATCGAGACCTGCCTTTTCCGCGTGCAGTATCTGCTCGGTTGCCAGTCGGTAGCGCTCAGCCGGTGCCGCATCATCGAGCAGACGCGTGAAGAATCCCAATCTCTTAAGTTTTGCAAAACGGTTCATGAAGACCTTTAGCTTGAAACCCACCGGTCGGGCTTGTCCGGCTTCGCCACCGTCCGGCAAGTTTGCGCGCAGATCATCGTCCCGTCAAATCGACGCACGCAAGCACGAGGCACGCAGCCTCTGCCGACTTCAAACTGTGCTTGCAGGGATAGCGTCAGGCAACCGGCTCGATCGGATCACCAACTCGGCAGTACCGCGCCCTTGAACTTCGTCAGAACGAATTCCTTGACCTCTGGCGCGTGGTAGCTGTCCACGAGAATCCTGACCCAGGGCTTGTCCTTGTCGGCGGCGCGGACGGCGATCAGATTGACGTAGGGGCCCTTGGGGTCCTCCCGCAGGATCGGGTCCTTCACCGGATCAAGTCCTGCCTGGGTCGCGTAGTTGGTGTTGATCGCAGCAGCGTCCACGTCGTCCAACGCGCGCGGCGATTGCGCTGCGTCCACTTCGATGAACTTCAGCTTCTTTGGATTGTCGGAAATGTCTAGGACTGTCGGCTTGAAGCCGACGCCATCCTTCAGCTTGATCGCGCCCTTGTCGCGCAGCAGCAGCAACACCCGCCCGCCATTCGTCGGATCGTTGGGGATCGAAATCTTGCCGCCCTCCGGCACGTCCGCCCAGGTCTTGTACTTCTTGGAATAGACCCCGATCGGGAAATTGACGGTCAACCCGACCGACTCGATCTTGTAGCCGCGATCGGCCTTCTGGTTGTCGAGATAGGGCTGGTTCTGAAACGAGTTGGCCTGGATGTCGCCCGCATCAAGCGCTGCATTCGGCACGACATAATCCGAGAACTCGACCAGCTGGATATCGAGCCCACTCTTCGCGGCGATCGGCTTTACGGCTTCCAGGATCTGCGCATGGGGCCCCGGGGTCACGCCGACCTTGATGGTCTCGGCTGAAGCGCCCACCGACCAGGCCACGAGCAAGGTTGGGAGCATGAAAACGGAACGAAACGACACCTCAGCCTCTCCTGGAATTCAGAACTATGGCATGGTCATCTCCCGCGCCGCCCATGAAATCAATGAAATGGAAATCCAAATTTGTGCTTGTGGCGGGGCGCCGGTTCTATGCCGGCGCCCCAAAAGGAAATGGATCTACGCCCCCCGGATGGCGCCGCGCTGCCAGCAGCGCAAGGAGCGATTTCGTCAGATTCCTCGGCGCAACGCCGATCGACGTCGCGCGGGAATCGGGTCGACGACTAAAGGCCTCGATCCTCGTACCTTCGTAGCTGAAGACGCGCCCAGACATCGACCAGCGCCTCGGCGAGCGCATCGATCAGGCCGTCATCATGATAGGGCGACGGGGTGATGCGCAGCCGCTCCTGCCCGCGCGGCACGGTCGGATAGTTGATCGGCTGGATGTAGATGCCGTGCTCCGACAGCAAGAGGTCGGAGGCCAGCTTGCACTTTTCGGGATTGCCGACATGAACCGGGACGATGTGGGTGTCGCTCGGCATCACCGGCAGGCCCGCCGCATGCAGCACGGCCTTGAGCCGCGCTGCGCGATCCTGATGCCGCTGCCGTTCCCATTGCGAGGTCTTCAGGTGACGGATCGCGGCGGTCGCGGCCGCGCAGACCGGCGGCGGCAGCGCGGTGGTGAAGATGAAGCCCGGCGCATAGGAGCGCACCGCGTCGATCAGGTTCGCGTTGGCTGCGATATAGCCGCCGAGACAGCCATAGGCCTTGGCCAGCGTGCCCTCCAGGATGTCGATCCGGTCCATGGCACCGTCGCGCTCGGCGATGCCGCCGCCGCGCGGGCCGTACATGCCGACTGCATGCACCTCGTCGACATAGGTCAGCGCGCCATAACGCTCGGCGAGGTCGCAGATCCGGTGCAATGGCGCGACGTCGCCGTCCATCGAATACAGGCTTTCGCAGATGATCAGCTTGGGCCGATCCGGATCGGCGGCGCGCAAGAGCTGCTCCAGATGCGCCGTGTCGTTGTGCCGCCAGATCTGCTTCTCGGTGCCGGCCTTGCGGACGCCTTCGATCATGGAATTGTGGTTCAGCGAATCCGACAGCAGCAGGCAGTTCGGCAGCAGCTTGGCGATGGTGGAGATGCCGGTCTCGTTGGAGACATAGCCTGAGGTGAAGACCAGCGCGGCCTGCTTGCCGTGGAGATCGGCGAGCTCCCGCTCGAGCTCGATCAGCGGATGGTTGGTGCCGGCGATGTTGCGGGTGCCGCCGGCGCCGGTCCCCATCCGCGTCGCCGCATCGACCATGGCGCCGATGACCTTGGGATGCTGGCCCATGCCGAGATAATCGTTCGAGCACCAGATCACGACGTCGCGCTCGCCCTCCGGCGCATGCCAGATCGCATGGGGGAAACGACCGGCCAGGCGCTCGAGATCGGCAAACACCCGGTAGCGGCGCTCCTGATGCAGCTGACCAAGGGCGCGATCAAAATAGGCGTCGTAATCAATACCGAGGCCGATCGCCCTTGCTTGATAGTTCATGACATAGACCTCCAGATCTGGACCAATATTAGTTGAATTTATAGGACCCCTGCACAAACACGCCGTAGCGCTCGGTCGTGTATCTCAGGAGCTGATTGAACGAGTCCACGGAATCCGTGCTGAGATGCCACCAGCGCCCGCCGATGCCGAGGCGAAAGCTGTCAGTCAGTTGATAGTTCAGCACCGTCTCGACTTGAAAGCCGCTGCCGCTGCCGGAGGCGGGATCGCGTCCAAAGGTGAAGTAGTGCGTATCGACCGCGTTCTGGCGGGTCCACGCATAGGCGACCTCGGCCTGCCAGCTCAACCGGTCCCACAGCCGCGTATCCACCGTAATGCCGGCGCGTCCCGTGTGCCAATGATCCTGCTCGGTCACGACTTTGACCGATGGCCCAAGCGCAGGCGCGCAGATCACCGGATTGGCGCCGACCTGGGTGCAGCCTCGCGCATCGACAGTCTCCGTCCAATAGTGATAGCCGACGAAGGCGCCGAGCCGAAATCGCTCCATCTCCAGGAGATTGAAGCCGACGTCGAGATTTGCGTACTGCAGCTGGCCGCTGGCGCTGCTCAAAGTCTTGGATGACGGATTGACGAAGGGCGCGAAGTCCTCGTCGACCAGGCTGCCTGAGCTGATCTTGCCTGCACCAACGTAGCCCTTCAGAAACATGTTCGTGAACGGACCATCGAGTGCGTCCACCCTGAAGAACATCTCGCCGGTGTGCCCGGTCAGCCCGCTGTAGGCCAGGCGCGATACCTGCGCGGTCCCGGTCTGATCGGCAAAATAGCGGTATCGGTTCTGCCCCGAACTGTACCAGTAGCGCAATCCGGCCTCGAGCGCATAGGACGCGAACGGCGATGACGACGACTTGACCGGCAAACCCGCCCCAGGGCTCTGGCCGGCGGCCATCGCCGCCGGGCGAGCCCATGCGCAGCTGACCATCGAAGCCTGACATTTGGTGACGCCATCCGCGCCGAAGTCACGCCTCAACGTCACGGTCGCGAACAGGTCCTTGGTCGTCGATTTGATATTGGCAAGCGTGCTGTCGACGTATCTGTAGCCGATCTCCGCCTCCGTACTGATCTCATTGGACCAGAGATAGGTCGCAAGGAACGATGGAAGGAACGTGTATTCCTTCAGGTCGGTCCGGGTCCCCGTCCTGTAGCCCAGCCGCACCCTTGGACTGACTGAGAGATTGGGTGTGATCGGATAGCGCGAATTGAGATCGAGCACATAGATCTTGGAATCCGCCAGGCTCGCATAGCGCACCGCCCCCATGAACAGGTCTCCGGGCGTGAAGATGTTGTTTCCGGTCAACTGTGCGGAGAGGTAATATTCCAGCCCGCTTGCCGGCGTGCCATCGACGCCGCCCGAGGGCAGCGTTCCCGTCAGATTCGTGACCGTCGCATCGGTGCTGACCTGCCACGTATCGTTCAACGGCTTGGAGTAGCTGATCATCGCCGACTCGAAGGTGGGCGTGCGGTCGATCGCAAACTGCTTGATCTCCGCCGCGGTGTTGAACTTCATCATGTCGTAAAGCGTCAGGAACGGCTGGCCCTGAAGTGCATTCCACGTCGACAGATACGGCACCTTGCGGTAGTCCACCGAGGCATTGAACACCGACTTGTCCTCCAGGGTATAGGTCCCTGAGAAGATCGCCGCATTCAGCTGTCGAAAATAGGTATCGTAATCGATCGTGCCGAGGATCGATTTGTTGCTGTCGAAGTAGCGAAATTCAGCTCCGACTGCCTGGCGGTCGATGACGTTCCGATCATATTGGGTGATCAGGTAGACGCTCGTCTCCAGGCCGCCCAGGATCTTGCCAAAATCGATGCTGGCGCCGTAGAGAGACTTGTTGTCCTTGAACGGCGCGTCGAACCGGCTCCAATTTGGCGAACCTGCCAGCACGTTGAAGCGGAACGCGGGGCTCTGCTGCCAGCTCACCACCGCGCCGTCGAACCGGCCAATCACGCCGCCCGTGTTGCGGGACTGGCGGCCGACACGGAGCGTCACGTCGGCTTCCTTGAGGGTGTAGTCGACCTGTGCGGTCGAGACGCCGTATTTGTCGGTGCTGGTGTCGAACTGCCGTTCATGGGTGAAGGCCAGCTTGAATTTGGTTCTGACGCGGTCATTGTCGGCCGTCCCGAACACGTCGATGTTGGTGAGCAGCGTGTTCTGGTGCACGCGGTGCGCGTCCGCATCGGCATTCGGATTGGGAGCGGTCGACAGATCCTTCACCGCATTCGTACTGTCATTGGTGATGAAGGTCGTAGAGGCGCTGCCTGACACCGACCAACGGGTTTCGCCCGTGGGCGTCGCGGCCTTGACCGGAAGCGTATCGGGCGAGCCCGCCGGCATGTCGCGGGGCCGCTCGGGCGCGCTGCTCGTCGCAGTCAGAATGGCCGCAAGACGTTGCCGGACGCGCTCGCTGCCCTCCCCGCTCTGGTAGCGCCGAAGGTAGTCTTCGTATTCGGCCTGTGCCGCAGCGGTCTGCCCGGACTTCTGGAATGCGACGCCGAGCAACTCCTGGGCTTCGGCGCTCGCGCTGTTCTCCGGATATTTCAAGACCCGCCGCAGGATGGCGATCGCGCTGCTGAAATTGCCTTTCCGGACCGCAGCCCGCGCTTCGTCCATCGACCCCTCGATCAGTCTGATGTCGGCTTCCGTAAGGCTTTGCTGAGGTCCCTCTTTACGCACCGAGGTCGGAGCGGTGGCAGAGCCCTTCTGCTTGGGGTTGCGGACGTCCGGAGCACCTGGGGCAGGAGCAGTTGGGAACAGCGCCCCCACCTTGCAGGCCGAGACGGGCCCCTTCCGTGCGATCACCACCGCGATCGTTTCGAAGCTTCCGGATTGCACGACCTGATAGGCAACCGGGCCCGCAAACTGGGCGACCAGGACCGGGCCCTTGGCTTCATCCAGGGCGAGGTAGACATCCTGGATTCCCGACGACTGCGCCCTCTCGATCCTGATACCCTCGCGCCTGACCAGACGCCGCGCCAGAACCGCTTCGCGATCGACCAGCTGAAGGTTGATGCTCAGCTGGTCACCGCGATCCTGCGGAAAGTGTCCGGTATAGCGGACGCGGACATGGAAATTGATCCGCAGCAGGCTGCAATTGCCGATCGTCGTGACGTCGGCGGAGGACACGAACTGGTCGATGACCGGCTGGGCGTTTACGCGCCGGACGCTCGAGCCGAACAGGCAGGCGCCGGCAACAAACAGCACAAACGATAGCCGCACGGCGGCGCTCGCCGAACGGCCGGCGAGCGAGAGGAAGCTGCACATGCTCACCATCCGCCTCCGTTCACGCGATGCGCCTTCGGTCGCCGCGTCACGATCGTCGTCTGGGATTGATCGGCATAGAGGTGGCAGGCGCCGGTGCAATCCCGGAGCTCGGCAGCGGTGTAGTTCATCGGTACGGGCTTGAGATACTTTGCGTGCTGTTGCGGATGGAAGTCACCGGCGTGACAGGCGGCGCAGTCGGGCTTGTAGGCCGCGAACTTCCAGGGAACGACTTGTGAATTGCTGGCATGGCAGCCGACGCAGCTGATCGCAGCGCCATGGTTCGGGAAGCTGGCCGACATGTGCTGGTAGGTGACAGAGGTCCAGCTAACGCTTCGGTGACAGCTTTCGCAGGGTGCGTTGGTCACGAAATGCCGCGGGCTTTTTCCGCTTGCGGTCGTCCCGTTGTGACAGCTCGCGCACGGCGCGGACAAGGTCGCGTGATCCATTCGTGCGCCGCTGAACGAGACCGTCCCCTTGTGGCAAGTGTCGCAGGCTGCGTTGGTCACAATGTGCTTCTGCGGCTTGCCGGTCGCGGTCACCCCGTTGTGGCAGCTTGCGCATGGTGCGGTGGCTCCGGTGTGATTGAAACGAGCTCCGGCGAACGTTGCCGTGCTCTTGTGACAGGTATCGCAGGGCGCATTGGTCACGACGTGCTTCTGCGGCTTGCCGGTTGCGACCGCCCCGTTGTGACAGCTGGCGCATGGTGCGGTGACTCCGGTGTGATTGAAGCGCGCGCCGGCAAACGTGGCCGTGCTCTTGTGGCAGGTCTCGCAAGGCGCATTGGTCGCGACGTGCTTCTGCGGCTTGCCGGTTGCAGTCATACCGTTATGGCAGGAGCTACAAGCTCCCGTCGCACCGGCGTGATCGAAGCGCGCGCCGGCAAACGTGGCCGTGCTCTTGTGGCAGGTCTCGCACGGCGCGTTGGTCACGACGTGCTTCTGCGGCTTGCCCATCGCGATCGTGCCGTTGTGGCACGAGCTGCACGCCGCCGTCGTGCCGGTGTGGCTGAACCGCGCGCCGGCGAACGTTGTCGTGCTCTTATGGCAGGTCTCGCAGGGCGCATTGGTCACGACGTGCTTCTGCGGCTTGCCCATCGCGATCGTGCCGTTGTGGCAGGAACTGCACGCCCCCGTTGTACCGGCGTGATCGAAGCGCGCGCCTGCGAACGTTGCGGTGCTCTTGTGGCAGGTCTCGCAGGGCGCATTGGTCACGACGTGCTTCTGCGGCTTGCCCATCGCAATCGTGCCGTTGTGGCACGAGCTGCACGCCGCCGTCGTGCCGGTGTGGCTGAACCGCGCGCCGGCGAACGTGGCCGTGCTCTTGTGGCAAGTGTCGCAGGGCGCATTGGTCGCGATATGGTTCTGGGGCTTTCCGGTGGCGTCTCTTCCGTTGTGGCAGGAGGCGCATGGTCCCCTCGCCGTAAGATGATCGAACTTTCTCGCGCCAAGGCTCGGCGTCCCCAAACCAGTGAGGCCAGGCTTGAGTTGCTTGGTTGGATCCAGCGACGAGAGTCCGCCTGCGGAAGTCTCCGACTGGTCCGCTGCTGGCCGGCCGAACGCAGGCGACAGCCTTGTCCGCGGATCTGTCGAGGGGAGTTGTCCCAATCCCGGAGCAGCAGCCTGAGGATTGGCCGACTGCGGCGCCGTCGAGAAGGTCGGCAAGGCTCCGGCTTTCGGCGCCGCATCCGGCTTGGCCGCGCCACCCGCTCCGACGTTGTCGTTTGCCGGTGCCGATGCCATCGGATTCGCCGCATTCGCGACCGGCTTGTTGCTGAGCAGAATGCCCGCGTTCCCGCCTGGCGCCGCAGCCGTTGCGGCAGGCTTTGCCGCTGGCGTCGTCGCGGACGGCGCAGTCGCTGCTTGCGGCGCGTTCGCCGGAGCCGTGGTCATGGTCCGATTGGCAGTGGCCGCTGTCGCCGACTTGGCCGTCGGGTTCGCCGGGGTGAGCGACTTCGCCGTGGTCGAGCAGCCACCAGCCGATTCCCGCGGATCGTCATCCCAGGTCGAGAAGTTGGCCGCGGCGCCTTGATGACAGCAGCCGCAATCCTGCGCTTTGGCACTGTGGCCAGGTCCTTGCGCGCCCCTTCGCCCCTGGCTCCGATACGCCCCGTTGTGACAGCTGTCGCACCTGGTCGCATGAACAGCCGAATGGTTCATGGTGTAGGTGGCGAAGCTCGCCGCGGTGTTGCTGTGGCAGTTCGAGCACTGCACGCCCGTCACCGGGATGTGCGGCGGTGTCGTCATGCCCTTTGCCGTCGAGCCGTTGTGGCAGGACGAACAGTTGGTGTCGGCCGCGGTATGGGCGAACGCGGCGCCTGCCCAGCTGGTGTAGCCGCCGCTCGCTGCCTTGGTATGGCAGCTGACGCAGTCCCGGCCGCCGGTGGCGACGTGACCCGGATAGGACGCCGTCCCCATCGCGCCCTTGGTGCCCTGGCCGGTGTAGGAGCCGTTGTGGCAGCTGTCGCAGCGCGCCGTCGACACCGCCGCATGGTTCATCGTGTAGGTGGCGAAGCTCGCCGCGGTGTTCGTGTGGCAGTTCGAGCACTGCACGCCGGTCACCGGGATGTGCGGTGGCGTCGTCATGCCCATCGCGGTCTTGCCGTTGTGGCAGGTCGCGCAGTTGGTGTCGGTCGCCGCATGCTTGAAGCCGGCGCCGCCCCAGCTGCTGAACCCACCGCTCGCTGCCTTGGCGTGGCAGGTGATGCAGTCCTGGCCGCCGGTCGCAACGTGACCCGGATAGGATGCCGTGCCCATCGCGCCCTTGGTGCCCTGGCCGGTGTAGGAGCCGTTGTGGCAGCTGTCGCAGCGCGCCGTCGACACCGACGCATGGTTCATCGTGTAGGTGGCAAAGCTCGCCGCGGTGTTCGTATGGCAGTTCGAGCACTGCACGCCCGTCACCGGGATATGCGGCGGCGTCGTCATGCCCAGCGCGGTCTTGCCGTTGTGGCAGGTCGCGCAATTGGTGTCGGTGGCGGCGTGCTTGTAGCCGGCGCCGCCCCAGCTGGCGAAGCCGCCCGAGGCTGCCTTGGCGTGGCAGGTGATGCAGTCCTGGCCGCCGGTGGCAACGTGACCCGGATAGGACGCCGTGCCCATCGCGCCCTTGGTGCCCTGGCCGGTGTAGGAGCCGTTGTGGCAGCTGTCGCAGCGCG